>JAIUOO010000026.1 GCA_020161695.1 Pseudomonadota bacterium | reverse complement strand
CAGCACGAGGACGGGACCATGGCCTTCACCGAATACGGCGTCGAAAGCCTGCTCAACCTCATCGAAATCCATCGCAGCAGGCCAAAATAGGCCTGCCGCGGCCTACGCCGGATGATTACTTGGTTAGCGCGTTTCTTCGATCGCGATCTGAGCCCTAATCTCATCGACTCTGCGCTCCTGATCGGCGCGTTCGTTTGGCCGGGTGAGGCGGCTGAGACGGGCCTCTGCGTTGGCCAAATACCCACGCAGGCGTTCGAGACGATGCGCGCGTTCCTGCGATTTCTCTGCTTCTCGCCGTTCTGAGTCACGGCGACGTGCCTCTTCAGCAAATTGCTGGTTCGCGCGATCGCGAGCTGCTTGCTCTTGCCTCTGCCGCTGCTCCTCGCGGTCGCGATTGAGTTCCCGAACACGGCGGTTCTCAGCCTCGCGAGCCTCAAACTCGGCCCGGTCGGCTTCCATCTGCCTGCCGCGGATGAGGGCTTCCTTTTGAGCGATGGCCTGGTGCATCTCGCGGGTGACGGCGCCCTCGTTCTTCGCCTTCGCATCGAGGGCGAGCGTTTGGATCAGGAGGTCGCCGAGTTCGGTTTCGAGCAGTTCGACATTGTCGCCGGCGCCCGCGAATGTCATGTCGTAGGCAAGCTCTGTGACGAGAGTTGCAGAGACGGGCCGCCGGATGATCGTCGTCGTGGTGTGGAGACGTGTGTCCGGTTCCATGGCGGCCCGGCTATAGGTGATCTTGACCCTTGCGCGGATGCGACAGGCTCGCTGGGGCGCTGTTCCGCCGATTTGGATCGCGCGAACCTCCTCCAGCTCAACCGCGATCGTACCTTCTGCCGAGACCTCAGTGACGAAGGCTGGCCCGAACGTGCCGATCGCGAGCATGCCCACCGGATTGTTCGCCACGCTCCGGAGCTCGTTCAACAGCGGCACCGACGCTTCAAACTCCAAGATCGAGACGCGGCGGCATTCTAGGTCGCCGAGAGTTTGCGCAGGAGCGGATGTACCTAGACTCAGGAGGGTCGGTATGGCGACCGCCGCCATTTGCAGGAGATTGACTGCCGATCGTTTGATCATGGTCCACCCGGTCGACTGAAGCATAAACGGTTCAGGGTTTGACGCGCCGAGAGCGCGATCCTGTGCATGTGTCTTCTCATGGCAGGCGCTCCACAGTTGCGTAGAGGCGTCGGTCGGTCGTGACCTCCAGCGTGTAGGAGATCGGGTGACTGCGGGTGAGGATGAGATTGTTCGGTCCGGTCAGCGTTAGCCCTGCCGCACAATGCTGAACCTGGCCCACGAGCTCGCGCTGCCGGATCGCATCGAGCTCGACCTTAGCGAGGAGGTTGAGGCGCCCTTGCGGATCGTAGTGGTCTCGGACGATGGTAGTCACGAGGTTCTGCGCGTCGCTGGAGGCGCAGTTCCGTGCAGCGTCGCGCTCCTCGTACAGGGCGGTTGTAACACCGCCTCCAACGATCAAGGCGATGGCCGTCGCGGCGCCCGCGACCGAGGTTTTGTCCCGGCGGATCGCGCCAGACCGAACCTCTCGCGCGATCTGGTAGAGGAAGAGAGAGCTGCCGAGGACGCCGAAGCCGATGATGGCGGGGACGAGGATCAGGGCGAACAAGCTGATCCCGAGCGCCGGCTTCAAGACGAGGTCGAGCGCGATCAGTCCGATCCAGAGCGCGACAAGCACCCAGGCGAAGGCAACCTTGCGCCAGGCCGCCCAGGTCACCTGGAAGAAGGCAGCGGGGATATTGAACTGACTGTCGTCGAGGGCTGGCAGCCAGAGGTTCATGGGACGCTGGCTAACGGCTGCCGAAGCAACCTGCGCGAAGGACACGCGCTCAATCGGCCGCTCGCCGAGGCCGTGCCGACTGAGGATGCCTTCGAACCGCACCCGGTAGTGTTCGAGCTTGGTGGGTTCGATGAACTGACCGAGAACCACCGGATCGAGCAGATCCCTCATCAATGTGGGCTGGGCAGGTGGAGATCTTCCGCCGGCAGAGTTCTCACCGGCTGTTGCGGGCGTTGTATCCGTCATGATTGTAGCTCCCAAGTTGTAGCATAAACGCTGTAGTCATAAATGCGTCAAGGCAGTCTGGTCGCGCCTTGTGAAGCGCGATCGACCCAGTCCTGTTCGTCAGCTTGTGGCGGGGAATATCCGGCGCCTCAGGGACGAGCGCGAACTCAGCCAGGAGGAACTGGCTCACCGCGCTGACCTCCACCGCACCAACATCTCGAAGATCGAGCGCGGGCTGCATGCCGTGTCGGTCGACAACCTCCACTGGATCGCCAAAGCGCTTGGCGTCGAAGCCGCCGATCTCCTCAAGCGGTGAAGGGAACCGCGCCGGCGGGACTACGGTCAGTCTCGACCTCTCTCAGTCGTTGCCGTCGAGGCTCGTGCCGATCGGCGCCCCGTCGAAGTAGGGGAAGCCGGCGGCTGCGAAGGTTGCGATGATCCGCGCCTTCACTTGCCCTGACGGCTGGCCGTTCCGGCGCTTGGCAAGGGAGTGTACGAACCAGGTGCCGAATACCTCGTGCCGGGCGAGGGCGACGATGACGAACTCGCACTCCTCGACGAGATAGAAGGCACGCTTCCCCGTCAGCGCCTCGGTCCAGATGGGAAGCGTGTTGAGGCAGTTCTCTAGACGCAAGCCAGCGGCTCGGAGGTCAGGCACGGTCGTGAGCGCCCTGATCCTCGACGTCCCCGCCCATGGCGGCTCTGGCAGCTGCACGTTGCGGATGAGCCGGCCGAATAGGTGTTCGATGCGCGAGGGCTTTTCCAGCGCGTTGAGCGAGCGGCGGATCGAAGCGGCCGAGAGGTCTGGCCGCAGCCGCGCAATGCCTTCACTAAGGAACAGGATGCCTGCCGCACCGAAGGTGCCGATGAGCCTGCCGCGATAGGCCGCCACCACATCGGCAGACGCGTCGGCGATGCGGACGATTGCACGTTCCGTCGGAACCCTTAGATCGCCATAGGCACGGCGGCGCTGCTCATCCCCGAGCACCGTGCCGAGCGCCTCATAGGTCGACGGCTCCAACAGGTCCGGACCGAGCCGCATGAGCGCACGGGTCGAGCCGGGATCGTGGCCCCATATGGCTTGAAGCACCTCGCGGCGGGAGCTTGAGGCGAGCGACCCCGCGAGCCAGGCCTCCGTGACGTGTCCATGCTTGGCCATTCCGGCCAGCGCCATGGCGATGTAGTGCCGGGTATGCGCGGGCGCCTCTGCGACGAAGCGGTGAAGTCCAGGCTCCATCGCGCAGAGTTGGTCGAGTGGCCCGGCTCCCCAGCCATAGAGCGGTTCGAGGTCGCGGGTTCTGCGCCGTCGCGGTCTCTGCTTCGCCTTGAGACCCCTGCGGGCGCCAAAGCATGGGCGTGCGTGATCGATCCCGAACATGGGGCAGTCCTTCCTGATGATGTTGATGTGAGTTGAGGTCGCGCCGTGCGCGGCGGTGAGGTTGCGAGGCCTGAGCTCAGGCCTTGGTCTTCAGCCTGCGGATGAGCAGGACCTCGTGCGAGTCGAGAACGTAGCGGCGCGTGCAGGGCACGACGGCACAGGCAGAGCGCTTCAGTGCGGTGAGGCCGTCGCTATCGATGAGTTTGAGCCAGGTGCGGCCAGTCCTGATCGCGACCGACCAATGGGCCTCAAGACCGCCGATCCCGATGATGGCGATCGTGCCATCGCCGAGTTCGTGGCGCAGCTCACGCCAGAGCGATGAGAGCCGCGGCGCATCCCTGAGCTTGTGGCGTATACGCTGCACACCGAGTTCCGGGCCAAAACGTCGCGTGACCCATCGCACCGCATGGCGAAGCAGCCTGCGAACATGGCCGAGGTTGAGGCCTCGCCAGAGGGTCTTCAGCGCCTTGCGGCGGATCGTTCTGAGCTTTCTGACCAGCCGTGCGAACAGGGCCCGGCAATCGTCACCGTCGAGCTCCGGGCAGAGGAAGCTGATTGCATTGACGATGGCGTAGATGCCGCAGAGGGCGTCGAGCGATCCCTGTTGGAACGGAACGGGCCGATCGCGCGCCCGCGCCTTGGATGATTGGCGCGCCATCTCGCTCACCACTCGTCCATCAGCATGATCGTCATGACGCGACGTGTGATCGAGGCGTCTGCCGGGTTCTCGGAACCGTAGGTCAGCGAGAGGTCGTAATAGTCGATCTTGAAGGCGATGCGCTGTCCGGCATGATCGAAGGCGCCGAAGTCGTGCTCACCATGCGGATCGTTGTCAGTGCAAAACTCATCAAATCCCCTGACGCGCTCCAGGATGATCCGCTGCGCCTCGCCGCCGAGGGCGAGAATGCCTTGCGTGAGCATCACCTGACCGCCTGCGAAGGTCGTGCGGAACGTGTCGTTGAGGCAGCGGACGATAGTCGTGCGCGCTGCTTCGGCGACTGAGACCGCATCGCGCTCGTTACCGTCGGGCGCATTCGTCTGATTGTCGATGTTCATCATATGTTCCTTGTCGGTTTGCCCCCAGGGCGAGGTCGAAGCGGCGGATGAGAGCGACGGGGTCGCCGTCTTCATCCGCCACGGTGAATCCCTCATCAGGTGCGAGGGCATGCATCGGCCTATGAGGGCCGAGTTCGAGATGAGAGAGAGGCACGCTCGAGGCGGCGAGAACGCTGCGGTCGACGCTCGCGGGCAGGGCCTTGTTGAAGTGGGCGGCGCCGATCACCGGAATGCCACCGAGGGCGGCCGAGGCGCCGGCGATGCCATGGCGCTGCCAGTAGCCGTCCATGCCCGGCCGCTTGAAGCCGTGGATGGCGCAGAGAGCGAGATCCGGCGGGTGCGCCCGGATCAGCGTGCGCCAGCGGGTCAGGAACGCGTGGCGCAGCGCGAGCGAGGGCTCATGCAAACCGCCATGCCGGCCTCGTGCGAGGCGCATCGCGACGAGATCGGCAAAGCGAGAATGAACGACCGAGCGTGTCCCGAAGGCGTCGTAGCAGCCGAGCAGCAGCGCACGGTGGCCACTCCTCAAGCTCACGAACCGAGGTGAGCTCGCAAAGTCCGCCGCGAAGACCGGATAGGGCGGCAGCTTGCCGTTGGTGTCGCCATCAGAGGGGAAGGTCTTACGGGCAAGACCGGCCACATCCCCGGCCCGCCAGGCGGCCACCAACTGATCGCCGCCGACCTTTCTCGAGACCGGATCGGCATCCAATCCGACTACGAGCATCGAGGTGGGGTGCTGAGCTTCCAACACGCGCGAGGCTTCCGCGCAGAGCTTGGCGGCCTTCGTCGCTATCAGCGCAGACCGTCGGTCATCCTGGCTGAGTGCTCCGATGGCATTGCGCAGGCGGAAGAAGCCGCCCGGTAGCAGCACCGCGTCGACGCTGGGCCACTCGCGACGATAGACCAGCTTCTCGACCATCCGCATCAGGAGCGGTCCCCGTCGCCGAGCGATCGGCGGGGGACGGGCGCTGTGTCCAAGGATGGCAACGCTGACCACGGACACAGTGCTGGGGCTAAGCGGCCGATCACGCGCATCGTCAGGCATAGGGAATCGATCACGGTCTGGGACCATGTCTTGGGCTCCGGTCATGGATGGGATGGAAGAAGCCTCGGCGAGCCGGCGCGGCGACGCAGTCGCACGGCGCTTCAGGTGAGGCGCCCGGCTCAGACCCGGCGTTCAGATCAGGCCGACCAGCTTGCGCTGTGCGGCGGTGTCGCCGTCGATGTAGGCCTGGGTCGTCTCGATGGACCGGTGACCGGCGAGCAGCTGAACATCGCGCAGGCTCGCACCCGCCTTGTGCGCCTGCCGCGCCGCGTTGGTGATGAAGGTCCGCCGCCCGGAATGCGACGAGCAGCCCTCAAGACCGAGTTCCGCATAAAGCGCGACGAACCAATTTACGATCGAGTTCGCCCGCATTGGCCCGCCTCGCGCGGAGACGATAACTGGCCGGTCGGGTAAGAGGTCGCTCTTGAGAGCACAACGTCGAAGCTCTGCGAGCGCCGCCTTGAGCTCGGGGTGAACGGGTACGCGACGGCCCGAGCCCTTTTTCGCGATGGATGAGCGGATAGCGATGACGTCGCCGACGCGGCCATGATCGGTGAGGATCATCGACCACGTGAGACCCGCAATCTCTGCGGCACGAAGACCGGCCTGAACTGACAGCAGGACGATGACCCGGTCACGTTGAGGGAAGGGATGTGAACGCACCCTTGCAAGGACGCGCGCAAGCGCGCCCTGCGAGAGCACCTTGGCTTGGCGCCCCAGCATGGGAAAGTCTCCAGATTGGAAGAGCGAGAACCTGTCGATTCAGTGCGCGCAGGGCGGCCGACTCAGTTCAGGCCTCAGCAGAGCGCAAAGTTCGCAGGCAGATGAGCATCGCACAAAAAACGAAAAATGTCAAATTGCACCATTATATCATATATTTAGATCATACCTCAGTCTTCGAGCAGTTCCACTCCAGTGCGCGTTAGAACGACACCAATTTCCTCGTCATCTTCAAGCAAAGCCACACCGACGGTCCTGAACGCAACTTTGAGCGCATCAATCGTCGTACTGCGGACCCTGACCCGGCCCATTCCTCGCGCCTCCATATTTCGGATGGTGTTGACACTTATCGCTGCTCGCTTCGCGAGCTCGTGCTGCCCCAATCCAACCAGCGCTCTTGCAGCTTTAATTTGGTTTCCAAATATCGCCATATGGGTTCCAGAACTAACTACCTTGACAGCGGCTGCTGTGCCGTAGATAGTTATCATACCCATATATGAGTTTGAAAGCGCCAACTTATTGGCTTCCTTGCTTAGCCACGAACCGGAGAAGTGTTGGTATGAGTCGTCCCGTCACTGTTCCGGTAGGAGCGTGGCCCCTTGAGATGCGGGCGACGACGGCTGCCGGCTACTGTGATGAACCGAGCGTCGACTCCTTTTTGTCGAAAGTTGGCAAAGGGATCTATTCGGCTCCGGTACAGCAGCATGGCTGTTTGCCGAAGTGGCACCGTTCCAAACTCGATCAAGATATTGCTCGCCGCCATGGCCTGTTGTCCGAGGGGCGCTGGCTAACGGCGAGCATTGAGGACCTAGTCTGATGGGTCGCCGTCGTAAGCCAAGGGGCTGGCCGCGCTACATGGAGGTCAAGCGTCTGAGAGCAGGCGAGGCCTACTATTGGAATCCTCCAACTTGGGCTCGCAAAGCCGGGTGCCCTTTGGATGCAAGGGCGCTGGGCGGCGAATTCTCCAACGCGAAAGCGCACTGCGACGACGTACTCAATCCTCAGTTCGATGCTTGGAGATTGGGGAGGAGTGGCTCATTAGCTCCGCTGGGGCCGTTGGTTGGGTCATTCGACTGGATGGTTAGTATCTACAAGGCCCACCCTGCCTATCAGGAGAGGCCCGCAAAGACCCAAACTAGCTACGATGCTGCTCTCGCTTTGGTGTCAAAATACACGCTAAAGAATGGACAGGACGTCGGCAGTCAACAAATCAACAGCATTACGCCGGGCGTTGTCGATAAACTCCATTCTGCCCTACGTACGGTTGTCAAGGACGGAGTTCAGTATGACAGGACAAGGACTGCACTTCTTTCGATGCAGGTATGTAGGCGGGCGTGGAAAATTGCTTACCGCGTGAAATCGTCGATCGTCCCTGCCGAGAACCCCTTCGCTAAAATGGGGCTCGCCTACAAGCCGACGCCTACGAAGCCTGTCTCCCACGCCATCCTTATGCAGTTTGTCAAAGCAGCCGACGACCATGGATATGCATCGCTGGGCACTGCCGCGATGATCGCGTTCTATTGGCTCCAAAGGCAGGAAGACATCGTGTCGCGTCTATCCTGGTCGCACTACCGCCCCGCTGATCGACCGGACGTTATCCGCGTCTGGCACTACAAGACGGGCGAGATGGTAGAGGTGCCACTCTACGATGCTGACGGAACGTCTCTTTGGCCTGATTTGGTGAACCGGCTAGATCGCGCCTCTCGGCATGGCACACTGATCGTCACGCGAGACAAGCCTGATCGATTGCGGAAGATTCACTTGCCCTGGCAGATTGACACGTTTCGGCATCGTGTTGCCGAAATCCGCACTGCGGCCGGAATCGATCCATCGAACAAGTTCATGGGCTTCCGCCACGGCGGCAACGTCGAGGGGGCGGAGGCCGACCTGACGGATGCGCAGCTTCGCGCGCTCAGCGGACACAAGACGACCGCAGCGTTGCTCCGATACGCGCAAGCGACTGAGAGGCAGCGCCGGGTTGGAGCGCGAAAGCGGCTGGAATCGAGAACGAAACGGGGCGGGTTGTCAGAATGAACCGGTGGCGGCGTGTCAGAACGCCGTGCAAAGTTGCAGCTAACCCTTTGCAAAGATTGGTGGGTGATGAAGGACTCGAACCTTCGACCCGCTGATTAAGAGTCAGCTGCTCTACCAACTGAGCTAATCACCCACGCCGCAGGGCAAGCCGTGCGGGAGCCGGGTGACTAGCAGAGCCCGGACCCGCTGTCCAGAACATGGCAGGGACTTTTTGCGCATGGCCGCAATTGGCTGTCGCGGAACGTCAGTCCGTTCTGGGCCAGAGCCATGCGGCGCCGCGCACGCCCGAGGAATCGCCGTGTCGCGCCTTCACGATCGGCGTGGTGTAGGCGTCGGAAAAGACGAAGGGGCGCATGGCCGGCGGCAGGTCGTCATAGAGCGGCATGACATTGCTCATGCCGCCACCCATGACGATCACGTCCGGGTCGATCAGGTTGACGACATGGGCGAGGCCCCGGCCAAGGCGCGAAACGTAGCGGTCGTAGGACGCCCGCGCCTCCCCGTCGCCGGCCATGGCCATGGCGACCACTTCCGGCGCCGGCACGGCCCGGCCGGTGGCGCGCTTGAAATCGTCCGCGAAGCCGGTGCCGGAGACCCAGGTCTCGAGGCAGCCATGCTGGCCGCAATAGCAGGCCGGCGCGCCGAGCACTTCGTCGACGGAGGGCCATGGCAGCGGATTGTGCCCGAACTCGCCGCCAATCAGGTGTCGCCCGCGCAGCACCTTGCCGTCGATGACGATGCCGGACCCGGCCCCCGTGCCGATGATGAGGCCGAGAACGACACCCTGCCCGGCCGCGGCGCCGTCCACGGCCTCGGACAGGGCGAAGCAATTGGCGTCGTTTTCCAGCCGCACCTCCCGCCCAAGCGCTTCGGACAGGTCGCGGTCCAGCGGATTGCCGATCAGGACGGTCGTGTTGGCATTCTTGACGAGGCCGGTGGCCGGCGAGACGGCGCCGGGAATGCCGACACCGACGGTGCCGGCACGGCCCGTCTCCGCCTCCGCACCCGCAACGAGGCCGACAATGGCCTCGACGATGGCGCGGTAGTCGTGGCGGGGCGTCGGCGTGCGGCGGCGATGAAGCTCGCGCCCGTCATCGTCGAGCGCGAGAACCTCGATCTTGGTGCCGCCGAGATCGATGCCGATCCGCATGCCGCTCTGCTCACTCGGCCGCGACGATGCCGTGCTGCGGATGCAGCCGCTCGTGCTTGGCGATCAGCTTGTTGAGCGCCGAGAGATAGGCCTTGGCCGAGGAGACCAGCGTGTCGGGGTCGGCGCCCTTGCCGGTGAAGGTGTTGCCGTTTGCCTGGAGCCGCACCGAAACCTCCGCCTGCGCATCCGTCCCCTGGGTAACGGCGTGCACCTGATAGAGTTCCAGCACCGCCTCGTGCGGCACGATGGCCTTGATGGCGTTGAACACGGCATCGACCGGTCCGTTGCCCGAGGCCTGGACGGTCTTGTGGACGCCATCGAGGTCCAGCGTCAGGGTCGCGGCCTGCGGCCCCATCGTGCCGGCGACGACCAGCAGCGAGATGACCTTCATGCGGTCCTGGCTGTGGGCGATCTTCTCGTCGACCAGCGCCTCGATGTCCTCGTCGTAGATCACCTTCTTGCGGTCGGCGAGTTCCTTGAAGCGGACGAAGGCGTCTTCCAGCTGGTTGTCCGACAGGCCGTAGCCGAGATGCTTCAGCTTGTCCTTGAAGGCGTTGCGGCCGGAATGCTTGCCCATGACCAGCGAGGTCGATTTCACGCCGACGGAATCGGGCGTCATGATCTCGTAGGTCTGGGTGTTCTTCAGCATGCCATCCTGGTGGATGCCGCTCTCGTGGGCGAAGGCGTTCCGGCCGACGATGGCCTTGTTGTACTGGACGGGGAACGAGGTCACCGTCGAGACCAGCTTCGAGGCGCGGGTCAGCATCCTGGAGTCGATGCCGGTCTGGTAGGGGAAGATGTCGTTGCGCGTCTTGATCGCCATGACGATCTCTTCCAGCGCCGCATTGCCGGCCCGCTCGCCAATGCCGTTGATGGTGCATTCGATCTGGCGCGCGCCGCCCTCGATGCCGGCGATGGAGTTCGCCACCGCCATGCCGAGATCGTTGTGGCAATGGACCGAGAAGATCGCCTTGTCGGCGTTCGGCACGCGGTTGCGGACCATCTCGAACAGCGCCTTGTACTCGTGCGGCGCGGTGTAGCCGACCGTGTCGGGGATGTTGATGGTGGTCGCGCCGGCCTTGATGGCCGCCTCGACGCAGCGGCACAGGAAATCGTGCTCGGTGCGGGTGCCATCCTCGGCCGACCATTCGACGTCGCCGACATGGTTGCGGGCGCGGGTGACCGAAGCGATCACCATTTCCAGCACCTGGTCCGGCTCCTTCTGGAGCTTGTGCTTCATGTGGACCGGCGAGGTCGACAGGAAGGTGTGGATGCGCGGCCGGCGGGCGTGACGCACCGCTTCGCCGGCGCGGTCGATATCGGCCATGCCGGCACGGGCGAGGCCGGCGACCGTGGCGTTTTTGATCCGCCTGGCGATGGCCTCGACGGCCTCGAAATCGCCGTTGGAGGCAATGGGGAAGCCGGCTTCGATGATGTCGACGCCCATTTCATCGAGCAGGTCGGCCACCTGCAGCTTCTCCTCCAGCGTCATGGTGGCGCCGGGGCACTGCTCGCCGTCGCGCAGCGTGGTGTCGAAGATCAGGACGCGGTTCTTGTCTGATACGGCCGAAGGCGTCTGGCTGGTGGCGGTCATGGGTCTTGTCCTTCTGTCGGCCTGCGGCGGCTATGCGCCTCACATCGCAGGCCCTGGAGTTTCAGGTTGCGTTTCGTGATCCCCTGAGCGCCAAGGCCGGACGGCCCTGCCGGAGCTCAGGGGCGAGTAAGCAGAAGGAGCGAAAGCGAGGCCGTGGCGCTGAGAGCGCGGATATCGATCGGCAGCTGGGCGCGAGCGATAGTCACGAAGGGTCCTCGACAAATGCGGCCTCGCAGCCGCTGTTGGCCTCTTGCCTAACCGATCCGGGGGGATCGTTGCAAGAGCCCCCATCGTGCAGGGCCTATGGCTAAGGGCGGATGAAGCCTCGAAGGGGCGATTGCGGCTCGGCGCGTTTACCATCGGGGCGTTCACGGAACGAAGGGTGCCCGAATCGCTGATATCGCGATGTTCCCGCTTGGTGCCGGACCGCCCGAAACCAGCATGGATGCGCGTTTCGGCGATTGCGGCTGCCGGATGCGGCGGGAACGCGAAACGCCCGCGCGAGGCGCTCGCTGGCTCGCCGCGTTAACCCGGCCGTGCCGAACCGGGACGCCCGCCCGCCCGTTCGCTGGATTTTTTCCTGCCGCTAGGACTTACGCGCGCGCGATTCCGAGTAGATGTTGATCAGCACGCCGCAGACGACGATGGCGGCGCCCGCAAGCACGGCGAGTTCCGGCGTCTCGTCGTAGAGCAGCCAGCCGACCACTGCGATCAGCGGCACGCGCATGAAATCAAGCGGCGTCACCACGATGGCGTCGCCGTGGCGGAAGGCGTTGGTCAGGCAGTAATGCGCGGTGAAGCCGCCGACCATGATGCCGACCAGCGGCAGCCACTGGCTCCAGTCGACCTTGCCGAGGAACCAGACGGGCTGGCCGATGAAGGCGTTGCCGGCGAGGTTCAGCGGCAGCTGGATGACGTTCATCCAGAACATGATGGTCCAGGTGGAATCCGTGCCGGTCAGGAACTTGGTGGTGGTCTGCTGCACGCCGAAGCAGACGGCCGCCGCCGCGACCAGCAGCGCCGCCGGGCGGAAGCTGTCGAGGCCGGGCCGCAGGATGACCATGACGCCGACGAAGCCGAGCACGAGCGCGGCCGCGCGCGCGGGGGTCATCCGCTCGCCAAGGAAGATGACCGCGAAGATCGCGACCCAGGCCGGCGTGGTGAACTCGATGGCGAAGACGGTGGCGAGCGGCAGCAGCGTGATGCCATAGGCCCAGAGCGCCTGCCCGCCGGTATGGATCGTGTTGCGCAGGAGATGGATGCCGAATTTCGGCGTCCTCAGGCGGTAGCTCGGATCGGGCGCCAGCACCGCCATGGCGACGCCGATGGCAAGGCCGCCCATGTTGCGCAGCGCGAGGATCTCGAACACGGTCAGCCGCGACTGCATGGCCCGGATGGCGAGGGCGATGGCGCAGAACGAAATCAGCGTGCCGGTCATCCAGAAGACGACCTTGGCGAAGTTGCGCTGGGGCGGCGGGGACATGGTGCCTCGGCGGAATGCGGCGGGGCGACCAGTTCTAGTGGCGCGGGCGCGGGCGGTCTTCCGCGATTTTTGCCGCCCCTGCCCTTCGCGGTTGACGCGAGGGCCCGTCATGACTATAGACGCCGATCCGTGGCGGCTCTGGGCCGCCGCTCTCGTTTTCCCGCGCCCCGGTCGGATGATCGCAAGATCGGACCTTGCCAGGGCCAGCTGCCGGACAGAAACCATGGCCAATACGGCTTCCGCCAAGAAGGCCGCCCGTGTGATCGCGCGGCGCACCACTGTCAACCAGGCCCGCCGCTCGCGCGTCCGCACCTTCCTGCGCAAGCTGGAAGAGGCCATCGCCACCGGCGACAAGACCGCCGCGACGGCCGCCCTCAAGGCCGCCGAGCCGGAGATCATGCGCGCTTCGCAGAAGGGCGTGATCCACAAGAACACCGCCTCGCGCAAGGTCTCCCGCCTCGCCAGCCGGGTTGCCAAGATCGGCGCCTGAGCCGCCGCTTCGCGCAGCCACTGATCGCTTCTGAAAGCCCGGCCCATGGCCGGGCTTTTTGCTTGTGGCCGGAGCCGCGCACCTACCCTTGCGGGTGCCGTTACGGAGCCGTGGCGATTCCGCCACAGGAACGCGTCAACCCAAATATTTCTCCGGCCCACCCTCCGTGCCACGTAAGGCGGTCTTCATCCGGCTCATCATCTGGCAGGAAAAGGGGACGTGAATCAGATGCTTAGCCGGACGACAGTTTGTTGCATATCCGAAACATAGGAGTTGACGGTCTCGAAGCACCGTCCCGCCCGGCCCTTCACGCCGCCCCCGCGGCCGGTCCGACCAGGGTGGTGATTCGGAATGTGCCGATTCATCAGTGGGTTGAAATCGCGCGGCGCGGAGTCGCAAAAGCGACCCTGAGTCAAGCGCCGCGCCTTAACCATTTATTAATGGAAACCGATTGCCGCGCTCGGAGCCCCTGTGTATCAATCTAAGCACTCGGGGGGAGCCACCCCGGTTTCATCGAAGAGCCCGACATGCCAAGCCCGCGAAAGACGGGTCAGGCGAAGCTTTGCCTCCAAGGAGATAAAGTTGAGCCGTGGTCAATGTCTGTATTCGACGATGCCGCCGGAGTTGGATCGGGGACCGCTGTGGTCAATTGACCATGCGGAAGCCGAACAATCGAGCTGACAACTTGGTTCTGGAATGAGGCGCACGGGTGCAACGGCATCCGTGCGAAACGATATGCCGTCTGCAACTGAAGCCACATATGCCGGTGACGTGACGCCCGCGGAGTGCCGGACCGTGATCGGCAGCGATGCCTCGGCGCACCTCGTCGATGTCCGCACGACGGCCGAGTGGGCCTATGTCGGCTCCCCCGACATCAAGTCGACCGGCAAGGAGGCGATCCGTCTGGAGTGGCAGGTTTTCCCGGCCATGAACGTCGATGCCGACTTCGCCGCCAAGCTTGCGGGCAAGCTGAACGCCACCGGTGCGCCGAAGGATGCACCGCTCTATTTCATCTGCCGTTCCGGCGTGCGCTCGAAGGCAGCCGCGATCGCCATGACCGCAGCAGGATATAGCCGTTGCTACAATGTGGTGGGCGGCTTCGAGGGCCCCCCCGACAGCGACGGCCACCGTGGCCGGGTGTCCGGGTGGAAGGCCGAAGGGCTCGCCTGGACCCAGTCCTGACCGCGCCCTCATCCGAATTCCTTGCGTCCCACCCCGTTCCTTTTCCTCCAGAGCCTTTGATGGAGACCGTCGTGTTCGCCACATCCGAACTCGTCCGCGAAACGACCGATGAAAGAGCAGAAGCCATGGATGACTCGATGCGCGCCCGCGCGATCTGGGAGCGCGTCAGGCGCCGCCTGCGCGCCGAGCTCGGCGAGGACGTCTTTTCGAGCTGGTTCAAGAGCATCGAGATCGATCAGGCCGACGGCAGCGCCATCCGCCTGTCGGTGCCCACGCGCTTCCTGAAGAGCTGGATCGAGAACCACTACAAGGACAAGATCATCGGCCGCTGGAGCGAGGAAGCCGAGAAGCCCGTCGAGATCGAGCTGACGGTGCGCTCCGCCAGCGTGCGGCAGGTGGCTCGCCCGAAGACGGCCGAGGAGCCGCGTCAGGCGGCATCCGCCCCCGTCGGCCGGCCCGCCGCGCCGCCCATGGCGACGACCGGCCACGAGGCGCTCGGCGGCTCGCCGCTCGATCCGCGCCTGACTTTCGACAGCTTCGTGCAGGGCCGCTCCAACACGCTCGCCCGCGCGGCCGCGATGCAGGTGGCCCAGTCGCGGGTCACCGATCCCGTCCTGTTCAACCCGCTCTACATCCATGCCGGCGTCGGCCTCGGCAAGACGCATCTCCTGCAGGCGATTGCGGGCGCGGCACAGTCGGCCGGCCGGCGCGTGCTCTATCTCACCGCCGAGAAATTCACCTTCGGCTTCGTCGCCGCGCTGAAGAACCAGACCGCCATCGCCTTCAAGGAGGCGCTGCGCAGCATCGACCTTCTGGTGATCGACGATCTCCAGTTCCTGCAGGGCAAGCAGACCCAGGCCGAGTTCTGCCATACGCTGAACGCGCTGATCGATGCCGGCCGGCAGGTGGTGGTGGCCGGCGACCGCCCGCCCTCCGACCTCGAGAATCTCGACGAGCGGGTGCGCTCGCGCCTCGCCGGCGGCCTCACCGTCGAGATCGGCGCCCTGGACGAGAACCTGCGCTTCGACATCCTCAAGCAGAAGCTCGCGCAGGCGCAGGTCCAGCATCCCGGCTTCGACGTGCCGGCGGCCGTGATGACCTATGTCGCGCGCAACGTCACCCAGAACGGCCGCGACCTCGACGGCGCCTTCAACCGGCTCATCGCCACCAACCGCCTGACCAACCAGGCCGTGACGGTGGAAATGGCCGAGCGGTCGATCCGCGATCTCGTCCGCGTCGCCGAGCCGCGCCGCGTCAAGATCGAGGACATCCAGAAGATCGTGGCGCAGCACTACAATGTCAGCCGCTCGGACATCCTGTCGTCGCGGCGCACCGCGACCGTGGTCCGGCCGCGCCAGATCGCCATGTATCTCGCCAAGACCATGACGCTCCGCTCGCTGCCGGAGATCGGCCGGCGCTTCGGCGGCCGCGACCACACGACCGTGCTGCACGCCGTGCGCAAGATCGAGGGCCTGGTCGGTCAGGACCAGGCGCTGAACGAGGAAGTGGAAATGCTGAGGCGCCGCCTCAACGATTGAGGCGGCGGCAGGTCAGCACTGGCCCCGGCCACGCTGGAAGGAACGCGAGTCCGCGCGCGCCGCATCGAGGGCGCGCATGGCGTCGCCCTGCGTGCGCGCGCTGGCGAAGGCGTTCTCGTAGGCGGTGACCCCGAGCGGGGTCATCGGCCCGGAATCGAAGCCGACGCGATAGAGCCGCTGGTTCAGCCGCGGGTCGTAGCCGACCGCCTCGACCGCCCGGACGCAGAACTCGCCGAAGGGCACGGTGCGGATCGATACGGTGGCGCGGTTGAGCGGATCCTCGAGCTGCGGGACCGGCCCGCCGCCGTGATCAACGCCGCCAGACCATTGCGCGAGCGCGGGCGCGGACAGGGCGAAGGCCGCCACGGCGGCGGCCAGCAAAGCGCGTGTACGAACGTTGGTCATGGACCTCTCCTCGAGCGCGGGAATCGTCGTCGCCCCCGGATCATGGCGGTCTCGATCCGCCATCCGCCCAATGTAGGGCGCGGCCCGAAGGCCCGCCAGATGCGATCCCGCCCGTCCCGCCATGCGGCCGAAGCATCGCCTCAGGCCGTGACCTCGGCGAGCCCGCACCGGCCGCGATGGGCGCCGTATTCGTCGAGCGCCTCCAGCATCAGATCCTCGTAAGCCGCGAGCGCCGCTGCCTCCGCCGCCTCCAGCGCCCCCATCTCGCGGCGAAACGGCGCAAAGACCCGCTCGAACTCGGCGCCGCGCCGAACCATTTCCTGCTCGTCGGAGATCAGCCCGGCATGGCGCTCCTCGGTCAGCCGGCGCTCGAACGCCTCCATCTGCCGGCCGGCCGCATCGAGATGCGGGGTAACGGCATTCTTCGCGGGGGCGATGATGTCGTCATAGGTGCGGCGCGCACGCGACCAGGCCGCCTCGAACGCCCTGTCGGCAGGGGTTTCCGGCGAAACCCGCCGAAACGTCTCCGCGACCCACTGCGCGACCGACCGCGCATCGTCCGGCATGGCGAGCCGGCCGATCAGGCGCCGCTTGTCGAAGGCGAGAAGCTGCGGCACGGCGTCGACGCCGTAGCGCTGGCGGAAGCCGAGCGCCTCCTCGCCGTCGAGCGCGACGACGCAGACCGCGTCGGCAAGGGCCATGGCCAGCCGCGCAACCACCGGGCGGAGCAGGCGGCAGGCCGGCGACCAGTCGGTGGACAGCACCACGAGCACCGGCTCGCGCGACGCGGCGAGAAACGGGTCGAAGGCGCTTTCGCGCAACATCTCCACCCTGCCGCAGATCGAAACCTCGCCCGTCATCACGGACCTCCCATGCCATTGACCTGACGGTGGGTAGCGGCGAGGCGGCCGCGGAGGCATTGCAGCGGGTTGCAGCGAGTTGCGGGCGCTTGGCGGAAGCGCCCCCCGAGGGCCCTGATTTCGCGGGCTGACGCCGCCCTAGGCATTGAAAGGACGGGAAAAGCGCGCCCTTGGGCCCACCCGCCCTTGAAACATGCTGCGGCGCGAGGTTGACTGTCGGCCCCAATTTCCGGGCTGCCGTCCGGCAGCCCCGTCCAGCGTATCGGAGCACCATTGATGAAGGTCACCGTCGAACGGGCCCAGCTCCTGAAGTCGCTCAGCCACGTCCATCGCGTGGTCGAGCGCCGCAACACGATTCCCGTCCTGTCCAACGTGCTGATGAAGGCGGAAGGCTCGACGCTGCGCCTGAAGGCCACCGACCTCGATATCGACATCGTCGAGAACCTGCCGGCCGAGGTCGCCGCGCCCGGCGGCACGACGGTTCCCGCGCACATGATCCACGACATCGTCCGCAAGCTGCAGGACGGCTCGCAGGTCCAGCTCGAAATGGCCGGCGACAAGGGCACGCTCACCGTGCGCGCGGGCCGCTCCCGCTTCACGCTGCAGACGATCCCGGAGAGCGACTTCCCGGATATCGCCGCCGGCGAGATGAGCCATTCGTTCAAGGTGCCGGCCAAGAACCTGAAGCGGCTGATCGACAAGACCCAGTTCGCCATCTCCACCGAGGAGACGCGCTACTATCTCAACGGCATCTTCCTGCATGTCGTCGACAAGGGCGGCCAGAGCCTCTTGCGCGCGGTCGCGACCGACGGCCACCGCCTCGCCCAGGTCGAGTTCGAGGCGCCGGAAGGGTCCGTCGGCATGCCCGGCGTCATCGTGCCGCGCAAGACGGTCGCCGAGGTCCAGCGCCTCGCCGACGACCCGGATGCGGCCGTCGCGGTCGAACTGTCGACCGCCAAGGTACGCTTCCGCTTCGGCGAGACGGTGCTGACCTCCAAGCTGATCGACGGCACCTTCCCGGACTATGCCCGCGTCATCCCCGCCGCCAACGACAAGATCCTGACGGTGGAGAAGGGCGACTTCACCGCCGCCGTGGACCGTGTCTCGACCGTCTCCTCCGAGCGCGGCCGCGCCGTGAAGCTGTCGGCCTCGGACGGCCGGCTGACGCTGTCGGTGACCAATCCGGATTCGGGCAGCGCCACGGAGGAGATCGAGGTCTCCTACGAGGCTGACGCGCTCGATATCGGCTTCAATTCCCGCTACCTGCTCGACATTGCGAGCCAGGTGGACGGCGACACGGTGGAGCTGAAGCTCGCCGATCCCGGCTCGCCGACGCTGATCCACGACCCCGCGGGCCCCGGCGCGCTCTACGTGCTGATGCCGATGCGGGTCTGAGGCCCATGACGGCCCGCATCATCGACGGCAAGGCCGCCGCGCAGGCGGTGCTGGCGCAGGTCAAGACGGTGGCGAGCGCCTTCGCGGCGGCCAAGGGACGACCGCCGGGCCTTGCCGTGGTGCTCGTCGGCGAAGATCCGGCAAGCCAGGTCTATGTCCGCAACAAGAGCCGCGAGGCCGAGGCCGCCGGCTTCCGCTCCGAACAGCACAGCCTCGCCGCCACGACCACGGAAGCGGCCCTGCTGGCGCTGGTCGCCAGGCTCAATGCCGATCCCGGCATCGACGGCATCCTCGTTCAGTTGCCGCTGCCGAAAGGCATCGACACCGAGCGCGTGCTGATGGCCGTCGATCCCGCCAAGGACGTCGACGGTTTTCACCCGATCAATGTTGGCCTGCTCGGCACCGGCGCGACGGCGAAGGCGCTGGTGCCCTGCACGCCGGCCGGCAGCCTGATCCTGATCGAAAGCGTGCTCGGCCCCTCGCTCGCCGGCAAGAACGCCGTCGTGGTCGGCCGCTCGAACATCGTCGGCAAGCCGATCGCGCAATTGCTGCTCCAGCGCGACGCGACGGTGACCATCGCCCATTCACGCACCGCCGACCTTGCCGCCGTCTGCCGCCAGGCCGATGTGCTGATCGCGGCTGTCGGCCGCCCGGAAATGATCCGCGGCGACTGGGTGAAGGATGGCGCCGTGGTCATCGATGTCGGCATCAACCGCATTGCCGCGCCGGAGCGCGGCGAGGGCAAGACCCGCCTCGTCGGCGATGTCGCGACGGCGGAGGCGGCGGAACGGGCCGGCGCCATCACGCCCGTGCCGGGCGGGGTCGGCCCGATGACCATCGCGCTGCTGATGGCCAATACGGTGGCGGCGGCGCATCTGCGCGAGGGCCTGCCGCGCCCGACCTTCTCGGCCTGAGGCAAGGCCATGGCGACAAGCTTCGTCGTCATGGGATCGGGCGCCATCGGGTGCCATGTCGGCGGCCGGCTGGCCGCGAGCGGCGCTTCGGTGGTGTTCGTCGCGCGAGGCGCCACGGCTGCGAGCCTTGGGGATCACGGCCTCGTCGTCAGCGCGCTTGATGGCTTCCGGGCGGCGATCCCCCCGGATCGCGTCAGGGTCGCGGCAACGGCGACGGAGGCGGCGAGCCTCATCGACGGCGATCCGTTCATCCTGCTCTGCACCAAGGGCGGCGCCACGGCCGCCGCGGCCGCCGAGCTCGGCGCGGCCTTTCCGGCGGGAACGCCGGTCCTGTCGCTGCAGAACGGCGTCGAGAATGTCGCGCGGATCAGGACGGCGGCGCCGGCGCTTTCGCCGATTGCCGGTATGGTGCCGTTCAACGTGACGCTGGACCGCAGCGCGGACGGCAGGATCGCCGCCCACCGCGCCACTTCCGGCGGCCTCCATGCGGAAGACCTGGCCGCGATGCGGGCGGTGCTGCCGGATTTCGCGAAAGCCGGCCTGCCGGTGACGCTGACGGCGGACATGGCGGCGATCCAGTGGGGCAAGCTGCTCCTGAACCTCAACAACCCCGTCAACGCGCTCTCCGACCTGCCTTTGCGCGAGGAACTCACCGACCGCGACTACCGGCGCGTGCTCGCCGCATTGCAGACCGAGGCCATGGCCGTGATGCGCGCGGCCGGCATCCAGCCGGGCCAGGCGGGCGCGGCGCCACCCTGGGTCATCCCGCATATCCTCAGGCTGCCGACCTTCGCCTTCTCGCGAATCGCGGCGAGCATGCTGGCCATCGATGCCCGCGCCCGCTCGTCGATGTGGGACGACATCCAGGCCGGCCGCGAGACCGAGATCGACGACCTCTGCGGCGCTATCGTGCGCCTCGCCGAGGCGACGGCCATGAAAGCACCGAAGAATGCCGCGATTGCCGGGCTCATCCGCCGGCATCGCCGTGGCCAGCGGATCGACGGGCCGGCCCTGCTGCGGCTGGTCGAGGCCGCCTGAGCGGCTGATCGGCTTCACGGAACCTTGATTTTGCCGCTCCGAGGCTCGATATGCGGGCCAACTCATTCCACGACAGGCGAGTTGCCATGACCAACCCGAAGAACGGGCACGACGCTATGCCGGCCGACGATCTCCACGAGAACCCGATCGGCACCGATCCGGCCACCGACGTGCCGCAGCACGAGGAAGCCACCGACGCTACCGCAGCGCTGCTCGATGCCGCGCGGGCCGAAGCCCGCGACATGAAGGACCGCGCGCTGCGCACGCTGGCCGAGATGGAGAACCTCCGCAAACGCACCGAGCGCGAGGTGGCCGACGCCCGCACCTATGGCGTGACCTCGTTCGCCCGCGACATGCTGAGCGTGGCCGACAACATGCGCCGCGCCTTCGACAGCCTGCCGGCCGAGGCGAAACCGGCCGACGGGCCGCTGAAGGCCTTTTTCGAGGGCATCGACCTGACCGAGCGCGAACTTCTGAAGACGCTGGAAAAGCACGGCGTGAAGAAGATCGAGCCGGACGGCCAGAAATTCGACCCGAACCTGCATCAGGCCATGTTCGAGATTCCGAACCCGGACGTGCCGAACGGCACCGTCGTGCAGACCGTGCAGGCCGGCTTCGTCATCGGCGAGCGCGTGCTGCGCCCTGCCCTCGTCGGCGTCTCCAAGGGCGGGCCGAAGATGGCGCCGCAGGCGGCGGCTTCCGAAGGCTGAGGACTACTCGACCTTTTCCAGCAGGCGGCGGGGCGCGCAGCGCAGGCCCGCCTCCTGCTCGCAGCTCGCGAAGGAATAGAGGATCGCGCCGGCCTTGCCGATGAGGTTCTCGACCGGCACGAAGCCCATGCTGGCGAAGCGGCTGTCGGAGGAATTGTCGCGGTTGTCGCCAAGCATGAACAGGCGGCCCTCGGGCACCACCTGTTCCTCCATGTCGCCGCTCGCGGAGCGGCGGTCGCGCAGCAGGACCGTATGCGGCTGCGCGCCGGGGAAAGTCTCGCGGAAGGCCGCGACCGACACGACGCGGCCGTCGGCATCGCGGTAGCTCCAGCGGCCGGCATCCTGCAGCGGCACGGCCTCGCCGTTCAGCCAGAGGCGGCCGTCGCGGATCGCCACCCGGTCACCGGGCAGGCCGGCGACGCGCTTGATGAAGTCTTCCGAGGTGCGCGGGTGGCGGAACACCACGACATCGCCGCGCGCCGGCATGGCGCCGGGGATGCGGCCGTTCTCGCCGGGGAAGCGCGGCAGATATTCGCCGCCCACCAGCGAAAAGCGCGAGAAGCCGAGCGGGAACTTCAGCGCGGCGACGCGGTCGCCGACCTCCAGCGTCGGCACCATGCTTTCGGACGGGATGTGGTAGGTCGCGAAAGCGAAGGACCGGAGCACCACGACGATGGCAAGCGCGCCGATGATCGTGTTGGCGAGATCGCGAATCCTGGACATGCGGCGGCTGGATCCTCTGGCGGGACGGGTTCATTCGACCGCGATTGCGGCGGTCGTGGGGCGGAATACCACGGTCCCGGCCCCGGATGCCTGCGGCGAAAGGCACCGGTGGGTGACGGGCGCCCGTCGATCATAGGATTTTTGTCCTTGACAGCGTAACGCTGGTCCGGTAGGTTTCAGGCACGTTCACCAACTGCGTGGCGCGCGTCCCCTCACCTCCTCCCCTTGTGGGGGGCAAGGGGCACCGTGAGGCGCCGGATGCGGGGAGATTGCATTGCCCCCTCACCCGCCCGCTGACGCGGGCACCCTCTCCCGCAAGGGGAGAGGGATCGCAGAACCCGAAGGGTGAGCCTCGAGGGGCGCACTCCCCCGAAGCGACGCGCCCTTACCGTGCCGCCAGCAGATCCCTGATCTTCGCGACCAGCTCGCCGCGCTTCGCCGCGAACTGCGCGGGCCGGGCGGCGCGCCATTCGGCATTGTCGGTGATCGTCTTGGCGGCCTCGGCGCCGGCGACGAGATCCTTGATCATGACCTCGCCGGCCTCGCGCTCGTTCGAGCCCTGGATGATCACGGCCGGGGCGTTGCGCCGGTCGGCATATTTCATCTGCGCCTTCATGCCGGACGAGCCGAGATACATCTCGGCGCGGATGCCGGCATCGCGCAGTTCGGAGACCATCTTCTGGTATTCAGCGACCTGATCGCGGTCCATGACAAGGACGACGACGGGACCGACGGGCTTTTCCGCGCCGAGCTTGCCGAGGGATTTCAGGGCGGCGGCAAGGCGCGAGACGCCGATGGAGAAGCCGGTGGCCGGAACCTCCTCGCCACGGAAGCGGGCGACGAGGCCGTCATAGCGGCCGCCGCCGGCGACCGAGCCGAAGCGGACCACCTGCCCCTCGTCATTGGTGACGGGAAAGGTCAGTTCCACCTCGTAGACGGGGCCGGTGTAATATTCGAGGCCGCGGACGACGGAAGGGTCGATGACGATGCGGCCGTCGTCGTAGCCTCCGGCGGCGAAGAGCGTCGCCATGTCCTGAAGTTCGGCGACGCCTGCCGCCCCGCGCTCCACGCCGGAGACGACCCCCGCGAGGTTCGCGATCGTGGTCGCACCGTCGGCGCCCCTGGCGCCGGTGAAGGCGAGAACGCGGGTGATCGCCGCCTCGTCCAGCCCAGCGCCCTTGGTGAAGTCGCCGCTCTCGTCCTTGCGGCCCGCGCCGAGCAGCAGCCTCACGCCCTCGGGGCCGAACTTGTCGAGCTTGTCGATGGCGCGCAAGACAGTGAGCCGACGACCGGCATTCTCGTCGCCGCCGAGGCCGATGGCCTCCATGACGCCGTCGAGCACCTTGCGGTTGTTGACCCGCACCACATAGTCGCCGCGGGCGATGCCGAGCCGCTCCATTGTGTCGGCGGCCATCATGCAGATCTCGGCGTCGGCGGCCGGCGAGGCGGAGCCCACCGTGTCGGCGTCGAACTGCATGAACTGGCGGAAGCGGCCGGGGCCGGGCTTCTCGTTGCGGAAGACGTAGCCGGCACGATAGCTGCGATAGGGCTTCGGCAGCGCGTCGAAATGCTCGGCGACATAGCGGGCGAGCGGCGCGGTGAGGTCGTAGCGCAGGCTCAGCCACTGCTCGTCGTCGTCCTGGAAGGAGAAGACGCCCTCGTTCGGCCGGTCCTGATCGGGCAGGAACTTGCCGAGCGCCTCGGTGAATTCGATGGCGGGGGTCTCGACGGCCTCGAAGCCGTAGAGCTCGTAGACCTGCCGGATGGTGCGCAGCATGGCGTCGACGCCGGCGATCTCGGCCGCGTCGCGGTCGACGAAGCCGCGCGGCAGGCGGGCGAGCGCCGCAGCCTTCTTCTTCTGGGCATCCGGCTTGTTGGAGGCGTCCGACATGGGGCAATCCGGCAAAAATGACAGGCGCGCTTGCTACCGCACGGGGGGAAGGATGTCGACCATGGGGGCTCGAACCTCCGCGTGCAGCTCGAATCTCTGTCCCACCGCGTCATGCCCGGGCTTGGTCCGGGCATCCACGACTTCATCCGATGTCGAGTTCAAGTCGTGGATGGCCGGGCCAAGCCCGGCCATGACGATGAGGTCGGGATTCTTCTGACAAGCTGGCAGTTCAGGCAGAAGGTCATTCCCCTCCCCCCGCTTGCGGCGGGGAGGGGTCAGGGGTGGGGGGCCGCGGCAATTCGATAACGCCCCCCACCCTGCGCTCCGCCCGGACAGGAGTCCGGGCTCGCGCTTCCCTCCCCACCGCAAGCGGGGGGAGGGGAATCGTCGAGCGCCGGAGCCTCCCCCACCTCTCCCCGCCGGGGAGAGGTGAAAAGCGCGACGGGATCGCCCTCGGACCGGGGAGAGGTGGGGAACGAGACCCCGCCGCGTGATCCCGCAGTCGGGAAGCCGATCACCCTACTGCCTGATGGAGAAAGCCAGATCGAAGGAGCTCTGCTTGTTGCCGACGCGGTCGCGGACCGTGGTGCGCACCACGTATTCGCCGGGCTCGATGCCGGTGAAGGAATAGGTCACGTAGAGAAAGAACTCGCGGTTCCGGCGGCGGCTGGCGGTGGCGATGGTGTTGAAGGCCTGCTGCGCCACCAGCGACTGGCCGTCGGCGCGGCGCAGCTCGAAATCCAGCACGAGGTCGGTGCGGAAGATGTCGCCGGACTGACGCCAGCCCTGTCCGGCAAGCTCGGCATAGACGAGCAGCGGCTGGCGCGTGGCGAAACTGGTGGAATCGCGCGGGTTGAAGACGCCGTAGCCCTGCGGCTCCTCGGCGACGAAGGTGGCGCGGCGGATGGTCAGCGGCATCTTCTCGGCGACGAGGGCCGCGGCCTCGTCCAGCGCGTCGAGGGCCTCGACGGCGCGGCCGGAGCTAGCTGCCTCCTGCGCGCGGCGGGTCTCGGCGGAAATCTCCACCGGTGTCGGCCCGATGGGCACCGGCGCGACCCGGTCGGGTGCCTGCTGGGTGGGGGTCACCTGCTGGGTCGCCTGCGCCAGCGCAGCCGGAGAGGCCAACAGACTTGCGGCGAGAAGGCCGGCGCAGGCGGCGGAAAGGAGGGCGGTCGGATGCATGGGCGGATCGGGCCTCCGGTCGAATCGCGCACCCAAGATAGCATGGGCGAGGGTGCTGCCGAGGCGGCGCATTGCCGCCGCCGGATACCGTCAACCATTTGAGCGGCTTGCTGTTTCGACCGTTTTCAGGGCATGGGGCGCGGCAGCATTGTGGCCACGCCATGGCATAAAGACGGCGCGGCCCCTTCCGAAACCGCAAAGCGATCGTTATGTCCCCGCTCTATCCGGGCCGGGGCCTGCCATGCTTATCTCCCCGCCCTCGTTGCAGCAGCCGCATCAGGACCGCTCTATGGCCCGCGATACCGTCGACCTCACGCCGATCGAATCCCGCGACGAACTGGTGGCCTGGATCGAGAAAGGCGTGAAGCCGAAAGAGCGCTTCCGCGTCGGCACGGAGCACGAGAAATTCGGCTTCTACCGCAAGGACAACACGCCGGTTCCCTATGAGGGGCCGCGCGGCATACGCGCCATCCTCACCGGCATGGAGGGCCTCCTCGGCTGGGAACCGATCCTCGACGGCGAGAATATCATCGGCCTAGCCGACGTGACCGGCGGCGGCGCGATCTCGCTGGAACCGGGCGGGCAGTTCGAGCTGTCCGGCGCGCCGCTGGAGACGATCCACCAGACCTGCCGCGAGGCCAATGCCCATTTCGCCCAGATCAGGCAGGTGGCCGATCCGCTCGGCATCGGCTTCCTCGGCCTCGGCATGAGCCCGAAATGGACGCGCGCGGAGACGCCGGCCATGCCGAAGTCGCGCTACCAGATCATGACGCGCTACATGCCGAAGGTCGGCACGCTCGGCCTCGACATGATGTACCGGACCTCGACCGTGCAGGCGAACCTCGACTTCGCCTCCGAGCCGGACATGGTCAAGAAGCTGCGCGTGTCGCTGGCATGGCAGCCGGTGGCGACCGCCATCTTCGCCAATTCGCCGTTCACCGAAGGCAAGCTCAACGGCTACCAGTCGTTCCGCTCGGCGGTGTGGATGGACACCGACAACGACCGCGCGGGCATGCTACCCTTCGCCTTCGAGGACGGCATGGGCTTCGAGCGCTATGTCGACTATGCGCTCGACGTGCCGATGTATTTCATCAAGCGCGGCGACACCTATCACGACGTGGCGGGCTCATCGTTCCGCGACCTGCTCGCGGGCAAGAACCCGGCGGCGCCCGGCGAACGCGCGGTGCTCTCCGACTGGGTGAACCATGTCGGCACGATCTTCCCGGAAGTGCGGCTGAAGCGTTACCTCGAAATGCGGGGCGCGGATTCCGGGCCGCTGTCGCGCATCGTCGCGCTGCCCGCCCTGTTCGTCGGGCTGCTCTACGACGATGGCGTGCTGGACGCCGCATGGGACATCGTCAAGGACTGGACGGCCGAGGAGCGGCAGAAGCTGCGCGACGACGTGCCGAGGCTCGGCTTCAAGGCCGAAATCCGCGGCCTGACGGTCGGCGAGTTGGCGCGCCAGATGCTGACGCTCGCCCGCACCGGCCTTCGCCGCCGCGACAGGCTGGACGAGCACGGCTGCGACGAGACGCGCTATCTCGACCCGATCCAGGCGATCGTCGACGACGGCCGCACGCCGGCCGAGGTGCTGATCGAGAAATATCTCGGGCCCTGGCAGGGGCAGATCGACCGCGTGTTCGAGGAACAGGCGTACTGAGACACGGACTCACTTGCTCAAGGCAACTCAGTAGCGCCGTTGCGCTTCGCGAGCGCGACGAGGGCATGGCCGACGACGTAGCCAGATCGGTCGAGCGTACCCACCATGATCCAAACCTCTCTCGGGCCCTTAAAGTAGCGTCGAGGCGACAGCCTCAATGACATGGTCGGATCAGGCATCGGCCGGCGGAGCTTCAGATGCACCGATGCCCAACCGTGTTTTTCGTTCATGCCTGGCATGAATCGCGCGCTGACAACATCAGCCCATTCGATGAAATGAGGTGACAGCCTCTTGTCGCGGAATCCGGCGCTGTCGATGTAGAGGAAGTGCCCATCCGGTGCTTCCGTTGTCGTCGCAACGATGAACACGACTACCCATGATACAAAAACAGCGATCGCACAAATCAGTGCAGCAAATAGTGGGAAGAGTACATAATCCACACCCCATTCGAAACCTTCAACAATCGTTCTTGCTACAGCAAACGAAACCATAAAGGCACTTAGCAACGATATCAGTGCCCCACCAATCGCCCAAAGAACAAACGAATTGTGCGCTTCACCGTAACCCGCAGAGATCGGCAAATTGACGATATCATTTGGAGCGCTGGTCACATAAAAACCAAGCTTCCTGCTAGGAATCTCGACAGTATCACCCGCTGGCTCGCCCATGCGGCGGTCAGAGTTGCTGTCTCTGTTTGCAGACTCCTGCCTCACTCCGCCGCCTGAACATGCTCCGTCAGGTTGTCGAGGCTGGAGACGACGTGATCGGCGAGCGCCTCCGCCAGCGCCGACATCTCGTGCGGATTGCGCAGGAGCGCGACCGAAACCGACGGCAGCGCGGGGAAGCCATCGGAGGGCTGCAACACGCGCATGCCCGGACGCAGCGCCGATTCCGGCAGGACTGACACGGCAAGCCCCGCCATGACGGCCGCGCCGACCGCAGCGGCGTTCCAGCTCGCATAGAGAATGCGGTAGGAGCGGCCAGCCGCCTCCAGCCGCTCGGTGGCGGCGCGGCGCCAGTCGCAGGTCGGCCGGCCGACGGCGAGCGGCACGGGATCGTCGCAATGGACCGCGACGCGGGCGGACGACACCCAGAGCAGCTGCTCGCGGCGGAACACCAGAGCCGGCCCCTTCTCGGCCCGGTGGGTGATGATCGCGATGTCGAGTTCGTTCGACTGGACGCGCTCGGAGAGCATGGTCGAGGGCTCGCAGACGACCGTGACCTCCGCGCGCGGATTCGAGCGCGAGAAGCGCGCAAGGATTTCCGGCAGGTAGCGGTCGGCATAGTCGTCCGGCACGCCGAGGCGGACGCGGCCGGTGAGCTCGGCGGCGGCGAAGGCGGAAACCGCCTCCATGTTCAGCTTGACGATGCGGCGGGCATAGTCGAGCAGCCGCTCGCCATCCTCGGTCAGGCGCGAGGCGCGGCCGTCGCGCTCGAACAGCGGCTTGCCGATGCGCTCCTCCAGCCGCTTCATCTGCATGGAGACGGCCGACTGGGTCTTGAACACCACGTCGGCGGCGCGCGTGAAGCTCCCGGTATCGGCGATCGCCATGAAGGTCCGGAGCTGGTCGATATCGAGCAGAATGGCCATCGCGATCCCCTGACAGCATCGCATCATCAGTTGTGATGGCTCACATTAAAAACATTCGCTTCAATGATCAATCGTCCCGTGACATTCTTTCCCCATCGGCAACTGCCTCTGAAAACCGGGCCTCGACCCGGCCGCACGCGTCCCCCGGCGCGGGCCCGAGGACCTGTCTGCCGCGCCCGCTGACCGAAAAGGAGAAGTCCCATGCCGATGTTCGCCACCACGTTTTCTTCCGCCGTTCTCTCGGTGGTCGCCGTCGTGCGCCGTCAGGTCGAGGTTCTCCGCAATTGGCGCGAGGCGCGACTGAGCTACCGCACGCTCTGCGAGATGGACAGCAAAACGCTGGCCGATCTCGGCCTGACGCGGAGCGACCTTCGAGACGCCACGGCGGCCGGCTTCTTCGGCGATCCCACCGTGATCGTCGCGGCCCGCGCCAAGGAGCGCCAGTGGCGCCGGGGCGCCACGTCCAGGACGCTGGCCGGCCCCTCGCTCGTCCCGGACATCGCGCCGAGCCTGCGCCAGCAGCCCGCCGCCTGCGGCTGACCCTCTTTGCGGGGCACTTTCCCGCGCCCCGCACAGCCTGTCCCGGGCAAGGCCGTCCCCTCGCTCGACGCCCGGGACCCCTCCAGCCGCCGCGGTCTTCCGCGGCGGCTTTTTTTTCGGGCCGGCAGGCCAAGGCGACAACGCATGGTTGCGAAGCCGCGCCGCCCTACCGACTCCCCCCGCAACCGGCTAGAGCAGAGGCCATGATGCTGCCGGCCCTGCCGACCGACCCTGTCTTCTACGCCGTCGGTTTCGCGGCCACCTTCCTCATGGGGCTCGGCAAGGGCGCATTCGGAGGCGGGCTCGCCATTCTCGGCATTCCCCTGCTGGCGCTGGTCATGGACCCGATCCAGGCGGCCATTGTCACGGCGCTGCTGGTCGCCTTCATGGACATGTTCGCGCTCGGCTCGTTTCCGCGCAGCGCCTGGTCGAAGCCGGACCTCATCTGGCTGATGCCGGGCCTGCTGGCTGGCCTGTTCGTCGGCTTCCTGGTGTTCGAATATGTCGACCGGCGGCTGGTGGCGCTGGCCATCGCGGTGATCACGCTGATCTTCACCGTCCACTACTTCGCCCGGCGCGGCAGGCCGCCCGCCGCCATTCCGGTGTCGCCGCCGCTGGCCCTGGCGGCCAGCGCCGGTGCCGGCTTCACCACCTATATCGCCCATGCCGGCGGGCCGCCCATGGCGCTCTACCTGCTGCGCCGCGGCCTCACCAAGACCGCCTATGCGGCGACCACCATCGTCATCTTCACGGTCGGCAATCTGGTGAAGCTGCCGGGCTACGTCTATTCCGGGCTCGGCGAACCCGGCGTCTTCGCCAAGGCGCTGGCGCTCAGCCCCATCGTGCCCGCAGGCGTGCTGATCGGCCGCAGGCTGCACGACCGCCTGCCGCAGCAGCAGCTCTATTCGCTCTGCTATGTCCTCGTCGGCCTCGCCGGCCTGAAACTCCTGTGGGACGCCTCGCGCGCCTTGCTGACAGCATGACCCTCTCCTCATTGAAACTGGCCGCCCTCGCCTCGCGCGGGCCGATGCCCTTCGTGGTCGCCGCCCTCGGCATCTTCCTGCTGTCGGCCATGGACGCGCTGATCAAGGGCGTGGCGACCGCGCACCCGACCGCGCAGATCGTGTTCATGCGCTATGCCTGCGGCCTGCCGTGGGCGCTCCTGTTCTTCGCCTTCGCCCGGCCGCCGGCGCCCTCGTCCGAGATGGTGCGCGCCCACGTGCTGCGCGGCGTTCTGGTGGTGATCACAGCCTTCCTGTTCTTCTACGCGCTGGCGACGCTGCCGCTGGCCGAGGCGATCACCCTCACCTTCCTGTCGCCGCTGTTCCTTGCCGTGCTGGCGGCGATCATCCTGAAGGAGCCGATCCCGCCGGCCGTGCTGATCGCCATCGTCGTCGGCTTCGTCGGCATGACGGTCATCGTCGCCGGCAAGGTGGGCGGCGGCCAGTTCGACATCGTGCGGGTGCTCGGCATCGGCGCGGCGGTCTCATCGGCGCTCGCCTACGCGGCCAATCTGGTCCTGCTCCGCAAGCGCGCGCAAACCGACCCGTTCGGCCTGATCATCCTGTTCCAGAACCTGTTCCCGCTGATCATCATCGCGCCCTTCGCCTGGGCGGTCTGGGAGACGCCGGAACTCAGGTCGTGGCTGATCTTCCTCGGCATCGGCGGCTTCGGCCTCGCCGGGCACCTGTGCATGGCCTGGGCGTTCAGGCACGCCAATGCCGGCCCGCTGGGCGTGCTGGAATATACCGCGCTGATCTGGAGCGCCGGCCTCGGCTACCTGTTCTTCGCGGAGGTGCCGGCCTGGACGACCTGGGCAGGCGCCGCGCTCATCGTCGCGGCCTGCCTCGCGGTGATCCGCAAATAGATCAGGCCGCCGGCGGGCGGGCGTCGAAGATCAGGCAGGTCTCGGTGGCATGGGCAATCAGGCGGCCCTTGCCGTCGATCAGCTTCGCCTCGGACGTCGCGATGCGGCCGCCGGCATGGATCACCTTGCCCTCGCAGCGCACAAGGCCGGTCGCCGGCATCAGCGCGCGGACATAGTTCACCTTCATCTCGACGGTCGTGTAGGCCTGTCCCTTCCTGATGATGGTGTGGACGCAGCAGCCGAGCGCGGAATCGAGGATCGTCGCGGTCCAGCCGCCATGGATGGTGCCCAGCGGATTGAAGAAGTCGGCGGTCGGCGTGCCCTCGAAGACGGCGCGGCCGGGCTCGGCCTCGGTGAGGATGAAGCCCATCGACTTCGCGATCGGCGGCGCCGGATACTTGCCGGAGAGCATGCCGTTGAGGAAGTCGATGCCGTCCTGCCCGGTGGCCTCTGCGGCATCGACGACGCCATAGCGGATGGCGGGGCTGGCGGGTCCGTCGGTCATGCTGGGCTCCGGGGGAACAATATATCGTGTATCTGCACGATACTCGGCTGGCATATCCGCAGTCAACATTGCCGCGACCGCGTGAATGTCAGCAGGCTGGCATGGCAGGTGCCGCAGCGCCGATCCAAAAGACACCGGAATGCCAACCCGTCATGCCCGGCCGTGTGCCGGGCATCGACGAATTCCTTCGGCCGGCGCAATCAAGACGTGGATGGCCGGGACAAGCCCGGCCGTGACGACAAGGGCCAGTGCGTCTGCAATCGCAGACCATGGCCGTCAGGCCTCGCAATCCTTCAGCGCGCGACGGATGGTTCTCAGGCCCTCGCGGGTCTCGGTCCATACCTGGGCGCCGACGGCGCTTTCCATCTTGGCGTGCTCGGCCTCCCAGAGCGGGATGGCCGCGGCAAGCAGGCTGATGCCGTTGGCGGTCAGTTCCGGGCGGACGGCCCGGCCGGGGCCGTTCGACACGCGCACGAGATCGAGCGCTTCCAGCCGCTTGAGGTTGCGGGTCATGGTCGTGCGGTCGAGGGCCAGCGCATCGGACAGCGCCGTAACCGAACCGGTCTTGGCGGTCGCGAGCGCGGCCAGGATGTTGAACTGGGTGACCTCGACGCCGAGCGGCGCGAGCGCCCGGTTATAGGCGCGCGTCACCGCATGGGCGGTCATCCGCGTCTGGTAGCAGATGCATGAGCGGCCGATCCGGATCAGGGTCGACTGGTCGGGCAGGCCCGCGCCGGCTCCCGCCTGCGGGCGGTCCGCGTCGGCTGTCGGGGCGAGCGAGGTCGGGGGCGTCGTCATGTCGTCACGATCCGGCGGGACAAGGCCCGCGTCAAGGCCGGAGCCGGGTATCGATCATGTAGGAACTGGCGGCCGGATTAACCATCCCGCAAGGCTTTCTTGACTCTTCCGCAGGGCCATCCTATCTCACCGCCGGCTCGTTAGCAGTCACATTGAGCGAGTGCTAACAGACCGGCCGACAGGCCTATCCAGTATTTTGCGGCTCTGAAGCCGCTCATGTCAGGGACCAGAAACCCATGAAGTTCCGTCCGCTGCACGACCGCGTGGTCGTCCGTCGCCTCGAGGGCGAGGAGAAGACCAAGGGTGGCATCATCATCCCGGATACCGCGAAGGAAAAGCCCCAGGAGGGCGAGATCCTGGCGGTTGGCCCGGGCGGCCGCGACGAGGCCGGCAAGCTCGTCCCGCTCGACGTCAAGAAGGGCGACAAGGTGCTGTTCGGCAAGTGGTCGGGCACCGAAGTGAAGATCGACGGCGTCGACCTCCTCATCATGAAGGAGAGCGACATCATGGGCGTGATCGCGAAGTAATTTCGCGAACCGCCCTTCCCCACCCCATTCAGATTCATTCCGACAGGAGTAAGCCACAATGGCTGCCAAGGACGTGAAATTCGCCCAGGACGCGCGCGAGAAAATGCTGCGCGGCGTCGACATCCTCGCCGAGGCCGTGAAGGTCACGCTGGGTCCCAAGGGCCGCAACGTCGTGATCGAGAAGTCGTTCGGCGCCCCGCGCATCACCAAGGACGGCGTCACCGTCGCCAAGGAGATCGAGCTCGCCGACAAGTTCGAGAACATGGGCGCCCAGATGGTGCGCGAAGTGGCCTCGAAGACCAATGACCTCGGCGGCGACGGCACCACCACCGCCACCGTCCTGGCCCAGGCGATCGTCCGCGAGGGCGCCAAGTTCGTCGCCGCCGGCATGAACCCGATGGACCTGAAGCGCGGCGTCGACATGGCCGTTCTCGATGTGGTCAAGACGCTCGAGAAGTCGGCCAAGAAGGTGAAGTCCTCGGCCGAGGTCGCTCAGGTCGGCACCATCTCCGCCAACGGCGACGCGCTGATCGGCGAGATGATCGCCAACGCGATGCAGAAGGTCGGCAACGAGGGTGTCATCACCGTCGAGGAAGCCAAGTCGCTGGACACCGAGGTGGACATCGTCGAGGGCATGCAGTTCGACCGCGGCTACCTGTCGCCGTACTTCATCACCAACGCCGACAAGATGATCGCCGATCTCGAGGACGCCTACATCCTCATCCACGAGAAGAAGCTGACCGGCCTCCAGGCCATGCTCCCGGTCCTCGAGGCCGTGGTGCAGACCGGCAAGCCGCTGATCATCGTCGCCGAGGACGTCGAGGGCGAGGCTCTCGCCACGCTCGTCGTCAACAAGCTGCGCGGCGGCCTCAAGGTTGCGGCCGTGAAGGCTCCGGGCTTCGGCGATCGTCGCAAGGCGATGCTCGAGGACATCGCGATCCTCACCGGCGGCCAGGTCATCTCCGAAGACCTCGGCATCAAGCTTGAGAACGTCACCCTCCAGATGCTCGGCCGCGCCAAGAAGGTGCTGATCGAGAAGGAGAAGACGACGGTCGTCGACGGCGCCGGCAAGAAGAAGGACATCGAGGCCCGCATCGGCCAGATCAAGGCGCAGATCGAGGAGACCACCTCGGACTACGACCGCGAGAAGCTCCAGGAGCGTCTGGCGAAGCTCGCCGGCGGCGTGGCGGTGATCAAGGTCGGCGGCGCCACCGAGATCGAGGTCAAGGAGAAGAAGGATCGCGTTGATGACGCGCTCAACGCCACCCGAGCGGCCGTGCTGGAAGGCATCGTCCCCGGCGGCGGCGTCGCTCTCCTGCGCGCCAAGGCCAATGTCCAGAAGCTGAAGTCGGAGAATGCCGACGTTCAGGCCGGCATCAACATCGTCCTCAAGGCGATCGAGGCCCCGATCCGTCAGATCACCGAGAACGCCGGTGTCGAAGGCTCGATCGTGGTCAACAAGATCCTCGAGAACAAGTCGGCCACCTTCGGCTTCAACGCCCAGACGGAAGAGTTCGTCGACATGCTGGACGCCGGCATCGTCGACCCGGTGAAGGTGGTTCGCACCGCCCTGCAGAACGCCGCTTCGGTGTCGTCGCTGCTGATCACCACCGGCGCCATGATCGCCGAGGCTCCGAAGAAGGACGCCCCGATGCCGGCCATGCCGGGCGGCGGCGGCATGGGCGGCATGGACTTCTGATCCAGGCCATTCCTTGCATACGGAAGGGGCGCCCTCGGGCGCCCCTTTTCGTTTGTGCCGCCCATCACCTGAAATGGCGCGAACCGGGCAAGCCCGGCGCGCGCGGGCGGCATGGACTTCTGATCCAGGCCATTCCTTGCATACGGAACGGGCGCCTTCGGGCGCCCCTTTTCGTTTGTGCAGGGCTCATCGAGGAGCCCGAGGCCGACTTCGGTCAGTTCACCCGCAGGAGGCCGAACGGACGATGTTCGCCCCGTCGAGCCCGAAGGTCAGGCGGTTCGGCCGGTAGTCGCGGGTGCACATGGCGCAGTAGCGCACCATCACGCCGCGGGGCGCGCGGAAACGGGCGCGCACGGCGCGCTCGGGTAGGCCGACGAAGCGCCGCGCCACCGGCAGCACGCGCTGGCAGTTGCGGATGCCGCTCCGGAAGTCGGCATGCGGCTGGGCTGCGGCCGGGCCGGCAAGGGCGAGCGTCGCGGCCACGGACAGGGCTGCGAGGAACGGACGGAGGATCATCGGGCGAACTCCCTGTGGTGAATGGACCGCGCCTGCCCGCCACGGGCCCGAAAGCGGCCAACATGCGTCATTTCGCCACAGTGCCGGCAACCTCGACTGCAAGCAGCGGAACCGGCCGCAGCGTGCCAGAGTGAGCATGCAAGGAATCGGGATTCAACCCGACCGCACCAGGACAAGGGAAACGCCATGGACAGCATTTTCGACAGCCCCCCGCTGAACAACGCCGCCAAGCTCGCAGCGCGCGTGCTGCTCTCGATCATCTTCATCGTCAGCGGCTACAGCAAGATCACCGGCTATACCGGGACGATCGCCTACATGGCCACCGCCGGCGTACCCGGCGCGCTCCTGCCGCTGGTCATCCTGGTCGAGATCGCCGGCGGGATCATGCTCCTCGTCGGCTATCAGACGCGCCTTGTGGCGCTGGTTCTCGCCGCCTTCACGCTGGTCGCCGGCGTGCTGTTCCACATGCAGTTCGGCAATCAGGGCCAGATGGTTCACTTCATGAAGAACCTGGCGATCACCGGCGGCTTCCTGCAGCTCTTCGCGACCGGGCCGGGCCTCTGGTCGGTCGACGGGCAGAAGCGATCCTGACGGACGGGGCGGGCGCGGCGATCTGACCGCGCCCGTCGCCTTGCGGATCGCGCGGGGCATGCGGCGACGGCGCGCATCTGCCGCCGGACGGCGGCCCGACGGCACGAAACGAGGTGCGATCAGCCCGGCCGCGACTGCGCCGGCTGAAGCTGGCGTTCGTCCGAGACGATGCGGCCATCGACGAGATGGACGCGCCGGTCCATGCGGTCGGCAAGCTCCATGGCATGGGTCACGGCGACGACCGTGCGGCCGTCCCTGTCGACGAGGTCGCGCAATATTCCGAACACCTGCTCCGACGACTTCGAGTCGAGGCTACCCGTCGGCTCGTCGGCAAGGATGACCGGCGGGTCGTTGGCGAGCGCGCGGGCGACCGCCACGCGCTGGCGCTGGCCGCCCGAGAGCTGGTCCGGCCGCTTGGCGAGGTGATCCTGGAGGCCGAGGGCCGCGAGAAGCCCCTCGGCGCGCTCCTTCATCTGCCGCAAGGGCAGTCGGCCGAGCGCCCGCATAGGCAGCATGACGTTCTGCGTGGTGGTGAATTCCGGGAGCAGGAAGTGGAACTGGAAGATGAAGCCGAGGGTCGCGAGCCGCACCGCCGCGCGCTCGTCGTCGTCGAAATGGCTGGTGTCGCGCCCCTCGACCAGCACCTCGCCGGTTGTCGGCACGTCGAGCAGGCCAAGAAGGTAGAGCAGCGACGACTTGCCCGATCCGGATGGACCGGTAATGGCGACGAACTCCTTCCGGCCGATGACCAGGTCGATATCGGCGACCAGCGTCACCGGCACCGTTCCCGGCAGGATCCGCGTCGCCTTGCGCATCTCGATGATGGGCCTGTCGCCCTGGGACGATGCGCCCTGTTCGCGCGAACCGGCGCCGACATCGCCCGACAACGCTGTCATCACGTCGCTCCCCGGATGATCTCCACGGGATGAACCCGGGCGGCCTTGCGCGCCGGCAGGAAGCCGGCAATGACCGAGGAGATGAGCGCCACGCCGCCCGCCACCGCGTAATGCAGCGGCGCGACGACCAGCGGCAGGTGGGTCGCATCGGTGAAGCCGGTGCGGATCTCGATCGACAGCATGACCTGTGTCAGCACGAAGCCGAGCACCGAGCCGGCAAAGGCTCCGGCAAGGCCGATGGCCAGCCCCTCGACCAGGAAGATGCGCCGGACGGTCGACTGGGTCAGACCCAGCGACTTCATGATGGCGATGTCGCGGCTCTTCTCGAAGGTGATCGTGGAGATGATGTTGTAGGTGCCGAACGAGGCCACCAGCAGGATCGCGTCGACCACCGTGTACATGATGATGTTGCGGATGACGAAGGCGGACATCAGGTCCTCGTTTGCCTCCTGCCAGGAGACGGTCTTGAGCCCGGTATCCGTGGCGATGCGGTCCGCGACGGCCTTGGCACCCATGGGGTCGTTCAGGCGGATGCGGATCTCGTTGATGAGGCCGGTCTGCTCGGCGAGCACCTGCGCCGTCTTGATGAGCACGTAGGACGTGCCCTCATCGACGGCGCGGACGCCCGACCGGAAGATGCCCACGACCTGACCCGTCATGACCTTGCCGGTGCCGGCCGACATCGAGATGTTGGAACCGATGCGCGCGCCGAGCTTCTCCGCCAGGCGGTCGCCGAGGATGATGGCATTGGTGGCGCGGAACAGCGCCGGGAGCGAGCCCTGCCGCATCTGGTTGACGAGCTGCGACACGCGCGGCTCGCGCTGCGGGTCGATGCCGACGATGACCGAGGTCACGTCCTTGCCGGCATAGCGCAGAATGCCGCGTGCCTGGACCGACGGTGTCACCGATCCCGGAACCCAGCTTTCCAGCGCGGCGATGGTGGCGATCGGGTTGTTGATGCCGCGACGGCGGGTGGACGGCGTCAGCCCGCGGATCTGCGCGGCGTCGAACATCGTCTCGGCCGGCTGGCGCGGCGGCTCGCGCCGCTCGTCGTTGATCGACACGTGCGGCATGGCATTGATCAGGGTGCGGACGAAATCGTCCTGCGAACCCTGCATCAGCGCCGCCATCATGATGGAGAAGCCGACGCCGATCGCGACGCCGAGAACCGCCACCACGGTCTGCCGCAAGCGGGCCGATATGTGGGTGCGGGCGATGTCGAGGACGAGGATCATGGCGCATCTGACCTTATGGGACGACGCGCACCCGCTCGCCGCCGCGCCAGCCCGCATTGGCCGGGACGGCGATCGCATCGCCTGCGGCGGCGCCGCTTCGCAGTTCCGTCAGCCGCGTGCCGCGAATCCCCGTCTCGACCGGCCGGCGCACGAGGCGCCCGTCGGTCACGGTGAAGACGGCGCCCGCCACCACCGCCTCGTTCGGCACGAGGAGCACGTCCTTCGCCTCCCGCGCAACGACATTCGCCTCCACCGACATGCCGAAATGGAGCGGCGTGTCGTCAGGCAGCGCGATCCGGATCCGGAAGGTCTTGGTCGCCGTGTCGCCCATGGGCGTGATGTCGCGCACGGTCCCCTGGAGCGGCTGGTCCTTAAAGGCGTCCGTCCGCAGGAGAACGGCCTGCCCGACCCTGACGCGCGGAATGTCCTCCTCGGCGACATCCGCCGTCACCTGAAGGGGCCGCGGATCGCCGACCCGGAAGAGGATCTGGCCGACATCGGCGATCTCGCCGACCTCGCCATCCTGCCTCAGCACGATGCCGGCCCGGGGGGCGACGATCTGGTAATTGCCCAGCCGCTCGTTCGTGGCGGATACGAGGGCGCGCATCTGGGCGAGGTCGGCGGTGGCCTTGTCATAGGCCTGCTGCGTCGCGACGCCGCGCTGAAGCAGCTGGCTGACGCGCTCGACCTCGCGCAGCGAAAGAGCAAGCCGCGCCTGCTGCTCGGCCAGATTGGCGCGGACCTCCCGGTCGTCAAGACGCGCCAGCACGTCGCCCTGCTTCACCGCCCGCCCCTCGCAGGCGCAGTGCTCCATGATGCGCTCGCGGGCCATGGACGCCATCTTGGCCCAGCGCACCGGCTCGACCACGCCCGTGGCATAGACGATTTCGGCTGCGGTGCCACGATCTATGGGCTGGAGCCGCACCTCCTGGCCGCGCCCGTAGCGCCACCACAGCCCGCCGCCGGCCAGCCCCGCGAGCAGCACAAGGACAATCCCGGAGCGGAGCTTCATCGCGTGCTTCCCGAAGCGGCAGAACTACCCGTGGCGGATGTAGCCCAATGCCGCGGCAGTTCAAACGGTCATGCTGGACAACCTGCTCGCGGAAGCGGCAAAGCCGTCAGGCCACGCCCATCTCCTCGCGGATGCGCTCGCGCAGCGCATTGATCGGCGACAATTTACCGTTGTCATTGAGGTGCCAGAAGGTCCAGCCGTTGCAGGCCTGAGCGCCCTGCACCAGCGCGCCGATCTTGTGGATGGAGCCGACCTGCGGGCCGGCCATCAGCGAACCGTCGGGGCGGACGGTCGCCTCGTAGCGGCGCTTGTCGTCGGTCAGCACCGTGCCGGGCGCGATCATGCCGCGCTCGATCAGCGAGGCGAAGGCGACGCGCGGCGCCTCGCGGGCGGTCGTGAAGGAGGCGAGCGAGGCCTCCGACAAGGGTTCCACGGAGGCGATGCGCGCCTCGGCCGCTGCGGCATAGGCAGGATCGCGTTCGATCCCGATGAACCGGCGGCCGAGGCGCTTCGCGACGGCCCCGGTCGTACCGGAGCCGAAGAACGGATCGAGGACGACGTCCCCGGGCTTGGACGAGGACAGCAGCACGCGGGCGATCAGCGCCTCGGGCTTCTGCGTCGGGTGGACCTTGCGGCCCGTCTCGTCCTTGAGACGCTCCTCGCCGGTGCAGAGCGGGATGAACCAGTCCGAACGGACCTGGACATCCTCGTTGCCGGCTTTCAGCGCCTCGTAGTTGAAGGTGTAGCGGGCCTTGGCGTCGCGCGAGGCCCAGATCAGCGTCTCGTGGGCATTGGTGAACCGGCGGCCGCGGAAGTTCGGCATCGGGTTCGCCTTGCGCCAGATGACGTCGTTCAGCACCCAGAAGCCGAGGTCCTGAAGCGCCGTGCCGACGCGGAAGATGTTGTGGTAGGAGCCGATGACCCACAGCGCGCCGTCGGGCTTCAGCACCCGCCGCGCGGCCTTCAGCCAGCGCCTCGTGAAGGCGTCATAGGCGGCGAAGCTCTCGAACTGGTCCCAGTCATTGTCGACGGCGTCGACTAGGCTGTCGTCGGGGCGGTGCAGGTCGCCCTGGAGCTGGAGATTGTAGGGCGGGTCGGCGAAGATGAGATCGACCGAGGCGGCCGGCAGCGCATCGAGCGCCGCCACGCAGTCGCCGAGGATGATGCGGCCCGAGAGGCCGAGGCCCATATCCGGGCTGATGGAAGGCGAACGGATCGCCCGCACGCGGGCACCTGATCGGGCGATTCCGTTCAAACTCAACGACATGGGTGGCACCGAGAACGCAGAACAAGACCGTCGATACGCAATCGCGAGATTGGCCGGGCAGAGTAAACGACGACTTAAACGCTCCAATTTTCTCTGAATTTATTCTGTCACCGAAAGGTAAACATGAACGCGGCGTAAACCTGAATACAGCGTTAATCGCTGTTTCATCGCGGGAGTTGCACGGTTCCGGCCGCGGCGGCATGATCCGCGCGGCAGACGAGGGAATGGCCATGCGCTGGGAAGACCTGCGACGCTCGGAAAATGTCGAGGACCGCCGTGTCGGCGGAGGCGGAGGCGGTGGCCCCCTGCCCGGCGGCGCGGCCGGGCTCGGCATCGGCGGCATGATCGTGGTGGGCCTGATCTCCTACATCACCGGCATCAACCCGGCGATCCTGCTCGGCGGCTACGACGCGGTGACCGGCGGCAGCCAGCGCCGCGTCGAGCAGCAGGCGCCGCAGAGCCGCCCCGGCGAGCGGCCGGCCGACCAGATGGGCGATTTCGTCGCCGCCGTACTGGGTTCGACCGAGGATGCCTGGCAGAAGATCTTCCAGGAGGCGGGACGCCGCTATCAGGCGCCGGGCCTGGTCATGTTCCAGCGTGCGACGCGCTCGGGCTGCGGCGCGGCCCAGTCGGCGATGGGGCCGTTCTACTGCCCCAACGACAACAAGGTCTATCTCGACACCTCGTTCTTCCGCGAGATCACCACGCGCTTCCGCGGCTGCTCGGGCGACGAGAACGCCTGCCGCTTCGCCTATGCCTATGTCGTCGCCCACGAGGTCGGCCATCACGTGCAGAACCAGATGGGCGTGCTCCAGCGCGTGCAGCAGGCGCAGCGCGCCTCGGGCAACGAGACCGAGAGCAATGCGCTGCAGGTGCGGGTGGAATTGCAGGCGGACTGCTTTGCCGGCGTCTGGGCCTATCACACCCAGCAGCGCTACCGCTTCATCGACGAGAACGACGTGCGCGCCGCGCTGCAGACCGCCGCCGCCATCGGCGACGACATGCTCCAGCGGCGCAGTCAGGGCTATGTCGTGCCCGACAGCTTTACCCACGGCTCGTCGGCACAGCGCCAGCGCTGGTTCACGACGGGACTCAGGAGCGGGCAGATCTCGAGCTGCAACACGTTCCAGGCGCGGGAACTATAGGACGTCGTTGCGAGGGCGTCTGATCGCATCGCGTCATGCCCGGCCTTGTGCCGGGCATCCACGTCTACCTTCATTGTGGCATTCAAGTCGTGGATGGCCGGGACAAGCCCGGCCATGACGTGGAGGCTGCGCCTCTTCGACCGGTTTCGGGACTATGTCTTCGCAACCCTCGCCCCCGCCGCAATGGTCGGCGGCGCGGCGTTGAGCTGCCCGATGGCGAAGCCGGCGGCCGCCTTGTAGCCGGCCATGAAGTCGGCGCGCTCCTTGGCCGGGATGACATCGTCGATCGTCTCGAAGACGCCGCCGCAGCGCTCGTCCACCAGATTCAGGAGCCCGAAGGGGCCGGCGCCGCGGTTGCGCAGGACAAGCTGCGAGATGGGCCCGCACAGGGCGGCGTCGTAGGCGGCGAGCGCCGCCGGCGTGACGCCATGCGCCACCATCGACGCGCCCAGAACGCGGGCATCGACGATAGCCTGGCTCGCGCCGTTGGAACCGGTCGGATACATGGCGTGGGCGGCATCGCCCATGAGCGCCACCGGCCCGTCCACCCAGGTCGGCACGGGATCGCGGTCGATCATCGGGTTCTCGTAGGCCCCATCCGCGCCGCGGATCAGCGCCGGCACGTCCAGCCAATCCCAGGTCCAGCCGTCGAAATGGTGGATGAAGTCGGAGATGCCAACCTGCCGGAACCAGCCCTGCTGCTTCCAGCCCTCGGCATTGTCGACGGTGACCTCGGCGATCCAGTTGACCATGGCGAGGCCGGTCGCCGGATCGGGGTGCGAGATCGGGTAGAAGACGACGCGCTGGCGATGGGTTCCAAGCCCGACGAAGGAGGCGCCGGAGCGGATCGGCTTCGCCATGGTGGTGCCCCGCCACATCAGGGCGCCGCCCCAGTGGATCGGCGGCTGCGCCGGGTGGATCTGCGCGCGGATCGCGGAATGGATGCCGTCGGCCCCGATCAGCAGGGTGGCGCGCAAATCGGAAACCGCGCCGCCGGCCTCGACCGTGGCGACTGCCTCTCCACCCTCGACGCGGTAGCCGATGACGCGGGCGCCGAGCCGCACCGCCTGCGGCCCCGCCCGTTCGACCAGCGTGCGATAGAGCAGCATGTGCAGCTGGCCGCGATGGACGGAATATTGCGGCCAGCGATAGCCGGCGAGCAGGCCGCGCGGCTCGGAATAGATGTCGCGGCCGTTGAGGCCGACCAGCGCCCATTCGCGCGCGGGAACGCCGACCCGGTCGAGTTCGGCCTCGCCGATGCCGAGGTCGGCGAGCTCGCGGACCGCATTGGGCTGGAGGTTGATGCCGACGCCGAGCGGACGCATCTCCGGCGCCGATTCCAGCACGAGGCAGGGCACGCCGATCTGGTGCAGCGTCAGCGCGGTGGCGAGGCCGCCTATGCCGCCGCCGGCGATGATGACAAGAGGTTCGGCCATGACGGTTTGTCCGCTCGGGATTTCGGTCGTGTCGGTCTCGGGGCGTTTCGTTGCACGGCTGCGAATGCGGCGCCCGCTTCGGCAGGGTTACCCGTTCAGGCTCTGCCCCGGCCAGCCCTCGGCGGCGATCTTGGACGCGGCGATGACCGCCTGCGTGCGGCTGTCGACGCCGAGCTTGGTCAGGATCGCCGAGACGTGCGCCTTCACGGTCGCCTCGGAGACGGTCAGCTCGTAGGCGATCTGCTTGTTGAGCAGGCCCTCGGACAGCATCATCAGCACGCGCACCTGCTGCGGCGTGAGGCTGGCGAGGCGGGCCGCGAGCCGCGCGCTCTCCGAATCACCGGAGGCGAGGTCGATGTCCGGCGGGACATAGGTGCCGCCGTCGAGCACGGTCTGGATGGCGGCGCGCATGGCCTCGGTGCCCAGCGTCTTGCCGATGAAGCCGGAGGCGCCGAATTCGAAACAGCGGCGGATGACCTCGGTGTCCTCGGTGGCCGAGACGATGACCACCGGCACGCCCGGGTGCTGGGCGCGCAGGTACATGAGGCCCGAAAAGCCCTTGACGCCCGGCATGGCGAGGTCGAGCAGAACCAGGTCGATGTCCGGATCGGCGCCGATCAGCTCGGACATTTCCGTGAAGGAGCCGGCCTCGGCAATGCTCAGCCGCGCCGGAAGGCCGGAAACCGCCTCGCGCAGCGCACCGCGAAAGAGGGGGTGATCGTCGGCAATGACGATCCTGAAGGATGCGGTCGTGTCCAAGTCTCTCTGCCCCTCGCGTTTCCCCTCCGGCTCTTGGCGCAAAGCCCTGCGGGCCGGTTGACGGAATTGTCCCCGCTCGGCGCGAACAAGACAAGTCCACACAAGAGATTAGACGCAGATCGGCAGGAACGGCCGGGTTCCCTCGGTATCGGCAGGAATGTCACGCTGCGACCGCGAAGGAACCGGAGCCCCGGCCCGGCGATTGACAGCGGCAGGCGGCAGGGTTCTGCTAGCCCTCGTCCGGGGCCGCTGGGGCCTCATCGGCTCCCTTTCCCAAGGCTCATCCGTGGCGCGACCGGCTCTCCTCCCCCTGGCTCTGGCACTCCTGATCGGCGGGGCGGGAAGCGCTGGAGCCGTGATGCGCGGCGAACCGGCCCGCGACCCGAACGGCACGCGCCGCTCCACCGTCCTCATCGAGACGCCGGAAGGCATCTGCACCGGGGCGATCGTCGGACCGGACCTGGTTCTGACCGCGGCGCACTGCGTCTCGGCCCGCGGGCGCTACCGCGTGCGTTATCTCGACCGGGGGTTCCGGCGGGTGAATGTCGCCGTGGCGCGCACCGCGGCTCATCCCGGCTTCGACCCGGCCCATGGCTTCGCCTCCGACGATGTCGGCCTGATCCAGATCGCCCGGCCCTTCGGCGCGGATGCGCGGCCCGCCACCCTGCCCTCCGGCGGCTGGGGCGTCTCGTGGTTCGGCGGCGGCTCGACCGGCGAGGAACTGATCATTGCCGGCTTCGGCTCGACCGAACGCTCGCGCGCCCGCGACGGCGTGCTGCGCGAAACGCTGATGCGAACGGCGGAGCCGAGCGTGCCCGGCCGCGGCTTCGCGGGCCTCACCGGCGGCGAGGGCCAGAACCGCACCGGCATGTGCGTCGGCGATTCCGGCGGCCCCGTCTATCGCCGCGAGGGCCGCAGCTTCACGGTCATCGGCATCCTCAAGGGCGGCACCACCGATCCCGGCCGCGAATGCACCTCGACGCCGATCTTCGTGCCCGTCCGCGACTATGTGGGATGGCTGCGCCAGACGGCCGCAAGCTGGAACTCGACCATCGGCGTCACCGGCGCCGTGGAGATGCGGCAGTAACGAGCCGCGCCATTCCGCGCGCGATTGCGGATATCTCCCACAACGTCATGGCCGGGCTCGGCCCGGCCATCCACGTCTCGAACACTGCACGTTCCAGAAGTTCGTGGATGCCCCACAACGACGGGCATGACGAGCCGGGTGCTTTGCCGCGCCCTCAGGCCGCGTCGGCCAGTCCGCGCTTGACCAGAAGCGCCTCCGGGTCCGGCTCGCGGCCGCGGAAGGCGACATAGGCCTCCAGTGGGTCGCGCGTGTTGCCGGCCGAATAGACATAGAGGCCGAGCCGCTCCGCCAGTTTCGGGTCGAAGACGTCGCCGGCCTGCTCGAAGGCCGCGAAGCCGTCGGCGTCCAGCACCTCCGACCACATGTAGCTGTAGTAGCCGGCGGAATAGCCGTCGCCCGAGAAGACATGGGCGAAATGCGGCGTGCGGTGGCGCATGACCATGCCCTCGGGCATGCCGATGCGGGCGAGTTCCGCCTTCTCGAAGGCGACGGGGTCGATGCCCTCGACGCTCTCCAGCGAGTGGAAGGCCATGTCGACCAGCGCGGAGGAGGTATATTCAACCGTCGCATAGCCCTGATTGAAGGTGCGCGCGGCGATCAGCCGGTCGATCAGCTCCTTCGGCATGGGCGCGCCGGTCTCGGCGTGGACCGCGTAGGTGCCGAGGATTTCCGGGCGCTCCAGCCAGTGCTCGTAGAGCTGCGAGGGAAACTCGACGAAGTCGCGCGCGACGGATGTGCCCGAGAGAAGCGGATAGGTCACGTCGGACAGCAGGCCGTGCAGGCCGTGACCGAATTCGTGGAACAGCGTGCGGGCATCGTCGAAGGACAGCAGCGCCGGCTTGCCCTCGGCGGGCTTGGCGAAGTTCATGACGTTGACGATGATCGGCAGGACGTTGCCGGACAGCTTCTCCTGGCTGCGGAAGGCGCTCATCCAGGCGCCGGAGCGCTTGGTGGTGCGGGCGAAATAGTCGCCGAGGAACAGGCCGAGGCTCTCGCCGCCGCGGAACATCTCGAAGGCGCGCACGTCGGGGTGATAGACTGCCACGTCCGGCCGTGGGCGGAATTCGACGCCGAACAGGCGGCGGGCGACCTCGAAGGACGCCTCGATGATCCGGTCGAGCTGGAAGTAGGGCTTCAGCGCGGCTTCATCGAGGGAATGGCGCTGCTGGCGCAGCTTCTCGGCATAGAAGCGGTAATCCCACGGCTCGATCGCATCGTTCATGCCCTCGGCGCGGGCGACCTCGGCAAGGTCGGCGCGCTCCTTGGCTGCCCGGATGACGGCCTTGCTCCAGACGCGGTCGAGCAGCGAGCGGACGGAGCCCGGCGTCTTGGCCATGGTCTCGTCGAGCTTGAAGGCGGCGAAGGTCGGATAGCCCAGAAGGTTCGCCCGCTCGATACGCAGCTTCACGGTCTCGGCGACGATGGCGGTGTTGTCGGTGTCGCCGCCCATCTCGCCGCGCCTGACCCACGCCTTGAACACGGTCTCGCGCAGGTCGCGGCGGGGGGAGAGCGTCAGGAAGGGCTCGACCATGGAGCGGCCGAGCGTCATCACGTAGCCGTCCCGGCCGCGATCCTTGGCGGCCTGGGCCAGCGCCGATTTCAGGAAGTCCGGCAGGCCGTCGAGATCGGCCTCCGACAGGGCCAGCGTCCAGGTGGATTCGTCCTTCAGCACGTTCTGCGAGAAGGACGTGCCGAGCACGGCGAGGCGCTCGGTGACGGCGCGCATGCGCTCCTTGGCGGCCTCGTCGAGCGCCGCGCCACCGCGCACGAAGTTCTTGTAGGTCTTCTCCAGCACGCGGACCTGTTCGGGCGTCAGATGCAGGTGGTCGCGCTTGTCGTGCAGCGCCCGGATGCGCGCGAAGAGGCGCGGGTCGAGCGCGATCGCGTTGGAATGCTGGGCGAGGACCGGCGCGATCTCGCGCTGGATCGCCTGGATGGCGTCGGTCGCATCCGAGCCCGCAAGGTTGAAGAACACGCCGCAGAGGCGGTCGAGCGCATGGCCGCCCGTTTCCAGCGCGTCGATCGTGTTGGCGAAGGTCGGCGCGTCGGGATTGGTGGCGATCACCTCGATCTCGGCGCGATGCTCCGCCAGCGCCCGGTCGAAGGCGGGGCGGTAGTCGTCGATGGCGATCTCGGGGAAGGGCGCGATCCCGAACGGCGTGGTCCAGGGGCGGAAGAAGGGATTCTCGGTGCTTGTCGTCATCGGGCCAATGTGGCGAGCAAAGGCGACGGGCTCAAGACCGGGACGCAGAGTTGCTGAAGTGCGTGTGAAAGCGACCGCGACAACTCGTCATGCCCGGCCCTGTGCCGGGCATCCACGGCTTGCCTTTTCGGGGCGTGTTCAAGTCGTGGATGGCCGGGACAAGCCCGGCCATGACGCGATGAGGCTGTTGCGACCTCGCAAGTTCACAGAATCCTCGCGCCGAAATTGGTCGCCGGGTCCATGTCCGACGTCAGACGACCGGTCGGCTCGGCGGCCCAGCCACCGGTGCGCTTCAGCCAGCGGCCGGAGCCGGCTTTCGCGACCAGCTGCCCGTCCGAGACGACCTCGGAACCGCGCCTGATAACCGTGACCGGCCAGCCGGTGACCGTCGTGCCGGCGAAGGGCGTGAACCCCGTCAGGTCGTGCATGGCCGCGTCGGTGATCGTCACCTGCTTCTTCGGCTCCCAGATGGCGATGTCGGCGTCGAAGCCGGGGGCGATCTGGCCCTTCTTCGGCAGGTTGTAGATCTGCGCGGGCTGCGTCGCGGTCAGGTTGACGAAGGCTTCGAGGCCGCGGCCGTCGAATTCCGGCCGGCCCTTCGAGACCATGGCGTCGAACATCAGCGGCAGGCGCACTTCGAGGCCTGGCAGGCCGTTGGCGATCTGCTTGAAATTGGCGTTCGGCCCGGCCGAGAGCTTGCCGGTCTCGTCGAAACGGTAGGGGGCGTGGTCGGAGGTGACGGTCTGCAGGTCGCCGAGCGCCAGCGCCCGCCAGAGCGCCTCCTGATCCGCCGCGTCGCGCGGCGGCGGCGAGCACATCCATTTCGCGCCCTCCATGCCGGGCTTGTCGAGGTCGTGCTTCGTCATGAACAGATATTGCGGGCAGGTTTCCGCGAAGACCTTCAGCCCCTGCGCGCGAGCATCGCGGATGACCTGCGCGCCCTCGGCGGTGGAGACGTGGAAGATCATGATCGGCTGGTCGATCAGCGCGGAGAGCGCGATGAGCCGGGTGAAGGCCTCGGCTTCCGAGCCCCGGGGATGGCTGATCGCGTGATATTTCGGCTGAACATAGCCCTTCTTCACGAGGCGCTTGCCCATCCACGAGATCATGCCGTGGTTCTCGGCGTGGACGCAGACCAGCGCCCGGTTCTCGCGGGCGGTGAGCAGCACGTCGAGGAGCGGCTCGTCGTCCACCTTGATCAGATCGTAGGTCATGAAGACCTTGATCGAGGCATGGCCCTCCCTGATCAGCGCCGGCAGATCCGTCTCGATGGTCTTCTGGTCGGGATTGGCGACGATCATGTGGAAGGCGTAGTCGATCAGCGCGCCGCGATCCGCCAGCTTCGCGTAGTCGTCGACCACCTTGCGGAGATCGAGACCGCGATGCTGGGCGGCGAAGGACACGACCGTCGTGTTGCCGCCGAAGGCGGCGGAGGTCGTGGCGCTTTCGAAGGTGTCGGCGTTGAGAAGGCCGCCGGCCGAGACCTGCTCGATATGGGTATGGGTGTCGATGCCGCCGGGCAGGACCAGCTTGCCGGAGGCGTCGATCTCGCGGACGCCGGCGGGGAGCCCCTGCCCGATGGCGACGATGGTCTCGCCCTTCACCGCCACATCGGCCGGATAGGTGCCGCCCGCCGTGCCGACGGTGCCGCCGCGGATGACGAGATCATAGGGCGAGGCTGACATGTGCGTCTCCGGGTGGACGGGGGGCTTGAGGCGGCGGACAATAGACACACACCAGCTTCGGGCGGAATTCCATGTCGCGCAGACCTCGTATCCTCGTCATCAACCCGAACTCCAACGAGGCCGTCACCGAAGGCCTCCGGCAGGCGGTGAAGCCGCTGACCTATGCGGAGGGACCGGAGATCATCTGCGAGACGCTGGCCGAAGGGCCGTTCGGCATCGAGACGCAGGAGCATGTCGAAAGCGTCGCGATTCCGCTGCGGCGGAAGATCGAGGCGAATAACGAGGCCGATGCCTTCGTCATCGCCTGCTATTCCGACCCCGGCCTGCATGTGGCGCGCGAGGGCACGTCGCGGCCGGTCTTCGGCATCGCCGAATCCGGCGTGCTGACGGCGCTGGCGCGGGCCGAACGCTTCGGCGTCATCGCGATCAAGTCGCGGTCGATCCCGCGCCATATCCGCTATCTCCGCCAGATGGGGCTGATGGACCGCCTCGCGGGCGAGCGAGCGCTGGAAATGTCGGTGGCGGAAAGCGCCTCCGGCGAGGGCACGCTCGGGCGGATGATCGAGGTCGGCCGGCTGCTGAAGGAACAGGACGGCGCCAGCGCCATCGTCATGGGCTGCGCCGGCATGGCGCGCCACAGGAAGCCGCTGGAAGAGGCGCTGGGCATTCCGGTGATCGACCCGACGCAGGCGGCGGTGACCATGGCCATCGGCACGATCGCGGTGGGCTGAGGCAGGCGCTGCGGACCGCATTGCATCCGGCAAGTGCGTCCTTCGAGGCTCGGGCTGAAGCCCTCGCAGCTCAGGATGAGGGGGAAATCGAATTGCACGGCTGTTGAATGAAGCACGACGGCAGCACTTCGGTAGGCACTGATGCCAATCACCAGCCTCCCTCATCCTGAGGTGCGAGCGAGAGCGAGCCTCGAAGGACGCAATTCGTCGATGCAGGTCTCGTGCATTGCCCTTTGCCTCGCCCGCCGTAGAATGGCGAAGGCTGATACGGCCTGCCGCCCGCGCCTTCTCCCGAAGGTCCGGTGAACGTATCGACACACAAGCGCTCATCACCGATCCCGATCGTGGACAGGCGACAGCGTCAGCAATGCGGGCCCTGATCGACCATTCGCCTGAACCGACTAAGGATCGGCGCCCATGCGCTCGTTTCATAATGCCAAGACCATGGCCAAGACCCTGCGCGAGGAACTGGCGGCAAAGTCCCTCGACATCAGCCACGACCAGGCCCTCGAACTCGTCGCCCGCATGTTCGGGTTCGCCGACTGGAACACCCATGCGGCACGGATCGCCGCCGAGGAGGCCGAGGCGAAAGCCGCGAGAAAGACCGGCGTCCGGTTCAAGCCGGCGATCCCGATCATCCGCTTCTTCGACGAGGCGAAGGCACGCGAGTTCTATGTCGGCTTCCTCGGCTTCGCCGTCGACTGGGAACACCGGTTCCATCCGGGCGCACCGCTCTACATGCAGCTCTCGCGCGGCGATCTCCTGATCCACCTGTCGGAACATCACGGCGATGCCAGCCCCGGCGCGAACTGCTTCTGCCGGATGGAAGGGATCGAGGCGTTCCATGCCGAGCTTCTGGCGAAGAACTACCGCAGCAACCGGCCCGGCCTCGAAAAGGCCGACTGGGGGCTGGAGGTGACGGTCCACGACCCCTTCGGCAACCGCATCCGCTTCTGCGAGCAGCGGCATAGCTGAACCGTCGGGCGGCGGGACCGCCCCGCTGTCATTCCGCCGCGGCATCCGCCTATTGACGCGGGAGTCCCGGCACCCGAACGTGGAGCATCATGCTCAGCTATATCATCCGGCGCATCCTGCTGATGGTGCCGACCATCCTCGGCATCATGCTGATCTCGTTCCTGGTGGTGCAGTTCGCGCCGGGCGGCCCCGTCGAGCGCGTCATCGCCCAGCTGACCGGCAACGACGTCTCGGCGACGCAGCGCGTCTCGGGCGGCGGGGCCGATTCGGCGGCGACCGCCGCGGCGGCGGGCGAGGTCGGCGCCACCGGCTATCGCGGGGCGCAGGGGCTCGATCCGCAATTCATCGCCCAGCTCGAAAAGCAGTTCGGCTTCGACAAGCCGGCGCACGAGCGGTTCCTGCTGATGATCTGGAACTATGCGCGGTTCGATTTCGGCAAGAGCTATTTCCGCGACGTCTCGGTGATCCAGCTGATCAAGGAGAAGCTGCCGGTCTCGATCTCGCTCGGGCTCTGGCTGACGCTGCTGACTTACTGCATCTCGATCCCGCTGGGCATCGCCAAGGCGATGCGCGACGGCTCGCGCTTCGACGTGTGGACTTCAGGCGTGATCATCATCGGCTATGCAGTGCCGGGCTTCCTGTTCGCCATCCTCCTGATCGTGGTCTTCGCCGGCGGATCGTTCCTCGACTGGTTCCCGCTCAGGGGCCTGTGGTCCGACAACTGGGCGCAGATGAACCTGTGGCAGAAGGCGGTCGACTATGCCTGGCACCTCGCTTTGCCGCTGACCGCCATGGCGCTCGGCGCCTTCGCCACCATGACGCTGCTGACCAAGAACTCGTTCCTCGAGGAAGTGCGCAAACAGTACGTCATGACCGCGCGCGCCAAGGGCCTCGACGAGCGCGGCGTGCTCTACGGCCACGTGTTCCGCAACGCCATGCTGATCGTCATCGCCGGCTTTCCCGGCGCCTTCGTCCACGCCTTCTTCACGGGCTCGCTGCTGATCGAGACGATCTTCTCGCTGGACGGGCTCGGCCTGCTCGGCTTCGAGAGCGTGCTGAACCGCGACTATCCCGTGGTCTTCGCGACGCTGTTCATTTTCTCGCTGGTCGGACTGGTCGTGAACCTCATCTCGGACCTCATGTACACCTGGGTCGATCCGCGCATCGACTTCGAGGCGCGGGAGGTCTGAGCGATGGATGCGACCACTGCCCGCCTTACTGAGGCGCCCGCCGCGAGGCGGCCCCGGCTCTCGCCGCTCAACCAGCGCCGCTGGGCCAATTTCAGGGCCAACCGGCGCGGCGCATGGAGCCTGTGGATCTTCCTCGTCCTGTTCGCCGTGACGCTGTTCGCGGAGGTGCTGGTCAATGACCGGCCGCTGTTCGTCCGGCTCGACGGGCAGAACTTCTACCCCGTCCTGTTCAACTATTCGGAGAAGCAGCTGGGCGGCGAGTTCGAGACGCCCGCCGACTACAAGGACGCCTTCCTGCTCGACCATTTCGACGAGCGGAAGGCGAGCGTGGTCTGGCCGCTGATCCGCTACAATTCCTCGGCGACCGTGAAGGACCCGCTGACGCCCTTCCCCTCCGCGCCGACATGGATGCAGCAGGACAAGCTGCCGAACTGCACGGCGGCCGAGGCCATGCCCAGGGGACAGCGGCCGCAGGGGGCGAGCTACTGCGCTCTCGGCAACTGGAACTGGCTCGGCACCGACGACCAGGGCCGCGACGTGGTGGCGCGCATCGTCTACGGCTTCCGCATCTCCGTGCTGTTCGGCCTGGCGCTGACCCTGGTGTCCTCCGTCATCGGCGTCGCGGCGGGCGCGGTGCAGGGCTATTTCGGCGGCTGGACAGACCTTTTGTTCCAGCGCTTCATCGAGATCTGGACGGCGATCCCCTCGCTCTACCTGCTGCTGATCATCTCGTCCGTGCTCATACCCTCGTTCTTCGTCCTGCTCGGCATCCTCTTGCTGTTCTCATGGGTGTCGCTTGTCCATGTCGTGCGCGCGGAGTTCCTGCGGGCCCGCAACTTCGAATATGTCAACGCGGCTCGCGCGCTCGGTGTCGCCGCGCCGACGATCATGACGCGGCACCTGCTGCCGAACGCCATGGTCGCGACCATCACCTTCATGCCCTTCGTGCTGTCCGGCTCGGTGATGACCCTGACCGCGCTCGACTTCCTCGGCTTCGGCCTGCCGGTCGGCTCGCCCTCGCTCGGCGAACTGCTTCAGCAGGGCAAGTCCAACCTGCAGGCGCCATGGCTGGCCCTGACCGGTTTCTGCACCGTGGCGCTGATGCTGTCGCTGCTCATCTTCGTCGGCGAGGCCGTGCGCGACGCCTTCGACCCGCGCAAGACGTTCGCGTGACCCTGTGATAGGTTTGGCGCATGAACCAGGTGGTGCGAAGGATCGTGTCGGTGGCCGATCTTCCCGAAAAGCTGCGGGAGGGGCTCGACCCCGCGCGTCCCGTCGAGATCGTGCAGGAAGCGCCGGGTCATCTCACGGCCTCGCAGCGCCTGAGGCAGATGACCGAGGGCTTGTCGTTCCAGCGTCTCGGCAGCGACGAGGAAGCGGTGGAGAGGGTACGCCGCATCCGCGACGGCGGACCGATCTGAATGGCGCCGAGGCTTTATCTCGACGCCAACTTCTTCATCCGACTGGTCGAGAGCCCGCATGGGCAGAATGTCCGGCACGAACGCCTCTGGGACATCGTCGAGGCTGGACGCCTCGAAGCCCTGACGAGCTGGCTGAGCTGGAGCGAGGTTCTCGTCGTGCCGATCCGCAATGGCGACGACGATCTCGTCGCCGTCTACCAGCGGCTCTTCACCGGCGAGACCGCCCCGCTTCTGTGCCGGGACATAGACAGGGACATCCTTCGCGAAACAGCAAGCCTCCGCGCGCGCTTTCCGGCTCTAAAGTCTCCGGACGCGATCCATATCGCAACGTCGACCGGTCATGGCTGCGACTGGTTCGTCAGCGCCGATACCCGACTGCAGGGTATCAGGGGGCTCAACTGTCTCAACCCCGACCGTCCGAACGAAATCGACCGCTTCCTCGCGGCGCTGCCGTGAAGCGGGAGCCATGATGACCGACGACATCCCCCTCCTCTCCGTTCAGGACCTCTCCGTCGCCTTCCGGCAGGGCGGCAGGGACAGCCTCGCGGTCGACCGCATCTCCTTCGATGTCGGGCGCGGCGAGACAGTTGCGCTCGTCGGCGAATCCGGCTCGGGCAAGTCCGTCTCGGCGCTGTCGGTGATGAAGCTGCTGCCCTACCCGGCAGCGTCGCATCCTTCGGGCCGCATCCTGTTCAAGGGCACCGACCTGATCGCCGCGGACGATGCGACGATGCGGGCCGTGCGCGGCAACGACATCACCATCGTCTTCCAGGAGCCGATGACCTCGCTCAACCCGCTGCATACCGTCGGCAAGCAGGTGGCGGAGACGCTGGTCCTCCACCGGGGACTAGGCGAACAGGCCGCGCGGGCGCGGGCGGTCGAGCTGCTCGGCAAGGTCGGCATCCCCGATCCGGAGCAGAGGCTCGAGAGTTACCCGCACCAGCTCTCCGGCGGCCAGCGCCAGCGCGTCATGATCGCCATGGCGCTCGCCAACGAACCGGACCTTTTGATCGCCGACGAACCGACGACGGCGCTGGACGTGACCGTGCAGGCGCAGATCCTGGCGCTGCTCAAGGAGCTCCAGCGCGAGAGCGGCATGGCGATCCTGTTCATCACCCACGATCTCGGCATCGTCAGGAAGCTGGCGGACCGGGTCTGCGTCATGCGCCATGGCAAGATCGTCGAGCAGGGGCCTGTCGCCGACATTTTCGAGCGGCCGCAGCATCCCTATACGATCGAACTCATGGCCGCCGAGCCGAAGCCCATGGCGCGCACCCTGCGGGACGATGCGAAGACCGTGATGCAGGCCGACGACCTGAAGGTCTGGTTCCCGGTGAAACGCGGCCTGCTGCGCCGCACGGTCGGGCATGTGAAGGCGGTGGACGGCATCTCCGTCTCCGTGCGCGAGGGCCACACACTCGGCATCGTCGGGGAATCGGGCTCGGGCAAGACGACGCTCGGCCTCGCGCTTCTGCGGCTCATTTCCTCGCAGGGGCCCATCGTGTTCATGGGCCGGCCGATCCAGGGCCTCGGCTTCAAGGCGATGCGGCCGAACCGGCGCTTCATGCAGGTGGTGTTCCAGGACCCCTACGGCTCGCTGTCGCCGCGCATGTCGGTGGCCGAGATCGTCGCGGAGGGGCTCGCTGTCCACCACCCGAAACTCGACGCGGACGAGCGGGATGCGCGGGTGGTGAAAGCGCTGCAGGAGGTCGGCCTCGACCCGGCGACCCGCCACCGCTATCCGCACGAATTCTCCGGCGGCCAGCGCCAGCGCATCGCCATCGCCCGCGCCATGGTGCTGGAGCCGAGCTTCGTGCTGCTGGACGAGCCGACCTCGGCGCTCGACCGCATCGTGCAGGCGCAGATCGTCGACCTGCTGCGCGAATTGCAGGCGCAGCGGAACCTCACCTACCTGTTCATCTCCCACGACCTGAAGGTGGTCTCGGCGCTGGCCGACGACATCATCGTCATGCGCAACGGCAAGGTGGTGGAGAGCGGTGCGGCGGAGCGGGTTTTCAAGGCCCCGGAGAACGACTACACGAAGGCCCTGTTCGCCGCCGCCTTCGACCTCGACACTGTGACCGGAAGAACCGCCCCGTGAATACGCTCCTGCTCGGCATCGGCGCCTGGGACCCGGAACCCTGGCGCGCCCGATTCAAGGCTGTCCTGCCGGACTGGGACATCGTGCTGCATACCGAGCCCTTCGACCGCCGCGCGATCCACTACGCCGCGGCATGGAAGCAGCCGGAGGGCACTTTCGCGGGGCTGCCGGAGCTGGAGGCGATCTTCTCGCTCGGCGCCGGCGTCGACCACCTGTTCAAGGACACGCGGCTGCCCGAGGGCGTGCCCGTGGTGCGGGTGGTCGATCCGGACCTCACCACCCGCATGTCCGAATATGTCGTGATGCACTGCCTGATGGCGCTGCGCCGCGTGCGCATCTATGACGGCTTCCAGCGCGACAGGAAATGGATCGACCTGCGCGACCAGCCGCAGGCGAGCGACTTGCAGGTCGGCCTGCTCGGCATGGGCGTGCTCGGGCAGGACGCTGCCATGAAGCTCCGGACCATGGGCTTCCGCGTCGCCGGCTGGAGCCGCCGGCAGAAGGATGTCGCGGGCGTCGCCATGCATCACGGCGACGAAGGGCTGGAGGCCGTCGTCGCCTCCTCCGACATCCTCGTCGCGATGATGCCGCTGACGCCTGATACCACTGGCATCCTCAACGCCAGGCTGTTCGCCAGGATGCCGAAGGCCGAGGCCATCGGCGGGCCGGTGCTGATCAATGTCGGCCGCGGCGGTTTGCAGGTCGAGACGGACATCCTCGCGGCGCTCGACGCCGGCACGCTCGGCGCGGCCGTGCTCGACGTGTTCGAGACGGAGCCGCTGCCGGAGGCGAGCCCGCTCTGGCTGCACCCGAAGGTGACGGCGACGCCGCACAATTCGGCGATCTCCTCGCCGCCCGCCATCGCGGCCTATGTGGCCGGCCAGATCAAGGCGCACATGGCGGGCGACGCGCTGACCAACGTGGTCGACCCGAAGCACGGCTATTGAAGGCGTCACGCAGGCGTGACTTTCCCGCCCGCAATGCCTTGGCCATGGTGCGCGCCTTGAATCGCCTCCGGTGAAGCCCATGCCCATCACCCGCCGCCCGCTGCTTGCAGCGCCGCTCCTGCTCGCCGCGCCCTCGCTGGCAAGGGCGCAGGAACCGTGGTTCGCCATTCGCGGCGCGGACGGACGCCCGGTGCAGAACCATCGCGTGCCGATCGAGCTGGAGACCGAGTTCTCCGAGCTCGACCACGCCTTCACCATCGGCTCGCCCGATGCCGACGTGACGCTGGTGGAAATCTACGATTCCAATTGCGGTTTCTGCCGCCGCGCCGCCCATGACGTGAAGGCGATGGTAGCGGCCGATCCGGACCTTGCCGTCACCTTCATCAACGCGCCGAGCCTCGGCCTGCCGTCGGTGCAGGCGGCGCGGGTCGAATATGCCGTGAAGCTGGTCGGCGGCGCCGACAAGGTGCTGGCCTTCCATGAGGCGTCCATGGCGGCGCGCGGCGTCTTCGACGGCCTGCGCGCGCTGGAGACGGCCAAGGCCATCGGCCTCGACGACAACCAGATCGAGGATGTCGCGGACAAGCCCGAGACGGGCCAGGTGCTGGTGCAGGCGACCCGCCTCGCCAACGCCACCAATCTCGCGGCGACGCCGTCGTGGCTGGTGTCGGGGACGGCGATCGTCGGCTGGCCCGGCCGGCCTGTACTGGAGAGCGTGATCAAGTCGATCCGCCAGTGCGACAAGCCGGTGTGCGCCTGACGCAGACGGCATCCCGCATTATCGAATTGCGTCCTTCGAGGCTCGCTGTCGCTCGCACCTCAGGATGAGGGCGGGTGGTGAGTTGCAGTGGAGTCGGCCGACGCGCGATCGTCATGTTTGGAAACATCGGTCGTGCAGCCCACGACCTCCCTCATCCTGAGAGTCTGGCCCGAAAATGGGCTGAGATGGGTAGTTCGTCATGCCCGGCCTTGTGCCGGGCATCCACGACTTACCTTTTCAGGCCGTGTTCAAGTCGTGGATGGCCGGGACGAGCCCGGCCATGACAAAAACCGCCAGTGCTTCTCCATTATGCGCCAGCCTCTAAGGTGCGAGCCTGCATAGCGAGGTGCGAACGCATCTCGCGTTCGCTCGGTGCTGTGGCGAGCCTCGAAGGACGCAGTTCAGTCATGCAGGGCACCTCGCCCTGGCAATCAGCCTGCCGGCACCATCCGCTTCACCGAGGTCACCGCGCCGAACGACTTTTCGCGGATGCGTGCGACCGCCTCGGCAACGGACTCCCTGACCACCATCATGTGATGGCCGTTGGCGTGAAGAAGCTCCGTCGGGCTCGTCATGATGCCGACATGGCCCTTCCAGAACACGAGGTCACCGCGCCGGAGGTTCGACAGGTCGGCCGCAAGGTCGAGCGCCTCGCCGAGCGCCTTTTCCTGCATGTCGGAATCGCGCGGCGAAGCGATGCCCGCCGCATCCAGCGCCGTCTGGACCAGGCCGGAGCAGTCAATGCCAAGGCTGGTGCGACCGGCCCAGAGATAGGGCGTGCCGACGAAACGCTCGGCCACCGCGACGAAATCCGGCTCCGGTTCGTTGATCGGAACAAGGTGGCTCGCGATGACGTGGGCGCTGGTGTCGGTCACCGCGAACTCGTTGGTGAACCGCTCGATGGTCAGCCGGGCATTCATCGGGATGACGAAGTTCGGCGGCAGCTTGATGCTCGGGCCCGGATAGAGGTGGGTGCGCGGTACGGCGACGCGGTGCGTCGCGGGCGCGCGGCGCGGGCGCAGCGCCGGCTCCACGACATAGCCGACATAGCCGTCGCGCTCGGACTGGATGTAGGCGTAGCCGCCCTGAACGTCATAGACCTGCACCTCCTCGCCAAGGAGAAGCTCGGTATCGCGAGCGGCGTTGACCTGCCGCGTCGGCGCCATCGGAACGATCGGCAGCTCGACGCGCGCCGGACGGCCCTCGACGAAGCGCTCGGCCTCGACCTGGCCCTTGAGATGAGCGGCGGCGAGATCCGGACGGGCGGGCGTGATGCGGCGGTCGAAGGCGGTCATGCCCGGCTTCTAGCACGCCTCCGGTTAATGTCTCACGGCGGCAGTTGCTGCGCCTGCTCGGCAAGCAGGTCGCCGATGCGTTCGACCGCCAGCGCGCCCTTGACCGTGCGCTGGATCACCACGTCGCGGCGGTCACGCTCGTCGCGGCGGCGCGAGACGAGATCGAGCTTGCCCATGGAATCGAGCGCGCGGGTGATGACCGGCTTGGTGACGCCGAGCTTGCGCGCGAGGTCGCGCACGTGATGCGGCGGTGGCTCCAGATAGATGGTCAGCAGGATGGCGATCTGACGGGACGACAGGTCCGGCTCGCCATCGCGTACCAGCGCGAGCGAGAAGTCGTGCACCAGCTTGATCGCCTGGGCGGGACGCAGCACGACGGCCATCAACGCTACTCGCCGGGACAAACTCGTTTCGGGGCCGTATTAAACGGGCAGCCTTCGCCCTGTGCAAGACCCCGCCGCCATGGCATGAGCGATGCGGTTAACCGGCTCGGACATGTTCCACGATCTCCTCCCCCACCTCGCCGCCCACGGCACCATGGCGGTCGCAGCCTTCTCGGCCGCCACGCTGCTGCCTGGAGGTTCGGAGGCGGTGTTCGTGGCGCTGCTTGCGAGCGGCTACGGCCATCCATGGCTGCTGTTCCTCGTGGCATCGCTCGCCAATACCATCGGCGGCATGACCAGCTGGTGGATCGGCACGCAGATCGCCCGCGGTGCGGACAGCGAGCGCGGCCATGTCTGGATGAAACGCTTCCGCCTGCCGCCCGACATGAGCCAGCGGATCGAGCGCCTGTTCGCGCGCTGGGGCTGGGCCTCGCTGCTGTTCTGCTGGCTGCCGGTGATCGGCGACCCGATCACGCTTTTCGCCGGCATGGCGCGCTATCCGGCGCTGCCGACCGCGATCCTGACGGGAATCGCGCGCACCGGCCGCTATGCCCTCGTCTGGGCGGCGACGGCTGGCGTGATGAGCTGGTGGGGCTGAACAGCGCGAGCGCCCCTTCACCTCACCCTGGAAATGGACTAATCACGGCCGAACTCTCGCTTCTCCGCTTGAAAGGCCCCGCGATGCAGACCTTCGACCGGCTCGTCACCGTTTTCGGCGGCTCGGGATTCGTCGGCCGTCACATCGTGCGCGCGCTGGCGCGCCGGGGCTTCCGCATCCGCGTCGCCGTTCGCAGGCCGGATCTTGCGGGGCACCTCCAGCCGCTTGGCGCGGTCGGGCAGATCAATTTCGTCCAGGCGAACCTGCGTTTCCCCGATTCGGTACGCGCAGCCGTCGAGGGCGCGGAAATCGTCATCAACTGCGTCGGCATCCTCCATGAGACCGGCCGGCAGAAGTTCGACGGCGTGCAGGCGAGCGGTGCCGAGACGGTGGCCCGCGCGGCGGCGGATGCCGGTGCGAAGCTGATCCACATCTCCGCCATCGGCGCGGATGCGGCGAGCACATCGGCCTATGCCCGCACCAAGGCGGCGGGCGAGGCGGCGGTGCTGCGCGAGGTTCCGGAAGCGGTGATCCTGCGTCCCTCGGTCATCTTCGGACCGGAGGATTCGTTCCTGAACCGCTTCGCCGGCATGGCCCAGGCCCTCCCTGTCCTGCCGCTGGTCGGCGGCGGCGAGACGCGGTTCCAGCCGGTCTTCGTCGGCGACGTGGCGCAGGCCGTGATGGCTGCCGTCGATGGCAAGGTGAAGCCCGGCACGGTGCTCGAGCTGGGCGGGCCCTCGGTGAAGAGCTTCCGCGAGGTGCTCGACTTCGTGCTGGAAGTGACCGGTCGCAAGCGCCTGCTGCTGCCGCTGTCCTTCGGGCTCGCGCGGTTCCAGGCGAAATTCCTGCAGCTGCTGCCGAACCCGCTGCTCACCGAAGATCAGGTGGAACTCCTGAAGTCGGACAATGTGGTCAGCGAGGCCGCGACGTCCGAAGGCAGGACGCTGGAAGCGCTCGGCATCCATCCGCAGTCGCTGGAGGCGGTCGCGCCGACCTGGCTCTGGCGCTTCCGCAAGCAGGGTCAGTTCGCCGAGCAGGTGCGCTGACGGGCTTTCAGCCGAGCGCGTAGAGCCCGGCCAGACCCGCGACGCCGACGACGATCCGCCATACCGCGAAGAGCGTGAACCCGTGCCGGCTGACATAGTCGAGCAGGAAGCGCACGACGAAGAGGCCGGAAATGAAGGCGGCGACGAAGCCGACGCCGATCACGGTGACGTCGGAGAAGTCGAGCAGCTTGTGGTTCTTGTAGAGGTCGTAGGCGAAGGCGCCGGCCATGGTCGGCATGGCGAGGAAGAACGAGAACTCGGCCGCCGACCGCTTGCTGGCGCCCATCAGCAAGGCGCCGACAATGGTCGCACCGGACCGTGAGACCCCGGGGAACAGCGCCGCGCACTGGCAGATGCCGATCCTCAGCGCGAGCCACGGCGAGAAGCGGAAGGCATTGTCCTCCTTCTCCTCGATCTTCAGCCGGTCGACCACCAGGAGCACGATGCCGCCGAGGATCAGCGCGACGCAGACGAGATCAGGCCGCTCGAACAGCGCCTTGATCCGGCTGTGCAGCAGCGCGCCGAGAATGGCGGCGGGCAGGAAGGCGACGAGGACGGAGACCACGAAGCGCCGGGCCCAGGCATCGGTCGGCAGGCAGAGGACGACGCCGAGCAGGCGGGTGAAGTAGACCAGCATGATGGCGAGGATCGCGCCGAGCTGGATCAGCACCTCGAAGGTCTTGCCGGTCGACTGGAAGCCGAGGAAGTGGCCGATGAGGATCAGATGGCCGGTCGAGGAGACCGGTATGAACTCCGTGCCGCCCTCGACGAGCCCGAGGAAGAGCGCCTTGCCCAGATTGGCGATATCCATGGATCACCTGTCGGCGGCGGTGGAGCCGCGCTGCGTCGGCACGTCATAGCGCAACCTGCCTTCACGATTGGTTAAGCATGACGCTTCCTGAATGGGTGCCGAGAAATCGCGCGGTTGTCTCGCCGGCTCCATGGGGCTATGCACGCCCCCTCCGCCATCGCGCGTCATCGAAAAACCACATCGGGTCCATCGATTGCGACCCATCGGGTTTGTCTGAATGCTGCTGCATCATCGCTTCTTCTGCCCCCATTCCCGCTTCGTCCGGCTGGTGCTCGCCGAGCGCGGCGTGGAGCCTGACCTCGCCGAGGCAAGGCCGTGGGAACGGCGCGACGATTTCCTGCGCCTCAATCCGGAAGGCACGACGCCCGTTCTGGAGGCCGCCGAGAGCCTCGCCATCTCAGGCGCCGAGGGCGTCGCCTTCTGGCTGGACGACACCGATCAGGCGCCGCCCGACCGGCGGCTGATGCCGGAGGCGCTGACGCAGCGCGTCGAGGTGCGGCGACTGATGCGCTGGTTCCACGGCAAGTTCTTCGACGAGGTGTCCGGCCCCTTCGTGGAGGAGAAGATCGACAAGCGCTTCATGCCGTCGGAAGCTGGCGGCGGCGCGCCGAACACGTCGATCCTGCGCGCGGCGCGCAACAATATCCGCTATCACCTGGCCTATCTCGGCTGGCTGGCGGCGCGAAACGACTGGCTTGCCGGACCGCAGATGAGCTACGCGGACCTTGCCGCCGCGGCCCATCTGTCGGTGGTGGACTATCTGGGCGAGGTCCCGTGGAACGACGACGCGGCAGCGAGGGAATGGTATGCGCGGGTGAAGTCCCGCCCGTCGTTCCGCGCCCTGCTGGCGGACCGGGTGGTCGGCATGCAGCCGAGCGGGACCTACGCCGATCTCGACTTCTGAGCGACCCCGCGGCGCTCCGCGCGGCGATCGAGGAAGCCGCACGCGCGCAGGGGTTCGACGCCATCGGCTTCACGATTCCGGACGCCATTCCGCAGGCCGCGCCGCGCCTCGCCGAAGCGCTCGCGGCCGGCCGGCACGGCACGATGCTCTGGATGGAGGAGACGGCCGAACGCCGCAGCCACCCAAACGCCATGTGGCCCGGCGGCCGGTCGGTGATCATGCTCGGCATGAATTACGGGCCGGACGAGAACCCGCTCGATGGACTGAAGGATCGCTCGGACGGCCTCATCTCGGTCTATGCGCGCGGCGACGACTATCACGAGGTGATCAAGGCGCGGCTGAAAGCCATCGCCCGCTGGCTGGTCGAGGAGACGGGCTGCGAGCTCAAGGTCTTCGTCGACACCGCGCCGCTGATGGAAAAACCGCTGGCCGCCGCCGCGCGGCTCGGCTGGCAGGGCAAGCACACCAACCTCGTCTCGCGCGAGTTCGGCTCCTGGCTGTTCCTCGGCTCGATCATGACGACGCTGGAGATCGCGCCGGACACGCCCGAACAGGACCATTGCGGCTCCTGCCGCGCCTGCCTCGACATCTGCCCGACGGCGGCCTTCCCGGCGCCCTACAAGCTCGATGCGGGACGCTGCATCAGCTACCTCACCATCGAGCACAAGGCGCCGATCCCCCGCGAGTTCCGCAAGGCCATGGGCAACCGCATCTATGGCTGCGACGACTGCCTTGCCGCCTGTCCCTGGAACAAGTTCGCCAGCGAAGGCCGCGAGATGAAACTGGCCGCGCGCGCGCAGCTCAAGCGGCCACCACTGGCCGAGCTTGCGCGGCTGGACGATGCCGCCTTCCGGGCGCTGTTCACGAAGAGCCCGGTGAAGCGGATCGGGCGCGACCGCTTCCTGCGCAACGTGCTGGTCGCCATCGGCAATAGCAGCCAGCCGGATCTGGCGAAGGTCGCGGCCGGATTGCTCGACGACGCCTCGCCGCTGGTGCGCGGCGCGGCGGTCTGGGCGCTGCGGGAACTCGATCCCGCGCGGATCGCAGGCGGGCCGCCCGCTTCCGAGACCGATCCCGACGTGCTGATGGAATGGACCGCATGACCGAACTCAAGATCGACGCCACCGCGCCACCCGCGAACGAGCGCCTGCCCCTCCTGATCTTCGGCCTCGGCTATTCCTCCAGAGCTGTCATCCGCGCGCAGCGCGGCAGCGCTCGTTCCATCGTCGCGACGGTGCGCTCGCCGGAGCGGGCGGCGGCGCTGACCGCCTCCGGCGTCGAGGGCCGGGCCGTCACGGTTCTGGCCTTCGACGGCACGTCGCTCTCCCCGGAGCTGGCCGCCGCCATCGGCGAGGCCGGCGAGGTGCTGGTTTCCGCGCCGCCGGACGAGACGGGCGATCCCGTGCTGAAGGTTTGCGCGGCGGCGCTCGCCGCTCACCCGCCGAAGGCCGTCGCCTATCTCTCCACGGTCGGCGTCTATGGCGACCATCAGGGCGGCTGGGTGGACGAGACGACAGAGTGCCGGCCGGTCAGCGCGCGGAGCGTCGAGCGGCTGGAGGCCGAGCGGGCATGGGCCGCCTTCGGCCGCGCCCATGGCGTGCCGGTCGCACTGCTGCGCCTGTCGGGCATCTACGGTCCCGGCAACAATGCCCTCGTCAATGTCGCGCGCGGCACGGCGCGGCGCATCATCAAGCCGGGGCAGGTGTTCAACCGCATCCATGTCGACGACATCGCGCAGGCCGTGCTGGCGAGCCTCGACAAGCGCTTCGACGGCATCGTCAATGTCACCGACGACGAGCCGTCTCCGGCGCAGGACGTGGTGGCCTATGCCGCCGAACTGCTCGGCCTGCCCGTGCCGCCGGACATCCCGTTCGAGGCAAGCGGGCTCTCCGAAATGGGCCGCAGCTTCTACGGCGAGTGCAAGAGGGTCAGGAACGAGCGGCTGAAGGGTGAACTGTCCGTTAACCTGCTTCATCCAAATTTCACAGTGGCGCTCCGGGCATTGGCCGCCGGGGGCGACGGCAGGCAGCGGCAGGAGTTCCGTTAAGTCAGCATTCCATTGTTGCATTGCAGCGCAACGAAAGCAGCATTGTTGCGACGCACAAACAGCGGAACCATACCCCAGTCGTTAGCCGCCCATCGGATCCCCGACGGCCGGTGCCGCGGATGACGACCGTCACCCGAGCCTACAGGGGTATGACATGATCGACATCGGCATCGTGGATCTCGCCATCGTCCTCATCGGACTTGGCGTCGGCGCGGCCTGCGCGCTGTTCGTGGTCGACACGGCAAGGCAGATGAACCTGCGCACGGACCCGTAAGGAACCTGGCGAGGCTCTAAGCGTCGCCGGACACCAGAAGCCGGCCCGCAGGGACGCCGAGGATGTCCCACAGTGACTTTCCCGCCGCGCGGCAGACAGGCGCGAGCGTGTATGGCGCATTGATCGTCACGAGGCCGGCGCCCGCGAGGCGCTTTCCGTCGACGGGCCGCCACGTTGCCTCGATGACGAGGCATTTCGGGATCGCGAGATCGGCGATCATCCGGTGGAATCTTCTCACCTCCACGGCATCCTTGACCGGGTACCAGAGCAGATAGACGCCGGTTGAGAAGCGTCGATGGCCGCTCGCAAGTGCATCTACCAGCCGGTCATAGTCGCCGGCCTGCTCGAAGGGCGGGTCGATCAGCACCACGCCGCGCTTCTCCTTCGGCGGCAGGAAGGCCCTCGGCGCCAGCCAGCCGTCGAGCTCGATGACCTTGGCGCGGGCTTCGCGGCGGTAAAGGCCGGCGAGCGTCTCGGCGTCCTCGGGATGCAGTTCGCAGAAGGTGAGCCCGTCGGTCGGGCGGGTCATCAGCCGCGCAACCTCGGGGCTACCGGGATAGTGGCGCAGGCGGCCGTCCGGATTGAGCCGCGCCGCGCAGTCGAGATAGGGATCGAGGAAGGCCGAGAGCGGCTCGGGAAGGTCGCGGCCCCACAGGCGGCCGATGCCCTCGACCCATTCGCCGGTGCGCTCGGCGGCATCCGAGGTGAGATCATAACGGCCGATGCCCGCATGGGTGTCGATGACGCGAAGCGGCGTGTCCTTCCGCGTCAGGTGGCCGAGCACGAAGGCCAGCACCGCGTGCTTGATCACATCGGCCGGGTTTCCGGCATGGTAGGCGTGACGGTAGTTCATCGCCTGCCTGTCGCCCGCCACAGCCCTTATCGTCAACCGCGAACGTTGAATCGAACTTTCGATAAAATTGCGACGAGTTTGGCAAAAGGCGATTCAAGCCTCGTGTGCCATATGCTTGGCGTCACCGGGCGAAGACCCGGAGTTTGGGGCGCCATCGCGGCGCAGTGGGCATGTTTCGCGGCACGTTCATCGTACTGGCGGTCTACGCGGTGGGGCATCCCCACTTCGACGGCGCACGCCCGGCCGTGCTCGACAAGCCGCTGACCGCCTTCCACAAGGACGTGAACTCGGTTGCCCGCGACGGCATGAAGGTGCTCGGCGCCTTCGACGGCGCCCGCCGCTGGGAGTATCTCGCGCCCGTCTCCAACGCGCTCGGCCGCGCTGGGCAGTAGGCGTCAGCCCTTTTCAGCCACGACGACGAGACCGGGCACCGGGCGATCCGCCTCGTTGCGCGTCGACACCGCTTCCAGCAGCAGAAGCTCCAGCCCGGCGTCGGCAATGACGGCCCGAACCACTGCCTCGGCATGGGCGTAACGCAGCCCCGCACCCAGCACGACACCTTCGCCACCATGGGTCTCGACCGTGAAGGCGAGCAGACCGCCGGGCTTCAGGACCCGTGCGCTATCGCGGGCGCTGGGGGCGAGATCGGCGACATAGACAAAGACATCGGCCGCCACGACCAGATCGGCGCTGGCGGCGTCCTGCTGGCCGAGGAAGCCGGCGAGATCGCCGACAGCGAGGGTCCGGTAGATGCCTTTCTGGCGGGCGACCTCGACCATCCGCGGCGACAGATCGACACCGTCGATGACGCCGGCATGCGCGGCGAATATCTCGGCCGCGAGACCGGTGCCGCAACCGAGATCGAGCATCCGGCCGACGGTCCCGCCCTGCCCGCGCCCCGAGCGGACGCGGGTGACTGCGTCGAGGAGGATTTCGGGCCCGCGATAGGCGAGCCCTGCCCGCAGCGCGCTGTCGAAGCGCGGCGCATACTGGTCGAACAGCGCGGCGATATAGGCCGGCGCCATGGCGGCGGCGGCGTCGGCGGCTCCGAGCCGGGCCAGCGCCAGCCCCGCGCCGAGCGCATCGGACGGATCATGCTCCAGCGCGCGGCGAAACGCGGCGACCGCCTCCTCCCGCCGTTCCAGAGCGGCCTCGACCTCGCCCAGCGCGAACCATGCCGGCGCCCAGCGCGGCACGATCTCGAGCGCCTGCGCCAGCAGATCGGCGGCCGCCGCGAGGTCTCCCTCGGCCTTGGCGAACATGGCGTAATCGTAGCGCCTGTCGGCCAGGAGGTCGCCGGAGGAACGGGATGTGGTGGAGCGCTGCATGCAGCGCTGGCTCTAACGCAGCAGCGGCCGACGCGCCAGCGGCGCGTCAGTCGTCGGCGGCGAGCTTGCCGGTCGGCCGCGCCAGCGCGTCGAAATGGCCGCGCGCCTGCAGCCACCAGAGCAGGATGAGGCTCGGAATGGCGGTGAGGCAGGAGAGCATGAAGAACCAGAACCAGCCGGCCTGCTCGGCGACGAGGCCGGCGGGGGCCGAGATATAGGTGCGCCCGACGGCAGACAGGGCGGAGAGCAGGGCGTATTGCGTCGCCGTGTGCAGCGGCGACTGGCAGAGCGAGGACAGGTAGGCGACGAAGATCACCGTGCCGATGGCGCCGGTGAAGTTCTCGGTGACGATGACCGCCGCCAGCATCGGATAGCTGGCAGGCATCACCGCCTGCAGCGCGAAGACCAGGTTCGAGCCCATCTGCAGGAAGGCGGCGAGCCAGAGGCTGGTGCGAAGGTCCAGCCCGCGCGCGACGAAGCCGCCGGCAAAGCCCCCTGCGAGGGTCGCGGCAAGGCCGAGGCCTTTCACGATGGCCGCATATTCCTCGCGGCTATAGCCCATGCCGCGAATGACGAAGGGCCCGGTCATGGCGCCGACGAAGGCGTCGCACAGCTTGAACAGGATGACGAAGGCGAGGATGGCGACCGCCATGTCGCGCGTCAGGAACTCGGAGAAGGAACCGACGGCCGCCTTCAGCACGCGCACCATGGGATTGTCGGCGGAGTGGGCGGCAACGGCCTCGGCGGAACGCGCGGGCTCACGGGCGAGGAGCGTCGTCGCGATCCCGACCAGCACGAAGCCGGCCATCACGACATAGCCCAGCGTCCAGGCGGTCGCCTTGTCGAAGCCCTGCACCTTCTCGAAGAAGGAGACGATGAACAGCGCGCCTGCCGTCGAGACGAGCATGCCCACCCGATAGGCGGCGACATAGGCTCCGACGCCGGCCGCCTGTTCGGACGTGTCGAGCTTCTCGACCCGGTAGGTGTCGATGACGATGTCCTGCGTGGCGGAGGCGATGGCGACCAGCACCGCGCCGAGCGCGATCATGAAGGGCGAGACATCCGGATTCTGGAGCCCCAGGAAGACGATCGCCGCCATCAGCATGATCTGGCTGAAGATCAGCCAGCCGCGCCGGCGGCCGAACAGGCGGCAGAGGATCGGGATATCGAGCGCATCGACCACCGGCGCCCAGAGGAACTTGATCGTATAGGGCGTACCGACCAGGGCGAAGAAGCCGATCGTCTTCAGATCGACGGAACTTTCCGCCATCCAGACCAGCAGGGTCGAGCCGGACAGCGCCAGCGGCAGGCCCGCGGAAAAACCGAGGAACAGGACGATCAGCACGTCGCGACGCAGATAGACAGCCGCGGCCTCGCGCCAGCCCCGGCGGGCCGGCGGGCTTTCGACGGTTGTTTCGCTGACGGTCATTGGTCTCTCCCCGTCGCCCTCCCTCGACATGACGCCGACAGGGTTAACGAAGCCTGAAGCAGGCGTCGGCAGCAGGTGATGACCCGGCCGTCGGCGCGGCGCGTGAATCGAGATCGGGCCGTTGATGCATACTTGAGCAGTGTTGGCTGCCTAAAATTTCATCAATCGCCTGTGTGCACCGCAGTCCTGCCCAAGCCCTGCCCTGCCGCTGGGTCAGTCGGCGCGAAGATTCCAGAACGGAGTCAACACATTGGTGCGGCGCGATGACGCTGGCATGGCGGTTGCCACAGTCATAGGCGCTGTCCGGCGGTGGTTCTGCCTTCCGAGCGCTGACGGCTAACACCAGAACGGGAACACTCCATGTTGAACCTTAAATCCAAAGTGCTCGGCCTCGCCGCCGGCGCCGCCATGGCGCTGGGCAGCTTCGCCGTGCCGGCAAAGGCGCAGGAGACGATCAAGGTCGGCATCCTGCATTCGCTGTCCGGCACGATGGCCATTTCGGAAACGACGCTGAAGGACGTCATGCTGATGCTCATCGACGAGCAGAACAAGCGCGGCGGCCTGCTCGGCAAGAAGCTCGAGGCGGTGGTCGTCGACCCGGCCTCGAACTGGCCGCTCTTCGCCGAGAAGGCGCGCGAACTGATCACGCAGAACCGCGTGGCGGCGACCTTCGGCTGCTGGACCTCGGTGTCGCGCAAGTCCGTGCTGCCGGTGTTCGAGGAGCTGAACTCGATCCTGTTCTACCCGGTGCAGTACGAAGGCGAGGAATCCTCGCCGAACATCTTCTACACCGGCGCCGCGCCGAACCAGCAGGCCATTCCGGCGGTCGACTACCTGCTCGCCGAGGGCGTGAAGCGCTTCGTGCTGGAAGGCACCGACTACGTCTACCCGCGCACCACCAACAAGATCCTCGAAGCCTACCTGCTCTCCAAGGGCATCAAGCCGGAGGACATCTCGATCAACTACACGCCCTTCGGCCATTCCGACTGGCAGACCCGCGTCGCGGCCATCAAGCGCTTCGGCTCGACCGGCGTGAAGACCGCCGTCGTCTCGACCGTCAACGGCGACGCCAACGTTCCCTTCTACAAGGAACTCGGCAACCAGGGCGTCAAGGCCACCGACATCCCGGTCGTCGCCTTCTCGGTCGGCGAGGAGGAGCTCGCCGGCATCGACACCAAGCCGCTGGTCGGCCACCTCGCCGCCTGGAACTACTTCCAGTCCGTCGACAATGCCGCGAACCGCGACTTCATCGCCCGCTGGCGCGCGTACAAGAACAACCCGCGCGCCGTCACCAACGACCCCATGGAGGCCCATGTCATCGGCTTCGCCATGTGGGTGAAGGCGGTGGAAGCGGCCGGCACGACCGATCCGGCGGCGGTTCGCCGCGCAATGATCGGCATCGCCGTGCCCAACCTGTCGGGCGGCGTCTCGACCATGATGCCGAACCATCACATCACCAAGCCGGTGCTGATCGGCGAGATCCAGGACAACGGCCAGATCTCGACCGTGTGGCAGACCCCCGGCACCGTGGTGGCGCAGGAATGGTCGCCGCATCTCGAGGGCTCGCGCGACCTGATCGCCGACCATCGCTCGCCGATGAGCTGCGGCAACTTCAACGTCCGCACCGGCCGCTGCGGCGCCGCTCAGCGCTGACGAGTGACGGGGCGCGCCGCAATGCGCGCCCCGCTTTCCCCGACCCCGCCTTTTCATTCGCCGTGCTTGCGAGAGGGCCGAGCTTGAACGATCCGATCCAACGCCCTCTCCTTGTCATTGCCGCGCTGATCGCCGCTCTGGCCGGCCTTCTGGCGCCAGCCTCCGCGCAGGACAACGCCGCGCTCGTCCAGCGCTTCGCCACCGAGAATTTCGGCGAGATCGCCAATGCGGTGAACGCCCTCGCCACCTCGGGCTCCGAGCGGGCCAGCCCGGTGATCGAGGCTCTGCGCGACAGCCGGCTCGTCTACCGGCAGGGCGACCGCGCCGTCTTCATCCGACAGGCGGACGGCAGTTTCGCCGATGCCGCGACGGGCGCTGCCGCGGATGCCGGAGCAACCCGCCCCGTCAGGCTCAACAACAATGTCCGCCGCGCCATCGAAGCCGCGATGGGCGCGCTCACCCTCATGCACCCCGACGCGCGCCGTCGCGCCGCTGCTGCCGAAGCCGTGTTCAAGTCGCGCGATGCCGGCGCGCTCGCGGCCCTGACCCAGGCCATCGGGCAGGAGCGCGACACGCGCGTGAAGCGCCTGATGGAGGAAGCCCGCGCCGCCATCGTCGTCGCCGACGCCTCCGCGCCCGACGCCGACCGGATCACCGCCATCGGCGTGATCCAGCGACGCGGCGACCAGGACGCTCTCGCCATGCTCGGCTCGCTGCCGGCGAATACGACTGCTTCGGTGCGCGAGGCCGCCGAAACGGCCACCGCCACCATCCGCCGGTCGCTGGCCTTCTGGGAGGCCGGACAGAACGTCTGGTACGGGTTGTCGCTCGGCTCGGTGCTGCTGCTGGCGGCGATCGGCCTCGCCATCACCTTCGGCGTCATGGGCGTGATCAACATGGCGCACGGCGAGATGGTGATGATCGGCGCCTACACGACATTCGTCGTGCAACAGGCCATTCGCGCCATTGCTCCCGGCCTGATGGACGCCTCGCTGTTCATCGCCCTGCCGATGGCCTTTCTCGTCGCGGGCGCCATCGGTGTGGCGATCGAGCGGCTCATCATCCGCCACCTATACGGGCGGGCGCTGGAGACGCTGCTCGCCACGTGGGGCGTCAGCCTGATCCTGCAGCAGGCGGTGCGCTCCTGGTTCGGCCCGACCAACCGCGAGGTGACGACGCCGTCGTGGATGTCGGGTTCGTTCGAGATCGGCAATCTCGCGATCACCGCCAACCGCCTCGCCATCATCGTCTTCGCGGGGCTCGTCTTCGCCGCGCTGCTGATGTTCCTGAAGCGCACGCCCTTCGGCCTTCAGACGCGAGCGGTGACGCAGAACCGGCGCATGGCGGGCGCCATGGGCATCCGCACCAACTGGGTCGACGCGCTCACCTTTGGCCTCGGCTCGGGCATTGCCGGCCTTGCCGGCGTCGCGCTCAGCCAGATCGACAACGTCTCGCCGAACCTCGGACAGGGCTACATCATCGACAGCTTCATGGTCGTGGTGTTCGGTGGCGTCGGGAACCTCTGGGGCACGCTGGTGGGCGCCATGACGCTCGGCATCGCCAACAAGTTCCTCGAGCCCTATGCGGGCGCGGTGCTCGGCAAGATCATCGTGCTGGTGCTCATCATCCTGTTCATCCAGAAGCGCCCGCGCGGCCTGTTCGCGCTGAAGGGCCGGGCGGTGGAAGCATGATCGTGGCGCGCATCCTCGCCAACGGGCTCGACCGGCGCGTCGCCGCCTTCCTCGTGGCGCTGGTGGCGATCGCGATCGCCGTGCCGGCGCTGAACCTGCTGCTGCCGCCGGACAATCCGCTGCATGTGCCGACCCATGTGGTGGCCCTGTTCGGCAAATATCTCTGCTACGCCCTCCTCGCCCTGTCGCTCGACCTCGCCTGGGGTTTCTGCGGCATCCTCTCGCTCGGCCACGGCGCGTTCTTCGCGCTCGGCGGCTATGCGATGGGCATGTATCTGATGCGCCAGATCGGCGCGCGCGGCGTCTACGGCAATCCCGAGCTGCCAGACTTCATGGTGTTCCTGAACTGGAAGGAATTGCCCTGGTACTGGTACGGGTTCGACCAGTTCTGGTTCGCCGCCATCATGGCGCTGCTGGTGCCCGGCCTTCTCGCCTTCTGCTTCGGCTGGCTCGCCTTCCGCAGCCGCGTCACGGGCGTATACCTCTCCATCATCACGCAGGCGATGACCTATGCGCTGCTGCTGGCCTTCTTCCGCAACGATATGGGCTTCGGCGGCAATAATGGCCTGACCGACTTCAAGGAAATCCTCGGCTTCAACGTGCAGTCGGCCGGCACGCGCGGTGCGCTGTTCGCCGCGTCCGCGCTCTTCCTCGCGCTGGGCATCGCCGTCACCGCGACCGTGACGCGCTCCAAGCTCGGCAAGCTGATGGTCGCGGTGCGCGATGCCGAAAGCCGCACCCGTTTCATCGGCTGGCGGCCGGAGCGTATCAAGCTTTTCGGCTTCACCCTGTCGGCCGTCATGGCCGGCGTCGCCGGCGCGCTCTACGTGCCGCAGGTCGGCATCATCAACCCGTCCGAATTCGCGCCGGCCAATTCGATCGAGGTGGTGATCTGGACGGCGGTGGGCGGACGCGGAACGATCGTCGGGCCAGTCATCGGCGCAGTGCTCGTCAACTGGGCCAAGAGCTGGTTCACCGTCGCGCTGCCCGACATGTGGCTGTTCGCGCTCGGCGCGCTGTTCGTCGCGGTGACGCTGTTCCTGCCGCGCGGCATCGTAGGCATGTGGGACCAGTGGCGCTCTGGCCGCAAGGAGCTCCGTGCGGTTGGCGTCGGATCGGCGGAGCCGACGGTGGAAACGCCGATCGTCCGCGCAAAGCCGGTGTCCGCTCCCGCGCTCGACGCGTCCGCGCCCCAGCCGGCGGAGTGACGCGATGACCAGGCAGCACACCATCCTCTATCTCGACGGCGTTTCCGTCGCCTTCGACGGCTTCAAGGCCATCAACAATCTGTCGCTCACGCTCAACAAGGGCGAGATGCGTGCGATCATCGGGCCGAACGGGGCCGGCAAGACGACGATGATGGACATCATAACCGGCAAGACCCGGCCGGACGCCGGCGAGGTCTTCTTCGACGGGCAGCACGATCTCACCAAGCTCGACGAGGCCGACATCGCCAATCTCGGCATCGGCCGGAAGTTCCAGAAGCCGACCGTGTTCGAGATGCACACGGTCGAAGACAACATTGCCCTGTCGCTGAAGGGCGAGCGCGGCGTGTTCGCGGCGTTGTTCGACATCCGGACGACCGAGGAGCATCAGCGCATCGACGCGATCCTCGAAACGGTGCGGCTGTCGGCGCGGCGCGGCGAGAAGGCGGCCGGCCTGTCGCACGGCCATAAGCAATGGCTG
>JAIUOO010000025.1 GCA_020161695.1 Pseudomonadota bacterium | reverse complement strand
CGGGCATTGCGCATTTCCTCGAACATCTGATGTTCAAGGGCACCAAGACCCATGCGCAGGGCGTCTTTTCTGACATGGTGGCCGAACTCGGCGGCCAGGAGAACGCCTTCACCTCCAACGATTACACCGCCTATTACCAGCGCGTCGCCCGCGAGCATCTGGGCGCGCTGATGGAATTCGAGGCGGACCGCATGACCGGCCTTGCGCTCACCGAGGCCGTGGTCGATCCCGAGCGCGATGTCGTTCTGGAGGAACGCCGGATGCGCACCGACAGCGATCCGGCCTCGCAGCTTTCGGAGGCGGTCCACGCCGCGCTCTATCCGCAGCATCCCTATGGCAAGCCGATCATCGGCTGGGACCATGAAATCCGCGGCCTGCGCCGCAAGGATGCGCTGGATTATTACGAGCGCTTTTACACGCCCGAAAACGCCGTGCTGATCGTCGCCGGCGATGTCGATGCGGATACGGTTCGCGCGCTGGCCGAAAAGACCTATGGAAAGATTCCCGCGCGCGGCGAGGCGCCGGTGCGCGCCCGCCCGCAGGAGCCGCCGCCGCGCGCCCATCGTCTCGTCACGCTGGCCGACGAGAAGGTCGAGCAGCCAAGCCACCAGCGGCTCTATCTCGTGCCCTCCTATGCGACGGGCGCGGGCAATGACGCCTATGGGCTGGAAGTGCTGGCCCATGTGCTGGGCGGCGGGCCGACGAGCCTGTTCTACCGGGAACTGGTGCTGGAGCAGCAGATCGCGGTGGCGGCGGGCGCCTATTATCTCGGCTCCGCGCTCGATGACACGCGCTTTTACATTTACGGCGTGCCCGCCGAGGGCGTCAGTCTCGAACAGCTCGACGCGGCGATGGATGCGATCATCGATGCGGTGAAGCGCGATGGCGTCGCGGCGCGCGATCTCGCCCGCTCGAAGACGCGGCTCATCGCCGACGCCATCTATGCGCAGGACAATCAGGCTTCGCTGGCGCGCTGGTATGGCTCCTCGCTCACCACCGGCATGAGCATCGCCGACATCGCCGCATGGCCGGACAGGATCGAAGCCGTGACGAGCGAGGATGTGAAGCGCGCCGCGCTCTGGCTGACGAAGAATCGCGCCGTCACCGGCTTCCTTCTGCCCGCCGAACCCGCTGCGGACGCGGCCTGAGACAGATCGGACGTGACATGACAACGCGCACAAGGATTGCCGCCATTCCGCCCGTCTCGCGCGCCGACACCGTGCAACGGCTCACCACGCCCGGCGGCATCGCCTTCTGGCTCGTCGAGGATTACGCCGTCCCCCTCGTCAGCCTCGAATTCGGCGCGGTCGGCGGCACGGCGCAGGACCGGCCGGCGACGGCGGGAGCGGCCTCCATGCTCTCCTATTTGCTCGATGAAGGCGCGGGGCCCTATGATTCCGCCGCCTTCCAGGAAGCGCTGGAGGAAGACGCGATCGAACTGTCCTTCTCCGTCGACCGCGATCATTTTTCGGGCCGGTTGCGCACATTGGCCAAGAACATCGACCGCGCCTTCGATCTGCTGCGCCTTGCGATTAACGCGCCGCGCCTTGACGCCCAGCCCATCGAGCGCGTGCGCGGCCAGATGCTGGCGGGCTTGAAGCGCGAGACCAACGATCCCGATTCGCGCGTCGCCAAAGCCTGGCGCGAGGCTGCCTTCGCGGGCCATCCCTACGGTCTTCCCCCGCGCGGCGATGTGGCGAGCGTCTCCGCCATCGCGCTGGACGATTTGCAGCGCATCCGCGCGGCGGCTCTCTCGCGCGACACGCTGAAAATCGCCGTCGTCGGCGCCATCGATTCGGCGCGCGCCAGCGCGCTGATCGACGCCGCATTCGGGGCGCTGCCGGCGAATGGCGCGCGCGCCGACGTGCCCAACATCGCGGTCGGCGGATTGGGCCGCCGTGTGATCGTCGATCTCGACCTGCCGCAATCGACGATCCGCTTCGGCGCGCCGGGCCTTGCGCGCCTTGACGCCGATTACGTGCCCGGCTTCGTCGTCAATCATATTCTGGGCGGCGGCGTCTTTTCGGCGCGGCTCTTCAAGGAGGTGCGCGAGAAGCGCGGCCTCGCCTATTCGGTGCATTCCTCGCTGTCGACGCATGAGCACACCAATATGTTCGTCGGCTCGACCTCGACCAAGAACGAGCGGGCGAAGGAATCGCTCGATGTCATCGAGGAGCAGATCGCCGATCTCGCCAGACTCGGCCCCACCGCCGAGGAACTCGACAAGGCCAAGAAATATCTCACCGGCTCCTATGCCCTGCGCTTCGACACATCCAACAAGATCGCCGCGCAACTCGTGCATCTGCAACTGGAAGGCTATGACGCCTCCTATCTCGACGAGCGCAATCGCCGCATCGAGGCTGTGACGCTCGAGGATGCGCAGCGCGTGGCCAGGCGCCTGTGGGGCGAAGGCAAATTGCTCGTCGCCGTCGCGGGCCGTCCGCAAGGCTTCTGATGCTGCCCGTCCGCCGCCTCGATCCGGTTCTGGCCGATCGCATCGCGGCGGGCGAGGTCGTCGAGCGCCCGGCCTCTGTCGTCAAGGAGCTCGTCGAGAACGCGCTCGATGCCGGCGCGCGCCGCATCGACATCGTCATCGAGGGCGGCGGGCGCAAACTGATCCGCGTCGCCGACGACGGGCACGGCATGAGCGCCGCCGATCTGTCGCTGGCGGTCGAGCGTCACGCGACATCGAAACTGCCCGATGAAGATCTGTCCGCCATTGCGACGCTCGGTTTTCGCGGCGAGGCGCTGCCCTCGATCGCATCTGTCGCCTGTCTCGACATTCATACCCGCGCGGCCTTCGCCGACAGCGGCGTGATGCTGCGCGTCGAAGGCGGCGTCCGCTCCGATCTCGCGCCCGTCGCGCAGGCGCAGGGCACCCGCATCGAGGTGCGCGACCTTTTCTTTGCGACGCCCGCGCGCCTCAAGTTCCTGAAGAGCGAACGCAGCGAGGCGCTCGCCGTCGCCGATGTCGTGCGCCGCCTTGCGATGACGCATCCGCATGTGCGTTTTTCCTTGCGCGGCGATGGGATTTCGCCGCTCGATCTGCAAGCCTGCGCGCAAGATAGCGACGGACTTTTGCAGCGCCTGCGTCAATGCCTGGGCGCGGACTTCGCGGACAACGCCCTGCCCGTCGCGGCGGAGCGCGAGGGGATGCGGCTCGCCGGCTTCATCGGCCTGCCGACCTTCAACCGCGCCAACGCCAGCGCGCAATATTTCGCCGTCAACGGCAGGCCGGTGCGCGACAAGCTGCTGCAAGGGGCGATCCGCGCCGCCTATATGGATTATCTGCCGCGCGATCGACATCCCAGTCTCGCGCTGTTCGTCGATTGCGATCCGCGCGAGGTGGATGTGAACGTCCATCCGGCCAAGGCGGAAGTGCGCTTCCGCGATCCCGGCCTCGTGCGCGGCCTCATCATCGGCGCGCTGAAACAGGTGCTGGCGGGCGCGATGCACCGCGCCACATCGACCGGCGGCGCGCGCACGCTGGATGTGTTGCAGCGGCGCGTGCAGGGCATGGACGTCCCGCCGCGCGGCTCGCTGGCGGGCTGGAACGATGCGCCGGTTGCGGCGGCGGGCTTCGCGCAGCAGGCGGCGCGCGCCTTCACGCCGGCGGCGTCTTCCTTCGGCGCGCTGGCGCTCGATCTGCCGCCGCAAAGCGATGCGCGCGCGCATGAGACACTGGTCGCGCAAGAGATTCATCCGCCGATCTTGCATCCGCTTGGCGCGGCGCGCGCGCAACTGCACGAAACCTATATCGTCGCGCAGACGGAGACAGGGATCGTCATCGTCGATCAGCACGCCGCGCATGAACGCCTCGTTTATGAGAGACTGAAGCGCCAGCGCGCCGAGAAAGCCATTGCGCGCCAGATGCTGCTCATCCCTGTCGTCGTCGATTGCGACGATGCCGGCGCCGCGCGCTTGCTCGATCATGCGGCGGCGCTGGAAAGCATCGGCCTTGCGATCGAGTCCTTCGGCCCCGGCGCGGTGCTGGTGCGCGAAGTGCCCGCGGCGCTGAAGGACGGCGATATCCGGCGGATGGTCGCCGATGTCGCCGATACGCTGGCCGAGGACGGACAGGCGAGCGCGCTCGAGGCAAGGCTCGACCATGTGCTCGCCACCATGGCCTGCCATCATTCCGTGCGCGCGGGCCGCCGCCTCAACGGGCAGGAAATGAACGCTCTGCTGCGCGAGATGGAGGCGACGCCCGGCTCGGGCCAATGCAACCATGGCCGCCCGACCTATGTCGAGTTGCAGCTAGCCGATATCGAGCGGCTGTTCGGGCGGCGCTGAAGCTCCGTCGGCCGGTCGCCTTGCGGCGCGGCTCCTGGCGCGCTTTGATCGCCGCCCTGCAACCGGCGGTGCCCATGTCCAACTCGTTCGCATCCAGTGCCCTAGTCTTCGATCCCTCGCCCTTCGACCCGGCCAACGCGCCGGCCGACGCGCTTGCCGTCAATGCGGCGATCCTCAAGCGGCTGGAGAACTGGGACAACTGGAGCCGCGCGCCCGCGATCATCCGCGAGATGCGCCGCGAGGGGCGCGGGGCCTTTCCGGCGCCGATCCTGTCGCCGCGCGCGACGACGCTGACCATCGAGGGCCGGCACGGGCCGATCGACCTGCGCGTCATCGCGCCTGCCGATCCGAAGGGCGTCTATCTCCACATCCACGGCGGCGGCTGGGTGCTCGGCACGGCCGATGGGCAGGATGCCTGGCTCGAGCGTTTCGCCGATCGCGCGGGCATGGCCTGCGTTTCGGTCGACTACCGCCTCGCGCCCGAATTTCCCTATCCCTATGGCCCCGACGACTGCGAGGACGCGGCGCTCTGGATCGCCCGCGAGGCCAGGGCGCGCTTCGGCACCGACCGGCTGGTGATCGGCGGCGAGAGCGCCGGCGCGCATCTCTCGGCGGTGACGCTGCTCCGGCTGCGCGACCGCCACGGCATCATGCCGTTTCGCGGGGCGAACCTTCATGCCGGCTGCTACGACCTCGCGATGACGCCGTCGGCGCGCCGCTGGGGCACGGAGAAGCTGGTCCTGACCACGCGCGACATCGAGATGTTCGTGCGGCATTTCCTGCTGCGCGGCGGCGATGTCCGCGATCCCGACATCTCGCCGCTCCATGCCGACCTGAAGGGCCTGCCGCCGGCCCTGTTCACGGTCGGCACGCGCGACCTGCTCGCCGACGACAGCCTGTTCATGGCGCAGCGCTGGGCCGCGGCCGGCAACGGTGCGGAACTCGAGGTCTATCCGGCCGGCTGCCACGTCTTCATCGGCTTCCCGGGCACCAACACCGACAGGTGCATGGCGCGGATCGAGCGGTTCATGGCCGCATCCTGCGCCGATTGAGACCTACTCGGCGGCCTGTTTCTGCACCCGCCACTGGGTCAGCAGGGCACGCAGCGCCGCCGGCTTCAGCGGCTTGTTCAGGAGATGGACGTTGCGCTCCTGCGCCCGCTCGCGCACCTCCTGGCTGCGGTCGGCGGTGACCAGGATCGCGGGCAGCGAATTGCCGAACCGCCAGCGCAATTGCGTCACCACGTCGAGGCCGTTGCCCTCGTCGAGGTGGTAGTCGACGATCACCACGTCGGGGATGACGAGGCTCTCGTTGAGCGCGTCGTGGACATCGCGCCAGCCCGACGCCGGAATGGTGTGGCAGCCCCAGCCGCGCAGCAGCGCCTTCATGCCCTCGATGATCTTCGGCTCGTTGTCGATGGCGAGCACGATCAGGCCGTCCAGCGGCGCGGCGGCGAGCGGGGCGGGGGCAGGCCCCGGCGCCACGGCCGGAAGGGCAGGGGCGATCGGCACCGCGACCGAGAAGGACGAGCCCTTGCCGACCTTCGATTTCACCGTCAGCCGATGTTCCAGCACCCGCGCGATGCGCTCCACGATGGAGAGGCCGAGGCCGAGGCCGCGCGCCGTCTTGGCGCCCGCCTCCAGCCTCTGGAATTCGTGGAAGATGATGCGCTGCTTGTTCTGCGGAATGCCCGGCCCGGTATCGTGGACCTCCAGCGACAGGCGCTTGCCGCGCCGCCGGCAGCCGACGAGCACGCCGCCGCTCCTAGTATATTTGATCGCGTTCGAGACTAGGTTCTGCAGGAGGCGGCGCAGCAGCCGCCGGTCCGAATGGACCGCCAGCGACGAGCCCACGAAGGTCAGCTTCAGGCCCTTCTGCTCGGCGATGGGCGAGAACTCCACGGCAAGCTGGCGGAACAGTTCGTCGATGCGGAAGCTGGCGATCTCCGGCTTCATCGCGCCGGCGTCCAGGCGCGAGATGTCGAGCAGTGCGCCGAGGATTTCCTCCACTGCCTCGAGCGAGGCATCGACATTCTCGATCAGGCGCTTCTCGTCGCCTTCGTTGCCGCGCTCGACGAGGCTGGTCGTGTAGAGCCGCGCCGCGTTGAGCGGCTGGAGGATGTCGTGGCTGGCGGCGGCGAGGAAGCGCGTCTTCGACAGGTTCGCCTCGTCGGCCTCGGCCTTGGCCTGCGCCAGCTCGCCATTGAGCCGGGTCAGTTCCTCGGTGCGCTCGCGCACGCGCCGTTCCAGCGTCTCGTTGGCGCGGCCGAGTTCCTCCGCCGCGGCCACGGAGGCGGTCACGTCGGTATAGGTCGTGACGACGCCGCCGTCCGGCAGGCGCGCCGCGCGGATCTCGAGCACCAGGCCGAGGCGGACGAGGCGCTCGATCTGCGGTTCGTCGGCATTGAGCAGGCGATGTACCCTGTCTGCGACCAGCGCCTCGATATTGCCTCGGCCGAACTCGCCGCGCACGGCGAGGGCATGCAGGATGCGGTCGAATCCCGCGCCGATATGCAAAGTCCCCGGCGGCAGGGCGAGAACCTCGGCGAAGGGCCGGTTCCACACCATCAGCTGCCCGTCGCTGTCGAACACGCTGACACCCTGCCGGGCGTGCTCCAGCGCCGTCTGCAGCACCTCGCGGTTGTACTGCATGGCGGCATTGGCATCGTCGAGCAGCTTGAGCGCATCCGTGGTCGAGACGGAACGCTTCTTGAGGAGCAGCGACAGGACGAGCCGGGACGATGCCGTGCCGATGGCCGAGGCAAGGAGCCGCTCCGAGTAGCGCAGCAGGTCGATATCGGCCTCGGCCTGCCCTTCCAGCGGCACGCCGCGCTCCACCGCGTGGCTCTCGAAGGCCGCCGTGGTTCGCTCGGCGCCGAGATAGCGTGCGACGGTGTTTCGCGCCTCGTCGACGGTGATGGCCGAGCGCCAGAGCCGGAACGAGGGCGCGTAGTCGGCCTGCTCGACGGGCACGAAGACATTGGCCTGCAAGGTCTCGATGCTCGATGGGCGGCGCAGCAGCGACAGGCCGACGAACAGCAGGACATTGGCGAGCAGCGACCAGAACACGCCATGGGCGAGCGGTGGCAGGCCGGTGAGCCCGAACAGGTCCTGCGGTCGGAGCCAGCCGATGCCGAGCGGCCCCTCGGAGACGAGGCTCGCTGGCAGCGCGCCGGTGGTGACCAGCATCGGCAGGAGCAGCGTATAGGTCCAGATCGCAAGGCCGGTTGCCATGCCGATGACGGCGCCGCGAGCCGTCGCGCGCCGCCAGAACAGGCCGCCGAAAAAGGCCGGCGCCAGCTGCGTGACGGCCGCGAAGGACAGGAGGCCGATCGAGGCGAGCTGCGCTTCGCCCGCCACGCGGTAGTAGAGATAGGCCGCGATCAGCACGGTGAGGATGATCGTCCGGCGGATCTTGAGGATCGTCGGGCCGAGGTCGCTGCGCTCGTCGGCGCCGCCCTGAACCGATGGCAGCCGTCCCCGCAGGTTGAGCAGCGCCGGAATGACCATGTCGTTCGAGATCATGATCGACAGGGCGACGCTGGCGACGATCACCATGGCCGTCGCCGCCGAGAGGCCGCCGATGAAGGCGGCGAGGGTCAGAATCTCGTTGCCGCGCGACAGCGGCAGCGCCACCACCGTCATGTCGCTGTCCATCGTGCCCGCCGGGAAGACCAGCAGGCCGGCGACCGCGATCGGGATGACGAACAGGTTGATCAGCACGAGATAGGCCGGAAACAGCCAGCTCGCCCGCCGGATCTCGCCCTCTGAATGGTTCTCGACCACACCGACATGGAACATGCGCGGCAGCAGGATGCCGCAGCAGAACGACAGCACGCTCATGGTCAGGAAGGTCGAGGCATCCGGCCAGCGGATCACCGCGTTCATGATGTCGGCGCGCGCCGCCACGCGCCCGAACAGGTCGCCGAAGCCGTCGAACATCACGTAGGTGACGTAGATGCCGATGGCGAGGAAGCAGATGAGCTTGACGATCGACTCCGCCGCCACCGCGAGGATCAGTCCGTCCTGATGTTCGGTCGCATCGGCGTGGCGCGTGCCGAACAGCATGGCGAAGGCGGCCATCGCCATGGCAACGACCAGAGCGATATCGCCGAAGAACGGCAGCTCGTGGGTGACGTTGACGATCTCGTCGGGCTTGATCGTGGTCATCAGCGAGGCGGAGACGGCCTTCAGCTGGAGCGCCACGTAGGGAATCGTGCCGACGGTGACGATCAGGCAGACCATGGCGGCCACCGCCTGGCTCTTGCCGTAGCGCGCGCCGATGAAATCCGCGACCGAGGTGATGTTCTGCGTCTTGGCGATCCGCACGACACGCAGGATCAGCGGCCAGAAGGCGGCGAACAGCAGCATCGGCCCGACATAGATGGCGAGGAAATCGAAGCCGTTGCGCGAGGCGAGGCCGACCGAACCGAAGAAGGTCCACGACGTGCAATAGACCGCGAGCGAGAGAGGATAGATCCAGGCCTGGCTTTGCCGCAGGGCCTGTTCGCGCGCGCGCCGGCGGTCGCCCCAATAGGCGACGAGGAAGAGCGCTCCGAGATAGGCGAGCGCCGTGACGATGATGACGAAACCCATGCTCATGGCGGGTATCGGCGTGCCTCCCTGGCGGTTGCAACGTTCCCACGCGGCCCTCTGGCTGTCCATGGGCCGGTCGGGCGAACCCGCGCGGCATTGCCAAGCCGCGCCGTATCGCGGATCGTTATCGGCCCGCCACTGCCAGGGACAGGAGCCGAATCATGGCGATGCTGCAAGAATTCAAGGAGTTCGCCCTCAAGGGCAATGTCGTCGACCTCGCGGTCGGCGTGATCATTGGCGCCGCCTTCGGCAAGATAGTCGAATCGGTGGTCGGCGACCTGTTCATGCCGATCCTCGGCGCCATTGGCGGCTTCGACTTCACCAACTACTTCCTGCCGCTCTCGAGCGCGGTGAACGCGACCAACCTGGTCGATGCGCAGAAACAGGGCGCGGTGATCGCCTACGGCAAGTTCATCACCATCGCGATCAACTTCATCATCATCGCCTTCGTGCTGTTCATGGTGATCAAGGCCATGAACCGGCTGAAGAAGGCGGAAGCAGCGGCCGCGCCGGCAGTGCCGCCGCCGCCCTCGGCCGAGGTGATCCTGCTCACCGAGATCAGGGATCTCCTGAAGAAATAGCCTGAAGCTCAGGCCGGCCGCAGGAACAGAAGCTGTGTGTCGCCGGCCTCCCGCTTCTCGACGAGACTGAACGCGGCGGGCGTTGCGACAGCGACGTCCGCCGCCTCCTCGACCACGACAAGGGCATCGGCCGTGAGCCAGCCGCCGCCGGCGAGGCTGTCGAGGCAAAGCTCGGCGAGCCCCTTGCGGTAGGGCGGATCGAGAAAGGCCAGCGAAAAGCGCTCGAACGGCGCGAGCGGCCCGAGCTTCGTCGCATCGCGCTTCAGAAGCCCGGTGACGCCGGACAGACCCAGCGCATCGACATTGGCGCGGATCAGGCCACGGGCCTCCGCGCTCTGGTCCACCATCGCGGCATAGATCGCGCCGCGCGACAGCGCCTCGATGGCCAGCGCGCCGGTGCCCGCGAACAGGTCCAGCACGCGGGCGCCCTCGCAGGCATTGCCGTAGCCGTGAGCGAGCACGTTGAACAGGCTCTCGCGCAGGCGATCCGAAGTCGGGCGGATCGCGTCCGACTTCGGCGCGGCCAGGGTGCGGCCGCGATATTTCCCGCCGACAACCCGCAAGGGTTAGCGGTCCCGGCCGCCGCCGGGGCGACCCTTGCCGAACGGCTTGCCGCCGCCGGGCTTGCCGCCGCGCGGACGGTCACCGCCCGGACGATCGCCACGGCCGCCGAACGACTTGCCACCGCCGAAGGACTTGCCGCCTCCAAAGGACTTGCCGCCACCCGGCCTGTCGCCGAAGGACTTGCCGCCGCCGAACGACTTGCCGCGAGGGCGGTCGCCGCCGCGGTCGTCGAACGAACGCTCGCCCCTCGGCTTGAAGCCACGCTCGGGCCGGTCGCCACGGTCACGGTCGCCCCAGGGCTTGAACTCGCGCGGGCGGTCGCCGTCGCGGTCCCTTGGCGGACGATCGCCGAACGGGCGGTCGCCCCTCGGCTTGAAATCGCGGCGCGGACGGTCGTCGCCGTCGCGGTCCCTTGGCGGGCGGTCGCCGAACGGGCGGTCGCCCCTCGGCTTGAAGTCGCGGCGCGGACGCTCGTCGCCGTCGCGGTCCCTTGGCGGACGGTCGCCGAACGGGCGGTCGCCCCTCGGCTTGAAATCGCGGCGCGGACGCTCGTCGCCATCACGATCCCGCGGCGGGCGATCACCGAACGGGCGGTCGCCCCTCGGCTTGAAGTCTCCCCGCGGCTTGAAGTCGCCGCGCGGGCGCTCATCCCGGTCGAAGCGGCGCGGACGCTCGTCGAAACGACGCTCCTCGCGCACTGCCTGATCGTCGCCGCCGACCTTCTCGACACGCACGCGGCGGCCCTTGGAATCGGTGACCGGAGCGCCGCGCTTGAAGTCGCGCTCGCCGCCGTCACCGGCATCGCGCTCGCCCTTGTAGCCCGGGCGCGCCTTGTGGCGCGGTCCGAACTGCACGGCCTCGCCGTCGCGCCAGATGCGGGCACGATTGCCGAACTTGTGCTCGGGGCTCTTGCCGCGCGGGCGGTCGCCGTCCTCGCGGTCGCGGCCGAACGAGCCGCGCCGGTCGTCGTCACGTCCGAATTTGCCGCGGCGGTCGTCCCGGTCGCCGAAGCGGCCCGGGCGCTCGTCGCGGTCGCCGAAGCGCTTCGGCCGGTCGCCGCGATCCTCGAAGCGGCGGGGCCGCTCGTCGCGCCCCTCGAACCGGCGCGGGCGCTCGTCGCGCTGCTGCCGTCCGCCGCGTCCGCCGCGCTCCTCGCGCTCGCCGATGCGCTCGAAGACCGGGCGGTCGAACTCGACACCGGCCAGTTCCGACAGTTCCTCGCCGAGCTGGTCGCGCAGCACGCGGGTGCGGATTTCCTCGACCTCGCCCTCGGGCAGCTCGCCGAGCTGGAACGGTCCGAACGAGACGCGGATCAACCGGTTCACGTCGAGGCCGATGGCGCCGAGGACGTTCTTCACCTCACGGTTCTTGCCTTCGCGCAGTGAAAGGGTCAGCCACGAATTGCTGCCCTGGATGCGGTCGAGCTCGGCTTCGATCGGGCCGTACTCAATGCCGTCCACCTCGATGCCGTGACGCAGGCGGTCGAGCGTCGCCTGGTCGATGGTGCCGTGGGCGCGCACGCGGTAGCGGCGCAGCCAGCCGGTTGCCGGCAGCGCCAGCACGCGCGCGAGACCACCATCATTGGTCAGCAGCAGCAGGCCCTCGGTGTTGATGTCGAGGCGGCCCACCGTAACCACGCGCGGCAGGTCCTCTGGCAGGTTGTCGAAGATCGTGGCGCGGCCTTCCGGGTCGCTGGTCGTCGTCATGAGACCAGCGGGCTTGTGATAGAGCCAGAGCCGGGTGCGCTCGCGCTCGGGCAGGCGCTCGCCATCGACCAGGATCACGTCGCGTTCGGTGACGTTGGTCGCGGGCGAAGTCAGAACCTCGCCGTTGAGGCTGACGCGGCCCGCCTCGATCCACTCTTCCGCTTCCCGGCGGGAACACAGGCCGGCACGGGCTAGAACACGCGCGATGCGCTCCTCGCCGCGGTTGACCGGCTCGAACGAACGGTCGCGCTCGCGCGGCACGCTGTTGCGGTCCTCGCGGTCGCGGAAGCGCGGGCGGTCGCCGCGGTCGCGATCCTCGAACCGGCGGGGCTTGTCGTCACGGCCGCGCGCGGGGCGGTCATCGTCGCGGTCGCGGTCGCGCGGCGCGCGCTTCGGCTTCTCGATGCCGGCTTCGGCGGCCAGCGCCTTCACCACCGGATCCTCGTCGATATCGTCGAGGAAGGCCGGAATGTCGTCGGGGATGATCTCTTCGACCGGCTCGGCGGCCTTCTTCGCGCGCTTCGCCGGCTTCGGCGGCGCTGCTTCCGGCTCGGCGGCGGCGACGGCCGGAGCCTCGCTCTTGCGGCTGCGCTTGGCTTTCGGGGCCGCTTCGACGGCTTCGACGACAGCCGGCGCCTCGACGGACTCGGCGGCTGCCTTCTTGCGCTTCGGCTTCTCGGCTGCCGGATCGGCGGCTGCCTTCTTCGCCCGCTTCGGGGCCTCGGCGACCACTTCGATCGCGGCTGCCTTCTTCGCCCGCTTCGGGGCCTCGGCGATCACCTCGGCCGCGGCGGCCTTCTTCGCGCGCTTCGGCGTCTCGGTCACGGCCTCGACGGCGGCGGCCTTGGCGGTCTTTTTCGGGGTGTCGGAATCGGTTTTTCGCGTCCGGCTGGCGGCCGGACGATCATCGTCACTCTTGCGGGGCATGGGTGTCTCGTGGGATCGGGTTGTCGCGGCGCCATCCGGCGTGCGCGGCCGGGCGCCCCGGCAGGAATGGCGCGATGTAGCACGAACGATCCCCGATGGCGAGTGATGCGCCCGATCCGGCAGGAAAGCCCATGGAGATCGCCCTCGGCGAGGCCGAGGCGGCGGCTGCGCGCGGCGAGGTGCCGGTCGGCGCGGTGATCGTCAGCGAGGGGCGGATCATTGCCGCCGCCGGCAACCGGACCCTGGCGGACCGCGACCCCACTGCCCATGCGGAGATCGTGGCGATCCGCGCCGCCTGCGAGGCTCTCGGCAGCGAGCGGCTGCCTGGCTGCGACCTCTATGTGACGCTGGAACCCTGTCCGATGTGCGCCGGCGCGATCTCCTTCGCGCGCATCCGCCGGCTCTATTACGGCGCCGCGGACCCCAAGGGCGGGGCGGTGGAGAACGGCGTGCGGCTCTATTCGGACCCGACCTGCCACCACCGCCCCGAGGTCTATGGCGGCATCGGCGAGACGGCCGCGGCGGGGCTGCTCAAGGACTTCTTCCGCGCGCGCCGCTGATGCTGCGGCGGGCACTGTGGCTTCCGAAGCGCGCGGAGAACATGCGGTTCGGCGCGAATTCTAGGCGTCGCTGCGGCCGCCGGTGGCCTGTTCCTTCGCCACCATGCGCGTGATCAGGATCACCGGCACCAGACCGACGGCGACGATCACCAGCGCGCCGGTGGATGCCTGCGCCAGCCGCTCATCGGAGGCGAGATTGTAAACCCGGACCGCCAGCGTATCGAAGTTGAACGGGCGGACGATGGCGGTCGCCGGCAGTTCCTTCAGCACGTCGACGAAGGCGAGCAGGCCGGCTGTCAGGAGCGAGCGGCGCATCAGTGGAACATGGATGACCCGCGCCACCTCGCGCGTGGTCGCGCCGAGCGTGCGCGCGGCGGCGTCGAACGTGCCGGGGATCTTGTGCAGGCCCGCCTCGACCGGGCCCATCGCCACCGCGAGGAAGCGGACGAGATAGGCGTAGATGAGAGCGATGACGCCGCCGGAAAAGACGAGCCCGGTGCCGGTGCCGAACGCCGCCCGGGTGGTCTGGTCGATCAGGTTGTCGAGGGCGCCGAGCGGAATCAGCACGCCCACCGCGATGACCGTGCCGGGAACCGCATAGCCGATGCTGGCGATGCGCACGGCGGCCTGCGTCGCCGGCCCCGGCGCAAGGCGCGTCGTGTAGCCGATCGCGGCGGCGGCGGTGACGATGATCGCGGCGGCCATGCCGGCGAGGATGAAGGAGTTGCGCGCATAGACGAGGAAGCGCTCGCCGAACAGGGCGTCTCCGCCCTCGGCGTGCAGCCGGGCGAGGGCCGCGATGGGTAAGACGAAGCCGAGGAGGATCGGCAGCAGGCAGGCGAGGAAGGCGGCCGATGCGGCCAGCGGGCCGAGATGCAGCCGCGCCGGCGGGCGATGCCGACGGGCGCTGGTGCCGAAGCGGCGGTTGCGCCGCGCCAGCGTTTCGATCGCGACCAGCAGCAGCACGAAGGCGAGCAGCGCGGTTGCCAGCTGGCCGGCGCCGGCACGCTCGCCCATGCCGAACCACGTCCGGTAGATGGTGGTCGTGAACGTGTTCACGCCGAAATACTGGACGGTGCCGAAATCGGCCAGCGCCTCCATCAGCGCCAGCGCCACGCCGGCGGCGATGGCCGGGCGCGCCATCGGCAGGCCGACGCGCAGGCAGGCGCCCCAGGGGCCGGAGCCGAGCGTGCGGGCCGCTTCCAGCACGCAGGTCGACTGGTCGAGAAAGGCCGCGCGCGCCAGCAGGTAGACGTAGGGGTAGAGCACCAGAGTCAGCAGCGCGCCGACCCCGCCGACATTGTTGATGTCCGGGAACCAGTAGTCGCCGCGCGCCCAGCCGAAAGCGGCGCGAAGGGCGCTCTGGACCGGGCCGGCGAAAGCCAGCGCGTCGGCATAGGCATAGCCGATGATGTAGGCCGGCATGGCCAGCGGCAGGAGCAGCAGCCATTCGAGCGCGCGCGAGCCGGGGAAGCGGCAGAGCGTCACCAGCCAGGCGGTGCCGACGCCGATGACCGACGTGCCGACGCCGACGACAGCCATCAGCAGGATCGTGTTCCAGATGATCTCGGCCAGCACGGTGTCGATCAGGTGCGCCCATGTGCCGGGCGACGGCTGGAACACGCTCAGGGCGACCGCGACGATCGGCGCCGCGACGAGCGCGGCAACGACCATGGCGAGCGCCATGAACGCGCGACGCCCGGCCGTGACGGCCGGGCGTGCGATCGGTCCCGAAAAGGGGGGCAGGGCGGCGTCGGTCAAGCCGTCACTTCCAGCCGGCGCGGTCCATGATCTTCAGCGCTTCCGCATTGTTGCGGGCGAAGACACGGGCATTGAGCTGGTCCTGCTTGAACGCGCCCCAGGCCGCGACCTGCGGCGGCGGCTCGACGCCGGCGACCACCGGATATTCCGAGTTGCCGTAAGCGAAGTAGCGCTGCGCCGAGGGCGTCGCGAGATATTCGAGGAAGGCCTTGGCCGCGTCGATGTTCTTGGAATGGCGGGCAATGCCGGCCGCCGAGATGTTGACGTGCGTGCCGCGGTCGCCCTGGTTCGGGAACACGACGCGCAGCTTCTCCACGACGGCCTTGTCCTCGGGCTTCTCCGAACGGGTCAGCCGGGCGAAATAATAGGTGTTGGCCACCGCGATATCGCCTTCGCCGGCCGCCGCGGCGCGGATCTGGTCGGTGTCGCCGCCGCGCGGCGGGCGCGCCAGATTGGCGACGACGCCCTTGGCCCAGGCCTCGGTCTTCTCCGCGCCGTGGGCGGCGAGGATCGAGCCGGTCAGCGACTGGTTGTAGACGTTGGTGGACGAGCGGATGACGACCTTGCCCTTCCATTTGGGGTCGGCGAGATCCTCGTAGGTGCGGATGGCGCCGTCGGCCACCTTGTCCTTGGCGACCAGCAGGACGCGCGCGCGGGTCGAGAAGCCGAACCAGTGGCCGTCGGGATCGCGCAGATGGGCGGGAATGCGGCTGGCCAGCGCCTCGGACGCGAAGGGCTGCAGCAGGTCGAGGCCGCGCGCCTTCTCGATGCGCCCGGCATCGACGGTGATCAGCACGTCGGCGGGCGAATTGGCGCCTTCGCTCTGCATGCGGGCCAGCAGTGGGTCTTCGCCGGCCTCGACGCGGTTCACTGCGATGCCGGTCTGCTTGGTGAAGTCGGAATAGAGCGCCTCGTCCGTGTCGTAATGGCGCGACGAGTAGAGGTTCAGCGTCCGCGCCTGGGCGCGCAGGATGGCCGGCGAAGCGACGAGGAGGGCGGTGCTGCCGAGGAAGATGCGGCGGTTGAAGGTCAGCGTCACGGTGAAACTCCGCGCTTGGGAACGATGGCTCGGGACATGACGCGTGCGCGATGCCGGCGGCATCCCGGCGGCTGGCACAACGTCCGAATGACAGGAACCGGACGGGTTGGTCCGATCGCCGGCATCCTATCTTGGCCCGAAAATGCCGCAAGCTCTTGGACAAACATTAGAATTCGTCAAAACAACAATTAGAACGATTGCAAATGGCGTGATTTGCTGAGCGGTGCAGTCAGCTTATCGGCACGGTGCCCGCGTCTGCCGCCGACGGCACCAGCTCGGCCGGACGCGCCGAAGTGATCAAATAGTGCGACAGGGTGCCGCATCAGGCCTCGGGAAACGGCCAGCGTTCCCGGAAAGCGGCGCTGCTCGCGACGAAAGCGTCGGTGCGGAATGCTCGGTCGGCGCGTCCATAGACGAGGGGCTCGCCGTCCGGCCGGCGCATGATGCCTCCCGCGCCCTGCAGCACCGCATGGGCAGCGGCGATGTCCCATTCGCTGATCGAGGCGAACCGCACCGACAGGTCGGCGCGCCCCTCGGCGATCATCGTGTATTTCAGCGACGAGCCGACCGGCAGCCGCCCGGCGACGCCGTGGCTGGCAAGGTATCCCTCGCTGTCCACGTCGGGATGCGAGCGGCTGACGAGCGCCAGCGGGCCCTCCGGCGGCAGTGGCCGGGTGACGATCCGCCGCCTGTCGGCGGCATCCGCGATGGGCCGGCCGGGCGCCAGCCGCATCGCCTCGGCGGTCTGCCCGAGCCCGAGCCACAACTGGTCGAGCGCCGGCGCGGCAACGATGCCGGCGACCGGCGCGCCGCCCGCGATCAGTGCGATATTGACGGTGAACTCGCCATTGCCGCCGATGAACTCGCGCGTTCCGTCCATCGGATCGACCGCGACGAAGAGGTCGGTGCGGTCCGGCAGCCGGCCGGCGGCGGCCGATTCCTCCGCCAGCACGGGCACGCCCGGCAGCAGCCGCGCCAGCCCTTCGAGGATCACCTCTTCCGCCTCATGGTCGGCGGCCGTCACCGGCGAGCCGTCGCTCTTGATCCGGGCGGCCGCGCCGTAATGGCTCATGATCCGCCGGCCCGCCTCCGAGGCGAGGGAGCCGAGAGCATCGACGAGGGCGGCATCGTTGAAGCGGGAGGGCATGCAACCTGACTAGGCGATTGCCCCGCGCGTGGGAAGCGTCCCGACACGGCGCGCGGCGTTTACCGATCGCTCACGCCGTTTCTTCGGCTCCCGTTCACCGCGTTTCTTCGGCCCGCGCTAACCCCGGGCCGCCATGATGAACGCCGTATTAGGGACATCCCCCGATTTTTCGGAATTTGCCGATGAGTGTTGCGTTCGGCACACAGGGCCGTGGTCGCCGGGCCCTCAAGTGGTTTGCCATTGCCGTTGCGGGGATCACCATCGCCGCCTGCGGGCGCTATGCCTATGAGCGGCGCGAGCAGTGGCGATCGGACCTCGAGAGCCGCTGCATGTCGTCCGGCGCCGTGCAGATGACCCAGTTCGTCCAGCGCACCAACACGATCAACGGTCCGGGCACGTGCGGGATGGACTATCCCTTGCGCGTGTCCGCGCAGGCGCGCGGGCAGGTGTCCTACAATCGCCCCCAGACGCTGGCCTGCCAGATGGTGCCGACCGTCGACCGCTGGATCGACAATGTCGTGCAGCCGGCGGCGCAGCGCTGGTTCGGCGCCGGCGTCGTCGAGGTGCGGGCCGGCTCCTATTCGTGCCGCGGCATACGTGGCGGGCGTTCGGGCAGGATGTCCGAGCATTCCTTCGGCAACGCGCTCGACGTCTTCGCCTTCGTCCTGTCGAGCGGCCACACCGTGGTGATCCGCCAGCACTGGCGCGGCGAGACGGCCGAGTCCGGCTTCCTGCGTGAGATCTTCGTGCGCGCCTGCGACCATTTCACCACGGTTCTCGGCCCCGGCTCCGACGCCTTCCACTACGACCATTTCCACCTCGACCTCGCCCGCCACGATCCGCGCTGGACCCGCCGGGTCTGCCGGCCGCGGCCGGAAACCGTCCAGATGCTGCAGCCGGCCTCGCCAGGCAGCAATTTCGGCTGGGGTTTCGGCCGGCAGGGCACTTTCGTCCGCTGATCCGCGCGAGCGAGGGTTTCCGTGAGCCGCGGTAAGCCCTAAATTCGGGGCTGACGCCGTCTCCGGGGAGCGCGCCGGTTTGCAGAACACCTTGCTCGCCGTGGGCCTCGCGCTGATCGCCGCCATCGTGGCGGCGCTCGCGGCGCCCCTGTTGATCGACTGGAATGCCTATCGCCCGCAGGTCGAGGCCGAAGCCTCGCGCCTGATGGGGCGGCCGGTCACGATCGGCGGCGACCTGTCGATCCGCTTCCTGCCGACGATCCAGATCGACGCGCGCGACATCGCGCTCGACGATGTGACGGGGCGGGCCCGCATCGGCCGCCTGCGCGCCGAGCTGCGCGTCGCGCCGCTGCTGCGTGGCAATATCTCGCTGACCTCCGTCCATGTCCGCGATGCCGATATCGTCGTCGCCGGATCGCAGGCGGCAACCAGTTTCCTGCCGGCGGAAGAGGTCATCGTCGAGAATGCCCGGCTGTCGCTGGCGCAGGCCGGCGCGCCGCCGACGCTAATTGCCGAGCGCATGATGCTGACCGGCGAGTCGCGCGGGGTGAAAGGGCCGCTGCGGCTCGAAGGCTCGGTCGTCACCGGCGAGCGTTCGGTCGCGGTCCACCTGACCGCCGCGCTGACCGATGCAGGCACCCTCGCCATGCGGCTGCGCGCCACCGACCGGGAAACCAGCCTGACGGTCGATGCGGAGGGGCTCGTCGCGACGCAGGAGCGCCCGAGGTTCGACGGCGATATCGTCCTTGCCGGCATGGCCGGCCGTTTGCCCTGGCGGCTGTCGGGCAAGGCTGCGGCGACCGCCGATGCGGTGGTCTTCGAAAGGATGGATACGCAGGTGGGGGCCGACGACCGCGCCGTGCGGGCGACGGGTTCGCTGCGGATCGGCCTCGGCGGCACCGGCGAGACCGAGATGGTGCTTTCCGCCCGCCAGGTCGATCTCGACCGGCTGGCGGAGCTGGCGCCCGGCTCCGCCACGACGCCGCGCGACGTGATCGCCGCGCTGGTGCGCGAGGCTCCGGGGCTGGGGCAGGCGTCGCGGCCGGTTTCGGTCGGTTTCGACATTGCCGGCCTTGTGCTGTCTGGCGGCCAGCTCGCCGACCTTCGCGGCGACCTCCGCACCGACGACGGCGGCTGGCGGGTGGAGCGCCTCGCCGCGCGCCTGCCGGGCGGCGCGAGCCTCGAGGCCTCCGGTCGCGCGACGCTTGCTCCCGATCTCGGCTTCTCGGGGGTGATGGCCGTGCAGGCGACGCGGCCGGCGGCACTCATGTCCTGGCTCGATGCCCTGCCGACGCCGGAAGGCACGCTGGACGACCCGATCCGCATGGCGGCGGATATCGTGGCGGAGCCGGGCAAGCTCTCGCTCGACAAGCTTGAACTCTCGTCGCCGGCCGGCACCGCGCGCGGGCGCATCACCCTCGATGTGCCGGCCCTCGGCCGCCACGCGCTGACGCTCGACCTCGCGGCCGATGCGCTCGATCTCGATCTGCTGTTGAGACTAGCCCGCGGCGCGGGCGCGAGGCTCGATCCGGCCACCGACACCCGGCTCCAGCTTCGCGCGGAACAGGTTCGCCTCGCCGGGCTGGCGGCGCGCGGGCTCGACCTCTCGGTCGCCACGGACGGACGCACCTTCGATGCCGAGCGCATCCGCATCGCCGATTTCGCCGGTTTCGGCATGGACATGGCGGGACGGCTCGACGGCATCGGCGGCCCGCTGGTCGGGCGCCTGTCGGGCCGGCTCCGGGCGGCTAATGTCGACAGCCTCGTCGCACTCCTCTCGCGCAGCCTCACAACAATGGCGGTAGCAACCTGGCTTCGCGAGCGGGCACCCTCGCTGGCCGATGCGGATCTCGCGATGAACTTCGCAGCCGGCGGCCGCTCCGCGCTGGGCCTTCGGCTGGATGGGCGGATCGGCGGCGGCACACTGACCGTCGATGCGGCGGGCTCCGGACAGATCGAGCGCCCGGAGACGCTGCTCGGCCGGGTGCACCTGAATGTCTCGGCTCCGCGCGCCGACCAGCTTTATGCGCTGATCGCCGGCAGGACCGCTGATGGCGCGACGCCCGGTGCGCCCGCCCGCCTGTCGGTTACGGTCGAGCGGCCGGATGCCGCGAGCCTGAAGGTTTCGGCTGCCGCTTCGGCCGCCGGGACCGAAATCACGGTGTCGAGCGAGACCGGCGGTACGGCGCGCGGCGTCCATGTGGCGTCGCTTGCCTCGACGGACCTTGCGCTGGTCATGCCGCTGCTGGGCGTGCCGGCCGAACTCGCCGGCCGCTTGCCGGCGCGCCTCGACCTCCGTGCGACCTCGCAGGGGATGGCGTGGCAGACGCAGGCGCTGCGCGGGCAGGTGGGGCCGACCACTGTCGAGGCCGAGCTCCGCGGCAATGGTCTTGAGGCCGCCGGGCGGCTGCGCCTCGGCACGCTGTCGGGCGAGGCGCTGGCCGCGCTGCTCTCGGGGCCCGCCTGGCTGGTCGATGCTGCCTCCGGCAGCTTCCCCGATGCCGCCTTCGGCACGCTGGCCACGGACGGAATCGCCGCCGAGCTGGACCTCGGCGTCGAACGCGTCCTGATGGGCGATGCGCCACCGCTGACCGGCCTTGCCGCCAGGCTTTCGCGCCGGGGCGCCCGCACCAGCCTGTCCCAGCTTGCCGCGGCCATGGGGCCGGCCCGCCTGTCCGGCAATCTCAGCCTTGACCGCAGTCCGCTGCGCTCGATCCTTGCCGGCAGCCTGACGCTCGACGGCGTGCCCGCGAGCCTCGGATGGCCGGGAGCGGCGGGGCAGGGGCGGCTCGCCATCGAGTTTGCCGGCGACGGCGCCAGCCCGGCGGCCCTGGTCGCGAGCCTGCAGGGCACCGGCGGCATTGCGTGGCCGGCCATGCGCGCGGACGGCGTCAGCCTCGGGGCGCTGGCGCGCGCCACCCGTCAGGCGGAAGTGGCGCAGGATCTCGGCCGACCGCTCAGCGACATGGCCTTCGGCACCGTGCTGGCGCAGGCGCTCGAAGTGCCCGTCGGTATCGAAGCGGCGACCTCCCGGCTGACGCTCTCCGGGGCGACGCTGCGCCTTGCCGAGACGATTTTCCCCGGACCCGGCGGCCGCCTTGCCTGGAGCGGCAGTCTCGACCTCGCCGAAGGCCGCCTAGCCTCGGTCGTCCGGGTGATGCCGGACCGTGGCCGGGACGACGAGGCCATTCCCGCCATCGTCGTGCGCTTCGACGGCATGGCCGGGCAGGCGACAAGGCGGATCGATACCGACGACGTCTCCGGTTGGCTGGGCCTGCGTCTCGTCGATCGCGCCGCGCTGCGTATCCAGATGTCCGAATCGGATCGGCTTGAGCGTGCCCGCCAGCGAGCCTTCAGCCGCTTCACCGCGAATCCGCCGCCGCCGGTCGTGGTGCCCCTGCCGCCGCTGCCGGACCTGTCGCCGGACCTGCTGCCGCCGCCTGCCGAACAGGCGGCGCCTGCGGAGCCGGAGCCGTCGCGCGAGGGCGTTCCCGTGCCGGCTCGCCGACCTGCGGAGGCGCGGAGCCCGACAAGGCCCGCCGTGCCTCAGGCAGGCAGCGACCTGCCCGGCGTCGTGCGCCGCGCGCTCGACGGCACCCGCCCGCCGGCCGCGCCCAGTGACGGGACTCCGAGTGCCGGCGCGCCGATGTCGATCCTGCCGCCGCTGCCGGCCCCCGTCGAGGTTGGCCCTGCGCCGGGCATGCGTCGCTGATGCTCTTTCGCCGCGCCGCCGGCTCGCCTATATTCAGCGCGCCGGGGCAACCCGGCTATGGCGATAAACGGCCATCGCAATAAGCCTATCGGACCCGGGGGCAGTACCCGGCGCCTCCACCATCAGGGCCGCCCAGGCGGCGTTGGTGATGGGGGCGAAACAGGATCGACGAGGGTGTAAAGGGTGGACTTTTGCTCGGCATGGTTCCGCCGTTATCGGGCCGTCTCAATAGTTGCCAACGACAACTATGCTCCGGTGGCCGTTGCCGCGTAATGCGGTAATGGTACCGAAATCAAAGTCCTTGCGGGTAGCACTGTAAGGCGGGGTTCGGAGGCACCTGGCAACAGAAGCCTCCACTTCTTCCGCGATCCGCGCCGCGGCAGACAGACGAGGCAGTGCGCGGCAGGGGCAACAGGGCGTTCGGCCCGATCAAGACATGCCGACCGATCTTATCCGATACGACCTTCTGGCTCAGGACGCGCTTCGTGGCGTCGTCAAGCGCGTGCTCGTCGATGCAGCGCGCGAAGGCCTTCCCGGCGACCACCATTTCTACATCACGTTCGACACGCGGGCGCCCGGCGTCCGGCTGTCGAACCGCATGCGTGAGAAGTATCCGCAGGAGATGACGGTCGTCCTGCAGCACCAGTTCTGGGACCTGGTCGTCACCGAGCACACATTCGAGGTCGGCCTGTCCTTTGGCGGCATTCCCGAGCGGCTGCTGATCCCGTTCGAGGCGGTGAAGGGCTTCTTCGACCCGTCGGTCCAGTTCGGCCTGCAGTTCGAGGTTGCTGGCGCCGAGAACGGCGAGCCGGGCGAGGCGACTGTGCGCGAGGTCGCGCCGCCGGTCGCCAGCCTTGCACCGGTCGATACCGCGGCGCCGCAGAAGTCAGCGCCCCGCGAGGCCGGCGTCGAGCGCGCGCCCAAGGCCGCCGGCGAGGAACCTGCGCGCGAGCCGGAGGCCGGCGGGGCCGAGGTCGTCAGCCTCGACAAATTCCGGAAGAAGTGATCGGCGGGCCGCCAGCCCGCGCGCTCAGACCCGGCCGGTTAACGCGCCTGCACCCAATTGTGCCCGGTTCATTTTCCAGTTCTTCATAGGTCGGCCTCCAAGGACGGTTTGCCGCGACGGTACCTCGGGATGGTTTTTTCCCGGGGCCGTGGTGGCTACACAATTCAAAGGGGGGTGCCGTGCGCGGCTTTTTGGGCAAGGCTGGATACTCCGTCCCGCCTCGCCGAGAGCCGATGTGCGGGCCGGTATTTCGCTATGGAACCGAATGATGGGTGACGTCGTTAATCTCCGGCGAGCGCGCAAGCAGAAGGTTCGGGAAACCGCAAAGTCCGAGGCACAGGCCAATCGCCTGCGCTTCGGCCGACCGTCGGCGGAGCGCAAGCTTGATGAAACCCGCGAAGAGCTGGAGGCGCGACGCCTCGATGCTCACAAGCGTTCGGAGTGACGGCCGGTATGAAGAGCCATGTAGTCAAGCGGTCCATCGTTGTAGAGGGCCATAAAACAAGCGTCAGCCTGGAAGACGAGTTCTGGAACGCGCTCAAGGAGATCGCCTCCGAGCGGCGCGAGACGCTGTCCGAAGTCGTCAGCCATATCGACGGCGACCGGACGCACGGCAATCTGTCGTCCTCGATCCGGCTTTTCGTGCTTGATCACTACCGCTCGCGGCCTGCGCGATCTGCGTGACGGGACGGGCCAGCGGCCCTTCCGTCCACCTTTTCCCCATCCGATCATGCTGTTGGCGCTTGTCATTGGCCGATGTGCGTGATGTCATCCCCGCGCGGAAAGCACCGGGTCGGGACGGCCGTTTTCAAGGGTGCTGGGAGCGGGAGCAGATGCAAGAAGACAAGGTCAACACGGCTGCGGAATCGCGTGGTCTGGTCAAGAGTCCGCAGGATATGTTCGCCGGGCTCTTCATCGTCGCTTTCGGATTGTTCTGCCTCTGGGCGTCATCGAACCTGACGGGCGGTCGCGGGGCCAATCTGGGACCCGGATCGTTTCCGCGCGGGCTGTCGTTCCTGCTGATGGCGGTCGGCTCGATCATCATCGTGCAGGCGCTGACGGTGGTCGGCCCGCGGCTCGAGGCCTGGTCGATCCGCGGCCCGGTCTTCGTGCTCGGTTCGGTCCTGGTGTTCGCGGCAACGATCCGCGGCACCACGCTGAACATTCCCGGCATCGGCCGCACCGATCTCATCCCGCCGCTCGGCCTGATCGTGGCCGGCCCGATGACGCTGGTGCTCGCCAGCCTCGCCACCACGGAGCGCAACTGGTTCCAGACCATCGTCTTCGCGGCGAGCATGACGGCCTTCTGTATCCTTCTGTTCAAGGTTGCGCTGCGCCTGCCCATCCCCGTGGCGCCTTGGGCGGGATGGTGACGTCATGGATATGATCGCCAATCTGGCGCTCGGCTTCGGCGTAGCGCTCACCCTGAAAAACATCGGCCTCTGCCTTCTGGGCTGCCTCATCGGCACGCTGGTCGGCGTTCTGCCGGGCGTCGGCCCGATCGCCACCATCGCCATGCTGCTGCCGATCACCTTCGGGCTCGATCCGGTCGGCGCGCTGATCATGCTGGCCGGCATCTACTACGGTGCCCAGTACGGCGGTTCGACCACCGCCATTCTGGTCAACATCCCCGGCGAGGCGACGTCGGTCGTCACCGTGCTGGACGGCCACCAGATGGCGCGCAACGGCCGCGCGGGCGCAGCCCTCGGCATCTCGGCCATCGGCTCGTTCTTCGCCGGCTGCGTCGCCACCATCGTCATCGCCGCGCTGGCTGCGCCGCTGACCCGCGTCGCCCTGCTGTTCGGCCCGGCGGAATATTTCTCGCTGATGGTCATGGGCCTGATCTTCGCGGTCGTGCTCGCCCGCGGCTCGGTCGTGAAGGCCGTCGCCATGGTGCTCTGCGGCCTGATCCTCTCCACCGTCGGCCAGGATCTGGAGACGGGCGCGGACCGCATGACCTTCCGCTGGCCGGAACTGTCCGACGGCATCGATTTCACGACGATTGCGATGGGCATGTTCGGCTTTGCCGAAATCCTCCGCAACCTCGAGAATCCCGAGACGCGCGACGTCCTCAGGAACCGTATCGGCAGCCTTCTGCCGAACTGGGAGGAGTTGAAGCAATCCATCATGCCGGTGCTGCGCGGCACCGGCCTTGGCGCGACTCTCGGCATCCTGCCCGGCAACGGCGCCGTGCTTGGCCCGTTCGCGAGCTATACGCTCGAGAAGAAGATCGCCAAGGATCCCTCCCGCTTCGGCAAGGGCGCCATCGAGGGCGTCGCCGGTCCCGAAAGCGCCAACAATGCCGGCGCGCAGACCTCGTTCATCCCGCTGCTCACCCTTGGCATTCCGCCGAACGCGGTGATGGCGCTGATGGTCGGCGCGATGACCATTCACGGCATCGTCCCCGGCCCGCAGGTCATGGAAAAGCGGCCCGACCTCTTCTGGGGCATGATCGCCTCGATGTGGATCGGCAACCTCATGCTGCTCGTCATCAACCTGCCGATGATCGGCGTGTGGGTGAAGCTCCTGAAGGTGCCGTACCGGATGCTGTTCCCCTCGATCCTGATGTTCTGCTGCATCGGCATCTATTCGGTGAACAACAACCCGTTCGACGTGATGATCACGGCTTTCTTCGGCCTGGTCGGCTACGCCTTCCTCAAGATGGGCTTCGAGGTTGCCCCCCTGCTGCTGGGCTTCGTGCTCGGCAAGCTGATGGAGGAATACCTGCGCCGCTCCATCCTGATGTCGCGCGGCGACTGGTCGGTCTTCGTCGATGTGGTCAACCGGCCGATCTCGGCGGCGCTGATCGCGATCGCGGTGATCCTGGTTGTGCTCTCGCTGCTGCCGTCGATCACCAAGAAGCGCGACACCGTCTTCGTGGAGTGACCGACGCCCCCTATCGGCAGGCAAGTCTCGACCGGCGCGGGCCAATGTCCGCGCCGGTTTCGTTTGGGCCGGCGCAAAGCTGTGGGCCGGCCGGGCGCGATGCTGCCATCCACAGGCGCAGCCGCTATATGATGGGCGCCCAGAGAATCGCCTCCCGCCGAAGGTTGAGACGGTGCGCCAGTATCACGACCTCATGCAGCGCGTGCTCGACACGGGGGCGCGCAAGGACGACCGGACCGGCACGGGCACGCTGTCGGTGTTCGGCCACCAGATGCGCTTCGACCTCTCGGAAGGCTTTCCGATGGTCACGACCAAGAAGCTGCACCTGAAGTCCATCGTCCACGAATTGCTGTGGTTCCTGAAGGGTGACACCAACATCGCCTATCTCAAGGCGAATGGCGTCTCGATCTGGGATGACTGGGCCGACGCCAACGGTGATCTGGGGCCTGTCTATGGCAGGCAGTGGCGCTCCTGGGCGGCGCCCGACGGCCAGACCATCGACCAGATGGCCAATGTGCTGGCCATGCTGAGGCGCAATCCCGATTCCCGCCGGCTGATCGTCTCGGCCTGGAACCCGGCTGATGTCGATCGCATGGCGCTGCCGCCCTGCCATTGCCTGTTCCAGTTCTACGTCGCGGACGGCCGGCTCTCGTGCCAGCTCTACCAGCGCTCGGCGGATATCTTCCTCGGCGTGCCCTTCAACATCGCGAGCTACGCGCTGCTGACGCTGATGATCGCGCAGGTCGCCGGCCTGAAGCCCGGCGATTTCGTCCACACGCTCGGCGACGCGCACCTCTACGCGAACCATGTCGACCAGGCGAAGCTGCAGCTGTCGCGCGCGCCGAAGCCCCTGCCGACCATGACGCTGAACCCGGCCGTGACCGACCTCTTCGGCTTCCGGTACGAGGACTTCACGCTGACCGGCTATGAGCCCGACGCGCATATCAAGGCTCCGGTGGCGGTGTGACCGCGAGACTGGCCAGCCTGCAAACCAGATGTGAGCGGATCACGCGGCGCTACGAGGCTGCGTTCGGCATTGCTCCGGGCGAGGACTGGCTGGTGCTGAAGCTTCAGGAGGAATTGGGCGAGTTCGTTCAGGCCTATCTCGCGGCAAGCGGACGGTCTCGCCGCAAGCTCGCCGGCGACGGAGCCAATACGGCCATGGCGCAGGAACTGGCGGACGTCGTGGGCTTCGCGCTGGCGTTGGCCGAGCGCCTCGGTATCGACGCGGAGGCGGCGCTGGAAGCCAAATGGATGCGTTACGAGGCTGCGCCGTGACCCCGATCTTCCTCATCGCGGCGCTTGCCAGCGACGGCGGCATCGGCAACGGCAACGACCTGTTGTTCCGTCTCAAGGCCGACATGGCGCATTTCCGTGCGGCGACGCTCGGCAAGCCTGTCATCATGGGCCGCAAGACCTTCGAAAGTCTGGCGAAACCGCTGCCGCGGCGACTCAACATCGTCGTCTCGCGCCAGCCGGATCTCGCCATTGCCGGCGCGGTGGTCGTGCCCTCGCTCGACGCCGCCCTGGCGGTTGCCCACGGCGAGGCCCTGAGGAGCGGCGCCGGCGAAATCGCGGTCATCGGCGGCGCGCAGCTCTATGCTCTCGCCATGCCGCGCGCGACGCGCCTGCTGATCACCCATGTCGAGGCCGCGCCGGAGGCCGATGCCTTTTTCCCCGCGATCGATCCGGCCGTCTGGACCGGCGCGGAAATCGACCGCTATGGGGCGAATACGAACAACGACCACTCGTTCCGCATCGTCGACTATCGGCGCGCCAGCGGCTGAAAGCCGCATGTGACCAACTGCGTAACGTTGCGTTCCCCTGCCGCCCGAAGGGCGATTTCCGCCCTTTGCTGTTCACCAAGCCGGTGAAGCCGGGCCGTTTCGCTTGCCCCCTGCGTTGAAAGCGGGCCCCGCGTCTTCTATATCCCAACGGCAGTTGCGGCGGCGACGGCGCCTCCGGGCGCCCGGCCGGGCCCAGTCAGTAGGGACACGAACTTCATGCCGTGGAACAATCAAGGCGGCGGCCCGTGGGGCGGCGGGGGCAGCGGCGGCAGTGGTGGCGGCGGCCCGCGCGGCCCCTGGGGCCAGGGCCCGCAGGGCGGCGGCGGCGGCGGTGGCGGGGGAGGCGGCGGTCAGCCGCCGGACCTCGAGGAACTGATCCGCAAGAGCCAGGAGCGCCTGAAGAACGTTCTTCCCGGCGGCGGCGGCAATATCGGCGCCAAGGGCATCGCGCTCATCGCCGTTCTCGGCCTGATCATCTATGGCCTGACCGGCTTCTACACGGTCAGCCAGAACGAGGTTGGCGTGAACACGGTGTTCGGCCGCCATGTCGGCAATGCCGCGCCCGGCCTCAACTGGAACCCGCCGTCGCCGTTCGGCGCGGTGTTCCGGGTACCGGTCACCGACGTCCGCCGCACCGAAATCGGCTACCGCTCAGGCGGCGGCCCGCGCGGCGGCAACCGCGAGGTTCTCGAAGAGAGCCTCATGCTGACCGGTGACAACAACATCGTCGACATCGACCTCGAGGTTCAGTGGGATGTGAACCCGGCGCGCGTCGCCGACTTCGTGTTCCAGCTCCAGAACCCGGAAGGCACCGTCAAGGCGGTGGCGGAAAGCGCGCTGCGCGAGGCCATCGGCCGCCGCGACATCCAGAACGTGCTGACCACCGAGCAGGCGGCGGTTGCCACCGAGGTCCGCCAGATCATGCAGCGCATCCTCGACGACTACCGTTCGGGCATCAATGTCCGCGTCGTCCAGCTGCTGTCGGCCCTGCCGCCGGCGCAGGTTCGCGGCTCGTTCCTCGACGTCAACGCGGCGCAGCAGGACCAGAACCGCGTGCAGAACGAAGCGCGCGCCTATGCCAACCAGGTCGTGCCGGAAGCGCGCGGCCGTGCCGCCCAGATCCTGCAGGAGGCCGAGGCTTACCGCGACCGCGTGGTCGCCGAGGCCAACGGTCAGGCGAGCCGCTTCAGCCAGGTCTACGAGGAGTATCGCCGCGCGCCCGACGTGACGCGCGAGCGCATGTTCCTGGAGACCATGGAGCGCGTTCTTGGCTCGACCGACAAGATCATCATCGACCAGCAGCCGGGCGCGCCGGGCGTGCAGCCGTTCCTGCCGCTCGACCAGCTGATGCGCCGCGGCCAGACGCAGCCGCCGCAGCCCGCACAGGCTCCGGCCGTCACCACCCCGAGGGTCCAGCGATGAACTCGTCCTTCAAGCTCGCCCTCGGCATCATCGCCGCGGCTGCGCTCTTCGCGCTGGCCAACTCGTTCTTCGTCGTCCAGATCACCCAGCACGCCATCGTGCAGCGCTTCGGCGAGGTCACCCGCCAGCCGATCAGCGAACCGGGCCTCTACTTCAAGGTGCCGTTCATCGAGAACGTGGTGGTGGTCGACAAGCGCATTCTCGACCTCGACCTGCCGGTGCAGACGGTGCTCTCGACCGACCGGCAGAACCTCGACGTGGACGCCTTCGCGCGCTACCGCATCACCCAGCCGCTGCGCTTCTTCCAGACGGTGCGGACCGTGCCGAACGCCAACACGCGCCTGGTCAGCTTCGTCAACGCCTCGCTGCGCAACGTCATTGCCGGCGCGACGCTGTCGCAGCTCATCCGCACGGACCGCGACCGGCTGATGAACCGCATCCAGGAAGAGGTGAACCGCGAGGCCACCACGCTCGGCGTCGAGATCGTCGATTTGCGCCTGACCCGCGTGGACCTGCCGCAGCTGAACCAGGAAGCGGTGTTCAACCGCATGCAGACGGAGCGCCGCCAGGAGGCCGCGGACCTGCGCGCCACCGGCAACCAGCAGGCCGTGACGATCCGCGCCCGCGCCGACCGCGAGGTCGTCGGCATTCTCGCCGAGGCCAACCGCCGCTCGGAAGAGCTGCGCGGCGCCGGCGACGCCGACCGGAACAGGATTTTCGCCGAGGCCTTCGGCAAGGATCCCGGCTTCTTCTCGTTCTACCGCTCCATGCAGGCCTACGAGCAGAGCATGCGCCAGGGCGACACCCGCATGGTCATCTCGCCGACGTCGGACTTCTTCCGCTTCTTCGGCGACCCGACCGGCCGCCGCGGCGCCGGGCCCGCGCCGGGCCAGCCCGCGCCATCCGGCAACTGACGCGTCTTCCGGGCCGCCGCAGCATCTGCGGCGGCCTTTTCGTTTCCACGACTGTTCCGCACATGAAAGATCTCATCGTCGCCATCGGCCTCGTCCTCGTCATCGAGGGGCTGATTCTGGCGGCCTTCCCCAACCGCGTCCGCGATGCGCTGGAAACCATGCGCCTGACGCCCGATCAGCAGCTGCGCATCGTCGGCCTGATCGCCGCGGTGGCAGGCCTTGCCGTCATCTGGTGGATGCGCGGCTGACGCCCGCAGCGCCGTCCCGACAAAAGACCCGATTGACAAGCCAGCCCCGAGGCTTGAAGGGATGGGCGGACCTTTCGGGTTCGGCACTGCAAAAGATATCCCATGGCTCAGTTCACGCTTCCGAAGAATTCCCGGATCACCGAGGGCAAGTCCTGGCCGAAGCCGGCGGGCTCGAACCGGCTGAGCGAGTTCCGCATCTACCGCTGGAACCCGGACGACGGCGCCAACCCGCGCATCGACACCTATTATGTCGACCGTGACGATTGCGGCCCGATGGTTCTCGACGGCCTCATCTGGATCAAGAACAAGGTCGACCCGACCCTGACCTTCCGCCGCTCGTGCCGTGAGGGCATCTGCGGCTCCTGCGCCATGAACATCGACGGCACCAACACGCTCGCCTGCACCAAGGGCATGGACGAGGTGAAGGGCGCGCAGGTGAAGATCTACCCGCTGCCGCACATGCCGGTGGTCAAGGATCTCGTTCCGGACCTCACCCGCTTCTACGCCCAGCACGCCTCCATCGAGCCCTGGCTCAAGACGACCACCGCCCAGCCCGAAAAGGAATGGCGGCAGTCGAAGGAAGACCGCGAGAAGCTCGACGGTCTCTACGAGTGCATTCTCTGCGCCTGCTGCTCCACCTCCTGCCCGAGCTACTGGTGGAACGGCGACCGCTATCTGGGGCCGGCCATCCTGCTCCAGGCCTATCGCTGGCTGATCGACTCGCGCGACGAGGCCACCGGCGAACGGCTCGACAATCTCGAGGATCCGTTCCGCCTCTATCGCTGCCACACGATCATGAACTGCTCGAAGGCATGCCCGAAGGGCCTGAACCCGGCCAAGGCCATCGCCGAGATCAAGAAGATGATGGTCGCCCGCCAGGTCTGATGCCGGGCGCCGGCATTCGCACCGGCGCGCGCCGGTGCGGTGGCGCTGCGATCGCGATCCGACCGGAGTCGCAGGCTCCGGGCAGTGCGCACGAATGAACGTCGCGCAGGGGTTGAGCGCCGTCGGTTCGGCCGTCTCATCCGCCTCTCATCGGACCCTCCCGGAAACCCTGCTTGAACGGCATCAGCATACGGGCAATTCAAAAAGAACAAATAACGAACATTCCGGATTGAGGAGCGGCGAGGCCAGGTTGTATCCGTGACCTGACGCGCTTTCCGCGTGCCATGGTTCCGCCGTGAAAAATCCCCGCGCCATTCGACTTGCGACCTCCCGGGTGCCGTCACGGCCGCGTGACCTGACGCATCGCCATTGGAGATCAGGTCATGCCGCCAGGCCCGTCGCTCGTCCGCTCGCCCATCGCCAAGCTCATCGGCATAGCCATCCTCACCATGCTGCTGGTGGTGCCGCTGCTGGCCCTGTCGGTGCTGCGCGGGGAGCGTTCGCAGCGCGCGGCCGAGGTGGTCCGCGAGGTCGCGGGCGCCTGGGCCGGCGAGCAGACGGTCGTCGGCCCCATCCTGCTCCTGCCCTATGTCACGCGCGTGCAGGAGAACGGCGTGGTCCGCACGGTGCGGCGCGTCGTCTCCGTGCTGCCCGAGACCTACCGCCAGTCCGGCGACATCAATGTCGAGCACCGCCGGCGCGGCATCTTCGAAGTGCCGGTCTGGCGCGGCGAGATGGCAATCCAGGCGCGGTTCGGCACGGTGGATCTCTCCCGCTTCGACGCCGCGGCCATCGCGCCGGTCTGGGAGGAGGCCACGCTGGTCTTCCATGTCGCCGATCCGCGCGGCCTGGAGCGGGAGATCGAGGTGCGCGTCGGCGACCGCGCCACGGCGCTCGAGCCGGGCGGAGCCATTGCGTTTCACGCACCGGTCCTCTCGGCGCCGCTGACGGGCGTGGACGGCACCCAGCCCTTCGACGTCGCCGCGAAATTCGACCTCAAGGGTTCGCGGGCCTTCGGCGTCGCGCCGATCGGCCGGACCTCGACCGTCGCGCTGAAATCAAACTGGGGCCATCCAAGCTTCTTCGGCGCCTTCCTGCCGAATGCCCGCGATCTCGGCTCCGACGGCTTCACCGCCAATTGGACCATCCCGCACTATGCCCGGCCGGTGGCGCAGGTCGCGCTGGCCGAGGCCGGCCTGTTCCAGCGGCTCGTCAACGCCCGCTCGGGCGTGCGGTTCTTCCAGCCGGTCGACATCTACCATCTCGTCGAGCGCGCGCTGAAATACGGCATCCTGATGATCGGCGCGGCCTTCGTCGTGGTCTTCCTGATGGAGGTTGCGACCAGGCGCTCGTTCCATCCCATCCAGTATCTCATGGTCGGCGCGGCGTTGACGGTCTTCTACCTGCTGCTGCTCTCCTTCGCCGAGCATATCGGCTTCGCGCCGGCCTATGCGCTGGCGACGGCCGCCGTGGCGGGGCTCGTCTCCCTCTATGTCGGTCTCGTCTTCCGGCGCGCGAGGGAAGGGCTGGTCGTCGGCGTCGAGCTCGCAGCCGCCTACGGTCTGCTCTACGTGGTGCTCGCGTCGGAGGACTATGCCCTGCTGACCGGATCCATCGTGGTCTTTGCCGCGCTGGCGGCCGTGATGCTGGCGACGGTGAGGACCGACTGGTCGTCATTCGGTGGCGAAGCCCGCGAGAAACCGGCTGCGGAAGCCTCAACGATCGGTTAACCAGATAGGCGACATCGTCGCGAATTCGCTCAGGCTCGCCATGGAATTGCCGCCGGTTGCGGCGAATGTTGGCGGGCCTGCGTCTCTCGCGCGGCTTCCTATCCGGTGACCCCGTTCATGGCCATGCGCCCTGCCGTCCTCGTTCTTGCCTCCGTCGCGCTCGCCGGATGTACCTCGTCCGCGCGCTTCGGCGACTTTTCCACAGCCTCGGTGCCGCCGAGCGGCTCCGAGCGGATCGATCGCGGCTTCGGCCGGTCGGATATGCCGCCGCCGGCGCCCGAGCGTCGCCCCTCCGCGGCCGACCAGGACGTCATCCCCGGCGGGCAGCAGGGCGAGACCGGGACGGTCGAGAGCGGCGAGATCGCGCCGCCTTCCGTCGCTGGGCGCTCGGATGTCGGTCCCTCCGCGATCGAGCCGGCGCTGCGCCCGAGCGAGCCGGGCGCCCAGCCGCAGATCATGCAGCCGGAGCCGCAGCGTGGCAGCCCGTCTGCGTCGCCGCCCCCCGTGGTCTCCGCGATGCCGCGCCAGGAACGCCCGACTGTTTCCTCCGCGACGTCGATCGCGGGCACCTGGACCGTGACCGATGCCGGCGACCGCTGCCGCATCACGCTGACTTCGACGCCGCTGTTCGAGTTCTACCGGGCGAGCCCGCAGAACTGCCGCGCGCCTTCGCTGGCCCGCATCAATGCGTGGGAGCAGCGTGGCTCCGAGGTGGTGCTGCTGCAGCCGGGCGGCCGGGTCGCGGCCCGCCTCTCGCCGCAGGGCGGCGGCGCCTATTCGGGCGCGACCGCCACCGGCGCGCCCGTCTCCATGGCGCGCTGAGCCAGCCAGATCCTTCGGGACAACAAAAAACCCCGGCGGAGGCCGGGGTTTTCGCAGCGCCGCAATGGGCGGGGAAGCTTACTTCTTCAGCGCGCCGATGCCGCCGAACTTCTGGTTGAAGCGCGACAGGCGACCGCCGCGGTCCATCAGCTGCTGCGAGCCGCCGGTCCAGGCCGGGTGCGACTTCGGGTCGATGTCGAGCTGGAGGACGTCGCCCTCCTTGCCGTAGGTCGAGCGCGTCGTGTACTCGGTGCCGTCGGTCATCACGACCTTGATCGTGTGGTAGTCCGGATGGATGCCGCTCTTCATGGTCGTCCTCGAAGCGATAAGGGGCCGGGTCGATGAAAGCCGGCAGGAAAACGTTGCGTCCTGTGACGAGAAGCCGCGCTATTAACGGAAGTTCCGGCTCTTTTCAAGACGTGGCGGCAGTCCGATAAGCGCCTGCGACAAGGGAAGCATTCCACCGATGAGCATCGCCGCGCCCGCCGCGGAAGGGACTTCGCAGACGACCCCCCGGCCGAAGCTTCGCCCCCTCCTGACCTTCATTCCCGTCATGACTCGCTATCCGGCCATGCTGGCCGGGGCCGCCGTGGCGCTGGTCATTGCATCGCTCGCGACGCTGGCCGTGCCGCTGGCGATCCGCCGCATGATCGATTTCGGCTTTTCGGCCGAGGGCATGATCACCCAGTATTTCGCGATGATGGTGGTGATCGCGGCCGTGCTGGCGCTCGCCTCCGCCGCCCGGTTCTACCTCGTCACCAGCCTTGGCGAGCGGGTGGTTGCGGATATCCGCGCCAGGGTCTTCGGCCATCTCGCGACGCTGTCGCCGGCCTTCTTCGACACGGCACGCACCGGCGAGCTCGTCTCGCGGCTCTCCGCCGACACCACGCAGATCAAGTCGGCCATGGGCGTCTCGGTCTCCATCGCCCTGCGCAACCTCATCATGTTCGCCGGCGCCGTGGCGATGATGGTGTTCACCAGCCCGCAGCTGTCGCTTTACGTCGTCGGCGCGATCCCGATCCTCGTCCTGCCGCTGGTCGCCTTCGGCCGAAACGTGCGCCGCCGTTCGCGCCTGGCGCAGGACCGGCTGGCCGATGCCACCGCCTATGCCGACGAGAACATCCAGGCGGTCCGGACCATGCAGGCCTTTACCGCCGAGCGGCTGGTGACGGAGCGCTATGCCGCCGCCGCCGAGGAGGCCTATGCCAGCGCCCGCAACGCCAACAAAGCGCGGGCGATCCTGACCGCCGTCATCATTTTCTTCGCCTTCGCGAGCGTCGTCGCCGTGCTCTGGGCCGGCGCGCAGCAGGTGCTGGCCGGCACGATATCGGGCGGCCGGCTGTCGCAGTTCGTGCTCTACGCGGTGTTCGCGGCAAGCTCCCTGTCGCAGCTCTCCGAGGTCTGGAGCGAGATTTCGCAGGCCGCCGGCGCGGCGGAGCGGCTGGTCGAGATCCTCGCCACCAAGCCGGCGGTCTCCGCCCCCGAACGGCCATTGGCGCTGCCGGAGCCGCCGCGCGGCGAGGTCGCCTTCGTTGCGGCCCGTTTCGCCTATCCGGCGCGGCCCGATGTGAAGGTGCTGGACGGCGTCACCTTCGAGGTGAAGGCCGGCGAGAAGGTCGCCATCGTCGGCCCCTCCGGCGCGGGCAAGTCGACGCTCTTCGCCCTGCTGCTGCGCTTCTACGACCCGCAGGGCGGCGTCGTGCGTTTCGACGGCGTGCCGGTGAACGAGGTCGACCCCGCGGCCCTGCGCGCGCGGATCGCGACGGTGCCGCAGGATGTCGCGATCTTCGCGGCCTCGGTCGCCGACAACATCCGCTATGGCCGACCCGACGCGAGCGGCGCCGAGGTCGAGGTGGCCGCCAGAATGGCCCATGCCGACGAGTTCATCGCGCGCATGCCGGAGGGCTATGCCAGCCTCATCGGCGAGCGCGGCGTGACGCTGTCCGGCGGCCAGCGCCAGCGCCTCGCCATCGCCCGCGCCATCCTGCGCGATGCGCCGCTGCTGCTGCTGGACGAGGCGACCTCGGCGCTGGATGCCGAGAGCGAGACGCTGGTGCAGGAGGCGCTGGGCCGCCTGATGGAGGGGCGCACGACGCTCGTCATCGCCCATCGGCTCGCGACCATCCTCAACTGCGACCGCATCGTGGTCATGGATGGCGGCCAGGTGGTGGAACAGGGCACCCATGCCCAGCTCGTCGCGGCCGGCGGGCTCTATGCCCGCCTCGCCGATCTCCAGTTCAACGGCCGCGCCCACGAGGCCGAGCCGAGGACGACGCCCGTCATCGATCCGTGAGGCGAAGCTCGATGCGCCGGTTGCGCGCCAGTGCTTCCGCAGTATCGCCGCGGTCGATCGGCTGGAACTCGCCGAAGCCGGCGGCGACGAGGCGTTCCGGCGCGATGCCGCGCGAGATCAGGTACTGGACGACCGCGATGGAGCGGGCCGCCGACAGTTCCCAGTTGGAGCGGAAACGGCCGCCCTGCATCGGCCGGGCGTCGGTGTGGCCGTCGACCCGCAGGACCCATGGGATGTCGGTCGGAATGTCCTTTTCCAGCTGGACGAGGGCGGCCGCCAGCTTGTCCAGCTCGGCACGTCCACCCGGCTCGATCTCGGCCTGGCTCGACCCGAAAAACACCTCCGACCCGAAGACGAAACGGTCGCCGACCACGCGGATGTCGGCGCGTTCCGCGAGAATCTCGCGCAGTCGGCCGAAGAACTCCGAGCGGTAGCGCGACAGTTCCTGCACGCGCTGGGCCAGAGCGAGGTTCAGGCGCCGGCCGAGATCGGTGATGCGCGATTGCGATTCCCGGTCGCGGGCCTCGCTCGCGCCGAGCGCATCCTCCAGCGCCGCGAGCTGCCGGCGCAGCGCGGTGATCTGCTGGTTCAGAAGCTCGATCTGGGCGAGCGCGGCCTGCGCGGTCTGCCGGTGCTGGGCGATCTGGGCCTCCAGCGTGGTCGCCCGGGTTCCGGCGCTGCCCGCCTGGCCCTGCGCGTCGGTCAGCAAACCCTGAAGCCGCGCGCGCTCCTGCTCGGAGGTGCCGAGCGTCGCGGTGATCGCGGCAAGGCCCTCCTGCAGCGTCTGTCGCTGGCCACGCTCAAGCTGCAGCAGTTCGCCGAGCTCGGCGATCTGGCGCTGCAGGCGCAGCATGCTCTCGTCCTTGCCGGCGATGTCGCGCGACAGGAAGAACTGCGCCAGCATGAACACCGACAGCATGAAGATGATGGCGAGCAGGAAGGTCGACAGGGCGTCGACGAAGCCCGGCCAGTAGTCGATGCCGCGCTCGCCGCGACGGGCGCGCGAGAGGGCCATCAGGTGCGGCTCCGCTCGCGCAGCACCTGCTCAAGCAGGCGGCGCACTTCCTTCTGCTCCCCGGTCTGGGCCTCGACCCAGTCGCGGATCAGCTGCTGCTCCGAGCGCATGTGGGTGACGAGGCCCTGTATGCCCTCGGCAAGGTTCGCCATGGCGGCGCTGGCGCGCTGGTTGGAGGGGCCCTCGGCGATGGCTTCGCGCAGCCGGTCGAAGGCGCGCTGAAGATCGGCGACGCTGACCTGCGGGGCGGCATCGCCGGCCGCGCCCGGACTGATCACCGCCATGTCCTGCACGGTGGACGACAGCCAGTCCTCGACCTCCGTGTAGAAGCGGTTCTGGGCCTGGCTCGCCTGAAGATCGAGGAAGCCGAGGACCAGCGAGCCGGCAAGGCCGAACAGCGAGGACGAGAAGGCGATGCCCATGCCGCCGAGCGGTTCGGCGAGGCCGCGCTTCATGTCCTCGAAAATCGTGCCGAGCTCGCCCTGCGTCGACAGGCCGTTGATGACCCGGCCGACCGAGGTGACCGTCTCGATCAGGCCCCAGAAGGTGCCGAGCAGGCCGAGGAAGACGAGGAGGCCGGTGAGATAGCGCGCGAGCTCGCGGCCCTCGTCGAGACGGGTCGCCAGCGAATCGAGCAGCGAACGCATGGTGGTGGTCGAGATCGCCATGCGGCCGGCGCGGTCGCCGAGCATGGTCGCCATCGGCGCAAGCAGCACCGGCGGCTTGTCCACAACGATGCCGGGATCGGCGAGGCGGAACGAGTTGACCCAGCGCGCCTCGCGGAACAGGCGGATCACCTGCCGGAACGACAGGATCACGCCGATCAGCCCGACCGCGACGATGACGCCGTTGAGGCCGGGATTGGCCATGAAGGCAATGCGCACCTCGCGCTGGAGCACGAAGACGATCAGCCCGACCAGCGCCAGGAACACCAGCATCCGGAACAGGAAGATGCGCGGGGACGAGACCTTGAAGGGGTCGAGATCGCGGGCCATCGGCACTCTTCGGGCTTTTTGCGTCTGCTCCAAGGCTAGCCGCTGCGGCGCAAGAAATGAAGCGATGGATCGCGGCGAAGAGGTGGCCGCCACCTCTCCCCGCCGGGGAAAGGTGGCGTCCTCGTTTCGCTCACGCGCCCAGCAGCTTTTCCTTCGTCGCCCAGTCCAGCGTCTTGTCGAGCGCGCGCGACAGGCGGTCGAACATGTCGTCGGTCTCTTCCGGCGTGATGATCAGCGGCGGGCAGATGCCGATGGAATCGCCCATGGCGCGAACGATGAGGCCCTCTTCCTCGGCGATCTTCACCGCCCGGGCGCCGACGGCCGACTTGGGATCGAAGGCCTTCTTGGTCTTCTTGTCGGCGACCACTTCGATGGCGCCGACCATGCCGAGACCGCGGGCCTCGCCGACCAGGGGATGGTCGCCGAGCGCCTTCAGATGGGCCTGGAACTGCGGCGACTTGGCCGCGGCCTTCTCGATGATCTTCTCGCGCTCGTAGATTTCCAGCGTCTTCAGCGCCACCGCCGCGCCGACCGGATGGCCGGAATAGGTGAAGCCGTGGCCAAACGTGCCGACCTTCTTCGATTCCACGATGGTCGCCTGATACATGTCCTCGGGGATCATGATGGCGCCGACCGGCATGTAGGCCGAGGTCAGGGCCTTGGCGATCGAGATCGAGTGCGGCTTGTAGCCGAGGGCGGACGAGCCGAACCACTCGCCGAGCCGGCCGAAGCCGCAGATCACCTCGTCGGAGATCATGAACACGTCGTACTTGTTGCAGACGGCCATGATCTTCGGGAAATAGTCCTTCGGCGGCACGATGACGCCGCCAGCGCCCATCACCGGCTCGGCGATGAAGGCCGCGACCGTCTCCGGCCCCTCGCGCAGGATCAAGTCCTCGAGGTCCTGCGCCATGCGGGAGGAGAACTCCTCCTCGGTCTCGCCGTCCTTGCCGAAGCGGTAGTAGTGCGGGCAGGACGTGTGCAGGATGCCGGAGATCGGCAGGTCGAAATCGATGTGATTGGCCGGCAGGCCGGTCAGCGAGGCCGAGGCGACCGTGACGCCGTGATAGCCCTTGATCCGCGAGATGATCTTCTTTTTCTGCGGGCGGCCGAGCGCGTTGTTCATGTACCAGATCATCTTGACCTGGCTGTCATTGGCTTCCGAACCCGAGCAGACGAAGAACACCTTGGAGATCGGCACCGGGGCCTTCTCCTTCAGCTTCTCCGCCAGTTCGATGGCGGGGTCGTGGCTCTTGCCGCCGAACAGGTGCGTGAAGGACAGCTTCTTCATCTGCTCGTAGGCGGTCTCGGCGAGCTCCTGGTTGCCGTAGCCGAGCGAGGCGCACCACAGCCCCGACATGCCCTCGATATAGGACTTGCCGTCGACATCCGTGACATGGATCCCCTTGCCGCTCTCGAGGATCAGCGTGCCGGTTTCGCGGACGGTCGCCTGGTTGGTGTAGGGGTGCAGAACGGTTTCGACGTCGCGGACCTGCAGGTTCGTCAGCGCCATGGCGGCCTCCGGAGCATGAGAAGGCCGCGAATGAAGCCGATCAGACAGGCAGGTGTCAAAGCACGGCTGGAATGCGATGCATCTGTATCGCTAGGCCATTCGTCGTGAGGCCATCCAGCGCAGCGCCACGGCAAGGCCGAGGAGGGCCACCGGAACGAGATACCAGAGGCTCATCGGCACGCGCTTGCCGTTGGTGAAGACGAAACTGACCCAGATGTACCAGGCGCCCCACCAGTGCAGCGAGCGCCAGGCGCGGGGGCCGATCCAGCGCACTGCGGCGTCGAAGGAGGTGGCGGCCATCAGCGCGATGACGAGATAGGTGGTGCTGCCGGTGACGACCGAGCCGATGGTGCTGAGCTGCCAGAACAGCGCCGCGTCGGCGCGGACCAGCGCGATGATCGCCGCCGCGTGGATGACATGGGACATGGCGAAGGAGACGCCGAGATAGCGCCGGTTGCGGATCATCCAACGCGTCAGCGGCGATGGCGCCAGCCGGGCGAGCGACGATGCGGCGAAGCTCATGAGGAACAGCACAAGCGAGGTGCGCGCGGTCAGGCGGATGGCTGCCCGGAAGCCGTCCGTGCCGCCGCCGGCGGCGACATGGACGAGCGCCGATGCGGCGAGCACGGCGAGGGTGATCGTGCCGGTCAGCGCCCAACCCTCGGCGAGGCGGACGGAAGGTGTGTGCGAGGCAAGCGTGGTCATGCCGTCCCTCCGGGATCGGTAGCAAATTCGGATGGATGAGGGGGTTCGTTTCGTCGGCTAGTCGGCAGAGAGGCGCGCGGCCTGCCGCCGCCTTCTGCACAGCGCCAGGATTTGCGCGAGCAGCAGCCCGACGAGGGCACATTCGCCGACGGTCGCGGCGGCCACGGCGAGCGGCGCGGCCGACCAGTCGGCTGCGAGCGCGATGCGCAGCATGCCCGCGGCAACAGAAGCGCAGAGCGCGGCGAGGGCAAGCAGCGGAGCGGCCGGGGAGGGCCGCATGACCCAGTAGCCGGCAACCGCCGCCGCGATGGCCGCGACGAAGGCCCAGCGATCGATCAGCGGCGCCGCAAAGCCGGCCAGGGCTCCGTCTGTCGCGAGCGGCGGCAGCCAGAGCGAGCGCAGCCGCATGGCGATGAAGGTCGCGATGAGCGCGACGAGCAGAATGACCCAGGTGCGGTCCACCTGCCGGCTCGCGCCGTCGGCGGCGAGCGCCGCGGCAATGGCGCGGGCGGGGCCCATGCGCGCGATGATGCGGCGCATCTCCGCCTCGGAGGGGCACTCACCCAGCGCCTCGGCGAAGTGGTCGGCGATCTCGGCGCGCATGCGCCGCGCCAGTGCCGGATCGTGGCTGAGATGACGCGAGAGGTCGTCGAGATAGGTGTCGATCAGGCTGGCCACGGCCGTCCTCCGACGATGGCATTGACCCCGTGTGCGAAACGCTCCCACACCGTCCGCCGCTTCGCCAGCGCGTCGCGGCCGGCCGGCGTCAGGGCATAGACGCGGCGCTTGCGGCCCGTCGGTGGCACCGTCCATTCGCTCTGGAGCAGCCCCGCTGCCTCGAGCCGGTGCAGTGCCGGATAGAGCGTGCCTTCCGGCAGGTCGAATGTCTCGCCGCTGCGCGCGCGGATCGACTCGATGACCGCGTAACCATGGGCTGGCCCTGCCTCAAGCGCGGCGAGGACGATGGTGTCGAGGTGGCCTTTGAGCATTTCCGGGTCCATGCCTCGGAACGCTATACCTCGTTATGCGATGTGTCAAGCCTCAGGCGGCATGTCCTTCGGGTCTGTCGGCAATGTCGACGGGCTTTCCTCGATCTCGGCCGATGCGGCCTTCTGGCGGCGCTTCAGCCGGCGGGGCGGCAGGATGTCGGGGTCCGACACGACCTTCTTGGCAAGGAAGATGGCCGCATCCAGCTTGGCGAAGCTGCGGCCTCGATAGAATTTCAGCGCATTGTCGTTGTTCTCGGCCACTTCCAGCACGAGATGCGTGCAGCCGCGCAGGCGGGCGAGATGTTCGAGCTGTTCCAGCACGAAGCTGCCGAGCCCGCGGCCCTGGAATTCCGGGTCCACCGCCAGTTCCTCGACGAAGAGCGGACGCATCTCGCGGGCGCGGAAATAGCGCTCGTTCATCCAGTTGTCGGTGCCGATGATGGTGAGGGCGCATTCGGCATAGCCGACGATCCGCTCCTTGTTGCCGAGACGGATGACGAACAGCAGCTGCTCGATGCCCTTCTCGTCATAGACCTCGAGGAAGCGCTTCTTGGATTTCGGCCGCTGGTACTCGACCGTCGAGCGGTTCACCTCGCGGAACACCGTCTTGATGAACTCCCAGGTGCGGTTCAGGTCGCGCTTGTTCAGGCGCCGGACGCGCACCTGCGGTTCGGCGTCCAGCGCGGCATCGGGAATGGTGTCGTCGGCGGCCATGCGGTTCTCGATACGCTCCGATCGATTGTCCCGGTTCTAGCCATCGCCGCGCCGCCGGGATAGCCCGCGCTCATCCATTCGCTCCGCGCATGGCGCTTGATCGCGCAGGCGCGCTTGCCGGATCGCTCGCCGCGGTGCCACGGTGCGGCCTCTTGCAGAGGGGAGACGCATCCATGGCCGCCGATCTGTCGCTGATCGAGAAGAGCGCAACCGACATTCTGAAACTCCTGAAGAAGGGAGAGGTCTCGCCGCTCGACCTGCTCGACACGCTGGAGAAACGCATCTCCACGGTCGACAGACAGGTGAATGCGCTGCCGACCCTGTGCTTCGACCGCGCCCGCAAGCATGCCCGCGCGCTGATGAAGAAGCCGAAGGAGGGCCGCGGCCTGCTTCAGGGCATGCCCGTGCCGATCAAGGATCTGACCGATGTCGCCGGCGTGCTCTCGACCCAGGGCTCGCCGATCTTCAAGGACAATGTGCCGGAGACCTCGAACATTCTCGTCGAGCGCCTCGAGGCCCAGGGCGGCATCGTCTACGCGAAGTCCAACACGCCGGAATTCGGCGCGGGCGCGAACACCTTCAACGAGGTCTTCGGTGCCACCGTGAACCCCTACAACACCAAGCTGTCGGCGGCCGGTTCGTCGGGCGGCGCTGCCGTGGCGCTGGCCACCGGCATGGCCTGGCTCGCCCATGGTTCGGACATGGGCGGCAGCCTGCGCAATCCCGCGAGCTTCTGCGGCATTGTCGGCCTGCGCCCCTCGCCGGGCCGCGTCGCCTCGACGCCCGGCACCAAGATCGACTCGACCATGGGCGTCGAGGGACCGATGGCGCGCACGGTCACCGACCTCGCGCTGCTGCTCGACGCCATGAGCGGCGACGACCACCGCGACCCGCGCTCTCTGCCCGCGCCGAAGCGCAGCTACCGCATGGCGCTCTCCGGCGCCTGGAAGCCGAAGCGCGTGGCATGGTCGGCCAATCTCGGCATCACCCCGGTCGACCCGGAAGTGAAGGCGATCACCGAGAAGGCGGCGAAGCGCTTCAAGGAGGCGGGCGTCATTGTCGAGGAGGCCCATCCCGACTTCTCCGAGATTCACGAGTGCTTCGGCGTTCTGCGCGCCTATGCCTTCGCCACCACCAAGTTCGAGCTTCTGAAGACCCATCGCGACAAGCTGAAGCCGGAGGTCATCTGGAACATCGAAAAGGGCCTGAAGCTGACCATGGACGAACTGACCCGCGCCGAGGCGCAGCGCCAGGCCATGCTCCAGCGGACGCTTGCCTTCTTCGACCGCTATGACCTGCTGCTGACGCCCGCGACCATCGTCGCGGCCTATCCGGTGGAACAGCGCTTCGTCGCCGAATGCGACGGCTTCAAGTTCCCGGACTACGTGCAGTGGCTCTCGATCGCCTATGCGCTGACGACCGTGTCCTGCCCGGCCGTGTCGCTGCCTTGCGGCTTCACCAGCGACGGCCGTCCCATCGGCCTCCAGATCGCCGCGCGGCCGCACGGCGAGGACCGGATCCTCGCCGGCGCGAAGATCATGGAGGATATCCTCGGCCTGAAGACGGTGAAGCCGGTCGATCCGAGGGGGTGAGGGCAGCGCGTTCTCAGAAAAGCCAGCTCTGCGGGTTGCCGATCGGCTCGCGGTTGTTGAGCAGCATCAGCCCGCGGATCATGCGGACTAGGAGCCATATCAGCATGAGGATCGACAACAGGATGGACAACATGATGCCGACGCCAAGTCCAGCATCGCCGCCGTTGACGATGGAGACCAGTACGAACACCCCGATAGCCAGGGTGTAGGCGACAGTGATCCAGAAAGTGCGGATGATCCAGCTAAAGTGCGTCGCCAGCCAGGCTGGTGCGCTGTGGCGGTTCGCATAGGCCAAGATCACCGCGACGATCCCCGCGAGCGGCACCACGAAGCTAGCGAGGACGAGCACGTAAGCGATCATCGCCACTTGGCTGTTCTGGACGATCGGGCCCTCGCCGGGCTGCCGCGTGGAGGGGCCACCGGGGGCTGGATTCTGGTAGCTCATTGGCATTTCCGGACTTGAACGGCGCCGGCGCGTGCCCCGCTCAGCGCACAGGCTCACAAGATCACGTCGCAACAGTTGGATCAAGGCAGCGGACCGGCCGCGCTTCTCGGTGCGCGCCACATCATGGCGTCGGGCAGCTTCCGGTTCGCTCGCTGGGCCACTATCTTCGCCCGATGAGCAAGAGAAGCGCCTCCGCCGCCCAGCCCTCCACCCGCATGACCCGTCTGCCCTCGGGGCTGACGGTGGTCACCGATTCCATGCCGCACCTGCGGACAGCCTCCATCCAGGTGACCTTCGGCGTCGGCGGCCGCGACGAGCGCCCCGACGAGCACGGCATCAGCCATCTGCTCGAGCACATGGCGTTCAAGGGCACGACGAAGCGCACGCCGCGCGGTCTCGCCGAGGAGATCGAGGCGGTCGGCGGCGACCTCAATGCCTCGACGGCGTCAGAAAACACCTCCTATTTCGCCAAGGTGCTGGCCGAGGACCTGCCCGTGGGCCTCGACATCCTCTCCGACATCCTGACCGATCCGCAGTTCCACCCGGAGGAACTGGTCAAGGAGAAGAACGTCATCGTTCAGGAGATCGGTGCGGCCGAGGACGATCCCGACGACGTCGTCACCGACCAGTTCATCGCCTCCGCCTTTCCGGACCAGCCGCTCGGCCGCTCCATCCTCGGCACGCCGAAGGCGGTGCGCTCGGCGACGCCCGACAAGCTGCGCGCCTATATGGGCCGCAGCTACCGCGCGCCCAAGGCGGTGGTCACGGCAGCCGGCGCGGTCGATCACGACCGCGTCGTCGAGGCCGTCGCCGAGAAATTCGCGAAGCTCGACGGCGAGGCCCCGCCAGATGTCGAGCCCGGCATCTACAAGGGCGGCGCCGCCACCATCGCCCGGCCGCTGGAGCAGACCAACCTCGTCTTCGGCTACGAGGGCATGAGCTACCGCGACCCCGACATCTACGCTGTCGGGGTGTTCAACAACCTGCTCGGCGGCGGGCTGTCGTCGCGGTTGTTCCAGGACGTCCGCGAGGACAAGGGCCTCTGCTACGAGATCCACTCGTTCCACTGGTCCTATGGCGATACCGGCATATTCGGCATCTCCGCCGGCACCGATCCCGGTGACGCGGTCGAGTTGATGAAACTGACCATGGACGTGCTCCACGCAACCGTCGACGGCGCGACGGAGGCCGAGGTCGGCCGCGCCAAGGCGCAGATGAAGGTCGGCCTGCTCGGCGCGCTGGAGAGCTCCTCCGCCCGCACCGACCAGATGGCCCGTCAGGTGCTCGCCTTCGGGCGCACCTTCGACCTCGAGGAGATCGCCGCCAAGATCGATGCCGTGACGGTCGAGGATGCCCGCGCGGCGGGTGCAAGGCTGGTGCGCTCCTCGCCGATGACCTTCGCGGCCATCGGGCCGAAGCGCGGGCTGGACAAGGTGGCGAAGCTGGCGGAACAATTCCGCTCGACATGAACGCTTCGACCAAGGCCCCGCCACAGAGGCCGCCCGCCGCGAAACCGCTTTCGCTGCTTCGGGCGGTGGGTCTTGCCTACGATCCGCCGGAGCCCATTGTCGGCCGCAAGGTGACCTTGCGCGTGCCCGACATGGCCGATTTCGAGGGCTGGGCGCGCCTGCGCGGCGCGAGCCGGGGTTTTCTCGTGCCCTGGGAGCCGGCGTGGCCGCCGGACGACCTGACGCGACCTGCCTTCCGCCGCCGTGTCGCGCGCTATCGGCAGGACTGGCGCGAGGATCAGGGTTATGCGCTGTTCGTCTATCGCAACGAGGACGGCGCGCTGGTCGGCGGCATCACGCTGACCAATATCCGGCGCGGCGTCGCGCAGACGGTTTCGCTCGGCTACTGGATGGGCGAGGCCTTCGCCGGCAAGGGCTACATGGCCGCCGGCGTCCGGACCCTGATTCCCTATGCGTTCGGGGCGCTCGGTTTCCGCCGTATCGAGGCGGCCTGCGTGCCGACCAACGAGGCCTCGGTTCGCCTGCTGGAGCGGGTCGGCTTCACCCGCGAGGGTCTTGCGCGCCAATATCTCTGCATCAACGGCACATGGATGGACCACACCCTCTACGGGCTGGTGAAGGGCGACCCGCTCGGCTGAGACGATCAGAGGCCGGTGAGGCCCGCACCGATGGTCAGCGCCCAGAGCGAAATCGAAACGCCGGCCGCGTACCAGCCGAACGTGTAGCAGGCCTGCCGGCTGGCGCTGCAGATCAAGCGTTTCGCGACAGCGCGCGGCGGTCGCTCGTCGCGCTTCAGATTGATCCAGATCTCGTTGTACTCGACATCCTGCATGGCGTTCTGCACGGCCCGCAGCACCATGAACACCGCCACCAAGGCGAAGCCGATGCCGCCGGCCTTCATGGCCAGAACCGGCTCGCCGGCCCAGTGATACATCAGCGCCAGCGCAGCCAGTGCCGCGAGGGCGCAGTCGCGCGCCGCCGACTGAAAAGCGCGAAGCCGGATCATTTCCATCGCGACCTCCTGCGGTCTGGACGCGGCAATCGGATTGATGCAGCGCACCATTTCCGATTTTGCGACACAACATGGAACTGCGAATGCCTGCCACGCGGGTCTGTCGTGCCCGAGCCGGGAAGGGTTCGAGCGCGGCGCCCCCTGTCCGGACTTCTCGAGACTAAAGTCTATAATACGAAAGTCTTAATATGATACCGCGGTCAACACCAGCGCGGAGAACACCGGACGCGGGCACGGCGCTCCGCGCGCTCGCAATGTCGTGCGGAGCTTCCGGTTCGGATTGAAGAAGCGGATCGTGTCAGTCGACGACGAACAGCTTCGCGCCTGATGGTGCGCGGGACCGATGGGCTTCGGCGTCGTCGGCCACCTGATAGCTCATGCCGGGCTTCAGCACGAAGACGCGGCCGTCGGCCAGCGTCGTCTCCAGCGTGCCCTCGAGGCAGAGCAGGACATGCCCCTTGGAACACCAGTGGTCGGAAACATAGCCCGGCGAATAGTCCACCATCCGCACGCGGATGCGGTTCTCCGCCGGGCCGAAATGCTGCGTGCGCCAGAGCGCATGTCCGGCATCGCCCTCGTGGCGGGTGGGCTCTACCGATGCCCAGTCCACGGTGTTGAAGGCGATGTCGGACATTTTCATGGGACGGCTCCGGACGTCAGAACAGGTGGATGAGGCCCGGCTTCAGCAGGCCGATGGCCGAGAAGCCGATGCCGACGAGGCCGAGCCCGCCGGCGAGCCAGGCGAGCGCCATGGCGCTGGTGATGACCGCTGCGGAGGCCAGCACGATGGCGATCTGGAACGCCGCCGATGAAATCTCGAAGTCATGGTAGCGCTTGTAGGCGACATCACGCTTCTTCTCGGCCGCGGCGGCCCGGGCTGCGAGCTCGCGCCGGCCCTCGTTGGTCTCCGGCTCGGTGTTCCAGCGGGCCGCATTGGCGCGCCACTGGTCGATCTGGCGGCTCATGGCGGCTTTCACCGCCTCGTCGGTCATCGCGTTGCGGGTGATGGTCATGTCCTCGGCGGCGGTGGTCACCGCCGTCATGCGGATGGTCTTGGCCTGGAAGAAGGCCCAGAGGTTCGAGGCCTCGACATTGGCGTTGAGGGCGTCGGTCTGCGAACTCTTCGCTGCCGTCTCCGCCAGCGCCAGGAACAGCGCGAGGATGGCGATCAGCAGCGCGATCTTCTTGTTGGAGGGGTCGATATGGCCGTGGCCCGACATTGTGTGATTCCTTGGCAGGAACGAGGACGATGAACCGTGTGCCGCGCCGCGATCCCGCGCGCAAGGGGAGTAACGAGGACCTTCGAGGGTTTGCTTGCGACGGCCGAGGGCCTACACAGGATTCATGACAATGCGGACAAGATCGGGCGTCATCGCGGCGTTTGCGCCGGGCCCCCGGACAGGTTGGGCGCCGGCCCCATGAGCGATGCCTGCGACGGCCACGACCATCATCATGACGACGGCGAGATGGACGGCCCGGACTCGCCGCTCGTCCGCTCGCTGGCGCCCTCGCCTAATCACGACGCGCGCAAGGAGCCGGTCAGCCTCCTGATCATGCACTATACCGGCATGAAGGACGGCATGGCGGCGCTGAAGCGCCTGTGCGATCCGAATCCGCCGCGTGTGTCCTGCCACTACGTCGTGTTCGAGGATGGCGAGATCGTCCAGTCCGTCGCGGAGCGGCGCAGGGCCTGGCATGCCGGGATCGGCTCGTGGCATGGCCGCGACGATGTCAATGCGCGCTCCATCGGCATCGAGATCGTCAATCCCGGCCACGAATTCGGCTATCGGCCGTTTCCCGAAGCGCAGATCGAGGCGGTCATCGCGCTGGCGCAGGACATTGTCGGGCGCAATGCCATCCCGTCCGCGGGCGTCATCGGCCATTCCGACACGGCGCCGACGCGCAAGCAGGACCCCGGCGAACTGTTCCCCTGGAAGCGGCTGGCAGAGGCCGGGCTCGGGCTGTGGGTGCCCCCGGTTCCGCTGATGGATGGCCCGTCCTACCGGCAGGGCGAGGAGGGGCCGCCGATCCAGGCCTTGCAGGCCCTGCTCGGCATGGCCGGCTACGGCATCCAGGTCACCGGCGTCTATGATGCGCTGACGGCGGCGGTCGTCACAGCCTTCCAGCGCCACTGGCGACCGGAGCGGGTGGACGGCGTGGCCGACGCGTCCACCCTGCGCACCCTGCGCGACCTGCTGGCGGCGCGATGAAGCGCCGTGGCGGCACACAGGCGCTGGCAGCGCTTGCCGCCGCATTCTGCACCGTTGCGGCCTCGGCACAGCCGCTGCCGCAAGGCTTCGTCCACCTCGCCGACGTGGCGCCGGCGATCCGGCAGGACATCCGCTATGCCGGCTCGCGCAATTTCATGGGCCGGCCGGCGGCGGGTTACCGCGCGGCGGAATGCGTCCTGACGCGCCGCGCTGCGGAAGCTCTCGCCAGTGCGCAGGCCGAAATCGCGCCTCGTGGCCTGACCCTCGTCGTCTGGGACTGCTACCGGCCGCAGCGTGCGGTTGCCGATTTCATGGCCTGGACGCGCGATGCGACGGACCAGCGCATGCGGGCGATCTACTATCCGCGCGTCGACAAGCGCGACCTCAGCGTGCAGGGCTACCTGTCGTCCCGCTCCACCCATTCGCGCGGCTCGACGGTCGATCTCGGCCTGGCCCGCAGCGGCGATGCGGCGGCGGGCGGCACTGGCGCCTGCGCGGAGCCCCACGGCACGCGCATCGACGACGGCGTCCTCGATTTCGGCACGGCCTATGACTGTTTCGACACGCTGTCCCATGTCAGGGCGCCCGGCATCGGCCGCGAGGCGGCGACAAACCGCGCCCTGCTCGCCGGGCTCATGCAGCGCCACGGTTTCCGCGCCTATGCCAAGGAATGGTGGCATTTCCAGCTGCGCGACGAGCCCTTTCCGACGCAGTCCTTCGATTTTCCTGTCCCGCCACGCGGTTCGCGCTGACCAGCCCGTCCCTGCAACCCTTGGAACGTATGCGGGAGTGGCGCATTGTTATGGTCCGGACAGTCGGAGGATCCGCCATGAGCGATGCCACGCAAGCGCCTGCCACTCCCGCAACACCGAGAACCGGCCACTCACTGGCCTCGCATCTCGTTCCGCTCCGCAAGAACTGGGGCTGGCTGATGGGGGCGGGGATCGTCCTCGTCCTGCTCGGCATATTCGGACTGGTGGCGGCCAATCTGTTCACCGTCGTCTCGGTACTGTCCTTCGGGGCGATGATGCTGATCGCCGGCGGCGTGCTGATCGCCGATGCCTTCCGGCGCGAGGGCTGGAAGAGCCGGGTCGCGGTGCTGATCATCGGCGCGCTCTACGTCGCGACCGGTGCGCTGGTCTTCTACAACCCGCTGCAGGCCGTGGTGGCACTGACCATCCTCTGCGCGGCCATGCTGGTCGCAACCGGCGTGCTGCGCATCGTCATGGCCTTCCAGATGCGCGAACTGGTGGTCTGGGGCTGGGTGCTCGCCTCCGGCATCCTGTCCCTGCTGCTCGGCATCTTCATCATGGTGCAGCTGCCGCAGGCCGCGACCTGGGTGCTCGGCACCTTCCTTGCGATCGAACTGATCTTCCAGGGCTGGACCTATATTTTCGTCGCCCGCGCGATCCGCTCGACCTTCGACGGGGTGCATCCGAAACCGGCGGCCTGACCGCCGCCTCATGGTCACCAAATCGTTCACGGAAACCGTTTTTTAACGGCGTGTCGCGTTAATGAGACGTTGACGACACGGGTTCGCGAAGCGGCCTTTGCGGGCGTGATCGTCACGACGTCCGTGATGCCATGCCGGTTCGCAGCGCTGAGCCTGTCCCGCCGCCCCCGCCGCGCGATCTCTTCGCGCGGCTGGCGATTCGGGACCGGTCACGCGCCCGCCGGCGGCCTCTGACGGCCGTTCGGGAGAGGCGGCATATGGCGAGCGGACAGATCAGCGGAGGCGCGGCGGGCGAGGCCCGGCACGTTCCCGTGCTGCTCGCCGAAGTTCTTGCCGCCCTCGCGCCGAAGGCCGGCGAGACGATCGTCGACGGCACGTTCGGCGCCGGCGGCTACACCCGCGCCATTCTCGATGCCGGTGCCGAGGTCATCGCCATCGACCGCGACCCCACTGCCATTGCCGCTGGCGCGCCGCTGGTGGCTTCATCCGCCGGTCGCCTGATGCTCGCCGAGGGCGAGTTCTCCGGGCTCGACGACATCGCGCAATCGCGGGGTCGCGAGACGGTCGACGGCGTCGTGCTCGACATCGGCGTCTCGTCGATGCAGCTCGACCAGGCCGAGCGCGGTTTCTCCTTCCGCTTCGACGGACCGCTTGACATGCGCATGGCGATGTCCGGCGAGAGCGCGGCGGACCTCGTCGCCCGGCTCGACGAGACGGCGCTCGCCAACCTCATCTACACCTATGGCGAGGAGCGCCTGTCGCGCCACATCGCCAAGGCGATCGTCCGCGAGCGCGCCGAAGCGCCGATCACGACGACGAAGCGTCTCGCCGACATCGTCGCCAAGGTCGTGCGCTCCAAGCCCGGCGACATCCATCCCGCGACGCGCACCTTCCAGGCGCTCCGCATCGCGGTGAACGACGAGCTCGGCGAACTGGAGACGGCGCTGGAGGCCGCGGAGCGTGTTCTCAAGCCCGGCGGGCGGCTGGTGGTCGTCACCTTCCACTCGCTGGAAGACCGGATCGTCAAGCAGTTCATGGCGGAGCGCTCGGCCCGCACCGCCGGCGGCTCGCGCCACGCGCCGGCGGCGCAGGTGCCCGATCCGACCTTCACCCTCATCGGCCGCAAGGCGGTTGCCGCCTCCGACGCCGAGGCCGCCGTCAATCCGCGCGCGCGCTCGGCCAAGCTGCGTGCCGCCGAACGAACAGCCGCGCCTGCGAGGAGCGTGCGCCGATGATGCGCTTCATCAACATCGTCGTCGTAGCCGCGCTGATCGTCGCGGCCGTCGTGGTCTATCGCGTCAAGTATGAGGCGACACGTCATGCCGAGCAGGTCGCCAGGCTGCGCCTTGAAATCAATCGCGAGCGCGAGGCGATCACCGAGTTGCGGGCGCAATGGGCGCATCTCAACAGCCCTGACCGCCTGCAGGCGCTGGCTGAGCGTCACCTCAGCCTGAAGCCGCTCCAGATCAACCAGATGCACGACCTCGCCAACCTGCCGGACAAGCCGTTCGTCGACCCGGACCCGATCGGCTCGATGCTGGAGGCGATGGACGGCACGGCCGATCCGACAGCCACCGGCTCGGTCCGCCCGGCCACCGGCGGAGGCGCGCCGCTGCCGCAGCGCCGTCCGGCAGGAGGCCGCTGATGGCTCCGAAGCTCTCCTTCCTGATGCGGGCACGGCTGTTCTTCGCCTGGGTGCTCGCGGGCCCGCAATCCGGGCGCCTGCGCAAGGCCAAGTCGCGCATCCGCCTCGCCATGCTGGCCTTCGGCGCGCTCTATGCGGTCATTGCGACCAGCATGATGCTCTATGTCGTGCGCTACGACCGCAGCCAGGCGGCCGGCGTGCGCAGCGCCGAGGCCGTCTCCGCCACGCGGCCCGACATCCTCGACCGCAACGGCGAGGTGCTGGCGACCGACGTGCGCACCATTTCCCTGTTCGCCGAGCCGAAGAAGCTGGTTGCAAGCTTCGACGTCGACGAGGCGACGGAACTCCTGACCGCCGTTCTCCCGGACCTCGACCAGCGCGAGGTTCGCGAGCGCCTGCGCTCCGGCAAGGGTTTCGTCTGGCTGCGTCGCGAGATCACGCCGCAGCAGCGCGACCAGATCCACCGGCTCGGCATTCCCGGCGTCGGCTTCCTGCGCGAGGCCAAGCGCTCCTACCCGAACGGCTCGACGCTGTCGCACGTGCTCGGCATGGTCAATGTCGACAATCAGGGCCTCGGCGGCATCGAGCGCTACATCGACAATCAGGGCCTGGCCGAACTGCATCGCGCCGGCCTCGTCACCGACCGTTCACAGGCGCCGGTTCAGCTCTCCATCGACCTGCGCATTCAGCATGTGCTGCGCGACGAGCTCGTCCAGGCGCATCAGAAGTTCCGCGCCAAGGCGGCTTCGGGCGTGCTCATCGACGTGAACACCGGCGAGGTCGTGGCTCTCGCCTCGATCCCCGACTACGACCCGAACCGGCCCGCGACCGCCGCCGGTTTCGACCGCGCCAACCGCATCACTACCGGCGTCTACGAGATGGGTTCGGTGATGAAGGCGCTGACCACCGCCATGGCGCTCGATTCCGGCCGGTTCAACATCAATTCGACGCTGGATGCGCGCTTTCCGATGTCGGTCGGCCGGCATCAGGTGAAGGACTTCCACGCCCAGCGCCGCGTGCTGACCCTGCCCGAGGTCTTCACCTATTCCTCGAACATCGGCACCAGCCGCATGGCGCTGACGCTCGGCGGCGAGCACCAGCGCAACTTCCTGCGCCGGCTCGGCCAGTTCGACCGCGTCAATACCGAGATCGGCCCTTCGACCGCGCCGCTGGTGCCGCGCCGCTGGGCGGACATCACCACGGCGACCGTCTCCTTCGGCCACGGCCTGTCGGTCGCCCCGCTGCAGGCCGTGATGGGCACGGCCGCGCTGATCAATGGCGGCCGCCTGATCCAACCGACCTTCCTGCGCCGGACGCCCGAGCAGGTGGAGGCCGCGAGCCGGCAGGTCATCCGGCCCGAGACCTCGGTCGCCATGCGCTTCCTGATGCGGCTCAATTCCGAGCGCGGCTCCGGCCGGCGCGCCGATGTCGAGGGCTTCTATGTCGGCGGCAAGACCGGCACGGCCGAAAAGGTCATCGGCGGCCGCTATGCCAAGGACCGGCTGCTCAACTCGTTCATGGCGATTTTCCCGGCCGATCAGCCGCGCTATCTGTTGCTCGTCACGCTCGATGAGCCGCGCGGCATCCCGGAAACCCACGGCCTCGCCACCGCCGGCTTCAACGCCGCGCCGACGGCGGGCCGGGTGATCGCCCGCGCCGCTCCTCTGCTCGGCCTCCAGCCGCGCTTCGACATGCCGCCCGCCATGCAGGCGATCCAGGCCGGCTACCGCATGCCCGGGCGCTGAGCGGCCTCACAGCCGCCCAACGCCCGCCCCAAGTGCCTGTCCAGAGTGCCTGTCCAGAGTGCCTGCCCAGACTGCGATCCCGAGTGCCTGCCGCTCATGCCAGTGAGCCTTACCTCGCAATGCCCGCCATGCAGCTTTCGACCATTCTCGCCGACGAAACACCTGCCGCTTTTGCCAGCCGTCCGGTTTCCGGCCTGACCGCCGACAGCCGCGCGGTTGCCGGCGGCACGGCGTTCTTCGCGTTGAAGGGCGAGAAGGTGGACGGCATGGCCTATGCCGAAGCCGCCGCGAAAGCCGGAGCCTCCGCCATCGTCACCGACAAGCCCGATGCGCCGGCCGAGGTCGCGGGCGTGCCGGTGGTCCGGGTGGCCAATGCGAGGCGGACGCTGTCGCTGGCCGCCAGTCGCTTCCATGCGCGCCAGCCGGCCACGATAGCGGCTGTCACCGGCACCTCCGGCAAGACCTCCGTCGCGGCCTTCCTGCGTCAGATCTTTCAGGCCGACGGCCACCCGGCCGCCTCCATCGGCACGGTCGGCGTCGTCCGGCCATCGGGCGAGGTCTATGGTGGGCTGACGACGCCGGACCCGGTGACGCTGCACCAGACGCTCGACACGCTGGCCGGCGAGGGTGTCACCCACGTCGCCTTCGAGGCCTCCTCCCACGGGCTCGACCAGCACCGGCTGGACGGTGTCAGGATCAGGGCGGCAGGCTTCACCAATCTGTCGCGCGACCATCTCGACTATCACCACACGGTCGAAGCCTACCGCACGGCCAAGCTGCGCCTGTTCACCGACCTGCTGCCCGCCGATGGGACAGCCGTGGTCATGGCCGGCGCGGAGGGCGCCCCGTTCATCGCCGCCGCCAGGGCGCGCGGCCAGCGCGTCATCGCCGTCGGACGCGGCGACGAGGACAGGAACGGCGGCATCGCCATCCGCTCCGAGGTTATCGACGGGGCGGGGCAGGTGGTCCGCATCGCCGCCTTCGGCCGAGACTGGCAGGTCCGCATCCCGCTACTCGGCAGTTTCCAGGTCGACAACGCCCTGCTCGCGGCGGGCCTTGCCATTGGCTGCGGCGTTCCGCCGGACCGGGCCTTCGCCGCGCTCGAACAGCTCGAAGGCGCCAAGGGGCGGCTGGAATTCGTCGGCTCCAAGGATGGCGCCCCGGTCGTCGTGGACTACGCGCACAAGCCCGACGCGCTCGAAAAGGTGCTGGAGGCGGCGCGTCCCTTCGCCTCGCGCAGGCTCGTGGTCGTGGTCGGCTGTGGCGGCGACCGCGATCCCGGCAAGCGCCCGATCATGGGCCGCATCGCCGTCGAGAAGGCCGACCGCGCCATCATCACCGATGACAATCCCCGCTCCGAGGACCCCGCTGCCATCCGCGCGCAGGTCCTCGCCGGCGCGCCCGGGGCCGAGGAGATCGGCGACCGCGCCGAGGCGATCCGCACCGCCGTCCGAGACCTCGGCCCGGGCGATTTGCTGGTGATAGCGGGAAAAGGTCACGAAACCGGCCAGATCATCGGCTCCAAGACGCTCCCCTTCTCCGATCACGAGGTCGCCGCCGAGGCGATCCGCGATTTCTCCGCTTCTTCTGCCTCGAAAGGGCCTGCCGCATGAGCCAGCAGCCTCTCTGGACCACCGAAGCGCTGGCACGCGCCATGGGTGGCCGCCTCACCGGCAAGCCGGCAGCGACCATCGCCGATATCTCCATCGACACCCGCACGCTCGAGGCCGGCGAGGCCTATGTGGCGATCAGGGGCCATGCCCATGACGGCCATGCCTTCGTGCAGGGCGCCCTCGACAAGGGCGCGGCGGTTGCCATCGTTTCCGAGGAATGGGCGCAGGGCGCTCCTCCCGGCGCCTACCTGATCGTCGCCGACCCGCTGAAGGCTCTCGAGAAGGCCGGCGTCGTCGCGCGAGCCCGCACCGCCGCGAAGATCGTCGCGGTCACCGGCTCCATCGGCAAGACCTCGACCAAGGAAGCCCTCGCGCACGTGCTCGCGCGCGAAGGGCGCACGCACGCCCCGCCGAAGAGCTTCAACAACCATATCGGCGTGCCGCTGACGCTCGCGCGCATGCCAGCGGCGAGCCAGTTCGGCGTCTTCGAGATCGGCATGAACCATGCCGGAGAGATCACGCCCCTCACGCGCATGGTGAAGCCGGACATCGCGGTCATCACCACGATCGAGGCGGTGCATATCGAGAATCTCGGTACGATCGAGGCCATCGCCGATGCCAAGGCGGAGATTTTCGCGGGCGTCGAGCACGGCGGCGCGGCGGTGCTACCGCGCGACACCCGGCATTTCGACCGCCTCGCCCGCGCCGCCCGCGCGGCCGGCATCGACACCATCGTCTCCTTCGGCGAGCACGAGGAGGCCGATGTCAGGCTCCTGCGCCTCGTCCTCTCCGCCAATTGCTCGACGGTCTCGGCGCGGGTGATGGGCACCGAAGTCACCTACAAGATCGGCTCGCCCGGCAAGCACCTTGCCATGAACTCGCTCGCGGTGCTGGCAGCGGCCAAGCTCGCGGGAGCCGACCTTGCCGTCGCGGCACTGGCGCTCGGCGAGACGCGCGCGGTGGCCGGGCGCGGCGAGCGTTCGCAGCGCCGCCTCGGCGCCGGCAGCTTCACGCTGCTGGACGAGAGCTACAATGCCAATCCGGTCTCGCTGCGCGCGGCCATCTCGGTTCTCGCGACCACGCCGAAGGCGGCTTCCGGCCGTCGCCTCGCCGTCCTCGGCGACATGCTGGAGCTCGGCAGCGAGGGCGCGGCGCTCCATGCCGCGGTCGCCGAACCGCTCAACAAGGCGGGCATCGATCTCGTCTTCTGCTCCGGCCCGCTGATGGAAAATCTCTGGAAGGCCTTGCCAGCGCACCGCCGGGGAGCCTATGCCGCGACTGCGGCCGAGCTCGAACCGCTGGTGATCCGCGCGCTCAAGGCGGGCGACGTCGTCATGGTCAAGGGTTCGCGCGGCAGCCGCATGGCGCCTCTGGTCGAGACGCTGAAGGCGAAATTCCCGGCCATCGCTCCGGACGAGCAGCAGGGCGCCGCATAGGTCGTTTCCAGCTCTGGAAACGGCAAGAGTTTCTTGTCGCGTGTGTTCTTGGACGGCAGGCTGGCTCCCGGCCGGCCCGAAAGCGCACCGACGACCCGAAGGACGATTGAGACCGATGTTCGCATTCCTCGCCGAATATTCGAGCGTCTTCTCCCCGCTCAACGTCTTCCGCTACATCACTTTCCGCACTGGCGGGGCGATCTTCACGGCGCTGATCTTCGTCTTCCTGTTCGGGCCGGGCCTGATCCAGCTCCTGCGCCTGAAACAGGGCAAGGGCCAGCCGATCCGCGCTGATGGCCCTGAATCGCATCAGGCCAAGAAGGGCACGCCCACCATGGGCGGCCTGATGATCCTGTCGGGCCTGCTTGTCGCGACCCTGCTCTGGGCCAACCTGCGCAGCCCCTATGTCTGGATCCTGCTGTTCGTCATGCTCGGCTTCGGGGCGATCGGCTTCTATGACGACTACCTCAAGGTGACGAAGCAGACCCATGCCGGCTTCTCGAGCCGCGCCCGTCTCGCGCTGGAATTCGTCATTGCCGGCCTTGCGGTCATGGCGGTCATGTTCATCACCCGCGAGCCGCTCGGCACCCAGGTCTTCTTTCCCTTCATCAAGGACCTGTCGATCAATATCGGCTACCTGATGATCGTCTTCGGGGCGCTGGTCATCGTCGGTTCCGGCAATGCCGTGAACCTCACCGACGGCCTCGACGGTCTCGCCATCGTGCCCGTCATGATCGCGGCCGGCACGTTCGGCGTCATCGCCTATCTCTCGGGCAATGCCGTCTTCGCCAACTACCTGCAGATCACTCACGTGCCCGGCACCGGCGAGATCGTCGTCATCATCGGCGCGCTGATCGGGGCGGGGCTCGGCTTCCTCTGGTTCAACGCGCCGCCCGCCCACATCTTCATGGGCGATACCGGCTCGCTGGCGCTCGGCGGCCTCATCGGCACCATCGCGGTCGCGGTGAAGCACGAGATCGTGCTGCTGGTCGTCGGCGGCCTGTTCGTGCTCGAGGCTGTCTCGGTCATCGTGCAGGTCGTCTCGTTCAAACTGACCGGCAAGCGCGTCTTCCGCATGGCGCCGATCCACCATCATTTCGAGAAGAAGGGCTGGTCGGAGCCGCAGGTGGTCGTCCGCTTCTGGATCATCGCCTTCGTCCTGGCGCTCGCGGGCCTCTCGACCCTGAAGCTGCGCTGACATGGTCCCGGTCGCGACTTTCAAGGGCGCCAATGTCGCCGTCTTCGGGCTGGGCGGCTCGGGCCTTGCCACCTGCGCCGCGCTCAAGGCGGGTGGCGCGCGGGTCATCGCCTTCGACGACAGCTCCATCTCGCTCGAAAAGGCGGCGGCGGCCGGCTACGAGACCGCCGACCTGCGGGGCATCGACTGGTCGTCGGTGGCGGCGCTGGTGCTCGCCCCCGGCGTGCCGCTGACCCATCCCGCGCCGCACTGGAGCGTCGGCCTCGCGCAGGCGAACGGCGTGGAAGTCGTCGGCGACATCGAACTGTTCTGCCGCGAACGACGGGCCACCGCGCCCAGCGCGCCGTTCATCGCCATCACCGGCACCAACGGCAAGTCGACGACGACGGCGCTGATCACGCATATCCTCGCCAGGACGGCACGCGACGCGCAGATGGGCGGCAATATCGGCACGGCCATCCTGTCGCTGGAACCGCCGGCCAAGGGCCGCTTCCACGTCATCGAATGCTCGTCGTTCCAGATCGACCTGACGCCGTCCATCGATCCCTCGGTCGGCCTCTGCCTCAACGTGACGCCCGACCATCTCGACCGCCACGGCACGCTCGACGACTACGCGGCGGTGAAGGAACGGCTGATCGCCGGCATCCAGCCGGGCGGGACCGCCGTCATCGGTGTCGATGACCGCCACAGCCAGGCCATGGCCGACCGCGCGGAGCGGGCGGGGCGCACGGTGGTGCGCGTCTCCATCCGCAATCCGCTCTCCGACGGTCTCCACCTCGACGGCGCGGACATCGTCCGCATGAAGGCCGGCGCCATGGTCCATCGCTTCTCGGTGGCACGCGTCGGCGCGTTGCGCGGCACGCACAATGCCCAGAATGCCATGGCCGCCTACGCCGCCTGCGAGGCGCTGGGGCTGGCGGGCGACGAGATCGTCCGCGCCATGATGAGCTTTCCCGGCCTGCCGCACCGCATGGAGCAGGTCGGCCGCATCGGCAAGGTGCTGTTCGTCAACGATTCCAAGGCGACCAACGCCGATTCCACCGAGAAGGCGCTGGCCGCCTTCTCCGACATCTACTGGATCGCCGGTGGTAAGCCGAAGGAGGGGGGCATTGCCCCGCTTGCCCGCTTCTTCCCGCGCATCCGCAAGAGCTACCTGATCGGCTCGTCAGCGGAGGAATTCGCTGTCACTCTCGGCGGCAACCCGCATGTCATCGCCGGCACGCTGGACAAGGCGGTCGCCATGGCTGCCGCCGACGCGGCGGCTGATGGCGCTGCCGATCCGGTCGTGCTGCTCTCGCCGGCCTGCGCCAGCTACGACCAGTTCCCGAATTTCGAGGTGCGCGGCAAGGCTTTCCGCGACCTCGTTCTTGCCATGCCGGGTATCGAGAAGGCGTGAACCGGCCCTTGCGCGGTTAACGAAGCGTTGAGCGGAAGCCTTTAGATTTCCTTCCAAACGCTCGCCAGTCGGGCAATTCCGGTCGGATATCGGGGACGGCGCATGATCTCCAGGGCTGAACGCACGGCCTTCGGCGAATGGTGGTGGACGGTCGACCGGCTGCTGCTCTCCGCCCTGTTCGGCCTGATGCTGGCCGGCATCGTGCTGTCTCTGGCGGCGTCCCCGGCAGTGGCCCACCGCATCGGTCTCGACACGTTCCACTTCGTCAACCGGCAGGTCTTCTTCCTGATCCCCGCGACGATCGTACTGATCGGCACGTCTTTCCTCTCGCCCTACTGGATCAGGCGGCTGGCGCTGGTCGCCTTTCTCGGCGCGCTCGTGCTGGTGGTGGCGACCCTGTTCGTCGGCGCCGAGATCAAGGGCGCGCGCCGCTGGCTGAATTTCGCCGGCGTCGGCCTCCAGCCGTCCGAATTCATGAAGCCGGCCTTCGTGGTTCTGTCCGCCTGGCTGTTCGCGGAGAGCGCCAAGCGGCCGGAAATGCCCGCCAACATCCTCGCCATGATGTTGCTGGCCGCGGCCGTAACGCCGCTGGTGCTGCAGCCTGACGTCGGCCAGACCTCGCTGATCACGGTGGTCTGGGCGGCGCTGTTCTTCATGGCCGGCATGCGCTGGCTCTGGGTCTTCGGCCTCGCGGGCGTCGGCGCGGCGGGGCTCGTCGGCGCCTATTTCTCGTTTCCGCACGTGCGCCGCCGTATCGACAAGTTCATGGAGCCTGGTACGGCCGACACGTTCCAGGTCGATGTCGCCATCGACGCCTTCCAGCAGGGCGGCTGGTTCGGCAAGGGGCCGGGCGAGGGCACGGTGAAGCGCATCATTCCGGACAGCCACACCGACTTCATCTTCGCGGTGGCGGCCGAGGAGTTCGGCACCATCCTGTGCCTCGTCATCGTCCTGCTGTTCGCCTTCGTCGTGCTGCGCTCGCTGAAGCACGCCCATGACGACGAGGATCCGTTCTGCCGCTTCGCGGTGGCGGGGCTCGCCATGCTGTTCGGCCTGCAGAGCTGCATCAACCTGATGGTCAACCTGCACCTCATCCCGCCCAAGGGCATGACCCTGCCTTTCGTGTCCTATGGCGGCTCGTCGCTGATCGCGCTGGCCTTCGGCATGGGCATGCTGATTGGCCTGACGCGACGGCGGCCGCGCGCCGAGACCATGGCCGAGGTCAGCCACTACCAGGCGAGCCGCGCCTGACATGAGCCAGCCCCTGATCCTCGTCTGCGCCGGAGGCACCGGCGGCCACCTCTTTCCCGCCGAGGCGCTGACCGTGGCGCTCATCGAGCGCGGCTGCATCGTCGACCTCGTCACCGACGAGCGGGCGGAGAAGTATGGCCGGGCGTTCCCGGCGCGTGCGACGCATATTGTCGAATCCGCGACCATCGGTTCGAAGAACCCGGTCGCGCTGGCGAAGACGCTGTTCACCCTCGGTCGCGGCTATCTGCACGCGCGGAAGATCATCCGCGTGCTGAAGCCGGCCGCCGTGGTAGGCTTCGGCGGCTATCCGACCCTGCCGCCAATGTTCGCGGCGACCCAGATGAGCGTGCCGACCGTCATCCACGACCAGAACGCGGTGATGGGCAGGGCCAACCGCCAGCTCTCCGGCCGCGTCTCGGCCATAGCGACGTCGTTTCCCGGTGTGCTGGACGCCGATCCGACACTGGCGAAGAAGGCGGCCTTCACCGGCAATCCCGTGCGTCCCATGGTCATCGAGGCGGCGGCGACCCCCTACGATGCGCCGCAGGCCGGTGGTCCATTCCGCCTCTGCGTCTTCGGCGGCAGCCAGGGCGCGCGCGTCATGAGCGAGATCGTCCCGCCGGCGCTGGAGAAGATCGATCCGGCCTTGCGCGGCCGGCTCCATGTCGTCCAGCAGGCCCGCGCCGAGGACAGGGCCGCTGTCGAGGCCGCCTATGCCCGTCTCGGCGTTGCCGCCGAGGTCGCGCCCTTCTTCGTCGACCTGCCGGCACGGCTCGCCGGCGCCCATCTCGTCATCGCCCGCTCCGGTGCTTCCACCGTGGCGGAGCTCTCCGTCATCGGCCGTCCGTCGATCCTAGTGCCTTTGCCGCATGCGCTCGACCAGGACCAGCTTATGAACGCGGCGACGCTCGCCTCGGCCATGGCCGCGACCGTCGTCAAGCAGGCCGACTTCACGCCCGACTGGCTGGCGGGCGAACTCTCCCGGCTTCTCGCCGATCCGGCCCCGCTGGCCGCTGCCGCTGCCAACGCGAAGGCGCAGGGCCATGCGGATGCCGCGGGCCGCCTTGCCGACCTCGTCCTCAAAACCGCCGGAATCACCCCGGCAGGACAAGCCTCATGAAACTGCCCCGCGACATCGGACCCATCCATTTCATCGGCATCGGCGGCATCGGCATGTCCGGCATCGCCGAAGTGCTCCTGAACCTCGGCTACAAGGTACAGGGCTCGGACGCGGCCGAGGGCTACACGATCAAGCGGCTGAAGGACCGTGGCGCGACCGTCACCATCGGCCACGCCTCGGAGAATCTCGGCGAGGCCGAGGTTGTGGTGGTCTCGACGGCCATCAAGAGGGACAATCCGGAACTCGTCGCCGCGCGCGAGCGGCGCATTCCCGTTGTCCGCCGGGCCGAAATGCTGGCCGAGCTGATGCGGCTGAAGTCCTGCGTCGCCATCGCCGGCACGCACGGCAAGACCACGACGACCTCGATGGTCTCCACCCTGCTGGATGCCGGCGGCTTCGATCCGACCATCGTCAATGGCGGCATCATCAACGCGCTCGGCACCAATGCCCGCCTCGGCGCTGGCAACTGGATGGTGGTCGAGGCCGACGAGAGCGACGGCTCGTTCCTGAAACTGCCGGCCGACGTCGCCATCGTCACCAATATCGACCCCGAGCACCTCGACCATTACGGCAATTTCGACGCCGTGAAGAAGGCGTTCCGCGACTTCATCGAGAACCTGCCCTTCTACGGCTTCGGCGTCATGTGCATCGACCATCCCGTCGTGCAGGACATGGTTGGCTCCATCGCCGACCGCCGCGTCATCACCTATGGCGAGAACCCGCAGGCCGACGTGCGCATCCTCGACATCGACCTGACCGGCGGTCAGTGCCGCTTCAAGGTGCAGTTCCGCGACCGGACCGGGGCGGTGACCGAGGAGATCGAGGATCTCGTCCTGCCCATGCCGGGCAAGCACAACGCGCTGAACGCCACTTCGGCCATCGCGGTCGCGCGCGAGCTCGGCATGGCCGCGCCGCAGATCCGCAAGGCGCTGGCGGGTTTCGGCGGCGTCAAGCGGCGCTTCACGAAGACGGGCGAATGGAACGGCGCGCTGATCTTCGACGATTACGGCCACCATCCCGTGGAGATTGCCGCCGTCCTGAAGGCCGCGCGCGCCTCCACCGACAAACAGGTCATCGCCATCGTCCAGCCGCACCGCTACACGCGGCTCGCCTCGCTGTTCAACGAGTTCTGCACCTGCTTCAACGACGCCGACCACGTCATCGTGGCGGATGTCTATGCCGCCGGCGAGCAGCCGATCCCTGGCGCGAGCCGCGACGATCTCGTCTCGGGCCTCAAGACGCGCGGCCACAAGTCCGTGGTCGCCATGGAGAGCGCGGCGCAGCTCGCGAGCCTCGTCGCGGGCGTGGCGAAGCCCGGCGACTACGTGATCTGCCTCGGCGCCGGCAACATCACCCAGTGGGCCTATGCCCTGCCGGGCGAGCTTGAGAAGCTGGCGAAGGGATAAGGGTGCGCGCGATGAGCGACATGCTGGCCCTCGGCCGCTCCGTCCTCGACAGCCAGCCGTTCAGCCGTCTCGTCGGGGCGGAACTGGTCGTGTTCGAGCCGGGGCGTGCCGAGATTTCGCTCGCCGTCGCCGACCACCACCGCCAGCAGCATGGTTTCGTCCACGGTGGCGTGCTCGCCTATCTCGCGGACAATGCGTTGACCTATGCCGGCGGCTCGCTGCTCGGCGACTGCCTGACCGCCGAGTTCAAGATCAACTATCTGCGCCCGGCCAGGGGCGACCGCCTTCTGGCGCGCGCGAAGGTCGCCTCCGGCGGCAAGCGCCTTGCCGCCTGCACCTGCGAGATCGTGTCGGTCACGCCGGACGGTGAGACCGTCGTCGCGATCGCGCAGGGCACTATAGCCCGCGTCGACGGCGAGAAGGGCTGAGCATGGCCTTTGAAGACCTCACGCCCGTCGTGCGTGCGCTGGTTCCCGGCCTGCAGGGAACGGTGACGGCCAATGCCTCGATGAAGCCGTTCTCCTGGTTCCGCACCGGCGGACCGGCCCAGCTGCTGTTCGAGCCGGCCGGCGAGATCGACCTGATCGAGTTCCTCCGCCACATCCCGCCGGACTGGCCCGTCATGCCCGTCGGGCTCGGCTCGAATCTGTTGGTCCGCGACGGCGGCTTCCCCGGCGTGGTTATCAAACTCGGAAAGCCCTTCGGTGAAGTCGAGGTGCTGGATGACCACCTTGTGCGTGCAGGCGCCGCAGCACCTGATGTCAAGGTTGCACGCGCCGCGGCGGAAGCGGGTATTGCCGGCTTCACCTTCCTGCGTGGCATTCCCGGCGCAATCGGTGGCGCGCTGCGCATGAACGGCGGCGCCTATGGCGGCGAGGTGAAGGACATCCTCGTCGAGGCCCATGGCGTGCGCCGGGACGGTCGCGCGGAAACCTGGGATCACGCGGCCATGAAGTTCGCCTACCGCAAGTCCGGAGCGCCGGACGATGCGATCTTCGTCTCGGCGCTGCTTCGGGGCATGCCGGGCAATCCGGCCGAATTGCTTGCCGCCATGGACGAGATCACGCGGCAGCGTTCGGCCACCCAGCCGGTCAATACCCGCACCGGCGGCTCCACGTTCAAGAACCCGGAAGGGCACTCGGCCTGGAAACTGGTCGACGCGGCCGGCTGCCGTGGCCTGAGGGTCGGCGGCGCTCAGGTCTCCGAACTGCACACCAACTTTCTCATCGCCTCGCCCGAGGCGACCTCCACCGACATCGAGCGGCTGGGCGACGAGGTGCGCCGGCGCGTGCTGGAGACGTCCGGTGTCGAGCTTCAGTGGGAAATCAAGCGGGTCGGGGCGCCGCTTGATGATTCACGGTTGCATAATGCAATGGAAAAACCGTGAAGAAAGTGGCATATAGAAACGAGGCGGTGCGAACCCTCCGTCGAATGCCGACTAACGAGCGCAGACGCATCATGGACAAAATCGACCAGTTGGCTGTCGAGCCGGCGCAACTGGCCAATCAGGTGAAAAAGTTGAAGGGGAGATCGGGGTATCGCCTCCGGGTCGGCGATTGGCGCGTGGTCTTCGATGACAACGGCGACGTCCTGGACATCCTCGCTATCGGGCCGCGGAGTAGCATTTATGAGGCTTAGGAGCTGCTTATGACCATGGCGAAGCTGATCACCACGCCCGGTGGCGAGGAACTCGTGCTCCTGGCCAAGGACGACTATGAGCGCCTGGTGGATGCTGCCGAGAATCTAGCCGACATCGCCGCCTATGACGAGGCGAAGCGCAAGCTGGCGGCCGGCGAAGATGAAATGATTCCCTCGGAGATTGTCGATCGCCTTCTGTCTGAAGAGCATCCTCTTCGTGTTTGGCGCGAGTACCGTGGCCTCAATGTCAAGGATCTCGCACAGGCTGCGCAGATCAGTCCCTCCTATCTGAGCCAGATCGAAACGGGCCGCCGCGAAGGCACGCTGGAAACCATGGCACGGCTTGCCCGCGCGCTCCGGATCGACCTCGACGACCTCGTTCGCCATGCCGAGGAGGAAAAGCTGGCGGCCTTCACCGAGTGGGCCTCTCCCGAGGACGACGAACGCTGCCGCAATCTCTGATCCATTCCGAAGGCTCCCCATGACCAAACCGCATGTCGCCGTCCTCTATGGCGGCTGGTCCGCCGAACGCGAAGTGTCGCTCAATTCGGGCCGGGCCTGCGCCGACGCGCTGGAATCGCTCGGCTACCGGGTTTCGCGCGTCGATGTCGGCCGCGATGTCGCGCAGAAGCTCGCCGAACTGAAGCCCGACGTGGCGCTGAACGTGACGCACGGCAGGCCGGGTGAGGACGGTACGCTCGCGGGCATCCTCGAGGTCATGGCGATTCCCTACACGCATTCCGGCGTCATGGCCTCGGCTCTGGCCATGGATAAGGCCATGGCCAAGAAGATCATGGCCGGCGCCGGCGTGCCGGTTCCCGGCGGCCTCATCGTCTCCCGCCGCGAGGCGGCCCGGGAGCATCTGCTGCCGCGCCCCTATGTGGTCAAGCCGAACACCGACGGTTCGTCCCTCGGCGTGTTCATCGTCACGCGCGACCACGAGCACCCGCCGCAGGAACTTCATTCCACCGAATGGACGCTCGGCGAGACGGTTCTCGTCGAGCCTTTCATCGCCGGCAAGGAACTGACCTGTGCCGTCATGGGCGACCGCGCCCTTGGCGTCGTCGAGATCACGTATGCCGGGACCTTCTACGACTATGACGCGAAATATGCGCCGGGCGGCTCCCAACACCTGATTCCGGCGCCGCTTAAACCAAATATTTACTCTGAGGTCCAAAGACTGTCCCTCGCAGCGCATCAGGCGCTCGGCTGTAAAGGGGTCAGCCGTGCGGACTTCCGATACGACGACACGCCCGGGGGAACCGGGGCGCTCGTCTGTCTCGAAGTCAACACGCAGCCCGGGATGACCGGGACATCGCTCGTCCCCGATATGGCCGCTCACGAAGGAATATCGTTCGCCGAGCTGGTCGAATGGATGGTGCAGGACGCTTCTCTCGATCGCTGATCGCCAGGCTCTCCGGGGCCGGGGCGGATGCGTTCGCGGCTGCCGGCGACAGGCTTCGCGCCCGCGAACTGCGGGAGCGGCATGCGGTCGGCGAGCGCGACCCCTTTGCCCGCCCCGGCGGGCTGTCGCTGTTCATGCGCCGCGTCTCGATCCGCATCGCCAACATGCACATTCCGCGACGCGCGGGCCTTTTCGCCTCGCTCGCCCTGTTCGCGGCGACCGGTCTCTACGGTGTGCAGCGCGGCGGCCACTGGCCCGCGGTCAACGGCTTCCTGATCGGTGTCGGCGATTCGATGGCCAATGCCGCCGGCATGCAGGTCCGCGGTGTGAAGCTCACCGGCAACCGCCAGATGAGCCACGACCAGGTCCTCGACGTCGCCGGCATCACGCCGTCGTCCTCGGTGCTGTTCTTCGATCCCGACCAGGCCCGCGCGCGCCTCAAGGCCAATGCCTGGATCGCCGACGCGACGATCCAGAAGCTCTACCCCGACCAGCTCCTCGTCTCGGTGACCGAGCGCGAGCCCTTCGCGCTGTGGCAGCGCGACGGCCGCATCCACGTCATCGCCGCTGACGGCACGGTCATCCTCGACCATCTCGACCAGCGCTTCCAGACCCTGCCGCTGCTGGTCGGCAAGGGCGCGGAGATGCGCGCCCGCGAGATCGTCGGCCTGCTCGGTGATCATCCCCATGTCGCGCAGTCGGTCCGGGCAGCCGTCCTGGTGGCCGAGCGGCGCTGGAACCTCGTCCTGAAGAACGGCATCGACGTGCGCCTTCCGGACGAGAACATGGACCGCGCCATGGCCGATCTCGCCCGGCTCGACGCCGAGCGCCGGCTGATGAGCCGCGACGTCGCTTCCATCGACATGCGCGTGCCTGACCGCGTCACGGTGCGCCTGTCCGACGATGCCATGAAAGCGCACGAGGCGGCGCTGCGTGAACGTGACCGCGAGCGGGCCCGCCGCCGCGCAGCACAGGGTCAGCGCACATGACGAGCCCCTTCCGTCATGGCCTGACCCCGCGCATGCGGCCGGTATCCCCGAAGCGCTCCGCGATCATGTGCGTGCTCGACATCGGCACGTCCAAGATCGTCTGCATGATCGTCAAGCTTCGCCCGCGCGAGGGTTCGGACATTCTGCCGAACCGCACGCACAAGGCGGAGATTCTCGGCATCGGCCACACCCGCGCCCGCGGCATGAAGGCCGGCTCCGTCGCGGACATGGCCAAGGCCGAAGCTTCCATCCGGCAGGCGGTGGACGCCGCCGAGCGCATGGCCGAAGTCCAGGTCGACCGGGTCGTTGTCACGGTCTCGGCCGGCCGGCTCGGCTCCGAGCAGTACGAGGCGCGCGTCACCTGCCAGGCGCCCCGCGTGCAGGACCACGATCTGCACCGCGTGCTTCAGGCCGCCTCCGACCATTCGATCCGGCAGGGCAGGGCGGTGCTGCACTCCATGCCCATCGGGTTCCGCCTCGACGATACCCGTGGCATCAAGGACCCGCGCGGCATGCTCGGCTCCTCGCTCGGTGTCGACATGCATGTCGTCACCTGCGACATGGCGACGGCGCGCAACCTCATGCTCTGCGTCGAGCGCTGCCACCTCACTGTCGAGGCGCTGGTCGCCGCTCCGCTCGCCTCGGGCCTCTCCGTGCTCACCGACGACGAGGCCGAACTCGGCACCGTCTGCCTCGACATGGGCGCAGGCACCACGACCCTCTCGGTCTTCGCCGGCGGCCATTTCGTCCATGCCGACGCGGTCGCGGTCGGCTCGCACCACGTCACGATGGACCTCGCCCGCGGCCTCTCCACACGCCTGTCGGATGCCGAGCGGATCAAGGTGCTGAACGGCGCCTGCTTCGCCGCCAAGTCCGACGAGCGCGACATCATCACCGTGCCGTCCATCTCCGAGGACGACCGCGACATCCCCCATTCCGTCAGCCGCGCGCAGGTGATCCGCATCATCCGCCCGCGCATCGACGAGATCCTCGAAATGGTCCGCGACCGGCTGACCGCGGCGGGCGCCGCCGCCGAGGCCGGACGCCGCGTCGTGCTGACTGGCGGCGGCGCGCAGCTGCCCGGCCTCGCCGATCTCGCCGCCCAGGTCTTCGGCCGCCAGGTGCGGGTCGCCCGCCCGGTCGGCATTACCGGCCTTCCCGACAGCGCCAAGGGCCCGCCCTTCGCGGCGCCCGTCGGCCTCACCGTCTATCCGCAGATCGCCGGGATGGAGCATTTCGAGCCGCAGCGGCGCTTCTTCGCCGCCACCGGCACGGACGGCTACTTCAACCGCGTCGGCCGGTGGATACGGGACAGTTTCTGACATGCGTCCGGTCCGCACTTCCAGGCGGCCCGGACGAAAAAAATGGCAAGGCCGGTGCCACCGGTTGCGCAACCTGAGTTAGACAAGCGACGTGGCTGTCGCGCGAGTGATTCGAACGAGGCTCCCAATGACCATCAACCTGAAGATGCCCGACATTCGGGAACTGAAGCCCCGGATCACCGTGTTCGGCGTCGGCGGCGCTGGCGGCAATGCCGTCAACAACATGATCGAGGGCGGCCTGCAGGGCTGCGACTTCGTCGTGGCCAACACCGACGCGCAGGCGCTGTCCTCGGCCAAGGCCGAGCGGATCATCCAGATGGGCCTCCAGGTCACTTCGGGTCTCGGCGCCGGCTCGCACCCGGAAGTCGGCGCAGCCGCGGCCGAGGAGGTCATCGACGAGATCCGTGACCAGCTCACCGGCTCGCACATGGCCTTCATCACCGCCGGCATGGGCGGCGGCACCGGCACCGGCGCTGCCCCGGTCATCGCCCGCGTCGCCCGCGAGCTCGGCATCCTCACCGTCGGCGTCGTCACCAAGCCCTTCCACTTCGAGGGCGTCCGCCGCATGAAGACCGCGGATTCGGGCATCGTCGAACTGCAGAAGTCGGTCGACACGCTCATCGTCATCCCGAACCAGAACCTGTTCCGGGTGGCGAACGAGAAGACCACCTTCACCGACGCCTTCGCCATGGCCGACCAGGTGCTCTATTCCGGCGTCGCCTGCATCACCGACCTGATGGTCAAGGAAGGCCTGATCAACCTCGACTTCGCCGACGTCCGCGCCGTCATGCGCGACATGGGCAAGGCGATGATGGGCACCGGCGAGGCCACCGGCGAGCGCCGGGCGATCACCGCCGCCGAGGCTGCCATCGCCAATCCGCTGCTCGACGAGACCTCGATGAAGGGCGCCCGCGGCCTGCTCATCTCGATCACCGGCGGCAACGACCTCACCCTCTTCGAGGTGGACGAGGCAGCGACCCGCATCCGCGAGGAGGTCGACCCGGAGGCCAACATCATCCTCGGCGCGACCTTCGACGGCGCGCTCGACGGCACCATCCGCGTCTCGGTCGTCGCCACCGGCATCGACCTCGCCGCCCAGCAGGCCGCCCAGCCGACCATCGCCGAGATGACCGCCCGCCTGAAGCAGAGCGCCCAGCGCATCGGCCAGATGGCGCAGCCGGCCCCGGTTGCCGCGCCGGTGATCGAGACCCGTGCCGCCGAGCCGGCTCCGGTCATGGAGGCTCAGGCCCCCGCGCCGGTGATCACCGAGGCCGAGGTCGTCCTCCAGCCGGTCGCCGCCAAGCCCGCCCTGTTCCGCGAGGCCCCGGTCGAGCTCGATGCCCCGCTGATGCCGCCGCGCGACGAGCCGCTGCCGGCCCGCGACTTCATTCCGCCGGCGGCCGAGAAGCCGATGCGTCCGGTCCGGATGCCGACGGCCGAGGAACTGCCGCGCGTCGTGCGCGACCAGATCCGCGCCGAGCCGGTCGTCCAGCAGCGCGCCATCGACAATCCGGTGGAGAAGAAGCGCACCTCGTTGATGGAGAAGCTCCAGTCGATCGGCTTCACCCGCAAGGCGGATGCCGAACCGGCCCCGGCCCCCATGCCGCGCGCCGTCCAGCCGGTGCAGCCCGCCCGCGCTCCCGCACGCGCTCCGGCGCCCGCGCCGCAGATGCGCCGCGACCCGGCGGGCCTGGACATCCACGGCCGTCCCGCAGCGCAGCAGCCGCGCTCCGAGGACGACCATCTGGACATTCCGGCCTTCCTCCGCCGGCAGGCGAACTGAAGGCGCGGCGGGCGCTCTGCCCGATTGTTGCAGAATCTTGCAGTCGATCACATTACCCGGGTGCGGTGCACCCGGGTAAGTTTTTGTTAACACGCCCTTTTTATCCTCTTAACGGCTTCGCGAAAATGCGACCGAATTTTGGTAACAGTCGGACACAAAGCGTGACTTGGCCCTCATGGCGGGCCTGTCTATGTTCCGCGCCGTCGATCCAGAACGAATCTTCGTGGCGATTCGGTTGCGCCGCAGCAAGATCCGAGCCGGACAACGGATATCGGAGCCGGATCGACGAGGTCATGTTGGGGTCATCGGGTCGAAGCGTCCAGGACGCGTCTGGCTGATGGCAGAGACGGTTGGAAATGAAGACTGCCAGGCAGACAACGCTTCGCGAGTCCATCCAGCTTGACGGCATCGGCGTCCATTCCGGCGCTTCGGTTTCCGTCACGCTGCATCCCGCCGAAGCAGGCACCGGCATCTGCTTCCTGCGGTCCGACCAGGACCATGTCGAAATTCCCGCGATCTTCCGCAACGTGTCCTCCGCCGACCTGTCGACGGTCCTCGGACAGACCGATCGCGGCGGTGTCGCCACCATCGAACATCTGATGGCCGCCCTGTCCGGCCTCGGCGTTGATAACTGCCTCGTCGAGGTGGACGGACCGGAAATGCCGATCCTCGACGGTTCGGCCGCCCCCTTCGTCGCCGCCATCGATCAGGTCGGCCTTCGCCAGCTCGCCGCCAACCGCAAGGCGATCAAGGTTCTCAAATCCGTCGTGCTCGAGACCGAGCGCGGCTGCGTCGAGCTTCATCCGCACGAGGCCGGCAGCCAGAACCGCGGCCTCAAGCTCGAAGTCGAGATCGATTTCGACAATGCCCTCGTCGGCCGCCAGGTCTACGGTCTCGACCTCGATGCCGGCGCTTTCCGCCGCGATGTCGCTCGCGCCCGCACCTTCGGCTTCATGCAGGACGTGACCAAGCTCTGGGCCGCCAACCGCGCGCTCGGTGCCTCGCTGGAAAACACGGTCGTCGTCGGCGACGACCGGATCCTCAACCCCGAGGGCCTGCGCTTCCGCGACGAATTCGTCCGCCACAAGCTGCTCGATGCCGTCGGCGACCTGTCGCTGGCCGGTGCGCCGATCATCGGCCGGTTCCGGTCGTTCCGCGGCGGCCATCGCATGAACGTCAAGCTGATCGAGACGCTGTTCGCCGATCCGACAGCCTTTGCCTTCGTCGAGCCGGTGGTGCGCCGCGAGCGCGGCCATGCCGATCTTGGCGTCGCGGTACCGGCCTACGGGCCGGATGCCAACTGAGCCGCCGCAATCTGGCCTCAACTCCTGTTCAGAACGTGGCCGCCGGGCAATAGCCCTGCCTTGCAAATTCGGTTATGAGCCGTGCGGGCCTTCGGGTCCGCATCATAACGTGGTTCGGGGAAGGTTCGTGACCTTGCAGAAGCGTGTCGGGGAGATCGGCGGCTCGGTGAAGCCTGCGCGTGGCGTCGGCGCCCGCGCTATCATCCTTGCAGCCGTCATGGCCATTTCCCTGCCGCTCGGCGCGTGCTCCGGCATGCCGTCCTTCGGCAATCTCTTCGCCGGGCCGGATCCGTCCAGCCTGCCGGACGAGCCGGCCGAGAAGCTCTACAACGAGGGCATCGCGCTGCAGAACCGTCGCGACTGGCGGCGTGCGGCGCTGAAGTTCATGGAGATCGACCGCACCCATCCCTACACGGAATGGGCAAAGCGGGCGCTCATCATGGCCGCCTACTCCTATTATGAATCCCAGGACTACGAAGAGACCATCAATCAGGCGCGCCGCTACATTCAGCTCCATCCGGGCTCGAACGATGCCGCCTACGCGCAATATCTGATGGGCGCTGCGCAGTACGACCAGATCCCCGACGTGCAGCGCGACCAGGCCCGCACCGAGCGCGCGCTGGTGATTCTCGAAGAGGTCACCCGCAAGTGGCCGCAGTCGGAATATGCCACCGCCGCCCGCCGCAAGATCGAGGTCGCCCGCGACCAGCTTGCCGGCCGCGAGATGAACGTGGCGCGCTACTATCTCGACCGCCGCCAGTATGCCGGCGCGATCAACCGCTACCGTACGGTCATCTCGCAGTTCCAGACGACCCGCCACGTCGAGGAGGCTCTGGCCCGCCTGGTCGAGTGCTACATGGCGCTCGGCATCGTCAACGAGGCGCAGACGGCCGCGGCGGTGCTCGGCCACAACTTCCCGGACAGCCAGTGGTACAAGGACAGCTACGCGCTGATCCAGGGCCAGGGACTGACACCGCGCGAGGATACCGGCTCCTGGATCAGCCGCGCGATGCGCCGCATCACCGGCTGACGGCCTTCCGTTCCCGTCTCGTTCGCGATAAGCCAGAGCACATCGTCCTGCGCCGAATCCGGCGCGCCTTGCCGCTCGCCGGGAATCTGCGAACAGCCCCATGCTCGTCCAGCTTTCGATCCGCGACATCGTCCTGATCGACCGGCTCGATCTGACCTTCGCCGAGGGCCTGTCGGTGCTGACCGGCGAGACCGGCGCGGGCAAGTCCATCCTGCTCGACGCGACCTCGCTGGCGCTTGGCGCGCGCGGCGACGCGACACTCGTCCGCCACGGGCAGGAGCAGGGGCAGGTGACGGCGGTTTTCGACGTCCCGCTCGCCCATCCCGCCCGCAGGATAGCGGCTGAAGCCGACCTCGATACCGAGGGCGACCTGATCCTGCGCCGCGTGCAACTCGCGGACGGCCGCACCCGCGCCTTCGTCAACGATCAGGCTGCGAGCGTGCAGGTTCTGCGCGCGATTGGCGCGGCGCTGGTCGAAATTCACGGCCAGCATGCCGACCGGGCGCTGGTCGAACCGGAGGCGCACCGCGCGCTGCTCGATGCCTTCGGCGGCCTGGCGAAGGAAGCGGATGGCGTTCGCGCCGCCTGGAAGGGCTGGCGCGAGGCGCGCAAGGCCGTCGACGACGCGCAGGCCCGCCTCGCCAAGGCGCGCGCCGACGGCGATTTCCTCCGCCACGCCGTGGAGGAACTGTCCAAGCTGAAGCCCGAGCAGGGCGAGGAGACACAGCTCGCCGAACGCCGGCAGGCGATGATGGCCTCCGAGAAGATCGCCGCGGACCTTTCCGAAGCCATGGATGCGCTGTCCGGACCGACCTCCGCTGTGCCTTCGCTCGGGGCCGCATGGCGGCGGTTGGAGCGCCGCGCGGCGCAAGCGCCGCAGCTTGTCGAACCGATCGTCAAGGCGTTCGGCGAGGCACTGGACCGGATCGAGGATGCCCGCGCGGCTGTCGAAGCCGCGCAGCGTGCCGCCGAGTTCGATCCCCGCGAACTGGAGCGCATCGAGGAGCGGCTGTTCGCCCTGCGCGCCGCCTCGCGCAAATATGCCGTGCCGGTGGACGGGCTCTCCGCCCTCGCCGAACGCTATGTCGCCGATGTCGCCGCTCTCGACGCCGGCGAGGATCGGCTGGTCGCGCTCGGCAAGGCGGCTGCGGAGGCCGAGGCCTCCTACGCTAGGATTGCGGCGCTGCTCTCGACGAAGCGCAAGGCTGCGGCGAAGAGGCTCGATACCGCCGTCAACGGCGAACTCGGGCCACTGAAGCTCGACCGCGCCCGCTTCACGACCGAGATCGCCTCCGAGGCGGAAGGGCCGGAAGGCATCGACCGCGCCGAATTCTGGGTCCAGACCAATCCGGGCACGCGGCCGGGGCCGATGATGAAGGTCGCCTCGGGCGGCGAACTCTCCCGCTTCATGCTGGCCCTGAAGGTCGTTCTGGCCGATCAGGGCTCTGCTCCGACCCTCGTCTTCGACGAAATCGATACCGGCGTCGGCGGTGCGGTGGCGGATGCCATCGGCCAGCGGCTCGCCCGGCTTGGCGGCACGGTGCAGGTTCTCTCCGTCACCCATGCGCCGCAGGTCGCCGCGAAGGCGACGCGGCACTACCTCATCGCCAAGGAGACCACCGGGCAGCGCGCGGCGACGCGCGTCAAGCCGCTCGGCTTCGACCTGCGCCGCGAGGAGCTCGCGCGCATGCTCGCCGGCGAGACGATCACCGACGAGGCGCGCGCCGCCGCGGAGAAACTCCTCAAGGTCGGTTGACCGGCCATCGGAACGCCGCTTTCGGCAGGTGGTTTCTGCCTCATGGCATTGCGTCACGCAGCGGTCCGCGCCGGCCTTCTCGGCTTCCTGTTTCTGAACGGCCCGGCTGCGGCCCAGCCCGCGTCTGTCACGGACCCGGTCCGGGCCTGCGAATCCGCGCCTGGCGCGCCGATCCGGATTGCCGGCACGACGCTGTGCTTTTCCGGCGATATCGATCGCGACAGCGCGGAGACGACCGCGCGGCTGCTGGCCGATCGCAGCGTGACCGCGATGGTCGTCACCTCCGACGGCGGCGAGGTGACTTCGGCCGTGCGCCTTGCACGCGCCGTCCGCGCCCGTGGCCTGCTGGTCGTGGTCCAGCGCCGCTGCATTTCCTCCTGCGCCAATTTTCTGTTCCCCGCGGCCCGCACCAAGGCCGTCGCCCCGAACGCGCTGGTCATCTTCCACGGCGGCATCGCGCCGGGGGCCTTCGGCGGCCTGTTCGGCGACGGCGAGGAACGCGATCTCCTGTCGCTGACGCGCGCCTTCTTCCGCGAGATCGGCGTCGACGGCTCGATCACCTACGACCCTCCCTACCGGCGCGATCCGCGCTCCGGGGTTCGCAGCCTCGCCGAGGAATGGACCGCGACGCCCGCGGCACTCCGCCGCCACGGCATCACCGGCATCGTCTCCTACTGGTGGCCGTCGAGCGAGGCGGTGATCCGCGAGGGGGCCAGCCAGGGCATCCAGCTCGGCATTGTCGAATAGGGCTGCTGCCACCTGCATGATCGGCGGGCTTGTCCCGATCATCCACGGCTTTATCGTTCAGGCGGGTCCGTCGCCGGACAAAGTCGTGGATGCCTGGCATAGCCGAGGCTTGTGCCTCGGCGTCTCAATGCTAGAGACGGCAGCTTAGGCTGCCTGTGGCCGGGCATGAGGAGGGCGGCGCAAAGCCCTCCGATCATCCGTCGAGTTGTCATGTCCAAGTCGAAACCCGCCGATGTCCCTGTCGAGACGCTGTCACCCGACGAGGCCCGCGCCGAGCACGAGCGCATCGGCGAGGCCATCGCCGAGGCCGACCGGCTCTATTATCAGGACGATGCGCCGACCCTGACGGATGCCGACTACGACGCCCTGCGCCGCCGTTACGAGGCGCTCGAAACAGCCTTCCCCGCGCTGAAATCGGCCGACAGCCTCACCGAGCGGGTCGGCGCAGCGCCTTCGTCGAAGTTCGGCAAGGTTACGCATGCCGTGCCGATGCTGTCGCTCTCCAATGCCTTTTCGGACGAGGAGGTGGCGGAGTTCGTCGGCCGCGTCCGCCGCTTTCTCGGCCTCGACGCCGATGCGCCGGTGGCGATGACCGCCGAGCCGAAGATCGACGGCCTGTCCTGCTCGCTCCGCTACGAGAACGGCCGCCTGGCGGTCGCCGCCACGCGCGGCGATGGCGCCGTCGGCGAGGACGTCACCGCCAACATCCGCACCATCGGCGAGGTGCCGCAGGTTCTGAAGGGCGCGCCGGACGTGCTGGAGGTGCGCGGCGAGGTCTATCTCAGCCACGAGGACTTCCGCCGCATCAACGCCCGGCAGGAGGAGAAGGGCCTGCCGCTTTTCGCCAATCCCCGCAACGCCGCTGCTGGTTCCCTGCGCCAGCTCGACCCGGAGATCACCCGCCAGCGGCCGCTGCGCTTCTTTGCCTATACCTGGGGCGAGGTTGCGCCCGCGCGCCCGCGCGACACCCAGTCCGGCATGGTCGCCTGGTTCAGGGAGCTCGGCTTTCCCGTCAACCCATTGATGAGGCTCTGCCACAGCGCCGAGGACCTCATCGCCCAGTACCGGATGATCGGCGAGCGGCGCGCGACCCTCGGCTATGACATCGACGGCGTCGTCTACAAGGTGGATGACCTCGCCCTGCAGGCGCGCCTTGGCTTCGTCTCGCGCTCGCCGCGCTGGGCCATCGCGCACA
>JAIUOO010000002.1 GCA_020161695.1 Pseudomonadota bacterium | reverse complement strand
AACAAGGGCCGCGCCACCAGCGCCCAGCGCGAGGCGCTGCTCGCCAAGATCACCGCGACCCCGGACTATGCCGCCCTCGCCGATGTCGACCTCGTCATCGAGGCGGTGTTCGAGGATCCGGCCGTCAAGGCCGACGTGATCAGGAAGGCCGAGGCCGCGATCCGTCCGGACGTGATCTTCGCCTCCAACACCTCGACCCTGCCGATCACCGGCCTCGCCCAGAACTCGGTCCGCCCGGACCAGTTCATCGGCATCCACTTCTTCTCGCCGGTCGACAAGATGATGCTGGTCGAGACGATCATGGCCGAGAAGACCGGCGACAAGGCGCTCGCCGTCGCCCTCGACTACGTCAAGGCGATCAGGAAGACGCCCATCGTGGTCAACGACACCCGCGGCTTCTACGTGAACCGCTGCGTCGGCAACTACATCAAGGAAGCCCACCTGATGGTCATGGAAGGCGTGCCGCCGATCATGATCGACAATCTCGCCAAGCAGGCGGGCATGCCGGTCGGCCCGCTGACCCTCAACGACGAGGTCGCCATCGACCTCGGCCTGAAGATCCTCAAGGCCACCAAGGCGCAGGTCGGCAGCCAGGCCGTCGACCCGCAGCAGGAAAAGCTGCTGACCTTCCTGGTCGAGCAGGAGGGCCGCGTCGGCAAGAAGGCCAAGAAGGGCTTCTATGACTATCCCGACACCGGCAAGAAGACGATCTGGCCGGGCCTCAAGGCCTTCGTCGGCGCCCAGCAGGATCCCGACACGATCGACCGCCAGGAGATCATCGACCGCCTGCTGATCACCACCGCGCTGGAAGCGGCGCGCTGCGTCGAGGAAGGCGTCGTCACCGATCCGCGCGAGGCCGATGTCGGCTCCATCCTCGGCTTCGGCTTCGCGCCCTGGTCGGGCGGCACGCTGTCCTACATCGACATCACCGGCGCCAGGGCCTTCGTCGAGAAGTGCGACGCGCTGGCGGCGAAATACGGCGACCGCTTCGCGCCCAACAAGCTGCTGCGCGAGATGGCGGCCAAGGGCGAGACCTTCTACGGGCGCATGGCGCCGCAGAAGGCGGCCGCCTGACCGGCAGCCGGCAATGACGCAGCGAGCGGGCGGCCCATCGGCCGCCCGTTTTGCGTCGGGCGGGGGCGGAGGTCCGAATCCGGCGCCCCCGCGACTTTCCGCGCACAGGAACTCGGCTTTCGTGGCGTTGCACCATCGGATGGCCTGTGCTACCGGACACGCGGCTTTGGGGGCAGAGCGCTGGCGCGCAAGCCCCCGGACATTAATTTCCCAGTCGGGCCAAGAGTTTGCAGCCGCCGCACGTGTTTGTTGCGGCCGGTGCGGATGGCGGGGCCCGACGCGCGAGACGCGAGAGACGCGGTGGCTGGCGAAGACAAGACCGTTTCCGGCATGGCGGGGCGTTATGCCTCCGCTCTTTTCGACCTCGCAACGGAGTCCGGCCAGGTCGATCAGGTTCAGGCTGATCTGGCGCGATTCCAGGCCCTTCTCGACGGTTCCGACGACCTGAAGCGCCTGGTCAAGAGCCCGGTCTTCTCGGCCGACGACCAGGCCAAGGCCGTCGCGGCCGTTCTCGACAAGGCCGGCATCGGCGGCCTTGCCGGCAATCTCATCAAGGTGGTTGCGTCGAATCGCCGCCTCTTCGCGGTCGAGGGCGTCATTCGCGGCTTCGGCGCGCTGGTCGCCAGGTCGCGCGGCGAGATCACCGCCGAGGTGACCGTCGCCGAGCAGCTCTCCGCAGCCCATTCCAAGACCCTGTCGGCCGCCCTCAAGGACGTGCTCGGCAAGGAACCCAAGATCGAAGTGAAGGTGGACCCGGCCATTCTCGGCGGGCTGATCGTCAAGGTCGGCTCGCGGATGATCGACACCTCGCTCCGCACCAAGCTCAACTCGATTAGAACCGCCATGAAAGAGGTCGGCTGATGGATATCCGCGCCGCTGAAATCTCTGCGATCCTCAAGGACCAGATCAAGAACTTCGGCCAGGAGGCGCAGGTCTCCGAAGTCGGTCAGGTGCTCTCCGTCGGCGACGGCATCGCCCGCGTCTATGGCCTCGACAACGTCCAGGCCGGCGAGATGGTCGAGTTCGACAACGGCATCCGCGGCATGGCCCTCAACCTCGAAGTCGACAATGTCGGCATCGTGCTGTTCGGCGCCGACCGCGACATCAAGGAAGGCGACACGGTGAAGCGCACCGGCGCCATCGTGGACGTTCCCGTCGGCAAGGGCCTGCTCGGCCGCGTCGTCGACGCACTCGGCAACCCGATCGACGGCAAGGGCCCGATCGAGGCCACCGAGCGCCGCCGCGTCGACGTCAAGGCTCCCGGCATCATTCCGCGCAAGTCGGTCCACGAGCCGATGGCGACCGGCCTCAAGTCGATCGACGCGCTGATCCCGATCGGCCGCGGCCAGCGCGAGCTGATCATCGGCGATCGCCAGACCGGCAAGACCGCCATCGCCCTCGACACCATCCTCAACCAGAAGCCGCTGAACGTTGCGGGCGCCGACGAGCACCAGAAGCTCTACTGCGTCTACGTCGCCGTAGGCCAGAAGCGCTCCACGGTCGCCCAGTTCGTCAAGGCGCTCGAGGAGAACGGCGCTCTCGAATATTCGATCGTCATCGCGGCGACCGCCTCGGACCCGGCTCCGATGCAGTTCCTGGCGCCCTTCTCGGGCTGCGCCATGGGCGAGTTCTTCCGCGACAACGGCATGCACGCCGTCATCATCTATGACGACCTGTCCAAGCAGGCCGTCGCCTACCGCCAGATGTCGCTGCTGCTGCGCCGTCCGCCGGGCCGCGAGGCCTATCCGGGCGACGTGTTCTATCTCCACTCCCGCCTGCTCGAGCGCGCGGCGAAGATGGGCGACGAGGCCGGCAAGGGCTCGCTGACCGCGCTGCCGGTCATCGAGACGCAGGCCAACGACGTGTCGGCCTATATCCCGACCAACGTCATCTCGATCACCGACGGCCAGATCTTCCTCGAGACCGACCTGTTCTTCCAGGGCATCCGCCCGGCGGTGAACGTCGGCCTCTCGGTGTCGCGCGTCGGCTCCTCGGCGCAGACCAAGGCGATGAAGAAGGTCGCCGGCAAGATCAAGGGCGAGCTCGCCCAGTATCGCGAGATGGCCGCCTTCGCCCAGTTCGGTTCGGACCTCGACGCCACGACCCAGCGCCTGCTGAATCGCGGCGCGCGTCTGACCGAGCTGCTGAAGCAGAACCAGTACTCGCCGCTGAAGATGGAAGAGCAGGTCGCGGTCATCTGGGCCGGCACCAACGGCTACCTCGACAAGCTGCCGCTCAATCGCGTCAAGGCTTTCGAGGAAGGCCTGCTCGGCAAGCTGCGCTCGGAAGGCGCCATCCTCGAAGCCATCCGTTCCTCGAAGGATCTCTCGGACGACACGGCCGCCAAGCTGAAGTCGCTCGTGGAGGGCTTCGCGGCGTCGTTCGGCTGATGCGCTTCGCATGAGTTACGTCTCCGACAGCCTCGGGCCGGGCGAAACCATCGTCCATGAAGCGACGATCCACTGGATCGTCTACTTCTGGCCCATTGTCGGGACTTTGGTCGGTCTCGTGGCGGCGATCTTCCTGCCGTTCTACGGGCTGATCCTTCTGGCCGCGGCGGTGCTCTGGCTCGCGGTCGCCTGGTTCATGAGCCGGACGACCGAACTGGCGGTGACGACGCGCAAGGTGGTGGCGAAGTGGGGCTTCATCGCCCGCTCCACCATCGAGCAGCGGCTCGAAAAGGTCGACTCGGTTGCGGTCGACCAGACATTTCTCGGCCGCGTTCTCGATTTCGGGAACGTGACCATTCATGGGACGGGCATCAACGCCACGCCCATCAAGATGATCGCAGATCCGCTGGCCTTCCGCCGCAAGGTGGAACAGGCCATCGAAGCCAGAAGGGACGTCGGCTGATGCCGAGCTTGAAGGATCTCCGCAACCGCATCGCCTCGGTCAAGGCGACGCAGAAGATCACCAAGGCCATGCAGATGGTGGCCGCGGCGAAGCTGAAGCGTGCCCAGACCGCTGCCGAGGCCGCGCGTCCCTATGCCGAGAAGATGGAGGCCGTGCTGGCCAATCTCGCCGGTTCGGTGACGGGCGCCGACGCGCCGGTCCTGCTTGCCGGCACCGGCAAGGACGACGTGCATCTGCTCGTCGTCGCCACCGCCGAGCGCGGCCTGTGCGGCGCCTTCAACACCTCGATCGTCCGCCTTGCCCGCGAGCGCGCCCTGGCGCTGCAGGCCGAGGGCAAGACCGTCAAGTTCCTGTGCGTCGGCCGCAAGGGCTACGACCTGATCCGCCGCCAGTTCGACAAGCAGATCGTAGGCTTCATCGAGTTCCGGGCCGTCAAGCAGCTCTCCTACGCCCAGGCCGAGGAAGTCGGCGCGAAGCTGTTCCAGCTGTTCGAGGAAGGCGCCTTCGACGTCGCCACCCTGTTCTTCTCGAAGTTCAAGTCGGTGATCTCGCAGATCCCGACCGCGCAGCAGATCATCCCGGCGCAGGTCGGCGGCGACGCCACCGCGACCGACAAGGCTCCTTACGAGTTCGAGCCCGGCGAGGCAGAGATCCTTTCCGATCTCCTGCCGCGCAACATCACCATCCAGATTTTCAAGGCCATCCTTGAGAACGCCGCATCGGAGCAGGGCGCGCGCATGTCCTCCATGGACAGCGCCACCCGCAATGCCGGCGAGATGATCAAGAAGCAGACGCTCAAGTACAACCGCGCGCGTCAGGCGATGATCACCAAGGAACTCATCGAAATCATCTCGGGCGCTGAGGCGCTCTGAGCCACGACATCATCTAGAGGACCGTAACATGGCGAAGAAGGCGACGAGCGCGAAGGCCGCCACCGGCGGTAAGGTCGGCCGTATCACCCAGGTCATCGGCGCAGTCGTCGACGTCCAGTTCGACGATCACCTGCCGCAGATCCTGAATGCGCTGGAGACCAGCAACAACGGCTCGCGCATGGTTCTCGAGGTTGCCCAGCACCTCGGCGAGAACACCGTGCGCTGCATCGCCATGGACACGTCCGAGGGCCTCGTCCGCGGCCAGGACGTGACCGATACCGGCCAGCCGATCGCCGTGCCGGTCGGTCCCGAGACGCTCGGCCGCATTCTCAATGTCATCGGCGAGCCGATCGACGAGGCCGGCCCGGTCAAGACCGCCGTCACTCGCGCGATCCACCAGCCGGCTCCCTCGTTCTCCGAGCAGTCGACCGAAGCCGAGATCCTCGTCACCGGCATCAAGGTCGTCGACCTCCTCGCCCCCTACGCCAAGGGCGGCAAGATCGGCCTGTTCGGCGGCGCCGGCGTTGGCAAGACCGTGCTCATCCAGGAGCTGATCAACAACGTCGCGAAGGCCCACGGTGGCTATTCGGTGTTCGCCGGCGTCGGCGAGCGCACCCGCGAGGGCAACGACCTCTATCACGAGTTCATCGAATCCGGCGTCAACAAGAAGGGCGGCGGCGAAGGCTCCAAGTGCGCCCTCGTGTTCGGCCAGATGAACGAGCCCCCGGGCGCCCGCGCCCGCGTCGCGCTCTCGGGCCTGACTATCGCGGAAGATTTCCGCGATCAGGGCCAGGACGTGCTGTTCTTCGTCGACAACATCTTCCGCTTCACCCAGGCGGGCTCCGAGGTGTCGGCGCTTCTCGGCCGCATCCCCTCGGCGGTGGGCTATCAGCCGACGCTCGCCACCGACATGGGCGCGCTGCAGGAGCGCATCACCACCACGCAGAAGGGTTCGATCACCTCGGTGCAGGCCATCTACGTGCCGGCCGACGATCTGACCGACCCGGCTCCGGCCACCTCCTTCGCCCACCTCGACGCGACGACCGTTCTCAACCGCTCGATCGCCGAGAAGGGCATCTACCCGGCCGTGGACCCGCTCGACTCGACCTCGCGCATGCTCGACCCCCGCGTCATCGGTGAGGAGCACTACGCCGTCGCCCGCAAGGTCCAGCAGACCCTGCAGCGCTACAAGTCGCTCCAGGACATCATCGCGATCCTCGGCATGGACGAGCTCTCGGAAGAGGACAAGCTGACGGTGGCCCGCGCCCGCAAGGTCGAGCGCTTCCTGTCGCAGCCCTTCCACGTCGCCGAGGTCTTCACCGGCGCCCCCGGCAAGTTCGTCGATCTGAAGGACACCGTGAAGGGCTTCAGCGACCTCGTCGACGGCAAGTACGACCATCTCCCGGAGGCTGCCTTCTACATGGTCGGCACCATCGAGGAAGCGGTCGAGAAGGGCCGCAAGCTGGCCGCCGAGGCCGCGTAAGCGGCTGAGAACAGGGATCGCGCAACATGGCGACCTTCAATTTCGAACTGGTCTCGCCCGAGCGGCAGCTCTTCTCGGGTCAGGTCGAGCAGATCGTCGTGCCGGGTGCCGATGGTGACTTCGGCGTGCTCGCCGGCCACGCGCCTTTCGTCGCGTCGCTGCGGCCGGGCATCCTGACCATCCATGGCGACGGCCAGCCGAAGCGGCTCTATGTCCGCGGCGGTTTCGCCGAGGTCTCGGACGGTTCGCTCACCGTGCTCGCCGAACGTGCGACGCCGGTCGAGGATCTTCGCGCCGACCAGATCGACGCGGAGATCAAGGACGCGCAGGACGACGTTGCCGACGCCAAGGACGATGCGACCCGTTCCAAGGCCGCCGAGCGGCTCGGCCAGCTCCAGAGCCTCAAGGGCGCCCTCGGCACCATCGGCGCGACGCACTGATCCGCCGATAGCGACCCAGAATTCAGAAAGGCCGCCCACCGGGCGGCCTTTTGCTTTGCGCGGGCCTCAACAAACCCTCCCCCGCAAGGGGAGAGGGTTATTCCTGCGGCAAAGCCAACTCTCGGAACATGCCTGAATCACTACCATGCAGCGTTACGCTGGTCAAGGAAAAAAATCACACAAAAGGACCGTGGGCCTCAGCCCAGCTCGCCCGCCTTGATCCGCTTCACGCCGAGCGCCGCCATGTCGGCCCAGGCCTTGTCCAGCGAGCCGTTGAGGTCGATGGCCCGGCAGGCATCCTCCACCACGAAGGTCTGCAGCCCGTTCCTGGCGGCGTCCTGCGCCGTCCAGTTCACGCAGAAATCGGTCGCAAGCCCGACCACCACGGCGCGGGTCACGCCGCGCTCCTTCAGGTAGCCGGAAAGGCCGGTCGGCGTGCGCCGGTCGGCCTCCATGAAGCCGGAATAGCTGTCGACCTCCTTCCGGTAGCCCTTGCGGACGATCGTCTGGGCATGCGGCACGTCCAGCCCCTCGTGGAACTCGGCGCCGGCCGAATCCCAGGTGCAATGGTCCGGCCAGAGCACCTGCGGCCCGTAGGGCATCTGGACCATCTCGAAGGGCTTCTTGCCGGGATGGCTGGAGGCGAAGGACGAGTGCCCCTCCGGGTGCCAGTCCTGCGTGAACACGACGTTCTGGAAGCGGCGGGCGATGGCGTTGACCACCGACACGATCTCGTCGCCCTTCGGCACGGCCAGGCGGCCACCGGGGCAGAAGTCGTTCTGCACGTCGACGACGATCAGGGCGGTCGCATTGTCGATCATGGGGCGCTCCTGGCTTCGGGCGGGAACCGCGCCGGCGGCGGTCAGCACCGTCGCGCCGGCGATCAGCACGCGCCTGTCGACCGCGAAATGACGTGTCCCGAAACGCTTGTCCATGGCTGCCTCCCGAGCGTGGAAACGCGATGAGGCAGGCTACGCCCCCTGCAGCTTTGTGCGATGCGGAAGAATCCGGAGGCAGGCGGCGGATATGCGCCCGTTCACACCGGATGGGCGAAGGGCCGGAAGGTTGCGGCCACCTGCTCATAGACGCCGCGCTTGAACGGGATGATCAGGCCGGGAAGCGCGTCCAGCTTTTCCCAGCGCCAGTGGTCGAACTCGGCCTTGTGCTGCCCGCCGCCCGGCTGGGCCACGTCGATCTCGCCGTCCTCGCCGTCGAAGCGGAAGGCGAACCATTTCTGCGTCTGCCCGCGATACCTGCCCTTCCACGACTGCCCGGCCACCGCCTGCGGCAGGTCGTAGGCGAACCATTCGGGCGCCTCCGCCAGCAGCGTCGCGGAGCGGACATTGGTCTCCTCGAACAATTCGCGCGTCGCGGCGGCCAGCGGTTCCTCGCCGGGATCGATGCCGCCCTGCGGCATCTGCCAGGCCGTGTCGCCCGCGCCATGCTCGGCGGTGGCGTCGGCGCGCCGGCCGATGAAGGCGAGGCCCTGCCGGTTGAGCAGCACGACGCCGACGCAGGGGCGATAGGGCAGGTCTTCGAAGCGGGTCATCGGCAGGGGTCCGGCGGCACTCGCCGTTAGCTAGCCTGCCGGCGGGCGCCGCGCCACCCCGGCCGAGACCGGAACCAGCAGGATGCCGCGGCTCTCCAGCGTCCGGGCCCAGCGGGCGAGCCGGTCGATGGTCACCGGCAGCGCCGATCCGACGCCGAGCGCGAAGCCGGCTTCCCGCGCGCGCGCCTCGAGGCGGCCGAGCTGCGCGTCGAGCTCGGCGGGCGTCGGCACGCGGTCGAGATGGATGTCGCCGCGCAGCGCCGGCTGCTGGAGCGAGGCGGCGATCTGCGGCACCAGGCTGCGGGCGCTGGTGCCGTCGTCGATCACCATCAGGCCGCGCCGGTTCGCCTCGCGCAGGATCGGCGTGATGGCGGCCTCGGTCGCGGTGAACTTGCCGCCCATGTAGTTGACGATGCCGGCATAGCCCTGGAACCGGCCCATCGCCCAGTGCAGCCGCTCGGTATTGCGCTCGGTGGAGAGCGTCGTCAGCAGGGTCTGTGGGCCGGGATCGTTGTCGGGATAGTCGAACGGCTCCATCGGCACCTGCAGGAACACTTCGTGGCCGTTCGAGCGGGCGCGGCCGATCAGGCGTTCGAGGTCGCCGCCATAGGGCGCGAAGGCGAAGGAGACGGCCCCCGGCAGCTTGCCGATGGCCTCCGAGGTGCCATTCGCGCTGATGCCGAGGCCGCCGATGAGGATCGCGACGCGCGGCATCGAGCCGCCGGCCCCGGCGGGGGCCACGAAGGCGCGGGCATAGGCTTCCGATGGCTTGCGTCCGTCCGGCGCGATGCGCGGCAGGGGGCCGTGGCTGGTGCGCTCCGACAGGCGCGGGTCGAGCCCCGCCGCCTGCGCGGGCGGCGTCACGGCGATGCGCACGGCCTGCGACTGGCCGGACATGCCGTTGATGACGTTGACGGTCGGGCCTTCCTCCTGCGGCGTCGCCGGGGGCGTGGCGGCGGCCTGCTGCGGGCCGGTCGGTTCGGCGGTGCGCGGCGGCGGCATGGCGATGGCGCTGATCGCGCGCGGCTCGCCGCCGAGCGGGTTGTGGACCACGGCGACGGCGCCCGCGAGGCCGACCACCAGCGAGCCGAGCAGGCCGGCGACGACCGGCAGCAGCGGCGGCAGGGGCCACCGTCGCTTCGTCTCGGTCTTCGGCTCGACCCCGAGCGGGGCGTTGAGGTCGTCGGTCATGGCACCCGGATGGATGCGGATCGCGCGTCCGCCCCTCTAGATGACCTTCGAGCCGTTAAGCCGCGGTTAACCACGATGGTCAAAGCGTCGGCGATCTCGCAGGACTGGTTGGATTTTACGGAAATCACCGGCCGTGCTAGGCAGACCGGCCGTGGAGGAACTGAATGTCCGCGCCCCTCAGCGCCGTCGATCCGTCGCCCGGCATTGAACAGACCATGCTTGAACTCGGCCAGCGCGCCAAGGCGGCCGCGCGCCGTCTCGCGCTCGCCCCGGCGCGGCAGAAGGATCAGGCCCTTTCCGCCATCGCCGTGGCGATCCGCGAGCGGGCCGATGCCATTCTCGCCGCGAATGCCGAGGATATCGCCGACGCGCGGCGTGACGGCGCGGCCGCCTCGTTCATCGACCGGCTGTCGCTGACGCAGCAGCGGATCGAGGCCATGGCGGCCGGCGTCGAGATCGTTCGCGACCTTGCCGATCCCGTCGGCTCGATCATCGCGGAGTGGGACCGGCCGAACGGCCTGCACATCGAACGTGTGCGCGTGCCGCTCGGGGTCATCGGCGTCATCTACGAGAGCCGGCCGAACGTTACGGCGGATGCCGCTGCCCTCTGCCTCAAGGCCGGCAATGCGGTGATCCTGCGCGGCGGCTCCGACAGCTTCCGCTCGACCCGCGCCATCCATCAGGCCATCGCCGCCGGCCTCGACAAGGCCGGCCTGCCCGCCGCCGCCGTCTCGCTGGTGCCGACGCGCGATCGCATGGCGGTCGGCCTCATGCTGCAGGGCCTCGGCGGCGCGGTCGACGTCATCGTGCCGCGCGGAGGCAAGAGCCTGGTCGCGCGCGTCCAGCAGGAAGCGCGGGTGCCGGTCTTCGCCCATCTGGACGGCAACTGCCACGTCTATGTCCACGGCGCGGCCAGCCTCCCCATGGCCAGGGACATCGTCCTCAACGCCAAGATGCGCCGCACCGGTGTCTGCGGCTCTGCCGAGACGCTGCTGGTCGATGAGAGCTGCGCGGGCACGCATCTGAGACCGCTGGTCGCCGCCCTCCTCGATGCCGGCTGCGCCGTGCGCGGCGACAGCCTGACCCGCATCGTCGATCCGCGCGTGACGCCGGCGACCGAGGAAGACTGGTCCACCGAATTCCTCGACGCGATCATCGCGGTGAAGGTCGTTTCGGGCCTCGGCGACGCCATCGCCCATATCGAGCGCTACGGCTCGCACCATACCGACGCCATCGTCACGACCGACCAGATGGCGGCCGACCGCTTCATGGCCGAGGTCGACAGCGCCATCGTCCTGCACAATGCCTCGACCCAGTTCGCCGATGGCGGCGAGTTCGGCTTCGGCGCGGAGATCGGCATCGCAACCGGCCGCATGCATGCGCGCGGGCCGGTCGGCGTCGAGCAGCTCACCTCGTTCAAGTACCGCATTCGCGGCACGGGCCAGATCCGTCCGTGAGGCCGCACGGATCGCGGATCGCGCCGCGCCGGCCACGGCCGGGCCTCCGGCTCGCGCTTCCGCCGCACACGGCCGGCATGCGCATCGGGCTGTTCGGCGGCTCGTTCAATCCGCCGCACGAGGCTCACAGGCTGGTCGCGCTCACCGCGCTGAAGCGCCTCGGCCTCGATGCCGTCTGGTGGCTGGTGACGCCCGGCAATCCCCTGAAGTCCGGCGGCGGCCTCGCGCCGCTCGCCGAGCGGATGGCGGCGGCCCGCCGGCTTGCGCGGCACCCGGCGATCCACGTCACCGGCATCGAGGCGGCGCTCGGCACGCGCTACACCTTCGACACGATCGCCGCCCTCAAGGCCCGCTGCCAGGGTGTCCATTTCGTCTGGATCATGGGCGCGGACAATCTCGGCCAGTTCCACCTCTGGCAGAACTGGCGCGGCATTGCCGGCGCGCTGCCCATCGCGGTGGTCGACCGGCCGGGCGCCGGCCTCAGGGCCGTTGCCGGCGTCGCCGCCCAGAGGCTCGCCCGCTACCGGCTGAACGAAAGCGACGGGCTTCTGCTGCCTTACGCGCCTCCGCCCGCCTGGATCTTCCTGCACGGGCTGAAATCGCCGCTCTCCTCGACGGCGATCCGGCAAAAAACGCAAATTCGCTCAAATTGATTCAATCGGCTTAGCCGCGGTTCAAGAGCCGGCCCGTAGTTTCCCGCCATCTGATCCAGGGGTGGGTGAACACAATCATGAATGGGCTGATCTCCAAGAAGGCGGAGCAGTTGCTCTCCAGCGTCGACGTGCTGATCGTCGACGACAACCAGTTCATGCGCCGGGTCGTGCGCAACATCCTCACCAATATCGGCATCAAGTCGGTGCACGAAGCCTCGGACGGGCTGGCCGGGCTGGAGCACATCCGGCTGCACGCGCCCGACATCGTCATCCTCGACTGGGAAATGCCGATGCTGAACGGAGCGGAGATGCTGCGCATCGTCCGCAACCCGACCTCGTTCCCGGTGCCGGATGTGCCGATCATCATGCTGACCTCGCATCTGGAGCGCTGGCGCGTCACGGAGGCGACCCGCCTCGGCGTCCACGAATTCGTCGCCAAGCCCATTTCCGGCAAGGCGCTGCTGGAGCGGATCATCTCGATCATCGTCAAGCCGCGGCCGATGGTGCATCTCGACGGCTATTACGGCCCGGAGCCGCGGAAACTGCTGGTCGAGCCGCGCCTGCGCGCCCGCGCCATGCCGCAGCCCGCCAACATGATCTGACAGGGCACCCATCCATGTCGCTGGCGTGATGCAGGCCATGCGGCTTCGCGCTTGCAATGCCGGCCCGCCCGCGCTCCCTTGCACCCTCGAATGGTTCCAGGGAACGACACGATGACCGACGCCAAGGCTGCCGCCCCCGCTCACCTGCCGGGCCTCTCGATGTACGACAAGCGTCGCATCGAGGCGGAAATCCTCAAGCACGTCTACGACGCCGTCACCGAGATCCACGGCAAGGCCGAGGCGGCCAAGGTCGTCGCCGAGGCGGTGACGCGGTCCGCCATCGAGCAGGGCCAGCGCTTTGCCGCCGAGGCGCCGGCCGGCACCTCGCTGCAGGGCTTCATCGACATGCAGGAGCTCTGGACCAAGGGCGGCGCGCTCGACGTCGAGGTCCTCGGTCGCACCGAGGACACCTATTCGTTCAATGTCACGCGCTGCCGCTACTCAGAGATGTACAAGGAGATGGGTCTCGGCGAGATCGGCCATCTCCTGTCGTGCCAGCGCGACGGCACCTTCTGCGAGGGCTACGACCCCAAGCTGAAGCTGGAGCGGACGCAGACCATCATGCAGGGCGCAAGCCACTGCGACTTCCGCTTCCGCTACGGCGAGGACAAGCCGGCCGCCTGATCAGGCCGGCGGCTTGCCGATGAAATCGCGCTTGCCGACTTCCACGCCGTTGTGCCGCAGGATCGCGTAGGCCGTGGTGCAGTGGAAGAAGAAGTTCGGCAGCGCGAGGTGGGCGAGATAGGCCTCCCCCTTGAACGTCATCGGATTGCCGCCGAGCGGCAGCGTGATGTCCCGGTCGGCGCCCGCGTCGATGGCGGCCTTGTCGAGCCCGGTGACGAAGCCGATGCAGGTCTGGATTCGCTGCTTCAGCTCCTCGACCGTCGTTTCGACATCGGGATATTTCGGCAGCTCGACGCCCGCGAGCCGGCCCGCGCCGCCCTTGGCGAAATCGGTGGCGAGCTGCACCTGCCGCACCAGCGGGAACATGTCCGGGGCAAGGCGGCTCTCCAGCAGCACTTTCGGATCGATCTTCTTCGCTTCCGCGAAGGCGACCGCCTTGTCGAGCAGGGCGGACAGGCTGGTCAGCATCTGGACGAAGACCGGCACGGAGAGGTCGGATAGCGCTGTCGGCATTGGGACACCTGGAAGGAGATGAACGTGCTCCGGCCATTCGCCGGACCAGGGTGATTTAACTATGGCGCCCGCCCGCCGCCATGGGGCAGATAGGAAACCATGTCCCTCCCGATTCCGCTGATCCCGGACGACCCTCAGCCGGTTCAGGGCCGCGTCCTGAAGATCGCCCTGTCGCGCTTCCGCAGCTATGCGGCGACCGCGCTGGCGCCGGAAGCGCCGCTCGTCGCGCTGGTCGGCCAGAACGGTGCCGGCAAGACCAACGTGCTCGAGGCGCTGTCCTTCCTCACCCCCGGCCGCGGCCTCCGTCGCGCGACGCTGTCGGAAGCCGCATTCGACCAGGGCGACGGCGGCTGGGCGGTCAGCGCCACCGTCGAGGGCGCCTATGGCGAGAGCGTGCTCGGCACCGGCATCGATGGCGGCGAGGAGGAGGCGCGCACGCGCATCTGCCGCATCGACCGCGTCGCCGTCGGATCGGCGGCGGCCTTCGCCGAGCATGTCCGCGTCGTCTGGCTGACCCCGGCCATGGACGGGCTGTTTCTCGGCTCGGCCGGCGAGCGCCGCCGTTTTCTCGACCGGCTGGTTCTGGCGGTCGACGCCGAGCACGGCGCGCGGGTTAATGCGCTGGAGCGCTCGCTGCGCGCCCGCAACCGCCTCTTGGAGGAGAGCTTCCACGAGACCGCCTGGCTGGAGGCGGTCGAGCACGAGACCGCCGAACTGGCGGTCGCGGTCGCGGCCGCGCGCGCGGAGACCGTGCGCCGCCTCGCCGGTCTGATCGAGGCGACCCGCGACCCCGCCTCGCTGTTCCCCTGGGCGGCGCTGGCGCTCGACGGTGTGCTGGAGGCTGGCGTGCTGGAGCGCCCGGCCCTCGACGTTGAGGACGAATACCGCGCCGTGCTGCGCGAGAACCGCTATCGCGACCGCGCCGCAGGGCGCACGACCAACGGGCCGCACCTGACCGATCTGCTCGCGGTGCATGGGCCTTCGGGCGCGCCGGCCGAGCGCTGCTCCACCGGCCAGCAGAAGGCACTGCTGATCGGGCTGGTTCTGGCCCATGCGCGGCTTGTCGCCGAAATGGCCGGCTTCACGCCGGTGGTGCTGCTGGACGAAGTCGCGGCCCATCTCGATCCCGAGCGCCGCGCCGCGCTCTATGACGCGCTGGACCGGCTCGGGGCGCAGGTCTGGATGACGGGGGCCGATCCGCAGGCTTTTGAAAGCCTCAGGGGTCGCGCGGATATCTGGACCGTGTCGCCCGGCGAAATCCGCCGGGCGTAGTCTGCGTCAGGCAAGTCGGCCGGCGCTCAATGCGCCGGCGGAGCTTCCTGTGCCTTGCCGCCGCGCTTGACGTAGCCGATGGCCAGCACGATCAGCGCGCCGACGACGGCGGCCGTGTAGTGCGGGATCGGCGCGGCCTTGATGCCCACGGCCGTGTTGACGGTGTCGGCGATGACGAGCGCCGGGTTGAACGCCTGCATCTGCTTGAGGATGACCGGGTCGTTCAGCAACATGTCGCCGGCGATCCAGCCGAGCAGCGCCGCACCGGCCCAGACGAAGGCCGGGAAGCGCTCAATGATGCCGAGGATCAGCGCCGAGCCGAAGACGATCAGCGGCACGGTCAGCGCCAGGCCGAAGATGAACAGCCAGACATTGCCGTGGGCCGCCGCCGCGATGGCCAGCACGTTGTCGAGGCTCATGACGGCGTCGGCAATGGCGATGGTGCGCACCGCCCCCCAGAGATTGTCGCTGGCGGCGACGTCGCCATGGCCGCCCTCCTCCTCGCCGACCACCAGCTTGGCAGCGATCCAGAACAGCAGCAGGCCGCCAACCACTTTCAGGAACGGCACGGCGAACAGATAGGTGATGACGAGGGCGAACAGGATGCGCAGGCCGACGGCAGCGCCAGCGCCGAGCAGGATACCCATCTTGCGCTGTTTCTCGGGCAGGCCGCGGCAGGCCAGCGCGATGACCACGGCATTGTCGCCGGAGAGCAGAAGATCGATCCAGATGATCTGGACCAGGCCTACCCAGAATTGACTGTCCATGCCGCTCGCTTCCCTCGCGCTCGGCCGCTCTCGGCCGCAGGAAGGTGCGACATAGACTGGATTGACCGCGATGTCAGCAGCGGCAGCCTGCCGCTCCCCGCAAAAGTGGTTAGGCTGCGGCGACCGGTCTCGTGCGCCGGATCAGGTAGGCGATGCCGATGACGAACAGGGCGCCGATCACCTCGATCGGCAGTTCGAAGCGGTGCACTGCGTCGGCGCCGATGAGGCGCTTCACCACCGGATCGTTCAGCATCATGTCGCCGGCCAGCCAGCCGAGCAGGGCCGCGCCCGCCCAGACCAGGATCGGCAGCTTCTCCAGGAGCTTCATGATCAGCGACGCGCCGGCGACGATCAGCGGGATCGAGATAATGAGGCCGAGGACCAGCATGACCCGGCTGTCACGCGCGACCGCCGCGATGGCGAGCACGTTGTCGAGGCTCATCACCGCATCGGCGATCGCCACGGTGCGGACCGCGTACCACAGCTGGTCGGAGGAGCGGATGTGATCGTCGTCGCCGGCCTCGTCGGTCACCAGCTTGATGGCGATCCAGACCAGCAGGGCGCCGCCGGCAAGGCGCAGGAACGGCAGATCCAGCAGGGTCGCGACCATCAGGGTGAAGACGACGCGCAGCAGGATCGCCACGCCGGCGCCCATGATCATGCCGATCAGTCGCTGGCGGTCGGGCAGATCCTTGCAGGCGAGCGCGATGACCACCGCATTGTCGCCGGACAGGATGATGTTGATCCAGACGACCTCGAGCAGCCCGACCCAGAAGATGCCGTCCATGCGCCAACGCCCCCTATCGGCAGGGACGGATGCCCATGCCAGCCACAAGGTGCGTCATAACGCCACTGCGACATGTTGTCAGCAGTGAATCCGGCAGGGCTCCATGCGCCGGCCGCAGGGCGGCGGCGCGCAGGGGCCGGTTCAGGCAGGACCGTCAGGCGATCGCGTCGGCGATGGCCTTGCCGCAGGCGATCGTGTCCGCCTTGCCGCCGAGGTCGCGGGTCCGGTAGTCGGCCTTGGCGAGAACCTCCTCGATGGCGCGCACGATGGCCGCCGCCGCTTCCGGCTCGCCGAGATGGTCGAGCATCATCGCCGCCGACCAGATCTGCCCGACCGGATTGGCGATGCCCTTGCCGGCAATGTCCGGCGCCGAGCCGTGGACCGGCTCGAACAGCGAGGGGAACTTGCGGTCCGGGTTGATGTTGCCCGACGGCGCGATGCCGATCGTGCCGGTGCAGGCCGGGCCGAGGTCCGAGAGGATGTCGCCGAACAGGTTCGATGCCACCACCACGTCGAACTTGTCGGGGTTGAGCACGAAATGCGCGGTGAGGATGTCGATGTGGAACTGGTTCACCTCGACATCCGGATAGGACGTCTTCATCTCGGCGACGCGCTCGTCCCAGTAGGGCATAGAGATCGAGATGCCGTTCGACTTGGTGGCGCTGGTCAGCTTCCGGCGCGGCCGCTTCATGGCGAGCTCGAAGGCATATTTCAGGATGCGATCGACGCCGATGCGCGTCATCACCGTCTCCTGCACCACGAATTCACGCTCGGTGCCGGGGAACATGCGCCCGCCGATGGAGGAGTACTCGCCCTCGGTGTTCTCGCGCACGACGAAGAAGTCGATGTCGCCGGGCTTGCGGCCCGCGAGCGGCGAGGGCACGCCCGGCATCAGCTTCACGGGGCGCAGGTTCACGTACTGGTCGAACTCGCGACGCATCAGCAGCAGCGAGCCCCACAGCGAGATGTGGTCGGGGATCTTGTCGGGCATGCCGACCGCGCCGAAGAAGATGGCGTCGGAACCGCCGATCTTCGCCTTCCAGTCCTCCGGCATCATGCGACCGTGCTTCTCGTAATAGTCCCATGACGAGAAGTCGTGATGGTCGAGATCGACCGAGAACCGGTACTTCTTCGCCGCCGCCTCCAGCGCGCGGATGCCCTCGGGCATCACCTCGGTGCCGATGCCGTCGCCGGGGATGACGGCGAGCTTGTAGGTGTTAGAGCGGGCCATCTGCCTCTCCTGAAAATCTATCCGATGTCGTCGTTGCCGGCCTGAATGGCATCCAATTCAGGCTCCGTCACCTGCTTCATGCGCGCGTTTCAGCAAGGTCCGCCATGCTTGCGCTGGACCCTTTGCTAAAGCCCGCCAAGTGCGTTCACCGTGAAGGCCAGAATGCCCATGTTGAACAGGAAGGCGATCATGGAATGCCCGAGCACCACGCGGCGCAGATGCGTGCCGCTGATCGCGATATCCGATGTCTGGAAGGTCATGCCGAGCGTGAAGCTGAAATAGAGGAAGTCCCAGTAGTTGGGGTGCTGGGTGCCGGGCACCTGGAGGCCGCCGCGATCACCGCTGCTGCCCTCGAGATAGAAGAGATGCGCGTAGTGCAGGGCGAAGATGGTGTTGGCGAAGCACCACGACAGCACCAGCGTCGCGACGATCAGGGCGACGCCATGCCAGTCGAGCGCGGCCTTGTTGGCGATGAGCGTGCCGATGGCGAACAGGATCACCACCGAGAGCAGGGCGGTGATGGCGAGCATGGCCCCGCGATTGGCGTCGTTCTCCTGCGCGGTGGTCCGCATCTGGTCGGGATTGTCGTTGAGAAGCGGCAGCGCTGACAGGAGGAAGGCGAGCGCGGCCACGTCGAAACCGGCCAGCAGCGCCATGCGGCGGTCGGCGAACCAGAGGCTGCCGCCGGCAGAGGCGAGCACGAAGACCGCAGCGAACAGAATGAAGCGGGGCGGCGCGACATTGCGCCCCATGCGGATCAGAAATGGCTCAGCCAACATCGCCTCCCATGTGCAAGAGGGCCGTGCACTGTCTTCCTATTCGTTGTCGGCGCGGATCGCGGCGATGACGGCATCCGTCACCTGCCGTGTCGTTGCCTTGCCGCCGAGATCGGGCGTGTGAAGGCCCTTGTCCGCGGTGACCCGCTCGATGGCGCGCATCAGCCGGGCGGCGGCCTTCGGCTCGCCGAGATGGTCCAGCATCATCGAGGCTGACCAGAAGGTGCCGATCGGGTTGGCGATGCCCTTGCCCATGATGTCGAATGCCGAGCCGTGGATCGGCTCGAACATGGAGGGGAATTCGCGCTCCGGATTGAGATTGGCGGTCGGCGCGATGCCGAGCGAACCGGCAAGCGCCGCTGCGAGGTCGGACAGGATGTCGGCATGCAGGTTGGTGGCGACGACCGTGTCGATGGTCTCCGGCCTCAGGGTCATGCGCATGGTCATGGCATCGACGATCGCCTTGTCCCAGGTCACGTCCGGGAATTCCTTCGCGACCTCGGCCGCGACCTCGTCCCACATGACCATGGCGTAGCGCTGGGCATTCGACTTGGTGACGACGGTGAGCAGCTTGCGCGGTCGGCTCTGCGCCAGCCTGAACGCGAAGCGCATGACGCGGACGACGCCCGCGCGGGTCATGATCGAGACATCGGTCGCGGCCTCGATCGGCAGGCCCTGGTGGACGCGGCCGCCGACCCCGGAATACTCGCCCTCGGAGTTCTCGCGGACGATCACCCAGTCGAGCTCCGGCCCGGACACGTGACGCAGCGGCGAGGTGATGCCCGGCAGGATGCGGGTCGGCCGCACATTGGCATACTGGTCGAAGGGCTGGCAGATCGCGAGCCTCAGGCCCCAGAGCGTGATGTGGTCGGGAATGTCGGGATGGCCGGCGGAGCCGAACAGGATCGCGTCGTGGTCCTTGATCTGCTCGCGGCCGTCCTCCGGCATCATCCGGCCGTGCTTCTTGTAGTACTCGCCGCCCCAGTCGAAGCGGTCGAAGGCGACGGCGAACTGTTCGCGCGCCGCCAGCGCCTCCAGCACCTCGACGCCGGCGTCGATCACCTCGGTTCCGATGCCGTCTCCCGGAATGGACGCGATCCGATAGGTCTTCATGGGGTCCGCTTGTCGCTCGGATGATGGGCCGTGATGCAGTCCCATGGCCGAGCGGCGGGGCTGTGTCAATCATTCCATTGCATCTTCCATGGAAGTTGATATCAACAACGCAGGGAGATTGTCATGGCACGGACGGCGTCAGCCGCGGCGACCAGCGACCGGCGTCCCTCGCTCGTCGATGACGCCTATGCCGCGATGAAGGAAGCGATCCGCGAGAGCACCTTCGCGCCCGGCTACCAGGCCTCGGCGCAGGAGATCGCGCTGCGCCTCGGCATGAGCCGCACGCCCGTCCACGAGGCGTCGCTGAAGCTGCAGGAGGAGGGCCTCGTCCGCATCGTGCCGAAGCGCGGCATTGTCATCTGCGCGCTGGCGCCTGACGACATCCGCGAGATCTACGACGTCATCGTCGCCATCGAGGGCAGGGCGGCGGAACTGGTCGCGGCGCTGCCGGCAGCGGACCGGGAGGCGATTGCCGATGCGCTCGCAGCGAGCACCGCCGACATGGAGACAGCTTTCGCAGCCGGCGACCTGACAGCCTGGGGGCAGGCCGACGCGGCCTTCCACCGCGTGCTGATCGAGGGCGCCCGCAACGGACGCATCACGCGCATCGTCCAGACGATCAACGACCAGATGCACCGCGCACGCATGCTGACCCTGCGCCTGCGCGGCGAGCTGCCGCAATCGATCGCCGATCACGGGCTCATCGTCGGCGCGATCCGCACGGGCGACCCGGCGGCCGCCCATGCGGCGGCGCGCAGTCACCGCCTGCGCACGCAGCGGGAACTGATCCCGCTCCTGGAGAAGCTTGGCCTCAAACATCTCTGAAGGCCGCCTGGACAGGCGGCCCAACAACCGAAGCCGCAGGCAAGGCGGCCGTGCAACGATTGGAGGAAACGATGAAGCGACTGCTGGCCACCTTCGCCCTGATGGGCGCATCCTTCGCGGCGAGCCTTGCCGGCCCGGCGGCCGCGCAGACCTATCCGGCCCGGCCGATCACCATGATCGTGCCCTTCGCGGCCGGCGGCACGACGGACATCATCGCCCGCATCGTGGCGGAGCACATGTCCCGGACGCTCGGCCAGTCCATCGTGGTGGAGAACGTCGCCGGCGCGGGCGGCACCACGGGTTCGCTGCGCGCAGCGCGGGCGACCCCCGACGGCTACACCATCATCATGGGCAATATGGGCACCCATTCGGCGTCGGTCGGGCTCTATCCCAACCTTGCCTATGATCCGCGCACCGACTTCGAGCCGATCATGAACGCCTCTGGCACGCCGATGATGATCTCGGCTCACAAGGATTTTCCGGCCAACACGCTGCAGGAGATGATCGCGCTCATCCGCGCCAATCCCGGCCGCTACAATTACGGCCATGGCGGTGTCGGCTCCACCTCGCACCTGACCTGCGTGTTCTTCCATCATCTCGTCGGTGCGCCGGTCCAGCATGTGCCGTTCCGCGGCTCGGGCCCGGCGCTGGCCGCGCTGCTCGGCAAGCAACTCGACTATGTCTGCGACCAGACCGTCACCATCGTGCCGCAGCTCACGAACCTAAAGACCTATGTCGTGGCGACACCTGCGCGGCTGGGCGTCGCGCAGGATGTTCCGACCAGCGCCGAGGCAGGACTTCCAGCTTTTCAGGTCGTCGGCTGGAACGCCATGTTCGCGCCCAAGGGCACGCCGCGCGAGATCGTCGACCGCCTGAACGCCGCCGGTCGCGCGGCGCTCGCCGACCCCGCCGTCCGCAATCGGCTGCTCGAACTCGGCTGCGAGATTCCGGATGCCGCCGGCCAGACGCCGGAAGCGCTCGGCGCCCACGTTCGCGCCGAGGTCGACAAGTGGACGCCGGTCATCAAGGCCGCCGGTGTCACTGCCGGCAACTGAGGCTCAGGCGAAGAACCGCTCGAGCTCGTCCGCGACGAGCTCGGGCACTTCCTCGGCGAGATAGTGCCCGGCCGGCAGCGCCCGGCCGCGCACGTCGCTCGCCCGCTCCCGCCACAACGCGAGGGCATCGAAGCACTTCTCGATCACGCCGTTCTGGCCCCACAGCACGAGCAGGGGGCACTCGACCTTGCGGCCCCCGTCGGCATCGTCATGGGCGATGTCGATCGTCGCGGCGGCGCGATAGTCCTCGCAACTCGCATGGATCGTGTCGGGGTTGCGGAAGCAGCGCAGATATTCGTGCAGCGCCTCCTCGGCGAAGGGCGCAAGGCCGGCCGAGCCGGAGCCGCATTTCTTCAGCCAGTAGGCGTCGGGGTCGGAGCGGATCATCCGTTCCGGGAAGGGCGCCGGCGTGATCAGGAAGAACCAGTGCCAGTAAAGGCGGGCGAACAGGTCCGTCGTGTCGCGGTACATCTCGCGCGTCGGCGCGATGTCCAGCACCGCGAGGCGGCGCACGCGTGCCGCATGGTCCAGCGCGAGGCGATGGGAGACGCGCGCGCCGCGGTCATGGCCGCAGAGGAAAAAGGTGTCGTGGCCGAGGGCGGTCATCACCTCGGCCATGTCCTGCGCCATGGCGCGCTTGGAATAGGGCGCGTGGTCGTCGGTGGTCGCCGGCTTGCCGCTGTCGCCGTAGCCGCGCAGGTCCGCCGCGACAATGGTGAAGCGCTCGGCGAGGCGGGGCGCGACCTTGTGCCAGAGCACGTGGGTCTGCGGATAGCCATGGAGCAGGAGCAGGGCAGGGCCCGAGCCTCCCGTCCGCACCCGGATCGTGGTTCCGCTTGTCGGCACGTCGAGGCTGCGGAAACCCGGAAAAAGTACTCCGGCACCATCTGAATCAACCATGAAACGCCTCCGGGCCGGATCCTGAGAGGTTCTTGTATCCATGAAGGAGAACATTAGGTATGCCGACATTCCGACGACAGGGCCGGCAAGAACGCCCGTCGGGGTTATCGCGTACAACGACAGAGGACGCTCATGCAGAAACGCCATCTCCTTGTCGCAGCCGCCGCAGCGCTCGTCGCCGGCATGCTGCCCGCCGCCGCGCAGACCTTCCCGTCGCGCCCCGTGACCATGATCATTCCCTTCGCCGCCGGCGGTCCGACCGACGTCGTGGCGCGCATCGTCGCCGAATCCATGTCGAAGGCGCTCGGCCAGGCCATCGTGATCGAGAACGTCGCGGGCGCGGGCGGAACCACCGGCTCGACCCGTCTGACCACGGCCCAGCCGGACGGCCACACGATCATGATCGGCCATACCGGCACCCATGCCGCGTCCGTCGCGCTCTATCCGAACCTGCGCTACCACCCGGTCAACGATTTCTCGCCGATCGGTCTGGTCAACACCAACGCCATCCTGCTCACCGCCAAGAAGACCCTGCCGCCGAACAACCTCACCGAGTTCGTCGCCTGGCTGAAGGCCAACGAGCGGACCGCCAACAATGCTCATGCCGGCATCGGCTCGGTCAGCCACACGACCTGCCTTCTGCTGCATGCGATCATCGGCGTGAAGCCGCAGAGCGTGCCCTATCGCGGCACCGGTCCGGCCATGAACGACCTCGTCGCCGGCCAGGTCGACTATCTCTGCGACCAGGTGGTCAACGTTGCCCCGCAGGTTCGCGCCGGCACGATCAAGGCCTTCGCGGTCGCCCAGCAGTCGCGCAACGCCGCGCTGCCGGATGTCCCGACCACGACCGAGGCCGGTCTGCCCGCCTATCAGGTGGTCGTCTGGAACGCCATGCTCGCCCCGAAGGGCACGCCGGAGCCGGTCATCGCCAAGCTGAACGAGGCGCTGCGTGCCGCTCTTGCCGATCCGAACGTCAAGGCTCGCCTGACCGAGCTCGGCGCCGACCTTCCCGAGGCGAGCCTTGCGACGCCCGCGGGTCTGCGCGCCTTCATCGAGGCCGAGATCGCCAAGTGGACGCCGGTCATCCGCGCCGCCGGCGTGACCGCGAGCAACTGATCGGCGGCGCCTCTCTCGCGCAACCGAAAACCGAATGGAGGGCCGCCGCGAGGCGGCCCTTTTCGTTTCGCTGGAGCTCGGCGTCCAAGAGACTTTCTTGAACAGTCTCCGGTCTCGCCGCGCCATGCCCGGCCTTGTGCCGGGTATCCACGAATTTCTTTCTTTCGTTGGGTGTTCAAGTCGTGGATGGCCGGGACAAGCCCGGCCACGACGGTCGGGTTGGGGTTTCAGCCAGCCCTTAGTTCCGATTGGTCGAGGGATTGTCGAAACGGCGGGTCCATTCCGCTAGGACGCGGTCGCGGTTCTCCGCCATCCATTCGGAATTGCTCGGGGTCATGCGGCTTTCCGCCTCGCGCGGATAATGCGGCGGCGAGCCGAAGCCCTGCCGGGCGACGATGCCGTAGAACCGCGCGAACAGCTCGTTGGCCTTGGGGCCGATCGCCCAGTCCGAGATCCGCCGGGCGGCGTCGGTCTGCGCGGCCGGCCGGCCGCGAACGATGGCCATGCCGCCCATTTCCCAGCCGACACCCTCTTCGGGGATGATGACGTCGACAGGGGCGCCGAGCGCCTTCTCGCGCGCGCCGCGCATGTCGAAGCTGAGGCCGACGAGCCGCTCGCCGCGCGCCGCCTGCACGCAGGGCGCGCTGCCGGAATGGGTGTAGAGCGCCACGTTGCGGTGCAGTTTTTCCATGAACTGCCAGGCGGCATCCTCGCCCATGACCTGGATCCAGTTGGACACCAGCAGGAAGCCCGTGCCGGACGAAGCCGGATGCGGCATGACGATCCGGTTCTGGAATTGCGGCCCCGCCAGATCCTGCCACCGCTCGGGTCGCGCGATAGAGAGGCGCCGCGCTTCGTTCGTGTTGAAGCAGACGGCGACGACGAAGGCGTCGAGGCCGGTCCAGCTATAGGGATCGTTGGGGTCGCGGAACTGTGGCTTCAGCTGGTCGACGCCCTTCGGCGTGTAGGGCTCCAGCACATTCATCCGTTCGAGCAGCAGCAGGCTCGACGTCACGATGCCGAAGATCATGTCGGCGCGTGGCGTGTCGCGCTCGGCGATGAGGCGTGCGGTGATCACACCCGTCGAATCCCGCACCCACACCACCTCGACATCCGGGTGGTCGGCCTCGATCGCCGCCTTCAGTGCGGAAAGCTGATCGACCTCCGAGGCCGTGTAGATGACGAGACGGGTACGCTGCTGCGCCTCGGCAGCGGCTGGTGCGAGCAGCGTGGCCAGGGCGAGGAACAGGGCGGGGAAAATCCGCGATCGTCGATCCATGCCTTGTCCGCTTGATCTGGCGCGGGTTTCGCGCAGCCGTCGCCGCGTCATGGATGGCGGCGCCGGTCGCCGGAGTCAATCGTTTGCAATCCCTATGCAATCAGGATCGCGCGGAAATCGTTGACGTTGGTATGGGTCGGCCCGGTGACCACCAGTCCGTCGACCGCCGCGAAGAAGCCGAAGCCGTCGTGGCGGTCGAGGAAGGCACGCGGCGACAGCGCCTGCCTCTCGGCCGCAGCGAACATGTCGGGAGTGACGATGGCGCCGGCATTGGATTCGATGCCGTCGATCCCGTCCGTATCGATGGCCAGCGCGTGGATGCGCGCACGCATCTCCCGTGGGAAGCCCTGGATGGCTGCGCCGAAGGCGAGGGCGAATTCCGAGTTGCGGCCGCCGCGTCCATAGGCGCCGCCCTTCGGCAGGGTCACCGTCGTCTCGCCGCCGGAGAGGATCAGCAGGGGCGGACGGGCCGGCAGGCCGTGATCCAGCACGCTGCGGGCGAGGGCCGCGTGAACCTGAGCCACGTCGCGCGCCTCGCCCTCGATCGTGTCGCCGAGCACGAGGGTCGGCAGGCCGGCCTTCTCGGCAATGGCGGCGGCGGCCCGCAGGCTCTCGACGGGGCGGGCGATCAATCTGACGTCGACGCCGCCGGCGAAGGCGGGGTGGTCGGGCTTCGGGCTTTCGCAGGCAGGGCTTTCGAGATGGCGCATGACCGCCTCGGGCAGCTGCATGCGGTAGCGCGCGACGATGGCGAGCGCGTCCTCGCGCGTGGTCGGGTCGGGAACGGTCGGGCCGGAGGCGATAACGGCGGGGTCATCGCCCGGCACGTCCGAAATGGCGATGGTGACGACCCCGGCGGGATGGGCCGTCGCCGCGAGGCGTCCACCCGCAATGGCGGAGACGTGCTTCCTGACGCAGTTCATCTGGCCGATATCGGCGCCGGATGCGAGCAGCGCCGAATTGACCGCCTTGAGGTCGTCGAGTGTCAGGTCACCGGCGGGCAGGGCAAGCAAGGCCGAGCCGCCGCCGGAGATCAGCGCCACCACGAGATCCTTGTCCGTGAGGCCCTCCAGCCGCGCCAGGATGCGCCGGCTAGCGGCGAGGCCGGCCGCGTCCGGCACGGGGTGCGATGCTTCCAGCACCTCGATGCGCGAGGTCGGCACGGCATGGCCGTAGCGGGTGACGACCGTGCCTTCGAGGGGTGCCGGCCAGAGCTTCTCCAAGGCTGCCGCCATGCTGGCCGCCGCCTTGCCAGCGCCGATCACCACCGTTCGGCCCTCCGGAACCGCCGGCAGATGCTCGGCGATCCGGTCGGGCAGGGCGGCCTTGATCGCGGCATGGCCGAGCGAGATCAGGAAGGCGCGCGGGTCGGTCTGGTACGTCATGGCAGGCTCCGGATCCCTGCTTACAGGCCGGCGGCGCGCGCGTCATGCCCGCTCTCGGCATCTCGCATCCGCCCGGCGTTGCGCGTATGGTCCGCGGCCACCGATCACGCCGAACGACGAGCCCGATGGATTCGACCGTAACCGAAGCCCGAGCCCATGGCCGCGCAGCCGGCCGCGCGCCGCTCACCGATCCCGCCGACCTCGGCAAGCTGCTCGCCGGCATCAAGGTGAAGGCGGGCGACACGCAGGCCGCGCGCGGCGCCGTCGTGCAGGCGCTGAAGAAGGAACTGGCCGAGGCGCGCGGCAAGGCCGAGGCCCGGCTGATCGAGACGGCCGACGGGCGCGCCTGCGCCGAGGCGCTCTCGGACTTTCAGGACGAGGTGATCCGCGCGCTGTTCGTCTGGATCTGCAGGGAGCTCTACGCCTCGGACAATCCCTCCTCCGGAGAGCGCATGACCGTGGTCGCGACCGGCGGCTACGGGCGCGGCATGCTGGCGCCGGGCTCCGACATCGATCTCCTGTTCCTGCTCCCCTACAAGCAGACCGCATGGGGTGAGAGCGTCGCCGAGGCCATGCTCTACTGCCTCTGGGACATGGGGCTGAAGGTCGGCCACGCCACGCGCTCGGTGGACGAGTGCATCCGCCAGGCGCGCGCCGACTTCACCATCCGCACCGCCCTTCTGGAATCCCGCTACGTGCTCGGCGACCGCCAGCTCTTCGAGGAACTGGAGCAGCGCTTCGATGCCGAGGTGGTGAAGGGCACCGTGCCCGAGTTCGTCGCGGCCAAGCTTGCCGAGCGCGACGAGCGCCACCGCAAGACCGGCCAGTCGCGCTATCTCGTCGAGCCGAACGTCAAGGACGGCAAGGGCGGCTTGCGCGACCTTCACACGCTGTTCTGGATCGCGCGCTACGCCTACCGGGTGAAGACCGACGAGGAACTGGCGAAGAAGGGCGTGTTCACGCGGCGCGAGGCGCAGATGTTCCGCCGCTGCGAGAAGTTCCTGTGGACCGTGCGCTGCCACCTGCACTTCCTGACAGGGCGGCCCGAGGAGCGCCTGTCCTTCGATCTTCAGCGCGAACTGGCGCCCCGCCTCGGCTATCGCGACCACAACGGCCTGGTCGATGTCGAACGCTTCATGAAGCACTACTTCCTGATCGCCAAGGATGTCGGCGACCTCACCGCCATTCTCTGCGCGGAGCTGGAGGAGCGGCACGAGAAGCCGGCGCCCGTGCTCGACCGCTTCATCGCGAAATTGCGTCCGAAATCACGGCGCGGCTTCAAGGAAAGCACGGACTTCCAGATCGACCATGACCGGATCACGGTCGCGGACGAGGGTGCCTTCGCGCGCGATCCCGTCAACATGATCCGCATGTTCTGGCTGGCCGACCGCTACAACCTCGCCTTCCATCCCGATGCCATGCGGCTGCTGACCAAGTCGCTGAAGCTGGTCGACGATTCCCTTCGCCACGACGCAACGGCGAACCAGTTGTTCGTCTCGATCCTGACCTCTGCCAATACGCCGGAAATCGTGCTCAGGCGCATGAACGAAGCCGGCCTGCTCGGCCGTTTCGTGCCGGATTTCGGCCGCGTCGTCGCGATGATGCAGTTCAACATGTACCACCACTACACGGTGGACGAGCACCTCCTGCGCTGCATCGGCATGCTCCAGCAGATCGAGCGGGGCGGCGACCCCAATCTCGGCCTTGCCGCCGACCTCGTGAAGACGATCCAGCCGCGCAACCGCGACCTGCTCTACGTCGCGCTGTTCCTGCACGATATCGCCAAGGGCCGGCCGGAGGACCATTCCGTGGCCGGCGCCAAGGTGGCGCGCCGCCTGTGCCCGCGCTTCGGCCTCAATGCCGCCGAGACCGAACTGGTCTCCTGGCTGGTCGAGCAGCATCTCGTCATGTCGACCATCGCGCAGTCGCGCGATCTCGGCGAACGCAAGACCATCGAGATGTTCGCCGGGGTCGTGCAGTCGCTGGAGCGGATGAAGCTGCTGCTGATCCTGACCTCGGCCGACATCATGGCGGTCGGGCCAGGCGTCTGGAACGGCTGGAAGAGCCAGTTGCTCAAGACCCTCTATTACGAGACGGAGCCGGTGGTGACCGGCGGCTTCTCCGAGGTGAACCGCTCGCGCCGTGTGGAGATGGCGCAGGAGGAGTTCCGCCGCGCCGCGCCCGGCAAGCTCGCGACCCTGACCGGCGACGCGCTGGAGGCCTATATCGGCCGCCACTATGCCGCCTACTGGCTGAAGGTGGATCTCGCCACCAAGATCGAGCACGCGCGCTTCCTGCTCGAGACCGAGGCGGCAGGCAAGTCGCTCGCGACGCGCGTCGACCTGCTCAACGGCCAGGGCGTGACGCACCTCACCGTGCTCGCGCCGGACCATCCAAGGCTCCTGTCGATCATCGCGGGCGCGTGCGCGGCCGCGGGCGCGAACATCATCGGCGCACAGATCTACACGACGACCGACGGCCTCGCTGTCGACACCATCTCGATCACCCGTGGCTTCGACCGCGACGAGGACGAGGAGCGCCGCGCCCGACGTATCGCGGAGGGCATCGAGAAGGCGCTGCGCGGCGAGATGAAGGTCGGCGAGGCCGTGGCTGCGGTCGCCAAGAAATCGTCCAACCGCCAGCGCTCGCGCACCTTCCGCATCGCGCCGGAGGTTGCGATCAACAACACCTGGTCGACCCGCTACACGGTCATCGAAGTGTCCGGCCTCGACCGGCCGGGCCTTCTCCACGACCTGACGGCGGCGCTCTCCCGCCACAGCCTCAACATCGCCTCGGCCTATGTCGCGACCTTCGGCGAGAGGGCGGTGGACGTGTTCTACGTCACCGACCTGATGGGTGCGAAAATCCAGACGGCGCAGCGGCAGGCGGCGATCCGCAAGGTGCTGATGCAGGTGCTGGAGGAGGAGGCGCGCTGACCGCCTCCGCCGCGATCCTCATCAGGCGAACTCCGGCGCCAGCGCGGTATAGGTCGCAATGTCGGCCTTGATATTCAGCCGCTCGAACATCTCGTACGGGTCGAAGCCCGCCGCCCGCTGCGCGGTGCCCACCGCCTGTCGCGCCCGCTGGATCGCCCCCTGGTTCCGCCATTCCACGATGGTCACGAAATTGAACTCGCCGGGTCCCGAGGCGTGTTCCAGGACCATGTCGCCGATGAAGCCCGGCATGGTCTTGAGCAGGTCGTGGGTGACCCGGATGCGCTCCACGAACTCGCGGCGGGAGCGGGCCGGCACCGCGAACTTGTCGACCCTGTAGTAGCGCGGCTCGTCGGCCGGAATGGCGGTCATCGGTCTCTCCAGAATGTCTGCACGGCGTTCCTGCCGCGTCTCGATTGCGTCGAAGCGTGCGCGAGGCTAGAACCTCAGGTAATGTTGAGGTCAAGGGCCATGCGCGGACCATCTCCAGGGTCGAAGGGACTGCCGCGGGAACTGTCGGTCGGTGCCGTCGCGGCGCGCAGCGGCGTCGCGGTCTCGACGCTGCACTTCTACGAAGCCGAGGGGCTGATCGCGGGCCATCGCACCGCCAGCAACCACCGCCGTTACGGCCGCGACGTGCTCAGGCGCATCGCCGTCATCCGCGTCGCCCAGCGCGCCGGCATTCCGCTGAAGGAGATCGCCGCTGCCCTCGGGTCGCTTCCCGCCTCCCGGACGCCGAATGCGCAGGACTGGGCGCGGCTCGCCGCCCGTTGGAAGGATGACCTCGACGACCGGATCGCCCGCCTCGCGCGCCTGCGCGACCAGATGGCGACCTGCATCGGCTGCGGCTGCCTGTCGATTCGTGACTGTCCGCTGCGCAACCCGTTCGATGCGCTGGGAGCCGGTGGCGCCGGCGCGCGCATCCTCGACCCGCAGCCGGACGACGGCTCCGGCCGGGCATGATCGGCCGCCGTTAACCCTGACTGGAAATGAACGCCATCCCGCAGAATTGCCTTAACCCCCCCTTCATTGCGCCGGGATTACCCCGGAGACAGCGGAAATAGGGTGCAAAGGGGCTGACGGGACGGATGGCGAAGGGCCGCCGCGGGCGCAACGAGAGGATCGAGCCGAGCTTCGGGACGGCGCGCGGGGGCATGGACCTGCGCGCAGGGCCCGATGACCGGCCCTCCGTGCGCATCGCCGAGCCGGAACGTGCCGCTCCGAAGCCGCGCAGGGTGGAACGGCAGCCGGAGGTCGAGGTGGCGAAGGCCGGGCGACGCCGCGGATCGAAGCGGGAGCGTGACGAACGCCCGCGCCGCAGGAAGCGGCGCGGCATTCTCGGCACCCTGTTCATCTGGGGCCTGACCGCCTCGATCTGGGCCGGCATCATCGTGGCCGGCGTCATCGCCTGGTATGCCGCGCATCTGCCGCCGACCCACTCGCTGCAGGTGCCGCCCCGGCCGCCGAACATCGCCATCGTCGCGGCCGACGGCGCCGAGCTCGCCAATCGCGGCGATACGGGCGGGGCGGCGATTCAGATCCGCAGCCTGCCGCGCCATGTGTCCCAGGCGCTGATCGCCATCGAGGACCGGCGCTTCTACTCGCATTTCGGCCTCGACGTGGTCGGCCTCGGCCGCGCGGTCTTTACCAACCTGACCCGCAGGGGCATGCATCAGGGCGGCTCCACCCTGTCGCAGCAGCTTGCCAAGAACCTGTTCCTGACGCCCGACCGGACGCTCGGCCGCAAGGTGCAGGAGGCGCTGCTGGCGCTCTGGCTGGAGCACAACTACTCCAAGGACCAGATTCTCGAGCTCTACCTGAACCGCGTCTATTTCGGCGCCGGCGCCTATGGCATCGAGGCGGCCGCCCGCCGCTATTACGACAAGCCCGCGACCGCCCTCACCCTGCAGGAATCCGCCGTCATCGCCGGCCTCGTCAAGGCGCCCTCGCGGCTTGCCCCGACGCGCAATCCGCAAGAGGCGCAGGAGCGCGCCAAGCTCGTCCTCGCCGCCATGACCGAGCAGGGTTACATCACGGAGGCGCAGGCGCGCGCCGCGCGCGACAATCCGGCCGTCGCCAGCCGCGCCGTGCCCGGCGGCTCCATCAACTACGTCGCCGACTGGGTCATGGACCTGATCGACGACTATGTCGGCAAGGTCGAGACGGACCTGGTGGTCGAGACGACCATCGTCGGGCCGGTGCAGCAGGCGGCCGAATCCGCTCTCGTCGAGACGCTGGCGCGCGGCGGCCAGCGCTACGGCGTCGCGCAGGGCGCAGTGGTCGTGCTCGACACGGACGGCGCGGTGCGCGCCCTCGTCGGCGGCCGCGACTATTCGCAAAGCCAGTTCAATCGCGCGACGGCGGCGCGCCGCCAGCCGGGCTCGGCCTTCAAGCCCTTCGTCTATCTGGCGGCGCTGGAGCGGGGCCTGACGCCCGACACGATGCGCTCCGACGCGCCGGTGCAGATCGCGGGATGGCGGCCGGAGAACTACACCCGCGACTATCGCGGCGATGTCTCGCTGACGACGGCGCTCGCCTCATCGCTCAACACCGTGGCCGTGCGCCTTGGCCAGGAGGTCGGCCCGCGCTCGGTCGTGCGCACGGCGCAGAAGCTCGGCGTCGGCTCGGCTCTGGCGGCGAACCCCTCCATCTCGCTCGGCACGTCGGAGGTGAACCTCCTCGAACTGGTCGGCGCCTACGCGCCCTTCGCCAATGGTGGCATCGGCGTCATCCCGCACCTCATCACGAAGATCCGCACCACCAACGGCCGCGTGCTGTTCCAGCGCCGCCCCATGAACAACGGCCAGGTCGTTGAACCGCGCCACGTCGCCATGATGAACGCGATGATGAACCAGACGACCGTCTCCGGCACCGCGCGCACTGTGCGCCTGCCGGGCTGGATCGTCGCCGGCAAGACTGGCACCAGCCAGGAATTCCGCGATGCCTGGTTCGTCGGCTATACCGGCCGCTTCGTCGCCGGCGTCTGGCTCGGCAATGACGACGGCACGCCGACGCGCCGGCTGACCGGCGGCGGCCTGCCGGTCGAGGTCTGGAACCGCGCCATGGCCGAGGCGCATCGCGGCCAGCAGGTCGTGGACCTGCCCGGCAACTGGCGCTCCTTCGACGCGCCGGGACGGATTCTGCCGGGCGAGGGCCTCGACCAGCCGATGACCATGTCGCGCATCGAGCAGCAGCGGGCGCCGCAGCGCACGGCCCAGCGGCCGGGGGGCACCGAGAACCCCGGCGACGTGGTCCGTCCGCCGGCGGGCAACGGCTTCTTCGAGCGGCTGTTCCGGTAGGCCTCAGTCCTTCATCAGGACCAGGCGGTGCAGTGTCGCCTTGCCGAGATCGAACAGCGTCCACGAGGCCGCGAAGAACACCAGATACTTGTTGGTCACGGGTACGCCGACCAGCGCATGGGCCTTGTCACGGTTCTCCACCAGCCGGTCGAACCAGGCGCGCAGCGTCGGCCGGTAGTCGTGCTGCGAATCGTGGACGAGACGGAAGCCGGCCTCCTGCGCCCAGCGCAGATGGTCCGCATGAAGCGACAGGGTCGAGCCCGGGAAATAGGCCTGCGCCGCGACCATCGCCGCCGGCCAGCGATCGTCGCCGTTCAGCGAGAAGAAGTGAAAGACCGCCCGCCCGCCCGGCTTCAGCGCGGCATGGAGCCGCTTGTACAGCGGCAGAACCTCGTCCGGCTTGATGTGCTCGAACGAGCCGATCGAATAGATCTTGTCGTAGGTCTCGGTACCGTAGCCGCGGGTGATGAAGTCGCCGAGTTCGGCGTTCAGGCCGAGCTTGCCACACACATAGGCGAGCTGGTCGTGCGACAGCGTCAGCCCCGAGAGGTTGGCCGCATCGCCGGTATGGGCGTGGATGTGCCTCATCATCGAGCCCCAGCCGCAGCCGAGTTCGATGATCTTCTCGCCGGACTTCGGATCGAGCAGCGAGAGGATGTGGTTGGCCTTGTTGAGCTGGGCGTCCTCGATGGTCTCGCCGGGCGCGTTGAAATCGGCGCAGGTGTAGAACATGAAGCGCCGGTCGAGGAACAGGGCGTAGAAGTCGTTCGAGACGTCGTAGTGATACTGGATCCCTTCGGCGTGGGACGGCTCCAGGAAACGCCGCAGGATGCGCTCGCGACGCGGCGCCGGCGGCCAGGCGTCGATCAGTGACTGGATGAGGGCCGGCTGCCGCGTCGTGATCAGGCGCCAGAGCGGCTCGGGATCGACGGGCTTCGCGGACCGCGCGAAATAGAACGGCAGCGCGTAGCCGATGCCGTAGCCGAGCGTTTCCCCGAGCCCCTGCGCCGCCCGCACCGGCCACGATGCAGTCGGCAGGCGAAGCTGCTCGCGCGAACTGCCGGCCGGGGTCTCGAAGGCTCCCTGCGTCGTCATGCGCGGCCTCGCGCGCTCTTCTCGGGCCGCACCCGCGCGGCGATCCAGTTCGACAGTTCGAGCCGGCGGCGGCCCTCTTCGGTCAGTTCGCTGTCGAAGCCGTGCCGCCAGGCGACTGCCGCGTCGGCGGGGTCGGCGTCGAGCGCATCGAGGTCGGCGCGCCAGCGGCCAAGTTCGTCCATGGTGCGGAAGAAGCCCTCCTCGATCAGCCGCGTGCCCAGCGCGCCGCCGATGGCCGCGACCTCGCCGAACGAGAATTCCGGGTGATACTGCACAGCCCAGGCTGTCGCCTTGCCGACCCGGATCTCCACCGCCTGCACCTCGCTCATGCCGTTCGACGCGAGCAGCGTTGTGCCCGGCGCCATGGTCTCAACCTCGTCCTGATGGATGGCCGGCGCGTCGAAGGCCGCCGGTCGCCCGGCGAGCATGGGATGGGCGCGGCCGGCCTCGTTCGGCACGATCTTGCGGGCGAAGCCCATTTCGCGGCCCTTCGGATTGCGGCGGACCACCCCGCCGGCCGCCGTCGTCAGGATCTGCAGGCCCCAGCAGGAGCCGAAGACCGGCGTGCCCGATGCGAAGACCTGCCGGGCGAGGTCGATCTGCGCGGTGATCTCCGGCGTCATGTCGTAGATGTTGAGCGAGGAACCTGTCAGCGCCACCGCGTCATAGCCGGCAAGGCCGCCGGAATCCGGCAGGTTGGCACCGGGATCGGCCGGAAAGCAGAGATCGACGACGGCGTCCGGCGCGAGCTCCCTCAGCACTTCGGCATAGGCCTCGGACGGCGTTGCGCCGCGATTCCTGGCGTGCCGGGCCCGGTCGGCCGCGTTGTTGCCTTCGACGACGAGAATGCGGAGGGACATGCGGAAGGAAATCCAAGGGGAACGACGGGTCGAGTTTGCACCGCGAGATGGGACGGGGAAAGGGCTTCGCCATTGCCCGCAGGTCAGAAACGCGCCAATAGGTTGCGAGCAACGACGTGCGGTGACCGCACAGCAGGCCGCGCCTTGGACCAGACTTCCGAACCGTTCCGGCAGATCGACCGCGATCACATGCTGGGCCTCGAAAAGGGCCTCGCCGTCATCGCCTGTTTCGACGCCGCCCATCCGCGCCTGACGATCGCCGACATTGCGCGGATGACGGGTCTCACGCGCGCGACCGCGCGGCGCTGCCTCATCACCCTCGCGCGCATCGGTTATGCGGAGACGGATGGCCGCCTGTTCGCGTTGACCCCGCGCGTGCTCAGGCTCGGCTATGCCTATCTGTCCTCGACGCCGCTGACGACCATTCTCCAGAGTGCGCTGGAGCGGCTTTCGGAGGAGATCGGCGAGAGCTCGTCGGCCTCCATCCTCGACGGTAGCGAGATCGTCTATGTGGCGCGGGCCGCCACCCGGCGGATCATGTCGGTCGGCCTCTCGGTCGGCGCCCGCCTCCCGGCCTTCTGCACCTCCATGGGCCGCGTGCTGCTGGCCGCGCTGCCGGACGAGGAGGCGCGCCGGCGCGTCGAGGCCATGCCCCGCGCCCCGCGCACCGGGCGTACCGTGACCGATGCCGACACGATCATGCGCCTGCTTGACGGCATCAGGCGCGACGGCCACGCCATCATCGACCAGGAGCTGGAGATCGGGCTGACCTCGATCGCCGTGCCTGTCTTCGACATTCGCGGCCGGACGCTGGCGGCGATCAATGTCGGCACGCAGGCGACGCGCTTTCCGCCAGACCTGCTGGTGCGCGACCTTCTGCCGAAACTGAAGGCCGTGCAGGCCGATCTCGCCCGCATCGTTGGCTAGATCCGGGCTAAACCCTGTGGGCGGCGGCCGCGCCCGGTTGAAATCGTGGCATGCACCTGCCAGCGTCCCGGCCATGCATCAGCCTAGCCAGCCACCCGCGTCAGAGGAGGCCGCCCAGCCGGCGGACAGCCGCGTCACGCCGCTGATGGAGCAGTACATCGAGATCAAGGCGGCCAACCCGGACTCGCTGCTGTTCTACCGGATGGGCGATTTCTACGAACTGTTCTTCGACGACGCGGTCCGCGCCTCGCGCGCGCTCGGCATCGCGCTGACCAAGCGCGGCAAGCATCTCGGCGAGGACATTCCCATGGCCGGCGTGCCGGTCCATGCCGCTAACGACTATCTGAACCGCCTCATCCAGCGGGGCTTCAAGGTGGCGGTCTGCGAGCAGGTCGAAGATCCGGCGGAGGCGAAGAAGCGCGGGTCGAAATCCGTGGTGAAGCGCGACGTCGTGCGTCTCGTCACGCCCGGCACGCTGACCGAGGACACGCTGCTGGAGGCGCGGCGGAGCAATTACCTGCTCGCCGTCGCGCGCGCCAAGACCTCGTCCTCGGGAACCGACGGGTTCGGCCTCGCCTGGGTCGATATCTCCACCGGCGAGTTCCGTGTCGCGGAGACCGACGGCGCCCGGCTCGCCGCCGAGATCGCCCGCGTCGATCCGCAGGAGATCGTCGTCTCGGACGCATTGTTCGCCGATGCCGAATGGGGCGACTTCTGGCGCGGCTATCGCTCGGTCTCGCCGAGCCCGCGCGACCTGTTCGACGGCGCGACCGCCGAGCGTCGGCTCGCCGCCTATTTCGGCGTCAGGACGCTGGATGGGTTCGGCGCCTTCTCGCGGCTCGAGGCGACTGCCGCCGCCGCCGTCGTCACCTATGTCGAGCGCACGCAGATCGCCTCGCGTGCGCCGCTGTCGCCGCCGGTCCATGAGCCGGCCGGCGCGGCCATGCTGATCGACGCGGCGACCCGCGCCAATCTCGAACTCGTCCGCACGCTCGGCGGCGAGCGACAGGGCTCGCTCCTCTCCGCCATCGACCGCACGGTGACGGCGGCCGGCGCGCGCATGCTCTCCGGTCGGCTCGCCAATCCGCTGACTGACCCGGCGGCCATTGCCGGGCGGCTCGACGCGGTGGCGGCGCTGGTCGCCGGGTCGGGGTTGCGCGCGGACATCCGCTCCCATCTCGATGCGGCGCCCGACATGGCGCGGGCGCTCACCCGCATCGCCATGGATCGCGGCGGGCCGCGCGACCTCGCCGCCATAGGTCAGGGGCTGGTCGCAGCCGCGGCCCTTGCCGAAGTCGTATCCGGTGAGGCCGCCGGAGAATTGCGGCAGGCCGCTGAAGGGCTCGCAAGGCCCGATCCCGCCGTCGCCGCCCTGCTCGCCTCGGTGCTGGCCGACGACCTGCCGCTCATGAAACGCGATGGCGGTTTCGTGCGGCCCGGCTACTGCGCCGCGCTGGACGAGACGCGGGCGCTGCGCGACGAGAGCCGGCGGGTCATCGCCTCGCTTCAGGCGCGCTATGCCGAGGAGACCGGCGTCAGGACGCTGAAGGTCAAGCACAACAACGTGCTTGGCTATTTCGTCGAGGTCGGCCAGCAGCACGGCGACGCCTTCCTGAAGCCTCCGCTGAACGCGACCTATATCCACCGCCAGACCATGGCCGGTGCCATGCGCTTCACGACCACCGAGCTTGGCGCGCTGGAAGCGAAGATCGCCGGCGCCGCCGATCGGGCGCTGGGGCTGGAACTCGATATCTTCGGCGAACTCGCAGCCACCGTCCTCGCCGCCTCGGACACCATCAAGGCGGCGGCCGAGGCGCTCGCCGTGATCGACGTCGCCGCGGCGCTGGCGACGCTCGCGGTCGAGCAGTCCTATGCGCGTCCGCTGGTCGACAATTCGCATGCCTTCGCCATTGCCCAGGGCCGCCATCCCGTCGTCGAGCAGGCGCTGCGCAGCGGCGGTCCGTTCGTCGCCAACGACTGCGACCTCTCGGGTAGCGAGGCAGGCAATGGCAGCGGCCGCATCTGGCTGATCACCGGCCCCAACATGGCCGGTAAATCCACCTTCCTGCGCCAGAACGCGCTCATCGCCGTGCTGGCGCAGATGGGTTCGTTCGTACCGGCGGCCTCGGCCCATATCGGCGTGGTGGACCGGCTTTTCTCCCGCGTCGGCGCGGCCGACGACCTCGCGCGCGGGCGCTCGACCTTCATGGTCGAGATGGTCGAGACGGCGGCGATCCTCAACCAGTCGGGCCCCCGCGCGCTCGTCATCCTCGATGAGATCGGTCGCGGCACGGCGACCTTCGACGGTCTCTCCATCGCCTGGGCGGCGGTGGAGCACCTGCATGAGACCAACCGCTGCCGCTCGCTGTTCGCCACCCATTTCCATGAGCTGACGGCGCTGTCGAAACGCCTCAAGCGGCTCCACAACGCCACCATGCGCGTCAAGGAATGGCAGGGCGACGTGATCTTCCTGCATGAGGTGACGGATGGCGCGGCCGACCGCTCCTACGGCATCCAGGTGGCAAAGCTCGCGGGGCTGCCGCCCTCCGTGGTCGAGCGCGCGCGGCAGGTCTTGTCCGAGCTGGAAGCGACCGATCGCGCCGCGCCTGTGAGACGGATGGTGGACGACCTGCCGCTGTTCGCCGCCGCGCCGCGTCCGGTCCCGGTCGCCAAGGCCGATCCGGCGCTGGACCTGCTCGATGGCCTCGATCCCGACGACATGACGCCGCGCGAGGCGCAGGAGGCGCTCTACGCCCTCAAGGCTAGGCGCGCGAAGGGCGCCTGAACCGGATGAAGGCAAGCAGCGAGGCCGACCACAGGATCGGCAGGGCGAGGCCGACGAGGATGCCGGTCCACACATGGCCCGCGCGCGCGAAGAGGTGGATCGCCAGCAGGAACGCGGTGAATCCCACCAGCATGATCAGCCCGTTGATGAAGGCCGCCGCAACGACCGCGCCGCCGAGCCGCCGGTGCATCAGCAGGATGAAGCTCGAATAGCTCGCCGGGAACAGCGCCGCATAGCCGGTGATGGAGGGGCCGACGCTCTCCGAAACGAGGATCACCGACACCACGACCGCGACGACGATCGCGGCGCGCAGCGGAATGTCGAACCAGCGGCGGCGCGCGGGCGGCGGCGTGGTGGCTGTTCGCCAGCCCCAGGTCGCGGCGATGGCGGCGGCGAAGACGACGAGATTGAGCGTGACGGCGGAGGTCGTCGTCCACGTGAAGGCCCTGACGACGAGCATCGCGGCGAGCCATGCGGCGATCAGGCCGGCATAGGACGGGATCAGTCCCGAGCCGCGGCGCGCCAGCGCGGCATAGGCGAGAGCCGCCGGCACGATGGCGACATTGCCGGCAAGGCTCGCGAGCGAGGCATCGGTGATGAACGGCGCGTCGTGATCGAGCGCCAGAAGCACATAGGCCGGTCCTGTCGAGACCGGTAGCGACAGAACCATGGCGGCGAGGAATGGCCGTGTCCGCTCGGCGACCAGCGATGCGGCGACGACGATGACGGCGGTCGTGAGCGCCTTGAGGATGAGCGCGAGGAAGGACACGGCAGAAGCCCGCAGTGAGGGGCTATCCGTCTATCGGGTTCACGATAGGTCTGGCAGTCCGCTCAGTGCAGGACGCGCCCGCCATTGGCGTGCATCTCGGCGACCAGCGCGGCGACGCCCTCGAGATGCGGATTGACCGCCAGCGCCGCCTCGAAGGCGATCAGCGCTTCCGCCTCGCGGCCATGGCGCAGGCAGATCTGCGCAAAGCCCGACAGCGCGCCGAAATGCCGCGGCTCGCGCCTCAGCGTTTCCATGATGTCGGACACCGCATAGGCATCGTCGCCCCGGATGAAATGCAGGGTGGCGCGCTTGTTCCAGGCTTCCGACCATTCGGGGCGTGCATCGACCAGCGCATCGAGAACCAGATGGGCGATGTCGTAGTCCTTTGCGGCGATGGCGTTGATCGCCTGTTCCATCGCCTCGTCGGCGTAGTCGTCCTCGTGATTGGTCCAGATCGCCCAGATCAGGTCCTGCAATTCGTAGGCCGGCTCGTGCGGCCGGAAGCGCGACAGGTCGCGGAACAGCCCGTCGAGGCGGCGCGGCTGGCCGGGCGCCGGCTTCATCGTATCGAGGCTCAGCACGAGCTTGATGCAGTCATCGAAGGCGATCAGGTCGGCCACAGGCACTCCGCTTGTCTTCTCCGGCCCCCCCTCCCGTCAGCACCGGAAGGTGAAACCTTAGCTGGGGATCGCAGATCGGCAAGCCAAGATGATGGCGGACTTGAAGATGATCGAAATGTGGGCAGCCCGACCTAGGGCAGCCGGCGGCGCGCCTCTGCGAGGTGCTCCACGGCCTCGGCCAGAGCCGGGCCCGGGCAGGCGGTCAGCGCGGTGGGCAGGGTGACGCGCCGCTCCGGTGGAAAGAGCCGGGCGAGGGCGGGATGCAGCAGCAATGCAGAGCCATGGTCGGCCGCGCGCGCAGCCGTCTCGCTCACCACCAGCGCATCGGGGCGGGCGGCGACAATCGCCTCCAGCGGCACGAAGCGGCCAAGCCCGGCCGCCCCCTGGTCGGCGTGGCGGAAGCCGGCGCGGGCCAGCACCTCGCCGGTCAGCGAGGTGGGGCCGGCCGCATAGCCGCGCCGCTCATAGGGCAGGGCTGCCGGCATCCGGCCGAGTTGCAGGGGCAGGGCGTCGAGACGGGCGGCCAGCGCTTCGCCGCGCTCGGGATGGCCGATCAGCGCGGCGATGCGGCGGATCTCGGCCTGGGTCTCGGCGAAAGTCGCCGGCAGGGCCATGCGCTCGACCCGGAAGCCGCGGGCGGCAAGGATTCGGGCCGTGCCCAGCCGGTCGAGCGGCCCGACCAGAACGAGATCGGGGTTCAGCGACAGCACCTCCTCGGCGGTGCCGCCGGTCTGCGGCAGCCCCTTCGCGGCCTCGGCGGCGGCCGAGATCGCGGGGTCGGTCGCGAGCCGCGACAGCGCGACGATCCGGTCGCGGTCGGCAAGCGCCAGCACGAACTGGTCGGCGCAGAGATTGAGCGAGACGATGCGTCGCGGCGGTTCGGAGGCCTTCGCCGGGACGATGCATGCCAGCGCGGCGGCCAGCGCTGCCGCGAGGCGGTCCCGCCTCACGCGGCGTGAGGGGTCGGCGACTGCGCCAGCAGCATGCGCAGGCTCGCCTCGTCGCGGGCGCTGCGCAGTTTCTGGACATTGCCGGGGTCGCGGGTGAGCCGGGCGATCCGCGACAGCGCCTTGAGGTGGTCGGCGCCGGCGCCCTCGGGGGCGAGCAGCGTGAAGACCAGATCCACCGGCTGGCCGTCGATCGAATCGAAGTCGACCGGTTTCTCCAGCCGCGCGAACAGGCCCGTGACCCGCGCCAGCTTCGGCAGCTTGCCGTGAGGAATGGCGATGCCGCTGCCGGCGCCGGTGGAGCCGAGGCTCTCGCGCGCGCTCAACGTGTCGAAGATTTCCGAGGCCGGGCGGCCCGTGAGTTCGGCGGCCCGGGCGGACAGGGCCTGCAGGAGCTGCTTCTTCGAATCGGCGCGCAGGGCGGGGATGATCGCGCCTTCTGCTATGATGTCTGGAAGCGGCATCGGCTGCCTTCTCGGAAAGTGCGGGCCAGTTCGCGGCCGTCAATAGGGTCCATGCAATGACGGTGCCATGACGGGGGGATCAGAACCCCCCGACCGGCCGGTCCGTCAGGCTGGCCCGTTCGGCGGCGAGGGCGGGTCCACCCACCCGACATGCCCGTCCGCGCGCCTGTACACCACATTCACGCGTCCGTGAACCGCATGATGGAAAACCACCGCGGAAGCGCCGGTCATATCCAGCTCCATGACGGCGTCTGCCACGGTCATCCGGCGGAGGCTGGCCGTCTGTTCCGCGATGATGACCGGCTCGAAACCGCCCCCACCCTCATCGCCGGCGGCTTCGTCGGGCGCCTCGATGATATAGGAGGGCATTGCCACCGCCGCCGACATCGCGAGATTGCCGGCGCGGTCCTTCAGCCGCTTGGAATAGCGCCGCAGGCGCTTTTCGATCCGTTCCACGCCCAGATCGCAGGCAGCATAGGCATCGGCCGCGAAAGCTTCCGCCTGCAGGGTCGTGCCCGTTGGGGTGTGCAGGGCCGCGACGGAGCGGAAGCCATGCGCTTCCTTCTCCACGGTGACGTGGCCGGTCACTCTGCCGTCGAGATATCGCCCTGCGGCCTCACTGACACGTCCTGCGATCCGATCACGCAACGCCTCGCCGATATCGAGGTTCTTGCCGGAAATCCGCAGGGCCATGAGGCTCCTCCGCCTGTCTGTTCGAATGTGCCGTCGCCCGATGGTGCGGCGGTCCCGAAGCCTTCTTCTTATGCTCTCAGGGGTAAGGACTGGCGGCGGACAAGTCAATGCGACAGGGGTGGTACACCCACCCGCGCCACACCGCGCCGCGGGTTCACCGGTCGGGCACGAAAGGCGTGCCGAGGGAGGCCGGCGCCTGACTGCCGCGACGCCCGGCGCTGATCAGGACCAGCACCAGGATGGTCGCGAGATAGGGCAGGGCCGACATGAGCTGGCTCGGAATGCCGAGGCCCTGCGCCTGCGCGTGCAACTGGAGCACCGTGACGCCGCCGAACAGATAGGCGCCGATGGCGACCCGCAGCGGCAGCCAACTGGCGAAGACCACGATGGCAAGCGCGATCCAGCCGCGCCCGGCGGTCATGCCCGGCGACCAGAACGGCGTATAGGCGAGCGACAGATAGGCCCCCGCGAGGCCCGCGCAGCCGCCGCCGAACAGCACGGCGAGGAACCGGATCTTCAGCACCGAATAGCCCAGTGCATGGGCCGAGGCGTGGCTCTCGCCGACGGCGCGCAGCACCAGACCGGCGCGGCTCCGGAACAGGAACCACCAGACGCCGGCCAGCAGCGCCACCGAGGCATAGACGATGGGATCCTGGGCGAAGACGAGCTTGCCGATGACCGGGATGTCGGAGAGGTAGGGAACGACGATCTTCGCCATCGGGTCGCGCCGCGCGCCGATGAAGTCGCGCCCGATCAGGCCCGATAGCCCGAGGCCGAGAATGGTCAGCGCAAGACCGGTGGCGACCTGGTTGGCGGCAAGGCCGAGAGTGAGCCCGGCGAACAGCGCCGCCATGGCCATGCCGGCGGCAACGGCTGCGAGAACGCCGAGCAGTGCCGATCCCGTCAGGATCGCGACCGCGAAGCCGGTGGCCGCGCCGACGATCATCATGCCCTCGACGCCGAGATTGAGGACGCCGGAACGCTCGACCACGAGTTCGCCGAGCGCCGCGATCAGCAGCGGCGTCGCGGCCGTGACGACGGTGAGCAGGATCGCCTCGAACAGGCCCATCAGGCGGTCCTTCCCGTGGCGAGGATGCGCAGGCGATAGAGCAGGAAGGCGTCGCAGCCGAGCACGAAGAACAGCAGCAGGCCCTGGAACACGCGCGTTACGTCGAGCGGGATGCGCATCGCGATCTGGGCGTTCTCGCCGCCGATGAAGGTCAGCGCGAGGAACAGCGCGGCGACCAGCGCGCCGATGGGGTTCAGCCGGCCGAGAAAGGCGACGATGATGGCGGTGAAGCCGTAGCCCGGCGAGATCGACGGCTGGAGCTGGCCGATGGGGCCCGATACCTCGATGATCCCGGCAAGGCCTGCCAGCGCGCCGGAAACGGCGAAGACGAGGAGCGTCGTGCGGCGGTCGTCGAAGCCGGCGAAGCGCGCGGCGCGCGGCGCCTCGCCCACCAGCCTGATCTCGAAGCCCTTGATCATCCGCGCCATGACGAAGGCGGCGGTGAGTGCAACGGCGATGGCGATCAGAAAGCCGACATGCAGCCGTCCTGATTCCGCCAGCAGCGGCATGGTCGCTTCGGGCTCGAAATTCACCGATTGCGGGAAGTTGAAGCCCTTCGGGTCGCGCCAGCGCCCGCGCACGAGATAGTCGAGCGTCAGTTCCGCGACATAGACGAGCATGAGGCTGGCCAGGATCTCGTTGACGCCGAAGCGCGTCTTGAGGAGCGCCGGGATCAGCGCCCAGAGCATGCCGCCGAGCGCGCCGAGAGCCAGCATGGCGGCGATCACCCAGGGGCCGTTCGGCGTGCCGTGGGTCGCCAGCGCCAGCCACGAGCCGAAGATGGCGCCCATGACGAGCTGCCCTTCCGCGCCGATGTTCCAGTTGTTGGAGCGGTAACAGAGCGTGAGCCCCACCGAGATCAGGATCAGCGGCGTCGCCTTGACCGCCAGTTCCTGCAGGGCCCAGCCATCGCTCAGGGGATCGATGAAGAAGACCTTCAGCGCCGCAACCGGATTGCGGCCCATCAGCGCGAAGAGAATGGCGCCCGCGATCATCGTCAGCACCACGGCCGCCAGCGGCGAGGCGAAGCTCAGCCAGCGCGGCCGGTCGTCGCGGCGCTCGAGCACGATCCTCATGCCGCGGCCTCGCCGTGGATGCCGCCCATGAGCAGGCCGACCTCGCCGCGCGTCAGCGATCGCGCAGGGACTGCCTCCGACAGGCGTCCCCCGGCGATGACCGCGACGCGATCGCTGATTTCGAACAGTTCGTCGAGATCCTGGCTGATGACCAGCACGGCCGCCCCGCGCGCCGCCAGATCGATCAGGGCCTGCCGGATGGTCGCCGCCGCTGCCGCATCGACGCCCCAGGTCGGCTGGGCGACGACCAGCAGCGATGGCTCGCGCAGGATTTCCCGGCCGACCACGAACTTCTGGAGATTGCCACCGGACAGCGCGCGCGCTTCCGGGTCGGGGCCGCTCATGCGCACGTCGAATGCCTTGATCACACGCTGCAGCCATCCCGACACGGCATTGCGGTCGACGAAGCCGCCGCGCACGAGGCCGTTGGTCGCGTGGCCTGACAGCAGGGTGTTTTCGCTCAGTGTGAAACGCGGTGCTGCGGCGTGCCCCAGCCGCTCTTCCGGCACGAAGGCAGCGCCCCGCTTCCGGCGGGCCGTAATGTTCTCCGCACCCACGGCGCTGCCGTCGATGACAACCGAACCGGCCGCGCTGCCGCGCTCGCCGGACAGCGCGGCGAACAATTCGTCCTGGCCATTGCCGGCAATGCCGGCAATGCCGACGATCTCGCCGGCACGCACATCGAGCGCGACGTCGCGAAGCGCCGTGCCGTGGGTATCGGCGGCGGCCAGCGACAGGCCGCTCACGGCAAGCCGCACCGCGCCGGGTTCATGCGCCGCTGTCCGCACCTCGCCGACATCGGCGCCGACCATCATGCGGGCGAGGCTTGCAGCCGTCTCCACGCGCGGATCGCAGGCGGCGACCACCCGCCCCGCCCGGAGGATCGTCGCGCGGTCGCAGAGGCGGCGAACCTCGTCCAGCTTGTGCGAGATGTAGAGGACGCTGCGGCCCTCCGCCTTCAGCCTCTCCAGCGTCTCGAACAGCCGGTCGGCCTCCTGCGGCGTCAGCACCGAGGTCGGCTCGTCGAGGATCAGCAGCTTCGGGTTCTGCAGCAGCGCACGCACGATCTCGATGCGCTGGCGCTCGCCCACCGACAACCGCCAGACCTCCCGGCGCGGCTCCAGCGGCAGGCCGTAGGCGGCCGAGAGGCGCGCGACCTCGGCCTCGATGGTCGCCATCGGCGTCTCCGCCGGCAGCGACAGCGCGACATTCTCCGCGACGGTGAGCGCCTCGAACAGCGAGAAGTGCTGGAACACCATGCCGATGCCGAGCCTGCGCGCCTGAGCGGGGCTTGCCAGCGCCACTGGCCGGCCCTCGAAGGCGATGGCGCCCTCGCCGGGCTGGACGAGGCCGTAGAGGATCTTCACCAGCGTCGACTTGCCGGCACCGTTCTCGCCGAGCAGGGCGTGAATCTCGGCCGGCGCGACGGTCAGGTCGACATGGTCGTTGGCGACCAGCGCGCCGTAGCGCTTGACGATGCCGCGCGCCTCCAGAAGCGGCGGCATCAGTATTCGACCTTGTCGGGCTTGGCGGCCCATTCGAGGAAGACGCCGCGCGCCTCGGCGGAGGGATGGTGGTCCATCCTTGCCATCGTGGTGGCCGGCGCGCGCTTGACCTCCTCGTAGAAGGGAGCGTCATCGAAGCCGATGGCCGCGGCATCGTCGCGCGTGTTGGCATAGACGATGCGGCCGATGCGCGCCCAGAGCGCCGAAGTCAGGCACATCGGGCAGGGCTCGCAACTCGTATAGAGCGTCGCGCCGCGCAGGTCGAAGCGACCGAGTTCGGCGCAGGCGCGGCGGATGGCGACGACCTCGGCGTGGGCGGTCGGGTCGTTGGTCGAGGTCACCTGGTTCCAGCCCTCGGCGACGACCTTGCCGTCGAGCACGACCACCGCGCCGAAGGGGCCGCCATGGCCCGCCTCCATGTGGGTGCGGGACAGCCTGACGGCTCGGGACAGGAACTGGCTGTCGAGATCGGATGACATGGGCCGATCTCACGTGGCGGGAAGGGGGAAGTCAATTCGCGCGCGCTAGAGAACGCCCTCTTTCCGCATCCCCTCGATCTCTTCCGGCGAAAAGCCCGCCGCTCTCAACACCGCTTCCGTATGCTCGCCGAGCCCCGCGCCCGGCCAACGGATCGTGCCCGGCGTGCGGGTGAGCTTCGGCACGATGCCCTGCATGAGCATCCGGCCAAAATCGGCTGTCTCCACCTCGACCACCATGTCGCGCGCGCGGAAATGCGGATCGGCCGCCACCGCCGCCGCATCGTTGACGCCGCCGGCCGGCACGGCCGCGCCGTCGAGCAGGCGCAGCAATTCGTCGCGCGGGCGGGTCGAGGTCCAGTCGCCGATGATCCGGTCGATCTCGGCCTGGTTGTCCGGCTGGCCGCGCGCGCCATGGGTCGCGAAGCGCGGGTCCTCGGCAAGGAAGTCCATGCCCATGACCGCGAACAACCGCTTGCAGATCGTGTCGGCATTGGCGCCGATGACGATGTGGTGGCCGTCGAGCGTCGGATAGATGTTGGAGGGGGCAAAGCCCGGCGACGTCAGGCCGGTGCGGCCGCGCACATGCCCCGTCACCGAATATTCCGCGATGACGCCTTCGATGGAGGCGAGGATGGCGTCGGTCAGGCCGACATCGATCACTTGTCCCTTGCCGTCGCGCCCGCGCTGGTGGAGCGCTGCGAGAATGCCGAAGGCGGTGTAGATGCCGGCAAGCGTGTCGCCGATGGAGAGGCCCGTGCGGGTCGGCAGCCGGTCGGGATAGCCGTTGATCGTGCGCATGCCGCCCATCGCCTCGGCAACGGCCGCGAAACCCGCCTTCTCGGAATAGGGGCCGTACTGACCGTAGCCGGAGACGCGGGCGATGATCAGCTTGGGGTTGAGCGCATGGAGCGCCTCGACGGTGAGGCCCCATTTCTCCAGCGTGCCGGGGCGGAAGTTCTCCAGCAGCACGTCGGCCCCGGCGAGGAGGCGGCGCAGGATGTCCTGTCCCTTCGCCTTGCGCAGGTCGACGGTCACGCTCTGCTTGTTGCGGCCGATGACCGGCCACCAGACGGACGCGCCGTCCTTCTTGGCGAAGCCCCACTGGCGCATGGGGTCGCCCTTGCCGGGATCCTCGAACTTGACGAGGTCCGCGCCCATGTCGGCGAGCAGCTGGCCGCAATAGGGCCCGGCGATGAACGAGCCGAGCTCGACGACCTTGATGTCGGAAAGGGGGCCAGCGGCAGCGGTCATGGCAGCATCCATCGCAGGGGGAGCCGCTGACCTAGCGCCGCAGACAGCGTCCGGCAATCCGGCCGGGCGCGTGTCAGTACGTCGCGATCAATGCGTCGTCTTGCGGCTGGCTTCCAGATGCCGCGACCAGCGCGACAGGCCGAAGCAGATGATCCAGTAGACCGTGCCGGCGAAGGCATAGGCCTCCTTGTTCAAGCCGACCCAGGCGGGGTCCGCGAGCGAGGCCTGGGCGATGCCCAGCAGGTCGAAGATCGAGACGATGGAGACCAGCGAGGTGTTCTTCACCAGCGCGATGAATTCGTTGGTCATGGCCGGCATGGAGATGCGCAGCGCCTGCGGCAGCACGATCAGGCCGGTGGTCTGCCAGTAGCCGAGCCCGCCGGCGGCGGCCGCCTCCCACTGGCCCTTGGGGATCGCCTGCAGGCCGCCGCGCACGGCTTCCGCCATGTAGGCGGCGATGACGAAGGCAAGGCCGACGAGAGCGCGCACGAGCCGGTCGATGTCCCAGCCGGCCGGCATGACCAGCGGCAGGAGGAGCGAGGCGAGGAAGATCACCGTGATGATCGGCACGCCGCGCCAGAACTCGATGAAGATGGTGGCGACGAGCCGGATCACCGGCAGTTCCGACTGGCGGCCGAGGGCGAGCAGGATGCCCAGCGGCACGGCGAGAACGCCGGCATAGACCGACAGGAACACGGTCAGCATCAGGCCGCCCCACTGGCGCGTCTCGACGCGCGGCAGGCCGAAGCCTCCCGCGAGGAGCCAGGCGCCGACGAGAAGCATCAGCGCCCATAGGGCCGGCACGGCGATGGCGCGGCGCGGCATCGCCTTCCAGAAGGAGAAGCAGACGGTCGCCACCAGCAGCAGGCCGGCCGCATTCACCCGCCAGCGCTGGTCGACGGGATAGAAGCCGTACATGAACTGGCCGAACCGGGCCTTGATGAACACCCAGCAGGCGCCTTCGCCGGTGCAGTCGGCGCGGGTGGTTCCGGCGAAATTCGCGTCGATGACTGCCCAGCGGACGATGGGAACGACGATGGCGACAATCGCCGCGATGCACAGAATTGAGACGACCGCATCGACGGGCGTCGCGAAATAGCCCTGGCGCAGGCGGCGCAGGAGAGGCGGCATGGAGGGCGCGGCGACGTCGCTCATCGGGTCACCAGCGCGGTCTTGGCGTTGTACCAGTTCATGAAGCCCGAGACGGCGAGGCCGATGGCGAGATAGATCGCCAGCGTGATGGCGATGATCTCGATGGCCTGGCCGGTATTGGTCAGGGCCGAGCCGACGAAGACGCTGACGAGCTCGGGGAAGGCGATCGCCGCGCCGAACGACGAGTTCTTCAGCACGTTGAGATACTGGCTCGTCAGCGGCGGGATCATCACGCGCAGCGCCTGCGGGATGACGACGAGGTTCAGCGCGCGGTTGGGCCTCAGGCCCAGCGCATAGGCGGCCTCCCACTGGCCTTTGACCACCGACTGGATGCCGCCGCGAACGATCTCCGCGATGAACCCGGCCGTATAGGTCGTCAGCGCCGCGAACAGCGCGACGAATTCCGGCACAAGCACGAAGCCGCCGCGGAAATTGAAGCCGCGCAGCGCCGGCACGTCCCACGGGCTGACGGTGGCGGCGATGCCGAAGGCGAGCGCCGGCAGGGCCGCAAGCAGGGCAAGGCCGCTCGCCCAGACCGGGAAGATCTGCCCCGTCGCGTCACGGCGGCGCTTGGCCCAGAAGGCGATGGCGGCCTGGGCGATCAGCCCGACGAGCACCACGGCCGCAGCGATGCGGAAGGCGCTGCCCTCCGTCGGCACCGGGATCGTGAGGCCGCGATTGTTGAGATAGGCGATCGAGAAGATGCCGATCGACTGGCGCGGGCCCGGCAGGGCAGCGATCACGCCGAAATACCAGAACAGCACGAAGAACAGCAGCGGGATGTTGCGGACGAACTCGATGAAGGCGCCGGCAAGGCCCGACAGCAGCCTGTTCGCCGACAGCCTTGCCACGCCGATGACGAAACCGAGCAGGGTCGCCGCGACGACCGAGACGAAGGAGATGACCAGCGTGTTGACGACGCCGACCCAGAGCAGCGCGAGGATGTTGGAATCCGGCGTGTAACTGGTCAGCACGAAGGGCACGTCGATGCCCGACGTCCGCCACAGGAAGTCGAAGCCGGAGGCCATGCCGGCATTGACCATGTTCTGCGAGGCGTTGCGGACGATGACGACCACCGTCGCGACGAGCCCGAGCAGAAGCGCGGCCTGCCAGAAAATCTCGCGCACGCGCTTGTCATAGAAGTAGCGGGTCACGAAGGGCCTGTTCGCAAGCGCGGCTCAAGGGGGGCGGATGCCCGCCCGGCGGAGGCCGGACGGGCGGGATCGGATCAGGTGCGGCAGGCCTGCAAGGTCATCGGCCGCGCGCGACTTACTGGAACGGCGGGGTGAACAGCAGGCCGCCGCGGGTCCACAGCTGGTTGGAGCCGCGCTCGAGGCCGAGCGGCGAACCCTTGCCGACCGTGCGCTCGTAGCTCTCGCTGTAGTTGCCGACCTGCTTGATGGCGTTGAACATCCAGGCGTTGTCGAGGCCGAGCATGGCGCCGAAATTGCCGTCCGCGCCGAGCAGGCGGCGGATTTCGGCATTGCGCGAGTTCGTGCGCATCTCGTCGACATTCTTCGAGGTGACGCCGAGATGCTCGGCGGCGATCATGCCGTTCAGCACCCAGCGCACGATGGCCTGCCAGCGCTCGTCGCCCCAGCGGGTGACCGGGCCCTGCGGGTCGTTGGAGATCAGCTCGGTCATGATCGTGTGCTCGCCGGGATTGCGCAGCTTGATGCGCTGGCCGGCAAGCGCGCCGACGCCGGCGGTGTAGCTGTCGCAGCGGCCGGCATCGTAGGCGGCGATGGCGTCGTCGTTCTTCTGGAAGTTGATGATCGACACCTTGAGGTTGCGCTCGCGGAAATAGTCCGCGGCCATGCGCTCCTCGGTCGAGCCGGCGGCGACGCAGATCGAGGCGTTCTCGAGGTCGGTCGGCTTCTTCGCGCCCGAGGCGGTGCGCACGATGAAGGTCTGGCCCTCGTAGAAGTTGATGCCCTGGAAGTTCACGCCGAGCGTGGCGTTGCGCGAATAGGTGATGGTGGTGTTGCGCGACAGCACGTCGACCTGGCCCGACTGGAGCACCGGCCAGCGCTGCTGCACGGAGGTCGGCGTGTAGCGGACCTTGTTGGCATCACCGAGGACGGCGGCGGCCAGCGCGCGGCAATAATCGACGTCGAGGCCGGTCCACTCGCCCTTGTCATTGGCGAAGGAGAAGCCCGGCAGGCCGAGATGGACGCCGCATTCCAGATGGCCGCGCGCGCGGATCGCGTCCAGCGTCGGCGAGGGAATGAGCTGCTGGGCGCCGGCGGAGCCGGCGACGAGCGCGAAGGCGGCGACAAGCGCGCCACGGCGGAGGGTGGTCATGAGGCAGGCTCCCGTAAGGCTCCACCCGGACACCCGGAGCGGAGAAAATTGATGCTCACAGTCGGAAGGTGCGCAAAAAGAGTCAACTGTCACAAAGCTGCCGCAAGGCGGCAGCCGTGAGTTGTCCCGCGCCGGTTCAGGAACGGACGAAGCCGACGATGTCCTTGACCGAGTCCATGACCGGCCGGGCGATGGCCCGGGCGCGCTCGGCGCCGGTCGCCAGGATGCGGTCGATCTCGGCCGGGTCGTTCAGGAGCCGCTTCATCTCCGACGTGATCGGCGAGAGCTTGGCGACCGACAGGTCCGCCAGCGCCACCTTGAACGTCGAGAACTGGCCGCCGCCGAATTCCTTCAGCACGTCGGCCTTGGTGCGTCCCGACAGCGCCGCGAAGATGCCGACGAGGTTGTCGGCCTCGGCGCGGCCCTTCAGGCCCGCCTCCTCGGTCGGCAGCGGCTCGGGGTCGGTGCGGGCCTTGCGGACCTTCTGGGCGATCGTGTCGGCATCGTCGGTCAGCGCGATGCGCGAATAGTCCGACGGGTCCGACTTCGACATCTTCTTGGTGCCGTCCCGGAGCGACATGACGCGCGTCGCCGGCCCCATGATCACCGGTTCGGTGACGGGGAAGAAGGCGTCGCCATGGCCAAGCTCGGCGATGCGCTCGGAATAGTCGTTGTTGAACTTGATCGCGATGTCGCGGGTCAGTTCCAGGTGCTGCTTCTGATCGTCGCCCACGGGCACGTGCGTCGCGCGATAGGCGAGGATGTCGGCCGCCATCAGGCTCGGATAGGCGAGGAGGCCGAGGGAAGCGTTCTCCTTGTCCTTGCCGGCCTTGTCCTTGAACTGAGTCATGCGGTTCATCCAGCCGATCCGCGCGATGCAGTTGAACACCCAGGCGAGCTCGGCGTGCTCGTGGACCTGGCTCTGGTTGAACAGGATCGAGCGCTTCGGATCGATGCCGGCGGCGATATAGGCGGCCGTGACCTCGCGGATCGCCTTCTGCAGCGCTTTCGGGTCCTGCCAGACGGTGATCGCGTGCATGTCCACGACGCAATAGATGCAGTCGTGGGTCTCCTGCATGGCGACCCAGTTCACCAGCGCGCCGAGATAATTGCCGAGGTGCAGGTCGCCCGAAGGCTGCATGCCCGAAAAGACGAGCGGCTTGAAGGTCGCCATGGCCGAGAAAGTCCCGAAACTATGCAGCGAAAGGCGCTACATGAGGCGCGCTTCCTCGCATGGCGGCGGCGGCTGTTCAAGCGGGCCGGCCTCTAGCCCTCCTTGGAGCCGAGTTCCTTGCGGGCAAGCTGCCGGTAGCGCTCCTTCTCCTCCGCGCTGGCCAGCGGACCGGGCGGCCAGGGCTTGCCGGGGTTCTGCAGCTCGAAAATCCTGCGCGCCGCGCGTTCGAGGGCCGCGTCGTCGTCATTGTCTGCCATGGCGTCCTCCACTCGGATGCTGCCGTGCACTCCGCCGAAACGCACCTTGCTCCGGTCCGCTGCCAATGATCAACTCCGCGCCCGCTCTCCGGCTCCGGGCAGCGGTCCTCCGCCGAGTTTCGCCATGCGCTTCATCCGCCGCCTGTTCAAATGGACCGCTCTCCTGGTGGTCCTCGCGCTCGTCGCTATTGTCGCAACGGTGGTCTGGTACGTGCGCGCGGTGGAGCCGCAGGTTGCCGGCACCGTCACCCTGCCGGGCTTCGAGCGGCCGGTCGAGGTGATCCGCGACAAGGAGGGCGTCGCCCATATCTTCGCGGCGACGGACGGCGACGCCACCGCCGCCCTCGGCTTCGTTCACGCGCAGGACCGCCTGTGGCAGATGGAGATGAACCGCCGCATCGCCAATGGTCGCCTCGCCGAGGTGGTCGGAGCGCCGGGGCTGGAGACCGACCGTTTCCTGCGCACGATCGGCATCCGCCGGTCCGCCGAGACCATCTGGGCCAATCTCGACGCCGAAACGCGCGTCCTGCTCGCGGCCTATGCCCGCGGCGTCAACGCCTACCTGACCAGCCGCACCACGCCGCTGCCGCCGGAATTCCATATCCTCGGCGCCCCCAGCCCCGAGCCTTGGACGCCGATCGATTCCATCGGCTGGTCGCTGATGATGGCGCTCGACCTCGGCGGCAATCTCAATGCCGAGATCACCCGCCTCAGGCTGGCGCAGGCCGGCTTCTCCATGGAACGCATCGGCGAGTTTCTGCCGCCCTATTCCGGCGAGCGCTGGCCGGCGCTGCCGGACTATACGGCGCTCTACCGTTCGCTTGGCGGCCAGACGCAGCGCGCCGACGCGATGATCCGCCCGTTCAATCTCGGCCTCGAAGGCGTCGGCTCCAACAATTGGGTGGTGTCGGGCGCCCGCTCCGAGACCGGCAAGCCGCTGCTCGCCAACGATCCGCATCTCGGCCTCTCGGCTCCGGCACTCTGGTATTTCGCGCGGATGACCTCGCCGTCCGGCACGGTCATCGGGGCGACGCTGCCGGGCGTTCCCGGCGTCGTGCTCGGCCGCAACGATCGCATCGCCTGGGGCTTCACCAATACCGGGCCGGACGTGCAGGATGTCTATATCGAGCGGATCGATCCGCAGAACCCGAACCGCTACCAGACCCCGGACGGCTGGCGCGACTTCGAGACCGTGCGCGAGGTCGTCAAGGTCAAGGGCGGCGCCGATGTGACGCTCAACGTGCGCATCACGCGCCACGGGCCGGTCATCTCCGACGGCGCGTCCCGCGGCGCGACCGAGGCGGCGCCCCAGGGCCATGCGCTGGCGCTGCGCTGGACCGCGCTCGAGCCCGACAACCTGACTGTGCAGGCCTTCTCGCGCGTGAACACCGCCAGGAACTGGCCCGAATTCCTCGCGGCTGCGCGGCACTACCACGCGCCGCAGCAGAACATGGTCTATGCCGACGTGGACGGGAATATCGGCTTCATCGCCGCAGGACGCGTGCCGGTGCGCCGGCCGGACAACGACCTGCGCGGCCTCTTCCCGGCTCCCGGCTGGGACGCCCGCTACGACTGGGCCGGCTTCATCCCCTTCGAGGAACTGCCGCAGGAGTTCAATCCGGAGCGCGGCTTCCGCTACACCGCCAACGAGCGCATCACTGCGGAGGGTTATCCGCACTTCATCACCGGCGAATGGGCGACGCCGCACCGCGCCGACCGCATCCGCGAACTGCTCGCCCAGCGCGACAGGCACTCGCTCGACAGCTTCCGGCAGATTCAGGCGGACCATCGCTCGAACGCCGTGCGCGAGACGCTGCCGCTCCTGCTTCAGCTCTACCCCGCGGGCGAGCGCGAGCGCCGGCACCAGACACCGGCGCGCGAGCAGGCGGCGCTGGACATGCTCAAGGCCTTCGACGGAACGATGGCCGCCGACCGTGCCGAGCCGCTGATCGCCACCGCGTGGATGCGCGAGTTGACCCGTCTCGTCTATGCCGACGAACTCGGCCCCGAACTGTTCCGCGACCTGTGGGACCAGCGGCAGGTCTTGATGATGAACGTCCTGCAGAACCGCGAGGGCCAGTCGAACTGGTGCGCTACCCGCGGCACTCCCGCCGGCGCCGTCTCCTGCGCGGCGCTCGTCACCCGGGCGCTGGAACTGGCACTCGACGACATCGAGAAACGCTACGGCCAGGATCGCTCGAAATGGCAGTGGGGTCGCGCCCACGACGCGCGGTCCGAGCACCGGCCATTCGCGCGCGTCGCCGCTCTCGCCTGGCTCTTCGACGTCCGCGTCCCCGTGCCCGGCGACACCTACACGGTCAACGTCAACCGCCACACGATCCGCAACGAGGCCGAACCTTTCGTGTCGCGCCACGCCGCCTCGCTGCGCGCGCTCTACGACATGGCCGATCCCGAGCGCTCGGTGTTCATGCACTCGACGGGACAGTCGGGGCTGCCGACCTCGCGGCTTTACGGCAACCTTGCCGAGCGCTGGTCGCGGGTGGAATTCATCCCGATGCGGACGAAGCGGGAGGACGTCGCGCGGGACGCTATCGGCACGCTCCGTATCGAGCCGCGCTGAAGCAGAAGCGGACAGAGTTGAAACGGACGGTGCCGCGCTCCGGCATCGCCCGCCAATCCGCCGCCGCTATCAAGGCGTCACCCGGCCCACCCAGGGATGACGCCCATGACCCGCAGACGCTTGTCCTTCCGCCATAGCGGCGCGTTCGCCGCTGCCGCGCTGGCCCTCGGCCTCGCGGCCTCTCCCGCCAGCGCCCTCAACGCGGTCTGCGAGGTTCTGCCGACCGCTGACGGTTTCGCCGCGCTCCGCAGCGCGCCCTCGACCGACGCGCCGATGATCAGCCGCATGCCCACCGGCCATGGCGTCAAGATGCGTTCCGTCCAGATGGGACGCCTCGTCACGTCCGGCCGCTGGGTGCAGGTCACCCACTGGCCGGACGGCAAGTTCTACGAACCGGGCGATGCGGAATTCAGCCTCGGCCGCACCGGCTGGGTCGTCCATCGCCTTGTCGGCGAGTGCGGCTGAGCCTCTGTCAGCCGCCGGCCTGCGCGGCCGCGTCCACCGCGGCCTGATGCTCGGCGGCGAGCGTCGCGTCGAGATCCATCATGGTCTTGTAGGAAGGACGTGACACGATCTTCTGGATGAAGTCGGCGATCACCGGCCGTTCGGGCACGAGGCCGAACATCGTCATCCAGTGCAGCGCGGTGCCCCAGAGGATGTCGGCAGCCGACAGGCGCTCGCCGGTGAAGAACGGCTGGCGCGAAAGGTGCTGCACCAGCGTTTCGTACATCGTATCGAAATCGCCGTAGGGCGAGCTCTGGGCGCTGCCCGCCTCGCGCTTCATGGCGCGGTCGCTCACCGCCGGCTCGAAACAGGCGGCGTAGAAGACCAGCCAGCGCAGATAGGTGCCGCGTTCGGCATCGCCGATGGCCGGCGCGAGGCCGACCTCGGGGAACGCATCGGCGAGATAGATGGAGATCGCGACCTGCTCGGTGACCAGCGCGTCGCGGTGGCGGATCGCCGGCACCTTGCCCATCGGATTGACCGCCAGATATTCAGGTCTCCGCTGCTCGCCAGCCTTCATGTTGAGCACGTGCAGATTGTAGGGGGCGCCGAGCTCCTCCAGCAGGACAAGCGCTGCGCCCGAGCGGCTCTGCGGCGAGTGGAACAGCGTCACGATATCATCGGCCATGCATTGGTCTCCCTGTCATTGTCGGCAGCGCCCTCAATAACGCATGTCGGCCATGACGGTGCCGCGATATGGCAGCAGGCGCCGTCCGGCAGCGGCAGGGCTGGCCCAAACCCGTGAGGTACGAGGTTCGCGAAGGCCGTGGTCGGAGGTAATCGGCTGGCGTCGTGGCAAGCCCCACCCGTTATCTCCATGCGCCCCGGCGCGGGACAGTGGGATTGCCGTGCGATAGTTTTCGACGAGCCCTTGGCGAATGCAGGGCCGGACTGGCCTATGCGTGCAGTACGTCGATAACGGGCTTTTCTATATTGATGAGTATACTTTATCATCACGACGAAAACGCATCTTAATGCAAGACATCTTTAGGTAAGCGGAGGGGAGTGAATATTGCCCGTGTAATTTCACAGCCGCCAGCGGTCGATTAACCTGCGATTCACTCTGTTTCACCATGGTGGCCGCGCGCACGCTCCGTGCTCCGTGGAATGCATCACATGTCGATCTTCTCTCGCATCCGCATCACATCCAAGCTGATGGTCATCATCCTTGCGCTCAACGTGTTGACGCTGGGCATGGCCGCGATCGGCTACTACGCCCTCCAGCAGGTCGATCTCGAGACGGATCGCATGGAACGCGTGGCCACTCGCGCCGTGACGGCTGCGCGCGGCGGCCAGAATCTGATCATGATCGGCCGGCTCGAGGCCATGCTCGCGGCCAACACGACGCCTGACATGATCAAGTATGCGCTTGAGCAGATCGACCGGGAGGCAGGACTGTTCCGCACCCGGATCGACGAGGTGGCGCAGTCCCCGATGGCGGATGTGCAGGAGGGCGTCGCCAAGCTGCGCCGGTCGGTGGAGACCTATCGGGTCAACCTCCAGAAAGCCCTCACCATCGCCAAGGCGATCACCGATCGCGCAACACCCGAACAGCAGCGCGAACTGACCGCTCTGGTCGCCAGTGGCCGGGACTCCTTTCTCGCCTCGCGAGAGGACATTCGCAGCCTGATGGACATGAACATGTCCCGCCTCGCGATCCTCAACAAGAACGTCACCAGCATCAACAAGAACATGTCGTTCCTGCTGGTCGTCATGGGTGTTGTCGGTGTCTTGCTCGGCCTCGGCCTCGGCGTCCTGATCGGCAATTTCGGCATTGCCCGTCCGCTTCGCACCCTGACGAGCCAGCTCGGCGAACTCGCCCATGGCCGGTTCGACATCGCGGTGGTCGGCCAGGAGAGGCGCGACGAGATCGGCGACATCGCCCGCGCCGCCGATACGTTCAAGCAGAACGGCATCGAGGCGCAGCATCTCCGCGAGGAGCAGGAAGCCGCCAAGTCGCGCAACGAGGCTGAGCAGCGCGCGATGATGAACCGCATGGCCGATGAATTCGACGCGGCTGTCGGCGGCATCGTCTCCTCCGTCTCGGCCTCGGCCGAGCAGCTGAAGAGCGCGGCCGAGACCATGACCGGTGCCGCCGCCGAAGCCTCCGCCCAGTCGAACGCTGTTGCCGCGGCGTCCGAGGAGAGCACGACCAACATCCAGACCGTCGCCTCCGCGAGTGAGGAACTCGCCGCTTCGGTGCGCGAGATAGGCAGCCAGGTCGAGAAGTCCTCGCGCATGGCCTCCGACGCGGTGGCCGGCGCCGACGTGTCCGCCGGGCAGATCAACGAACTGTCCAACCGGGTCCAGAAGATTGGCGAGATCGTCGAGCTCATCAACGCCATCGCCGCCCAGACCAACCTTCTGGCGCTCAACGCCACGATCGAGGCGGCGCGCGCCGGCGAGGCCGGCCGCGGCTTCGCGGTGGTGGCGGCCGAGGTCAAGGGTCTTGCCGACCAGACCGCCAAGGCGACCACCGACATCGCCCAGCAGATTTCCGGCGTCCAGACCGCGACCTCGGAATCGGCCCATTCGATCACCGGCATCGCCAAGGTCATCCGCGACATGTCGATGATCGCCGGCGACATCGCCGCGGCGGTCGAAGAGCAGAACGCCGCGACGCAGGAGATCGCCCGCAACGTCAGTCAGGCGTCGGCCGGGGCCGGCGAGGTCTCGTCCAACATCGTCGGCGTCTCACAGGCCGTGTCGGAAACGGGTGCCGCGGCGACGCAGGTGCTGTCGTCCGCCGAGAGCTTGGCCGACCAGGCGGCACGCCTGCGCGAGGAGATGCAGAAGTTCCTCGCCACCGTTCGCGCGGCGTGAGGGATAACAACGCGTCCCCGGGGGCAGGCCCTTAGGCAATTGCTACCCGGAGCATTCAAGGCCTGTAGAAGCAGGCGAACGAAAAAGGCCCGGGATGGCTCATCGCCTCCCGGGCCTTTTTGCGTGCCTGCCTCGATTGGATCTGTCGCGAGCGACGGCGTTTAGCTTGCGGCCTCGGTGGGGCATGAGGCGGGCGCGAGCGGCGCCCACCTCATGGGGTCGGTAGGTCGGGCGCCATTGTCTCACCGCCATCGGAATGGCGGTGAGACGGCCCGCTTACGCCGCGCGAGCCTCGTCGAGGAAGGCATCGACCTCGGAGCGGAGCGCGTCGAGCTCGCCCGCAAGGCTCTCGCGCGCTTCGGCGAGGACATGGCCGGCCGCCTGCACGTCGCCCGCCACGCCATTCAGCGCGCCGACGCTGGACGACACCTGGTCCGTATGTCGCGACGTCTCCTGCATGGTGACGGCGAGGCTCTCGGCGGCGGTGTTCTGCTGTTCGACGGCCACGGCGATGGCGCCTGCGATCCGGTTGATGTCGCCGATGACGCCGGCGATCGAGCCGATGCGGCCGACCGACGTGCGGGTGGCCTCCTGCATCAGCGCGATGCGCGCGGAGATGTCGCTCGTCGCCCGGGCCGTCTGCCCGGCCAGCGCCTTCACCTCGCTGGCGACCACAGCGAAACCGCGGCCGGCCTCGCCTGCGCGCGCCGCTTCGATCGTGGCGTTGAGCGCCAGGAGGTTGGTCTGGTCGGCTATGGCGTTGATCAGCTCCACGACATTGCCGATTTCCTCGGCCCGGCTTGCGAGCATGTCGATGGAGGCTGTCGCTTCCTCCGCATCGGCCGCCGCGCGGCGGGCGACCTCGGCGGAATGCTCCGACTGGCTGCTGATCGAGCGCACCGAAGCGGCGAGCTCCTCCACCGCGGCCGCGCCCGCGCGCGCGTTGTCGGCGGTCATGTCCGCCCCCGCGCCCGCCGTGCGAACCTCGCCGTGGCAGCGGTCGGCCGCCTGTTCGAGCCGTGCCACGCAGGCCTGCATCCGCCCGCCGGCCGCCTCGGCATCGACGAAGCGGCGCGCGACCGTTCCCGAGAAGCGGTCGATCGCGGCAGCGAGCTTTGCGCCGCGCTGCTGACGCTCGGCGATCATCGCGTCCTGATAGACGGAAATCGCGATGTCCATGTCGAGGGTGATCGCGGACGTGACCGCGTGCAGGCGCCGGGCGGCGCGCGCGGGCCGCAGCCGGTTGCGGCGGATCAGTGCCGTCTCGATCTCGCGCAGCACGAAGGAATAGCCGCCGATGTACCAGCCCGGTTCCAGTCCGATCCGGTGGTGGATGCCGCCGATGCGCCGGGCGCTGGCGAGGTAGCCTTCGTCGAAGGTCCCTGCGAACAGGCCTTCCCAGTGGCGGCTCTGCGCGGCGACGAGGCGGGACGTGCCGTCGCCGACCAGCGCGGCGAGGTGCGGCACCTTGGTGATATGTCCGTAGAAGCCGCGGATGATCGCGTCGAGATCGTCCCTGATGTCAGTGAAGGCCAGGCGCAACTCGGCGCGGGCGGTGGAGTCAATTCCGTGGAACTGAAGCCGGGCCGCGAGGCCCGGATCATTGGAGGTAGTCATGGATGGCCTTGGAATGGGCCCGGATAGCACCGGGGTCGTAACCGGGGGACGGCCGACCGTTAGGGCCTCATGGTGAACCGGGAGTTAAGGTCCACAGGCCGGTTGCGGCGGGGCTGGCCTGCCCGTCGGCACGCACATCACGGCGCGTGCCGCAACCGGTGAGACGACGCGTTCAGGCGGCCTTCGCCTTCTCCAGGAAGGTATCGATCTCGGCTCTGAGCCCGCCGATCTGCTCGGTCAGGCTCAGGCGCGCCTTCGAGAGATCCTTGCCCGTGCTCTGCACCTGCGCCGCCACGTGGCTGAGCTGCTCGACGCCGCCGGAGACCTTCTGCGTGTTGAGCGAACTGTCCTGCATGGTGCGCGCGATGTCGCTGGTCGCCGCGGTCTGCTCCTCCACCGCGGAGGCGATGGACACTGCAATCGAGGACAGCTGGTCGATCACCTGGGCGATGTCGCTGATCCGCTTCACGGCCTCACCGGTGGCCGATTGCATCTGGCCGATGCGGGTGGAGATGTCGGTCGTCGCCTTGGCGGTCTGCCCGGCGAGCGCCTTCACCTCGCTCGCGACCACTGCGAAGCCGCGTCCGGCCTCGCCGGCGCGCGCCGCTTCGATGGTCGCGTTCAGCGCCAGAAGATTGGTCTGGTCCGCGATGGAGTTGATAAGTTCGACCACCTCGCCGATCTCATCGGCGCGCCGGGCGAGGGCACTGATTGCCTCGGTGACGACAGCGGCATCCGCGGCGGCCTGGCGGGCGACTTCTGCGGAGTGCGTCGACTGCTGGCCGATCTCGCGCACCGAAGACGACAACTGTTCCGTTGCGGCGGCGCCCGCCTGCACGTTGCCGGCGGTGAGGCGCGCGGCATCGTTGACGGTCTCCACCTCGCCGAGCGAGCGCTGGGTCGCCTCGTCGAGCGCCTCGGCGCAGACCTTCAGCTGGCTGCCAGCCTCTTCCGATCGCGTCAGCCGCTCGGTGACGCCGGACGAGAACGTCGCGATGGCGGTCGACAGGGCCTCTCCGCGCTGCTGGCGCTCGGCCATCAGCACTTCCTGATAGACGGAGATAGCAAGGTCGATATCCACCATGATGGCCGAGGTGATCGCCCGCAGGCGCGCGGTCGCAACGGCCGGGCGGAACCGGTAGGACTTCACGATGACGCCGTAGAGCTCCTTCATGACGAAGGAGTAGCCGCCGATATACCAGCTGGGTTCAAGCCCGATGCGGTGGTGGGTCAGGCCGATGCGGCGGACGCCTTCCTCGTAGACATTGTCGAAGGAGCCGCTGAACAGGCGCTCCCAGTGCTTGGTCTGTGCGCCGACGAGACGGGCCTGCTGGCTGCCGATCATCTGGGAGAGATTGGGCACCGCGCCGACATGGGCGTAGAAGTTCGTCAGGATGCGCGGCAGGTCGTCCTTGATGTCGACCCAGGCAAGCCTGAGGGCGTGAGTGGTTGCCTCGTCGATGCCGTGAAAGGCAAGGCGGGAGGCAAGGGTGGTGGCTCCGCTGGTGGTCATCGGCAGGGTTCCGTCGCGGTGAGGCGCCTGACTGGCGCTGCAACGATGAACGCACCACATGGTTAATTGACGGTAAAAGTGTTTTTGCGTTGCACGAAAACCCTTGGTTGCACGAAAAATCTCGGATAGCCAACTTTAGGATTGGTACAATCCATACGACAAAAATGGACAAAGCCTTATTATGATACCCTTTGTCAACAATTGCGGTGCTGCATTCGATTGCGAAAGCCGGGACCCCAGTCTGAGCTCGCGAACGGACGTCAGTTGGCCGCCGATCGTGCGAATCTGGCGCTCGGCGTTCGCATCGTGACCAGTTCCTCGGCGGCGGTCGGGTGAACCGCCATGGTCGCGTCGAACTGCGCCTTGGTCGCTCCCATCTTCACCGCGATGCCGACCAGCTGGATCATTTCTCCGGCCTCGGGGCCGCAAATGTGCACCCCGAGAACCCTGTCTGTTTCGCCATCAACCAGGAGTTTCATCAGCATCCGTGATTCGCGGCCGGAGATCGTGTTCTTCATCGGCCGGAACGTTGCCTTGTAGATGTCGACCGCGCGGCCGGTCAGCAGCGCCTGCTCTTCGGTCAGGCCCACCGTGCCGATCTCCGGTTCCGAGAAGACGGCGGTCGGGATGGTCGCATGATCGGCCGCCCAGGGTCTGCCCCCGAACAGGCTGTCGGCGAAGGCATGGCCCTCGCGGATCGCGACCGGGGTCAGGTTCACGCGGTCGGTGGCGTCGCCGACCGCATAGATCGACGGCACGCTGGTGCGGCTGTTGCCATCGACCGCAATCTCGCCGTTCCGGCCGAGGGTGACACCCACCGCCTCCAGGCCCAGCCCCTTCGTGTTGGGGCGCCGGCCGATCGCCATCAGCACCTGATCGGCGACGACCGTCTCGTGACCGTTGCGGAAGCGCACGGCGAGGCCGTCCGCGGTCTTCTCGATGGCGGAGAACGTCTCGTTCATGACAAGGCGGATGCCCTTGCGGGCATATTCGGCCATCAGGTGATCGCGCAGGTCCTCATCGAAGCCGCGGAGGATCTTCGCGCCCCGATAGACCAGCGTCACCTCCGAGCCGAGGCCGGCGAAGACACCCGCGAACTCGACGGCAATGTAGCCGCCGCCGGCGATGACGATGCGCTTCGGCTGTTCCGTGAGGTGGAAGACTTCGTTCGAGGAGATGGTGAGGTCGCCGCCCGGCAGGGTGCCGTCCGTGGACGGCGCCGCGCCGGTCGCGACGAGGATGAACTTTGCCGTCACCGTCCGCCCATCGGCAAGACGCACGCTGTTCGCGCCGGTGATGGTCGCGCGCTGGGAGGCGATCTCGACGCCGGCCTTGGCGAGGTTGGATGCGTAGATGCCTTCCAGCCGGCCGATCTCCTTGTCCTTGGCGGCGATGAAGGTCGGCCAGTCGAACGTCGCAGGCCCGACCGTCCAGCCGAAACCCGCCGCATCCTCGAAATGCTCGTGAAACTGGGAGGCATAGACCATCAGCTTCTTCGGCACGCAGCCCCGGATGACGCAGGTGCCGCCCATCCGGTACTCCTCGGCGAGCATCACCTTCGCGCCGTGGGTCGCCGCAATGCGCGCCGCGCGCACGCCGCCGGAGCCGCCACCGATGACGAAGAGATCGACGTCGTAGCTCATGGAAACCTCTGGCTGCGGATGGATGGCTGAGATGGGAACTGCAGAGCGCTTATCATAGCGCCCGGTCCCGCTCAAAACCGCCGATCTGCCCTGCGACAGCGGCGGAGCCCTGCCACCAGGCGCGAGCCTCCCGTAAGAAGAAAGCGACCGACCAGAAGCGGCGGCCGTCCCGGGGCCGCCAGGGAGAGAGCGCCGTGAAGCAGGCTGTGCCGGCAACCATCCTTGCTGTTGATCTCGGCACGCAGAGCCTGCGCGTCAGTGCTGTCACGGCTGATGGCGCGACGTTGTGGCGGTGGTCGAGGCCGGTGAACTCCGTCATCGATGGCGCCCGCTACGAGCAGGATCCCGCCGAGTGGCTGGCGCTGCTCGACGAGGCGCTGGTGGAAGCCGGCAGGGCGGGCGTGAAACCCGACGCGGTCGCGGCGGCGGGCCCGCTGGCCGGCTGGGTCCCGATGGCCGGCGGCCGGCCGCTTGGCCCTGCTGTCATGTATTTCGACACGCGCGCCGCTGCCGACGTGGCCCGCATCGGCGAGCTTCTCCGCGAGAGGCCGGATGCACCCCGGCCGACCGTCGCCGATCCGTTGCCGCAGGTCCTGCGCCTGCGCCGCGAGCGTGCCGACCTGACGGTCGCCATGGACCGGTTGCTCGATGCGACGGGTCTTCTGGTTCATCGCCTCTGCGGCGCGCCGGTTCTCGATCCCTACACCGCGCTCCGCCTCTACGATGCGGAGGTCACGCGCCCGCTCGACGTCGACACCGCGATCTTCGGCCGGCCGGCCGCCCTCGGCGAGCGCGTCGGCGTCCTCGCTCCTGGCCTTGCGAGCCTGTTCGGGGGCGGAACGATTCCCGTCGTCGCCGCGACCTTCGACAGCAAATGCGCCTATGTCGCGAGCGGCATCGCCGAGCCGGGCGAGGCGCTCGACATTTCCGGCACGGTGACCTCCTTCGGGGTGGCATCGGATCGTCCGGTGCGCGATCCGTTCAGGCGTGTCTATTCCGTGCCGCTCGGCGACGGCTGGCTCGTGCGTGGCTCGATGGGCGGAACGGGCAGCGTGCTGGAATGGGCGCGCGCCGAACTGCTCGGTCAGGACCTCGCCGCCATCGAAGCCGGCATCGCCGCCGTCCCGCCCGGAGCCGGCGGGGTCACTTTTCTGCCGTTCCATTCCGGCGCACGGGCTCCGCTGTGGAATCCCAACGCACGCGGAGCCTTCCTCGGCCTCGGTCTCGATACGGACCGGCCGGCCATGGCGCGGGCGATCTATGAAGGCCTGTGCTACGGCCTGCGCCATATCGCCGATGTGATGGCGGAGAGCGGCGTCGCGCCTCGCGACATCAGGCTCGCTGGAGGCCTCGCCCGCAGCGATCTGCTCTGTCGCATGAAGGCGGACATTCTCGGCTGCCCTGTGCTGCGCCTTGCCGATCACGAACTGACGACCGCGGGCCTTGCGGTCATCGCGGCAGTCACCCTCGGCGTTTATCCGGACCGGCGCGCGGCGAGCCGCGCCATCGTCCAGGTCGCCGACCGCTTCGCGCCCGCGCCCGCCCGCGCGCGCTACGGGGAGCCCTATCGCCGCTACCGCGCGGCGGTCGCCGCGCTGTCCCCGACCTTCGCGCCGCTGGCCTGATCGATCCCGCATTTCCCGCATTGCCCACCCGCCCGGAGGGTGCGACAAATTGTCAAAACTGTTCGGGAGGAACGCCATGTCGACCATCACCCGGCGCGAGGCCGTCGCGCTCGGAGCCGGCCTTGCCGCCGTGCTTGCACACCCGGCCATTGCGCAGGCTCCGACCGAACTGAAACTGCTGGCTCCCGCCGCGCCCGGCGGCGGCTGGGACCAGACGGCCCGCACCATGCAGAGCGTGCTGACGGGCGAGCGCCTCGTCCGTTCCGCGCAGGTCACCAACGTGGCGGGCGCCGGCGGCACCATCGGCATCGCCCAGTTCGTCAATTCCTCGCGTGGCGATCCCGGCGCGCTCATGATCTCCGGCTTCGTCATGGTCGGCGCGATCCTGATGAACAAGGCGCCCGTGACGCTGGATGCGGTGACGCCGGTCGCGCGGCTCACCGGCGAATGGCAGGCGCTGGTGGTCAGCGCCGCCTCGCCGATCAAGTCGGTCGCGGACCTCGCGGCCGCGGTGAAGGCGGACGTGTCGAGGGTCAGCTGGGGCGGCGGTTCGGCCGGTGGCGTCGACCACATCACGGCGGCCATGTTCGCGGGGCTGGCAGGAGCGGATGGTGGCAAGGTCAACTACATCGCCCATTCCGGCGGTGGCGAGGCCATGGCGGCCATCCTCTCGAACCGCGTGACGGTCGGCGTCGGCGGCGTCAGCGAGTTCGAGCAGCACGTGAAGAGCCGTCGGCTGCGCTGGCTCGGCATCACCGCGCCCGAGGGGACGGCCGGCCTGCCCGGACCGACCCTGACCGCGGGTGGGTTGAAGCTCGAACTGCAGAACTGGCGCGGCGTGTTCGGCGGCCCCGGGCTCAGCGATGCGCAGAAGGCGGGCCTTGGAGAGGTCGTCGAGAAGATGGCCAAGTCGAAGGCCTGGGCCGACCAGCTGGCCGCCAAGGGCTGGCAGGATACCTATCTGGCTGCCGATGCCTTCGCCGCCTTCCTGAAAGAGGAGAACGCCCGGGTCGAGGGCGTTCTGCGCAATCTCGGCCTCGTGCGTGCCTGACGCCATGGACGTGGATCGCAAGAGGCCGGATCGTCCGGTCGTCGTCATCGGCGCCGCTCTGCTGGCAATCGCCGCCGTCGTGGTCTGGCAGGGCTTTCAGGTGCGCGCCAGCTTCGGCAGCCAGGCGCTCGGGCCGCAGATGATGCCCTTTCTGGTCGGCGGCTTTCTCGCCGTCCTCGGCGCACTGACGGTCGTCGCGGGCCTGCGGGGCGAAGCCCCCGCCCGCGACCCGGATGAGCCGGTCGCCGTCGTGTGGATCGCTGGCGGCATCGCCGCCATGCTGCTGCTGATCAAGACCGCCGGCTTCATCCCGGCCTGTGCCGTCCTGTTCGCCGCGACCGCGCGCGCCTTTGGCTCGACACGACCGGCGGTCGACCTCGCCATCGGCGCGGCCATGGCCATCGTCATCTTCGTGTTCTTCGCCAAGGTCCTCGGCCTGTCATTGCCCTCTGGTCTTGCCGAAAGCTGGTTCTGAGGCGCCGATGGAAACGCTGTCGCTCCTGCTCAACGGCCTGTCCATCGCCATCCAGCCGGCGAACCTGCTCTTCGCGCTGGTTGGAGTCGTCCTAGGCACGGCGGTCGGTGTCCTGCCGGGCATCGGCCCCGCCATGACGGTCGCGCTGCTCTTGCCGGTCACCTTCAAGATGGACCCGGCAGGTTCGCTGATCATGTTCGCCGGCATCTATTACGGCGGCATGTATGGCGGCTCGACCACCTCGATCCTCCTGAACACGCCCGGCGAGAGCGCCTCCATCGTCACGGCGATGGAGGGCAACAAGATGGCCCGCGCGGGACGCGGCGGGCCTGCGCTCGCCACCGCCGCCATCGGCTCCTTCGTTGCCGGCACGATCGCCACCGCGCTGCTGGCCATCTTCGCGCCCTGGCTCGCCGAGGTCGCCATCGCCTTCGGTCCAGAGGACTATTTCGCGCTGATGGTGGTCGCCTTTATCACGGTGTCGGCAACTTTCGGTTCGTCGCGCCTGCGCGGTCTGACCTCGCTCGCCATCGGCCTTACGCTCGGTATCGTCGGCATCGACAAGCTGACGGGCCAGCCCCGCCTTTCCTTCGGCGTGCCCGACTTGCTCGACGGGCTGGAGGTGACGACCGTCGCCGTCGCGATGTTCGCGGTCGGCGAGGCCATGGCGGTCGCCGCCCAGCGCGGCAAGGAAGGCGAGGGCACGGTGGAGGCGATCCGCGGCTCGCTCTGGATGACCGCCGAGGACTGGCGGCGCTCGTGGAAGCCCTGGCTGCGCGGCACTGCTTTCGGCTTCCCCATCGGCGCTCTGCCGGCGGGCGGCGCCGAGATACCGACCTTCCTCTCCTACGCCGCCGAGAAGCGGCTGGCGACGAACCCGGAGGAGTTCGGTCACGGCGCCATCGAGGGCGTCGCCGGGCCGGAGGCCGCCAACAATGCTTCGGCTGCCGGCACGCTGGTGCCGCTCCTGACCCTCGGCATCCCCACCTCGGCGACCGCGGCGATCATGCTGGCCGGATTCCAGCAGTACAATCTCCAGCCGGGACCGCTGCTGTTCGTCACCTCCGCGGACGTGGTCTGGGGCCTGATCGCCTCGCTGTTCATCGCCAATGTCATGCTGATCGTGCTGAACCTGCCGCTGGTGGGCCTTTGGGTGCGGCTGCTGTCGATCCCGCGTCCATGGCTCTATGGCGGCATCCTCGTCTTCGCGACGGTCGGCGTACTGGCGGCCAAGGCATCGCTGGTCGAGCTCGGCGTGGTGCTGGCGCTTGGGCTCATGGCCTATGGCATGCGCCGCTTCGACTATCCGATCGCCCCGGTCGTCGTCGGCATGATCCTCGGGCCGATGGCCGAGACGCAGCTGCGTCGCGCGCTGCAGATCAGCAATGGCGACGCCAGCGTGCTGGTCACCAGCCCGATCTCGGCGACGCTGCTGGCGGTCGCCGTGCTGGCGCTGCTCGGCCCCATGCTCTGGGCTCGCCTCGGCTGGTCGATGAAGGCGGACGAGGACTGAGCCCGGCCAAAAGAAAACGCGCCGGGGATGCCGGCGCGTTTCACGATATCGGAAGCGGCGGCCCCGATGTCAGAGGCGGATGCCGCGCTTGGCGAATTCCTCGCGGAAGCGGGCGACGATGTCGCGCGTCACGCCCTGGCTCCACTGCTGCGAGCGGCCGAAGGTCTCTTCCATGATCGCCGGGATGGTGCGGACCAGCTTCTGGCCCTCGGCCGACTGGTAGAAGGCCTGGATGCGGCGCAGCTCGTCCATCGAGAAGCGCTGGGCATAGGCGACAGCGATGCCGTTGATCAGTTCGTTGACGCGCGGCTGGAACTCGGCCTTGAGCGAGTCGCCGACTTCGTTGAACTGGCGGCCGAGGTCCGGATTGGTCGGCAGGAACAGCGCCTTGGCCTGCTCGATGAAGGCCGGGATGACGCCCTCGAAGGACGAGGACGCGCCGGAGAGCTCAACCACCTGGCGGGCAAGCGCGACATGCTCGGCGGCGGGCTGCGGCGCCGCAGCCGGGGCAGCGGGCGCCGCCTGCGCCAGCGACGGCGCGGGGCGCTGCTGGGCGAGAGCCGGAGACGCGGCGAAGGCGACAGACGCCAGCGCGGCGGCAACGAACGAACGGGCGAACATCAGGATCACTCCTTAGGGAAGCTCTTGGGCCGCCGGCGACCGGTCCGGCCTTACTGTCCGATACGTCCTACGACCTCTGCGCCTCCAGGGGAAGCGATGATCGCGAGCGACGCCAGACCGATGAACAGGCCGTGCTCAACCACTCCGGGCACGGAATGCAGGCGGGACGCCAGCGCGGCAGGATCGGGAATCCGCGCGCAGGCCGCATCAAGGATCATGTGACCGCCGTCCGTGACGAAAACATGGCCGTCGGCCTTCGTCCTGACGCTGATCGGCCCGGGGCAGCCTGCCACCTCCAGAACCTTCTCGATGGCGCGCCGGGTTGCGGCAAGACCGAAGACGTTGACCTCGATCGGCAGCGGATAGCGGCCAAGCCTCGGAACCTGCTTCGAGGCGTCGGCAATGACGATCATCCGCGCGGAAGCCGCCGCGACGATCTTCTCGCGCAGCAGCGCGCCGCCGCCACCCTTGATCAGGTTCAGGGCCGGATCGATCTCGTCGGCGCCGTCGATGGTCAGGTCGAGTTCCGGCGTCTCGTCCAGCGTCGTCAGCGGCACGCCGAGCCTCTCGGCCTGCGCCCGCGTCACCTCGGAGGTCGGCACGCCGACGACCTTCAGGCCCGTCTTCACGCGCTCGGCGAGCAGGTCGACGAAGTGCTTCGCCGTCGAGCCGGTGCCGAGGCCGAGCCGCATGCCGTCCTCCACGTAGGTCAGGGCCTTCGCGGCGGCGTCGCGCTTCAGGGCTTCGGCATCGGTCATGAGCGATTCCAGACTGGCTCTGCCGGGCCCGATAGCCCGCCAGGGCGGTCAGGTCCAGCCATTTCGCGGGTGCGAGACCTCAGAAATCCACCACGTCGAGCTTCGGAGCGGCGGTCGGGCTGACCAGGGTCAGGTCGGGCTCGGCCACCGGCTCGCCCGTATCGCGGAAGCGGTTGACGATGGGATAGCGCCGGTCGCGGCCGAAATTGCGCGCAGTGACCTTCACGCCGGGCGCGGCCTGCCGGCGCTTGTACTCGGCGATGGCGAGCAGGCGCTCGACCTTCTTGACGGTATCGAGGTCGTAGCCGGCCGCGACGATGGAGGCGACGGAGGCCTCCTTCTCCACGAGGCTTTCGAGGATCGCGTCCAGCACGTCGTAGGGCGGCAGCGAGTCCTGATCCTTCTGGTTCTCGCGCAGCTCCGCCGAGGGCGGCTTGACGATGATGTTCTCGGGGATCACCTCGCCGTCCGGCCCGAGCGCTCCTTCCGGCTTCCAGCGGTTGCGCAGGGCACAGAGGCGGAAGACCTCGGTCTTGTAGAGATCCTTGATCGGATTGTAGCCGCCGTTCATGTCGCCGTAGATCGTGGCGTAGCCGACCGACATCTCGCTCTTGTTGCCGGTGGTGACGACCATCGCGCCGAACTTGTTCGAGATCGACATGAGGATGGTGCCGCGCGCGCGGCTCTGCAGGTTCTCCTCGGTGATGTCGCGGTTCGTGCCCTTGAACAGGGGCGCGAGCGAGGCTTCCAGCCCCTCCACGGCTGTCGAAATCGGAACGATGTCGTAGCGCACGCCGAGCGCCCTGGCGCAGGCGAAGGCGTCCTTCAGCGATTCCTCCGACGTGAACCGGTAGGGCAGCATCACGCAATGGACCCGCTCGGGCCCGAGCGCATCCACCGCCATGGCCGCACAGATCGCCGAGTCGATGCCGCCGGACAGGCCAAGCACCACGCCGGGGAAGCGGTTCTTCTCGACATAGTCGCGCAGACCCAGAACGCAGGCCGCGTAATTGGCCTCGTCGCCGGTCATATGCTCATGGATCGGCCCGGAAAAGCGCCAGACGCCGCCCTCCTTCCGCGCCTCGACGATGGCGATGGTCTCGCGGAAGGCCGGGAGCTGCATGGCGAGCGAGCGGTCGGCATTGATGGCGAGCGAGGCGCCGTCGAAGACCAGTTCGTCCTGCCCGCCGACCTGGTTGACGTAGAGCATGGGCAGCCCGCTCTCCGTCACGCGGGCGACGATGGTATTCATCCGCTCGTCATAGACGCTCTCGCGATAGGGCGAGCCGTTCGGCACGATGAAGAACTCGGCGCCGGTCTCGGACAGCGTCTCCACCACCTCGTCGTCCCAGATGTCCTCGCAGATCGGCAGGCCGATGCGCACGCCGCGCACGCTGGCGGGCCCGGGCATTGGTCCCGAGGCGAAGACGCGTTTCTCGTCGAACACCGAATAGTTCGGCAGGTCCACCTTGGCCCGCACGGCCTGGATCAGCCCATGGTCGCAACAGACGACGGCATTGTAGACCTTGCCGTCCTCGACCCACGGCGTGGTGATGATCGCCGCGGGCCCGCCATCGGCGGTGTCGCGGGCAATGGCCTCGGCAGCTTGGCGGCAGGCCGCCTGGAAGGCCGGCTTGAGAACGAGGTCCTCCGGCGGATAGCCGGAAATGAACAGTTCCGAGAACACGACGAGGTCCGCCTTGGCGGCGGCTGCGTCGGCACGCGCCGCGCGCGCCTTGGCAAGATTGCCGGCGACATCGCCCATGATCGGGTTGAGCTGGGCGACGGCGATGCGGAGCGACGTCGGCGGGGGGCGGCTCGAAAGGTCCATGATCCCTGATTTAGCCTGCCGCTCGGGCCTTCTCAATGTGGCCCGCACCGCAGGGGCGCCCGGCGGTGGCTTCATGGCTCGGTGCGAGAAGTGAACGAAAGGTAAATTCGCAAATGCCGTCAGGCGTTTGACGTGTCGGGCGCTTAACCGCGCGGTAACCTTGATGATTCATGAATAGGCCCGTTCGAGACCGGCCCCGTCCTTGGCCGCGACTCAGGCAGGAGGCCGGCATGACGGCGCGTTCGACAATTTCCCTCTGCTCGGCGGTTCTGGCCGTGGCGTTCGCGGTGGTTGCGCCGGCAAGCGCGGCCGACATGTCGCTGCGCGGGTCCATGCCCACCGTCGAGGCCGCCGGCCCGAACTGGGGGGGCGTCTATGTCGGCGGCTTCTACGGCTATTCGAGCGGGAGCCTCAACCCGACGACCGTCATCGCCGCCCATACGGCGGCCTATAGCGGCATGATTCCAGCCAATACCTACCTGCCGCTCAATCCGGCTCCGGGCGGCGCCGCAAACCGGGGCGCCTTCGGCCTGTTCGCCGGCTATCAGGCGCAGTTCGAGGACGCCGTGGTCGGCGTCGAAATGGACTACACGCGGCTGGGCATGGACCGCTTCGGCAATTTCCTGGCGCCCAACGCCACGCAGGTTGTCGCGGTTCCGTCGCAGGCTGGCCCCGCGGGCTCCTACGATTTCACCAACCAGCGGCTCCAGACGCGGCTGCGCGTCTCCGACTACATGACTTTCCGGCTGCGGGCGGGCTGGGACATGGGCTATTTCCTGCCGTTCCTCACGGCGGGCCTTGCCGTCGGCCGGGGCGCGGAGAACGGTGTCTACACCGCCGATACCTGCGCCACGGGCGGCTGCGGCGCGACGACTCCGGTCCGGTACGAATATCACAAGTCCGTCACCTCGGCGGGTCTGGCCTACGGCGCCGGCGTCGACATGAGGCTTGCCCAGTACTTCCTGCTGCGCGCGGAATATCAGGGCGTCACTTTCGCCCGCTTCGGCTCGGCCAACGTCACGGTGCACACGGTCCGCGCCGGCGTCGGCATCAAGTACTGATCTGCAATCCCATCTCGAATAGAAAAGGGCCCGCGACGGTGACCGTCGCGGGCCCTTTCCGGTTTTCTGCGGGCCTGAGCCTTACTCGGCCGCCTCGCGCACGCCCGGGCCGCGGTTCAGCCGCTGGCGCTTCAGCATCTCGGAAACCTTGAACGCCACTTCCAGCGCCTGCTCCGCGTTGAGGCGCGGGTCGCAATGCGTGTGGTAGCGGTCCGACAGGTCCATGTCGGTGATCGCCGCCCGGCCGCCGGTGCATTCGGTGACGTTCTTGCCGGTCATTTCCAGATGGATGCCGCCGGCATAGGTGCCCTCGGCCTCGTGAATCGCGAAGAATTTCTCGATCTCGCCCATGACCAGGTCGAAGGGCCGCGTCTTGTAGCCGTTGGCCGCCTTGATCGTGTTGCCGTGCATCGGGTCGCAGGACCAGACCACGGTGCGACCCTCGCGGGCGACGGCGCGGACGAGCGCCGGCAGGTGCTTCTCGACCTTGTCGGCGCCGAAGCGGCAGATCAGCGTGATGCGCCCGGCCTTGTCCTCGGGGTTCAGCACGTCGAGCAGCTTGAGAAGTCCGTCGGCGTCCAGGCTCGGGCCGCACTTGAAGGCGATCGGGTTCTGGATGCCGCGGAAATACTCGACATGGGCATGGTCGGGCTGGCGCGTGCGGTCGCCGATCCAGAGCATGTGGCCGGAGGTCGCATACCAGTCGCCGCTGGTGGAATCGACGCGGGTCAGCGCCTCCTCGTAGCCGAGCAGCAGCGCCTCATGGCTGGTATAGAGCTCCGTCGTGCGCATCTCCGGATGGGCTTCCGGGTCGATGCCGCAGGCGCGCATGAAGTCGAGAGCCTCCTCGATGCGCTCCGCCAGATGCCTGTATTTGTCGGTTGCCGGCGTGTCCTTCACGAAGCCGAGCATCCACTTCATGGCATTGTCGAGATTGGCATAGCCGCCATAGGCGAAGGCGCGCAGCAGGTTCAGCGTCGCCGCCGACTGGCGATAGGCCATGGCCTGCCGCGTCGGATCGGGCTCGCGCGAGTCCGTCGTGAAGGCGATGTCGTTGATGATGTCGCCGCGATAGGACGGCAGCGTCGTGCCGTCGATGGTCTCGACATCCGACGAGCGCGGCTTGGCGAACTGGCCGGCGACGCGGCCGACCTTCACCACCGGCATGCCGCCGGCATAGGTCATCACCACGGCCATCTGCAGGAAGGCGCGGAAGAAGTCGCGGATATTGTCGGCGCCGTGCTCGGCGAAGCTCTCGGCGCAGTCGCCGCCCTGCAGCAGGAAGGCCTCGCCCTTTGCGACTTTCGCGAGGGCCTTCGTCAGGTTGCGCGCCTCACCCGCAAAAACGAGCGGAGGAAAGCCCGAAAGGCGCTTCTCAACCTCCACGAGGGCCGCCTGGTCCTTATAGACCGGCACCTGCAGGATCGGTTTCGACCGCCAGCTCGACGGGCTCCAACGCTCGCCCATAGTGAACTTCCTTCTCGTTTCCGAAAGCGCGCGGCGGGACGCCTGCGCGAATACCCGTCCGCCGTCCTGCCGCCCGCGGCAGTCCGGTTCCGGGATCGCGGCTTATACACGACGATGGCTCCCTGGGCGAGCATGATGAACGACGAGCCCCTGTCGGGGGCAGGAACCCTCCATTGCGCTGGCGGGTTCAGTCCTGTAACCCCCGTTTCCGGCGACACATCGAGGCACGACATGACCCGCGCCCTGCGCATTGCCCTGTTCTCCGCCGTGGCGGTCTCGACGCTCGCATTCGCCTTGCCGCTCGCCGCCCAGACACCCCATGCCATCGAGACGCAGGTGGACGAGGCGCAGTGCGTCGCGCAGCCGGTTCCCGCCTGCACGGCCGAACTGGCGCTGAAGGCTGCCCGCGAGGAGCCGGAAGGCTGGGCGGCGACCGCCGCCTTCGAGGCCTTCATCGCCAACGATCCCGATCTTGCCGCCCGCGACCGCTGGATGGCGCGTTACGAGGCCTGGGCGCAGGTCGCGACCGTCGACGGTATCCGCGACCGCATCGTGCCGGTCCGTGCCGAGCATCTCGCACGCAAGGGTGATTTCGCCGGCGCCTACCGCGAACTCGGCCTCGACAAGCCGCAGCCCGATACGCTGTCCGAGCCGTCCGTCCTGATCCTCGACGAGGCGCGGGCAGGCCGCATCCGGGACACGCTGCCGCGCGTCGAGCGCCTGGTGGAGAGCGACAGTCGCGACGACCTGAGGCTGGAGATCCTCGAGATCGCGCTCGCCCGCGCGCCCGCGGAGGCCGATGCGGTCGAGGCGACGATCCGCGACCGGTTCACGCGGCGGATGGCGCAGGCTCTGCGCGCGGGCGCGCGCGGGGACCCCGCCATTTCCCGCTCCATCGACGAATGGGCGCGCAGCGCGCGCGCCAACCAGACCGCGCCCTTCGACGATCCGGACACGGCCCGGCGCGATGCCTGGGACATGGTCCTGCGCGGCGCCGTCGCGGCGAACAATCTCGACGGCTTCCGGCAGGCGCTGGCCGGCCGCCCGGCCTTCTCGACGCCGGCCGATGCCGAAGGCGCCAGCAAGATCCTCCGCATCCTGATGCGCGAGGGGCGCGCCGAGTGGATCACCGCTTTCGGTCCGGCCCTCAAGCTCCCCGAAGGCGAGACGGTCTCGGTCGACGAGGATATCGGCCCGATGCGCAACCTGCCGGCTGACCGGCTCGCGGCCGTCGCCCGGGCGGCGGAGGCTACGGGCCGTTCGCGTGGCGCCGTCGTCGACACGGCGGTGGAGATGCTGGTGGCGCGCGGCTCGGTCGCCGAGGCCCGCGACACCTTCGTCTCGCTCGGCCGTCTGGACGAGCTCAACCGCGTGACCTTCGATCAGGAGCGCATCGGCGTGGTGTTCGAGACGCTGTGGCGCTCGGTCGTCGGCCGCGGCCCTCAGGCCGATGTCGACGCGGTCGCCGCGCGCATCACCTCGCAGGGCGCCAAGGACTATATGGCGCGCGTTGCGACGCTGGCCCAGCGCATGCGCGATATCGCGGCCGGCAACAAGGGCGAGGAGCCGGCCGACGACGAATGGGCGATCATGCTGGACGTGGCCATCGCCTCCGGTGACCCGGTGCTGATGACCAGGATCGCGGCGGCGATGAAGGACCCCGGCCTGCGCTCCACCGCCTTCGTGCAGGTGACGCGCCACCTGTGGGAACGGGCCGGGCGGTAAGCCCCAGAGCGGTTCAGCTTCTCTTCGAATCCCAGAACCGCTCTGGCCGGTTGTTTTGCCGCATTTTCTTCACGCGAACCGGTATCCACTTCGCTCGAAAATGCTCTACCCCTGCAGCTTCGCCCACATCTCGCGGTCGCGCACGTCGGTCCAGATCACCGGCCAGTCGATGCCGCTCGCCTCGTCATAGGCGCGCGAGACGTTGAACGGCAGGCAGTGCTCGTAGATGGCGAAGGACGCGAATTTCGGGTCCATGGCGGTGCGGCATTCGTCGAACGCCTCCTTGAGGCTGCGCCCCTTGGCGACGCTCGCCTCGACCGAGCCGTAGAGGGTGGAGAGGAAGTCGCGGGTCAGGACGATGCCATCCTTGACCATCTGCGGCGTGGTCAGCGCCGCGCCACGGCCCGGCACGACGGCCCTCGGATCGAGCTCCGCGATATTGTCGAGCGTCGCCGGCCAGTCCTTGAAATGCGCGTCGCCGCAATAGCAGGCCGAATGATACTCGACGAGGTCGCCGGTGAAAGCGACCTTGGCGTCCGGAACGAAGGCGACGGTGTCGCCGGCCGTGTGGCCGCGGCCGAGATGCATCAGCTTCACCTCGCGCTTGCCGAGCCAGACGGTCATCTCCTTGCCGAAGGTGATGTGCGGCCAGGTGAGTCCGTCCGGAATCGACTCGGCGCCCGGAAACAGGCGCGGAAAGCGGCCGATCTCGCTCGCCTTGTCCTGTTCGCCGCGCTCGACGATCAGTCCGCGCGTTGCGTCCGAGGCGAGGATGGTGGCGCCCTCATAGGCCGAGGCGCCAAGCACGCGCACGGCGTGATAGTGCGACAGGAGCACATATTTGATCGGCTTGTCGGTGACGGTCCTGACACGCGCGATGACATCGCCGGCCATGTCCGGCGTCGCCTGCGCATCGATCACCATGCAGCCGTCGTCGCCGACGATGATGCCGGAATTCGGGTCGCCCTCGGCCGTATAGGCGTAGAGACCCTCGCCGAGCTGGTCGAACGAGACTTTCTTCGGGCCGAGATCGGCAGTGGAAGCAAAGGCCTTGGACATTCTCGTCACTCCAGAATGGCGGGCAGGGACTGGAAACCGCGAAACCGCACGCGACCGGTCCTGACCGGCGTGCCGGCGATCCGGTAGCGCGGGAACCGCGCGAGGAAGCGGCTGAGTGCCACGCGGCCCTCCAGCCGAGCAACCGCCATTCCGACGCACTGGTGCGGTCCGGATGCATAGCCGAGGTGGCGATTGGGCTGGCGGCCGACGTCGAACCGGTCCGGATCGGCGAAGACGGCGGGGTCGCGATTGGCCGCGCCGATGCAGAGCGTCACCCGCGTGCCCGCCGCCAGTTCGGCGCCGCCGATGCGGGTCGCGGCCGTGGTGATGCGGTTGCCGAGCTGGTTGGAACTCTCGATCCTGAGCGCCTCCTCGACCGCGAGGCGCGCAAGGCCGGGATCGGCGATGAGCCGCGCGCGCTCCTGCGGCCAGCGGTCGAGCAGCCAGAGCGCATTGCCGATCAGATTGGTTGTCGTTTCGTGGCCGGCATTGAGGATGAAGATGCAGTTCTGGAGCAGTTCGCTCTCGGTCAGCCGGTCGCCGTCGGCCTCGCCCTGGATCAGCCGGGTCAGCACGTCGCGCTCGGGATCACCGGGGGCCGCGCGGCGACGGGCGACCAGGGTCTCCAGATAGGCGAGGAAGTCGGCGACCGCGTGATTGCCGCGCTGCATCTGCTCGTCGGTCAGCACCGGCTCCAGCGCGCCGAGAATGGCGAGCGACCAGTCGCGCAGGGGCTCGCGTTCGTCGTGCGGAACGGCGAGAAGGTTGCCGATCACCTCGATGGGAATGGCGGCGGCGAAATCCTCGATCAGGTCGACCTCGCCGCGGCCGGACAGATCGTCGAGCAACCGGTCGACCAGCGCCTCGACATCGGCTTCCAGGCTCGCGACCGCGCGCGGGTTGAGCGCGCCCGCGAGGATCTTGCGGACGCGCGTGTGCAGCGGCGGATCGTTGAAGACGAGGCTGGTCGTGTGATGCTCGAAAAGCGGGCTCTGCCCGTATTTCGCGCCGAACTCGCTCTTCTTGTCCGAGGAGTAGGTCGTCGTGTCCTTGTAGACCGCCTCGAGGTCCGCGTGGCGGGTGAGGAACACCGAGCCGTCCGGCATGAACCTGACGGGGTCGTGCTCCCTGAGCGCATGGTAGAGCGGGAACGGGTCGTCGATGAAGCCTGCGGGCAGGGCGCGCAGATCGAAGGACAGCGCCGCGGCAGGCTGCGCCTCCAGGCCCGCGGCGTCGGGCTTCACGGATGGTGCTTCCGGACGATCTGGTCGATGGCGCCGAAGATCGAATGACCCCTGGCATCCCTGACCTCGATGCGGACCGTGTCGCCGAAGCGCATGAACGGCGTGTGCGGCGCACCCTGGCGGATCGTCTCGACGGTGCGCATCTCGGCGATGCAGACATAGCCGAGCCCGCCTTCCGCGATCGGCTTGCCCGGGCCGCCGTCGGCGTCGCGGTTCGACACGGTGCCCGAGCCGACGACCGTGCCGGCCGAGAGCGGCCGCGTCTTGGCGGCATGGGAAATCAGCGTGCCGAAGTCGAATGTCATGTCGACGCCGGCCTCGGGCCGCCCGAAGGCCTCGCCATTGAGGAAGGCCAGCAGCGGCCGGTTGAGCTTGCCCTCGACCCAGGCGGGGCCGAGTTCGTCCGGTGTCACGGCGACGGGGGAGAAGGCGGTCGGCGGCTTCGACTGGAAGAAGCCGAAGCCCTTGCCGAGTTCCGCGGGGATCAGGTTCCGGAGCGACACGTCATTGGCGATCATGACGAGGCGGATCAGATCGCGGGCCTCCTCGGGCGTGGCGCCCATGGGCACGTCGCCGGTGATCACCGCCACTTCGCCCTCGAAATCGATGCCGTGGGCCTCGTCCGGCAGGACGATGGGATCGCGCGGGCCGAGGAACGCGTCCGAGCCGCCCTGATACATCAGGGGGTCGGTCCAGAACGACGGCGGCATCTCCACGCCGCGCGCCTGTCTGACGAGGGCGACGTGGTTCACATAGGCGGAGCCATCGGCCCATTGATAGGCCCGCGGCAGCGGGCTCATGCAGTCGTGCTCGTGGAACCGGAACGAGGGCACCGAACCATGTTCGAGCTGCTCGGCCAGATCGGCGAGGCGCGGGCCGAACCGGGCCCAGTCGTCGAGAGCGGCCTGCAATGTCGAGACGACCGGAAAGGCGTCGGTGGCGCGGGTGAGGTCCTTGGAGACGACAACCAGCCGACCGTCACGGCCGTGCTTCAACGATGCTAGCTTCATGATCTTCCGCCCGGGGAATTCTGGTTCTTTGGGCCGCTCCGGCAGGGAGCGGGGAGGTATCAAAGCCGGTATTGCCGGACTTGACCAGAGGCTTCGACCGGCGGCGGCGCCGTTGCGGCTGTTCGCACTTTGTCGCGTTGCGCTGCACCGCCGCTGCACTTAGGGTCCGCTCGGCGGAAGCGATTCCCCAAGGAAATACCCATGGATGGCCGACCCCCCGAAGGACATTCGATGTCTGGCCCTAAGCTCGAGCTGGAATCCTTCCTTCCCTATCGACTGAATGTGCTCGCTACCGTCGTCAGCACCGGTTTGTCGAGCATCTATACAAGTCGCTATGGCTTCGGCATTCCGGAATGGCGGGTGATCGCGACCCTCGGCCAGTTCGGCGCTATGACCGCCAAGGAAATCGGCGCCCACAGCCATATGCACAAGACCAAGGTCTCTCGCGCCGTGGCCACCCTGACGAAGCGCAGGCTGATCCAGCGCAAGGCCAATCGGCAAGACCTGCGCGAAGCCTTCCTGTCGCTGACGGTCCAGGGCACGGCGATCTACGACGATCTCGTGCCGGTCGCCCAGCGCTTCGCCGCCGAACTCGCCAGCGGCCTGACCACCGCCGAGGCGGCGCAGCTCGACGCGCTGCTCGCCAAGCTCACCGATCGCAGCCGGAACCTCGCCCGGGGCGAAATGCCGGCGGACGCGGATCCCGCGACGTGATGTGGATGGTGATGCGCGCCCGCCTCGCCTAGAACGGCAGGAGGGAGGCAATCATGAAGCTCTACACCTATTTCCGCTCGTCGGCTGCGTTCCGCGTGCGAATCGCGCTGAACATCAAGGGTATCGCCTATCAGTCGATCCCGATCCACCTGCTGCGCGACGGCGGCGAGCACAAGAAGCCGAGCTACCGCGCGATCAACCCGCAGGGCCGGGTTCCCGCGCTCGCGGTGGATGGTCCGGCGGGCGAGACGATCCTGACCCAGTCGCTGGCGATCATCGACTATCTCGACGAGACGGTGCCAGAGCCGCCGCTCCTGCCCAGGGATGCGCTCGGCAGGGCGAAGGTCAGGGCCCTGGCGCAGGTCATCGCCTGCGACACCCACCCCCTGAACAATCCGCTGGTCACCGGCTATCTGAAATCCGTCGTCGGCGCCTCGCAGGAGGCGGCCGACCGCTGGTACGCCCATTTCATCCGGGAGGGCTTCTCGGCCATGGAGCGGATGGTCGGGGCCGGCCCTTATTGCTGGGGCGACACGGTGACGGTCGCAGATCTCTGCCTGGTGCCGCAGATGTTCAACGCGCGGCGCTTCAAGGTGCCGGTCGAGGACTTCCCGCGGCTTGTCGCGATCACCGACGCCTGCATGGCGCTGAAGCCCTTCGCCGACGCCCAGCCTTCGGCGCAGCCTGACGCGGAGTGATCAGCGGCCGGCGCGCGGTCCGTCGCCGAACGGGCCGGAGGGGATCGACGAGCCGTAGCTGCGGGGGGCGTGAACGGCGCGCCGCCGCCCGAACAGCCGCTGGAACAGGAAGGCCGCGCCGAGGATCATCGCGGCGCCAGCCAGCCAGCCTGCGGCAACGGCCGAAAGCCCGACCGTGTGGGCCTTCGCGGCGATCCAGGCAAAGGAGAAGGGCTCGGCCGGGAAGCCGGGCACGGTGCCGTAGGCCGACGCGCCCGACCCGACCAGATCGACCACCGAATAGGTGAGGAAGGCGACGACCGACCAGATGGCGACGCCCGCGAGCGCGAACCTCCAGACAATCTTCGACACCGGCTTCACCTCCTCGGGATGGAACTTGCCCGCAGCATGTGGGGTCCGCCGGCGCGCGCGCAAGCTGGATCGCGCGTTAACCGTCGCGGCGCAGCGGTTTTCACGGAATATTCGGCCGGATCGGCTAGACGGTCGCCATGCGCCCTGACCAGCCCATGCCCGACCGGCTACGCGATGCCATCGCCCGCGAGTTCGCGGGCGATCCGCCGCGCTGGACCGGCCAGTCATCCAGCCGTGCGGCCTTCCTGCGCAGCCTGCCGATCTGGCTGTTCGCCATTCCCTGGACGGCGTTCTCCCTGTTCTGGGAGGTTGTGGCGCTGGGCGGGCTGCTCGGCTTCGGCGGCACCCGGAACGGGGCCGGCACATGGATAGCGGGCCTGTTCGTCCTGTTCGGACTGCCCTTCGTCGCTGTCGGGATCGGCATGATGGGCGCGCCGTTCTGGATGGCGCGCCGGACCCGCCGGAGCGCCTGGGTCGTGACGGCGCGGCGCGTCGCCAGCGTGATGCTGACCGGGCAGGGCGTGACCGTGAGGACCATTCTGGCGCGCAACCTGCTCGCCATCGAGCGAACCGAGAACGCGGACGGCTCCGGCAGCCTCAAGCTGCTGTTCGGCGAGGGGCGCGATTCCGACGGCGACAAGGTCGAGCGTTCCGAGACGATCGAGGGCGTGCCCGACATTCGCAGGGTCGAGCAGCTGATCCGGGCGGTGATGGCCGCGCCGCCCGACTGATTTGCCTCCCTCCGGGGACGCCTCCGGTGCGCGCGCGAGATCGATATTCGTTTTCGGGCAGGTGCAGCGAATGAAAAATCCCATTCTTCACCTTGCAGGAAGGCGATCATTCTCCCACATCGAATTGACTTGAAATGCAGGCAAACAGAAGTTTCATTCTCCGCCATTCATGATGCGGAGCAGACGACCATCATGGCCAAGCATAACGCAGCATTGCCCCAGACCTCCGGCACGATCATCCCGCTGCCGACCGACACAGCCGACCTCGCCTGGCAGCGCCTGCGCGCCGAGGCGAACGGCATGGCTGCGGCCAATCCCGAGATCGCCACGCTGGTCCTGCGCACGATCGGCCGCGCCTCATCGTTCGACGACGCGGTGGCCCGCCGCATCTCCGCGCGCCTCGCCAATGGCGACGTGCCGGCCGACGTGCTGCACGACGCCTTTTCCGAGGCGCTGGCGGATTCTCCGACCATCGGCGACGCCATTCGCGCCGATGCCGCCGCCGTGATCGACCGCGATCCGGCCTCGAACCGGCTGATCGAACCGGTCCTGTTCTTCAAGGGCTTCCACGCGCTGCAGACCCATCGGCTCGCGCACTGGCTGCTGCAACGCGGCCGTCGCGACTTCGCGCTTTACCTGCAGAGCCGGTCCTCCGAGGTCTTCCAGACCGACATCAATCCGGCGGTGCGCATCGGCAAGGGCATCTTCCTCGACCATGCGACCGGCCTCGTCGTCGGCGAGACCGCGGTGATCGACGACGATGTATCGATCCTGCAGAACGTTACGCTGGGCGGCACTGGCAAGGAGGCGGGCGACCGCCACCCGAAGGTGCGGCGCGGCGTGCTCATCGGCGCGGGCGCCAAGATCCTCGGCAATATCGAGATCGGCCGCTGCGCGCGTGTGGCGGCGGGCTCCGTCGTGCTCCATGCCGTTCCGCCGAACACGACGGTGGCCGGCGTTCCGGCGAGGCCCGTCGGCACGGCCGGCTGCGCCGAGCCGGCACGCTCGATGGACCAGATTCTCGCCCGCGATTCGGTGGACGCGTTCACCTACGTGATCTGAAGCGCTGGTCGGGTCGTTCCAGCCTCGCGCCCGGCGCATCCTTGTCTTCGAGCGGCCCGCCCGATCAGGCGGGCCGCTTTGCGTATGGCGGCTCCGCCATTTGGCCGCTTGCGAAGTGCCGTTTCATGGTGAGAAATAGCGCTTCAGAGTTTACGTGCCCGGCTCGCGAGCGGCCGGAGGAACGAGCGGAATGGGCGAGGAGCTGAAGAAGGCCGGCGGTTACTTGCCGGCAAGCCACCGGATGCCCGGCCGATGATGCAGTTGACCCTTGCGCTGCATCGCGCGCGGCGCATCCATCCCGCCAAGACGGCTGTGGTTTTCGCCGGGCGGCGCTGGACCTACTCGCAGTTCGCCGATCGCGTCGCGCGGCTTGCGGGCGTGCTCGCCGATCTCGGCATCGGCCCTGGCGACCGCGTCGCCATGCTCTCCCATTCGAGCGACCGCTATCTCGAGTTCTTCTTCGCCGCCTTCTGGGTTGGCGGCATCGCAGTGCCCGTGTCGACGCGTTATGCCCAGCCGGAGACGGCCTTCCTGCTGCAGGATTGCGGGGCGAAGGTGCTGCTGGCCGGCGACGAGTTCGTCGACATGGCAGAGGCCATGCGTGTCGAGGCCCCCGGTCTCCGCCACATCGTCTATGCCGGGGAAGGTGACACGCCCGCCGGCATGATCGACTACGAGGCGGCGATTGCAGCGCGCGCGCCGATCCCGGACGCTCGCCGCGGCGGCGACGATGTCGCGGTGCTGTTCTACACGGGCGGCACGACGGGGCGCTCGAAGGGCGTCATGCTCACCCACATCAACTGCATGTCGAACTCGTTCGGCGGCATGGTCCATACCAAGCTCGGCGGCGAGCTGATCGGCCTTCATGCCGGCCCGCTCTACCATGCCGCTGCGGGTTCGCGGGTCTTCACCAACACCATGCTCGGCGCGACCCATGTCGTCATTCCGCGCTTCACGGTGAAGGGCGTGCTGGAGGCGATCCAGCAGCACCGGATCAGCTTCGTCTCCATGGTGCCGACCATGATGACGATGATCCTCAACGAGCCGGATCTCGACACTTACGATCTCTCCAGCCTGCGTCTCATCGGCTATGGCGGCGCGCCCATGCCGGTGGCGACGCTTGAAGCGCTGATGCGCCGGCTGCCGCAGGTGGGCTTCGCGCAGGCCTATGGCATGACCGAACTGTCGCCCGCCTGCACCTATCTTGAACCGGCCGATCATTCGCTGGACCCGGACAAGGTGCATCGCCTCGCCTCGGGCGGACGGGCCATCGTCGGCTGCGACCTGCGCGTGGTCGATACCGACGACAACGACGTTCCGGTCGGCCAGATCGGCGAGATCATCGTCGCCGGTGCAACCGTGATGAAGGGCTACTGGAACCAGCCGGACATGACGGCCGAGGCCCTGCGCGGCGGTTATATGCACACCGGCGATGCCGGCTATCTCGACGCCGACGGCTATGTCTATGTGTCGGACCGGATCAAGGACATGATCGTGACCGGTGGCGAGAACGTCTACTCGATCGAGGTCGAGAACGCCGTGCTGACCCATCCAGCCATCCGCGAATGCGCGGTCATCGGCGTGCCCCATCCGCTCTGGGGCGAGGCGGTCCACGCCGTGGTCACCTTCAAGGCGGGCCAGAGCGCCGGCGCGGACGATATCATTGCCCATTGCCGGCAAAGGATCGCCGGCTTCAAGTGTCCGCAAACCATCGAGGTTCGCGACGCCATGCCGCTGTCGCAGGCCAACAAGATCCTCAAGACCGCGCTCAGGCAGCCTCATTGGGCTGGCCGCGCCAAGGCCGTGAACTGAACGGCGGGACACAACGACGATCCGCAAGCAGGCCGGCACGTGCGCTGCAGCGGCAGAGGGAGTGAAGCTGAAGTGACGTCACTGCTGAACGGCATCGTATCGGGAGATCGCGCCACGCCGCCCGAGGCAATCGAGGCGAATGTCCGGCGCATAGCCGGAGGCTTCGACAGGCTGGGCGTCAGGCCCGGCGACTGCGTCGCCATCCTCATGCGCAACGACATCGCCTTCCTGGAGGCAACCTATGCGGCTGCCACGCTCGGCGCCTATGCCGTGCCGATCAACTGGCACCTGAAGCCCGACGAGGTCCGCTACATTCTCGACGATTGCGCCGCCAAGGTTCTGGTCGGGCATAGCGACCTGCTGCATCCGCTGGACGGACTGCTCCCCGCCGGGCTCGCGGTCTTCGCCATCGCGCCGCCGCCGGAAGTCCTGCAGCATTTCCCGGCCGATCCCGCATCGCTGTCGCCGCCTCCCGGTATTCAGGAATTCGGTGCCTGGGCCGCAACGCAGGAGCCCTACGCCGGGGCGGCGCTGCCGGCCCCGATGAGCATGATCTACACGTCGGGGACCACCGGGCGGCCGAAGGGCGTGCGCCGCGCCGCGCCGTCGCCGGTGGAGGCCAAGGCCACCGAGGCCCTGCGCGCGCTGGTCTATGGTCTGAAGCCGGGAGTACGGGCACTGCTGCCCGGCCCGCTTTACCATTCCGCGCCGAACTCGTTCGGCATCCGCGCCGGCCGTCTTGGCGGCGTGCTGGTGCTGATGCCGCGCTTCGACGCCGAGGAGATGCTGGCGCTGATCGAGAAGCACCGCATCGACACGATCTTCATGGTGCCCACCATGTTCGTGCGACTGCTAAAGCTGCCGGCGGAGGTCCGCAGCCGCTACGACATGTCCTCGCTGCGCTTCGTCATCCACGCGGCAGCCCCCTGTCCGGCCGACGTAAAGGCCGCGATGATCGACTGGTGGGGGCCGGTCATCCACGAATTCTACGGCGGCACGGAGACGGGCCCAGTCACCTTCGCGACGTCGGAGGATGCCCTGAGGAAGCCCGGCAGCGTCGGGCGACTGTCGCCGGGCGCGGAAATCCATGTCGTTGACGAAGCCGGCCGCACCTTGCCGCAGGGCGGCATCGGCGAACTCTACTGCCGCATCGAGGGCTACCCCGACTTCACTTATCACAACGCGCCGGAGAAGCGCCGCGAGGTCGACCTCGACGGTTTCGTCACCTGTGGCGATGTCGGCTATGTCGACCCGGACGGCTACGTGTTCCTGTGCGACCGCAAGCGCGACATGATCATTGCCGGCGGCGTCAACATCTACCCCGCCGAGATCGAGGCGGCGCTGCTGGCGCTCGACGAGGTGCGCGACTGCGCGGTGTTCGGCATCCCGCACGCGGAATTCGGCGAGAGCATCATGGCGGTGATCGAGCCGCAGCCGGGCATCGCCATTCAGCCCGATGCGCTGAAGGCGAAGCTCGCGACACGCATCGCCGACTACAAGGTGCCCCGCTATATCGAGGTGAGGCACGACCTGCCGCGCGAGGATTCCGGCAAGATCTTCAAGCGCCGCCTGCGCGACCCCTATTGGGAGGCGGCGGGGCGGCAGATTTAACACTTAGGATTTGGCTCACGGTCGGGAGCCGGCGACGCGCCTCGTCATGGCCGGGACAAGCCCGGCCATGACGACGGAGTGCGGCAACTACCCCTCGTACCGCCCCACGATCGAGATCGAGCAGACGTTCTGGTGCGGGAAGCCGCCGAGATTGTGCGTCAGCCCGAGGCGTGGCGTGTCCTTGCGCTGACGGTCGCCGGCCCGGCCCTGCATCTGCAGGTACATCTCGTAGATCATCCGGAGGCCGGAGGCGCCGATCGGGTGGCCGAAGCACTTGAGGCCACCGTCGATCTGGCAGGGAATGGTGCCGTCGGCGTCGTAGAAGCCGTCGAGGATGTCGTGGATCGCCCGGCCCTCGGCGGAGATGTGCAGGTCTTCCATGGTGACGAGTTCCGTCACCGAGAAGCAGTCGTGCACTTCGATCAGGCTGATCTCGTCGCGCGGCTTCTGGACGCCCGCCTCCTGATAGGCGCGGGTGGCGGCGATGCGGGTGGTGGCGAAATAGCTGCCATCCCAGGAATTGTGCTGCGCCTCGGTGCCGTTGGAGACGGCCACCTGCAGAGCCTTGACGGTGATCAGGTCCTTCTTGCCGAGGCTGCGGGCGATCTCCGGCGTCGTGACGATGGCGCAGGCCGCGCCGTCCGACACGCCGCAGCAGTCGTAGAGCCCAAGCGGCTCGGCGATCATCGGCGAGTTCAGCACGGTGTCGATGGTGATCTTGTTGCGCAGATGCGCCTTGGCGTTGCGCCCGCCATTGTCGTGGCTCTTCACCGAGACATGGGCCATGGCGCGCTTCAGGTCTTCCGGCGCCGAGCCGTGCTTGGCGCGATAGGCGGCGGCGAGCTGGGCGAAATAGCCGGGGGCCGAAGCGTTCGGCCAGGTCATGTTCGGGACGGTGCCGCGACCACGCTGCGGCAGGCCGCCATAGCCGGTGTCCTTGAGCTTCTCGACGCCCAGCGCCAGGGCGATATCGGCCGCGCCCGAGGCCACCGCATAGACCGCGCCGCGGAAGGCCTCGGTGCCGGTGGCGCAATAGTTCTCGACGCGCGTCACCGGGATGTAGGGGAGGCGCAGCGCGACCGCGAGCGGCACGGCGGACTTGCCGACATGCTGCTCCTCGATGGCGGTGCCGAGCCAGGCGGCCTCGATCTGCTTGGTCTCGATGCCGGCATCGCCGAGCGCTTCGGTATAGGCCTCGACCATCAGGTCTTCGGCGTTCATGTCCCACCGCTCGCCGAACTTCGAGCAGCCCATGCCGAGAATGGCGACCTTGTCGCGAATGCCCTTGGCCATGGCTCAGGCCCTCCCAGATGAATGAGCGGCCGGTGCGGCCTTCCAGAAATAGCGGCGGAAGCCGCGCTGGCTGTCGACGTCCTTGACGCGGAACATCATGCGCATGGGGCTGCCGACGGCGAGATCCTTCTCGTCAACGTCGGTGAAGTCCATCATCCAGCGGCCGCCCTCCTCGAACTGGATCATGCCGTAGCAGGCCGGCGGATCGGGCGAATAGGTCAGGCGGTCGGCGGTGTAGGAGTTGATCTTGCCCGTCTTGGCCGAGAAGGGCTCGTTCTCCTGCGTGTCGATGGCGGTGCAATTCGGGTTCACGCAGATGCGCGTCTTGGGGAACTGCAGCGTGCCGCATTTCGAGCACTTGCCGCCGATGAAGCCGGTGGCGGTGTGGCGGTTGCGCCAGAGCGCCGAGAGCGGCGTCTGCTTGTCCGCCTCGGCGCGCATGCCCCGCTCCAGCTCGATCGTGTCGTTGAAGGCGAGGAACTTGGAGTAGTTCGCTTCCTCGCGGCGGCGGGCGAGGTGGCCCTTCACGCCGAGGCGGGCGGGCAGGTTCGCGATGGCGGGGGTCACCTCGAACAGCAGCGCATCGGCGCCCTGGCCGAAGCCGACCACCATGATCCGGTCGCCCGGTTTCGCCTCCTCCAGCGCCGCCACCAGCATGACCAGCGGATGGGCCGCGCCGGTTTCACCGCAGACGGCGTGGAGGTTGTCGGCTACGGCTGCGTCGGGAATGCCTGCGGCCTTGGCCACGGAGTTCGCGACCTTGGCGAGGACGGCCGGCATGCAGAAGCGCGTCACGTCGGCGGCATCGATGCCGGCCTTGGCGAGGCAGGCCTTCACCACCGGCGGCACCAGCGGCATGTAGCCGGCATCCCTGATCCAGCGCTCCTCCCACTGGTAGTCGAATTCCGATTCCGGCGTGCGGTAGTGATCGACGAAATCCGTCGTGCGCGTCGCCGAGCCGATCAGCTTCGCCACCGGATCGCCTTCGCCGACGAGGAGGGCGGCCGCGCCGTCGCCGGCCGTCATCTCGAGCGGGCTCGCCGCCTTCACCGGCCGCTTTTCGGCGGCCATCAGCAGCGTCGCCGGGCCGCCGCGCAGCGCCGAGATCAGCGCCGAGGTCGCGGCGCGCTGGGTCTGCCCGGCATCGCTCGCGGCGAGGTCCTGTCCGAGGTTCAGTGCCTCCGCGACGACGCCGGAATTGAGACGGTCGAGGAAGGGAAAGGTGGTCGAGGCCATCTGGACCGCCTCCACCTTCGCGGCGTCCTGGCCCACCAGGCAGTCGCGCCCGGCCTCCACTGCCATGGTCACCGCGTCCTCGTCCCAGTTGGCTATTGCGCGCTCGCCTTTGCCCTGACCCTTGAGCGCGGCGTTGAACCAGCCGTGGGCGTCGGCGATGGCTTTTCGCTGCAGCCGCAGGCGCGGAATGTAGGCGCCGAATGAGAGAATTCCGTAGGCCATGTGATCGTTTCCTTCGGCGACGGCTCAGACCGGATCCCAGTTGAAGATATCGGCCGAACGGTCGAGCGGGTAGAACGACGATTTCAGCGCCGGCATGCCCTGCGCGGCCAGGCTCTCGCAGGTCCAGCCGCCATCGCGGTGGATGGAGCGGATCGGCCGCGACTGGCCCATCAGGAATATCTCGTTCATGCGCACCGCGAAGATCTGGCCTGAGACGTCCTTCGCCTTCTCCGAGACGAGGAAGGCGGAGAGCGGCGCGATCTTCTCCGGCCCCATCGCCTGCATGCGGGCGACGCGCGCCTTCTCCGCCTCCGTTTCGGTGGGGATGGTGCCAATGAGGCGGCTCCAGGCGAAGGGCGAGACGCAGTTGGAGCGCACGTTGAAACGCGCCATGTCCAGCGCGATCGACTTCGACAGGCCGACAATGCCGAGCTTCGCCGCGGCATAGTTGGCCTGCCCGAAATTGCCGATCAGGCCGGAGGTCGAGGTGAAGTGGACGAAGGCGCCGCTGTTCTGCTCGCGGAAGATGCGCGCCGCGGCGTGGGAGACGTAGAAGGTGCCCATCAGGTGCACCTTGATGACCAGTTCGAAGTCCGCGACGCTCATCTTGTGGAAGATGGCATCGCGCAGGATGCCGGCATTGTTGATGACACCGTCGAGGCCACCGAAGGCGTCGACCGCCGTCTTGACGATGGCATTGGCCGAGGCCGGCTCGGCGACGCTGTCGAAGTTCGCGACAGCCTGACCGCCGCGCTTCCTGATCTCCTCGACCACTTCCTCGGCGGGCGCCGCGCTCGACCCTGCGCCGTCGGCAGAGCCGCCGAGGTCGTTGACGACCACCTTCGCCCCTTCGGCTGCCGCGACAAGCGCGATCTCGCGGCCGATGCCGCGCCCTGCGCCCGTAACGATGACGACCTTGCCGTCGAGTGCTCCGCCCTGTGCCATGCCGCGTTTCCACCTGTCGGAATTTCTGCCGGCACGGATGGCCGGTCTTCGGGATCACCTGCGCGAGGATACAGACTTCGTCAATCCAACGAAATCCCGTTTCATTCATCGAAACGCCTGCCATAAGATGGAGGGCAGCGCGGCCGCCGAAGACCGCAACGAGGAACGAGGACGCCCATGACCGCCACCGCCGCCTACTACAAGGAGGAACACCACCTCTTCCGCGAGGCCTGCCGGCGCTTCGTCGCGGACGAGATCGCGCCGCATCACGCGCGCTGGGAGAAGGAGGGCGTGGTCGACCGCGAGGCATGGCGGAAGGCCGGCGCGGCGGGCATGCTGCTGACCAACATTCCCGAGGAATATGGCGGCGGCGGCGCCGACTTCCTGACCAGCGCCATCATGATCGAAGAGATGATGGGCCACGTCTTCACAGGCCCCGGCTTCCGGCTGCACTCGGACATCGTCGCGCCCTACATCCTCAACAACGCCTCGGAAGACATGAAGCGGCACTGGCTGCCCAAAATGGCTTCAGGCGAAGCTATCGGCGCGATCGCCATGACGGAGCCGGCGGCGGGTTCCGACCTGCAGGGCATCAAGACGACGGCGATCCGGGACGGCAACCACTACGTTGTGAACGGCCAGAAGACCTTCATCACCAACGGCCAGCTGGCCGACTTCATCATCGTCGCGGTGAAGACCGACCCGAAGGCCGGTGCCAAGGGTGTCAGTCTGATCATCGTCGAGGCGGACCGGGAAGGCTTCTCGCGCGGGCGCAACCTCGAGAAGATCGGCCTCAAGGCGCAGGACACGTCCGAGCTGTTCTTCGACAATGTCCGCGTGCCGGCAACGAACATGATCGGCGAGGAGGGGCGCGGCTTCGCCTACCTCATGAACGAACTGCCGCGCGAGCGCCTGCTCGTCGCCATCAGCGCGGTTGCGGTGATGGAAGCGGCCTTGCGCTGGACCATCGACTACACGCGCGAGCGCAAGGCCTTCGGCAAGGCCGTCGCGGAGTTCCAGAATACCCGCTTCAAGCTTGCCGAGGTGAAGACCGAGGTGACTGTGGCGCGCGTCTTCCTCGACGATTGCGTCTCGAAGTTCCTGCGCGGCGAACTCGATATCCCGACCGCCGCCATGGCCAAGTGGTGGCTGACGGAACTGCAGGGCCGGGTCGTCGACACCTGCCTGCAGCTTCACGGCGGCTATGGCTTCATGTGGGAATATCCCATCGCCCGCGCCTATGCCGACAGCCGCATCCAGCGCATCTATGCCGGCACCACCGAGATCATGAAGGAGATCGTCGCGCGCTCATTGTGAGCGGCAGGCGACGGCGCTGAGGAAACCCCATGGCCATCGACTACGACAAGCTGAAGAACTGGCACTTCCCCGATCTCGAGCATCGCTACGAGACGCGCGACACGATCCTCTATGCGCTCGGCGTCGGCTGCGGCGCCGACCCGATGGACAGGGACGAACTGCGTTTCGTCTACGAGGATGGCCTGAAGGCCTTGCCGACCATGGCGGTGGTGCTCGGCTATCCCGGCTTCTGGCTGAAGGACCCGAAGACCGGCGTCGACTGGCGCATGGTGCTGCACGGCGAGCAGGGCGTGAAGATCCACGCACCGCTGCCGGCTTCCGGCACGGTGATCGGCCGTTCGCGCGTCACCGAGATCATCGACAAGGGGCCGGGCAAGGGCGCGCTGATCTATTCGGACCGTGACGTGTTCGACAAGGCGAGCGGCCAGCATCTCGCGACGCTGACCATGACCGCCTTCATCCGCGGCGAGGGCGGGTTTGGCGGGCCGTCCGGACCGGCGCCCGAGCCGCATGCAATCCCCGAGCGCGCGCCCGATACCGTGGTCGACATCCCGACCCTGCCGCGCGCGGCGCTGATCTACCGCCTTTCCGGCGACTACAATCCGCTCCATGCCGACCCGGCGGTGGCGCAGGCCGTCGGCTTCCCGCAGCCGATCCTGCACGGGCTCTGCTCCTTCGGCGTCGCCGGCCGCGCCATCCTGAAAGCCTGCTGCGGTAACGACCCGGCGCGGCTGAAAGAGATCGACGTGCGCTTCTCCGCGCCGGTTTTCCCCGGCGAGACGATCCGCACGGAAATCTGGCAGGACGGCGCGACGGTGTCCTATCGCTGCCGCGTGGTCGAGCGCGACGTCCTCGTACTCAACAACGGTCGCGCCCTGGTCGCCTGACGGCCACCGCCTCCCGCCGCACGGCCGAATTGCCGGGCTCCCGATCGTCTCCTAAACCCGGAGGCGATCCGGGAGGCCCGTCATGCTGTTCGAACTCACCGAAGAGGAAATCCTCATCCGCGACACCGCGCGGAAGATGGCCGCCGAGATCGTAGCGCCGCTCGCGCCGGTTCTCGATCGCGGCGAGGGCAGGGCCGAATTCCTCGCGAACCTGAAGGCGCTCGCCGAGGCCGGCTTCATGGCCGTGAATGTCCGCTCCGAGTTCGGCGGCACGGAGGCCGGCACCGTGGCCTTCGCCCTGACGATCGAGGAGCTCGGCTATGCCTGCGCCTCGCACGGCGTCACCGCTTCCGTCACCAATATGGTGGCCGAGGTGATCCAGCAGGTCGGGTCGGAAGAGCAGCGCCGGGCCTACCTGCCGAAGATCGCCGATGGCACCTTTCCCGCCGCCGGTTTCTGCCTGACCGAATCCGGCGCCGGCTCCGACCCCGGCGGCATGAAGACCCGCGCCCGCCGCGATGGCGACGGCTTCGTGCTCGACGGCGAGAAGGTCTACATCACGTCCGCCGAATATGCCGGGCTCTTCGTGGTCTGGGCGGTGACCAATCCCGATGCGCCGAAGGGCAAGGGCATTTCCTGCTTCCTCGTCGAGGCGGGAGCGCCCGGCCTCGTCATCGGCAAGGCCGAGAAGAAGCTGGGGCAGCATGGCTCGGCCACCAACATCGTTCATTTCGACGGCTGCCGTGTGCCGGCCTCGGCGCTGATGGGCCGGCTCGACGACGGCTTCCGCATTGCGGTCGGGGAACTCGCCGGCGGGCGCATTGGCATCGCCGCGCTCTCCCTCGGCATTGCCCGGGCGGCCATGGATGCGGCGAAAGCCTATGTGAAGGAGCGCCGCCAGTTCGGCCAGGCGATCTCCGACTTCCAGGGCATCCAGTGGATGATCGCCGACCGCGAGACGGAGCTGGAGGCGGCGCGCCTGCTCATCCTGTCGGCTGCCGCGAAGAAGGACCGTGGCGAGCCCTTCGGTCGGGAGGCCTCCATGGCGAAGCTCTTCGCGTCCGAAGCAGCAGGGCGGGCCACCGATACGGCACTGCAACTGCACGGTGGTGCCGGCTACTGCGCGGACTTCCCGGTCGAGCGCCACGTGCGCGACGCGCGCATCACCCGAATCTACGAGGGCACGAGCGAGGTGCAGCGCCTCATCATTTCCAGGGAGGCTCTGCGACAGTAGTGAATTACCACATTATAGTATTAAATTACCACAGAAACGGTATTCCGTAACGGATTCGACCGAGAAACGGATAAATTAACCAAAATTTAGCTGCAATTACCCAAGGTAAAATCTGTTCTCTAGAGAATACATTTGAAGGGTAATCCCCATGATTCTGCTGCACCGATCCAACAGCGATGCCACCCTGGCGGCCTTCCACAAGTCTCAGGCCATCATCGAGTTCTCCCCGGACAGCACGATCCTGACGGCCAATGACAACTTCCTCCGGGCGGTCGGTTACTCGCTCGACGAGATACGCGGTCAGAAACATGTCATGTTCGTCCCTCCCGACGTGGCGGGCGGTTCTGAATATCGGCAGTTCTGGGATGAACTGAGAGCCGGGAAATTCCAGAGCGCGGAATACCGCCGGATCGGCAAGAACGGCCGCGAGATCTGGATCCGGGCCAGCTACAATCCGGTGCTCGACCGTCGCGGCAACATCGTGAGGATCGTGAAGATCGCGACCGATGTGACGTCGGAGGCGCTGCGCAGCGCCGACGAGAGCGGCCAGGTTGCGGCCATCCGCAAGGCGCAGGCCGTGATCTCATTCGACCTCAAGGGAATCGTTCTCGACGCCAACGAGAATTTCCTGGCGACGCTCGGCTACCGGCTGGACGAGATCGTCGGCCAGCATCACGGCATGTTCGTCGATCCCGCCGAGCGCGCGAAGCCAGCCTATGCGGCGTTCTGGGAAAGCCTCGAGCGCGGAGAGTTTCAGGCCGCGCAGTACCGCCGCATCGGCAAGGGCGGCCGCGAGGTGTGGATTCAGGCGAGCTACAATCCGATCTTCGACAAGGCCGGGCGTCCCTTCAAGGTCGTCAAGTTCGCGACCGACATCACCGCGCAGATCGCTGACCAGCAACGCCGTGCCGGCGTCCAGCGCGACATTGCCGGTGGCCTCGGCAGCATCGCCGAAGCCGTGACCAGCGCCACGCAGGAGGCGACCGAGGCTGCCGCCGCCTCGACCCAGACGTCGGGCAACGTTCAGGCCATGGCCGCCGGTGCGGAGGAACTGACCGCCTCGGTGGGCGAGATCAGCCGGCAGGTGTCGCAGGCGCGCGATATCTCCGCCCGGGCCGTCGACGAGGCCGCGCGCACCAACGAGATCGTCTCCGGCCTCTCGACCGCGGCGCAGCGTATCGGCGACGTCGTGCAGCTCATCAACACCATCGCGTCCCAGACCAATCTTCTGGCGCTTAATGCAACCATCGAGGCGGCGCGGGCTGGCGACGCCGGCCGAGGTTTTGCCGTGGTCGCTTCCGAGGTGAAGGCCCTCGCGAACCAGACCGCCAAGGCGACCGAGGAGATCGGTGCGCAGATCGGCTCGGTCCAGGGCTCGACCCACGAGGCGGTTCAGGCGATCGGTAGCATTGCCGGAACCATCGCCTCGATCAGCGACATTTCCGCCGCCATCGCTTCGGCCGTCGAGGAACAGAGCGCGGTGACCAACGAGATGTCGAGCAACATGCGCGCGGCCGCCGAGGCCGTGTCGGCTATCTCCGGCAGCATGAATTCGATTGCGTACGCGACCTCGTCGATCGAGACCGCGGCAAAGGGAGTAGCCGAGGCCGCGAGGGCGTTCGGCTAAGTCGCGCGCTCTGGCCGCCGGTTCAGCCGGCGGCCTCCACCTTGTCCTGAGTCTTCGTGTCGAAATCGCCGGCGTCGTGCCGCTCGCGGAGCTGGCTCGACGGCTCGCCCGTGACCCGGTTGACCATGCGGCCGCGCTGCGCCGCCGGCCGCGCGCCGATCTGGTCGGCCCAGCGGCGGACATTGGTGTATTCGTGCACCGACAGGAACTCGCCCGCGCCATAGACCAGCCCCTTGGCGAGCGCGCCATACCAGGGCCAGACCGCCATGTCGGCGATGGTGTAGTCCGCGCCCGCCAGATATTCGCTCTCGCCGAGCCTGCGATTCAGCACGTCGAGCTGGCGCTTCACCTCCATGGCGTAGCGGTCGATGGCATATTCGATCTTGGTCGGCGCGTAGGCATAGAAATGGCCGAAGCCGCCGCCGAGGAATGGTGTCGAGCCCATCTGCCAGAACAGCCAGGAAAGCGTCTCGGCACGGGCGGCCGGCTCAGTGGGCAGGAACGCGCCGAACTTTTCCGCGAGATGGACGAGGATCGCGCCGGACTCGAAGACGCGGATCGGCGTCGGGCCGCTGCGGTCGAGCAGCGCGGGTATCTTTGAATTTGGGTTGATGTCGACGAAGCCGGACGAAAACTGGTCGCCGTCGGAGATGCGGATCAGCCAGGCGTCGTATTCCGCGCCCCTGTGGCCAAGCGCCAGCAGCTCCTCCAGCATCACCGTCACCTTCACGCCGTTGGGCGTGCCGAGCGAATAGAGCTGCAACGGATGCTTGCCGACGGGGAGTTCCTTCTCGTGGGTGGCGCCGGCGATAGGCCGGTTGATGTTGGCGAAGCGGCCGCCGTTCTCCCGGTTCCAGGTCCAGACCTTCGGCGGCGTGTAGTCGGATGCGGGCATCGGGGGGGCTCCGGGACGATCTGGAACGTGGCTTTGGCGTGGCAAGTCCCCTGACATGGGGCGATCGGCGCGAAACGGCCAGCCCGCCAGATGGGGGGCGAACCATCAAACCGGCATTGCCGCCCTTCCGGTATTGCACTGCTCCGTGGCATCAAGGCGGGCAAGATGCGCCGCCTCGTTCAGGCCGCAACATTCCGCAGAGCGCCAGTCCCATGATCACCCACGATTCCAAAGCCGCCCTCGACCTCCTGATGCGCTTCCTCGCCGTGGAAGGCATAACCGGTCAGGAAAAGGCCATCGGCGAGGACGTGACACGCGCGCTGATCGAGGCGGGCGTGCCTGCCGACGCCATCGCCCTCGACGATGCCAATACCCGCATCCCCGTGCCGACCGAGACCGGCAACCTCATCGTCAAGCTGCCCGGCCGCGGCGCGCTGTCGAACAGCCCGCCGATCCTGTTCATGACCCATCTCGACACCGTGCCGCTCTGCGCCGGCGCCAAGCCCCGCATCGTCGGCGAGAAGATCGTCTCGGGCGGCGACACCGCGCTCGGCGGTGACAACCGCACCGGCTGCGCCGTGCTGGTGCGCATGGCCGCCGAACTCGCGCGCCAGAACCTCGACCATCCTCCGCTCGTGCTGGTCTTCTGCGTGCGCGAGGAAAGCGGCCTCTGGGGCGCGCGCCACATCGATCTCGACATGGTGGGTCCGGTCTCGATGGGCTTCAATTTCGACGGCTCCAAGCCCTCGGACGTCGTGACCGGCGCCGTCGGCGGCGATGCCTGGACCGTGGAGATCACCGGCCGCGCCTCCCATGCCGGCGTCGCGCCCGAGCGCGGCATTTCCGCCTCGATGATCGCCGCCATGGCGCTGGCCGACGTGCAGGCGGGTGGCTGGTTCGGCAAGGTCGTCAAGGGCGACAAGGTCGGCACCAGCAATGTCGGCACGATTGCCGGCCGCGACGGCCGCGGCGCGGGCGACGCCACCAACGTCGTCACCGACTATTGCTTCGTGGAGGGCGAGAGCCGCAGCCACGACATGACCTTCGTCGATGCCATCAACGATGCCTACGAGGCGGCCTTCCGCAAGGCGGCGAAGACGCTCGTCAGCAGCGAGGGCAAGACCGGCACCGTCACCTTCTCGCGCTTCCGCAAATATTACTCCTTCGGGCTGGATCGGGGTTCGGAAGTGGTGAAGCGCGGCCTTGCCGCCGTCGAGGCCATCGGTCTGCCGCCCAATGCCAAGCTTGCCAGCGGCGGGCTCGACGCCAACTGGCTGAGCCGGCACGGCATTCCGACCGCGACCTTCGGCGGTGGCCAGAACGAGCCGCACACGGTGGACGAGTGGGTCGACATCCCCGCCTTCCAGAACGCCTGCCGTCTCGCCATCGCGCTGGCGACCGCGCGGTAACGGCAGATGGCGGCCGACAACTGGGGCGATATCGCGCGCATCGGCATTTTCATCGTCGCGCGCGAGGTCGTGCCGGAGGCCGAATGGTGGGCGATGCGCCCGCCGGGCATCTCGGTCCATGCCGCAAGGGTGACGGCTTCGGCGCCCTGGGCGCCCTGGCGCGCCGACCGGAGCGGCGTGGACCTTGGCGCCGATCTGGCGGCGGGATGCGACGCCTTCTCCGGCATCCGGCCGAACGTTGCCGTGCTGGCCCATTCCTCGTCGAGCTTCGTCGGCGGACCGGACTGGGACGAGGCGGCCATTCGCGCCATGGCGGCGCGGCTGCCGCCGGAGACGGTCGCGACCACCAACGGGCTGGATATGCGTCTCGCCCTTGGCCATCTCGGGGTGAAGCGGCCGTTTCTCGTCATGCCCGCATGGATGACCGATCGGCTGGTCGAGGGCGCGGTCGGCTACCTGTCCGCTTTCGGCTTCGCCGTGCCGTCGGCGTGGCGCTACCAGCCCACGCCGCGCTGGCAGGGCGTCGCGGCGCAGGACCTCTACGCCCACGGCATGGCCATCGATCAGGAGACCGACCTTCTGTTCGAGCAGGTCGTTCGGGAATGCCCGAACGAGGCCGACGGCATCCTGCTCGCCGGCACCGGCTTCCGCTGCGCCGGCATCATCGACGCGCTGGAACAGCGGCTGGGCCGGCCGGTCGTCGCCGCCAATCAGGCGAGTCTGTGGCGGGCGCTGGAGGTGGCGGGGTGGAAGGAGAAGGTGGAGGGGTATGGGCGGCTGTTGAGGGGCGGGTGAGGCTAGGCCTTGTACTCCACCCTGCCAGCCAAAGCTCAAACAAGATTGGCTGATGGCGACCTAGACCTATCGCTTTCACGGCCTGCCACGCTATCAATCTCAAATGGCTTTTGGCGTCTTCATTCACCGGCAAGATTCGATCTACGACGACAGTCCGGCGGAGCGCTATCAGTTTCCACCTCAGTATCTCGGTCGAGTTCGCGCCTGTTTGGGCGATTGGATCATCTACTACGAGCCACGAAAATTGCTCGAAACGCGGGGGTACTTCGCCCTTGCGAAGGTCCAGCAGATTATTCCAGACCCGGCAACGCCGAACATGTATGTGGCGCTCATCGAACCCGGCAGCTATCTCGATTTTGCCACCCCCGTCCCTTTCACAGGCGCGCGAGGTGTTATTGAGAGTGGGCTGTTGAATGAGGAAGGGCGGATATCTGGGCGAGCCCAGTCAGCGGTTCGCCCTATCTCGCCAATGGACTTTGAGCGGATCATCAATCTCGGCTTCGAAGAGCGTGATCCATTGCTGCCGCGGAATGACAGCGGCGCCGCAACAGGGTTTTCCGAGGCTCAGACCCCGTTTCTTTTCGAGGAGGATCGCGAACGGTTGACGTTCGTAACCTCCCGAATCGTTCGAGCGCGCGTGTTTCGCAGAATCGTGCTTCGCGCCTATAGCGAGCGCTGCGCTGTCACCGGGTTGAAGCTGATCAATGGTGGAGGTCGTGCCGAAGTGGCTGCAGCTCACATCCGGCCGGTCGAGGCAAATGGCCCGGACATTGTCAGCAACGGACTTGCGCTTTCAGGAACAGCGCATTGGATGTTCGATCGAGGCCTAATTTCATTGTCGGATGATCTAGATATCCTGATCTCACGTCATGCTAACGACGTTGACGGTATTAGAGCCTTCATCAATGGTAGCGGCCGGGCATTCGCGCCTGCGAGGCCACAGGAGCGGCCGCATCCGCACTTTCTCCAATGGCACCGAGAGAACTGCTTCAAGCAGTAGACATTGCGGCGAACGGATCTCGGCCCACACCCCCGCCACCCCCTCCCGCGTTTCCGGCGCTTCCTCCCCGTTGCCGCTGCCGCTAAGGTCCGCTCCGAACGAGGCTGCGGACTGAACGCGGCCGGACACGATCCCGAGGACTTCTTTCATGCGCTCCGAGACCGTCACCCGCACCGGCGGCCAGATTCTGGTGGACCAGCTGGTCGCCCAAGGCGCCGATCACGTCTTCTGCGTGCCCGGCGAGAGCTATCTGGCGGTGCTCGACGCGCTCCATGACGCCAAGTGCAACGTCACCATCTGCCGGCAGGAGGGCGGGGCCGCCATGATGGCGGAGGCCCACGGCAAGCTCACCGGCCGTCCCGGTATCTGCATGGTCACCCGCGGACCGGGCGCGACCAATGCCTCGCCGGGCCTGCATATCGCGCAGCAGGATTCGACGCCGATGATCCTGTTCGTCGGCCAGATCGAGCGCGGCATGCGCGGGCGCGACGCCTTCCAGGAGATGGATTACACCCAGTTCTTCGGCGACATGTGCAAATGGGTCGCGGAGATCGACGATGCCGCGCGCATCCCCGAAATGGTCGCCCGCGCCTATGCGACCGCGATGCAGGGTCGCCCCGGCCCGGTCGTTCTGGTTCTGCCCGAGGACATGCTGACCGAGAGCGCCGACGTGCCGGACGCGCCCTATATCGAGGCCGCCGAGACCTGGCCGGGCCTCACCGACATGGCGAAGCTCCAGAAACTGCTCTGGGCGGCGAAAAAGCCGGTGCTGATCCTCGGGGGATCGCGCTGGTCGGAGAAGGCGGTCGGCTCCGTGACGCGCTTCGCCGAGCGGTTCGACCTGCCCGTCGTCTGCCAGTTTCGCCGGCAGATGCTGTTCGATCACACCCATCCGAACTATGCCGGCGACCTCGGCCTCGGCGGCAATCCCGACATGCAGAAGCTGATCAAGGAGGCGGACCTCGTCATCGCCCTCGGCGGCCGCTTGTCGGAGATCGCCTCGCAGAGCTACACGCTGTTCGACATTCCGAAGCCCCAGATGACCTTCGTCCACGTCCATCCGGGCGCGGAGGAAATCGGCCGCGTCTATCAGGCGGACCTCGCGATACAGGCGAGCCCCACCGCCTTCTGCGCCTCGCTGGAGGGGCTTCAGCCGCCCCAGGCGATCGCCTGGACCGGACGGGCCAAGGCGGCGCACGAGAGCTATCTCGCCTGGACCGGCAATCCCGCGCGCCTGCCCGGCGAGTTCCAGTACGGCGAGGTGATGACCTGGCTGCGCGACAAGCTTCCCGACGATGCCATCATCTGCAACGGCGCGGGCAACTACGCGACCTGGGTCCATCGTTTCATGCGCTTTCGCAACTATGCGACGCAGCTGGCACCGACGTCGGGCTCGATGGGCTACGGCACGCCGGCGGCGGTCGGCGCCAAGCGCGTCCATCCCGACCGCACGGTGGTCGCCTTTGCCGGCGACGGCTGCTTCATGATGAACGGGCAGGAATTCGCCACCGCCGTGCAGTACGACCTTGGCATCATCGTGGTGGTCGTCGACAACGGCATGTACGGCACGATCCGCATGCATCAGGAGCGCGATTATCCGACCCGCATCTCGGCCACGACGCTGAAGAACCCGGATTTCGCCGCGCTCGCGCGCGCCTATGGCGGCCATGGCGAGACGGTGCGCACGACCGCCGAGTTCGCCCCCGCATTCGAGCGGGCGCTGGCCTCGGGCAAGCCCGCCATCATCCACTGCTTCCTCGACCAGCAGGCCATCACGCCGACGACCACGATCGACCAGATCCGGGCCAAGGCCATGGCGGCGAAGGGCTGAAGACCATGGCGAATCTCTCCACCGTCGACATCCTCGGCAAGCTGGTCGCCTTCGACACGACCAGCCGCAATTCCAACCTGCCGCTGCTCGACTGGGTGGAGGAATACCTCGCCGGCTACGGACTGAGCGGCGAACGCGTCTATGACGAGACTGGCAAGAAGGCGAACCTGTGGGTCACCATCGGCCCGAAGGATGTTGCCGGCTACGTATTGTCCGGCCATGTCGACGTGGTCCCGGTGGACGGGCAGGACTGGGCCACCGATCCGTTCAGGCTCGCCGGCAAGGACGGCCGCTATTTCGGCCGCGGCACCTGCGACATGAAGGGCTTCGTCGCCTCCGCGCTCGCCGCCGCGCCGGCCATGGCGTCGGCCCCGCTGAAGAAGCCGATCCACTTCGCCATTTCCTACGACGAGGAGGTCGGCTGTCGCGGCGTGCGCACGCTGCTCGCCGTGCTGAAGGACCGGCCGCTGAAGCCCGAGGCCTGCTTTGTCGGTGAACCCACCAACATGCAGGTGATCATCGCCCACAAGACCGGCCGCCCCATGCGCGTGACGGTGAAGGGCTTCGAGGCGCATTCCTCGCTGCGTCCCTATGGCGTCAGCGCCATCGAGGAAGCCGCGAAGCTGATCGTCAGGATCAACGAGATCGGCCAGCGCCTCGCCCGCCGTCAGGATCTCGATCCGCTGTTCTCGGTGCCGTTCTCGACCACCTCGGTCGGCGTCATCAGGGGCGGCACGGTCCGCAACATCGTTGCCGGCGAATGCGTGGTCGATTTCGATCTGCGCTGCGTGCCGGGCGACGACCCGCACGCCATCGTCGCCGAGATCGAGGCCTATGCCCGCGACGTGCTGGAGCCGCCGATGAAGGCGATCGCGCCCGATGCCGGCTTCACTTTCGAGGAACTGGCGCTGGTGCCCGGCCTCGACACGGCGGCCGATGCCCCCGTCACCGTCCTCGCCAAGAAGCTCGCCGGCCGCAACGATCACGCCAAGGTCGCCTATGGCACGGAGGCCGGCCTGTTCCAGGAAATCGGCATCCCGACCGCCATCGTCGGGCCCGGCTCCATCGAGCAGGCGCACAAGCCGGACGAGTATGTCGAGGCAGCCGAACTCGACAAGGCCGACGTCTTCATGGCGAAGCTGATCGCCCACGCTTCGGGGCGGTGAGCCCGGCCCTTGCCGGGATCGTGGCGGTTTTCGGCGGAGCGGGCTGTCATTTCCCGCCGTTTTCCGCTATGAGCCGCGCCTTCCGACAGTCAGGGCGATCATGAAGTTCCTCGATCAGGCGAAGGTTTACGTGAAGGCGGGCGCGGGCGGCGCCGGCGCCGTCTCGTTCTATCGCGCCAAGTTCATCGAGTTCGGCGGCCCCGACGGCGGCGATGGCGGCCGTGGTGGCGATGTCGTGATCGAATGCGTCGATGGCCTCAACACGCTGATCGACTATCGCTACCAGCAGCATTTCAAGGCCAAGACCGGCATGCACGGCATGGGTCGCAACCGCTCGGGCCCGAAGGGCGCGGACGTGGTGCTGAAGGTTCCCGCCGGCACGCAGATCTTCGAGGAAGACGGCGAAACGCTGATCGCCGACATCACCAAGGTCGGCGAGCGCTTCGTGCTGCTGGAAGGCGGCAATGGCGGCTTCGGCAACGCCCATTTCAAGAGCTCGACCAACCAGGCCCCGCGCTACGCCAATCCCGGCCAGCCGGCCAAGGAAGCGACCATCATCCTCCGGCTGAAGCTGATCGCCGATGCCGGCCTGATCGGCATGCCGAACGCCGGCAAGTCGACCTTCCTTGCCGCCACCACGGCGGCAAAGCCCAAGATCGCCGACTATCCGTTCACGACCCTGCATCCCGGCCTCGGCGTCGTGCGCGTGCTCGGGCGCGAGTTCGTGCTGGCCGACATTCCCGGTCTGATCGAGGGCGCCCATGACGGCGTCGGGCTCGGCGACCGCTTCCTCGGCCATGTCGAGCGCTGCCGTGTGCTGCTGCATCTCGTCGACGGCACATCCGAGCATGCCGGCAAGGCCTACAAGCTGGTGCGCGAGGAGATCGAGGCCTATGGCCACGGCCTCGCCGAGAAGCCCGAGGTCGTCGCGCTGTCGAAAGTCGAGGCGCTCGATCCCGATACGCGCAAGGAACAGCTCGCCCGGCTGAAGCGTGCGTCGAAGAAGAAGCCCATCGCGCTTTCGGCCATTGCCGGCGAGGGTGTCGAGGAGGCGCTCAAGGCGCTGCTTCAGGTCATCGATGCCGCCCGCGCGGCCGAGCCCAAGCAGGAAGAGCCCGACGACGACGTGCCGATGGAGACCGGCTGGCGCCCGTGAGGCGTTGAGGCCCGCGATCACCGCCGTGCTGCCCGCCTGAAGTTGGTCTTCCCTTGGGCTCCGGCCCGGCTAATCTCGCCGCCCCACGCAAGGAGGGCCGGCCATGGCACGCGACAGGCGCATCGAGGAACTCTTCGGCATCGACCTGCCGATCATCCAGGCGCCCATGGCGGGGGCGCAGGCGTCGGCCATGGCGATTGCGGTGGCCAATGCCGGCGGCCTCGGCTCCTTGCCCGCGGCGCTGCTGACCCATGAGCAGATGCGAACCGAACTGGCCATCATCCGCCAGCAGACCGGCAAGCCCGTCAACGTCAACTTCTTCTGCCACACGCCGCCCGAGCCGGATGCGACACGCGAGGCCGGCTGGCGGACGCGGCTCGGCCCCTATTATGCCGAGTTCGACATTGATCCGGCCGCGCCCATTCCCTCGTCCAACCGCGCGCCCTTCGACGAAGCCTTCTGCGCCATCGTCGAGGAGTACAGGCCGGAGGTCGTCAGCTTTCACTTCGGGCTGCCGAACGCGGCGCTGGTCGATCGCGTCAAGGCGACGGGCGCCAGGGTTCTTTCCTCGGCGACGACGGTCGCCGAGGCGCGCTGGCTGGAGGCGCGCGGTTGCGATGCCATCATCGCGCAAGGCAATGAGGCCGGCGGTCATCGCGGCATCTTTCTCACCGAGGCCATCGGCAGTCAGCCCGGCCTGTTCGCGCTGCTGCCGCAGGTGGCCGATGCCGTGAAAGTGCCGGTGATCGCGGCCGGAGGCATCGCGGATGGTCGCGGCATCGCCGCCGCCTTCGCGCTTGGCGCCAGCGCCGTGCAGGTCGGCACGGCCTATCTGTTCACGCCCGAGGCGAAGATCACGCCGATGCACCGCGCCGCGCTGAAGTCGGCGACGGATGACGGCACGGCCCTGACCAATCTCTTTACTGGCCGGCCCGCGCGCGGCCTGATGAACCGGGTCATGCGCGAGGTCGGCCCGATCTCCGCCGATGCCCCGGCCTTTCCGACCGCTGGCGGCGCCCTGATGCCGCTCAAGGCCAAGGCGGAGGCCGCGGGAAGCGCGGATTTCTCCAATCTCTGGTCGGGCCAGGCGGCAGCGCTGGGACGGGAAATGGGCGCGGGCGAGCTGACCACGGCTCTGTGGGCGGATGCGAAGGCGAGGCTGGGAGAGGCGTAGGCGAGCCCTACTCGTTTCCCATCGCCGTCTTGGGGAACCGCTGCCGGATGCGCTGCATCAGCATGTCGCGCACTTGCCGATAGGCGTCGAGCACCTGTTCGCGCGAGCCCTGCGCGGTGGTCGGGTCGGGCATCGGCCAGTATTCGACATCCATGTCGAGCGTGCGGGTCAGATCCAGCGCCTTGTGGTGCGCATCTGGCGCGAGCGTGACCACGACGTCGAAGTTCAGGCCCTCCCACTCCTCCAGTTCCTCGATGGTCTTCGGCCGGGTCTTCTGGGTGTCGATGCCGATCTCGTCCATCACCGCATCGACGAAGGGATCGTGCTCGCCCTTGTGGACGCCCGCGCTCTCGATGAACACGCGGTTGCCGAAGAAGTGCTTCATGATCGCCGCGGCCATGGGCGAGCGCACCTGGTTCATGGTGCAGGCGAACAGCACGGCCTGGGGGTTGCGGCGGCGATCGGAGACCACCTCAGCCCTTCCAGTGCAGGACCGAGATCAGCGTGAACAGCCGTCGCGCCGTGTCGAAGTCGAGGTCGATCTTGTCCTTCAGGCGCTCCTTGAGCGTCTCGGAGCCCTCGTTGTGCAGGCCGCGCCGGGCCATGTCGATGGTCTCGATCTGCGCTGGCGTCGCGGTGCGGATGGCGTCGTAATAGCTGTCGCAGATCAGGAAATAGTCCTTCACGATCCGCCGGAACGGGGTCAGCGACAGGATATGGGTCACCACCTGCCGGCCGTCCTCGTGCTTGATGTCGAGCATCAGCTTGCCTTCGACCAGCGAGATGGCGAGCGTGAACGGGCCATCCTCGAAACCGACCGGGCAGAAGGCATTTTCCTCGATCAGGTCGTAGATGGCGATGGCGCGCTCATGTTCGATATCGGCCGAGGAGCGGCCGATCGAGGCTTCGTCGATGGTGACGGCGACGAGGCGCCTGCCGGTCTTCGGCGCGCTGTTCATGGCATCACCCGGCGTTCATGCGGATGGCGACGGAACGCGAATGGGCCTGAAGCCCTTCCGCCTCGCCGAGCGCGATGGCCGCAGGTCCAAGAGCCCGGAGCTGGTCAGGGCCGCATTTCAACAGCGACGTGCGCTTCATGTAGTCGAGCACGCCGAGGCCGGATGAAAACCGCGCGGAGCGGGCTGTCGGCAGCACGTGATTGGAGCCGCCGACATAGTCGCCGATGGCTTCCGGCGTGTGACCGCCGAGGAAGATGGCGCCGGCATTGCGGATGCTCGCCGCCAGCGGTTCGGGATCGGCTGTGATGATCTCCAGGTGCTCGGCGGCGATACGATCCGCGAGCGCCACGGATTGGCCGAGCTCCGCCACCTCGATGATTGCGCCATAGTCGCGCCAGCTCGCGCCCGCGATATCGGCGCGGGGGAGGGTGGTCAGCTGCCGCTCGACCGCCGCGGCGACAGCGTCGCCGAGCGCAGGATCGTCGGTGATGACGAGGGACTGGGCGGCGGTGTCGTGCTCGGCCTGAGCCAGAAGATCGGCCGCGATCCAGTCGGGATTGGCCGTGCCGTCGGCGATCACAAGCACCTCCGAGGGGCCGGCGATCATGTCGATGCCGACCGTGCCGAACACCTCCCGCTTGGCGGCGGCGACATAGGCATTGCCGGGCCCCATGATCTTGGCGACGGGGCGGATGGTCTCCGTCCCATGGGCGAGGGCGTAGATCGCCTGCGCGCCGCCGATCCGGTAGATCTCGTCGACGCCGGCGAGCTCGGCCGCCGCCAGCACCAGCGGGTTCAAGACGCCGCCGGGCGCGGGCACCACCATGACGATGCGCGGACAGCCGGCGACCTTGGCCGGAATGGCGTTCATCAGCACCGACGAGGGATAGGCCGCCGTGCCGCCGGGCACGTAGAGGCCGACGGCCTCGATGGCCGTCCACCGATAGCCGAGCTCGACGCCGAGCGCGTCGGTGAAACGGTCGTCCCTCGGCTTCTGGCGCTCGTGATAGGCGCGGATGCGGTCCGCCGCCAGTTTCAGCGCATCGAGGGTCCGGGCGTCGCAGGCCTTCACTGCGGCGGCGATCTCGTCCGCCGAGACCCCGAGGGTCTCGGGCGTGAGCGTCAGGCGGTCGAATTTCGCGGTGAAGTCGATCAGGGCCGCATCGCCGCGCGCCCGCACCTCGGCGCCGATGGCCTTGACGACCTGCGTCACTTCCTCCGACACCTCGCGCTTCATGGCGAGAAGCTCGGCGAAGCGCTCGGGAAAATCGCCGGAGCGGGTCGAGAGGCGAAGCGGCATGGCGGTTATCCTCGTTGGAGGCGAGCCATGCGGGACGGTCCGTCCCTCGTCAAGCCCGTGCGGGTTGGCGCATCGTCCGACCCATTCATCGTGGCGGCGGAACGGCGGTTCGGCAAGAGCGGGCGGGGCAGCGCCGGCCTGCACCCTTGATGCCTTGCGTTGATGCCGGCCGGCGATCATGGTCCGCGCCATGGAGACCAGCATGACCGACGAAGCCGCAAAAGCCGACGCCCTGCCAGGAGCGATGCCCGGCAACATCCCCGAAAACGCCCGCCAACCCGAGGATTTCAAGCCGGTGGAATGGGGCCGCGATATCCTCCGGTCGATCCGCACCGGCGCGCTCGGCACGCTCGACCGCAACACCGGCCACCCCGTGACGACGCTCGCCAATGTCGCGACCGACACGGACGGCTCGCCCCTCATCCTGATCTCGAAGCTCGCCAGCCACACGGCGAACCTTGCCGCCGATGCGCGCGCCTCCGTCCTCCTCGCCCGGCTCGGCAAGGGCGACCCGCAGGCCCATCCCCGCCTCACCGTGCTCGGCACTTTCGCGCGCGTCGAGGACGCGGCGGAACGCTCGCGACTGAAGGCGCGGTTCCTCGCCCGTCACCCCAAGGCGCAGATCTACATCGACTTCCCGGACTTCGGCATTTTCCGCATGTCGGTCGCCTCGGCGCATCTCAACGGTGGCTTCGCCCGCGCGGCCGACCTCGCCGGCTCCGACCTCCTGATCGACGTCGCCGATGCCGAAGGGCTGATCGCCTCCGAGGCCGGCGCCATCGCGCATATGAACGAGGATCACGCGGACGCCGTGTCCATCTATGCGACCGTCCTGGCGAAGGAGGAGCCGGGGCCGTGGCGGATGACCGGCGCCGATCCCGAGGGCTTCGACCTCATGGCCGGCGACCGCACGGCGCGCATCCTGTTTCCCCATCGCGTGACATCGGGCGAGATGCTGCACAAGACGCTGGTGCAGATGGTGCGCGAGGCGCGGGCGAAGGCGGCGTAAGGCAAGGAAGGCTGAACGCCCTTATCGAATGAATTGGTGGCTTGAGTTGCTCACCTCTCCCCGCCGGGGAGAGGTGAGCGACAAGGTCACCGCATGCGAGCCCTGCGCTTACCCGGCCAGATAGCCGCCCAGCACCTGCGTGGCGATGTCCTCGGCCAGCCGCTCGCGATGCGCGCGCGTCTCGCCGGGCTGCGGCGAATACCAGATCGCCACCCAGTTGAGCGCGCCGAGCACCGTGCGCATAGCGAGCGAGGGATCGAGCGGCCCAAGCGAGCCGTCGGCATTGCCCTCGGCGAACAGCCGCCGGAACACGTCCTCGTAGGACCGGCGAATGTCCATCAGTTCCTCCAGCACGGCCTTGTGCACGCCGGCATTGCCGAAGCGGTAGAGGTCGGCGCCAAGCGTGAGCGAGCGCTGGAAGGTTTGCGTCTCCATCATCGAGAGGACGTGGATGCGCGAAACCCGCTCGAGGCGTTCGGCGGCGCTGCCGCCGCCCTCCTCTGCCGCTGCCGCGCCGTTCACGAGGATCGCCATGGCGCGGCGATAGACCTCGAAGAACAGCTCGGGCTTGGAGCGGAAATGGTGATAGACGCGCCCCTTCGTGGCGCCGAGCGCCTCGGCGACGTCGTCCATCGACGTCGCCTCGTAGCCGCGCCGCATGAAGCACTCGGCCGCCGCCGCGAGAACCTCCTCGCGGCGGTCTATCGACGCGACATCGCTGAAAGCCGTCGCGGCCATGTCACTCGGCATCCGGCAGCGGATGGTCGGCGAACTGCTTGCGCAGCGTCAGTTTCGAGATCTTGCCGGTGGCGGTCAGCGGCAATTGCTCGACGAAGACGATGTCGTCGGGCAGCTGCCACTTGGCGATGGCCTTTTCCAGCGTCGCCATGACCTCCTCGGGCTTCGGATCGGCACCGGCTGCCTTCACCGCGATCATCAGGGGCCGCTCCTGCCATTTCGGGTGCGGCACGCCGATCACGGCGCAGGCCGCGATGCCCGGATGCGCCATGGCGGCATTCTCGACATCGATCGAGGAAATCCACTCGCCGCCGGACTTCACGAGGTCCTTGGTGCGGTCAACGATGATCAGGTAGCCGTCCGGGGTGATCTTGGCGACGTCGCCGGTGCCGAACCAGCCGTCCGCGTCGAAGGCGCGGGCGCTGGCATCGGCGTTCTCGTAATAGCCCGAGATGATGCCGGGTCCGCGCACGAAGAGCTCGCCGGAGGCCTCGCCGTCATGGGGCAGGCGGTGGCCACCCTCGTCGACGATCTTCAGTTCGACGCCGAACATGCGCCGGCCCTGCCGGCCCTTCAGGTCGATGCGCTCCTGCAGGGGCTTGCCGCGGTCCTTGGTGGCGAGCACGCCGAGCGTACCCACCGGGCTCATCTCGGTCATGCCCCAGCCATGGATGACGCCGATATCCATCGTCTCGAAGGCCTCGATCATGGCGCGCGGCGCGGCCGAGCCGCCGATGATCACCTCGCCGAGCATGGACGGCTTGCGGCCACGCTTCTGGATCTCCTGCAGCAAGCCCATCCAGACGGTCGGCACGCCCCAGGACGAGAACACGTTCTCGTTCTCCAGGAGGTCGTAGAGGTTGGGGCCGTCGAGCTTGACGCCGGGCATGATCAGGTTGAGCCCGACGATCGGCGCCGTATAGGGCAGACCCCAGGCGTTGACGTGGAACAGCGGCACGACGGGCAGCACGGTGCGGCCGGTCTTGAGGCTCTCCATGCCGGCGGTCAGCGTGAACAGCGCATGCAGCATGACCGAGCGCTGCGAATAGAGCGCGCCCTTCGGCTCGCCGGTCGTGCCCGACGTGTAGCAGAGCGAGACACCGGCATTCTCGTCGATCTTCGGCCAGGCGTAGGCCGTCGGCTGGCCGGCAAGCAGGTCCTCGTAGGCGTGGATGCCCTCGAGCCCTTCGCCGGCCGGCAGATGGGCCTTGTCGCACATGGCGACGTAGATCATGTCCTTCGGCCAGTGCGCCCGCATCTTCGCGATGAGGGGGGCGAGGTTGATGTCGAAGAACAGCACGCGGTCCTTCGCGTGATTGACGATGTAGACGAGTTGCTCCGGGAACAGGCGCGGGTTGATCGTGTGGCACACCGCCCCGATGCCGCCGACGGCATAGTAGAGCTCGAAATGGCGGTAGCCGTTCCAGGCGAGCGTGGCGACGCGGTCGCCTTCCTTCACGCCGAGAGCCTTCAGCGCATGGGCGAGCCGGGCGACGCGCGGCAGCGTCTCGGCATAGGTGGTGCGGTGGGTGCCGCCCTCGATAGTCGCCGAGACGATCGCGCCATCCGGGTGCATCTCGGCGCCATATTCCAGCGCTGCCGAGACGTTCAGCGGCGTATCCATCATCAGACCGCGCAGCATGGCGGCATCCTCCCGAAGTCATGCGCCTTGGGCGGCGCTTTCTCATTGGCTTTACGGTGCCTCGGACGTTGCTGCCCATCGGCCGGAAGACGGACGCCGAAAACGGCGCGATCCCGGACATAGGGGCTCGACAACGGCCGGAGGCCCGAACATACTCTTGAGTATGTCCCCGTGTCCGAGGGGACGTCAACGAACGAAATGTGGCCGGCCATCGAAATGCCGGCGATCTGGGAGGATGCCGATGGACGCGCTGGAGGCCTTCCGGCGGGACACCCGTGCATGGCTCGATGCCAATTGTCCGGCCGAGATGCGCGTGCCCGTGCGCGGCGACGAGGACATCTGCTGGGGCGGCCGCAACTGGGTGTTCAAATCCGAGGCCCAGAAGGTCTGGATGGAGCGCATGGCCGCGCGCGGCTGGACCGTTCCCGCCTGGCCCAAGGCCTATGGTGGCGGCGGCCTGTCCCACGAGGAGGTCAAGGTTCTCAAGGAGGAGATGGCGCGCATCAAGGCGCGCTCGCCGCTGGAGAGCTTCGGCATCTGGATGCTCGGCCCCGCGCTGCTGGCCTTCGGCTCCGAGGAGCAGAAGAAGGAACATCTGCCGCGCATCGCGCGCGGCGAGATCCGCTGGTGCCAGGGCTATTCCGAGCCCAATGCCGGCTCCGACCTCGCCTCGCTCCAGACCCGCGCCGACGATGCCGGCGACCATTTCGCCGTCACCGGCTCGAAGATATGGACGAGCTACGCCGACAAGGCCGACATGATCTTCTGCCTGGTGCGTACGGATTTCTCCGCGCCCAAGCATCTCGGCATTTCCTTCATCCTGTTCGACATGACCTGGCCGGGCGTCTCGACCAAGCCGATCCTGCTGATCTCCGGCAAGTCGCCGTTCTGCGAGACCTTCTTCGACGACGTGAAGGTGCCGAAGGCGAACCTCGTCGGCACGCTCAACCGCGGCTGGGACATTGCCAAGTACCTGCTGACCCACGAGCGCGAGATGATCGGCGGCGGTGGCGGCGGGCTGCTCGGCGGCCGTTCGCCGGGCCAGCTCGCGGCGAGCGAGATCGGCACGGACGAGGCGGGTCGGCTGGCCGATCCCTTCCTGCGCGCGGATGCCGCGCGCGCGGAGGTCGACGCGCTCGCCTTCGCCTCGACCATGGCCCGCTACAAGGATGAGGCGGCGTCCGGCGGCAAGGGTGTCGGCGACAAGTCCTCGGTGCTCAAATATTACGGCACGGAGCTCAACAAGCGGCGATACGAGCTGATGATGCGCGCCGCGGGCTCCTCCGGCCTCGAATGGGAGGGCGCGCGCACCAATGACGGCGAACTGCCGCGCGGCTGGCTGCGCACCAAGGCCAATTCGATCGAGGGCGGCACGTCGGAGGTGATGCTCGACATCGTCGCCAAGCGCCTCCTGCAACTGCCGTCCGCGTGAGGCCGCCATGCTGGTTCTGAACGACGATCAGACGATGCTCCAGGACGCGGCCAAGGGCTTCGTCCAGGAGAAGGCGCCGGTGGCGGCGCTGCGGAAGATTCGCGACGGGAAGGTCGCTGATGGCTTCGACCGCGACCTGTGGCGCCAGATGGCCGAGATGGGCTGGACCGGCGTGCTGGTGCCGGAGGATCAGGGCGGCCTTGGCTTCGGCTTTGTCGGCGCCGGCGTCATCTGCGAGGAAATGGGCCGCACGCTCACTGCCTCGCCGTTCCTGTCCACGGCGATGATGGCGGCGACGGCGCTTTCGCGCGCGGGCACGCCCGCGCAGAAGCAGCGCTGGCTCCCCGCAATCGTCGCGGGCGAGGCGGTCATTGCGACCGCCATCGACGAGGGCCGCCGCCACGACCCCGCCGGCACTGCGATGACGGCCGAGCGCTCCGGCAACGGTTTCAAGCTGTCGGGCCGGAAGACCTATGTCGTCGACGGCCATGCCGCCGATGCCATTCTCGTCGCCGCGCGCACGGGCGGCACTGCCGGAGAGAAGGGCGGCATCAGCCTGTTCCTGGTCGATCCCAGGGCCGGCGGGCTTGCCTCCGAACGGCTTTCGACTCTGGACTCCCGCAGTGCAGCAGAACTGGCCTTTGACGGCGTCCAGGTAACTTCCGACGATGTGGTCGGCGAGGTCGATGACGGCCTCGCTCTTCTGGAGATCGTGCTCGGCGCGGGCCGCGCGGGCCTTGCCGCCGAGCTCTCTGGAAACGCACAGGAGAGCTTTGCCCGCACAGTGGACTACCTCAAGGAGCGCAAGCAGTTCGGCCGCACAATCGGCGCCTTCCAGGCGCTGCAGCACCGCGCCGCGCATCTGTTCTGCGAGGTCGAGTTGGCGAGATCCGCCGTGCTCTCGGCCCTGCAGGCGCTCGACGCGGATGCCGACAAGGCCTCGCTCGCCGTCTCCGTCGCCAAGTCCAAGGCCTCGTCCGTCGCGCGCCTCGCCGCGCAGGAGGCGGTGCAGATGCACGGCGGCATCGGCATGACCGACGCCATCGACATCGGCCTGTTCATGAAGCGGATGCAGGTGGCGTCGTCCCTCTACGGCGATGCCGATTTCCACGCCGACCGCGTCGCGCTGGCGCGCGGCTTCTGATCCAAGAACCGGAGCTTTTCACCCATGGCGACCGTTACCATCGAGGAACTGGCGGGCAAGGTCGGACAGGAGGTCGGCCTGTCGAAGTGGATCGACATTCCGCAGGCAGCCATCGACGCCTTCGCCGACATCACTCACGACCACCAGTTCATCCACATCGACCCGGTGAAGGCCAAGGCGACGCCGTTCGGCGGCACCATCGCCCACGGCTTCCTGACCGTCTCGATGCTCTCGGCCATGGCCTATGACGCGCTGCCCGACATCAAGGATCGCGCCATGGGCGTGAACTACGGGTTCGACAAGCTGCGCATGGTCTCGCCGGTGCGCTCCGGCGCGAAGATCCGCGGCCGCTTCGTGCTGAAGGCGCTCGATTCCAAGAGCCCCAAGCAGCACCAGACCACCTACACCGTGACCGTCGAGATCGAGGGGTCGGACAAGCCGGCGCTCGTCGCCGACTGGATCACCCTGTCCTATCTCGCTTAAGGATATCAGCATGAGCATTCGTTTCGATGGGCGCGTCGCCATCGTCACCGGGGCCGGCAACGGTCTCGGCCGCTCGCATGCCCTGGGTCTCGCCGAGCGCGGAGCCAAGGTCGTGATCGTCGATTTCGGCGGCGCCCGCGACGGCACCGGCGGCTCGTCCGAAGCCGCCGAGAAGGTGGTCGCCGAGATCAAGGCCAAGGGCGGCGAGGCCATCGCGCACGGCGCGAATGTCGTCGACGTCGCGCAGGTGCAGGACATGGTCAAGAAGACCATGGATGCCTTCGGCCGGATCGACATCCTGATCAACAATGCCGGCATCCTGCGCGACAAGACCTTCACCAAGATGGAGCTTGGCGACTTCGAGGCCGTGGTGGACGTGCACCTGATGGGCACTGTGAACTGCACCAAGGCGGTCTGGGACATCATGCGCGCCCAGAACTATGGCCGCATCGTCTTCACCTCGTCGTCCTCGGGCCTCTACGGCAATTTCGGCCAGGCCAACTACGGCGCCGCCAAGGCCGCCATGGTCGGCCTGATGAACGTGCTGCACCAGGAGGGCGCGAAGAACGACATCCGCGTCAACACGCTGGCGCCCACCGCCGCGACGCGCATGACGGAAGAGCTGCTGCCGCCGGAATCGCTGAAGCTGCTGACGCCGGAATCGATCACCCCGGGCGTGCTCTTCCTCGTCAGCGAGAAGGGACCGTCGCGCACGATCCTTTGCGCGGGCGCGGGCGCGTTCGCGCGAACGATCATCTACGAAACCGACGGCATCTGGCTCGACGAAGCCGAGCGCACGCCGGAAACCATCGCCGCCCGCTTCGACGACATCTCGAATCCGGACGGCCAGAAGGCGCTGCAGGGCGCCTTCGAGCAGACCACCAAGTTCGCCATGAAGGCCGCAGCGGCGAAGGGCGTCACCCTTCCGCCCCGCGGCTGACATCACATCTTTCGGGACCACGTCAGGAGAACAGCCATGCGTGAAGCCGTCATCGTTTCCACCGCCCGCACGGGCCTTGCCAAATCGTTCCGCGGCGCGCTGAACAACACCCATGGCGCGGCCATGGGCGGGCACGCCACCAAGCACGCCATCCAGCGCGCCAAGATCGACCCCGCCGAGGTCGAGGACGTCATCGTCGGCTGCGCCAATCCGGAAGGCGCGACCGGCTCCAACATCGCACGCCAGATCGCGATCTCGGCGGGCTGCCCCGTCTCCGTCTCGGGCGTCACCATCAACCGCTTCTGCTCGTCGGGCCTGCAGACGATCGCCACCGCCTCGCAGCGGATCCTCGCCGGCGAGGGCGACATCTACGCCGCCGGCGGCGTGGAATCGATCTCGCTCGTGCAGGGCACGATGAACAAGTCGAACCTGATCGATCCGTGGCTGAAGGCGCACAAGCCGGCGATCTACATGTCGATGCTGGAGACCGCTGAGACGGTCGCCAAGCGCTACGGCATTTCGCGCCAGCTCCAGGACGAGTACGGCGTCGAGAGCCAGCGCCGCGCCGCGGCTGCCCGCCAGGGCCGCAAGTTCGACGACGAGATCGTGCCCTTCACCACCTCCATGACCAAGTTCGAGATGAACGACAAGAAGGAGGTCGTGCGCACCTGGCAGGAGGAGGTCACCCTCAACGAGGACGAGGGCATCCGCGCCGACACCACCTACGAGGGCGTCTCCAAGATCCGTCCGGCCCTTGAGGGCGGCGTGATCTCGGCCGGCAATGCCAGCCAGTTCTCGGACGGCGCCTCGATGGCGATCGTCATGGACTCCAAGCTCGCGGAACAGCGCAATCTCAATCCGCTGGGCATCTTCAAGGGCTTCGCGGTCGCCGGCTGCGAGCCGGACGAGATGGGCATCGGCCCGGTCTATGCCGTGCCGAAGCTCCTGAAGCGCGCCGGCCTGAAGGTCGAGGATATCGACCTCTGGGAGCTCAACGAGGCCTTCGCCGTGCAGGTGATCTACTCGCGCGACAAGCTCGGCATCCCGAACGACCGGCTGAACGTCAATGGCGGCGCCATCGCCGTCGGCCACCCCTACGGCGTCTCGGGCGCCCGCCTCGTCGGCCACGCGCTCATCGAGGGCAAGCGCCGCGGCGCGAAGAACGTGGTTGTGACAATGTGTATCGGTGGCGGCATGGGCGCTGCCGGCTTGTTCGAGGTCGTCTGACCTGTTTGACTGATGAGACGGGCGGTCGCCACGGGCGGCCGCCGGCCCAATTCGACGAGAGCCGCGCGAAGCGGCCGATCGCTAGAGGAAACATCGCGGCCGACGAGGCGCCTCGTGTGAGGCGCGGCCGCCCGTTTGAGGAGGACTACATGACCCGTATCGACCGCCGCCAGTTTGTCGGCTCCGCTCTGGCCGCCACGGCGCTCACCGGCATGCCCGCGCTCGCGCAGGGCGAGCCGATCCGCATCGCCTATATCGACCCGCTGTCCGGCCCCTTCGCCAATGTCGGCGACAACGGCCTGAAGCAGTTCCAGTTCGAGGCCGCCCGCATCAATGCCAGCGGCGGCATCAACGGCCGCAAGATGGAAGTCGTCGGCTTCGACAACAAGACCAATCCGAAGGAAGCCATCGTCCAGCTGGAAAAGGCCATCGACCAGGGCTTCCGGTTCGTCAGCCAGGGCAACGGCTCGTCGGTTGCCGCCGCCATCATCGAGGCGGTCGATAAGCACAACGAGCGCAATCCGAACCAGTCGATGCTGTATCTGAACTATGCGGCGGTCGACCCGGCCTTCACCAACGACAAGTGCTCGTTCTGGCACTTCCGCTTCGACGCCGACGCCGACATGAAGATGGCGGCGATGACCGACTATCTCAAAGGTCTCGCCAACATCAAGAAGGTCTACATCATCGGCCAGGACTACTCGTTCGGCAAAGCCGTCGCCGATTCAGCGGTGGCCATGCTGAAGATCAAGCGTCCGGATATCGAGATCGTCGGCAACGAGCTGCATCCGCTCGGCCGTGTCCGCGACTTCGTGCCCTACATCACCAAGATGCGCGCTGCAGGCGCGCAGGCGGTGATCACCGGCAACTGGGGCACCGACATGACCCTGCTGATCAAGGCGGCGTCCGACACGGGCTTCAACGTGCCGTTCCTCACCTACTACGGCGGCGGTCTCGGCGCGCCGACGGCGATGGGCAAGTCGGCGATCGGTCTCGTCAAGCAGATCACCGAATGGCATGCCAATATCGAGAATATCGGCATGGATCAGGTCGTCACCGACTTCAAGAAGCTTCACAATCTCGACTATTACTACTTCCGCGTGAAGGTCATGTTCGACATGCTCGCGGCGGCGATGAAGAAGGCGAACTCGTCGGACCCGAAGGCCGTGGCGCTGGCGCTCGAGGGCCTCGAGATCGACACGCCCACCGGCAAGGCCATGATGCAGAAGGAAAACCACCAGCTCATCCAGCCGCTCTACATCTCGACCTTCGCCGAGAACGTGAAGTTCGACCTGGAGAATACCGGCTTCGGCTTCAAGACCGACGTCCGGATCGAGGGGCCGGCGACCGTCACGCCGACGACCTGCCGGATGCAGCGCCCCGCGGCCTGAGCCGACCTCGTCGCGTTCAAGGCCGGGGCGCCACGCGTCCCGGCCGGTTTCGCCATACCCGGCCGAGGGTTTCCCGCGCCATCCTGACCGGAGCTTCTCCGCATGGAGACGATCGTCTTCTCGACCCTCAATGGGGTGCTCTACGGCCTCCTGCTCTTCATGCTGTCGAGCGGGCTGACGCTGATCTTTTCCATGATGGGCGTGCTGAACTTCGCCCATGCCAGTTTCTACATGCTGGGCGCCTATTTCGCCTATGCGATCGGGGCCACGACCGGCTTCTGGGCCGCGATGCTCCTGGCGCCGATCCTGGTCGCGGGCGTCGGCGCGCTGGTGGAGCGCTACGGCCTCCGGAACGTCCACAGGCACGGCCATGTGGCCGAGCTCCTGTTCACCTTCGGCATCGCCTTCCTGATCGAGGAGATCGTCAAGCTGATCTGGGGCCGCAATCCGGTTCCCTATTCGCCGCCGGCCGTGCTGCAGCAGCCGCTGTTCACGCTGTGGGGCACGCAATATCCCTCGTTCCGCGTGTTCATGATGATCGTCGCTGTGCTGATGTTCATCACCCTCTGGCTGATGCTGAAGAAGACGCGCATCGGCCTCATCGTTCAGGCCGCGCTGACCCATCCGCACATGGTCGGCCATCTCGGCCACAACGTGCCGCTGGTCTTCATGGGCGTCTTCGCGGTGGGCTGCGGCATGGCGGCGCTGGCGGGCGTGATCGGCGGCGCGCTGCTGGTCACCGACCCGGCCATGGCGCTTACCCTCGGCCCCATCGTTTTCGTGGTCGTGGTGGTCGGCGGCATGGGGTCGCTCGGCGGCGCCTTCGTCGCCTCGATCCTGATCGGGCTCATCCAGACCTTCGCCGTGGCGGTCGATGCCTCGCTGTCCGACCTGCTCGCCCGGTTCGGCGTCATGGTCTCCAACCGCTCGGACCTCGGGCGCATCACGCTGGCGCAGGTGGCGCCCATGCTGCCCTTCCTGCTGCTCGTCCTTGTCCTCATCTTCCGGCCGCGCGGCCTGATGGGAGCGCGTGAATCATGAGCCGGACCTCGACGCTTCGCACCCTCGCGGTCTGGGTCGCCTTCGCCGCGGTCCTGCTGGTCCTGCCGATGGTGTTCACCTCGCGGACCTCGCTCACCGTGATGAACGTCATGGGCATATGGATGGTCTTCGCGCTCGCCTACAACATGCTGCTCGGCCAGTCCGGCATGCTGTCCTTCGGCCATGCCGTCTATTTCGGCCTCGGCGGCTATGCGGCGATCCACCTCATCGTCGCCATCAAGGCGCAGCGGCTGGGCATTCCGGTCTTCGCCGTGCCGCTGGTCGGCTTCATGGCCGGCATGGCGGCAGGCGCCCTGATCGGCTGGTTCTCCTGCCGCCGCTCCGGCACGCCCTTCGCGATGATCTCGCTCGGCATCGGCGAACTGGTCGCCGCGGCCGGCTTCATGTTCGTCTCCGTCTTCGGCGGCGAGGAAGGCATTTCCGGCGACCGTTCGGCCGGGCCGCGCATCTTCGGCCTCACGCTCGGGCCGCAGATCCACGTGTTCTATTTCATCGCCTTCTGGATGTTCGTCTCGACGCTGGCCATGTGGGCCTTCACCAAGACGCCGCTCGGCCGCCTGGCCAACGCCGTGCGCGACAATCCGGACCGCGTCGCCTTCATCGGCTACGACCCCCAGCGCATCCGCTTCCTGGTCTTCCTCATTTCGGGCGGCTTCGCGGGGCTCGCGGGGGCGCTCTCGGCGGTCAATTTCGAGATCATCAATCCCGAGACGCTGGGCGCCCAGGGCTCAGGCGCCGTGCTGCTGATGACCTTCATCGGCGGCGCCGGCGTGTTCTACGGCCCGATCATCGGAGCGGCGATCATCACCTTCATGCAGTCCATGCTCTCCGACTTCACCAAGGTCTGGCAGCTCTATCTCGGCCTGCTCTTCGTGGTGATGGTGCTGTTCGCGCCCTTCGGCATCGGCGGCATGGTCGCGCGCATCCTCGGCGCGGTGAAGCGCGGCGAGCTTGCCGAGAAACTGCCCGGCTGGCTGCTCGGCACCCTCGGCGGGCTGACGGCCTTCTTCGGCGCCGTGATGGTGATCGAAATGGCCTACCGCATCCGCGAGGGCGGCCGGCCGTTCCGCGCCTTCGGCCGCGACTTCGTCCATACCAGCCCGCTCAACTGGCTGCTGGCCGGCATCATCGTGGCGGCGGGCATCGCCATCGTGACCATCGCCGTGCGCTGGCGGCAACGCGGCACGCTCGGCGCGGCGCTGCGCTTCCGGGAGGTCGCGCCATGAGCGCCCTGGTCCTGACCAACGTCGTCAAGAACTTCGGCGCGGCGCAGATCATCCGCGACGTCTCGCTGGAGGTCCCGGCGGGCGAGCGCCACGCCATCATCGGGCCGAACGGAGCCGGCAAGTCGACCCTGTTCAACCTGATCTCGGGAGCCTTCCCGCCGACCTCGGGGGAGATCCTCGTCAACGGCCAGAAGGCCAGCGGCGCGCCGCCGTTCCAGATCAACCGGAGCGGCCTGTCGCGTTCGTTCCAGGTGACCAACATCTTCCACAACATGAGCGTCTACGAGAACGTGCGCTGCGCCACTCTCTGGGCGCTCGGCCATCGCTACGTCTTCTGGCGCTTCATCTCCGGCATGAAGGATGTCGAGCAGCGCACCGAGGAGATTCTCGACCTGATCGGGCTCGCCGCCGTGCGCGAGACCCCGGCGGGCCTGCTCTCCTATGCCGACCAGCGCGCGCTGGAGATCGGCGTCACCATCGCCGGCGGCGCCAAGGTCATCCTGCTGGACGAGCCGACGGCGGGCATGAGCCATCACGAGACGGAACGGGCCGTGGCGCTCATCCGCAAGGTCACGGAAGGGCGCACGCTGGTCATCGTCGAGCACGACATGAGCGTGGTCTTCGGCCTCGCCGACCGCATCTCGGTGCTGGTCTATGGCCAGATCATCGCGTCCGGCACGCCGGCCGAGATCCGCGCCAACAAGAAGGTCAAGGAAGCCTATCTCGGCGAGGAGGCCGCCTGATGCTCGAGGTTTCGGGTCTCAACGCCTATTACGGCAAGAGCCACATCCTGCAGGGCGTCGACATTCACGTCGATGCCGGCGAGGTGGTCAGCCTGATCGGCCGCAACGGCGTCGGCCGCTCGACCACGGTCAAGGCGATCATGGGCGAGGTGCCGCCGCACGGCCGGGTCCGCTTCAAGGGCCGCGACATCGCCGGCCTGCCGAGCCACCGCATCGCCCGTCTCGGCATCGGCTACGTGCCGGAACACCGCGACATCTTTCCGGACCTCACCGTCCGGCAGAATCTCATGCTCGGCATGAAGGACGCGAAGAAGGAAGGCCGCTGGACCATCCAGGGCTCGCTGGACATGTTCCCCAATCTCGCGGCCCGGGCCGACTCGCCCGCCGGCGTGCTGTCCGGCGGCGAGAAGCAGATGCTCACCATGTGCCGCACCATGATGGGCGACCCGGACCTCGTCATGATCGACGAGCCGACCGAGGGGCTCGCGCCGCTGATCGTGCGCCAGGTCGGCGAGCTGATCTCGGAGATCGCCCGGCGCGGCGTCGCCATTCTGCTGGTCGAGCAGAAGCTCTCCATCGCCCTCGACATCTCGCACCGCGTCTATGTCATGGGCCACGGCCGCATCGTGTTCGAAGGCACCCCGGCGGAGCTCAAGGCCAACGAGACCGTCCGCAAGGAGTGGCTGGAGGTGTAACCGCACTCGTCCGTCCGGCGGACGGGACGCGGGCATGGCGGGCGTGCGACATTCCCCGGCCGAGGCGCATCGCCCAGCGTGATGTGCCGGTTGCAGTCCGCCGCCCTCGCGAGGGCGCCTTTCGATCCGGAGTTGAGACCTTGGCTTCGCCCGCAGCCCAGCCCGCCATGATGATCGACGAAGCCGCGCTCGGCGCCTATCTCGAGGCCCACTGGCCGGGCTTCAAGGGGCCGGTCAAGGCCGAGAAGTTTGCTGGCGGCCAGTCGAATCCCACATTCATGCTGACCCATGCCGGCGGCAAGGCCGTGTTGCGCAAGAAGCCGCCGGGCCAGCTCCTGAAATCGGCCCATGCGGTCGACCGCGAGTATCGCGTCATGAAGGCGCTTGATGGCACCGGCGTCCCGGTGCCGGCCATGCATGCCTTGTGCGAGGACGAGAGCGTCATCGGCACCGCCTTCTACGTGATGGAATTCGTCGACGGCCGCATCATCTGGGATCCGGCGGTGCCGGAAGTCTCGAACGAACACCGCGCCGGCATCTACGATGCCATGAACGCCGCGCTCGCCGCCCTGCACATGGTCGATCCGGCCAAGGTCGGGCTCGCCGATTTCGGCCGCCCCGGCAATTATTTCGCTCGACAGCTCTCGCGCTGGGCCGAGCAGTATCGCGCCTCGGAGACCGAGGACCACCCCGACATCAACCGCACCATCGTCTGGCTGGAGCAGAACCTCCCCGCCGATGACGGCCGCTCGTCGCTCGTCCACGGCGACTACCGCATCGACAACATGATCTTCGCGCACGACGAGCCGAGGCTGCTCGCGATCCTCGACTGGGAACTGTCCACCATCGGGCATCCCTTCGCCGATATCGCCTATCAGTGCATGCACTGGCGGCTGCCGCACGAGGGTTCGTTCCGAGGGCTCGCCGGCATCGACCGCAAGGCCGTCGGCATCCCGACCGAGGCGGAATATGTCGCGCGCTACTGCCAGCGCACCGGCCTCGACGGCATTCCCAACTGGGGCTTCTATCTCGCCTTCTCGCTGTTCCGCATGGCGGCGATCCTGCAGGGCGTGCTGAAGCGGGCGCTGTCCGGCAATGCCTCCAACCCCGAGCGCGCGCTCAAGGTGAAGGACAATATCCCGATCCTCGGCCGCATGGCCGTCGACGTGATCGACAGGGAAGTGAAATGACCGCCATGCGACGCTATGCCGGCAAGACCGTCCTGATCACGGGCGCGGCCAGCGGCTTCGGCCGCCGCGCGGCGGAGCGTTTCGCCGCCGAGGGCGCGAACCTCGTGCTCGGCGACATCCAGGAAGAGGCTCTGGCCGAGACGAAGCGCCGCGTCGAGGCGGCCGGCGCGAAGGCCGTGGCGCAGGTGACGAATGTCGCCCACGGACCGGCGGTGCAACTGCTCGTCCAGGCGGCGGTCGATGCCTTCGGCGGTCTCGACGTCGCGCTCAACAATGCCGGCGTCGCCCACGGCACGATGAAGCTCGTCGATACCGACGAGGCCGTGATGCGGCGGATGTTCGACATCAACGTCATGGGCGTCTTCCACGGCATGAGGGCGCAGATCCCGGTCATGGAGCGGCACGGCGGCGGGGTGATCCTCAACACCGCCTCGGTGGCCGGCGTCACCGGCGCGCCGCTGCTGGCCGCCTATGCGGCGGCGAAACACGCGGTCATCGGCCTGACCAAGACCACGGCGGCCGAGGTCGCGCGCAAGTCCATCCGCGTCAACGCCATCTGTCCGGCCTTCGCCGAGACGCCCATGCTGACCGAAAGCCTGATGCAGGACGGGCGCACGCAGGAGGAAATGGTCGGCCGCCTGGTCCAGACCATGCCCATGCGCCGGCCGGGCACGGCGGACGAGATCGTCCAGGCCATGCTATGGATCTGCTCGCCCGAAAATTCGTTCATGACGGGGCATGCTCTCGTCGTCGACGGTGGTTTGACGGCACTCTGATCGCCGGCTGGCGCAGCCCGCGGCACTCCCGAGACCAGTGGGGTGGAATGACGGTCGAATTCTTCCTGCTGGTCGGCATCGGCTTTTTCGCGCAGCTCGTCGATGGCGCGCTGGGCATGGCTTTCGGCCTGATCGCCACCAGCGCCATGCTGTCCCTCGGCCTGCCGCCGGCGCAGGCCAGCGCCACGACTCATACCGCCGAGGTTGCGACGACCGCGGTATCCGGCCTGTCGCATCTCTACCACCGCAATATCGACGGCAGGCTGTTCCTGACGCTCGGCATTGCCGGCGTCGGCGGCGGCGTGCTGGGCGCCTATGTGCTGGCCAAGATCGACGGCAAGGCGATCTTGCCCTTCGTCTCCGCCTACCTGCTGATCGTTGGCCTGCTCATCATCCTGAAGGCGATCCAGCTCTCGCCGACGCAGGAGGACGCCAAAGCCGGCTATGCCGCGCCGCTCGGCCTGGTCGGCGGCTTTCTCGACGCCATCGGTGGGGGCGGCTGGGGGCCGATGGTCACCTCGACGCTGATCGGATCGGGCCATGCGCCACGCAAGGTGATCGGCTCGGTCAATGCCGCCGAGTTCTTCGTCACGGTGGCGGTATCGACGACGTTCTTCGTCGAACTCGGCATCGCTCATGTCCAGCATATCGCCGCGCTGGTGATCGGCGGCGTGTTGGCCGCCCCGCTCGGCGGTTATTTCGTCCGCCACCTGAAGCCGCACCTGCTGATGGGCGTCGTCGGATTGCTGGTCAGCGGGCTGGCGCTCTACCAGCTGGTGCGCGCGCTTAGTTGACCGTGCGGTTGGCGTGCGGGCTGTCGAGCGAGAAGGCCGGAATCTCCGCCTGGAAACTCTCGTTGCGTTCGGTGACCATCAGGTAGTGACCGACCATGATCCCGGTCGGCGTCGTCAGCGGGCAGCCCGACGTGTATTCGAAGGCCGCCCCCGACTCGATCACCGGCTGCTCGCCGACCACGCCGGGGCCGCGCACCTCGTGAACCTTGCCGTGCTCGTCGGTGATCTGCCAGTAGCGCGCCCGCAACTGCACCCGCTCGCCCGACAGGTTGAGAATTTCGACGCGGTAGGCCCAGAAATACTGGCTCTCGTCCGGCTCCGAGCGCTCGGGCAGATATTCCGGCGTGACCGTGACCTGGATGCCCCGCGTGACGGCGCGATACATGGCGGCTCTCTCTGGCAGCCATTCCGGCCGCCGCTTGGCGAAAGCTTCAGGGCACAGGCTTGCGGAGGCGACCCCGCCTGTCAACCGCGTGTCAGGCGTCCAGCGGCGGGAAGAGGTGCGCGCCGTCCGCGCCGAGGGCGAGCGGCTTGGTCCACCGCACCGCGCTCATCGGCAGATCGCCGTAAAGGTGGGGGAACAGCGCCCCGCCGCGCGACGGCTCCCACTTCAGCGCCGCGCCGAGTGCTGCCGCGTCGATGGCGACGAGAAGCAGATCCGTCTGCCCGGCAAAGTGCTTCGCGGCGGTCTCGCGCGCCTGCGCGGCCGTCGAGAAATGGATGTAGCCGTCGGCAAGGTCGACCGGCGCGCCGGTGAAGATGCCGGCGGCCTCGGCCTGCCGCCACGCGGCGAGCGGGGATATTTTGTAGATTGTCGCAGACATGGCATTCACCGTTTCCGCCGCAGGCTTTGGCCTCACTGCGCCGGCGATGCAAGGGTAGGTTGAGCATGTCGAGGCAGGATCAGCGTATATTCCGATTGACATCGATCGGAAAGGTCAATAATCCTACAATCGGATGGTCTTCCTGAATTTTGACTGCGCCGTGGCGTGGAAGACGCGCATCACCGGCCACGCGATCGGGAGTTTGCCATGTTTTCGCATGCCGACATCTGGGCGGCGATCGACCGGCTGGCCGAGACCAACGGTCTGTCGGCCTCGGGCCTTGCCAAGCGCGCCGGGCTGGACGCCACCACTTTCAACAAGTCGAAGCGCGTGATGCTGGACGGGCGCGAGCGGTGGCCTTCCACCGAATCCGTCGCCAAGGTCCTCAACGCCACCTCCACCAGCTTCGGCGAATTCGTCTCGCTCGTCGGAGGTTCCAGGATGAGCACCAGGCCGTTGCTCATTCTCGGTTTCGCGCAGGCCGGCGCGGGCGGCTATTTCGACGCCGGCGGCCTTCCGGCCGGCAATGGCTGGGACGAGGTGTCCTTTCCCGACGTTCCCGACGAGGCGATCTACGCGCTGGAAATCCAGGGCGATTCCATGCTGCCGGTCTATCGCGACGGCGACCGCATCGTCGTCTCGCCGGTCGCACCCGTCCGGCGCGGCGACCGCGTCGTGGTGCAGACGACCGAAGGCGAGATCATGGCCAAGGAGCTGAAGCGCCAGACCAACAAATCGGTCGAACTGACCTCGCTCAATGCCGACCATGCCGACCGCACCTTCCCGGTCGCCGACATCGCCTGGATGGCGCGGATCATGTGGGTGAGCCAGTAGGATCGCGCCGGAAGGCAGCGACCCGGCGGCCCGTCAGGTGGCCTTCACGCAATCGCCGGCCAGCGCCTTGCCGATCAGCGCGCGCGTTTCGTCGAGGCCGTAGAGCACAGTGAAGGAGCCGAAGCGCGGCCCCTTCTCCTGCCCCAGCAGCACCTTGTAGATGGCCGAAAACCATTCCGACGAGACGCCCGGCTTTTCCGGCGTCGCGCCCTTGGCCTTCAGGTCCTGGTAGCGCGGGATGGCGCGGCCGACATCGTAGACGGCGGCCTGCACGTCCTCGGCGCTGGCATTCTTCGGCATGGCCATCAGCGCGGCGGCGAGCGCCTGCAGCGCCTCGCGTTCCACCTCGTCGGCCTTCTTGTAGACCTTGGTCGGCTTCACGAAGTCGTGGAAGTAGCGCACCGCATAGCCGGCGAGCTCGTCCAGCTTCGGGTTCTTCTCCGGCGTCGCGTCCGGCGCATAGCGGCGGATGAAGCCCCAGAGAACCTCCTTCGCCGGCGCGTTCGACACCGAGACGAGGTTCATCAGCATGGAGAAGGAAATCGGCACCTCGACCTTCGGCGGCGTGCCGGCATGGATGTGCCAGGCCGGGTTCATCAGCCGCGCCTTCTCGTCCTGCACCGGGTACTTCTCGACGAAGGCGAGATAGTCGTCGGCATTGCGCGGAATGACGTCGAAATGCAGCCGCTTGGCGCTGCGCGGGTTCTGATACATGAACAGCGACAGGCTCTCCGGCGAGGCATAGGTCAGCCACTCGTCGATGGTCAGGCCGTTGCCCTTGGACTTCGAGATCTTCTGGCCGTCCTGGTCGAGGAACAGCTCGTAGACGAAATGCTCCGGCGCATCGCCGCCGAGGATGTCGCAGATCCGGTCGTAGATCGGCGCGTTGGTCTGGTGGTCCTTGCCGAACATTTCGAAGTCGACGCCCAGCGCCGCCCAGCGCATGCCGAAATCCGGCTTCCACTGCAGCTTGGTGCGCCCGCCGGTCACCGGCATGGTGACGTCGCGGCCGTCCTCGTCGGCAAAGGTGATGGTGCCGTCGCGGGCATTCACTTCCTTCATCGGCACGTAGAGCACGCGCCCCGTCGTCGGCGAGATCGGCAGGAACGGCGAATAGGTCGCCTGCCGCTCCTCGCCCAGCGTCGGCAGCATGACGCTCATGATGGCGTCGTAGCGCTCTGCGGCGCGCAGCAGCACCTCGTCGAACTTGCCGGCCTTGTAGTACTCGGTCGCGCTGGCGAACTCGTAATCGAAGCCGAACTGGTCGAGGAACCGGCGCAGCATGGCGTTGTTGTGGTCGCCGAAGCTCTTGAACTCGTTGGTCCACGGGTCCGGCACCGCCGTCAGCGGCATTTGCAGGTAGGGCTCGAGGAAGGCGCGGTCCGGCACGTTGTCCGGGATCTTGCGCATGCCGTCCATGTCGTCGGAGAAGCACAGGAGCCGCGTCGGCACCTTGTCCTCCGTCAGCAGGCGGAAGGCGTTCCGCACCATGGTCGTGCGCGCCACCTCGCCGAACGTGCCGATATGCGGCAGGCCCGACGGGCCGTAGCCGGTCTCGAACAGGATCGGGCCGTCCTTCGGCTTCTTCTCCAGCCGCGCGATGAGTTTGCGCGCTTCCTCGAACGGCCAGGCGGTGCAGGCGCGGCCGGCCTCGATCAGGGCCGGCGTGGAGGGAATGGCGGAAAGCATGGTAAAATCCAGATGGAAACCAATGAAACGGGTGGGTTGCAATAGGGCGGCGGGGGTAACAGGTCAATGAACTCGCTGCTGCCACCTGCTGCCATGGCTCGGCGCGGCGCGTGCTAGGAGACCCGTCATGCCAATCCAGGGCTTCATCCTGTTCGACACGGCCATCGGCACCTGCGGCCTCGTCTGGGGCGACGGCGGCATTGTCGGCGCGCAATTGCCCGAGGGTAGCGCTGCGGCGGCGCGGGCGCGCATCGCCCGCCGCTTCCCCGAGGCCGTCGAGGGTGCGCCGCCGCCCGCCATCCGCGCGACCGTCGATGCGGTCATCCGCCTGATCGCCGGCGAACCGGTCGACCTGTCAAAAGCCCCCCTCGATCTCGGCGGCCTGCCCGATCTCCATCGCCGCGTCTATGATGTCGCGCTGACGATCCAGCCCGGCGAGACGCTGACCTATGGCGAGGTGGCCCGCCGCATCGGCGAGCCTCATGCCGCGCAGGCGGTGGGGCAGGCACTCGGCAAGAACCCCATTCCGATCATCGTGCCCTGCCACCGCGTGCTGGCGGCTGGCGGCAGGACCGGCGGGTTCTCCGCCAATGGCGGCGTCGACACCAAGCTCAAGCTGCTCTCCATCGAGCGGGCGCGCACCGGCGCCGAGCCGACGCTGTTCGACGGCGATCCTGCCTTCGGCCTTGCCGCGCGGCCGGCAGCGAAAGGCGCGCCGCCATGATCCGTGCGCGACGGCTCTGCGACTGCGCCTCGCTGCGCGTGATGGACTATCGCTGCGAGGCCGGCCCCGACGACCGGCCCTTCGTCGAGATGCACGACAGCCTGTCGCTCTCCTATGTCCGGCGCGGCAGCTTCGGCCTCAGGAGCCGCGGCCGATCCTATGATCTCGTCGCGGGGTCTATCCTCGTGGGACGGCCGGGCGACGACTATTGCTGCACGCACGAGCATCACGACCACGGCGACGAATGCCTGTCCTTCCAGTTCACGGCGGAAGGCGCGGACTGGTTCGGCCCGCTGCGCGAAACCTGGGAGACGCGCGCGGTGCCCCCCACCCCCGAGCTTGCGGTGCTGGGCGAACTCGCGCAGGCCGCCGCCGAGGGGCGCAGCGATGTCGGGCTCGATGAGGCGGGCCAGCTTCTCGGCGATCGCTTCCTTCGCCTGGCATCGGGGCGGGGCATCCGCCCGCAGGCCGCTTCCGCCAGCGACCGCCGCCGTGCGGTGGAGGCGGCGCTGTGGATCGAGGCGCATTCGGCCGAGCCCGTCGGCCTCGACGCAGCGGCACGTTTCGCGGGCCTCAGCCCGTTCCACTTCCTGCGGTTGTTCCGGCGGGTGATCGGCGTCACGCCGCATCAATATCTCGTGCATTGCAGGCTGAAGCGGGCGGCCCGCCTCCTGGCCGAGCCGAACCTTCAGGTGACGGACGTCGCCTATGATGTCGGTTTCGGCGACCTGTCCAATTTCGTGCGCTCGTTTCATCGCGCCGCCGGCGTCTCGCCGGGCGCTTTCCGCAAGGCCGCGCGCGGCGAGCGCAATTTATTCCAAGAGCGGCTCGCACGCCTCGCCGTAGCCTGACGCTCCAAACACTGGAGGACGTCATGTACGACCATCTCGGACTGCGCGTGAAGGACATGAAGAAGGCGGTTGCCTTCTATGCGGCGGCGCTCGCCCCCCTCGGCCACAAGCCGGGACCGAGCGGCGAGGGCTATGCCGGCTTCGGGCCGGACGCGGACACGATCCCGCTCTGGCTGCACCCGACCACCAATGCCGGCGCCACCGGCGTCCATATCTGTTTCAAGGCGAAGAGCCGCGCCGAGGTGGACGCCTTCCATGCGGCTGCGCTGAAGGCGGGGGCGAAGGACAATGGCGGGCCCGGCATCCGCACCGACTATTCGCCGACCTACTACGCCGCCTTCGTCATCGATGCCGACAACAACAACCTCGAAGCCGTGTTCACCGGCTGAGAGCAGGGAGGAGATCATGGCCTCGATCCGCAAGGAAGTCGTCATCGAGGCGCCGCCGGCCGAGGTCTGGTCGGCGGTGCGCGACTACGGGCAGGTGCACACCCGGCTTTGTCCGGGCGTCGTCGTCGATACGCGGATGGAGAGCGGCGAACTGCGCGTCGTCACTTTCGCCTCCGGGCTGGTGCTGCGTGAACTGATCGTCGATGTCGACGATCAGGCCCGCCGCTTCGTCTGGTCGGCCATCGGCGGAAGGGCGAAGCACCATAACGGCGCAATGCAGGTGCTGGACGAGGGGCCACGCGCGAGCCGGCTGGTCTGGGTCGCCGACATTCTGCCGCACAATCTCGGGCCGGTCGTGGCGGCCATCATGGAAGAAGGGCTGGCCGTCACGAAGGCGCATCTGGAGGCGAAAGCGCGGCGGGCTGCCTGAGCCCGCCGCCGTATTCCCAGGGAAAGAAATTTGCGATATTCTTTCCTTGGGAGATCGCCATGCTGCGCCACGAAACCCAGGCCAAGCCTCGGCCATCCGAGGCCGCCGTCGTCACCAAGGCAGTGCTGCGCGCGGCACAGGCGCTCGACGTTCCCGCCAGGACGCTGGCCGGGATCATCGGCGTCTCGGAGGCGACGGCCTCGCGCATGAAGAGCGGCGGCTTCGCGCTCGAACGCGCGTCGAAGCCCTTTGAACTGGCCGTGCTGTTCATCCGACTGTTCCGCTCGCTCGACGCCATTGCCGGCGGCGACGAGGCGGTGGCGCGTGCCTGGCTGCGCAATCCGAACGCGGCGCTCGGCGCCGTGCCGCTCGACCATATCCGCACCGTTTCCGGCCTCGTCGATGTCATCGCATACCTGGACGCCCGCCGCGCTCTCGTCTGAGGCGCGCGCCTATGACGGCAAGGTCTGGCGGCTGGTCGAGGCGCAGCACCGGGTCTCGACGATGAAGCTCGTCGACGATATCGACGAACAGGCCGTGCTGGAGCGGCTGGTCGAGGCGACCAAGCCCGTCGTGCCGCCCGAATGCCGCCACCTCGACTATCTGCTGGCGACGCCTTTCCGTTATGGCGCGATTTATCCGACGGGGTCGCGCTTCCGCCGCGCCGGCCGCACGCCGGGCGTTTTCTATGCTGCGGAGAATCCCGAAACGGCGGTGGCGGAAATGGCCTTCTACCGCCTGCTGTTCTTCGCGGAATCCCCGGATACGCCCTGGCCGTCCAATGCCGCCGAATACACCGCCTTCTCGACCGCCATCCGCACGCCCTTCGCGATCGACCTGATGCAGCCGCCGCTCGATCGCGACGCGGCCCGATGGACCCACCCGACCGACTATTCGGATTGCCAGAATCTCGCCGAGGTCGCGCGCGGCGCGAAGGTCGAGGCGATCCGCTATCGCTCGGTGCGCGATCCCGAGGCCCGCGCCAATCTCGCCGTGCTCACCTGCGCCGCCTTCGCCGTCGCCGAGCCGCTCGACCGGCAGACCTGGCGCATCCGGCTCAGCGCTTCCGGCGTCCAGGCGCTGCGCGAGTTCCCCGAGGAGCGCCTCGGCTTCGCGCGCGAGGCTTTCACCGGTGATCCGAGGCTTGCCGGCATGGTCTGGGAGCGGCGGCGGCCGCGTCAGTAGATGCCGATCGGGAAGGCCTTCAGGTAGAGTTCGGCATAGACGCCGCGCTCCCAAAGCCGCTGCAGGGCATGATTGATCGCCCGACGCAGCGGCTCGTTGCCCCGCCGCATGACGATGGACAGGCCCTCGCCGAAATAGCGGCTTTCCGTGAACGGACCGCCGAGCAGCCGGCAGCAGCCCGCCGAAGCCTCGCCATTGATCCAGAAGGCGCTGGCGATGCCATCGGCGAACATCACGTCGATGTCGCGCTCGCTCAGTGCCTTGCGCGCGGCCTCGACGGTCGGATAGCGGCGGACGGCCGAGCGGCGGAAGAAGGCTACGGCATAGGCCTCGTGGGCGGTGCCTTCCACAACGGCGATGGAGCGGCCGGCCAGCGCCTCCGGCGTCGCATCGGACAATTGCGTGTCGCGGCGCATGACGAAGCGCGCGGGCAGTTCCAGATAGCGGTCGGAAACCTCGTAGCGGCGGCGGACATCCGGTGTGATCGCCAGCGAGGCGATGATGGCGTCGCCGGCATTGCGGTCGAGGCTGTCGGTCAGCGTGTCGAAGCGGCGCACCTGCACCGTGCAGGGCACTTTGAGCTCCTCGCAGATGGCGCGGGCGAGGTCGATGTTGAAGCCGGTCGGCTGGCCGTCCGCGCCGGCATAGTTGAACGGCGGATAGTCGTCCTCGGTCAGGAAGCGGATCTGCGGAACGCGGGTGAGGTCGACGCGCTCGGTGCGCCGGCGCGGGTCCCAGAAGCCGGGGATCGGCACGTGCGGCGCGGCCTCCGCCTCCGCGGTACGAGCGCCGACGGGCGCGGGCGCCGATTGCGGTGCAGCCGGTAGCGTCGTCAGCAACAGCGCCGTTGCAACCAAGAGTGAAAGCCGTGCGGGCAAGACACGTGATCCGGGTTCGTCCGACTGATGCCGGTTGGGAACCCCTTATAGCGTGATCGGCACAGCGCGGGAGGGGCTGCGCGACCGGGACGACGGGGGATGGAGGCAGCGGGGTTCCGCCAGCGGCTTGCCGCCGCCGTGAAGCGCGCCGCGCCTCGCCGCGGGAGCGAGCATGTGCGCGAGCGGGCGCGCCCCGCCGCGCCTCCGCCCATCACGCTGGTCGAGGCGCTGGTGCCCGGGCATGCGAGGTTCCTTGTCGCCTTCGTGGCGCGCAAATGGGGTGTCGGCGAACTCGAGGCAGCGATCGCGCTCGGCAGGACGACGCCCGAGGCGGTCGCAAGGGCACTGGCTGCCCGGATCGGGGGGATCGCCACGACCCTCGAAGGCGCGGCGCCGGTCATCGCCGCCGATCCTGCCGACTGGCTCGAGATCATCCGGCGCGGCGAGGTCGGCATCGACCGGGCCGTGGGAGGCAAGGCCTTGCTGATTGCGCCGCGGCCCGAGGATGCCGAGCGCATCGCGGCGGATCCGCGCGGGGCGGCGGCTGGCTTGCTGCCTGTGCTGGTGACAACGCCCGAGGCTTTTGCCCGGCTCATCCGCCAATGGGCCGCGGGGCGCTGGATCGAAGAGGCCAACCATGTCCTGTTGCACGAGGATCCCGACCGGTCGGCGAGTGACGGCGCGCTGATGGCGCGGATGGCGGCGGGCGTGACGGTGGCGCTCGCCATCCTGCTCGCCTGCCTCACCATTGGCCCGGCCTGGCTGGCGGCCATGACGGGCGCGACCATTGGCGCCGCCGTGTTTGTCTGGGCCGTCGTCCGCCTGGTCGCCTCCGCCATGGCGGTCAAGGCTTTGCCGCGCAAGTCGCTCGAAGACCGCGCCCTGCCGCGCTACACGCTGCTCTGCCCGCTCTATCGCGAGGAGCGGGTGGCGGCCTCGCTGCTGGCGGCGCTCGCGCGCATCGACTATCCGGCCGCCAAGCTCGACATCAAGCTGATCCTCGAGGCCGACGACGGCGAGACGCTCGCTGCCGTGCGTGCGCGGCCGCTGCCGCCGGCCGTCGAGATTCTCGTGCTCCCGCCGGGCGGTCCGCGCACCAAGCCGCGGGCGCTGATGATGGCGCTGCCCTTCGCGCGCGGCGAACTCGTCGCGGTCTATGACGCCGAAGACCGGCCCGGCCGTGGCCAGTTGCGCGAGGCCGCCGAGACATTCGCCGCCGCCGGCCCGAGGCTCGGCTGCCTGCAGGCGCCGCTCTCCATCGCGAACCCCGACGACACCTGGCTGACCCGGTTCTTCGCGGCCGAATACGACGCGCTGTTCCGGGTCTTGTTGCCGGCCTTCGCGCGCTTCGGCCTGCCCATGCCGCTCGGCGGTACGTCGAACCATTTCCGGATCCACGCCCTGCGCCAGTCGCTCGGATGGGACCCCTACAATGTGACGGAGGATGCCGATCTCGGCTTTCGCCTCGCCTGCAATGGCTGGCGGATCGGCGCTATCGCCACGCCGACGGTCGAGGAGGCGCCGCCGACCTTCTCCGGCTGGCTCAGGCAGCGCAGCCGCTGGTTCAAGGGCTGGCTACAGACGCTGGCCGTGCTGGCGCGAAGGCCGCGTCGCCTCTGGCGCGAACTCGGGGCAGGCGGCCTGCTGGCGCTTGTGGCGACGCTGGCGGGCTCTCTCGGTTCGGCATTGGTCCATATCGTCTGCTGGGCCGGGCTCGCGGTCATGGTCGCGCGGGGTGTCTGGCCTGGCTGGATTGGCCTTGCGGTCGCGGTCTTCCTCGCCGGCTATCTCGGCAGCATGCTCCACATGCTCGTCGGCTGGCGGCGCGCCGGCCGAAAGGGCTTCGCACCCTGGCTTGTCCTGCTGCCGCTGGCGTGGCTCGTCATGGGCATTGCCGCCCTGCGCGCCGTCTGGGAGCTGCGACGCCGGCCGCACCACTGGGACAAGACCGAGCACGGGCTGAGCGCGGCATGGGCCGCCGGCGCGACCGAGGCGGACCCGCCAGCCGTCGCGCGGGAGGAAATCGCCGAGCGCGTGCTGGCGATCATCGCCAGTTCCGACCGCCTGATGGCAGAGGGACGTCATGCACCGGCCGATGTCGCCGGCACGCTGAGGCGGCTGAGAACCGCGCTCTCCGATCTCCGTCCGGACCCCGAGACGCTCGACCTCTACGACGCCTATTGCGCGTCGGTCGATCGCCGCGCCGCAAGTCCTGCGGCTGGGGCCTGACCTCCGGACAGGTTGTCAGCGCCCGCCCGACGCCTCACAAGCTGGCTGCATGCAGGCAATCGACAGAGGAAACCGGCGGCATGGCTGAGACGACCGAACAGGCCGGCGCGCCCGAACTGCATCCGCCGCACCGCCACAGCCCGTTTCACAGGGTCATCGGCTGGAAGGTGGCCGAGTGGGGCGAGGGGCGCGCGGTCATCACCTGTCCGATCCGACCGGACTTCATGAACCGTGGCGGCAATCTCCATGGCGGTCTTGTCGCGACGCTGATCGATGCCGCCGCCGGCTATGCCGCGCTCGGTGGTCCGGCGACGCTGTCGGATGGCAGGGGCGGGGACGCGGAAGAGCGCGGTCCCGCGGGCGCGACCCTGTCGTTGACGATCAACTATCTCGGCACGGCGCGGGAAGGCCTGCTCACCGTCCGCGCGGTGCGCACCGGTGGCGGCAGGAGCGTCGCCTTCGTCCGCATCGAGGTTCTGGCCGAGAGCGGCGCGGTCATCGCCGAAGGCGTCTGCACCTACCGGCTGTTCCCGCCGAAGGCCTGACGCCGCGCGCCCGAAAGGCTACTCGACCGAGTCGAACTCCGACGGCGCGAACCGGTAGCTCGTCGAGCAATATTCGCAGGTCACGGTGATCTGCCCGTCCTCGACCATGTCGCGCCGCTCGTCCACCGTGAAGCTCTTCACGAGGTTCTCGATGCGGTGGCGCGAACAGGTGCAGTGCTCGGCCACGTCCTGCGCGTCGAACACCCGGACGCCGCGCTCGTGGAACAGCCGGAACAGCAGCCGCTCGGGAGACAGGGTGCGGTCGACCAGTTCGTCGTCGCCGATCGTGTCGGTCAGCGCGCGCGCCTCGGCCCAGGCCTCGTGCGGCTCGGGCGGCAGCGTGCCTTCCGGTGCATCGCCCGGATGGAGGTCGCGGGCCACAGCCTCGCCCGATTTCGGCAGGTGCTGGACCAGCATGCCGCCGGCCCGCCATGCGCGCCGCATGTGGCCGTCTTCCGCGACATATTCCTCTGCGGCGGCGAGACGCACGCGCGTGTCGATCTGCTCCGACTGCAGGAAATAGCGGTCGGCGGCCTTCTCCAGCCCCTGGCCCTCGAGCGCGACGATGCCCTGGTAGCGCTGCATGTCGCCGCCCTGGTCGATGGTCATGACCAACTGCCCGCTGCCGATCAGGCTCGCGGGGTCGCCATGGCCGGCGGCAACCGCCTCCTCCACCCTGTCGGCATCGAAACGGACCAGCGCACGCACACGGTCGGGCGTCGTCACGTCGACCACCACCATGCGGATCGGCCCGTCGGTCTGCGTCTGCAGGATCAGCCGGCCATCGAATTTGAGGCCGGTGCCGAGCAGCAGCGTGAGCGCCGTCGCCTCGGCGAGCACCCGCGCCACCGGCGGCGGGTAGCCGTGGCGGTCGATCATCGTGGTGACGGAATGGCCGAGGCGGGCGACGCGGCCGCGCAGGTCGAGCTCGTCGACCTGGAAGGGCACGACGATGTCGTCGGCGCCGTGGGTGATATCGGGGATCGTGGACATGGCGCCTATATGGCCGGTCATCCCGGCGATTGCGAGAGGTCGCGCGGGCGGTCATCACGTTTCGGTGAGACGGGGCGGTCTGCTCCAACCCGGCCGCAGCCCTGCCTTTCGTCCCGTGCATGAGCGTTGCGCGGCGGTCACACTGCGTGAGGAAACGTGGCTTTCCGCCCAGGGCGGGCATCGCGTCACGGTTGCATTGCAACCGGCGATTAAGGTCTATCCAACCGGCGGTGTTGCATGATCGGGGCCCTGCCGGTTCCCGGCGCTGGTCAACCGCGTTCAGAAGGTCAAGGTGCATCCATGCGGCGCTTCGTGCCCATCCTCGCCACGGCGGCGGCTCTCCTCCTCGGCGCCTCGGCCGCCCAGGCGCAGTTCGTCAATTTCGGTTCGGGCGAGCAGGTCATCATCGACCCGGCGACCAACCAGCCCATGCGCACCATGGCGCGCACCGATGGCGGGCCGCGTCCCGGCACCGGCGTCTCGGCCGTTCCGCGCGAGACCGTGTCCTTTGCCGGCCGCTATGCGCCGGGCACCGTGGTGATCAACACGCAGGAGCGCCGCCTCTATCTGGTCCAGGCGGGCGGCACCGCGATCCGTTACGGCGTCGGCGTCGGCCGTCCGGGCTTTTCCTGGGGTGGCAACCAGACCATCACCCGCAAGGCCGAGTGGCCGGACTGGCGCCCGCCGGCCGCCATGCTGCGCCGCCGCCCCGACCTGCCGCGCTTCATGGCCGGCGGTCCGGAGAACCCGCTCGGCGCGCGGGCGCTCTATCTCGGCTCGTCGCTCTACAGGATCCACGGCTCCAACGAGCCGCACACGATCGGCACGGCGGTGTCCTCGGGCTGCTTCCGCCTGACCAACGACGACGTGACCGACCTCTACAGCCGCGTGCGCGTCGGCACCCGGGTCGTCGTCCTGCGCTGACCCCACCGCGATACCTCATCTTTGGAAGGGCCGGCCGCGCGCCGGCCCTTTTCGTTTCAGGCCTTTGGCGCGGGGATAGCCTGCGGGTTGGCTTCCGGCCCCGGAACGCCCATTTTGGGCGAGAACCGAATCGGAACATCCGCACGTCATGACAGACCCCGCCCAGCGTCAGCCAAGCCTTGCCGAACGGGCCATGGCCGCCCGCGGCAGCCAGGCCGCCGCGGGTTATCTCGCCGGCCTCAATCCCGAACAGCGCGCCGCCGTCGAGACGATCGACGGCCCGGTTCTGGTGCTGGCCGGCGCCGGCACCGGCAAGACGCGGGTGTTGACCACGCGCATCGCCCATATCCTGTCGCAGCGCCGGGCCTTTCCCTCCGAAATCCTCGCGGTGACCTTCACCAACAAGGCGGCGCGCGAAATGAAGGAGCGCGTCGCCCATCTCGTCGGCGAGGCGGTGGAGGGCATGCCCTGGCTCGGCACGTTCCACGCGACCGGCGTCAAGATCCTGCGCCGTCATGCCGAACTGGTCGGCCTGAAGTCCGGCTTCACCATCCTCGACACCGACGACCAGATCCGCCTGCTGAAGCAGCTCATCCAGGCCGAGAACATCGACGAGAAGCGCTGGCCGGCGCGCGTGCTGGCAGGGGCCATCGACGGCTGGAAGAACCGGGCGCTGACCCCCGACAAGGTGCCGGCCGGAGAAGCGGCGGCCTATGCCAACGGCATGGGCCTGCGGCTCTATGCCGACTATCAGGCGCGGCTGAAGGTGCTGAACGCGGTCGATTTCGGCGACCTGTTGCTGGAGACCATCCGCCTGTTCCGCGAGAACGACGACGTGCTCGCCGAGTACCAGCGCAAGTTCAAGTTCATCCTGGTCGACGAGTACCAGGACACCAACGTCGCCCAGTATCTCTGGCTGCGCCTGCTGGCGCAGCGGCAGGAGGGCCGGCCGCAGAACATCTGCTGCGTCGGCGACGACGACCAGTCGATCTATGGCTGGCGCGGCGCCGAGGTCGACAACATCCTGCGCTTCGACAAGGATTTTCCCGGCGCCACCGTCATCCGTCTCGAACGGAACTATCGCTCGACCGGCCACATCCTCGCCGCTGCCGCCCATCTGATCGCCCACAACGAGGGCCGGCTCGGCAAGACGCTGTTCACCGACGGCGAGGACGGCGACAAGCCGACGCTGACCTCCGTCTGGGATTCCGAGGAGGAGGCGCGCTCCGTCGGCGAGGAGCTGGAGCAGATCCAGCGGCAGGGCCAGCCGCTCAACGGCACCGCCATCCTGGTGCGCGCCTCGTTCCAGATGCGCGAGTTCGAGGACCGGTTCATCACGATCGGCCTGCCTTACCGGGTCATCGGCGGCCCGCGCTTCTACGAGCGCCTCGAAATCCGCGACGCGCTGGCCTATCTGCGCTGCGTCGCGCAAGGCTCCGACGACCTCGCCTTCGAGCGCATCGTCAACACGCCGAAGCGCGGCCTCGGCGACGCGACGCTCCAGCAGCTTCACGACCACGCGCGCGCGCAGGGCGTGCCGCTGATGCAGGCCGCGCGGGTGCTGGTCGAGACCGAGGAGATGAAGCCCAAGGCGCGCAATGCGCTGAAAGGGCTCATCGAGAATTTCGACCGCTGGGCCGGTCAGATCGAGGCCATGCCGCATTCGGAGCTCGCCCAGCTCGTGCTGGACGAGAGCGGCTACACGGAGATGTGGCAGAAGGACAAGACCGCCGAAGGCGCGGGCCGGCTGGAAAACCTCAAGGAACTGGTCCGCTCCATGGAGGAATTCGAGAACCTCGCCGGGTTCCTCGAACATATCGCGCTGGTGACCGAGGCGCGCGGCGAGGGCGAGATCGAGGACGCCGTGTCGATCATGACCCTGCACTCCGCCAAGGGGCTGGAGTTCGACACGGTGTTCCTGCCGGGCTGGGAAGAGGGGCTTTTCCCGCACCAGCGCTCGCTGGACGAGAACGGCCGCGCCGGCCTCGAGGAGGAGCGGCGGCTGGCCTATGTCGGGATCACCCGGGCACGGCGCCGGGCGAAGATCTACTTCGCCGGCAACCGCCGCATCCACGGCCTCTGGCAGTCGACCGTGCCGAGCCGCTTCGTCAACGACCTGCCGTCCGACCATGTCGAGATATCCGAGGGCCTCGGCACGTCCGGCTATGGCGGCATGGGGCGTGGCAATTTCGGTCAGAGCCGTTTCGACAAGGTCGAGACCTTTTCCTCGACCTACTCGACCCCCGGCTGGCAGCGCGCGCAGGCGCAGAAGGCTCTTGCCGACGCGCAGGCGCGCTTCACCGGCCGCTCCGGCAGCCAGGCCTTCGGCTCGACCTTCGCGGAAGGGCGCGGCGGCTTCCAGGGCCGGCTGACGGATCGCTCGGGCGGCGGGCGCACCATCGACGGCGAACTGATCGCCAAGTCGTCCGGCGAGCCCTCGCGCTACCAGCCCGGCGACCGCGTGTTCCACCTGAAGTTCGGCTATGGCGACGTGGTCGCCGCCGACGGCAACAAGCTGACCGTGCAGTTCGACAAGGCCGGTGAGAAGAAGGTGGTCGACAGTTTCGTGCAGGCGGCGTGACGAGGCGCATTAGTCGAGCCGTGGTCCGTCCGCCGGCAGGCGCGCGCGGCCGGCCCAGACATGGTCCGTGTGGAACCCCCACGAGCAATAGAGCACGAGGTCGCGGTCAGCCCCGCTCTCGCGGATGAGCGCCCAGGCGCCCTCGTCGCCTTCGATATTGCCTTCGACATGGATGAAGCCGTCGATGCGCGTCGCATCCCAGCCATTGTGCAGCAGCAAGCGCCAGAAATCGGCCGGCGGGGCATAGGGCACCGGGTTTAGGGCGAGAAGATCGCCCAGCGTCGTGACCGCCTCGACTTCCACTTCCGCGATGCCGCTGCGCGCGTCGGTCTCTTCGCCGGCGAGAAGGCGGCAGCGCACCAGCGACAGCGCGCGGATGTCCTCGGGCGTCGTGTCTTGGTCGACGCTGTTCCATGAGATCAGCGGCGGCTCGAACAGGCTCCAGAACACCTCGTCGACGACGGCAGCGAACGGCAGCGTAACCTTGAGCCAGTGGCGCTCGCCGACCGCCGGCGCGCGCGGCAGAAGCGAGAAGGGTGCCTCCCTTCGCAGCGCCGAGGCGCGGCTCGCATGCCACTGGACCGCGCTGCCGGCATAGGCTGCCACCGTCGCCCATGGCTGACCCGCCAGCGAAGGGCGGTGGCCGATGTCGCCGCAGGTGCAGCGGAACTGAAGATCGGGCATCGGGCGGTCTCCGGGAGGCGCCTGCCATCCTCGCCGGGCCGGCAGGTCTGTTCAAGGCCGGCCGTTGCTCCGCTGCCGGGTGACAGAACGCCCCGCCGGCGCTATCACGCGCCATGCTCGAAGGCCTGCACCCCGTCTCGCCCACCCACCTGATGCGGCTCGAAACCTCGGAGAAGGCGGCGCGGCGCGTCGCCGACATCGTCTCCGAGACGTTCGATCCCGCCGAGACGGCGGTCGCCGCCTTCGAGGCGCCGGACGGCCGCATCTGGCTGGTCGAGGTGTTCTTTCGCGAGGCCCCTGACGAGGCCAATGTCCGCGAACTCGTCCGCGTCGCGGCGGGCGAGGCGGTCGCCGCCTGCCTCACCTTCCACGCTATCGAGTCCAAGGACTGGGTGCGAACCTCCCTCGACGGGCTGAAGCCCGTGCAGGCCGGGCGCTTCACCGTCTTCGGCTCGCATGACCGCGACAAGGTCGCGCCCAACGCCATCCCCATCGAGATCGAGGCGGCTCTTGCCTTCGGCACGGGTCATCACGGTACGACGCTCGGCTGCCTGCGCGCCATCGACCGGCTCGCCAAGGCGCGCCGCTCCTTCCGGCCGCTGGATGTCGGCACCGGCACGGGCGTGCTCGCCATCGCGGCGGGCCTGCGCAACCGCGTCCCGGTTCTCGCTTCCGACATCGATCTCGTCTCGGTCATCGCGGCGCGCGAGAACGCGGTGCTGAACAAGGCGCGCAACTATGTCCATGCGATCCACGCGGCCGGGCTGAAGGACGCCCGCTTCCGGCGTGGCGGTCCCTACGATCTCGTCCTCGCCAATATCCTGCCGCGCCCGCTGGTCGGCCTGTCGACCGATCTTTGCCGGCTGGTTGCGCCGGGCGGCACGGTGGTCCTGTCGGGCATCATCCCGCCGCACGCGAATCTGGTGGTCTCGGCCTATCGCGCGCGGGGCCTGCGCCTCGTCATGCGCGAGGAGATCGAGGGATGGGTGACGCTGACCATGCGCCGCGGGCGTTAGTCGCGGCGTTCTAGGAAAATATGCTTGACAGCGTAACGCTGCTCCGGTAGGTTTCGGGCACGTTCGGCAAGTGCGCCGGCAGCATGCCGGCTGGACCGACGCTACTCCGCCAGAACCCGAGTCGGCGGGAACACCACTTCCACCAGCGTGCCCTGGTTCGGCGTCGAGGAGATGCCGAACGATGCGCGATTGGCTTCCACCAGCGCCTTGGTCAGCGGCAGGCCGAGCCCGGTGCCCTTGGCCGCGCGCGGATTGGAAGTCGCGACCTGCCGGAACGGCTCCATGGCGGCGCGCAGTTCGGTCTCCGTCATGCCGACGCCGGTGTCGCGCACGCGCAGCACCGCCTCGCCCGCATCCGACAGGGCCGTCGAGACGATGATCTGGCCGCCGGCCGGGGTGAATTTCACCGAGTTCGACAGAAGGTTCAGCACGATCTGCCGGAGCGAGCGGGAATCCGCCACCACGTTCGGCAGGCGCGGCTGGAGCGAGGAGCGGATGATGACGCGTTCGCGGTTCGCCTGCGGCTGCATGATCGCGACCGTCGACTGGATGATGTCGTTGAGATCGACGCTGGTGAAGGACAGTTCCAGCTTGCCGGCTTCGATCTTGGAGAGGTCCAGCAGGTCGTTGATCAGCGACAGGACGTGGCCACCGGAGGAATGGATGTCCTTGAGGTAGTCGCGATAGCGCTCGTTGCCGACCGGGCCGAAGCGCTCCTCCATCATCACCTCGGAGAAGCCGATGATGGCGTTGAGGGGCGTGCGGATCTCGTGGCTGATCTTGGCGAGGAAGTCCGACTTCTGCGACGAGGCCTGCTCGGCCTGACGCTTGGCCGCGACGAGGTCCTCCTCGGCCTTCTTCCACTGGGTCATGTCGCGGAACACCGCGGCAAGCTTCGGCTTTCCCGCCGGCCCCGTGCGGCCCATGGTCATGTAGAGCGGGATCAGTCCGCCCTGCTTCACCCGGCCGATGATCTGGCGGCCGTCGTTGAGGATGCTGGCGACGCCGTTGGACAGGAGCCCGTCGCAATAGTCGAGCGCCGAGCGATGGCTTTCGGGCGCGAACAGCGCGGTGACGCTGCGGCCCTTCACCTCGGCGGATTCGTAGCCGAACAGGGCTTCCGCCGAGCGGTTCATGCTTTCGATCGAGGCGTCGGCATTGACGATGACGATGCCGTCGGTCGCGGTGTCGAGGATCTGTTCGACCTCGTCGAGGCGGCCGCGCAGCTCGGCGAGATCGGCCGCTTCGCTCTCGGCATCGGCGCTCGCTTCCGGCCGGCGCAGCGTGAACAGGAAGGCCGGCTCGCCGGACCATGTCGTCTTCGTCAGGCGTGCGTCGACGGCGATGGTCGAACCATCGCGCGCGGTCAGCGTGACGCTGTCATTGCCCTCGCCCTGCGCGCGGTCGCTGGCGAAAAGCCGTGCGATGCCACCGGCCTGTTCCAGCGCCGGGGCGTCGGCGAAGCCGATCCAGTCGAGCACGGTACGGTTGGCGAACAGCACCTGGTTGCCGCGATGAACGACGAGGCCGGCGGGCACCCGGTCGAGCAGGGCGCGCATGTCGGCATTGGGGTCGGCTGCGGGTGCAGACGCCGCCTGCGGTTCGGCGGGCGCCGGGTCGTCGGCGGGTGGCGTCGCGCCGAAGGCGCTCGGCAGCGGTCCGAAGGGCGTGCCGGAATCGACGAAGTCGCGGATGGCAGGCGGCTCCAGCGGGGCGATCGGCGGCGTGGCCGCGAAGGCCGGCGGAATGATCGAGCGCTGCTGCTCCATGGGCGGCGGGGCGACGTCGGGGGCCGTCGGCGCGATGTCCGCCTCCGGCAGGGCTTCGACAGGCTCGTCGCCGGAAGCGGCGTCGGCCGTATCCAGTTCATCGGTGACCGGCGTCGAGGCAACGGGGGTCTTCTCGGCGACCTCCGGAGTATCGGCCGGCGGGGCCTGCGTCTCGGCGGCTTCGCTGGCGGCGGTGGTCGCTGCCTCGTCGGGCTGGCCGGTCTGGCTGGCTTCGGGAGCGGTTTCCGGCGGCGCGTCGCGCGTGGCGGCCGGAGTTTCCTCGTCGAATTCGGTGCGCGCGCCGAGCGCCCGCGCGATCTCGCGGAAGGCATTGCGCTCGCCGGGCGACAGGCCCTGGCGCCGCGGGTCCTGTCCCGCGCTCGACCGCAGGGCGACGACGTTCGGAGGATTGGTATGGAGGGTCAGAACCGGGCGCGCATCGGCCGCCGCATCCTTGCCGGTGGCCGGCAGTGCGGCATTCACCTCGGCATCGGCGCTTGCGGGGGCATCGGCAGCCGCATGTGGCGCGTCATCCGCCGTCGCTTCGGCGAGGGGGGCATCCGTCGCGGTCTCCTGCGCGGTTGCTTCGTCCGCAGCGTCCTCTGGGCGCGCGTCCTCTGCGGGCGCATGCTGTTCCGGCTCGGCGATCTCGACAGGCGCCTGCGCCGGGGCGATCTCCTCGACGACCAGCCCGAACCCGGCATAGCCCTGAAGCCCGCCCTCGCGCAGCGTCGGGAAGGCGGCCAGCGTCACGGCGAGACGACGGGGGCCGTCGCCGAGCGGCCAGACGGCCGGCACGCCGCTGAACGGCCGCGACGCTTCGACGGCGCGGGCGAACTGGCTCTCGGGATCGAGGCCGAAACGGGCGGACGCCTCGTGCAGGGTGAGCCCGGCGGGCGCCGCCATGGTGGCCGGCTCGATGGCGTGGAATGTCAGCGATCCGTCCATCCGCCAGGCGAAGCGCACGGGCGCCTCGATCTCTCCGGCGTCGGCCGTCGAGGGGAGTTCGGCAGCGATCGGGGCCGTCTCCGACGTGGCAGGCAATTCTGGAGCGGCGGGCGTCCCGGCCTCGGGCGCGGCGGGCGCGTCCTGCGTGGCGGGCGTCCCGGCCTCGGGTGCGTCGGCAGCCTCCGGCTCGGCAAGGGTGATCGGGTCGGGCTCTGCCGGATCCTCAGCGGAACCGGCTTCCGCGGGCTCCGCCACCGCAGCCGGCTCGGCGGCCGGTTCTGTCGCGGGCTCTGCGACGGCCGGAGCGGAGGCGACCAGCCTCAGCCCGCCGGTCGATACCGGCAGGTCCGCCTGCGGCAGCAGGGCGATGATGGCATCGGCGGCAGCGACCCGCGCCAGCACCATCGTTCCGTTCACCAGGGCGACCGAAGCGCGGCCCTCGCGGTCGAGGTCGGCCGTGACGCGCGTGATCTCCGGGGCGATCAGTTCGGCAAGCGGCAGGCCGCCGATGCCGGCCGCCGCGCCACTGGCACCGAGCGGCGCGCCGTCGCGGGCGAAGAGCAGGGCCGGTTGGGTCATGTCGCCGAGAAAGGCGCGTGCCGTCTCGCGGGCATCGCCGCGACGCGGCGCCGCAAGCCGGACCGCGATCAGACGCGTCTCGCCGGCAGCGACGGACCGGACCTCCGCCACCGCGCTTTCCGAGCCGAACCGGCCGAAGATGCGCAGCCGTTCGGAGCGCACGGCCTCGCCGGGCTGGCCGGCCATCCGGCGGATCTGGCCGGCGAAGGCGTGGCTCTGGTCGTAGCTCCGCGCCGTGGCGGCGGCGGTCCCCGTCGCGCCCATGGCGCGCGCGCCGGCTGCATTGGTCGCGACGAGATGCGCGGCATCGGCCGTCCACAGCCACCAGGGGCCACTCTCGGCAATCATGTCGGCGACCGCTGGGTCCGCGAGGACCTCGGAGATCGGCGGGGGCTGGGATGTCATGCGGTCGATCCCGTGGCGGCAGAGCCGGCGGCAAGACGCAGCGCCGCCAGAATGGTGAATGATGTCTTTCGCGATTGTGTCGGAACCACGCCGGAAGGTCCACGGCGCCAACGCCGCAATGGCCGTCAACCCGGCATTAGGGTTAATCCGGGGCCGGGCGCCGTCGCGACGGCGCTTCGCACCTATGGCGGGGCGGCCGGGGCGCATGCTAACCACCGGCGCATCGCGGTTGCAAATCACCCCCGGTTGCCATGATCGACAAGCTTCGCGTCCTGCTGGCCCACCCGCGGTTCGAGCGCTTCATCATCGTCCTCATCGTGATCAACGCGGTAGCCCTCGGCCTCGAGACGAGCAGTGCCGCGCGGGCTGCGGTGGGGCCGGTGCTCGCCTTCCTCGACACGGCGATCCTGACCGTTTTCGTGGTCGAGGTGGCGGCGCGCATCCTGGTCCACCGCACGGCGTTCTTCCGCGACCCCTGGAGCCTGTTCGACCTCTTCGTCGTGGCCATCTCGGTCGCGCCGACGACCGAATCCCTGTCCGTGCTGCGGGCCTTGCGCGTGCTGCGGGTGCTGCGCCTGATCACCACGGTGCCGTCGCTCAGGAAGGTTGTCGGCGGCCTGATCACGGCGCTGCCGGGCATGGGCTCGATCGGCCTGCTGCTGGGGCTGATCTTCTATGTCTTCGCGGTCATCGGCACCAAGCTCTACGGCGAGGCGGCGCCCGAGCAGTTCGGCACCCTGGGGGCCACGGCCTATACGCTGTTCCAGGCCATGACCTTCGACGACTGGTCGAACGGCATCGTCAAGCCGCTGATGGAAAAAGGTTTCGCGTCGGCCTGGTTCTTCCTCATCAGCTTCATGGTGATCTCGGCCTTCATGGCGCTGAACCTGTTCATCGGCGTCGTGGTGACCGCGCTCGACGCCGAGACCGACGAGGACCAGCCGAAACTCACCCATCCCGCCGGGTCCGAGCAGGAAGTGCTGCATCGCCTCGACGCGGTGGCCGCCGAAATCCAGGGCCTGCGGGCCGAACTGGCGCGGCGGCAGCAGGGCGCCTGACCGCCGCATCCGTTTCACCTTCCGGTGTGTAACGTCTCTGCCGAGGTTTGGCTGGCCCGGCGGAACGGTTATGATTTCCACGGCTGAAACGTGCGAATCATCGACCCTCGGGAGGGCTCCATGGTGAAGCAGGCATCCGGCGCCCGGACATCGGGGGCTCACGAATCCGGCGCCTACGAGATTCCGCTGGAGATGCGTGAGTTCGCCGACAAGAGCGTCGAACAGGCCCGCAGGGCGTTCGACGGCTTCGTGGGCGCCGCCCAGCGCACGGTTGCGGCCATGGAGGACCATGGCGACACGGTTCAGGCCGGCGTGCAGGATATCGGCCGCAAGACCATCGCCTTCGCCGAAAGCAACGTCGCCGCCAGCTTCGCCTTCGCCCAGCAGCTCGTGCGGGCTACCGACATGACCGAGGTGATGAAGCTCCAGTCCGAGTTTCTGCGCAGCCAGATGGAGGCGATGCAGGCCCAGGCCCGCGAGCTCGGCGCGTCGCTGACGCAGGGGCGGCGCAGCAAATAAACTGGCGCCCGCGGCTTGGCGCCTTCTTCAGCGCCGGTTTTCGCTGCGGCGCAACATGCTGAATTCGCGGAACTTTGCGACGATTGCCTGGTTGTCGTCTTGTGCGCCGCAAAATTTGTTGCATTGCACAACAATTCTGCCTATATTCGCATCATGCCACGCCGCATGGCCTCCGGGGACGGGGCGCGGCAAGTGCTTATGTCAATGTCCCCTTGAGGAACTCCCCATGAGCCAGGCTGCCAAAGCGCCCAAGACCGAGAAATCCGCCGCCACGCCGGCCTTCGCCTTCCCGGCCTTCGACCTGTCGAAGTTCGAGATGCCCAAGTTCGACCTGCCGAAGTTCGACGGCACGGCTTTCGACATGTCGAAGGTCGAGGTTCCGGCCGCCTTCCGCGACGCCGCCGACAAGGTCGTCGCGCAGGCCAAGGACGGCTATGCCAAGCTGAAGACCGCCGCCGAGGAGGCCACCGGCCTCGTCGAGGACACCTACGCGACGGCTTCGGCTGGCGTGAAGGACTTCAACCTGAAGGCCCTCGAGGCGTCGCGCACCAACGTCAATGCGAGCTTCGACCATGTCCGCGACCTGATGGGCGCGAAGACGCTGGCCGAGGTGATCGAGCTCCAGTCGGGCTTCCTGCGCAAGCAGTTCGAGGCCATGCAGATCCAGTCCAAGGATCTCGCCTCGATCGCCCAGAAGACCGCGACCGACACCGCCGAGCCGGTGAAGGCGAAGATCGAGAAAGCCTTCAAGTCCGCCGCGGCCTGATTGCTCTGATTCTCCCGGGACCGCGTCCTTGCAGCCGCGGTCCGAACCTTGAGACCCGGGCTTTGGCCCGGGTCTTTTTCATGGTGCGGCCGCGTTTCGACGGGTGCGTGCAGCGTCTTTGAAAAAAGCCGTGAACCTGCGGCGGGGGTCGCGACGACCCAACTTGCAATGGCGGAACCTTCGGACTAGGTTCCGCCCCGCTGGACCGGCCCCGCCGCGTCCGATGTGCAGCTGTAGCTCAGTTGGTTAGAGCGCCAGATTGTGGCTCTGGAGGTCCCCCGTTCGAGCCGGGGCAGCTGTACCAAACCTCTCCGAAATCCGTGCATGGACCGACCGACCGGCCGCGAGCCGGTGCCGTCGGCAGCCTCGTCGAGACGCCGGGTGCGTCCGCACGCCGTCCGACGGTGACGACAGACCTCAGGCGGCGGGCCGGCCGTGCTCGTCGAGCAGCGGCTCCGGCCGCGCCAGCCGGACCAGCGCATCGGCGTCCGCGCATCGGATCGTCCGCCCCGACACCGACACGCCGTGTTCCGCCAAGGCCGCGAAACTGCGCGACAGCGTCTCGCGCGTCATGCCGAGGAAGCTCGCCAGCTTGACCTTCTCGAAGGCGATCCTGACGATCAGCCCGTCCGGTGTCGCCTCGCCATGGGCGACCAGCCAGGCGGCGAGCCGCTCGATGCCGGTCCGCATCTTCTGGGTCCTCAGCTGGCGCACGATGTCCCGGTAGCGCTCGGCGAGCTCGTTGACCACCGCGCCGGCAAAGGCTGTGTCGCCAGCGAAGACCTTGCGCACCGCACCCGCGGGAATCATCAGCAGCCGGGAGGGCGTCAGCGTGCGCGCAGACTGCAGATAGACCTTCTCGACCAGCACGGCCGCCAGGATGAAGGTCGATACCGGTGCCAGGAATCCGATCGTCGTTTCCTCGCCGTCGCTGGAGGCGAACATCTCCACCAGGCCCTCGACGACCACGTGCAGGAAGTCCGCCTCCTCGCCTTCGCGAATGAGCTGGACCTGGGCCGGAAACCGCTGCAGCAGCGCCGCGTCCATCAGCGCATTGAACTGGGCTTCGCCGATTCCGGCGAACAGCGGCAGGGCTCGAACAGTCTGGATGTCCGTTGCGCGCACGCGTGTGAGTCTCCCGGTTTCACGCTGACTCGAATTTGACAAAAGTCAAAGCGAAGCGCGTCATATGAACGTACTATGCGGGACATTAGACAAAAACTGGAGAGACTGAAGTCAAAAGTAGCATTCGCATTGCAAAATTCAGAATTGTTTTGATTTCCATCAATACATCAATCGCTGCTCCGGGCTTGTGTCACGGCCATTCCTTGCGGCCGTCGTGTCGCAACTGCTCCTGGGGCTGCCATCATGACGCTAGCGCCGTCGCCATCGAGTGCCGACCAGAATCGCGCGCTCTGGCTCTCGACATTCTCTTTCACCATCTGCTTCGCGGTCTGGACGATCTTCTCGATCATCGGGATCCAGATTAAGCGCGACCTGTCGCTGAGCGAGACCGAGTTCGGCCTGCTCGTCGGAACGCCGATCCTGACCGGTTCGCTGATCCGCCTGATCCTCGGCATCTGGGCCGACCAGTATGGCGGGCGCGTCGTCTACGCGATCACCATGCTGTCGGCGGCAGTGGCGACCTTCCTGCTCACCTTCGCCTACGACTACCCGACCTTCCTCATCGCCGCGCTCGGCGTCGGCATTGCCGGCGGCTCGTTCGCCGTGGGCGTGGCCTATGTCGTCAAGTGGTTCCCGAAGGAGCGGCAGGGCACCGCGCTCGGCATTTTCGGCGCCGGCAATGTCGGCGCGGCCGTCACCAAGTTCGCCGCACCCTTCGTGATGATCGCCTATGGCTGGCGCATGGTGGCGGTGGTCTGGGCGGTGGCTCTCGCCGTAACCGCGGTGGTGTTCTTCCTCGGCACCAAGGACGATCCCGACCTCGCCGCGCGCCGCGCGCGGGGCGCCAAGCCGGAGCCGATCTCGGCGCTCATGGAGCCGCTGAAGAACGTCCAGGTCTGGCGCTTCTCGCTCTACTACTTCTTCGTCTTCGGCGCCTTCGTCGCGCTGGCGCTGTGGCTGCCGCGCTATCTCATCGGCGTCTATGGCCTGAGCATCACCGCCGCCGGCATGGTCGGCGCGGCCTATTCGATCCCCGCCTCGATCTTCCGCGCCTATGGCGGCCACCTCTCCGACAAGTTCGGCGCGCGCACCGTGATGTACTGGACCTTCCTGGTCTCGGTCGTCTGCACCTTCATCCTGTCCTACCCGCCGGCGGACTATTCGGTCCGCACCATGACCGGGCCGGTGACGTTCCACATGGAGCTGGGGCTCATCCCGTTCATCGTGGTGGCCTTCGTCCTCGGCTTCTTCATGAGCCTCGGCAAGGCGGCGGTCTACAAGCACATCCCCGTCTATTACCCGAACCGGGTCGGGCCGGTCGGCGGCGTCGTCGGCCTCATCGGCGGTCTCGGCGGTTTCGTCCTGCCGATCGTCTTCGGCCTGATGAACGACCTGACGGGCGTCTGGCAGAGCTGCTTCTGGCTGCTGTTCCTCATCGCCGCCGTGGCCCTCGTCTGGATGCACTTCGCCATCCAGACCATGGAGCGCGAGGCTCGCGAGGCGGGTGTCGCCCGCGCCGCGCTGCCGGAACTGCCGGAAATGCAGGGCGTGCACGGTGCGGGGCAGGCTGGCGCTCTCGCGGCCACAGGCCCGATCCAGGACTGGCGGCCGGAGGATCCCGGCTTCTGGGCCTCGAAGGGCAAGGCCATCGCCCGGCGCAACCTGTGGATCTCGATCCCCAATCTCCTGCTCGCCTTCGCGATCTGGATGGTCTGGTCGGTGGTGGTCGCCAAGCTGCCGGCGGTCGGCTTCCGCTTCTCGACCGACCAGCTGTTCTGGCTCGCCGCCCTTCCGGCACTGTCCGGCGCGACGCTCAGGATCGTCTACGGCTTCATGCCGCCGGTCTTCGGCGGGCGCCTGTGGACGACGCTGACCACATGGTCGCTGATGATCCCGGCGGTCGGCATCGGCCTTGCCGTGCAGAATTCCGGCACGCCTTACGCGGTCTTCCTCGGCCTGGCGCTGCTCTGCGGCTTCGGCGGCGGCAACTTCGCCTCGTCCATGTCCAACATCGCCTTCTTCTTCCCGAAGGCGGAGAAGGGCAACGCGCTGGCGCTCAATGCCGGCCTCGGCAATCTCGGCGTCTCGGTGGTGCAGTTCGTCGTGCCGCTGGTCATCACCGCCGGCGTGTTCGGCGCCATCGGCGGCGATGCCCAGATCGCCAGCGCCGGCGAGCGGATGTTCCTCCAGAATGCCGGCTACATCTGGGTGCCGTTCATCGCCGCTGCCGCCTTCGCGGCCTGGTTCGGCATGGACGACCTCGCCAGCATGAAGGCTTCCTTCGCCCAGCAGGCGGTGATCTTCCAGCGCCGCCACAACTGGATCATGTGCTGGCTCTACGTCGGCACTTTCGGCTCCTTCATCGGCTATTCGGCCGGCTTCCCGCTGCTGACCAAGACGCTGTTCCCCGAGGTCGACGCGCTCAAGATCGCCTTCCTTGGCCCGCTGGTCGGCGCGCTGTCGCGCTCGCTCACCGGCTGGATCTCGGACCGCTGGGGCGGCGGGCGCGTGACGCTCTGGGTCTTCGCCGGCATGGCCGTCGCCGTTCTCTCGGTGCTCTGGTTCATCACCGTCAGGGATCAGCCGGGCGCCTTCCTGGGCTTCTTCCTCAGCTTCATGGCGCTGTTCATGCTCACCGGCATCGGCAACGCGTCGACCTTCCAGATGATCCCCGCGATCATGCGCAAGGACATGGCGCGCCTCATGCCGGGCGCCGACGAGCCGACCCGCGCCCGCCAGTCGGAGATGGAGGCGGCCGCCATCATCGGCTTCTCCTCGGCGATCGGCGCCTATGGCGGCTTCTTCATCCCCAAGGCCTACGGCACCTCCATCGCCATGACCGGCGCGGTCAACGGCGCGCTGTGGGCCTTCTTCGCCTTCTACCTCACCTGCATCGCAATCACCTGGGCGGTCTACACGCGCCGCGGCGGCGTCCTCTACGACGTCGAGCGCGCCCGGACCGCCCCTGTTCTTCAGCCCGCCCAGTGATCACGGGAACCCGGCCATGTCGCACTTCCTCGACCGCCTGACCTTCTTCCGCCGCCCGGCCGGCACCTTCGCCGACGGCCACGGCATCACCACGACCGAGGACCGCTCTTGGGAGGACAGCTACCGGCGGCGCTGGCAGTCGGACAAGATCGTCCGCTCCACCCACGGCGCCAACTGCACCGGCTCCTGCTCGTGGAAGATCTACGTCAAGGGTGGCATCGTCACCTGGGAGACCCAGCAGACCGACTATCCGCGCACGCGGCCGGAACTGCCGAACCACGAACCCCGCGGCTGTTCGCGCGGCGCGTCCTATTCCTGGTATCTCTATTCCGGCAACCGGGTGAAGTACCCGATGGTGCGCTCGCGGCTGGTCAAGCTCTGGCGCGAGGCGCGCGCGACGCTGGCGCCGGTGGCGGCCTGGGCTTCCATCGTCGAGAACCCCGACAAGCGGAAGAGCTACACTTCCAAGCGCGGCCATGGCGGCTTCGTCCGGTCGACCTGGGAGGAGGTCAACGAGATCATCGCCGCGGCCAATGCCTACACGGTCAAGACCTACGGGCCGGACCGCGTCCACGGGTTCTCGCCGATCCCGGCCATGTCGATGGTCTCCTACGCGGCCGGCGCGCGCTACCTGTCGCTGCTCGGCGGCGTCTGCATGTCCTTCTACGACTGGTACTGCGACCTGCCGCCGGCCTCGCCCCAGACCTGGGGCGAGCAGACCGACGTGCCGGAATCCGCCGACTGGTACAATTCCGGCTTCCTGATCCTGTGGGGTTCCAACGTGCCGCAGACGCGCACGCCGGATGCCCATTTCTACACCGAGGCGCGCTATCGCGGCGCCAAGAGCGTGGTGATCTGCCCCGACTATTCCGAGGCCTCGAAGTTTGCCGATCTCTGGATCTCGGTGAAGCAGGGCACGGACGCGGCGCTGGCCATGGCCATGGGCCACGTCATCCTCAAGGAGTTCTACGTCGAGCGGCAGGTTCCCTATTTCCAGGACTACGTGCGGCAGTACTCGGACATGCCGATGCTGGTCCGCCTGGTCGAGCAGGACGGCCGCCTCGTCCCCGAACGTCAGCTGCGCGCGTCGGATTTCGCCGGCAACCTCGGCGAGGCCAACAATGCGGAATGGAAGACCGTCGCCATCGACGAGGCGACCGGCAAGGTCTGCGTGCCGCGCGGCTCCGTCGGCTTCCGCTGGGGCGAGAAGGGCAAGTGGAACCTCGAGGAGAAGGACGCATCCGGCAACGAGACGCGTCTGCAGCTCTCGCTGGATGGCACGGGCCGCGAGTTCGCGGATGTCGCCTTCCCCTATTTCGGCAACATCGCCCACGAGCATTTCGCCTCGACCGACCATGACTCGGTGCTGACACGCAAGGTGCCGGTCCGCCGTCTCCGGCTCGCCGACGGCGAGGCGCTGGTGGCGACCGTCCACGACCTGATGCTGGCCAATTACGGTGTCGATCGCGGCTTCGTCGGCGACGCCGTGCCCACCAGCTTCGACGAGAACGGCCCCTACACGCCCGCCTGGGCCGAGAAGATCACCGGCGTGCCGCGCGACCAGATCACCACGGTGGCGCGTGAATTCGCCCGCAACGCCGAGAAGACCCGCGGCCGGTCGATGGTCATCATCGGCGCGGCGATGAACCACTGGTTCCACGCCGACATGAACTATCGCGGCGTCATCAACATGCTGGTGCTCTGCGGCTGCATCGGCCAGTCCGGCGGCGGCTGGTCGCACTATGTCGGCCAGGAGAAGCTCCGGCCCCAGAGCGGCTGGGCGCCGCTGGCCTTCGGCCTCGACTGGGCGCGTCCCTCGCGCCAGCAGAACTCGACCTCCGCCTTCTACGTCAACACCAATCAGTGGCGCTACGAGACCGTCACGCCGAGCGAGATCCTGTCGCCGACCGCGCCGAAGGGCGACTGGGACGGCACGATCATCGACTACAACCTGCGCGCCGTGCGCATGGGCTGGCTGCCGGCCTATCCGACGCTGAAGGAGAACACGCTGGAGATCGCGGCCAAGGCCGCGGCGGCGGGTCTTGAGGCGAAGGACTATGTCGCGAAGGCGGTGAAGACCGGCGACCTCGCTTTCTCATGGGAGGATCCGGACGACCCGCGGAACTGGCCGCGCAACATGTTCGTCTGGCGGTCCAACCTGCTGGGATCGTCGGGCAAGGGCCACGAATATTTCCTCAAGCACCTGCTCGGCACGTCCCATGGCGTGCTGGGCAAGGACCTCGGCGGCGCCGGCGGCGTCAAGCCGAAGGAGGTCGTCTGGCATGACGAGGCGCCGGAAGGGAAACTCGACCTGCTCGTCACGCTCGACTTCCGCATGTCCACGACCTGCGTCTACTCGGACATCGTGCTGCCGACGGCCACCTGGTACGAGAAGAACGATCTCAACACTTCGGACATGCACCCCTTCATCCACCCGCTGACGGCGGCGGTCGATCCGGTGTGGGAATCGAAGTCCGACTGGGAGATCTACAAGGGCATCGCGAAGACCTTCTCGGAGGTCGCGCCGGAGGTGCTCGGCGTCGAGAAGGACGTGGTGCTGAGCCCGATCCAGCACGACAGCCCCGGCGAGATCGCCCAGCCCTTCGACGTCAAGGACTGGAAGAAGGGCGAGATCGAGCCGATCCCCGGCAAGACCATGCCGGCCGTCACGGTGGTCGAACGCGACTATCCCAATCTCTATGCCCGCTTCACCTCGCTCGGACCGCTGATGACCAAGGTCGGCAACGGCGGCAAGGGCATGGCCTGGAACACCGAGCACGAGGTGGCGCTGCTCAAGGAGCTGAACGGCGAGCACCACGACGGCCCGGCAAAGGGGCTCGCGAAGATCGAGACCGACATCGACGCGACCGAGGTCATCCTGATGATGGCGCCGGAGACCAATGGCGAGGTGGCGGTGAAGGCCTGGAGCTCGCTGGGCGGCTTCACCGGCCGCGACCACACCCATCTCGCCATCCCGAAGGAGGACGAGAAGATCCGCTTCCGGGATGTGGTGGCCCAGCCGCGCAAGATCATCTCGTCGCCGATCTGGTCGGGGCTCGAGAGCGAGAAGGTCTGCTACAATGCGAGCTATACCAACGTCCACGAACTGATCCCGTGGCGGACGCTGTCCGGGCGTCAGCAGCTCTACCAGGACCATCTGTGGATGCGGGCCTTCGGCGAGGCGCTCTGCGTCTATCGCCCGCCCATCGACCTGAAGGCGGTGAAGCCGGTCATCGGCCTCAAGCCCAACGGCAACCGGCAGATCGTGCTGAACTTCATCACGCCGCACCAGAAGTGGGGCATCCACTCCACCTATACCGACAACCTGATGATGCTGACGCTGTCGCGCGGCGGCCCCATCGTCTGGCTGTCGGAGACCGACGCGGCCAGCGCCGGCATCGTCGACAACGACTGGGTGGAAGCCTTCAACGCCAACGGCGCCCTCGTCGCCCGGGCGGTGGTCTCCCAGCGCATGAAACAGGGCACGGTGTTCATGTACCATGCCCAGGAGAAGATCGTGAACGTGCCGGGGTCGGAGACCACCGGCAAGCGCGGCGGCATCCATAATTCGGTGACCCGCGCGGTGCTGAAGCCGACCCACATGATCGGCGGCTACGCCCAGCTCGCCTACGGCTTCAACTACTACGGAACCATCGGCACCAACCGCGACGAGTTCGTCATCGTCCGCAAGCTTTCGGCGGTCGACTGGCTGGAGAAGCCCTTTGACGAGGCCGCGGCGCGTGGGCCGCAGGCCGTCGCGGCCGAGTGACAGGAGACAGACCCATGAAGATCCGCGCTCAGATCGCGATGGTGCTCAACCTCGACAAGTGCATCGGCTGCCACACCTGTTCGGTCACCTGCAAGAACGTGTGGACCAACCGCGAAGGCGTCGAATACGCCTGGTTCAACAATGTCGAGACCAAGCCGGGCATCGGCTACCCGAAGGACTGGGAGAACCAGGACCGCTGGAAGGGCGGCTGGAAGCGCAAGGCGAACGGCAAGATCCAGCCGCGCATCGGCTCGAAGTGGCGGGTGCTGGCGAACATCTTCGCCAACCCCGACCTGCCGGAAATCGACGACTACTACGAGCCCTTCACCTTCGACTACGAGCACCTGCAGAAGGCGCCGGAGCTGGAGGCCTTCCCGACCGCGCGGCCGCGCTCGCTGATCACCGGCGAGCGGATGGAGAAGATCGAATGGGGTCCGAACTGGGAGGAGATCCTCGGCGGCGAGTTCTCCAAGCGCTCGCAGGACAAGAATTTCGAGGGCGTCCAGAAGGACATCTACGGCCAGTTCGAAAACACCTTCATGATGTATCTGCCGAGGCTGTGCGAGCACTGCCTCAACCCGACCTGCGTGGCGGCCTGCCCGTCGGGCGCCATCTACAAGCGCGACGAGGACGGCATCGTCCTGATCGACCAGGACAAGTGCCGCGGCTGGCGCATGTGCGTCTCCGGCTGCCCCTACAAGAAGATCTATTTCAACTGGAGCTCCGGCAAGTCCGAGAAGTGCATCTTCTGCTATCCGCGCATCGAGGCGGGCCAGCCGACGGTGTGCTCGGAGACCTGCGTCGGCCGCATCCGCTATCTCGGCGTCGTGCTCTATGACGCGGACGGCATCGAGAAGGCGGCGGCCACCGAGAACGAGCAGGATCTCTACGAGGAGCAGCTCAAGCTGTTCCTCGATCCGAACGATCCGAAGGTGATCGAGGAGGCGCGCCGGCAGGGCATTCCGGAGAACTGGCTGGAGGCCGCCAAGCGTTCGCCGGTGTGGAAGATGGCCATGGAGTGGAAGATCGCCTTCCCGCTCCATCCCGAATACCGCACCATGCCCATGGTCTGGTACGTGCCGCCGCTCTCGCCGATCCAGTCGGCCGCCGAGGCCGGCAAGATCGGCATCGACAACGAGATGCCGGACGTGCGCTCGCTGCGCATTCCCGTGAAGTATCTCGCCAACCTGCTGACCGCCGGCAAGGAACAGCCGATCGTCACGGGGCTGGAGCGGATGCTCGCCATGCGGGCCTACATGCGCGCCAAGACCATCGACGGCGTCAACGACGAGACCATCGCCCGGCGGGTCGGCATGACCGGGGCGGCGATCGAGGACATGTACCACGTGATGGCGATCGCCAATTACGAGGACCGCTTCGTCATCCCGACCAGCCACCGCGAATGGACCGAGGATGCCTACGAGCTGCGCGGCTCGTGCGGCTTCACCTTCGGCAATGGCTGCTCCGACGGCGATTCCAAGCCGAGCCTGTTCGGCAAGCCCAAGGCGAAGAACCCGGTGGGAGCCGCGTGATGAAGACGTTCAAGGTTCTCTCCGCGCTCGCCGCCTATCCGGGCCCCGACATGATCGCGGCGATCCCCGAAATGCGCGCCGTGCTGGAGCGCGAGGCGCTGCTGCCGGCCTCGTCGCGCGGCTTCGTCGAGCCGCTGATGGCCAGTCTCGCGGCGGGCGACCTGATGGAGGTTCAGGAGCGTTACGTGTTCCTGTTCGACCGCACCCGGTCGCTGTCGCTGCACCTGTTCGAGCATGTCCATGGCGAGAGCCGGGATCGCGGCCAGGCCATGGTCGACCTGAAGCAGCTCTACGAGGCGGCAGGCTTCGAACTGTCGCCCACCGAGCTGCCGGACTACATCCCGGCCTTCCTCGAATATCTCTCGACCCGGCCGGCGACGGAGGCGGTGCCCCTGCTCGGCGAGACGGTTCATATCCTCGTCACCCTCGCCGAGCGGCTGGAGAAGCGCTCCTCGCCCTATGGCGGCCTGTTCAGGGCGCTCGTCGCCCTGTCGCGGGTGCGGCCCAAGGCCGAGGACATGGCCGCCGTCGTCGCCGATGACGGCATCGAAGCCGACGACCTCCAGGCGCTCGACGCCGTCTGGCAGGAAGAGGAAGTGACCTTCGGCCCGGGCGCCGCGGCGGCTGCCTGCGGCAAGGACACGCTCGGCGCGAAGCTGCGCGCCGCCGGCCGTCCCGCAGAGGGCGTTGCGCCGCCGGCCACCGCCGGCGCCCGCACCGTCATCACCCACAACCGCTTGCCCATCGCCTGAAGGAGTTTGCGCCATGGCCGCAACGCTCAACCACATCGTCTTCGGCTGGTATCCCTACTTCGCCCTGACGGTGTTCCTCGCCGGCAGCCTCATCCGCTTCGACCGCGAGCAATATACGTGGAAGGCCTCCTCCTCGCAGATCCTGCGCAGGCGGCAGCTTCGCTGGGGTTCCAACCTCTTCCATCTCGGCATCCTCGCGATCTTCGCGGGCCATCTGGTCGGCCTGCTGACGCCGATCCAGATTTTCGACGCCCTCGGCGTGTCCCATGGCGCCAAGCAGATGCTCGCCATCGTCGCGGGCGGCGTCGCCGGCATCGCCTGCTTCGTCGGCATCTCGCTGCTGCTCCACCGGCGCCTGTTCGACGCGCGCATCCGGGCGAACTCGTCCTTCGCGGACACGTCCATCCTCGTCATCCTGTTCGTGCAGCTCTGCCTCGGCCTTGCGACCATCCCGCTGTCGCTCGGCCATCTCGACGGCCACGAGATGGTGAAGTTCATGACCTGGGCGCAGGGCATCGCCTATCTGCAGCCGGGAGCGTCGCTGGCCATCGCCGACGTGCATCCCGTGTTCAAGGCGCACATCTTCCTCGGCCTGACGATCTTCCTCGTCTTCCCCTTCACCCGCCTCGTCCATGTCTGGTCGGCGCCCGTCTGGTATCTCGGCCGGCGCGGCTACCAGATCGTGCGCACGCGGGACGGCCGGCGGGTCGCCGCCGTCAGCGCCGAGACCCGGAGAGCGTCATGACCGCTCCGACCCGCACCCTCATCTCCCGGCCGGGGCGCCAGCGCGTCAGCGTCAACGGCGTCGCCATCGGCGGGCAGGACATCCTGCGTGAGGCGCGCAACCACGCCGACCACCTGCCGGCGGAGGCATGGCGGGCGGCGGCCGCCGCCCTCGTCGTCAAGGAACTGCTCGTGCAGGAGGCGCGCCGCCTCGGCATTGCCGGCACGCCGCTCGCCGATGACGAAGGCCGCACGGAAACCGGCGAGGAGGCGGCGATCCGCACGCTCGTCGAGTGCGAGGTCATGGTACCCCGCGCATCCGCCGAGGAATGCCTGCGCTATTTCGAGAGCAACCGCGCGCGCTTCCGTTCGGCGACGCTAAGCGAGGCTTCGCACATCCTGCTGGCCGCCGCGCCGGGGGATGTCGAGGCGCGCAGGGCGGCCGAGGCCACCGCCAATGACCTCTGTCTCCATCTCGCGCGCGACCCGGCCATCTTCGAGGCGCTCGCGCGCACGCATTCGCAGTGCCCGTCGGCCGGGCAGGGCGGCTCGCTCGGCCAGCTCCAGCCGGGCAGCACCGTTCCGGAATTCGAGATCGCGCTTGCGGCGCTCCGACCCGGGGAAATCTCGCGTCAGCCGGTGGAAACCCGCTTCGGCTACCACGTGGTCCGTCTCGAACGCCGCATCGACGGGGCGCAACTGCCCTTCGAGGCGGTGCGCGGCCGGATCGCCGCCTATCTGGAGCAGGCGGCGGCGCATCGCGCCCAGGCCCAGTACATCGCCCGCCTGGTCTCCGCCGCTGAAATCAGCGGGGTCGACATGGCCACTGCCGCCGACCACCGCGTGCACTGAGGAGGCGGCCATGCTGCTCGGCGATCTTCTCGCCCGTTTCCAGGATCCGCTGGTGGCCGAACAGGCGCTGGCGGCGCTCGACGATCTCGCGCTGGCGACCTCCGTCACGGTGCGGGCCGACGCGGCGGGCGTTTCCGCCGGCATCTACGCGGCCGAGTGCGTCGCGGACTATGCCGACACGGCGAGCGACGAGGAATGGACGACGCTGATGGGCCAGATGGGCCGGGCCGACGATCCGGGCGCGGTCCTACTGCGCCGCGCGCTCGTCTCCTCCTGCTCCCACGGCACAGGCGGCTGCACCTGCGGAGGGTCGCACAGGTGACGGCTGCCAGCGCGGTTGAGATGTCCCCGCTGGTCGACCGTTTCGGCCGCGCCATTACCTATCTGCGCGTGTCGATCACCGACCGCTGCGATCTGCGCTGCGTCTATTGCATGGCGGAGCGGCCGGAATTCCTGCCGAAGCGCGATCTCCTGTCGCTGGAGGAGCTGGATCGCGTGGCGACCGCCTTCATCCGGCGCGGCGTCCGCAAGCTGCGGATCACCGGCGGCGAGCCGCTGGTGCGCCGGGGGGCGGTGGACCTGATCCACGAACTCGGCCGGCACCTGCGCGCCGGCGATCTCGACGAACTGACCCTGACGACCAACGGCACGCAGCTTGCGGTTCATGCCGCCGCGCTCGCCCGCGCCGGCGTGCGGCGGGTCAATGTCTCGCTCGACACGCTCGACGCCGCGCGCTTCGCCGCCATCACGCGCGGCGGCCGCCTTGCCGACACGCTGGCCGGCATCGCGGCCGCCCGCGAGGCGGGCCTCGCCGTCAAGCTCAACACGGTGGTTCTCGGCGGCGTCAACGACGACGAACTCGGCGCGCTGGTCGCCTTCGCGCATGAGAGGGGCATGGACATCACCTTCATCGAGGTCATGCCCATCGGCGAGGAGGGCTTCGGCCGGGGCGACCGCTTCGTGCCGCTCGACCGGGTGCGCGAGGGACTGGCGCAGCGCTTGGCGCTGATCCCGAGCCTGCATCGCAGCGGTGGGCCCGCGCGATACTGGCAGGTGGCGGAGACAGGGCGGCGCGTCGGCTTCATTGCCGCGACGACCTGCAGCTTCTGCGCGACCTGCAACCGTGTGCGGATCACTGCATCCGGGCGGCTGGAGACCTGTCTCGGCCGCGAGGAATCCGTCGATCTGAAGGGCCCGTTGCGCCTCGACCTGTCCGGCAGGGAACTGCACCGCGCCATCGACGCGGCGATCGCCGCCAAGCCTGCCGGCCACGCCTTCGCCGAAGCCTGGTCCCGCCCGGCGACGCGGCGCGGCATGCATGTCACCGGGGGCTAGCGCGTGATCCTCGACCATCTGTTCGACCGCAATGTCGCCTGGGCGCAGGGTAAGACGCGCGACGATCCGACCTATTTCGTCCGCATGGCCGAGCAGCAGTCGCCGGACTATCTGTGGATCGGGTGCGCCGACAGCCGCGTCACCGCCAACGACGTGCTGGGCCTCGACCCGGGCTCGGTCTTCGTCCAGCGCAACATCGCCAACATGGTCCATACCAGCGACATGAACCTGCTGGCGGTTCTGGAATTCGCGCTCGAGGCGCTGAAGGTCCAGCACATCATCGTCTGCGGGCACTACGGCTGCGGCGGCGTCCGGCGGGCGCTCGGCAACGACCGCACGGCGCTGGTCGACCACTGGCTGCAGCCGCTGGTCATGTTCCACCGCAAGCATCAGGCGGTTTTCGCCGCCCTGAAGGACGATCAGGCCCGGCTGGATCGCCTGTGCGAACTCAATGTCCAGATGCAGCTGCGGCGCGTCGCCGCCACGCCCATCGTGGAGGCCGCCTGGGCGCGCGGACAGCCGCTTCACGTCCATGGCTGGATCTATGGAGTCGAGGACGGGCTGATCCGCGAGGTCGAGCCGCCCATCGCGTCGCAGGCGGCGCGCGACGGGCTGCCGAGTATTGACCAGTGCGCCGTGACGCCGTCGGAGCCGTGGAGCGCGGTTCGCCATCAGGCCTTTGCCGCCTTCGCGGCGGATGACGCACAGGCTGATCCATGCTGCGAGGGCGCCCGGCGCTAGGCCGGGCCATCCCCGGTTCGCCGGCGTCCGGTCGGTCGCCTTCGTCTGGTCGCTCCGCGGCGGCCGGTATAAGAACCTCGACGGTGCAGCGGCGCGTCCTGCTCGACGATGAGGCAACGGCCGGAGGGCCGCAGAACCCGGGCCATCGCTGGCCCGCAAGGGAGAAGCATCATGAAGGGCCGCCCCGCGCCCGCGCGCGTCGTCCTGATCGAGGGCAAGCTGCTGCCGGAATCGCTCGACGAGGCGATGATCGAGGCTGTGGTGCACGGCTTCTATGACGAGATCCGCGCTGACGAGCTGCTGGGTCCGGTGTTCAACGCGGCCATCGCGGAACAGGACTGGCCGCATCACCTCGCCAAGATGTGCGACTTCTGGTCGGCCACGCTGCTGCGCACCAGCCGCTACGAGGGCCGGCCCTTGCCGCCGCATCTCGCCATTCCCGGGCTCGGCGAGGCGCATTTCCGGCGCTGGCTCACCCTGTTCCGGTCGACCGTGCGGCGGCTATGCCCGCCGGAAGTCGCGGAACTGTTCATGGACCGCGCGATGCGCATCGCCCATTCGTTCCGCCTCGCCATTGCGTTCCACCGCAGCGAGGATTCGCTCTCGGTCCGGCCGATCCACGAGGACAGCCTGTAGGTTGGGAAGCTGCGGGCCTCACGCGCCCGCGCGGGCGCGAACAAGCATCGGGCCATAGCCTGCCGCGAACCCGAGAAACGCCAGCGTCCACGCGCCGCCCGCCGCCGCCAGCAGAACCGTCATGTGCTCGGGAGCGAAGGACGCCGCCATGCGCAGGACGGCGGCAAGGAAGGCGGCGAGATAGATCAGGATGGTCGAGGGCGGCGCGGTGAGGGCGCGCCCGGAATGGCCGCGGCTGGCGCGGGTCATGACCGCGAGCGTCATCAGGCCGATTGCGCCCGCCGTCCAGGCGTGAACCCCTGCCGACCGCGCCGCGGCGCTGTCCGCGAGCAGGCCGTAGCCGGTCAGGAGATAGCCGACCGGCACGAAGGCGAAGGCCACGTGCAGAACGGTGACGAGCGGCTCGGCGAGGGTCCTGTCGCCCGCCCATCGCAGGAGGCGGACCGCCTGGAGCGCCCCGGCCGCGAGCAGCAGCAGGCCCGCCGGTGCGATCAGCCCCGCGTGCAGGGGCGCCGCCGCCCACGCGGCCAGTGCCACCCCGCCAGTCGCCATGGCGATCACGTCGAAGCGGCCGAAGGGCTCCGGCTGGCGCCCGGGATTCTCGCGCTTCAGCCAGTTGGTGGTGAAGCTCGGGACGATCCGGCCACCGACGATCATGATCAGCATGACCGTGACGCCGATGGCGAGGCGGTCGCCGGAAACGGCGTGGCCGTGGCGCCAGATCTCGTAGTGGAAGAGCGCCTGAGCCAGCGTCAGCATGACAATGCCGCCGAGAACCTTGAGGTTCCGCCAGTTGCCGCCGGCGACGATCTCGCGCGCGATGACGCCCGCGAGTGCCGTCGGAAACAGCAGGCTGAAGATCGCGACCGACAGCGGATCGAGCAGCAGGGAGACGGCGACCGCGAGGCGACCCGTCAGCCAGAGCCCGAACAGGCCGACCAGCGGCCAGCCGACCACCGGCAGCCGCCCTGTCCAGTTCGGCACCGCCGTCAGGAGGAAGCCGGCGACGATGGCGGGCACGTAGCCGAACAGCAGTTCATGGGCGTGCCATGCGACCGGCGGCAGGGCGCTCGGAACGGTGATGAGGCCGAAATACCAGGGCACCCACAATGGCACGAGCAGCGCCGCCAGAATGGATCCGCACAGGAAGAACGGGCGAAATCCGTAGCTGAACAGCACAGGCCCGCGCCAGGCGCGCTGGAGTTCCATCGTGCTGATCATGGCGCCTCGCAAAGCTCCGGTCCGCATCATGGGGACGGAATCCAGGATGCCCCGTGTCGTCCAGCGAGAAATTGACAAATGTCAAAAGGACGCGTGGTGCGGTTCGCATGCGTCCCCTTCGGTCAATTGTCCCGCAGATCCGTCCCGCCGGCATCGCATGCGTCGCCCGAGGATCGTGGGGCGCGAAAATCGGGACTTGCCAAATGGAAATTGGATCGATCTAAATTGCGGGCGGTGCGGGTTGCCTCTGCCGCTGGAGACGAGGCGATCGGCATCAATCGCGGCCATCCGCGCGGAACGACGCGGAAGCTGCAAGGGAGGATCGGTCCATGGAGCAGGGCGGACGGCGCGTCGCCTTCGTCACCGGCGCGCAGCGCGGCATCGGGCGCGGCATCGCGCTGGCGCTTGCCGCGCGGGGCTTCGACCTGGTGCTGAACGATCTCGCCGCCTCGTCCGACCTCGACGCTACGGCCACCGCCGCGCGGCAGGCTGGCGCGCAGGTAACGGCGCTCGCGGGCGACATCGCCGATCTCGGCGGGCAGGAGGCGCTGGTCGCTGCGGCCTGGGCCGCCTTCGGCCGTATCGATTGCCTCGTGAACAATGCCGGCGTCTCCGTGAAGACGCGCGGCGACATGCTGGACTCGAGTCCCGAGAGCTTCGACCGGCTGATCGCCATCAACCTCCGCGGCCCGTTCTTTCTGACGCAAGCCGTGGCGAAGCGGATGGTGGCGGAACCCGCGGGCGGGTTCCGCAGCATCGTCACCGTGTCATCGCTGAATGCCGAAGCCGCATCGCCGGACCGCGCCGAATACTGCATCTCCAAGATCGGCCTCTCGATGATGAGCAAGCTCTACGCGCTGCGGCTCGCCGAGGCCGGCATCCGCGCCTACGAGATCCGCCCCGGCGTCATCCGCACCGACATGACCGCCGTCGCGCGCGAGAAATACGACCGCATGTTCGCCGCCGGCTTCTCGCCCATCTCGCGATGGGGCGAGCCGGAGGATATCGGCCGCGCCGTGGCCATGCTGGCCGATGGCGCGCTCGCCTATTCCACGGGCGAGGTGGTGCATGTCGACGGCGGCCTGTCCGTCGCCAAGCTGTGAGGGCAGACATGACGGCGGCGCAACGTCTGCTCGGTCCCGGCGAATACTGGTTCGAGGACCTGCGCGAGGGCGATCATTACGAGACCGGCAAGATCGTCATGACCGACGCTCATATCGTCGGGTTTGCCGGCCTGTCGGGCGATCTGTTCGACGTGCACATGGACGATGAGTTCGCCCGCGAGCAGGGTTTTGCCGGGCGGATCGCGCACGGCCTGCTCGGCCTTGCCATGGCGGACGGACTGAAGAACCGCTCGTCGGTGCGGATCATGGCCGTCGCCTCGCTCGGCTGGAACTGGAACTTTCGCGGGCCCATTCTCGTCGGCGACCGGATCGGCGTGACCGTGACGGTAAAGTCGAAACGCCTGACGTCCAAAGGCGACCGCGGCGTCACCATGCTCGGCTTCGTGGTCGCCAATCAGCGCGGCGAGGTCGTGCAGGAAGGCGAGACGGCCCTGCTGACGCGGCTTCGGCCGAGAGAGGCGGCGTGAGGGGCGGGTCCGTGTTTGCCGCGCATTGACGGCGGCCAGGCGAGGTCGCACAGTCCGGTCACTTCAATCGATTGGGCCGAGGCCGGGACATAATTTAGATCGATCCAAAGACAACAAGCCGCAGTCAAGCGGTGTTCCCCACCACCTCCCGGGAGGAGCGACAATGACGGTTCGCAAAGACAGGCATGAGACGACGAACGACGGCTGGATGAGCCGCCGCGACGTGGCGAAGCTGCTCGGCATCGGCGGCGCGGCCCTGGCCGCCGGCCTTCCCGAGCGCGTCTTCGCGCAGACGCGGCGCAATACGCTGGTCATCGGCATCGACATTTCCGACACGGTGACGCTCGATCCCGCCCGGCAGGCGCAGTACACGCCGCCCATGTCGCTGCTGGCGGCCTACGACATGCTCGTCACCATGGCGCCGGGCGACTACATCACCATCCGCCCGCAGCTTGCCACCAAGTGGGAGCGCACGCCGGACGGCAAGGGCTGGCGCTTCACGCTGCGCGACAACGTCAAGTTCGCCTCGGGCAATCCGATGACCGCCGCCGACGTCAAGTGGTCGATGGACCGCGTGCTGTATCTCGGCGACCAGACCTCGCAGTACATCAGCCACGTCGAGCGCACCGAGGTCGTCGACGCCAAGACCGTCGACGTCATCCTCAAGGACCCGCGCCAGCCGCTGATGACCATCATCGCCGCGCCCGGCTTCCCGGTCTACGACAGCAAGCTCCTCATGCAGCATGGCGGCGACGCCAGCCGCGACGCCAAGACCAAGGACAGCGCCACCACCTGGCTGAACAACAATTCGGCGGGCGCCGGCGCCTACAAGCTGGTGCGCTGGGAGCGCAACGCGCAGATCCAGTTCGTCCGCAACGACAATTACTGGCGCGGCAAGCCGCCTTTCGAGCGGGTCATCATCCGCCATATCGGCGACAGCGCGGCGCAGCTCCTGTCGATCCGGCGCGGCGACATCGACATCGCCTTCAACCTGATCCCCGAGCAGATCGCCACCCTGAAGGCGGAGCCGAGCGTGCGCCTCGAGGCGCTCACCAGCCTCGACTTCGTCTACATGGCGCTGACGCAGAACCCGGAGTTCAACAAGGCGCTGGGCGTCAAGGAGGCCCGTCAGGCGATCGGCCATGCCATAGACTATGACGGCATCGTCAAGAACCTGCTCGGCGGCGCGGCCGTGCGCTGCGCCAACTTCCTGCCCATCGGCGTCTCGGGCTCGACCGAGGAGATCGCCCGCCGGGTCGGCTACAACCAGGACATCGACAAGGCGCGTCAGCTGCTCCAGAAGGCCGGTCTTGCCGACGGCTTCGAGTTCGAGATCGCCTACGGCAATGCGGCGATCGCGGGCGTCACCTACCAGACGCTCGGCCAGAAGATCCAGGCCGACCTCGCGCTTGTGAACATCCGTGCGAAGCTCACCCCGATGGATCAGGTCAACCTGCGCACCACCTATACCGGCAACCGTGCGCAGGGCGGCGTCCTCACCTTCTGGAACCCGCCGGCGGTGGAGAACCTCCTGTGGGCGGCGGCCAGTGTCGAGCGCGTCGCCCGGCGCGTCCATTGGCCGGTGCCGCCGGCGCTCGACAAGATCGTGCGCGATGCCGCGGCCGAGCAGGACCCGAAGAAGCAGGCCGACCTCTGGGTGGAGTATCAGAAGCAGACGGTCGACAACGCCAACTACTTCGTGCTGTTCCAGCCGATCTACCAGATCGCGGTTCGCTCGAACCTTGCCAAGCTGCCGCTGACCGCGGCCGGCTGGCAGCTCGACATGTACGACGTGAAGCCTGTCTCGTCGTAAGCAGTCGGGAAAAGCGACAGCCTCATCGTCATGGCCGGGCTTGGCCCGGCCATCCACGACTTGAGCACGACCTTAGAAGGAATTCGTCATGCCCGGCACAAGGCCGGGCGTAACGATGTGCGAACGATCGGCTGGCCTCAGAACCCGTAGAGCCCGGCCGGATTGTCGACGAGGATGCGCTGCCGGTCGCCGGCATCCGGCGCCCAGTCGGCGAGGATGTCGAGGAGATGCGCGCTGTCCGGGCGCGGATCGCGGCCGGGATGCGGCCAGTTCGATGCCCAGAGGATGCGCTCCGGCACGGCCTTCACCAGCGCGCGGGCGAGCCGGCTGACGTCCTCGTAGGCTGGAGCGCCGGTCTTCGAGGTCTCGTAGGGCGCGGCGAGCTTCACATAGACCCGGCCGGTCTCGACGAGGCCGAGCAGCACGCGGAATTCCGGACTGTCGACAGCGACCGGTTCGAGGAACTTGCCGGTATGGTCGATAATGACCGGCACCGGCCAGCTGCGGATCTGCGCCGCGTGATCGGCGAGCTTGCGCCCGTCGGTCTGGAAAACGGCATGCCAGCCGAAGGCCGCCATCTTCGCGGCGATCGTGTCGAGCTGGTCGAAGCCGACCGCGCCGCCCGGCAGCATGAAGAAGCGCGCGCCGCGGATGCCCCCGCTGGTCAGCCTGTCGAGTTCAGTCTCGCTCACGCCGGCATCGACCACGGCGACGCCCCGCGCGACGTCCGCCCCCAGTGCCGCGATGCCGCGCAGGGTGCATTCGTTGTCGGTGCCATAGACCGAGGGCTGGACCATCACCGTGCGGGTCAGGCCGAGCTGTGCGCGGATGCGCTTGTAGTCCTCGACACCAGCCTGCGGCGGTGGCTTCGACAGTGCGGTCGGCGCCAGCGGCGTGTCGTCGTAGACGTGGATATGCGTGTCCGTCGCGCCAAAGGGCACGGCCATCACGGGCTTCGCCTCCGCGCTCATGGCTTCGTCCTCAGCCGGTCCAGTCGCGTGGCAGCTTCGGTATTGACCGCACCCGGCGGTATCTCGCCCGCGAGCAGGGCCTTGACCTGCGCCACCGTGTCGAAGGCCTGATGCTCGATGGCCGCCGGCGTCAGCCCGCCGGTATGGGGTGTCGCGACCACGTCGTTGCGGCTCGCCAGGAACAGCGAGGGTTTCTGGTCGGGCGCGCGGCCGACATCCATCGCCGCGCCGGCGATGCGCTTCGCATCCAGGGCCTCCTGCAACGCGGCCTCGTCGACGAGATTGCCGCGCGACAGGTTCACGAAAAAGGCCGAGGGCTTCATGCGGGCGAAGGCGCGCGCATCCATCAGGTTCTCGGTCGCCTCGGTCGCGACGACGAGGCAGACGACGAAATCGGACTCAGCCAGCAGCGTCTCGAACGGCACCTGCCGGATGCCCGCCTCATCGACCGCCTTGTAGGGGTCGGTGACAAGCACGGTCATGCCGAACGCCCGCGCCAGTTCGCCCATCCGCACGCCGATGGCGCCATAGCCGATGATGCCGATGGTCGAACCCTGCAACTGCCGGCCCATCGCGGCCATCGGCTCGCCGCCAGCGCGATAATGGCCGACCGACGCGGAAACGTGCCGCGCCAGGTCGATCATCATGCCGAAGCCGAGCTCGGAGACCGAGGCGATGAACCCTGGCGTCGCGCGCGTCGCGAGGATGCCTTCGGCGCTGGCCGCCTCGACATCGACGTTGCGGATGTCGACCGCGCAGCGCAGGAAGGCCACGAGATCCGGCGCCTTGCGGAAAAAGCCGGCATAGCCCGGCGTCAGACGGTCCGAGACGATGATCGGGACGCCCTGCGCATGCGCGATCAGCGCAGCCTCGTCCATCGCCTCGCCTGTCGGATTGACGACGACGTCCGCCATTTCGCGCAGCGCCGCCACCGCGCGCGGCCCGTAATAGTTGTCGAGCATGTGAGGCGTGTGGGTGAGGAAGACCTTGTGCCGGCTCACTGCTTGAACTCCGCGTCACGCTTTTCGCGGAAGGCACGGATGCCCTCCATATGGTCGCCTGCCGAGAAGCAGAGCGTGTTCATCTCGTTCTCGTAGCGGATTCCGGCCGGGAGCGTAGTCGATAGCGCCGCGCGCACGGAAGCCTTCACGGACTCGACGGCAACGGGACTGTAGCCGGCAAATTTGCGCGCAAGCGCACGGGCCTCGTCCGCTACCTTCGCATCGTCGACGAGATATTCGACGATGCCGAGCCGGAATGCCTCCTTGGCATCGATCGGGTCGCCGGTCAGCAGCAGCTTCATCGCCTGCCCGTAGCCGACGAGCCGCGGCAGCATCTGCGACGCGCCGCCACCGCCCACCCAGCCGCGCTGCACCTCGGGAAAGCCCATCTTCGCGGATTGGCCCATCACCCGGATGTCCGCGGACAAGGCCATTTCCGCGCCGCCGCCGAGCACCCAGCCGTGCAGCGCCGCGACAACCGGCTTGCGCATGTCGCGCACGGCGGTCGCATATTCCACGCGGTTGCGGAACGCCCAGGCGGACGGATATTCGGCAAGCGCGTTGAGGTCGCTGCCGGCGCAGAAGGCGCGTTCGCCTTCGCCGCGGATCAGCACCGCGCGCACGCCATCGTCACGGTCGAGCGCGCGGCACAGGCGCTCGATCTCGGCCGCCATCGGCGGGGTGATGGCGTTGAGCTTGCCCGGCCGGTTCAGCACGATCTCCGCGACGAAGCCGTCACGTTCCAGCAGCACCTCGTCCTGCATGGGTCTTTCCTCCCTGGTCGTGCGAAACCGCACTTTTCTGTGGCGAACCGGTATCTTTCCCGCCCGCATTTGCTCTAGACACGGGAATCGCGGTGGGATCGGCATTCGGAGCCCACGAACGGAAACGAGCGGAATGGCGGGCAGGGGGAAAAGCGCGGGACGGCCGCAGCGGGTGACGCTGCACGACCTTGCCGACCATGCCGGCGTGTCGCGCGCCACCGTATCGCTGGTCCTGCGCAAGAGCCCGCTGGTGGCGGCGAAGACCCGCGAGGCCGTGCTCGAATCCGTCCGCGCGCTCGGCTACGTCTACAATCGCGGCGCGGCCAATCTGCGCACCCAGCGCTCGCACACGATCGGCGTCTCGATCAACGAGATCACCAACCCCTATTTCACCGAGCTGACCGCGGCGATCCAGCGCGCCTTCCTCAAACATGGCCGCGTGGTGTTCATCGCCAATTCCGAGGAAGACCCGGCCCGGCAGGACGACTTCATCGCCACCATGCGCGAATACAACGCCGACGGACTGGCGATCTGCCCGTCGCGCGGCACGTCGCGCGAGACGCTGCGGCGGCTGAAGAAGCAGGGCGTCGCCTGCGTGCTGGTCTCCCGCGACATAGGCGGCTCCGGCCTCGACTATGCGGGCCATGCCAACGAGGCCGGCATGTGCGAGGCGACCGAGCATCTGATCGGCCTCGGCCACCGGCGCATCGCCATGCTCGGCGGCAACGACCTCGTCTCCACCGGTCGCGAGCGGCGCGGCGGCTATCGGAAAGCGCTCGGCCTGCACGGCATCGCGATCGACGAGGCGCTTGTGGTCGAAGGCGAGGCGACGCGCAGTTTCGGCGCGGCGACGGTGCGCCGGCTGCTGGCGCTGAAGGATCCGCCGACCGCGGCCGTCTGCTTCAACGACGTGATCGCCTTCGGCGTCATGCTGGGCCTCAGGCAGGTCGGCCGGGAGCCCGGCCGCGACTTCGCGGTGATCGGCTACGACGACCTCGCCGAAGCCGAGCTTTGGGTCCCCGGCCTGTCGACTGTCCGCAACGACACCAGGATGCTGGGCGAGACCGCCGCCCAGCTGCTTCTCGACCGCATCGAGAACCCCGATGCGCCGGTCCGGCGCGTCGTTCTCCAGCCGAAATTCGTCATCCGGGAATCGAGCGGCGGCCAGCGCTGAGGCGCTCATTCCGACTCTTGTCGTCCCACCCGTTCCGGCTTGCATGGCGCAAAACCATAAGAGGCGATTGACACCACGTCGACCAAAATTTAGAACGATCTAAATTATAAGAAACAGCTTGGGAGGACACATGACCATCGACCATGGATTCCTCATGCCCGCGAACGCCGCGGGCATCGCCGCAGCACCCCGGCCGATCGTCCGGCGGGGCTGAGCGCCATGGCCAATTTCATCGTCACGCGGCTGGCTCTGACCGTTGTGATGGCGGTGCTGGCGACGCTCGTGATCTTCCTCATCGCCAACACCGTGCCCGGCGACCCCGTGCTGGCGGCGCTCGGTGACGTTGCCGCGTCGAACAAGGAGTTCGTCGCGGAGTGGCGCGCCAAATGGGGCCTCGATCTGCCGCTCTGGCAGCGTTACCTGATCTTCCTCAAGGGCGTCGTGCAGGGCGACCTCGGCATTTCCATCGCCTCCCAGCGGCCGGTTATGGAGGACATCGCCCAGTTCGCGCCGGCGACCCTCGAACTCGCCACCGTCGCCTTCATGATCACGCTGGCCATCGGTATCCCGCTTGGCATCATGGCGGCGGTCTGGCGCGACACCTGGATCGACCATGTCGCGCGCATGGTCTCGCTGGTCGGCGTCTCCTCGCCGACCTTCTGGCTCGCCTTCATCATGCTGGCGATCTTCTATGGCGGCCTCGAGATCGCGCCGGGCCCCGGGCGGCTCGACGCCATCGCCATGCCGCCGCCATCGGTCACCGGCCTGCTGCTCATCGACACGATCATCGCCGGCGACTGGGAGACGTTCCGCGACGCCGCCGCCCATCTGGTCCTGCCCTCCATCGTGCTGGCCGCCGCGACGCTCGGCCTGATCACCCGCACCATGCGCGCCGCCATGCTGGACTGCATCGAACAGGACTACGTGAGGGTCGCGCGCGCCAAGGGGCTGGTGCCGTGGACGGTCATCGTCCGCCATGCCTTTCCGAACGCGCTGATCCCGGTCGTCACCCTCGGCGGCCTTGCCTATGCCAATCTCCTGACCGGCGCGGTGATGACCGAAACGGTGTTCTCCTGGCCGGGGCTCGGGCGCTACACGTTCCGCAGCGCCGCCGCGCTCGACTTCCCGGCGATCATGGGCATCACCCTGATCGTCGCCTTCGTCTACCTGCTGGTGAACCTGCTGATCGACATCAGCTACGCCTTCCTCGATCCCCGGGTGCGGCTATGAGCGCCGTGTCCGGCGAACAGGTCCGCCCGGTGGCCGTGGGCGAAGAGGAAACGTCCGGAGCCCTGTCGCGCGGCAAGCGGTGGCGCAAGCGCTACGGGCTCGCGGCGGCCGGCGCGACGATCGTCGCCATCTGGGTCTTCATCGCCATCTTCGCGCCGCTGATCTCGCCCTACGATCCGACGGCGGTCGACGTGACCCAGCGGCTGCTCGCGCCGTCGTGGAAGCACTGGCTCGGCACCGACGTGCTGGGGCGCGACGTGTTTTCGCGGCTGCTCTACGGGACGCAGGTCTCGCTGACGGCGAGCTTCGTGGTGGTCATCCTCGGCGCCGCCATCGGCACCATCCTCGGCGGCACGGCGGCCTATGCCGGCGGGCGCATCGAGCAGCTGATCATGCGGCTGACCGATCTCGTTCTCTGCTTCCCGCCGATCATCCTCGCGCTCGCCATCGCCGCCGCGCTCGGCATCGGCACGATGAACACCATCATCGCCATGCTGGTGGTCTGGTGGCCGAAATTCGCCCGCCTCGCGCACAGCCTCGTGCTGGTCCAGCGGAGCCAGGAATATGTCGAGGCCGCGAAATCCATGGGCCTCAAGCACAAGCGCATCCTGCTGCGCCACATCATCCCCAATGCGGTGGGACCGCTGATCGTGCTGATCACGCTCGATCTCGGCAATGCCATCATGACCTTTGCCGGCCTGTCATTCCTCGGCCTCGGCGTCGTTCCGCCGACGCCGGAATGGGGCTCGATGGTCGCGGAGGGGCGTGAACTCGTCCAGCAATGGTGGGTCGCGACCTTCCCCGGCATCGCGATCCTGACCATCGTGCTCGGCTTCAATTTCCTCGGTGACGGCGTGCGCGACTGGCTCGATCCGAGATCGGCGAACCGGTGAGCCATGCGGTTCGGCGCTGACCTTCATCAGGCGATCATCAGGAGGGTACCGTGCAGGTCGTGAGCGCGGACGATGCCGTCAAACTCATCCGGTCCGGAGACACTCTGCTGATCGGCGGCTCGGGCGGCGGCCATGCCGTGCCGGAGGCGCTGCTGGCGGCGCTGGGCAAGCGCTTCGCCGCCGAGGGCGCCCCGCGTGCCATCACGGCGGTCCATCCGGTCGGCCTCGGCGACGGCGTCGACAGGGGCGCCGGCCACCTCGCCCAGGAGGGCCTGCTGAAGCGGGTCGTCTCCGGCACCTTCGTCAACTCACCGAAGATCTCCGACATGGCCCTCGCCAACAAGGTGGAGGGTTACACGCTGCCGCAGGGCGCGCTTTCGCAGCTCATGCGCGAGATGGCTGCCGGGCGACCGGGCCTGATGACCAAGACCGGCCTGCACACTTTCGTCGACCCGCGCCTTCAGGGCGGCCGCCAGTCGGAATGCGCGCCGGAGGGCATGGTCGAGCTGATCGACTTCCGTGGCGAGGAATATCTGTTCTTCAAGCCCTTCCACGTCGATGTCTGCTTCCTGCGCGGCACCACCGCCGACGAGGACGGCAACGTCACGATGGAGCAGGAGGCCGTCTTCCTCGAAATGCTGTCGGAGGCGCAGGCGACCAAACGCTGCGGCGGCCTCGTCGTCGTGCAGGTGAAGCGTCTCGCCAAGCGCGGCACCCTGCCGCCGAAGACCGTCAAGATTCCCGGCATCCTCGTCGATCTCGTCGTGGTCGAGCCGAAGCAGTGGCAGACCTACCAGGTCGAATATTCGCCCTCCTATGCGGGCGAACTGAAGATGCCGCTGTCGGACATTCCGGTCCTGCCGCTCGACGCCCGCAAGATCATCGCGCGCCGCGCGGCGATGGAGCTGTTCCCCGGCGCGATCTGCAATCTCGGGTCGGGCATCTCCACCGGCATCGCCAATGTCGCGGCGGAAGAGGGCGCGCTGGACGAGGTGTGCCTGACCAACGAGCAGGGCCTGATCGGCGGCGCGCCGGCCTCCGGCAACGATGCCGGCGCCGCGCGCAACTACGCGGCCATCGTCGACCAGCCCTACCAGTTCGACTTCTACGACGGCGGCGGCCTCGACCTCGCCTTCCTGTCCTTCGCGGAGGTCGATCGGGAGGGCAACGTCAATGTCAGCCGGTTCGGCGACCGCATCGTCGGCCCCGGGGGCTTCATCAATATCAGCCAGAATGCCAAGAGCGTCATCTTCTCCGGCACCTTCACGGCCGGCAAGTCGGACATCTCCTGGCCGGACGGCACGACCCGCATCGCCCGCGACGGCCAGCACGCCAAGCTGGTCGAGACGGTGATGCAGGTGACTTATTCCGGCCGCTATGGCGCGGCGCGCGGCCAGCGCACGCTCTACGTGACGGAGCGGGCCGTGTTCCGGCTTTCCGAACAGGGCGTGGAACTGATCGAGATCGCGCCCGGCATCGATGTCGAGCGCGACGTGGTCGGCCGCATGGGTTTCCGTCCGCTCGTCTCGCCCCAGCTCAAGACCATGGACGCGCGCCTGTTCCGCGCCGAGCCGATCGGGCTCGCCGCGCATCTCGCCAAGCGCCCGCGCCGCGCGCCGCCCGCGCATCTGCGGGGTTCGGCCCATGCGGTCGCGGCCGAGTGAGGACGGAACGATGAGCGATACGGCGCAGCAGGCGATCATCGATGGCGCAAGCCGGCTCTACATCATCATCGGCGACCCCGTCGCGCAGGTGAAGTCGCCCGGCGTCTACAATCCGAAATTCGCCGATGCCGGCATGAACACGGTCTTCGTGCCGGCACACGTGCCCTCGGCGCAGTTCGACGAGGTGATGCGCGGCATCATGCGGCTCGGCAATCTCGATGGGCTGATGGTCACCGTGCCGCACAAGTCGCGGATCATGCCGCTGGTCGACCGCATCCTGCCCATGGGCGCGAAGGTCGGCGCGATCAATGCCATTCGCCGCGAGGCTGACGGCAGCTGGACCGGCGACATGTTCGACGGCACGGGGCTGATCCGGGGACTGACCAGGCGCGACATATCCATGAAGGGTCGCAAGGTCATGCTGGTCGGCGCGGGCGGCGGCGGCAGCGCGGTCGCCATCGCGGTGGCCGATGCCGGCGCCGCCGCCGTGTCCGTCTTCGATGCCGACAGCGCCAAGGCGGAAGCCCTCGCCGCGCGGATCACCCAGCACTACCCCGCCTGCATCGTGCGCCATGGCGCGGTAGCCTTCGAGGGCCACGACACCCTGATCAACGCCACGCCCATCGGCATGGCGCCCGGCGACGGGCCGCCGGTGCCGCTCGACGGTCTGAGGCCCGACATGCTGGTCATCGACATCATCATGAAGCCTGAGGTGACGCCGCTCATGGCGCATGCCCGCGCGCTCGGCTGCGCGGTGATCGGCGGCAAGGCCATGCTGGAGGGGCAGGCCGAGCAGGTCGTCGAGTTCTACCGGATCGGCGCCGCGCCATGATCGAGACCTTCCTCGAGCCCGGCGACACCGCGACCTTCGCCAAGACCATCACGGAGGCGGATCTCGTCCTGTTCTCCGGCCTCACCGGCGATTTCGACCCGATCCACGTCAACGAGGCCTATGCCGCGACGACGCCCTTCGGCCGGCGCATCGCCCATGGCGCGCTGGTGATGGGGCTGCTCTCCACCACGGCGTCGATGATGTCGCGCCGTTCGGTCGAGCGCGGCACCACCGGCACCTCCGTCTCGCTCGGCTATGACCGCATCCGCTTCCTCAAGCCGGTCTTCATCGGCGACACGCTGACCGCCCGCTACACGGTCGAGGAGATCGACGCGGCGGCGGCGCGTTCGCGCTCGAAGGTCGAGGTCGTCAACCAGGATGGCGAGATTTGTCTCGCCGGCACGCACATCATGAAATGGGTGGCGAAAGCCGCCTGAACGCCACCACCGCCGAAGCTCCTTCGACGACCGCACCTGAGCGAGCGATCCCATGCCCTTGTCCGAAACCCATCAGGAAATCCGCAATGTCGCCCGGCGCTTCGCCACCGAGGTCGTGCGCCCGCAGGCCGAGGCGCTGGACCGCGACGAGGCCTTCCCGGCGGACATCTACCGCCAGATGGGCGAGATCGGCCTGTTCGGCATCACCACGCCCGCCGAACTCGGCGGCGCGGGCCTCGACGTGCTGGCCTATGCGCTCGTCATGGAGGAACTGTCGCGTGGCTATGCCTCGGTCGCCGACCAGTGCGGACTCTACGAACTGATCGCGACGCTGCTGTCGGTCCACGGCACGCCGGCGCAGCAGGAGCTTTATCTCGGGCGGCTGCTGCGCGCCGAGTTCCGCCCGGCCTATTGCATCACCGAGGCCGAGGCCGGCAGCGACGTGTCAGGCATCAGGACGACGGCCGAGCGAACCGCCGGCGGCTGGAAACTGACCGGCTCGAAGCTCTGGATCCACAACGCGCCCGTCGCGGATGTAGGCTTCGTTCTGGCGCGCACCGACAAGGCCGCGGGCAAGCGCGGCATGAGCATTTTCATCGTGCCTTTCGACCTGCCCGGCGTGTCGCGCGGGGCGAAGGAGCACAAGATGGGGCAGCGCGCCTCGCAGGTCGGCGCCCTGTCCTTCGACGGTGTCGAGCTGCCGGCCGATGCGTTGCTCGGGCAGGAAGGGCGCGGTTTCCACATCATGATGAGCGCGCTCGACAAGGGTCGCGTCGGCATCGCCTCGCTCGCCGTCGGCATCGCGCAGGCGGGGCTCGAAGCGGCGCTGGATTATGCGAAGGCGCGCAAGCAGTTCGGCCAGCCCGTGGCGGAGTTCCAGGGCCTGTCGTGGCTGCTGGCCGACATGGCCAAGGAGATTTCCGCCGCGCGGCTGCTGGTCCGTCACGCGGCCGAGGCATTGGATTCAGGGGCGCCCGCGACCGCGCATTGCTCCATCGCCAAGTGCTTCGCCTCGGACATGGCGGTGGCCCAGACCGCCAACGCCGTGCAGGTCTTCGGCGGCTCCGGCTATATCCGCGGCTTCGAGGTGGAGCGGCTCTACCGCGACGCCAAGATCACCCAGATCTACGAGGGCACCAACCAGATCCAGCGCACCATCATCGCGCGCGCACTCATGACGAACGGCGTGCCGGAATAGGCTCACGCCACGCCGGGCAGCTGCTCCCGCAGCACGCGCTTCATCACCTTGCCGTTGGCGTTGCGCGGCAGCGGGTCGGGCTGGATCGTCAGCGTCTCGGGCACCTTGTAGTCGGAGAGCCGCGCGGCGCACCAGGCGCGGATCGTCTCGGCCGCAGGCTCAGTTCCTTCCGTTACAACGAAGGCGTGGACACGCTCGCCGAGCACCGGGCAGGGCACGGCGACGACAGCGCATTCGACGACGCCGGGACAGGCCACCAGTACCGTCTCCACCTCGGCGGTGAAGACCTTGTAGCCACCGCGGTTGATCATGTCCTTCATGCGGTCCAGCACCTGCACGAAACCGTCGGCATCCACCGAACCGATATCGCCCGAGTGCCAGAAGCCAGCCGTGAAGCCTGCCGCCGTGGCTGATGGATTGTTCCAGTAGCCCTTCACGACATGCGGGCCCCTGATCCAGATCTCGCCGGTCTCGCCGCGCGGCAGTTCGCGGCCAGCCTCGTCCACGACGATCAGGTCGACGCCCGGCGCCGCGATGCCGACGCTGTGCCCGTGGGTGGGCGTGAAGCGGGGTGGCATGATGGTGGAGGGCGACGTGGTTTCGGTGGAGCCATAGGCGTTGATCAGTTGCAGCGAGGGGCAGCGCGCCGCGAGTCTCTCGATGGTCGGCGTCGGCATGGGTGCGCCGCCATAGCCGCCGATGCGCCAGGCCGAGAGGTCGTAGGTGTCGAAATCCGGTTGCAGCAGGCAGAGATTGTACATGGCCGGCACCATGACCGACTGGGTCATCCGCTCGCGCGCCGCCAGCGCCAGGAAGTCGGCGGCCCTGAAGGACGGCATGATGATCAGCGCGCCGCCGGCCCGCACGGTACAGGTGACGTTGGCGATGAGGCCCGTCACATGGCTCAGAGGCACGGCGGCGAGCGACCTGTCCGCCTGCGTCAGCTGCATGCAATATTCGTAGACCAGCGAGGAGTGGACGATGCCGAGATGGGTCAGCATCGCTCCCTTCGGCCGCCCCGTCGTGCCCGACGTGTAGAGGATGACGGCGGTGTCCTCCTCGGCGACGGCGGCCGGCGCCGGCACAGGCGCGCCGGCATGGGTCGCGGCGATGCTGTCGAGGGTTCGCGCGCCGGCCGCTTCGCCACCGACGGTCCAGCGCCGGGCAAGGCCGGGCACTTCCGTATCGGCCGGCAGGCGGTCGGCGAGGTCCGCCTCGTGGATCAGCAGGCTCGCGCCGCAATCGTTCAGCACATGGGCGATCTCGGGCGTCTGGAGCCTGAGGCCCATCGGCACGGCCACCGCGCCGAGGCGGGCAAGGGCGAACAGCGTCGTGACGAATTCCGTCCGGTTGCCGATCAGGAGGCCGACGCGGTCGCCGGCCCCGACGCCCTCGGCCGCCAGCGCCGCCGCCAGCCGCGCCACGGCGTCGCCGAGAGCGGCATAGGTGAAGCGCGTGTCGCCGCAGACGAGCGCTTCGCCGCCGCCGTTGCGCCGCACTGTCTCACCCAGCAAGCCGTAGAGGCTGCCCGGCCGCTCGGCGAAGCATGGCACCACGCGGTCGCCGAAATGCGCCTCCAGCCTGAGGCGGGGCCCCTGCGCATCGATCCAGCGGGGCGGCGAAACAGGCATGGCGGAGCGGTCGGGGGACATGGCACCGGATCGGGTTGACGCCCCGCTTGGTCGGGCGCGGCCGGGGCCGCGGCAAGGGGGCCGGGTTGCCGATGAGAACCGATGGGCCAGCGACGTTCAAGCCCGCCCGCGACCGGCCAGCATCCGCCTATTGAGCTATGCCCGGCTTTGAGGGATGAACGTATGGTGAGCCGGTCGCGTGGCCGGCTCGGCCGTCATCAACCAGTCAGGGGCCGAACGCTTGCGCGTCCTGGTCATCGAAGACGAAGCCCGTATCGCCGCCGATATCGCTCGCGCGCTGGGCGCCGCCGGATTCGTCGTCGAGGTCGCGCATGAGGGCGAGGACGGCTGGTATCGCGGCGACAGCGAGGAGTTTCAGGCCGTCGTGCTCGATCTCGGCCTGCCGAAGCTCGACGGGCTGTCGGTGCTGCGCCGCTGGCGCGCCGCCGATCGCGGCATGCCGGTCATCCTCCTGACTGCCCGCGACGGCTGGCGGGAAAAGGTCGAGGGCATCAATTCGGGCGCCGACGACTATCTGACCAAGCCGTTCCACATGGAGGAACTCATCGCGCGCGTGCGCGCGCTCACGCGCAGGGCGGGCGGCCACGCCACCCCCGTGATCAAGGCGGGGTCGGTCGAGATCGACACGCGCACGCGCGAGGTCAGCGTCGCCGGCCGACCGGTCGCCGTCTCGGCGCTGGAATATCGGCTGCTCCTGCACCTGATGACCCACCTCGACCGCGTCGTGCCGCAGGGCGAGCTGAGCGTCGCCATCCACGGCCAGGAGCGGGAGAACGATTCCAACGCGCTCGAGGCGCTGGTGGCGCGGCTGCGGCGCAAGCTCGGCGTGCCGCTGATCCAGACCCGCCGCGGCCACGGCTATGTCGCGGTCGACGGCCAGACCGGTGACGGCGGGTGAGCACGCGATCGATCAGGGAGCGTCTTGCCTGGACGATGGTCGTCGCCATCGCCCTCGCTCTGCTTGTGGCCGGCCTCGCGGTGACGCTGATCTTCGAGGACCATATCCGCGCGCGGGCGACCGCCGAGATCGGCGACGACCTGACCGCCCTGGTCGGCAATGCGCGGATCGGCAGGGACGGCCGCCTCGCCATCGACATCACGCTGTCGGACCGCCGTTTCCAGGCCCCGCTGAGCGGCTTCTACTGGCAGGCGGGGCGCGGCGACACGGTTGACCTCGTCTCGCCCTCCCTTGGCCAGTTCCGCATCGCCTGGCGCACCCGGCCGCCGGCCAATGACGATGCGGCCCTCTATGAGCGTCCCGGTCCGGAAGGGCGAAGCCTGCTCGTGCTGGAGCGGCGGGTGAACGTCGCGGGCAGCGCGGCCGAGGGCGCAAGGGTCGTGGTCGCGCTCGACCAGAGCGAGCTGGACGAGGCGCGCCGCAGCTTCGCCCTGTCGGCAGCCGCGGCGCTGGCGGCGCTCGGTCTGGCGCTGGTCCTGGCGCTGTGGTTTGCCAGCAAGGTCAGCCTCGCGCCCTTTGCCGGCCTGCGCCAGTCGCTCAACCTCGTCCACCGCGGCGAGCGCGACACGCTGGAAGGCGATTTCCCGGACGAGGTGCAGCCGCTGGTCGACGACCTCAACGCGCTGCTGTCCGCCCGCAGCGCCGACCTCGATGCCGCCCGCGCCCGCGCCGGCGACCTCGCCCATGGGCTCAAGACGCCGCTGGCCGTGCTCGACTCTACCGCGCGGCGCCTGCGCGAGTCCGGCCGGGCCGATCTTGCCGACGAAATCGACGGCGAAATCAACCGGATGAGCCGGCATGTGATGCGCGAGCTCATGCGCGCGCGCGCGGGCGTGAAGGCCCTCCGCCGCTCCCAGCGCACCGCGCTCGCGCCGGTGATCGCCTCGCTGGTGCGCACGATGCAGACGGTGTCGGGCGGCAAGGCGGTGTCCTATGCCGTGGACGCGCCCGCCGAACTGAACGTCGCCCTCGACGAGACCGACCTGATGGAGGTTCTTGGCAACGTCCTGGACAATGCGCGCAAATGGGCCGCCGCCTCGGTGGCCGTGACGGCCCGTCGCTCGGCGGGCGGCGTCTCCGTGACCGTCGAGGACGACGGGCCTGGTCTGCCCGCCTCGGAACTGGCGTTCCGCATCGAACGCGGCCGGCGGCTGGACGAACAGGTCGAGGGTTCCGGCTTCGGTCTCGCCATCGTTCAGGACCTCATCAGCGCCTATGGCGGCGAGGCCAGCCTGTCACGCTCGGCCATGGGCGGCCTGAAGGTCGAGCTTCTGTTGCCCTGACCGTCACTCCGCCGGGTGAAACGCCCCGGCCGCCTCGGACTTCGCCCCACGCCGCGAGAACACCGCGATCAGCGCCGGCAGGACCAGCAGGATCAGCACCGGAGCCAGCGTGATGCCGCCGACCACGACGAAGGCCAGCGGCCGCTGTACCTGGCTGCCGATGCCGGTCGAGACCGCCGCCGGCAGAAGCCCGACGCAGGCCGCGACGCAGGTCATCAGCACCGGCCGCATGCTCACGCGGCAGGCTTCGGCCACGGCATCGTAGCGGGCAAGGCCCGCATCGATCATCGTGTTGTAGTGGACGATGACGAGGATGCCGCCCATCACCGAAATGCCGAACAGCGCGATGAAGCCGATGGCGGCCGACACGCCGAACGGCGTCCCGGTCACGGCCAGCGCGAGGATGCCGCCGACCAGCGCCAGCGGGATGACGCTGAGCGCCAGCAGCGTGTCGGTCAGCGACGCGAAATAGGCATAGAGGAGCAGGCCGATCAGGAGCAGGGTGAGCGGCACGATGACCTGCAGCCGGGCGACGGCGTCCTGGAGATTGCCGAACTCGCCGACCCATTCGAGTCGCGACCCGAACGGCAACGTCACCTGGCTCGCGACGCGCGCCTGCGCTTCCAGCACGGTGCTGCCGAGATCGCGCCCGCGCACGGAGAAGCGGATCGGCACGTAGCGCTGCTGGCCCTCGCGGTAGATGGTCGAGGGCCCGGAGACGATCCGCACGGTCGCGAGCTCGCGGATCGGCACCTGCGCGATGCCGCCATTGCCGTCGCTGACGCCGATGCGCAGTTCGCCGATGGCTTCCGGGCTGGCGCGATAGCGCTCGGCCAGCCGGACGATGATGGGGAAGTGCCGGTCCGAGCCGCGCTCGTAGAGATCGCCGGGCGTGTCGCCTGCGATCGCCGTCTTGATCGCCGTGTTGATGTCGCCGGGCTGCAGGCCGAAGCGGCCGGCCTTTTCGCGGTCGACCTCGATCTCGACCGTCGGCTGCCCCAGCACGTTGAACACGGCGAGATCCTGCACGCCGGGCACGTCGCGGATCGCGTCGCGGATCTGCTGGGCAGTGCGGGTGATCTCCTGAAGGTCGTTGCCGAACACCTTGATGGCGTTCTCGCCCTTCACGCCGGAGGCGGCCTCCGCGACGTTGTCCTCGAGATATTGCGAGAAGTTGAAGACGACCCCGGGCAGCTCTGCCGTCAGGCGCGCATTGACCTCCTCGATCAGCTTCTCCTTGGTCATGCCGGGCCGCCATTCGGTGGCGGGACGCAGCGGCACGAAGACCTCGGCATTGTTGAAGCCGGCGACATCGGTGCCGTCGTCCGGGCGGCCCTGCTGGGAGATCGCCCGCTGCACCTCCGGGAAGCTCGCGATCACCCGGCGCATGCGGTTCACATAGACATTGCCTTCCTGGAGCGAGATGGTCGGGTGGAAGGTGGCGCGCACCCACATATTGCCCTCTTCCAGCTTCGGCAGGAATTCGAGGCCGAGCGAGCGCAGGGTGATGCCGGTGCCGGCGAGCAGCAGCACGGCCGCCGCGATGACCAGGAAGCGGTAGCGGATGATCGTCCCGAGCATCGGCTCGTAGACGCGCCGGATGGCGCGCACGACGATGGTCTCGGTCTCGGAGAGCCTGCCTTTCAGCATGATCGCCGACAGGGCGGGCGTCACCGTGAACGTCGCGATCAGGCCGCCGGCCAGCGCATAGGCATAGGTCTTGGCCATCGGCGAGAAGATGTGGCCCTCGACGCCCGACAGCATGAACAGCGGCAGGAAGCCGACGATGATGATGGCCGAGGAGAAGAAGATCGGCCCGACCACCTCGCGTGCCGCCGCCAACACCGTCGCGACGCGGCCCTTCTCGTCGTCCGGGGCGGTGCCGTGATGGGTGCTTCGCTCCGCGAGGTGCCGGAAGATGTTCTCCATCATGATGACGGTGGCATCGACGATCAGGCCGAAATCGAGCGCGCCGGCGGATAGCAGGTTGGCGGACTCACCCTGCAGCACGATGATGATGACGGCCGTGCAGAGCGCGAAGGGGATCGTCGCCGAGACGATGATGGCGCTCCTGAGATTGCCGAGGAACACCCACTGCACCAGGAACACGAAGAGCACGCCGAACAGCAGGCTGTGCATCACGGTGTGCGTGGTGATCTGGATCAGCTCCTTGCGGTCGTAGAGCCGCTCGATCTTGACGCCCGGCGGCAGGACGCCGCCCGCGTTGATGCGATTGACCTCGGCCTCCACGCGCTCCAGCGTCGGCATGCTCTTCTCGCCGCGTCGCATGAGCACGATGCCCTGCACCACGTCGTCGGTGTCGTTCATGCCGGCAATGCCGAGGCGCGGCAGATGGCCGACCGAGACGGTGGCGATGTCGCGAATGCGCACCGGCGTGCCGCTGGACTGCGCGATCAGCGTGCCGGCGATGTCGTCGATGGAGCGGATCAGGCCGACCCCGCGGACGACGCCCGCCTGCGGGCCGATCTCGATCGTGTTGCCGCCGACATTGATATTGGCGTTCTGCAGCGCGGTCATCACCTGCGGCAGGGTCAGGCCGGCGGCGATCAGCTTCTGGAAATCGACGGTGACATCATAGGTCTTGGACGTGCCGCCCCAGCCGGTGGCGTCCACCACGCCGGGCACCGATTTGAACCGGCGCGACAGGATCCAGTCCTGCATGGTGCGCAGGTCGGTCAGCGAATAGCCGGGCGGACCGACCACGCGGTAGCGGAAGATCTCGCCGATCGGGCTCATGGGTGAGATCTGCGGCTGCGCGCCGCCGGGCAGGGGGCCGAGCTGGCCGAGGCGATTGAGCACCCGCTGCAGCGCTTCCTCGTAGCTGAAATCGTAGGTGAACTGCAGCTTCACGTCGGACAGGCCGAAGACCGACGTGGTGCGCATGACGCGCAGGTTCTGGATGCCGGCCATCTGGTTTTCGATCGGCGTTGTGATGTAACGCTCGATCTCCTCCGCGGAGAGGCCCGACGACTGGGTGATGACGTCGACCAGCGGCGGCACGGGATCGGGATAGGCCTCGATGTTCAGGCGGGTGAACGCGAAGCCGCCGGCGGCGAGCACGATCAGAAACACCAGCGCGACCAGCACCCGGCGGTCGAGCGAGAAGGAGATGAGCGCGTTCACGGCTGCGTTCCGGAAGAGCTGGAGGCTGCCGGCAGCGAGGTCCGCCGGCAGCCTCCGGAGCATGGTCCCCAAAAGGGGGGTGGGCCTCCGGGAAAGACCATGCTCATGGGAATGGGGTGAATGGGATGGCGGTCCAAGGCAGGTTCTAGCGGGGCTCGGTGGCCATCTGGTCGAGGAACAGGCTGCCCTGGACCACGATGCGCTCGCCGGCGGCTATTCCGTCGAGGACCTGCACGAAGCCGTCCTGGACGAGCCCGGTCCGGACCCGCCGGGTGGCAGCCTGGCCGCTCTCGGATACGGTCCAGACGTGGGATAGCTCGCCCTGCCGGATCACCGCGCGACGCGGCACTGCCGGCCAGTCGGAGGCCTTCTCGGTGAACACCGTGACGGTTGCGAACATCTCACGCTTCAGGATGCCGCGCGGGTTCGGGATGCTGGCGCGCACGGCGAGGCGATGCGTTGCCGCGTCCAGCACGCTCGCGACATGGCTGATCGTGCCGGTGAAGGTCTGGCCCGGCCGGGCCATGACCTGGAATTCGATCTCGTCTCCGATGTCGACGGAATGGCTGTCGCCCTCCCTGACGAAGGCCTGAATCCAGACATGCGACGTGTCGTCGACGAGGAACAGCGGTTCGCCGCCGCCCTGCACGAACTGGCCGGGGCCGATGCGCCGCTGGGCGATGAGGCCGGAGATCGGTGCGACGATGGGTGTCTCGGAGTTGATCGTGCCGCGCTCGCGCAGCTGCGTCAGGTCGCCCTCGGTCTTGCCGAGAATGCGCAGGCGGTTCTCCACGGCGCGGAGGGCGGCGACGGCGGCGCGCTCGTCGGCCTGAGCGCCCTTGTGGTCGGCCTGCGCCTGCTCGAAGTCGCGCAGGGGGGCGGCGCGGCCATTGTAGAGATCGCGCTGGCGCCGCTCGTTGATCTCGGCGAGGCGCAGCACCGTGCGCGCCTTCTCCAGCGCCGAGACCGCGGCGACGTAGTCGTTCTGCGCGGAGACCATGTCGGTGGCCTCGATGGTGAACAGCACCTGGCCCTCGGTCACGAGGTCGCCGGGGCGCGCCATGATGCGGACGACCTTGCCGGCATAGGGCGAGAAGACCGGGCTGGCGCGATCCTCGTTGGTGGCGATCTTGCCCTCGGTGACGAAGCGCGGGCGGAACGGCCGCGAGGCGACTGGCTCGATCGTCAGGCTGCGGCGCTCGTTCTCGGTGAGACGGATCGTTCCGTCTGCCGCCGAAGTCGCGGGCGTCTGCGTGCCGACGGCCTGAGCCAGCGGCCCGGAAATGCCGGCGGCGCGCCCCTCGGAGGCCGGGCCGCGGAGCAGGCCATAGCCGCCCGCCGCAGCGGCAAGAACGACCAGTGCAAGGCCGGCGAGAGCCCGTCGTCCGAGTGATCCAGTTCGCATGTCGGTCGCGTCCGCGTCACTGCGCACCACCCCGGGCGCAGGAAGGCCGCAGCTATAGCCCCCGGCACCTTGTCGATGGCTGACGGGGGATGTCAGCATTCTGTCAGGTTGAGATCGCTAGATCGCAGCGGTTGAACAGGCCCAGTCCGATCATGTGTCTCGCATCGCCATCCAGCGCCGCCGCTGTCGCGGGACGGTCTCGCAACGCCGCGCGTGGCCGACTGTTCGCAATGGCCGTGGCCATGCTGACGCTGTGCGCCGGAACGGGCTTCGCCGAGACGAGGACTCAGCGTCAGAGGCCGCGTCCCGCTCCCGCCGGCATCGCCACCCTCGACGCCGCTCTGGCGCGCGCCTATGCGACCAATCCGGACATTCTGGCCCAGCGGGCGCAGGTGCGGGCGACGCGCGAGACGATCCCCCAGGCTCGCGCCGCCATGCTGCCGCAGGTCAGCGCCACGACCTATGCCGGCGTGCTGGCGACCAGCTCGCTGCTGCGCGGCACGCCGGTCAATGTCACCGATTCCGCGACGCTGCCGCGCCGGGGCGTGGCGCTGACCGCGACGCAGACGCTGTTCGACGGTGGCCGCACGCAGAACGCCGTGCATCAGGCGGAGCGGCTGAACGCCGCCCAGCGCGAGCAGCTGCGCGCCGTGGAACATGCGGTTCTGCTGGATGTGGCGGCGACCTTCGTCGCGGCCCATACGGGACAGGCGCTGGTCGAGGTCCAGCACCGCAATGTCGGCTTCCTGCGTGAGACGCTGGCGGCCATCCGCACACGGCTCGGCGCCGGCGTCGCGACGCCGACCGACATCGCCCAGGCGGAGGCGCGCCTCAGTCGCGGCCTTGCCGATCTCAACGCGGCCGAGGCGGGCCTCGCCGTCGCCCGCGACCGGTTCCTGCGACTCGTCGGTGCGATGCCCTCGCCGCGCCTTGCGGGCGTCCGCACGCCCGATCGCCTGCTGCCGCGCTCGGGTGAGGCCGCCCGCGATCTCGCCGGCCGCGACAATCCCGCCGTTCTGGCGGCGGCGGAGGCGGTGCGCGGCGCTGATGCGGCCGTGCGCGTCGCACAGGGCCAGATGCTGCCGCAGGTGACGCTGGAAGGGCAGGCGGCCCGTGACATGGACGCCGACAGCGCGACGCGCCGCATCGACAGCCTGCAGGTGGTCGGGCGCATGACCGTGCCGCTCTATGCCGGCGGCGGTCCGGAGGCGCAGGTGCGCCAGAACCGCGAACTGGCGGGGCAGGCGCGCATGATCCTCGATTCGGCGCGGCTTCAGGCCCGCTCGGCGGCCTATTCGGGGCGCGTCGCCTTCGACAATGCCAGCTTTGCCGCCAAGGCAGCGAGCGACGAGGTGCGCAGCGCGGATGTCACGGTGGAGGGCATCCGCAAGCAGCTCGACGCCGGCCTGCGCACGATCACCGAACTGCTCAACGCGCAGCAGGACGCGGTCTCCGCCCGCGCGCGGCTCATCCAGGCGCAAGGCGACCGTGCCGTCGCCTCCTACACGGTCCTCGCGGCTATCGGCCGCCTTGATCCGCCGGCGCTCGGCATCCGCACGGAGGCGGTTTCCGCGCCGCCGCCGCAATCCGACCTCGACGTCCGGCTCGATGCCTGGCGCGGGCTGCGCGACGCGGCGACCGTGCCGGCCGCGTCCAGGCGCTAGGCGCCGTCAGGCGGCTGCCGCCGTATTGGCGGCCACCGAGCCGACCACGCGCACGCGCACGCGCAGCGAGTTGCCGGGCAGATAGGCGATCGGCATGTCCTCGGTCTCGATGGTCGAGATCGTGGCCCGGTCGGCGCCGGCCGCCACCGCATTGTCGGCGGCGATGCGCTGCGCCGCGGCGATCGCGTCGTTGCGGCTGAGCTCGCGGAAGATCTGGTCGCACTCGCCGGAGACCTGCGCGATGGCCGCGCCGACCGCATTGGCGCAATCGCCATGCTCGACGCGGATCACCCGCGAGGCGCCTTCGATGACGTCGGGGATCAGGAAGGCGCCGCCGCCGACCGCGATCACCGGCACGTCGCCCGACTCGGTCTTCATCCGGTCGAGCGCCTCCTCGACCATCCGCTTCGCCTCGGCGAAGACCCGCGCGGTCGTCGCGGCGTCGAGATGCGCGACCTTGGCCTTGTCGCCGATCGACAGCTGGCCGGCCGCGATGGCGACGTCGCTGGTGGTGAGCTGCCCGCCGCCGAACGCGATGCCGTCCTTCAGCAGGCGGTAGCCGACCGACAGCGGGCCGATGGAGAGTGGGTCGAGCGAAACATGGCTGCCGCCGCCGAGGCCGAAGGAGAACAGGTCCGGCATGCGGAACAGCGTGCGCACGCCGCCGACCTGCACCACCGAATTGGCCTCGCGCGGGAAGCCGTTCTTCAACTGGCCGATATCGGTCGTCGTGCCGCCGACATCGGCGACCATGGCGTCGTCGAGGCCGGAGAGATAGGCGGCGCCGCGCATCGAATTGGTCGCGCCGGAGGCGAAGGAATAGACCGGCAGGCGCATGGCCTGATGGGCCTCGGCGACCGTGCCGTCGTTCTGGGTGATGAACAGCGGCGCGGCGATGCCGCTGTCGGCAATGGCCTTCTCGAAGGCGGCGATCGTGTCGCGGGCGAGGTCGGTCAGCGCGGCATTCAAGAGGCCGGCGTTCTCGCGCTCAAGAAGGCCGATACGGCCGAGATCGGACGAGCAGGTGATCACCGCGCCCGGATTCTCACGCGCGACGATCTCCGCCGCTTCCTTCTCGTGGGACGGATCGAGCGGCGAGAAGACCGAGGAAATGGCGACGGCCGTCAGCCCCTTCGCCTTCATCTCGCGCGCGGCGGCGGCGACCGCCTCGCGGTCCAGCGGCATGAAGGGACGGCCGTCATATTCGTGGCCGCCCTCGACCATGTAGACCGCGCCGCGCACAAGTTCGGCGAGGTCCTTCGGCCAATCGCAGAACGGCGGCAGGGTCGCGCCCGACGGCAGGCCGAGGCGCAGCGCCGCGACCTTCGACAGGTGCCGGCGCTGGACGACGGCATTGATGAAATGCGTCGTGCCGATCATCACGGCGTCGATGCGCCTGGCCTTGAGGGCGCCGGACGCGCCGAGCTTCGCCAGCGCTTCCAGAATGCCGCCGGTGACGTCCTCCGATGTCGGGGCCTTGACCGCACCCGCCACCTTGCCGTCCTCGATCAGGACGGCATCCGTATTGGTGCCGCCGACGTCGATGCCGATCCGTCTCATGATCCGAACACGCTCTTGAAGTCGATATCGTAGTTGAAGGCCCGGGGGCCGACATGCTGCAGGCCCTTGGGGGTGAGGAACACGTCGGCGGTGGGCAGGGCGATGACCGTCACGCGCTGGCCGTAGCGGATGGTCTCGGTGCCGATGGCCTCGCCGGTCACCGTGTCGAGCACGCAGATCAGGTCCGGCGACATGGCGATCGGCTCGCCGTCCTGCCAGGCGACGATCCACTCGTTCTGGAAGGCGACGTCCAGCGAGGTGCCCTTCCAGGCATCGACGCCGTCGAAGCGGGTGCGGCCGCGCAGGAAGCCCTCGGTCGCGCGACGCTCAACGTCGGTGACCTTGCCGCGATAGAGGATCTTGCCGGGCTCGACCGACAGGATGGCGTCGATCGGGTCCTCGTGCCGGCGCTGGGCCTCGCGCACCGCTGCGCCGATGGCGATGGCCTTGGTGGTGGTGCCGGGAATGCACCACTGCTTCACCTCGGCGCCGGTGCGGGGCGCCTTGCAGGTGGATGCGATGGAGCCGTATTCGACACAGATCTTGCGGCTGACCCGTTCCATCCATTTCCAGGTCGGAACCGCCTGCACGACGGCTTCGAGGCCACGGCAGTCGACGGTGGAAAGCGGGTAGGGTTTCAGGTCGCCGACGGCGACCGAGGTCATCTGCGCCTCCGGGTAGGCGCGGCCCATCATATCGGCATCGATCACCGGCCGGCCGAGATGGGCGGCGGCCATGAGCGGCTGGATCGAGTTACCCCCGCCGATCTCCAGCGCCATGATGCCGCGGAAACGGATGCCGGTATGGTCCTCCATCAGGCCGACCGCGCGGGCGATGGTGCGGCTGTCGGTCAGCCGCTCCTGCCCGACCAGCGGGGCGCCCATGTTGGACACCGCCGCGACCCAGTCGTCGTCGGCGAGGTCGCCCGGCTGCATGAGTTGCACCTTGAAGCCCTCGGCATAGAGCTGGCGCATGTTGAGCAGGCCGAGATAGGGGCTGCCGCCACCGCCGGTGCCGAGAATCCAGGCGCCGACGGCGAGGGATTCGATGTCGTCGAGGGTGATGTCGCGAAGGTCAGTCATGATCGGGAGCGGCCCTTGAGGCTCGGATGCGGGTGGTCGCTGGCGGGCTCGGTGCTCACGACAGCATTTCGTTCATGACGCGGGCGGTGGCCGTGATCGACAGGATCACCGGCAGGCCGAGCACCGGCTTCACCGCGGCCTTGAGCGCCGGCCCATAGCTCATGCAGTCCATGGCCACGAGGTCCGGCTTCATCGCCTTCAGGCGCTCGGCGGCGGCTGCGGCTTCCTCCGGCGTCGCGCTGGGGCGCAGCGGCTCGCCGACGACCTCGAGGCCGGGGCGCTCCCACTTGGCCTTCAGCTTGCCGACCTGCTCGGGCAGGGGCAGCAGGATGCCGAGCCGGCCCTCGGGCAGCAGCGCGCTGGCGAGGCCGTTCAGCACCCGCGAGGGGAACAGCACGCCGGCATCGCCTTCCATCGGCGGGAAGTCGCCGGTGCAGGCGAAGACGATGGCGTCGCAGCCGTCCTCCTCGCGCAGCAGGCGCAGCGTCTCGGGCGAGCGCTCGATGACGTGCTTCTTGGAGATCTTGATGTCCGTGCCGCCACGCAGGCGCGTGTAGAGCGTGTCGGCTCCGCTGATCGGCGGGCGCGCGGCGATCTCGGCATCGGTCAGCCCGTCGAGGCAGCCGCGCAGCACGACGCGCGTGCCCGCGGGCGCCTGCGCGGCGAACAGGTCGGCGATGTCGTCGCGCGGCGACTGGCCGATGGTGGCGATTCCGAGAGTGCGGGGCATGGTTCAGGCCTCCAGTTCGACGCCGTCGGCGGCGGCCCAGGCAAGGCCCACCTTGTCGCCGACGGAACGCACGGGCCGCTCGCCCGCATTGGTTTCCTTGACCAGCATCTGCCGGCCGTCCGAGAGCGCGACGCGGTAGAGCGTCTGCCCGCCGAGGAAGCTCGCGCTATCGATGGTGCCGTCCAGAACGGCCCCGGGCGCGCCGAGCACGATCTTCTCGGGCCGCACCGCCAGCGCCTTGCCGCCGGGCCGCTCGATCAGATTGATCTCGCCGATGAAGTCCGCGACGAAGCGCGTCCGCGGCCGGTCGTAGATCTCGGTCGGCGTGCCGATCTGCTCGATGCGGCCGGCATTCATCACCGCGATCCGGTCGGACATGGCAAGCGCCTCCTCCTGGTCGTGGGTGACGAAGACGAGGGTGACGCCGAGCTCCTTCTGGAGCTGCTTCAGTTCGAACTGCATCTGCTGGCGCAGCTTGCGGTCGAGCGCGCCGAGCGGCTCGTCGCAGAGCAGAACCGGCGGGCGGATGACGATGGCGCGCGCCAGCGCCACGCGCTGCTGCTGGCCGCCGGAGAGCTGGCCGGGGCGGCGATCCTCGAAGCCGGTGAGGGCGACGAGGGCGAGCGCCGCGCGCACCCGCTCCTCGATCTCGGCCTTCGGTACCTTGCGCATGCGCAGGCCGAAGGCGACGTTCTCCGCCACGGTCCGGTGCGGGAAGAGCGCATAGGACTGGAACACCATGCCCATGTCGCGCTTGTGCACCGGCACGTCGGTGACGTCGCGGTCACCGACGCGGATGCGGCCGGTATCGACGGTCTCGAAACCGGCGATCATGCGCAGCGTCGTGGTCTTGCCGCAGCCCGAGGGGCCGAGCAGCGAAAAGAACTCGCCGGGCTTCACGTCCAGCGAGACCGCGTCGACCGCGCGGACCCGGCCGTCATAGCTCTTGGAGACGGCGTCGAGCCCGATCGAGGCCGGGGAGGAGGCGGACTGGTCCATCAGCCCCTCAGGATCCGCGTCACGCGCAGGTCGATCGCATCCTTGCGCGCATTGTACCACTTCCAGTCCGGCTGGATGAGCCGGGCGACCTTCTCGGGCGTGTTGAACAGCTTGGCGTCGTATTTGGCGTCGAGCTGAACCTTGGTGTTGGACGGCGAGTACCAGACCGCCTCGGCGAGCTTCTTCTGCACATCGGGCCGCAACATGTAGTCGATATAGGCGTAGGCGAGTTCCTTCACCTTGGAGCCCGGCGTCACGGTCAGCACCTGCTCCAGCGCCAGCACGCCCTCGGAGGGCAGCGCAAAGTCGACCGGCTCGGGCGTGCCCTCGTAGCGATAGACGCCGCTGTCGTGGATGACGCCCATGGTCACCTCGGCCGAGAGCAGAGCCTTTTCCATCTGGCCCGTGAAGTCGAACAGCTTGATCGGCTTCAGCGCTTCCAGCGCCTTGTAGGCGGCGTCGAGGTCCTGCATGCCCGAGCCGTAGATCTGGCCGAGCATCATCAGGTGTGCCTGGCCCAGCGAGTTGACCGGGATCAGGTAGCCGCCGCGCTGGCCCGCGAGCTTCGGATCGGCGAGATCCTTCCACGAGGTCGGCTTGCCGAGGCCCTTGTCGGTGCGGTAGCCGAGGCCGATGCCGGATGTGAAGATCGAGACGCCGGCGATCTTGTCGTTGATCGCGTAGGGGTAGACGTCCTTCAGGTTCGGCACGTTCTTCGGATCGACCTTGGGCTCGACGATGCCGAATTCGACCGCCTTCCACTGCTCGTTGGAATTGGCGTGGAGCACGTCGTAGATCGGATTGCCGCGCGGGCTCGCCTGCAGCTTGGGCAGGAACGGGAATGCCTGGTCGGCCGAGACCGTGCACTTGAACTCGCGCTCGAAGGCGGGAAGCAGATCACCCTTCATGATCTCGCCCCACTTGCCGCCCCAGGTCGTGATCTTGAGCGTCGCGGCCTGGGCATTGGCGATATGGGGGGCGCCGAGGGCGGCAAGGGCCGCGCCGGCGGCGCCGGCCTTCAGGATGCTGCGTCGGTCAGGCTTGATCGTCGTCATGGCTCCACCTCTTGGTCTGCCGCCGTTTGCGGCGGGCATCTTCACAGCTTCACGTAGGACTTCAGCCCGATCACCTTCTCGAGGATCACCACCACCGAGACGGCCATCAGGATCGACACCATCGAGGCGGCGGCAATCGCGCCGTCGAGGTCGAACTTCATGTAGTTGAACAGCACCACCGGCAGCGTCTCGCCCTGCGGCATGACCAGGAACAGCGAGATCGGGAACTGGTCGAAGGAGACGATGAAGGCGAAGATGCCGCCGGCGAAGACGCCGGGCCGGATCAGCGGCAGCGTCACCTCGAAGAACACCCGCGCCGGGCTCGCGCCGTGGACGGCCGCCGCTTCCTCGATGCGCCGGTCGAAATTGTGCAGCACCGCCAGCGTCGTGCGCAGCACATAGGGCACCGCCACCAGCGTGTGGCCCATGATGAGGCCCCAGACCGGCCGGCCGATATCGAGCAGCAGGTAGAGCTGGAACAGCGCCAGGCCGGTGAGGATCGCCGGCAGCATCAGCGGCGACATGAAGAAGGCGGTGAGCACCCGCGATCCCGGAATGTTGCCGCGCGCGAGCGCCAGCGCGCACAGGCCGCCGATCACCATGGACAGCACCAGCACGACGACCGCGACCTGGAGGCTGAGCCACAGCGCGCCCATGAATTCGGGGCTCGAGAAGAACTTCTCGAACCAGCGCAGCGAGATGCCCACCGGCGGAAACGAGATATAGGGCGTCGGATTGAGCGCGAAGACCGTGATGATCGCGATGGGCGCGAGCAGGAAGGTGATGATCGCGCCGTTGACGGCGAGATAGGCGATGTGGCCGGCGTCGGGACGAGCGCTCATGCCATCTTCTCCCCGCCGGCGAAGCGGCCGAGCACGTTGTTGTAGGCGATGATCACGATCAGCGAGACGGCGAGCAGGACGACGCCGAGCGCGCCGGCAAAGCCCAGATTGAAGCTCGCGCCAACCTGTTGATAGATCAGCATGGGCAGCGTCAGCACATCCGTGCCGCCCATCAGGAACGGCGTGACATAGGCGCTGATCGACAGGGCGAAGACCAGCAGCGATCCCGCGAGAATGCCCGGCAGCGACAGGGGCAGGGTCACTTCGAGAAAAGTGCGCGTCCGGTTGGCGCCGAGGCTGCGGGCTGCCTGTTCGAGCCGCTCGTCGATGCGTCCGATGACGCCGGTCAGCGTCAGCACCATGAACGGCACGTAGATATGGACGAGCGCGACGATGGTGCCGAACTCGTTGTACATCAGCTTCAGCGGCGACGAGATCAGCCCCCACGACAGGAGCGTCGTGTTGATGACGCCCCGGTCCTGCAGCAGCGTCATCCAGGCGAAGGTGCGCACCACGATGCCGGTGAGCATCGGCGCGATCACCGCCATGAGCAGCAGGGCATGGCCGATCCGCGAATGGGTGCGGGCCATGAGGTGGGCAAGCGGATAGCCGATGACCAGCGACGCGACGGTGGTGATGGCGCCGATGCGCAGCGTGGCGACAAGTGCCTCGAAATAAAGCGAATCCTCGAAGAACCGCTCGTAGTGCTGCGCGGTGAAGGTGACGCCGGACTGGATCGCGGGGTTGCCGGTTAGCACCGACAGCAGCGCCATGACCCCGAACGGCAGGATGAAGAAGACGACGAACAGCAGCAGCGCCGGGCCGACGGCCCAGGCGATGGCCGAGACGGCGGGACGGCGCGGGCTCAGCACGGGCGCGGCAGGAACGGAAAGGGCGGGAGCGGAGAGGTCAGCCATGGGCCATGTCCTGCAAGCGCGGTGCCGAAGGCTCGCGACCGAAGCGCGTCTCGATCCTGTGGGTCATGTCCTGAAGCATGGCGACCAGCTCCGCGCGCTCCTCCGGCTCGACCTGCGCCGCCGAGAAGGCGACGTAAGGCGCGAGCGCGGTGCGGCGGTCGATGTCCTCGATGGCGACGGAGATTCCCGCGAGGCCGGGCAGGGACTCATCGTTCGACTCGTCCCAGCCGCAGGTGCGCGCCCGGTTCACCAGCGCCATCAGCTCCGCCAGCGTCCCCGGTGCATTGGGGCGCGGTCTCGGCGGGAAGATCGCGAAGCGGCGCGCGATCTCTTCGTCGGAAGGGCGCGCCATCAGCATCCGGCCGGTCGAGTTGGCCCAGGCCGGGCCGCGCGTGCCGGGGGGCGTGACGACCCGCAGGGGGTGCGTGCCGGCGCGGCTCCTCAACACGACGATGTCGATGCCGTCGAGGATGGACACGCCGGTCGAAAAGCCGGTGCGTTGCGTCATGTCCTGAAGCTCGGCATCGAGCGCTTCCAGCACCGGGTCGCCGGCGGCATAGGCGCGCCCGAGTTCCAGCATGAGCAGGCCGGCGCGATAGCGGCGCGTCGTCTCGTCGCGCTCCAGCAGGCCGAGATTGGCCATGTCTTTGAGCAGCCGCGAGGCCGAGCTCTTGGGCCAGCCCATCGCCGTCGACAACTCGAGAACCGCGACGTCGGAACGTCCGCGTTTCAACCAGTGCAGCACGGCGGCGGCGTTAGCCAGGCTCATCAAAAAGTTCCATTATTTGGAACAGGGTGCCAATATATAGAACTCTAGAAACGAATCCTCGTTGCTGTCAACGCGGCCAAAGCATGACGATCCCGCGCCGGACGCGGGCGTCGGTCATGTCGTCGATTGCGGGAAAGACGGCTGCCCGCCGCCTGGCATCAGCGCCGTTGCGCTTCGGCCTTCAGGCGGGCGCGCTCGACCTTGCCCATGGCGTTGCGCGGGATGCGCTCGAGGACGAGGACGCGGGCAGGCGCCAGCGCCGCGGACTGGCGGGCGCAATAGGCGATGAGCTCGTCGCTGCGCACAGGTTCGCGCGCCACGATGGCGAGCCAGATTTCGTCGATGCCGCCGGCGCCCTCGACGCCGAAGGCTGCGGCGTCGGCGATATCGGCGCGCCCCGCCACCAGTTCCTCGATCCGCTCCGGCGCAATCTTCAGCCCGCCGGCATTGATCAGTTCGTCCGAGCGCCCCTCGACCACCAGGAAGCCGTCCGCGCGCAGATGCCCGACATCGCCGGGGTAGAACCAGTCGGGCGTCCGGTCCGGGTAGAGCGATCCGGGCACGTGGGGGCGCCCGCCGGCCGCAGCCAGAACGCGGATGCGGCCGCGCGTTCCGGCCGGCACCGGCCGGTCGTCGTCGCCGATGATCTCGACCCGCGCGGAAGGCACGACATAGCCGACGCCGCTGGGCACGGGACTGGTTTCGTCGAGCAGGCACATCGCGGTCTTGCCCGCTTCGGTCGAGCCGTAGCCGATGGCGACGGTTCGGGTGATGCGCCGACGAATACTGGTCGCAAGCTCGGCGCTGACCGCCGCGCCGCTCAGGGTGACGAGTTGGACGGAGGCGCAGGAGGCCGGCGTCTCGACAAGAGCGCCAAGCAGCACGGAGAGTTGCTGCGGCGAGCCGAACAGCACCTCGACCTGGTAGAGGTCGATCATCCTGGCGGCTTCCTCCGCCGATCCCGCAAGGCAGGCGGTGCGGCCGCTGGCCAGCAGCCGCGACACCTCGGTCAGCGCCAGCTGAGCGGCAAAGCTCATCAGGATCAGTTCGCGCGACGTGCCGGGCACGGAATGAATGAGCGCGTGGCTGCGCAGCCGCGCCTCGAACTCCGCTACCGTGAAGGCAATCGCCTTGCTGCGGCCGGTCGTGCCGGAGGTGAGCGCCAGCAGGGCGAGCCGCCCCGGATCGGTCGCGGCGGGGTCGACGGGGTAAGTCTCATCCGTGGCCGGCTGGAACCAGTCGTCGTCCACCACGATCGATCGCGCGCCGGGCGCCGCCGCTCCGGCCGCGCTCGTCAGCACGGCGACGGCGCCGACCATGCCCGCCACGCCCGGCCCGGCGGTCAGCGAAACGATGCCGAGGCGCATCAGCGCGGAGAAGACGACGAAGTGGCGAATGGGATTGTCGATGTCGATGACCACCGTCTCGCCCGGGCGCAGTCCGACCTGATGCAGTCGCGCGCAACTCCGGTGAACGGCACCGGCGAACATGCCGTAGGTAACGACCCGGTCCAGCATCATGATCGCCGGGCGGTTCGGGTAGAGCCTGCCGTTCAGCAGTATGAAATCGACGAAGTTCATGGCGCGGTTACCGCTCTGGCTGTAGAGGCAGTCGGACGGGAAACTGTGTGGCAGGCGGGGCTGCAGGCATGCAATGGGGCAGGGCGGGCGGCGGAGCCACCCGGCGGGTTCTGGTCGGCGCTGCGGCCGGGCTGGCAGTGGCGCGGATCGCCCGCGCGGCGGCTGCGCCGCGCATCATCGTGCCCTACTCGGCGGGCACGACCATCGACGTGGTCGCCCGCGTGCTGGCCGATGTCCTGACCTCTCATGTCGGCGAGCGGGTGCTGGTCGTCAATCGCGACGGTGCCGCGGGCACGCTCGGCTTCGCCGAGCTCGCCCAGTCGCCGCTGGACGCCATGACGTTGGTCCTGTCCGGCCCGACGCCGCTCACCGTCCATCCGCACTTGCGGCAGGAACCGCGCCTCGACCCGGCCGGCTTCGCGCCGGTCTGCCAGGTCTATGAGCTGCCCTTCGTGCTGGCCGCCTCGCGCCCGTCGGGCATCGCGGACCTCGGCGCGCTGATCGCCCGGGCGCGGGCCGCGCCGGGCGTGCTGCGGCTCGGCCATCAGGGACGGACCTCCGCGACCCATCTGCAGCTCATGGGCTTCGCGGCGGCCGCCGGCATCGTCGTGAACGACATTCCCTACCGCGCGCACGGGCAATTGCTCGCAGACCTCGCGAACGGCCAGCTCGACGGGGCCATGCTCGCGACGGGTGCATTCGATCCCGCGCTGGTCCGGTTGCTGACGGTCTTTTCCGAGCGAGGGGCGATGGTGTACCCCGGCGTGCCGACCGCTGTTTCGCTCGGCTTTCCGGTGTCGATCGACAGCTTCGCCGCACTCTATGCGCGGGCCGGCCTGTCTGCGGAACGGCAGACCGCGCTCGAGGCGGCGTGCCGGCATGCGGCGGGCAGCCAGGCCGTGCAGGACGCGGTCAGGAAGGCGGGGGCCGAGCCCCGCTTTGCCGACGCCGCAAATCTTGCCAGCCGCGTCTCGTCCGAGCGCCGGAAGATGCATGCTCTCCTCGGCCGCCTGGGACTGCTGCCGCAATAGCAGCCGGCGGATCAGAACCGATAGGCTGCGCCGAGCCGCGCCTGCGTCTGCGACGAGCGTGCGCGCATCAGGTAACCCGTGTTCCAGGAATCCGGCGAACTGGCGGGCGTGATGTTCGGCGCATTGCGGCTGCCGAAATCATAATGCATCGCCTCGGCGCGGATGACCCACTGCGGCGTGACCATGTATTCGACGCCGGCGCCGATGACGAAGCCGACCTGCGTGCCATCCGACTTCCAGGCCGCACCCGAGGGCTGGAACCAGCGCTGCGACGGGTTGCCCAGCGCCACGCCGCTCGTCACGTAGATGAGCGCGCGGTCGACCGCGAAACCGACGCGGGCGCGCAGACTGCCGGCGAAGTTGCTGTGGGCGGTCACGTTGGTCGGGTCGAACGGATTGACGTTCGCCCTGCCGCGGGCCGTGTTGTAGGTGATGTCGGCCTCGAGACCGAGCACGACGAAGGGCAGCGCCTGCCAGTTATAGCCCGCGAAAAGGCCGAGCGTGGCGCCGGCTGGCGTCGAGTTGTATTGCGTTCCTGCCGGATTGGACCAGCCGGCGCCGCTCATGCCCACGTCCGTCCAGCGGTTCCCCGCGAACCCGGCGCCGGCCAGCACGCCGGCATAGGCTCCCGCCCAGCCCGAATTGGGCGCTGCGAGCGGCCGTCCGATGCTCTGGGCATCCGCGCCGGTCGAGAGCGCGACGATGCCGACGCAGGACAGAAGGGCGGAGCGATACATCGGGGGCGCCATGGATGCGGGTTGCAAAGCCGCAATAGCTCTAGGGGGGCGCGCAACCGGTGGCAATGGTCCCTTGATGCCAGCCAGGATTCAGGGGCGTGTCGCGACAAATCGGCAACAGAAAAGCAGTGGCCACCCCGTCCGGCGTGGAAGGGGCGGCCATGGCGTGGTCGAAACGGCAGGGCGTGATCGCGCCTGGCGGCTCAGGCCGCCGGCATCTTGATCGAAGTGTCGAGGAAGGAGTTGGTCGCGAATTTCGACAGGTCCACCTCGCCGACATTCTCGAAGAAGGCCTTCACGAGATCGTAGTCGTCCTTGAGCCGGTTGGCATCGAGCGCGCCGAGGGCGACAGACGTGGTGGTCGGATCGCGCATCAGTTCGAGAATGCGCTTCCACTGATCGCGCTGGTTCGATTCGTCGAGGCCGGACACGGCACCCATCAGCGCTTTCAGGCCGGGGCCGATATCGCCGACGCAGGCATGGAAGGCGCGCTGGGACACGCGGACGAACTTGCGCACGGTCTCGGCATTCTTCGCGAGATAGTCGCCGTTGACGATGACCGAATTCCCATAGGGGTTCAGCCCCATCTCGCGCCAGGGCGCAAAGCCGAGATCGGCTCCGAACTCGCGCACCTTCAGGTCATGCTCGTTGTAGAAGTCCGACGTGATGTCGATGGCCTTGGAGCGCAACGCCTGGATCTTGGCCTGCGGGCTGACGTTGACGAAGCGCACCGAGGCCGGATCGATGCCGACCTTGCGGGCGAAGGCCGGCCACATCAGGCGCGAGGCGTCGCCCGGCGGGTTGCCGATCGAGCGGCCGGGGAAATCCTTCGGACCGGTGATGCCGCTCGACTTCAGCCAGTAGAAGCCCTGCGGCGAGTTGGCATAGACGACCATGACGGCGGACAGGTTCGAGCCGCGCGAGCGGGCGAGGAGGGCGGTGGCCATGTCGGCGATGCCCAGCTGCGCGCCGCCGGCAGCGACGCGCTGGGCGGAGGCGCCCGAGCCGCGTCCGGCCTCGATGGTCAGGTCGATGCCTTCCTTCTCGTACCAGCCCTCGGCCTTGGCGAAGTAGTAGGGCGCGTGGTCGGCGGTCGGCGTCCAGTTGAGGACGAGATTGACCTTCTCGCTGGCGCGTGCGACGCGCGGAGCCATGAGCGCGCCACCGGCAAGGCCGGCGATCACGATGCGGCGGGACGGTTTGCCGGGGAAGATATTGTCATGGGACGTCATGGCGACCACCTCGAATGTCCGCCCCGGCACCACGCCGGCGGCCTTCGGGGATTCAGTGAAGCATCGATCGATGGACTATACAACCAGTTGGTTGATACAATGATCGCCCGACACGAGGAGGCCGGATGTTCTCGCCGGCGAAGAGCATGATCAGCGGCAGCGGGCGGAAGGTGGTCCGGCAGGCCGGCCAGCGCGATCCGGAGGCGACGCAGGGCGCCCTGCTCGCGGCTGCCGTCGCCGAATTCGCGGAGAAGGGCTTCGCCGGCGCGCGGGTCGACGAGATCGCGGCGCGCGCCGGGGTCAACAAGCAGCTCGTCTATCATCATTTCGGCAACAAGGACGACCTCTACCAGGCGGCGCTGGAGACGGTCTATGCGCAGATCCGCGAGCACGAGCGCGCGCTGCATCTCGGCGACCTCGAGCCGCTGCCGGCCATGGAGCGCCTCGTCGGCTTCTCCTTCGACTATCTGCACAAGCACCCGGAATTCGTGGCGTTGCTCGCCGACGAGAACCTCCACGGCGCCCGCCATGTCCAGCGGTCCAACCGGCTCAAGGAAATGCACTCGCCGCTCGTCACGCTGATCCGCGACACGCTCGACAAGGGCGCGCGGGAGGGCGTGTTCCGCAGCGATCTCGACCCCATCGACATCTACATCTCGATCGCCGCGCTGTCCTATTTCTATTTCTCGAACGGGCGGACGCTGTCGGCGATCTTCGGCCGCAAGCTCGGCTCGCCGCGTAATATCGCGGCGCGCCGCAAGCACGTGATCGCCTTCGCGCTGGGAGCGTTGCGGGTCTAGTGCGGAACGCGGCAGGCGTGTCGAAGCATTTTATCAACTAACTGGTTGACTGGCATCGGCCGCGTCCATATCGTGCCGTCATCTTCGCGATCAGCCGGGAGGCAGGCGACGTATGACGGCGACCGGTATCGAGGCAGACCGCCCGGCGGAGACCGCGGCTTCGTCGCCGGAGGAGGTCCGTGCGACGGCGTTGCGCTGGGCGGCGGTGGTGGCGGTCCATCTCGGCCTTCTCGTCGTCTGGGAGGTGGGCGTGAAGCTCTCCTCGCTGCCGAGCTTCGTCCTGCCTGCACCGACCGACATCGTCGCCACGCTCGGCAAGGCGAGTTATGCCTGGCTCGACAATACCCGCGTCACGACGATCGAGATCGTCGGCGGCTATCTGCTCGCCGTGGCGGCCGGCATCGGGCTCGCGCTGGTCTTTTCCTGGTCGCGCATCCTGACGCTGGCGATCTTCCCGCTGCTCGTCACGCTCAACATGATCCCCAAGGTGGCGCTGGGGCCGCTGGTGATCGTCTGGTTCAGCTACGGCATCGGCACCAACATGCTGATCACCTTCTCGCTGTGCTTCTTCCCGATCCTGCTGACGACGCTGCGCGGTTTGCGCGAGGTGGAGCCTGACCTCCTCGACCTCGTGAAATCGCTGAAGGGTTCGCGCTGGAAGATGTTCCGCTACATCCAACTGCCGGGCTCGCTGCCCTACATCTTCTCCGGCATGAAAGTCGCGGCGATCCTTGCGGTCGCCGGTGCCGTGGTCGGCGAGTTCATCGCCTCTGACCGTGGCCTCGCCTACCTGATGATCCAGGTGCAGGCCTCGCTCGACACGCCCGCCATGTTCATGGCCGTGGCGCTGCTCACCCTCATCGGCATCGCGCTCTACCTCGCCGTGCTGGCGCTCGAGCTCCTGCTCGTGCCGCGCGATGCCCGCAAATCCTGACCGGCCGGGAGGCCCGACATGAACGACGTGACCCGCGACCCTGTCGCCTGGCTCGACCCTGCGTCCTTCCCCGAACGCTTCGAGACGGCCGAGGCGCTCGAGGACTTCATGACCATGCCGAGCCGCGATCTCGCGCGCGATCTGGCGGCCATCGACGGCGACATCATGGTGCTGGGCGTCGGCGGCAAGATGGGGCCGACGCTGGCGCGGCTTGCCCGGCGCGCCGCCCCTGACAAGCGCGTCTTCGGCGTCGCCCGCTTCAGCGAAAAGGGCCTGAAGGACGGGCTGGAGAGCCACGGCATCGAGACCATCGCCTGCGACCTGCTCGACCGTGACGCGGTCAATGCGCTGCCGAAGGTCAGGAACGTCATCATGATGGCGGGGCGCAAGTTCGGCGCGGAGGGTGATCAGCCGCTCACCTGGGCGATGAACGTCCACGTCCCGACCATCGTCGCCGAGGCGTTTGGCACCTCGCGGATCGTCACCTTCTCCACCGGCTGCGTCTATCCCTTCGTGTCCACGTCCGGGCAGGGTTCGACCGAGGACAGCCCGCTGACGCCGCCGGGTGAATACGCCAATTCCTGCATCGGCCGCGAGCGGATGATGGCCTATTTCTCCCAGCGCCTCGGCACGCCGGGCCGCCTGTTCCGCCTCAACTATGCGATCGACCTGCGCTATGGCGTGCTGTTCGACGTGGCGAGCGCGGTGCGCGACGGCCGCCCCATCGACGTCACCATGGGCCATGTCAACGTCATCTGGCAGGGCGACGCGAACGCGCAGGCGCTGCGGGCGCTGAAACACGCGACCGTGCCAGCTTCGCCACTGAACGTCACCGGCCCGGAGACCATCTCCGTGCGCTGGCTCGCCAAGGTGTTCGGCGAGCGCCTCGGCAAGGCGCCGGTGGTCACCGGCGAGGAAGCGCCGACCGCCTGGCTGAACAATGCGGCAGAGGCCGCGCGCCTGTTCGGCTATCCGCTCGTGCCGCTGACCAAGATGGTCGACTGGGTCGCCGACTGGGTCGCCCGCGAAAAGCCGAGCCTCGGCAAGCCCACCCATTTCGAGGTGCGGGATGGCGCTTACTGACACCATCACCGTCGAACGGCTGGACGAAGGTGCCCTCCCGGGTGCCCTCGCACTGTCCGAGGAAGCCGGCTGGAATCAGTCGGCCGATGACTGGCTCATCTTCTTCCGGTCCGGCACCGTCTTCGGTGTCCGGGACGGGGAGGTGCTCGTCGCGACCGGCGCGGTCCTGCCCTATGACGGCTTCGGCTGGATCAGCATGGTCCTGACGGCGAAGGCCGCCCGCGGGCGCGGGTTGGGCACGGCCATTCTCAGGCGGACGATTGCCGCGCTGATGGAGACCGGCCGCGTGCCGGTTCTGGACGCAACGCCGCAGGGCGAGCGCATCTACCGTCCGCTCGGCTTCGAGCCGGGCGCGCCGCTCTGGCGCTGGCGCGGCACGAGTCCGGGGAATGGCGGGGCGGTGCCGGGTATCGTGCAGGCGACGGCCGCCGATCGCGACTGGATCGTCGCGCGGGACGCTGCCGCCTTCGGCGCCGCGCGGCCCGGACTGGTGGCGGGCCTGACGGAGCGCGTGCCGGATGCCGCCCTCGTCATGCCGGAGAAGAACGGATTCGTGCTTGCTCGACCCGGTCGCGCTGCTGTCTCGATAGGTCCGCTCGTGGCCGATGACGAAGACGCCGCCGCGGCCTTGCTGGAGGGGGCCCTGGCCCGCGTCACGGGGCCGGTCATCATCGACGTGCCCGATGGCCGCACGATCATCGAAGACCTTCTGGCGAAGCGGGGCCTTGCGAAGGAGCGACCGTACCTGCGCATGGCGCTCGGGCGGAGCGAACCCTTCGGCGACCCGGAGCGGGTCTTCGCCATTGCCGGGCCGGAACTCGGCTGACCACCACCATATCGACTGGGAAACGCGACCGATGGGCCTTCACCGCAACGACATTCCCGACGATGTTCGGTCTGTGCTGATGCAGGGAGCGGTCATTCCCGCCCATCCGCTGGCGCTCGATGCCAGCCGCAGGTTCGACCGCCGACGGCAGCGCGCGCTGACCCGCTACTATGTCGATGCGGGCTCCGGTGGTCTTGCCGTCGGCGTCCACACCACGCAGTTCGAGATCCGCGATGTCGGCCTCTACGAGCCGGTTCTCGCAGCCGCCATGGAGGATGCCCGTGCCTGGACGGATCGCCCGCTGGTGATGATCGCCGGTGTCTGCGGCCAGACCGATCAGGCGGTCGCCGAGGCGAAGCTTGCGGTCTCGCTCGGTTATCACGCGGGCCTTCTGAGCCTTGCCGCGATGAAGGGCAGGAGCCAGGCCGAAATCGTCGCCCACTGCCGTGATGTCGCCGAGCAAATCCCGCTCGTCGGCTTCTACCTTCAGCCGGCGGTCGGCGGCATGAACCTCGACGCGTCCTTCTGGGCCGAGTTCTGCGCCATCGACAATGTCATCGCCATCAAGGCCGCGCCGTTCAACCGCTACCGCACGCTGGACGTGGTGCGCGGCATCGTCGCGGCGGGCGCCGAAGATCGCATCGCCTTCTATACCGGCAATGACGACCACATCGTGCTCGATCTGGTCACGCCCTTCGTGGCGGCGAGGGATGGCAAGCAGGTGGAGGTGCGCGTGCGCGGCGGCCTGCTCGGCCACTGGTCGGTCTGGACCCGGGGCGCGGTGGACCTGTTGGCGCGTCTCAAGGCGGCTGCCGCCGAACCCGCCGTGCCGGCGGACATTCTCGCGCTCGATGCCCGCGTCACCGACTGCAACGCCGCCTTCTTCGACGTCGCCAATGACTTCCACGGCTGCATCGCCGGCTGCCACGAGGTGCTGCGCCGGCAGGGCCTGCTCGATGGCATCTGGTGCCTCAATCCGAAGGAAGGCCTGAGCCCCGGCCAGTCGGCGCTGATCGACCGCGTCTCGCGTGAGCATGCCGACCTCGCCGACGACGCTTTCGTCGCCGCCAACCTGGAGCGCTGGCTCGCATGACGGACACGCTCACCACGGCCGAGCCGATGCTCCGCCTGCGCAATGTCGCCAAGACCTATACGACCGGCGGCAAGCGCTTCGTCGCCGTTTCCAACGTGACCATGGACGTCGCCGAGGGCGACATGGTCGCGCTGGTCGGCCCGTCCGGCTGCGGCAAGACGACGGTGCTGAAGATCCTCGCCGGCCTGCATGACGCCGATGACGGCGAGGTTCGGATTGGCAATGGCCATACCGCCTTCACGCCCGGGCGCGATGTCGGCATGGTGTTCCAGCAGGCGCTGCTGCTGAAATGGCGAACCATCCTCGACAATGTGCTGCTGCCCGCCGACATTCTCGGCCTGCCGAAAAAGGCCTCGCGGGAGCGGGCGCGCGACCTGCTCGCCATGGTCGGTCTCGCCGGCTTCGAGCAGAAATATCCCTACGAGCTTTCGGGTGGAATGCAGCAGCGGGCGGCCATCGCGCGCGCGCTCGTGCACGACCCCAAGCTGATCCTGATGGACGAGCCTTTCGGCGCGCTCGACGCGCTGACGCGCGAGAAGATGAACCTCGAAATGCTGCGCATCTGGCGCGAGAGCGGCAAAACGATCCTGTTCGTCACCCACTCGATTCAGGAAGCCGTGTTCCTCGGTGCGCGCTGCGCGGTTCTGACGGCCGGGCCTGCTCGAATGGCGGACTATTTCACCATCGACCTGCCGGCCGATCGCACGCTCGACATCAAGACCACCGAGCCTTTCGGCAATTACGTCAAGCGCATCTACGGATTGCTGGGCTTCTGACCGCCCGGTCGCTTCTGGCCGCAGTTGAAGCCCCAGGTCTGCCGTCATGCCCGGCCTTGTGCCGGGCATCCATGACTTCCATTCGATGGTCGTGTCTTCAAGCCGCTTCTAGAGGCTGCGCCTCGCACGCTCCGTCGCCATGTCAGCGAAGGCCTGTTCCAGGCGCTGGACGAAGATCCGCGCGGCGGCTGACAGCGAGCGCCTCGCGGGATGGACGAGGTAGAATTCGAGGTCCAGCGGCGGATCGGTGCGCCGTGCCGCAAGCTCGCTGCGGTCCAGTTCCTTGAGGATCGAGGTCAGCGACAGCAGGGTCACCCAGTCGCTGCGCTTCAGGAGCTCCAGAATGCCGTGGAGGCTGTCGATCTCGACCAATCGCTCGACGGTCATTCCCACCGAGTGGATGTAGCGATCCAGCATGGTCCTCAGGCCATTGTTCTGCGAGGGCAGCGCGATCTTCACCGGCGGCAGGCCGGACAGAGGCCCGCTGGTTCGCGCGGCGAGCCCACCCGGCGCCGAGATCAGGAAGATCGGATCGGGTGAAAGCCGGCGGGTGACGAGCCGGCGGTCGACCGGTGGCACGGCGACCACGGCGAAGTCGACATCGCCCGACAGCGTCCATTCCGTCAGTGGCCCTGAAAAAGCTTCGGTGATCCTGAGCTGGACATCCGGGAAATCGGCGAGATAGGTCGCGATGAATCGCGGCATCAGGCCCTTCGCGACCGTCGGAGCGAGGCCGATATTGACCGGACCGGCGACGCGGTCGGCGCCCGCCATCACCGACTTGCGGGCGGCGTCGACCTCGGCGAGCACTTTCAGGCAGTGGCGGTAGAAGGTCTCTCCGGCGGCAGTCGGGTGGGCGCCGCGCGCGAGCCGTTCGAGAAGCGCCGTGCCCATCTCGGCTTCCAGGTCGCGGAGGATGCCGCTGACGCTTGGCTGGGCGAGATTCAGGCGCTGGGCCGCGCGATTGATGCTGCCTTCCTCATAGGCCGCGACGAAGGCCGTGATGTGCCGCAGGTCCAAGACTTATATCCGTGGGCTATAACTGACATACGATCTTATAGCATTCTATGGGGCGGTGGAACGGCTAGTTTCAGCCAGCCGGGGCCGACAAGAGCCTCGAGCGACCGAGGAAGCCCCCGATGACCCTGGTTGCCATGAAAGAGGTCGTGACCGCCCCACCGCCGACGGATGCGCGGGCGCTGCGCGACGCGCTCGGCCGGTTCGTCACCGGCGTGACGGTAGTCACCAGCCGCACGAAGACCGGCAAGGCTTGCGGCGTGACGGTCAACTCCTTCGCGTCGCTCTCGCTCGATCCGCCGCTGGTGCTCTGGAGCCTGTCGCTGACCTCCTCGAGCCACCCGGCCTTCGACGAGGCGACGCATTTCGTCGTCCACGTCCTTGCAGACGGACAGGAGGGCATCGCCCGCCAGTTCGCGCGCTCCGGCATCGACCGCTTCGCCGGGCTGGAGCTCGACGTCGGCCCGGAAGGCATTCCGGTTCTGCCGGGCGTCGCCGCGCGGTTCGAGTGCCGCACGCTCTACCGCTACTGGGGCGGCGACCACGTCATCTTCGTCGGCCGCGTCGACGCCTTCGACCAGGCCCCTGACCGCGACCCGCTGGTCTTCTTTTCCGGCGGCATGCGGCAGCTCGCTCCGGGCGCAGCCCTATAGCCGGCAGCGATAACACTCATAGCCAGAGGCTTCATCTCACGACCGGCCATTCTCTCTATGGTTCGGCAAAAAGCACACGAAGGGAGGCACGCATGGCGCGGCCGAAAGTCATCCTCCAGCTCTATCCGATGTTTCCGAGCGACGGTTTCGAGGGCCGCATCGCCAAGCGTCCGATGGGCATGGACCGCGACATGTACCAACAGGTCGTCCACGAGTGGACCGACATCGTCGTCGAGGCCGAGCGCATGGGCGTCTGGGGTGCCTCGACCATCGAGCATCACTTCCATTCCGAGGGCTACGAGGTCGGTCCGAACCCCGGCATCCTCAACGCCTACTGGGCGGCCAAGACCTCGAAGATCAATATCGGCGCCATCGGCTATGTCATGGCGACGCAGGACCCGATCCGCGTCGCCGAGGAAACCGCGATCCTCGACCACCTGACCAAGGGTCGCTACTGGGTCGGCGTTGCCCGTGGCTACCAGTCGCGCTGGGCAAACGTTCTGGGACAGTGGGCCGGCGCCGCCGCGACCGTCTCAGACGGCAGTGCCTCCGACCAGAAGAACCGCGATGTGTTCGAGGAGCGCGTCGAGCAGCTCATCGCCGCCTGGACGCAGGATGCGGTCGTGCTCGACGGCCCGACCTACAAGGCGCCCTATCCGCTGTCCGGCATCGAGGGTTATCCGGCGGCGAAGACCGCGCGGCTCGCCGGCGTCGAGGGAGAGGTGGACGACCAGGGCCGCGTCGCCAAGATCGCGGTCGTGCCGAAGCCGTTCCAGCGGCCGCATCCGCCGATCTTCTGCGCCACGACCAAGAGCAAGGAGAGCGTCGAGTTCTGCGCCAAGCGCGGCTTCATCCCGACCTATTTCTCGCCGGTCGAGCAGGTCGCCAACGGCGTCAGGCTCTATCACGACATCGCGCGCCAGTCGGGCTACGACTTCGCGCTGGGCGAGCGGCAGAACATCGTCCGCTTCCCGCACATCACCCGCAAGCCCGGCGAGTTCGACGAACGGCTGCGCAAGTACGATCTCGACATCTACCACAACTTCTATGCGCCGTTCTTCCCGCAGATGCCGCAGGGCGACCCGAGCGCCCTGGTCGACAGCATGAAGAAGAGCGAGCTGTTCGTCGGCGGAACGGTCCAGGAGAGCCGCGACGTCTGGCGCAACATCTATGACCGCGCTCCCTGCGAATACATCACGCTCATCTGGCACTGGGCCCAGTGTCCGAAGGACGTGATGCTCGACGAGCTCGACCTGTTCATGCGCGAGGTGCTGCCGCAGCTCGAAACGCCGGAATACCGCGCCGCGGCCGAGTGACGCGGAAGAACTGGCATGCGGCCGGGCGCTACGTCACCGGCCGCATGGCGCCTACACCTGTCCGACGGCTCAAGGGTCCGCCGGGCGCATCGCCGCATCGTCATGCCACCAGCACCGAACCGGCCGAAGAAGCGCGGGGTGCTCCATCCGGGAGGATACCGAGAATGATCAGGACCAAGATTTCGCGCCGCACCGTGCTGATGGGCACGGCTGGCGTCACCGCCCTCGGCGCGCTCCATGCGCCGGCCATCGCGCAGCAGGGCGGCGAGCCCATCAAGATCGGCGCCGTGCTTTGCCTCACCGGTCCGGGCGCGGGCCTCGGTCAGGCCGAGCGCAGCGCCATGCAGCTCGCCGAGAAGATGGTGAACGAGGCCGGCGGCGTGAACGGCCGCCCCATCCGCGTGCTGATCGAGGACGACGGCTCCAAGCCCGACATCGCCAAGAGCAAGGCCGAAGCGCTCATCTTCAACGAAAAGGTGCCGCTGATGATCGGCTCGTCGCTGACGGCCAGCACCGGCGCCATCGCCGCGCTCACCAACGGCGAGAAGATGGCTCAGGTGGCGCTGACCGGTCTCGGGCCAGCCATCGAACTGACCTACAAATCGCTCTACCACGTCCTGCCGCCGCAGCCGCTCAACGCCAGGGCGATGCTGGAATATACCAAGGCGCAGAACTTCAAGAAGATCGGCGTCCTGCACGATTCCGGCTACGGCCAGCTCGTCTACAACAGCCTGCGCGAACAGGCGGCCGCCTACGGCGTCAGCTTCGCCGCGGTCGAGAAGTTCGAGGTCGGCGCGCAGGATGTCTCGACGCAGGCCGCCAAGGTTCGCGCGGCACAGCCGGAGGCGGTCTATGTGATCGCGACCTCGCCGGTGCCGTTCCGCGGTGCGCGGCAGGTGCGCATCACCCAGCCGATCATCTCGGCCATCGGCTCCTCGCCCTACGACTACGTGCGCGGCATGGGCGAATATGCCGACGACATCGTCTTCCCGGAATTCCTTGTCGGCGAGGACCCGGAGCCGCACCAGAAGGCCTTCGTCGACATGTACAAGGCCGCCTACAACTCGCTGCCGAAGAACTACGAGGCGGCGGGCTGGGATGCGCTGCAGATCGCGGTCAACGCCCTGAAGAAGGCCGGCCCGACCGATCGCGAGGCTATCGCCCAGGCGATGCGCGAGCCCTATCGTGGCGTGATGGCGAGCTACAACTTCGCGGCGCCCGACCTCACCGGCATCGAACTGTCGAGCTTCGTCTTTTCCAAGCTGGTCAAGACGCAGTTCACGCGCCTGCCTTTCAAGGTCACTGCTCGGTCCTGATACGATCGCGGCGGATGCGGGCAGTCGGCCCGCATCCACGTTCCCCCGACGCATGAATCCGACGGTCCGATGACAACCACGCTCTTCATCCAATCGCTGCTGGCCGGCGTCACCAATGGCTGTGTCTATGGCCTGATCGGCCTCGGGCTGTCGGTGATCTATCGCGGCAGCCGCGTGGTCAACGCCATGCAGGGCGACTTCTCGCTGGTCGCCGGCATCATCGCCTATCTGGCCATGGAGCGTCTCGGCGCCCCGATCCTCATCGCCTTTCTCGGCGGCATGGTAGCGGGCGCCATCGTCGGCTGGATAGTCGAACTCCTGTTCGTCCGCCCGACCCGCAAGCGCGGCGGCACGGAGGAATCCTTCCTGCTGGTGACGCTGGGCGGCGCCTTCGCGGTCTCGGCCGCGGCCCTGCTGTTCTTCGGCCGCGACTCCCATCCCGTTCGCGGCCTTGGCGGCAACGAACTGCTCGACGTGTTCGACGCCGCGATCCGCGTCCACGCGGTCTGGCTCATCGTGCTCAGCCTCGCCGTGGTCGTCGCGCTGCGCTTCTTCTACACCAGGACCTTCATCGGCAAGTCGATCATGGCCGCCTCCATCGATGCGGACGGAGCGACCACCATCGGCATCAACGTGCCGCTGATGCGCTCGCTCACCTTCCTGCTCGGCGGCGCGGTCGGCGGTGTCGCCGGCGTGCTCGTGTCGCCGCTGATCACCATCCACTACGAGATGGGCCTGCTGCTCACGCTCAAGGGTTTCACCGCCGCCATCATCGGCACGCTGGGCAATCCGTTCGGCGCCATCGTCGGCGGCCTGATGCTCGGCCTCGTCGAGGCGCTGGCCATCGTCTTCGTGTCCTCCGGCTACAAGGACGTCATCTCCATGACGTTCCTGATCCTGATCATGATCGCCATTCCGAACGGCATCCTCGGCCATCGCGGGAGGGCCGGCGGATGAGCCTCGGTCAAAGCCAGAGCCTGCCCGCCGGCAGCCGCATGCCGCGCAACCTCGCCCTGATCGCGGCAGCGGCAGTGTTCGTCGCGGTCTGGGCCAGCGTGCCGCTGCTCGCGTCGCGCGGAACGGTCGATCTCCTGGTCTTCACCGCGCTCTATTCCATCGCCGGCGTCGGCGTCGCCTTCCTGCTCGGGCAGTGCGGCATCATCTCGCTGGCGCAGAGCGTGTTCTACGGCATCGGCGCCTATGCCACCGCCTACGGCACCACCGCGCTCGGCTGGCACTGGGTGCCCTCGCTGTTCGCGGGCATGGCGGTGGCCGGAACGGTGGCTTTCCTGATCGGCTGGCCGATCCTGCGCCTGTCCGGCCATTTCCTGGCGCTGGCGACGCTGGCGCTGGCGACCATCGGTCACGTGCTGTTCCTCGAGTGGGACTGGATCACCGGCGGCACGCTTGGCGTCGGCGGTATCGCGCGCATCTCGCTGTTCGGCTTCGTGCTGAACACGCCGCAGCGCTTCTACTACTTCGTCTGGATCGTCGCGGGCCTCGTCTTCTGGCTCTATGCGAACCTCCTGAAATCCCGTGCCGGCTTCGCGATGCGCGCCATGCGCGATGCACCCTCGGCGGCGATGGTGCTCGGCGTCGACGTGCACCGGCTGAAGGTGCAGGTCTTCGTGATGAGCGCGGTGGTCGGCTCGCTGGCCGGCAGTCTGTTCGCGAGCTACGTCACCTTCGTCAGTGTCGACAGTTTCGGCATCGACCGGGCGGTGAGCTTCCTGCTCGTGGCGGTGGTCGGCGGTGCTCAGACGATCCTCGGCTCGGTCTTCGGCGCGGCTTTCATCACGCTGGCACCGAATCTTCTCAGCAAACTCGGCGACATCCACGCACTGGTCTACGCCGGAGTGCTGGTCCTTGCCGTCATCTTCCTGCCGCAGGGCATTGGCGGCTTCCTGCGCGACCGGGTTCGCGGCTTGCTGAACGGATCGGGGAGGGCGGGCCGATGACTGCCATCAGCATGCAGAACGACGCGCTGATGCAGGTCCGGCACATCTCGAAGGGCTTCTTCGGCCTCACCGTCCTGCGCGACGTGACGCTCGACATAACCGAGGGCCTGATCACCGGGCTGATCGGCCCGAACGGGGCCGGCAAGAGCACGCTGTTCAACATCGTCTCGGGCTTCCTGACGCCGGACGAGGGCGACGTCGTCTACAAGGGCGAAAGCGTCGCCAGCATGTCGGTCGCCGCCCGCAGCTATGCCGGCATCGTCAGAACGTTTCAGACGCCGCAGATCTTCGCCAACATGACGGTGCGCGAGAATCTCGTCGCCGGCTGCCACAAGCTGTCGAGCAGCAGCTTCCTCGCCAACCTGTTCGGCTTGCCGGCCTCGCGTCGCGAACTGGCGGAGATGCACGGGGTCGCCGACGACGCGCTGCGCCGCTTCGGCCTTCAGGGCATCGCGGATGTTCGCGCCGGGGACCTTCCCGCCGGCCAGCAGCGGCTCCTGGAACTGTCGCGTGCGGCGCTCGCGAAGCCGGACCTTCTCTGTCTCGACGAGCCCTCGTCGGGCCTCAATGCGGAGGAGACGCAGCAGCTTCGCGCCCTGCTGGAGAGGCTCAACGCGGAAGGCATGACCATCTTCCTCGTTTCGCACGACATGGACCTGATGGCGGTGTCCTCGACCGTGAGCGTCCTGTGCTTCGGGGAGATCATCGCGCGCGGCAGCTTTGCCGCCATCAAGGCCGATCCGCGCGTGCGCGAAGCCTATCTCGGAGCGTAGCGCCATGCTGTCGGTGGAGAAGATTTCCGCAGGCTACGGCGCCATGACCGTCCTGCACGACATCGACCTGACGGTCGGCGCGAATGAGGGCGTCGCGGTCATCGGCCCGAACGGCGCCGGCAAGAGCACGCTGGTGCGCGCGCTCTGCGGCCTCAATCCGGTCCGCTCGGGACGTATCGTCAAGGATGGCATCGAGATCCACAACCAGGCTGCGCACCGCCGGGCGGCGGCGGGCATGGGCGTCGTTCTGGAGAACCGGCGGCTGTTCGGCGAACTGACGGTGAAGACCAATCTCGAGCTCGCTGAGCACGAGGGCGCGCGGCGGCCGAAATCGGCCGAGCGCTTCACCTTCGACGGCGTGCTGGACCTGTTTCCCTTCATGAAGGGGCGGCTCGACGCCAATGTCGAGCTTCTGTCGGGCGGCGAGCAGCAGATGGTGGCGATCGGCCGCGCCCTGCTGCTCCAGCCGGACCTTCTGATCCTCGACGAACCCTCCACGGGGCTCGCGCCGAAGGTGGTGAAGAGCCTCGTCGAGGTCATCGGCAAGATCCGTTCGGAAGGGGTCAGCGTCCTCCTCATCGAGCAGAACGTGGCGCTTGCGACGGAGGCTGTGGACCGGGCCTATGTGATGAAGCTCGGCCGCGTGGTCGGCGAGATCGGCCCGTCCGAGTGGAAGGGCGCGCTCAACGACAGCGGGCTGGCGAAGGCCTATCTTGGCGGCTGACTGGTCGAGGTTCAGGCCGGAAATCCGGCCGGCAGTTCGACGCCCAGCAGTCCGGCTGATTTGCGCAGGCCGGCGAGCGTGGCGGCCGGCAGGGTGAGATTGCCGCCGAAGGCACGGTGGGCGGCGATGGCGCGATCCCCGGGCACGCGCGCGGGCGGGGCGCCGGGAGCCAGCTTGGACCCCCGGATCTTGCCCGCGAAGGCGTCCGCGGCGGCCTCGAACCCTGCCAGCGGGCGGAAGCCGTCGACCTTGATGGTGAGGAACAGGTTGGCGCTGCCATAGGGCAGGGAAGGATCGCCGAACAGCGGACGCACCTCGTCGCCGATGGCGCCAGACGAGAGCCCACCGACCAGCAGGTCGACCATCACGGCGAGGCCGAAACCCTTGGCGCCGCCGGTCGGCAGCAGCATGCCTGTGATCGCCTCCGCAGCATTGGTGGTCGGCACGCCGGAGGCGTCCGTCGCCCAGTCGCCGGGAATGGCCTCGCCCTTGGAATCGGCCAGCCGGATCTTGCCCATCGCGCCGGCGCTGAGCGCGAGATCGAGCACGATCGGCTCGGTCCCGGCAGGAACCGCGATGGCGATCGGATTGTTGCCGACAACGCGTTCCGCTCCGCCGGGCGCGGGCATGAGCGGGCGGGTGTTGGCGAGGACGATGCCGATGCAGCCGCGCAGCGCCATCGACCGCGCATAGCGCCCGGCGGCGCCGAAATGGAAGGCGTTGCGGACCGCGACGGCGGCGAGCCCATGCGTCTCGGCGCGGTCGCAGGCGAGCGCCGCCGCTGTCGTCGCGGTCAGATGGCCGAAACCGTTCTCCGCATCGATGACAACGCGGGAGCCCAGGTCGGTGACGATTCGGCCGCCGGCGCCCGGGTCGATCGAGCCGGCGGAGGCCCGGTCGAGATACATGGGCAGCATCATGAGGCCGTGCGAGCCGAGCCCCTCGATGTCGGCATTGATCATCGCCTCGGCCACGGTCAGCGCATGCGCCTCCGGCGTTCCGACAGCCGTGAGCAAATCGCAGGCAAGGCGCAGCAGCGCGGTCGCGGGAATGCCGCTCATCGTGGTGATCCTGTTCCCATGACGGGCAGCGCCCGTCGCGTCCGCCCATATATCAGGCATGCCGGATGGCCGGCATGGATGCGAGCCCGCCGCCGCCATGCAATCGCGACGGTCAAGAACATCCGCTGGTGTATTGACTTCATCGCTCCGGCACCGGAGCTTTGGGGCTTCGTTCCCGTTCTCCGAGGATTGCAGCACCGTGAGCGCCGCCAGCCAGCTTGTCACTGCCCCTTCGCCAGGCCTGGCGATGCCCGTGCTGTCCGTGTCCAATCTCCGGACATCGTTCCGTGGCGATGCAGGCTGGACGACGGTGGTTCGTGGCGTCTCCTTCGATGTCGCGCCGCGCGAGACCGTGGCCATCGTCGGCGAATCGGGCTCGGGCAAGTCGGTGTCGGCGCTGTCGATCATGCGCCTGGTGCCGCCCCAGAACGGCAAGATCGAGGGAAGCATCAAGCTGGCCGGGCGCGAACTGTTGACGCTGCCGGAAAAGGCCATGCACGAGGTTCGCGGCAATGAGGTCGCGATGATCTTCCAGGAGCCGATGACATCGCTCAACCCGGTGCTCACCGTCGGCTTCCAGATCGCCGAGGCGCTGATCGCGCACCGGGGCCTGTCGCGCAAGGAAGCCGAGCTGGAGACGATCGGGCTGCTCGAGAAGGTCCGCATCCCCGCGGCCAAGTCGCGCTTCCACGAATACCCGCACCGGTTCTCCGGCGGCATGCGCCAGCGCGTCATGATCGCCATGGCGCTCGCCTGCAAGCCGAAGCTGCTGATCGCCGACGAGCCGACCACCGCGCTCGACGTGACCATCCAGGCCCAGATTCTCGAACTCCTGAAACTGCTTCAGGAGGAAGAGGGCATGTCGATCCTGTTCATCACGCACGACATGGGCGTGGTCGCCGAGATCGCCGATCGAACCGTCGTCATGTATCAGGGCGAGGCGGTCGAGGCCGGCAATACCGCCCAGATCTTCGCGGCGCCCGCCCACCCCTATACCCGCGCGCTGCTCTCGGCCGTGCCGCGGCTCGGATCGATGGAAGGCCGTGCGCGGCCGATGCGCTTCCCGGTGGTGAACAAGACGACCGGTGAGAGCGACGTGCCGGTCGAGACGCCGGATACCGTGAAGGCCGCCGAGCGGCCGGTGCTGGAAGTCTCCGGCCTGACGACACGGTTCGACATCACGTCGGGCCTGTTCGGCAAGGTTTCGGGCCGTGTTCACGCGGTCGAGAATGTCTCCTTCTCGCTGCATGCCGGCGAGACGCTGGCGCTGGTCGGCGAATCCGGCTGCGGCAAATCGACCACCGGCCGCTCGATCCTCCGGCTGGTCGAACCGAACAGCGGTTCCGTCGTGGTCGACGGCGAAGACGTCCTGAAGATGGACGGGCGGTCGCTGCGCGACATGCGCAAGCGCATGCAGATCATCTTCCAGGACCCCTTCGCGAGCCTCAATCCGCGCATGTCCGTCGGCTCGGCGATCGCGGAGCCGCTCTATGCCCACGGCCTCGCCACCACGGCGCAGGCGCGCGACAAGGTCAGCGAACTGCTCGAGCGCGTCGGCCTGAAGCCGGACATGGCCTCCCGCTTCCCGCACGAATTCTCCGGCGGCCAGCGCCAGCGCATCTGCATCGCGCGCGCGCTCGCGCTCGGGCCCAAGCTGATCGTCGCGGACGAGGCGGTGTCGGCGCTCGACGTCTCGGTCAAGGCGCAGGTCGTCAACCTGATGCTCGACCTGCAGGCCAATATGGGCCTTGCCTACCTGTTCATCTCCCATGACATCGCGGTCGTCGAGCGCATGAGCCATCGCGTGGCGGTCATGTATCTCGGCGAGATCGTCGAACTCGGTCCGCGCGCGGCGGTCTTCGGCAATCCCCAGCACCCCTATACGAAGAAGCTCATGGCCGCCGTGCCGGTGCCGGATCCGACGCGCCGCGGCGAGCGCCGCGGTGTCTCCAACGACGAGATCCGCAGCCCGGTGCGCCTGCCCGACTACGTGCCGCCGCCGCGCCAGTACCGCGAGGTCACGCCCGGTCACGTCGTCCAGATCTGGGGCGAGGAGTGGGAGCCCAAGAGCGCTTGAGTCTTACGCGCCAACGGCTCTGGCGCTGCCGCGTGAGCTCTTGAAGCGGGTATCCTCGGAAACCGAGTCCCGCGCCCTTCGGCGCGGAACGCCATGTTTGGACGCCAGTTGCCAGACCGGGCGCACCCTGGCTATCTGAAGGGCCTACGTCGTGGAACCAGCCATGCGTGATGCCGCAAGCTCTTCGGGCACCGTCGGAGAGGCGACCTACCAGCTCATTCGCTCGGCGATCGTTTTCGGACGGCTCGCTCCGGGGCAGCGACTGAGGCTCGATCGCCTGCGGACCGAGTACGGCACCAGCGTTTCGACGCTTCGCGAAATCCTTAATCGCCTGACCTCGGAGGGGCTGGTCTCCGCCGAGGGGCAGAAGGGCTTCGCAGTGGCGCCGGTATCGTTGGCCGAACTGTCCGAACTGGCGGAGATGCGCCTGCTGCTGGAGCAGCATGCGCTCGAACTGTCCTTCGCGGCGGGCGATCTCGAGTGGGAGGGCCGCGTGGTGGCGGCCCACCACAAACTGTCGCGCATGGAGCGGGTGCTGCTGGACGGCAAGTCGACCGATGCCGCTGACTGGAAGCGCTATGACTGGGAGTTCCACCACAGCCTGATCTCTGCCTGTGGCTCGCCCGAACTGCTCGAAATCCACGCCGGGGTCTACGACAAGTACCTGCGCTATCAGATGGTCGTCGGCATTTTCCGTGGCGAGATCGCGACGGTGGAGCATTCCGAGCTTCTGACCTGCGCGCTCGAGCGACGCCTCGACCGGGCCAAGCTTGTCCTCGACACCCATGTCAGGGCCTGCGTCGAGGCCATTGCCGAGCGACAGGCCCTGCCGGAGCACCGGCTCGCGGCATGAGCGACAACCTGTTCCAGACCGCCGGCGAGAGCGCCTATGGGCGCATCCGCGCGGACATCATCACCGGCGTTCTGCCGCCGGGCATGAAGCTGAAGCTGGAAGTGCTGCGGCGGGACTATGGCGCCAGCGTCAGCACCCTGCGCGAGACCTTGAGCCGGCTGGTCTCCGAGAAACTCGTGCTGGCGGAGGGGCAGCGCGGCTTCGAGGTCATGCCGATCTCGGTGGAGAATCTGCTGGATGTCGCCGCCTTGCGGAAGTTCCTGGAGACGCACGCCCTGCGCCAGTCTTTCGCGCAGGGCGACGTCGACTGGGAGGCGCGCGTCATCTCCGCCCATCACAAGCTGGCGCAGATGGAAGCGCGCATGGCGGAAGGGGACCGGACCGATACCGATCTCTGGAAGCGCTATGACTGGCTGTTCCATCAGGCGCTCGTCTCCGCCTGCGGGTCGCAGGTGCTGATGGACGCACATGCGACCGTCTTCGAGCGATATTTGCGCTACCAGATGATCGCGCTCAGCTATCGCGGGGCGATCGCATCCGCCGAACACCTCGCGATGAAGGAGGCGGCGCTGCGCCGCGACGCCGACGCGGCCTGCGACCTGCTGGCGCGCCACATTCAAGGCGGCGTCGAGCACGCGCTGGGGACGGGCGCTATTCGCTAGAGCATCATAGATTTTCTTGATTATCATACGAACGGCGCTATGACTGATAATCATTGCGCCGGGAGCTTATGATGCCTTCGCTACGGCTCGGCCTGATCGGCGACAAGATCCAGCGCTCGCGATCTCCCGAACTTCATCGCCTGGCTGGCCGCCTCAGCGGCATCGACGTCACCTATGAGTCGCTGATTCCGCCCGAACTTGGCGACACATTCGACCACGTGCTCGCGGCTTGCGGGGACAAGGGCTTCCGCGGCGTCAATATCACCTACCCCTACAAGGAGCGGGTGCTGGAACACGTCGCGTCTCCGCCACGTGATCTGGCGGCGCTTGGCGCGTGCAACACCATCCTGTTCGAGGACGCCGAGCTGCGCGGCTTCAACACCGACTTCTCGGGCTTCGTCGCGGCTTTCCTCCACCGTTTCGGCAAGGCCTCTCCGGGTGTCGTCGCGATGGCCGGGGCAGGCGGCGTCGGCAAGGCCATCGCCTTCGCGCTGGCAAGGCTTGGCGCCAGCGAACTCCGTCTCTGCGACCCGGATGAAAGCCGCGCGCGGCAACTCGCGCTGGCGCTAGGCCCCGTGGCGAACGGCATGCGCATTTCCATTGCCGGTGACATAGCCACGGCTGCCGACGGCGCGGACGGCATCGTCAACGCCACTCCTCTCGGGATGGACGGGGTCGGCGGCAATGCCATTCCCGCATCGGCATTGCCCGGCAGGCGCTGGGCCTTCGATGCCGTCTACACGCCAGAATGGACCGGCTTCCTCCGCGAGGCGCGCGCGGCCGGCATCGACGTCATGACGGGCTTCGACCTCTTCCTGTTTCAGGGCATCGACGCGTTCCACATCTTCTCCGGCCTCGCGGTCGATCCCGACATTCTCAGGCGCGAGCTCATGGGCGCAGCCGTGCCGACGGGGGCGGGCGCATGAAGACATCGATCGCGACGGTCTCGGTCAGCGGGATCTTGCCGGACAAAATCAAGGCGATTGCGGAAGCCGGGTTCGACGGGCTGGAACTGTTCGAGCAGGACTTTCTCGTCTCGGGCGAGACGCCCGAGGCCGTCAGGCGGATGATCGCCGACCACGGGCTGGCCCTGACACTGTTCCAGCCGTTCCGGGATTTCGAGACGCTGCCCGAGCCGCACCGGCAGGCGGCCTTCGACCGCGCCGAACGCAAATTCGACCTCATGCAGGCTCTTGGCGCGGAGATGGTGCTGGTGTGCTCCAGCGTCTCCCCGCACGCGCTCGGCGGCATCGATCGTGCCGCCGTCGATTTCCGCGAGCTTGGCGAACGAGCCGCGCGACGCGGCCTGCGCGTCGGCTACGAGGCGCTGTGCTGGGGCCGGCATGTCAACGACCACCGCGATGCCTGGGAGATCGTCCGGCGCGCCGATCATCCCGCCATCGGCCTCGTGCTCGACAGTTTCCATTCACTCGCCAAGGGGATCGATCCCGAGACGATACGGTCCATCCCCGGCGAGAGGATCTTCATCGTCCAGCTCGCCGATGCGCCGCTGATCCACATGGACCTGCTGCACTGGAGCCGGCATCTCCGCAACATGCCGGGCGAGGGCGACCTGCCAGTCCGCGATTTCGTCCGGTCGGTCTGCGCGACCGGCTATGACGGCTACCTGTCGCTCGAGATCTTCAACGACCAGTTCCGCGGCGGCTCCGCCCGCGCCGTTGCGAAGGACGGTCATCGCTCGCTGCTCCACTTGATGGATCAGGTCTCGCGCGACCTGCCGCGCGCCACGGTTCCTGCCTCGCCGCTGCCCGACAGGTCGGTGGTCCATGGGGTCGAGTTCGTCGAGTTCGCCGCGGACGAGGCGCGGGCGGGACAGCTCGGCGGAAATCTCCACGCGCTCGGCTTTCGCAAGGCCGGGCGGCACCGCTCCAAGTCCGTCGATCTCTACCGGCAGGGCCAGATCAACGTCGTCGTCAACACCGAGCAGCAGGGCCTCGCGCGGTCGGCGTTCCTGGCTCATGGCGCCGCCGCCTACGCGATCGGCCTTCAGGTCGACAATGCCGAGGCGACGCTGGCACGGGCCGTGGCGCTCGGCGCCGAGCCGTTCGAGCAGGAGCCCAATCCCGGTGAGATCCGCATGCCGGCGATCCGCGGAATCGGCGGCAGCGTCATCTATTTCGTCGATCGCTCGCCGAAGCTGGTGGGGCTGTGGGAGCACGAGTTCATCGGCTGCGACGACCCGGCGCGCAGCGGCGATGCCGGGCTCGAACGCATCGATCATGTCGCGCAGACCATGTTCGTCGACGAGCTGCTGACCTCGCTGCTGTTCTACACATCGCTTTTCGATGTCCGGAAACTGCCCATGGTCGATGTCGTCGACCCAGCCGGCCTGGTGCGCAGCCAGGTCATCGAGAACGAGGGCGGCGGCCTGCGCCTGACCCTCAACGGTGCCGAGAACCGTCGCACGCTGGCCGGCCATTTCGTCAACGAGCTCTTCGGCGCGGGCATCCAGCACATCGCCTTCTCGACACGCGACATCAGGCGCACGGCCGCGGCGCTGGCGGCGAACGGCTTCGAGCCGCTGCGCGTCTCGTCGAACTACTATCCGGACCTCGCGGCGCGCTTCGGTCTTGACGAGGAGATGGTCGCGCGGCTCGAACAGGCGGCGATCCTGTACGACCGCGATGCGCAGGGCGAGTTTTTCCAGCTCTACGGCCGGGCGGGAAGCGACGGGTTCTTCTTCGAGATCGTCGAGCGGCGAGGCTATGCCGGCTATGGCGCTCCCAATGCGCCGTTCCGCATCGCCGCCCAGAAACGCAGCCTCCCGCCGGTGACGATTCCGAGGCTTTGAGCCTGCCAGCCGGTCTTCAGGATGCCAGTTGCGCCTTGTCCAGCGCGAAGACCTGATCGAACAGCTCGACATCTCCGAGCGTCGTGGTCAGGGCGGCCGCATCGACGGCTTCCGCGAGCAGCAGCGTGTCGAAGCTGCGGTCGCCGGTGCGGAGCGACTTCTCGTTGGTCCTGATGGCGGTACCCGCGCCGTCCACCGAAAGGAGCGATGCCGCGACGAGGCGATCGTGCGCCGCGATCTCAGCCGCCCGCGTCAATGCCCGGGACGCGTCGTCCTCCGCCAGGAGGACGGGTGCGACGGCCGCCCCGAAACCGCTGCCGTGCCGGATCGTCACCGTGCCGCCGCCGCGCCGGAAATTGCCGAGCATGGGCATGATCCTCTGCGACCACGGGGTCGGCGCATTCAGCCGCTCGACATAGGCCGGGCTCCCCATCACGCCGCTTTCGGTCAGCGTGTAGAGGATGAAATAGCGCCGGACGGCAGCGTTGCGGCTGCGGAAGACGCGTACGCCGAGAAAGCCGGGGATCGATACGCGCTCCTGCGTATGCTCCCGGATCAGCCAGTGCAGGTAGTCCGTCTCCCGCTCCGGTTCGACATCGCTCCAGATGGCGAGGAACCCCTGACCGGCCTTCATCGCTTCTGTTCCAGAAGGTGAAGGGCGGCATCCATGGCCGCGAGATAGCCGTAGGGGCCGAGCCCGCAGATCACCGCCGTCGCCGCCGTGGACGTGATCGAGTGCCGGTGCAACTCGTCGCGCGCGTGGATATTGGTGAGATGCAGCTCGATGACCGGACCCTCGAATATCTTCATGGCATCGAGGATCGGCACCGAATGGAAGGAGTAGCCGGCGGGGTTGATGATCACGGCGTCGGCCTCCTCGCGCGCCGCCTGGATCAGGTCGACGAGCGCGCCCTCGCCGTTGCTCTGGCGAAACAGCAGCGTGGCGCCGCGCTCCTCCGCGCGCTTGCGACAGGCTTGCTCGATTTCCGCGAGCGTCGTGCGGCCGTAGATCGCCGGTTCGCGCGTGCCGAGCATGTTGAGGTTTGGTCCGTTGATGATGCTCAGGCGATAGGGCATGGCGCGTCCAGTGGGCGGGTCGAGAACCCGGCTGAATGATCAGCCGGCAAGGAATCTCGCCGGCCCCATGACGAGGACCGGGAAGAGCACGAGCAGGAGCAGGACGATCAGCTGGGCGATCATGAACGGCGTCACGCCCTTGATGATCTCCTCCATGCTGATCTTTGCGACGCCGCAGACGACGTTGAGCACCACGCCGACAGGTGGCGTGACCAGCCCGATCGAGTTGTTGATGATGAAGAGAACGCCGAAATAGACGGGGTCGATGCCGGCCTCGCGAACGATCGGCATCAGCACCGGCGTCAGGATCAGGATGGTCGGCGTCATGTCGAGCGCCGTGCCGACGATGACGACCAGCACCATGATGGCGATCAGCAGCAATGTCTGGTTGCCCATGAAGGGCTTGAGGAGGTCGACCACCTGCTGCGAGATCTCGGCGACCGTGATCAGCCACGACGACACAAGGGCTGCGGCGACCAGAAACATCACCACGCCGGTCGTCACGGCGGCCGTGGCGAAGACCTCGTAGAGGTCGCTCCATTTCAGTTCGCGGTAGATGAACATCGCGACGACCAGCGAATAGACCGCGACGACCGCGCCGGCCTCGGTTGGCGTGAAGATGCCGAAGCGCAAACCTACGATGATGATGCCGGGCAGGAGCAGGGCCCAAAAGCCGTCGAGAACCGCTCTCGCGACCTGCCCGCCGGACTGGCGTGGCGGCGGCTGTTCCACCCGCTCGTTGCGCACCACCCACCACCAGGCGACGCAGAGGCCGAGGCCGATCAGCAGGCCGGGCACGATTCCGGCCAGGAACAGCTTGGAGATGGAGACGTTGCCGACCACGCCGAACAGCACGAAGCCGATGCTCGGCGGGATCACGGGACCGATGACGCCGCTGGCCGCGACGAGGCCGGCCGAGTGCCGCTTGCTGTGGCCGGCGGCGACCATCATCGGCACGACCAGCGCGGCGAGTGCCGCCGCATCCGCCGCCGCCGAGCCCGAAAGCGACGAGAGGATGCAGGAGGCAAGGATCGCGACATAGCCGAGACCGCCGCGCAGGTGGCCGACCAGCGCGATGGCGACATTGACGATGCGCGACGCCAGCCCGCCCCGGTTCATCAGCTCGCCAGCCAGGAGGAAGAAAGGCACGGCCATGAGGGGGAAGCTGTCGGCGCCGTTGATGACGTTCTGCGCGACGATCTGGGCATCGAATATGTCGAGCGACACCATCAGGGCGACGCCGCAGATGAGCAGGGCATAGGCGATGGGCATGCCGATCGCCATGGCGCCGAGGAGCGAGAAGGTGAAGATGGCGATGGTCATGAAGGGCACATTCCGATGGGCTCGCCGCAGCTCACCCTTCCTCGGACTCCCTGACCGCGATCAGCTCGCTCTCGCTCGCCCGCCCGAGCAGCACGCGCAGGAGGTCATGGAGCAGGATGACCAGCGCCGATGTGCCGAACACCACGCCAGAGGCGTAGAAGATGCCGACCGAAAGGGAGGTCGCTGGCGCCCGGTCGCCGGCGGTGATCAGCATCTGCTGCCAGCTGCCGTTCATCAGCAGGTAGCTGGCGTAGATCATGAGCAGGTAGCTGACGATGAAGCAGGTGAGCTTCAGCGGCCGTGGCAGGCGCTGGACCAGCGTATCGACGCCCAGATGCTTGTGCTCCCGCAGGGCGACGATGGCCCCGAAGAAGGTCAGCCAGACCAGCAGCCAGCGTGACAGCTCCTCCGACACGACGATGCCGGAGTTGAAGCCATAGCGCAGGACGACATTGCCGAAGACCAGCACGACCATCAGCGCTAGGCAGGCGACGGCGAGCACTTTCGTGAGGCGGCAATATAGGTCGATCGCCCGGGCGAGCATGTCCATGCGGCGAGAACCCCAGCTGGAAGAAGGCGCCTCGCCGGATCAACCGGCAAGGCGGGTGTGTGGCCGGGCCGTCAGTTGATCGCCTGGATGCGCTGCAGTTCGCCGTTGAACTGGCGGACGCGCGCCGGATCGAACTCGGCCGAGAACTTGTCGACGACGGGTTTGATGGCGTCGCGCATGCGTCCGAGCTCTGCGGGGGCAACGTCGGTGAACTGCATGCCGCGGGCCTTCAGTTCGTCGAGCGCCTTCTCGGATGCGATCCGCGTCTGGTCCTTCTGGTAGTCCCGCGTCTCCTGATAGGTCTCGGTCATCAGGGCGCGCTCCTGCTCGGACAGCCGGTCCCAGAAGCGCTTGCTCACCGTGATGATGTTCTGCGTGTAGGTGTGGTTGGTCGAGGAGACGAATTTCTGCACCTCGAAGAACTTGTTGGAGAGCGTCACCGCGTAGGGGTTTTCCTGTCCGTCCACGGTCTTCGTTTCCAGCGCCGTGTAGAGCTCGGCGAAGTTCATCGGCACCGGGTTGGCGCCGAAGGCGCGGAAGGTCTCGAGATAGACGGGGTTCGGGATGACGCGCAGCTTCAGGCCGCGGAAGTCCTCCACCTTGGCGATCGGACGGACGCTGTTGGTCACATTGCGGAAGCCGAGGCCCCAGTAGCCGAGGCCGATCATGTCCTTCTCGGGCAGGAGCTTCAGCAGGTCCTTGCCGAAATCGCCGAGGATGAGGCTCTCCGCCTGCCCGACATTGGCAACGATGAAGGGAAAGTCCAGCAGGCCGAAGTCCTTGACCACGGTGGCAAGGGACGTCGTGGAAGCGGAGATCACCTCCTGCGTGCCGCCGCGCACGGCGCTCTGCTGCTGCATCTCGTTGCCGAGCTGCGATGCCGCGAACTCGCGGACCCGCATCTTGCCGCCGCTCTTCTGCAGCAGGACCTCGCCGAACTTCTTCACGCCGAAGCTCGTGGGATGGTCGGTATTGTTCAGGTGCCCCCAGCGGATGGTGCGCTCCTGGATGCCCTGGCCGAGAAGCAGACTCGGTGCGGCCAGGACGGGGGTGGCGGCAAGCCCGGCAAGGGCCCGGCGGCGAGTGATCATGATTGTCCTCCCAGGACGGCGCTCCCGCGCCCGACGTTGACGTTTCTTGTCGGCGCGGATCGCCGGGCTTTGACGCAACGCTATCCAGCGCACCGCCTGCTTGGCAATATGCTATTTTCAATAATGTCGGATATTTTCGATGCAACCGGACATGGCGGCCTGAGGGGCGCATGCCGACTCACGGCGCGTTGGCGCGCGCCTCAATGAGAGGCGGAGGTGCGTGCGGGGCGGCACAGGGGGCGATGGAGGGCGTGCAGCCGACGCGATAGCGCCCGTGGCTCGTCGCAGTGCAGGCGCGTCTGTGCCGTCCGGCGCGATCTGTCCGGCGGTTCGCAAGAGCGGTCAGTCCGCCCTAGTCGTTGATCGCGAATTCCGGGATCAGCTTCTGGTCGGAGAAGCGCAGGAAATGCAGCAGGTCCGACAGGCCTTCGCCGAGCAGCGTGACGTGGCCTCGCATGACGCGGCTGGCGCGCGCGCCATCGCCCTTGAAGATCGCATCCATGACCTCGCCGTGCTCGGGGATCGACGAAACCATGCGCCCCGGCTGGTAGGTGATCGTCCGGCGGTATGGCGAGATCTTCAGCGTCAGGCGGCGAAGCTCTTCCTGCAGGATGCGGTTGTGGCTCGCAGCTGCAACGGTCTCGTGGAAGGCGAGGTTCGCCTCGTAGAACGGCGAAACGTCGTTGGCGAGGCTGGCAGCCTCGCAGGCATCGTGCGCAGTCTGCAGCCTGACCCGCTGATCGGCCGTGATGCGCCGCGCGGCCTGGTAGGCGGCGAGCGCTTCGAGTTCGGCGACGACGCTGAAGGCATCGAGAAGGTCGGCCAGCGAGAGGTGCGCGACCTGCAGGCCCTGGCGCCCACGCGAGATGACGAGGCCGCTGGCGGCAAGGCGCTGGAGGGCCTCGCGCACCGGGGTTCGCGACATGCCGAACTGCTCGGCAAGTTGACGCTCGTCCAGCCGGTCGCCCGGCATCCTGACGCCCTTGAGGATCTCTTCCTCGAGACGGACCACCACTTCGGCCGAGAGCGATTCCGGTTCGACCGCCGCCGCCGTCTTGCCTGGTTCGCGGCCGTTGCGCGTTTTCATCGGCTATCCGCTGAGTAGAACCTGTTCGCGATCATTTCCGCGACCGCCACGAGGCCGTACAACAACAAGCCACAGATGCAAAGCACGACGATGGCCGCCATCGACACTTCCGTGTCGGCGCGCGCCGTCGCGAAGATGATCAGGTAGCCGAGCCCGGCCTGCGCGGTGATGAACTCGCCGATGATGACGCCGATGATCGCCAGCGTGATGGCGATCTTCATGCCCGAGAAGATGTGTGGCAGCGCCGAGGGAAAGCGCACGCTGGTGAACACCTGCCACTCCGTCGCGGTCAGCGACCGACAGAGGCGCAGGATGCCCTTGTCGACGCTGAGGAACCCGGCGGTCGTGGCGATGACTACGGGAAAGAAGGCGATGAACACCGAGAATGCGATGCGCGATGTCGAGCCGATGCCGAGCCAGATGATGAACAGCGGCGCGAGCGCGATCTTCGGGATGAGCTGGAAGAAGACGAGATTGGGGTAGAGCGCCTCGCGCGCGACTTCCGAATAGGTGATGAGGATGGCGAGAAGGACGCCAAGCGCCAGCGCCAGCAGGAAGCCGACGGCCGATTCGACCGTGGTCGGGATCGCGTGAATGAGCAGGATATCGTAGCGCGCGACGATGTATTTCGCGATCGATATGGGTGAGGGCAGGATCACCGACGGGATGTTCGCGACGGTGACGTAGGTCTGCCAGGCGACCAGCACGAACAGCGCGAGACCCAGCGGCAGCACGATGCTGCGCAGGCCGGCGGCGGCGCGGTTCCTGGCGGCGGGGTTGACCAGCACGGCGCCAGTCTCGGTTCCGATCGTTGCGGCCATGGCCTGCCCTCACTCGATGACGGACGCGCCCGCGGGGGCGGCATGGGTTGAAGGGGCGTGGCCGTGCGCGGCTTCGATGGTCAGCCGCAGTTCACGGCAGACCTGCGTGAACTCGACGGTTTCCTCCACCTCGAAGCGCCGGGGCCGGGGAAATGGCATGGGCATGTCGAGAATGATGCCGGACGGGCGGCCGCCCATGACGACGACGCGGTCGGACAGGAAAGCCGCCTCGCGGATCGAATGGGTCACGAAGATCACGGTCTTCTTGTAGGTCTCGAGGATCTCCGACAGGGCGACGTTCATCTGGTCGCGGGTGATGGCGTCGAGCGCGCTGAACGGCTCGTCCATCAGCAGGATGTCGGGGTCGTGGATGAGCGAGCGGCAGATGGCCACGCGCTGGCGCATGCCGCCTGAAAGCTCGCCCGGCTTCTTGTGCTCGAACCCCGCGAGGCCGACCATGGCCAGAAGTTCGTGCGCCCGCTGCATGTACCTGTCGAGCGGCAGTTTCAGGATGCGGATCGGGAAGAGCACGTTTTCGAGGGCGCTCTTCCACGGCAGCAGCGTTGCGTCCTGGAAGATGATGCCGATATCGCGGCGCGGCGCGAGCACAGGCGAGCCCAGAAGATCGATGGCGCCAGATGTCGGCTTTTCGAGCCCGGCGATCATCATCAGCAGCGTGCTCTTGCCGCAGCCGGAGGGGCCGAGCAGCGACACGAACTCGCCGCGGGCGACCTCGAGCGAGGCCGACGCGACGGCGGGAATGGCGGAACTGCCGGTGAAATAGGTCTTGCCCACGCTGCGGATCGAAACGAGCGATCCATCGGGCGTCGTTCTTGCAGCTTCCGTGCGCGCTGTCGCCGTCGCCATATGTCCTCCGAACCCCGCCTGCGCGCCGATGCGACCAGGACCCAGCGCCGTAGCCACTCCAGTGTTACGGCACGCCCGTTTCGATGTCTCCAGCATCGCCGCAGTGAGCGATCATTTCAAGTCTCATTATGCCAGATTGTAGTTTATGCATTCAATTTTTGCCTTCGACGCATTTTTAGGCTGTTCGGTTCATCGAAACAGTGCCATAGCTTGGATGTTGGCGGCGCGATTGCCGCCGTATTATGCCAGATAGAGGCTGTGGCGAGAATGACGAAGGCATTCGAGGTTCGAAACGCCCATTTCGACAGGCTCGTGAACACCCCGGGCCTCAGGTGGATGGGCCAGAACACCAATCACGCCACGCCGCACCCGGCCGTCATCGAGGCCATGGAAAAGTGCATCCGTGACGAGGAGTTCCACATCTACGCACCGCCGGCGGGGCTGGAGGAGCTGCGCCACGGCATCGTCGCCGATCTTGGCCTGACGGTGCAGGCGGCGCTCCTGTCGGACGGCGCCGTCGCCTCGCTCTATCACGTGTGCCACACCCTGCTCGGCCCCGGTGACGAGTTCATCACCACCGATCCGACCTGGAACTGGCCAATGGCCTTCGCGCGCTCTGTCGGCGCGACCGTCACGCAGATTCCGATCTACGGCGAGGAACATGGCTATCGCCTCGCGCCCGAGCGGCTGAGGGCTGCGATCACGCCGAAGACCAGGGTCATCTACCTCGTCGACCCCAACAATCCGCTCGGCTCGGCCTGCACCGCCGCCGAAATCGACGCCATCGCGGCGATCGCGCGCGAGGCAGGCGCCTATCTGATCCACGACTGCACCTACCGCCACTTCGCCTATGACCACACGCTGGCGGCGACGCGTTATCCCGAGCGCACCATCACCATCTACAGCTTTTCCAAGTGGCTTGGCCTTGCAGGCATGCGGGTCGGCGCCGTCGTCGCCCATCCCGACGTGATCGAGCAGCTGGCCGGCGCGCCGCCGAACAATCTCGGCTCCAACATCCTGTCGCAGCGCGCCGCGCTCGCCGGCCTCAGGATCAAGGATGAATGGTTCCCGCAGGTTCTGGCGCAGCAGCGTGCCAACCAGAAGTTGATCAAGGACGCGTCGGACAGGATCCCCGGCCTCCTGATGCCGGTCTATCCGTCCAACGGCAATTTCATCGTGCTGGAATGCGGCAAGGCCGGCGTGAAGCCGGAGGCGCTCGTCGCGGCCTACCAGAAGCACGACATCATGATCCGCCAGGGCGCCTACCACACGCCGAACTTCGGCGACCGCTTCATCAAGGTCAGCACCAGCGTGCCGACGGCCTGGGTGCAGGAGTTCGTCGACCTCCTGCCGACGCTCGTCGAGCAGGTTCGTGGCCAGAACGAAGCCGTCAAACTTTTCTGATCCGTCCGGCAGCCGCCGCGCACTCGTTTCGTGGAGATTTTCAAATGGATCTGGGCCTGAAGGGCAAGACCGTCCTCATCACGGGCGCGTCTCAGGGTATCGGCCATGGCCTTGCGGGGTCGTTCGCCGAAGAGGGCTGCAACCTGCATGTCACGGCGCGGTCGGCGGACAAGCTGGATCAGCTGAAGCGCGAGATCGAGGCGAAGCACGGCGTTTCGGTCACCGTCCACGCGCTCGACCTCACCGATGCGGGCTCGGCCGAGAAACTGGCGGAAGCGGCCGGCGACGTCGACATTCTCGTCAACAATGCCGGCGTGATCCCCAGCGGCTCGCTCTGGGATGTCGACGAGGCCAAATGGCGCGCCGGCTGGGAGCTGAAGGTCTTCGGCTACATCAACATGACGCGCCAGATCTACGCCCGCATGAAGGCGCGCGGCGGCGGTGTCATCATCAACAATATCGGCAATGGCGGCGAGGTCTTCGATCCCGCCTATGTCGCGGGCACCACGGGCAATGCCAGCCTCATGGCCTTCACCCGCGCCATGGGCGGTCACTCGCTGGACGACAATATCCGCGTCGTCGGCGTCAATCCGGGTCCAGTCGATACCGACCGCATCTACAACATGCTGAAGAAGCGCGCGGCCGACTGGCTGGGCGATTCCGACCGCTACAAGGAACTGGAGCAGCGCTATCCGCTGAAGCGCCCGGCCCATGTCCACGAGGTCACCGATCTCATCGTCTTTCTCGCCTCCTACCGTTCCGGCTACACGTCCGGCACCATCTTCACGGTGGATGGCGGCATCGCCTCGCGCCGCTCGGTGATCTGAGGAGAGCGCCATGGCATTCGCCACCGCCAGCGACGGCGTGAAGCTGTTCTACGAGGAGGCCGGCACCGGCACGCCGATCATCTTCGTCCACGAGTTCGGCGGCAGCCACTGGAGCTGGGAGCCGCAGATGAATTTCTTCGCGCGCCGGCATCGCTGCATCACCTTCGCCGCGCGCGGCTTCCCGCCCTCTGACGTGCCGACGGATGTCGCGCTCTACTCGCAGGCGCGGGCGGCCGACGACATCGTCGATGTCCTGACCGCCGCCGGCATCGACAAGGCCCATATCGTCGGGCTTTCCATGGGCGGGTTCGCGACTCTGCATGTCAGCCTTCGCCATCCAGGCCGCGTCCTGTCGCTGGTCGCGGCCGGTGCCGGCTACGGCGCGGAGAAAGCCCACGAGGATTATTTCAAGGGCATTTCCGAGCAGGTGGCGACGAATTTTCAGGAGCGCGGCGCGAAGGACTTCGCCCCGACCTACGCGGAGGGCGCCTCGCGCGTCCAGTTCCAGGACAAGGATCCGCGCGGCTGGAAGCTGTTCGCGGACAGGCTCGGCCAGCATCATTCGCAAGGCGCCGCCAACACCATGCGTGGCGTGCAGATGCAGCGCCCCTCGCTCTACGACCTCGAGGCGGAGTTCCGCGCCATGCAGGCGCCGTTGCTGGTGATGACCGGCGACGAGGACGACCACTGCATCCAGCCGGGCCTGTTCCTGAAGCGCACCGTGCCGCGCTGCGGTTTCGCGGTCTTCCCGAAATCCGGCCACACGCTGAATCTCGAGGAGCCGGAACTGTTCAACCGGCTGCTGTCCGAGTTCATCGCGCAGGTCGAGGCCGGCCGCTGGGGGCCGCGCGATCCGCGCGCCAATCCCGCGCAGATCATGCGTACCGACTGAGGCTGGCCGTGTCGCAGCGCCTTTCCGATCACGTCGATGGCGCGCGCCTCTGGGCGCGCCATATGGAACTCGCGCGTTTCGGCGCCCGCGCCGATGGCGGTGTCGACCGGCCCACCTTGTCCGCCATCGAGGGTGAGGCGAGGGCGCAGGTCATCGCCTGGGGGCGCGCTATCGGCCTGAAACCGTTCACCGACGCGGCGGCGAACCTGTTCCTGCGCTACGAGGGACAGGATTCCTCGCTCGCTCCGGTGGTCGCTGGCTCGCATATCGACTCGCAGCCCACCGGCGGCAAGTTCGACGGTGTCTTCGGCGTGCTGGCGGCGCTGGAAGCGGTCGAGGCGATGGCAGCCGCAGGCCGGCGGCCCTTGCGTTCTGTCGAGGTGGTTGCCTGGACCAACGAGGAGGGTTCGCGCTTCGCGCCGGGCATGACCGGCTCCGACCTGTTCACGGGCACCAAGGAGCTGGACAAGGTGCTGCCGATCCGCGACGCCGATGGCGTGACCATCGGCGAGGCCGTCGCCGCGATCCTTGCCGGCGACGTCGCTGTGCCACAGCGTCCGTTCGGTTTTTCCATCGCCGCCTATGTCGAGCCGCATATCGAACAGGCTTCGGTTCTAGAGGCAGCGGGCATTCCGCTCGGCGTCGTCACCGGCATTCAGGGAACGCGGCGCTACCGCATCCGGGTGACGGGCGAGGCGGCCCATGCCGGTACGGCGCTGCGCCGGGACCGCAAGGACGCCATGATGGCCGCCGTCCGGATGATCCAGGCCATGGACGAGGCCGCGATGGAGCCGGACGACACGCTCATCACCGTGGGGATGATGAAGGTGACGCCGAACGCGCCTTCGGTGGTGCCGGCGGAGGTCTTCTTCTCGGTTGATCTGCGCCACCCCGACAATGCGGTCGTCGACCGGGTCGATGGCGAGATCCGGGCCATTGTCGAGCGGTACAAGGGGCCGTGCGCGGTGGAACTGCAGCAGATCCAACACTCGCCGTCGCTGAACTTCGCGCCCTCCGTGCGTGCGGCTATCGCGGCGGCGGCGGCGGCGCGCGGCATTCGGCACATGGACGTCTATTCGGCCGCCGGTCACGACGCGCGCCAACTGCACTATGTCTGTCCGGCCGGGATGATCTTCGTGCCGTGCCGAGGCGGCATCTCGCACAATCCCGACGAATGGGCGGAGCCAGAGCACCTGACGGCTGGTGCGCAGGTGCTGGCCGACGTTGTGTGGGACCTCGCCAGCCGGGCGTGATAGGCCACGGGTCCGCGTCGGAAGACGGGCTGCCGGCAGGCAAGCCCGCGCAGGAGAGCCATTCGATGGATCAGGGCATTACTCGCTATCGCCGCGACGGCGCCATCGGCCACGTGCTCTTCGACCGTCCGCAGGCGCGAAACGCCATGACCTGGGCCATGTATGACGAGCTCGCAGCCATCTGCGAGGCCGTCAACGCCGAGGACGGGCTCAGGGCGGTGGTGTTGCGCGGCGCCGGCGGCAAGGCCTTCATCGCCGGCACCGATATCGCCCAGTTCGCGGCCTTTCGCAGTGGCGAGGACGGCATCGCCTATGAACGGCGGATCGAGGCCATCCTTGCCGCCATCGAGGCGATCAGGGTTCCAACCCTCGCCGTGATCGACGGTTGGTGCGTCGGCGGCGGCCTCGCCATCGCGGCCTGCTGCGACTTGAGGATCGGCACGCCCGCAGCTCAGTTCGGCGTCCCCATTGCAAGGACGCTCGGCAACTGCCTGTCCATCGAGAACCACGCGCGCCTGCTGGCGGAACTCGGCCCCGCGCGCACCAAGCGCATGCTGCTGCTCGGCGAGATGCTGTCCGCCGATGAGGCGCTTGCCGGCGGCTTCCTCAGCGCCATCGTTGCGCCGGAGGAGCTCGATGGTCGCATTGCCGAACTCGCGGCGCGGCTCGCCGGGCATGCGCCGCTCACCATGCGCGCGACCAAGGAGGCGGTCCGTCGCCTCACCGCGACGGGTATCGACGGCGATGACCTGATCCGCCTTTGCTATGGCAGCGACGATTTCCGCAACGGCGTCGAGGCCTTCGTGGCCAAGCGCCCGGCCGTCTGGACCGGTAGCTGACGCGCTACCGCCTCATCCATAGCGATTGCCGCCGGCAAACCAGTCGGTGAAGGCAGGCGCGGTCCGCACGACGATGTTGCGCTTGACGAGATAGCTCTTCAGCGCGTCCCAACCGTTTTCCTTGCCGTAGCCGCTGTCGCCGAAGCCGCCCCAGATCGAGCGCGGGTCGTTCTTGTGGTGGTCGTTGACCCAGACCATGCCGCCGCGCACCGCCTGCGCCATGCGGTGCGCGCGGCCGACATCGCGTGTCCAGATGGAGGCGCCGAGCGCGTAGGGCGAGTCGTTGGCAAGCCTCAGCGCATCGGCTTCGGTGTCGAACGGCGTGACGGAGATGACCGGCCCGAACACTTCCTCCCGGAACAGGTCCATATGCGGCTCGACATCGCGGAACACGGTCGGCGGCACGAAGTAGCCGTCCGCACATTCGGTTCCGAGATCCGGCAGCATGCCGCCGGCAAGGATCGGAGCGCCGGCTGCCCGGGTCTTCTCGATATGGTCGAGGCAACGCGCCTTCGACACGGCCGAAATGACCGGCCCGACATCGGTTGTCGTGTCGGCGGGGTTGCCGACCCGCAGCGCCTCGATGCGGTCGCGAAGCGCTGCGTTGAACGTCTCGTAGATCGGCCGCGCCACCAGAAGGCGCGATGCGGAGACGCAGGTTTGCCCCGCCGCGACGAAGGCCGCGAAGACCGCACCCGCGGCCGCCTCCGCCACATCGACGTCCTCGAAGACCACGAAGGGTGTCTTGCCGCCGAGCTCCAGCGTGCAGGGTACGAGCCGCTCCGCAGCAGCGGCCGCGACCCGCCTCCCGGTTGCCGTGCCACCCGTCATGTCGATGCGCTGAACCTCGGGGGCGGCGCAGACCAGCGCCCCGGTTCGCCCGTCGCCCGTGACGACATTGACGGTGCCGGGCGGCAGTCCCGCCTCCGCGCACCATTGGGCGAAGACCAGCGTCGAGATCGGGGCGAGCTCGGACGGCTTGACGATGCAGGTGTTGCCCGCCGCCAGCGCGGCCGCGAGCTTCTTGACCAGAATGAGGATCGGATGGTTCCAGGGCGTCAGCAGCGCGCAGACGCCGTATGGCTCGTAGGCGGTGTAGCTGAGGAGACCGCCCTTCAGCGTTTTCGCTTCCGCCTCAAGGCCGGGCGCGATGCCCGCAAAGTACTCGATCCATTCGGGAATGCGCCCCATCTGCGCGCGCATCTCGCGCAAGGGGCGGCCAATGGTCGCGGATTCAAGCGCGGCCAGCATATCGATGCGGCTGGCGACCAGGTCGGCGAGGCGGCGCAGAACGCGGCTCCGGTCCAGCGCATCCATGGTGCGCCAGGCGGGCAGGGCGGCGCTTGCCGCCGCGCAGGCAGCGGCTACATCCGCGGGGCCGGCGGCGGAGCTCCGAGCGAGTTCGGCACCTGTGGCGGGGCAGAAGACCGGCAGCGTTTCCGGCGCCAGCGGGGTTTGCCACCGCCCGCCGTAATGGTGTGCCGGCGACGAGGGGAGGCCGCTGGCGCTCAACAGGCTGTCCGGCATGGTGGATCCTGATCTGCATTCCCCATACGCGATCTGCCGGTAATTGCATGCCAATCTACAAACATATGAATATCTTTTTGATGTTTTGGCATGCATTGCCGTCGCATAGCGCGGTGACGCTCGAACCCTAGCCCGTCGCCTCAGGCCGCAACAGCAGAAAATTTGGGCTTCTGACTAAAATGCATGCGAAGTATATAAACTGGCATAATTCCTCTTGCGCGCGGGAACGCACGGAGAGAAGCTTCCCCACCGATCGCATCCAGGCGCAATCATAAGGGAACCAGGTCATGACGATTTCTCGACGCACAGCCATCAAGGCCATGGGCCTCGGCGCGATCGCAGCCGGCCTGCCGCTCGCCTCACCCGCCGTTGCACAGGGCGCTGCCAAGGTCAGCTTCACCACCTCGTGGCTGCCGGAGGGCCCGAACCTTTTCGCCTATGTCGCGCGCGACAAGGGCTTCTGGAAGAATGCCGGCCTCGATGTCAGCGTCGCGCGCGGCTCGGGGTCGAATTCTGCGGCGCAGGCCGTCAGCGCCGGCACCTTCGACTTCGGCATGGCCCCAACCCCGACAGTGATCATCCAGGCGGCCCGCAAGCTGCCGATCACCTGCATTGGCCAGATCAACTACGAGGTGCTGATGGGCGTCGGCGTCCGGGCGGACTCGCCGATCAGGTCGCCGAAGGATCTCGAGGGCAAGCGCCTTGGCGCCAGCGTGACGTCGGGCGAATACCCGTTCCTGCCTCTCTATGCCGCCAAGGCCGGCTTTGATCTCGCGAAAGTCCAGATCATCCAGCTGGACGGCAAGGTGCGCGAGCGCTCGCTGGCGGAAAAGCAGGTGGACGCTGTGTCCGCATTCGCCACCAGCACCGTCCCCTCGCTCGCGCCGCTCGGCACCGACGTGCGCTTCATGCTGTTCAAGAGCGTCGGAATCGATTTCTACGGCCAGGCGCTGACCACGCAGCCCCAGCGCCTGCAGCGCGACGCCGCGCTCTGCGAGGCTTTCGTGCAGGGCGCCATGGAGGCCGTGAAGTTCACCCAGACGAATGTCGACGAGTCCATCGACATCTTCCTGAAGGCGAACTCGGAGGTTTCGATCTCCTCGACCGGCAAGGAATATTCGCGGATCGGGCTCGGGCTCGTGAACCTCACCAATCTGGTGCCGGAACTGACTGATCACGGCTTCGGCTATTCCGATCCGGCCAAGGTTTCGACCATGGCCGATTTCGTCATGCAATATGCGGCTGGCGAAGGCGCGACCCGCCCCGACCTGAACGCGCTGGTGACCAACCGCTTTGCCGGCAAGGTGAAGTTCACGGCGGAAGAACTGGCCGCCGCGCGTGCCCGCTCGCAGCAGTTCCAGAAATATCTCGTCTGATCCTGCGCTGCAGGACGATCACGCGAACCGGCCCGAGGGACCTCCCTCGGGCTTGTCGTTTCCGTGCGGTGAATGGAGTAGGCTCGGTGTCGAGCAACCGACTGGGTGGCAGGGCGGCCATCATAACCGGCGCGGCTCGCGGCATCGGAAGGGCGATGGCCGCGGGCTTTGTCGCCGAAGGCGCGCGGGTCATGATCGCCGACCGCGACATGGACATGGCGCGCCGCGCGGCTGGCGAAATCGATGAAACGGGCAACGCCGTCGATATCTGCGCGACAGACGTGACCGATGCCGGCGCGGTCGAGGCCATGGTCGCGGCGGCGCTTTCCCGGTTCGGCAGCATCGACATCCTCGTCAACAATGCCGGGCTCCTCAATGCCAGACCGTTGGCCGAAATGCCGATCGAGATCTGGGACGAGATGATCGCGGTCCATCTGCGCGGCATGTTTCTGTGCTCGCGCTTTGCCGTGCCGCACATGATCGCGCAGGGGCGGGGATCCATCATCAACATGTCCGGCAGTTTCGGCGTCAGCGGGGCGGCGAATTTCACCCATCTGTCGGCAGCCAAGGCCGGCATGATCGGCTTCACCCAGGCGCTGGCTCGTGAACTCGGGCCGAAGGGCGTCCGCGTCAATGCGATTGCCCCAGCCATCATCCAGACGGAACTGGCCGCGGGGATGACCGACGATGCCATCCGCACGACGGTCGCGACTTATCCGCTGCGTCGCGCCGGAACCGTCGACGACGTTGTGCCCGCGGCGGTGTTTCTGGCCAGCGACGAGGCCGGTTACTTCACAGGGCAGACGCTGTCGCCCTCGGGCGGCAGTGTTATGGTTGCCTAGGTCTTCGGGGCAGACGGAGTAAGGCACCCGTCGATGCCGAGAGCTCACCAGACCTTGCCGAGGCCCATGCTGGCGCGCACTGCCCGATGACGGTCGCCGACCTCGCCGTCGAGCGCCAGCGACGCTTTCATGCCGTCGCGAAGGCGTGTCTCGACGCCGAGCGTCATCAGCGCCGTATGCATGGATGCGCGGGCGCCGAAAACGGTGAAGCCGGAATTGGCGAGCTGCTGGAATTGGGCATCGGCGGCACGCTGCGGGTTGGATTGCCAGCCATAGGCGAGGCGGCCGAAGGCAAGGAGGGTGCCCGCTTCACCCATGCGGATCTGGCTGTCTACCCGCAGGCCTGCTTCTGCCCGCAAGGTGGCGCTGACGCGGCCGGCATAGTTCAGGGCGAAGGCCCCGGTGGCCGGCACCACCCATGTTTCGGAATAGGCCTGGGCGCCGTAGCCGATGGCCTCGATGGCAGCATAGGGCGTGACACCCAGCACCGGCTGGCCGAAGCGCCGTCCGATCTCGGTCCGGCCGCCGAACGTATGTGCCACCGGCGAAGATCGATAGGTTTCGAGGAGGCCGCCAAGACCGGCGTTGCGGGAAACGTCGAAGCGGTTCCAGCCATAGGCGAGCGCCGCCGAAAGGTAGCCCGCGCCCAGCCGCATCGAGCCGTAGAGGCCGATCTGGAGGAAGTCGCCGGTGCCCTGGCCCAGCGGGCCGAGGCCGAAATTCGTCCCGCCGCCGGCAAGCGCGAAGCCGGCGAGCATGTCGGACGAGATCATGCGGTCTGCGCCGGCCGCGACGCCGTAGAGGCCGGTGGCCCCACCCGTAGCGCCTGTCCCGGCATCGGATGCTGAGCGCCCGGTCTGCCCGAAGGCCTTGGTCCAGATGTTCCAGCCCGTCTCCACGCGTGCAGCCGGCGTCGCGCGAGCGGCGATGTCGGCCATCTCGATCAGCGAGGATCCGGCGCCGTTGGCCATGGCCCTGCGCGCGCCGGCCATGGGGTCGAGCATGATCGACAGGAAGGTCGATGTCGTCGAAATGCCCGCGGTGACGGCACCCGTGCCGGCTTCGCCGGACAGGTTGCCGAGGGTCGCCGCAAGCGCCGGTCCGCTGAGGCCGAGGAGGCTGTTGAACGCCGCTGGCGGGGTGCCGCCGGAGTTCAGGAACCTGTCGATGCCGCCGGCCACGGCGCCGACATTGCCGTTCGGCGTCCCCAGAAGGGCAGGGGTCGCGCGATAGCCGTCGACGGTGAGCGTGACGTCGTTGACCCCATAGGTGACGCTGGCCGTGGAGCCGCCGGCTCCCGCGACCGTGAATGTGCCGCTGACGCCGCCAGTGGCCGTCAGGACGGTGTAGGTCTGCGCCTGGAAGCTCGTCGGCGTGAATGCCAGCGTCGATCCGCCCAGCGCCGCAGCTCCGTTGACCGTCGTCAGGCTCGCGGGCGTGAAGACATAGACCGAGCTCGCGGTGAGGCTGAGACCGCCATTGATCGCGAGATTGCCGGCCTGCAGCGTGCCGCCGGAGATCGTCGTCGCCGCGTTGATCGTGCCCGTGCCGCCAAGCGTGCCGCCGGCATTCACCGTGACGCCTGAGCCACCGATCGCGCCGTTCACGGCAAGAAGGCCGGCATTGACCGTCGTGGCGCCGGCGTAGCTTCCCGTTCCGGTCAGGGTCAGGCTGCCGCTGCCGGACTTGGTGAAGCCGTCGGCGCCGCCAAGCGCACCCGAAAGCACGACGGCATGGCCGCCGGTGTCGATCGTACCGCCGCCAGCGGCCATGGTCATGGCATTGGCGACCGTGTAGCTGCCGCCGAAGCGAAGCGTCGGGGTTCCGGATCCGCCGCCAAGTTCGATCGTGCTGGTTCCGGCCGCCGTGGCCGTGGCGGGCTCCAGCGTTCCCGAGCGGATCCGCGTCGCGCCCGAATAGGTGTTCGCGCCGCCCAGCACGGTCGTGCCGTTCTCCACCAGCACGGTGCCGGCGCCGGTGATCGCCGCGTTGAGCGCGTAGCTGCTCTCGGTATGGTTGAAAACGATCCGGCCGGTGCCGGCGCCGAACCGCAGTTCGGACACATCGAGGATACCGGCTGCCTGGGCTGTCGCTCCCGACGCGGCGCCGATGTTCACCGTACCGGTCGAGCCGGCCTGGTTGGCGATAAAGATGCGGCCGGCGCCGTCGCTGATGCGCACGAGACCGCCGCTGTCGACCGTCAGCGTGCCGTTGCCGCCGTAACCGACGAGGAGATAGGTCGTGCCGATCCACTGGGATCCGGCGCCGGTCACCCGCAGTGTGCCGCTGCCCGGCGCGAAATATCCGATCATGCCCTGCTGGGTGTTGACCTGTCCGCCGTTCGAGACCACCGCGGAACCGGTGCCGTTCCAGCCGACGACCGTATAGGAGGTGGTGGAGAGCGAGCTTCCGGCGCCATCGACGGACAGCGAGCCGACGCTCCCGGACTGCCGGCCGATGGCGATATAGCTGCCGGCCTGCACATCGCCGCCGTTGCCGATCCCGAGATGACCGGTGCCATAGGCGCCGACCATCAGGACGAGTTGGACGTTCCAGAGGCTGCCGGCGCCGCTGACTGTTGCGGTGCCGTTGCTGGTGACCTTGTCGCCGACCGTCGCTGCGCGATCATTGGCATAGCCGCCGTTGAGGATCTGCAGCACGCCCTGTCCGGAATCGCCGACAATGTGGCCGCCGCTGGTGCTCCACGTGGTGCCAGCGCCAGTGATCGTCACCGCGCCGGACGACCCCGCGAAGACGCCTGACTGCGCGAAATTGAGGTTGGCGGCAGCCCCGTCGGACAGCGTGAAGGAACCGCTGCCCTGATAGCCCGAATACAGATACGGGCCGGTCCAGGTTGTGCCGGCTCCGCTGACCGCGACGCTACCGATCTGGCCCGCGAGTTCGCCGATCGTCGCGGAGTAATAGGTGAAGGTCCCGCCGGACGAGACGCCCAGCGATGCACCAGCCCCGGATGCACCGATCTTGAGGACGTTGACCGTCGCGCTGCCGCCGGCGACCAGTGGGCTCACCGCGCCGCCGCTGCCGATGACCGCGGTGGTGCCGCTTCCCGGAACGGCATTCGTCGACCAGTTGGAAGCGGTCCCCCAATCAGAGGTAGCGCCCTGCCACACGGACTGGGCGAGCGCGGGGCTGGTGAGAAGCGCGAGGGTGCTGACAGCAGCAGCCAGCCCGGCAACCGTGGTGCTTCGACCACACGCAATACGGTCCAACATGCACTTCTCGGGGGTTGAATGTTGAAGGCGATGCAATCGACGGTCTGGCCGCGCCGATGTCAAGTCGGACGACTGCAGTTTTCAAACGCTATTGGATCCAGCACATCGCACCCGCGCCTGACGCGGGTCCGGCCGAAGAGGCGTTGCCTTGGATGCGCGGGAGGCTCCGGCCGCCAGCGGCCGGTCGCGCCCTATCCCGGCTGTCCGGGCATGGTCAGGATCAGCGGCCCGTTCCGCGTCGCCACGACCGTGTGTTCATACTGCACCGTGAGAGCCCTTGGCTGGCTGTACAGCGTCCAGGGATCGTCGCCGTCTTCAGCGATCTCGGCGCCGAGGGAGAGGAAGGGTTCGACCGTGAACACCATCCCGTCGGCCATGATGCGGCGCTCGGAAGGGTCTGGCCAGGTCGCGATCTCCGTTGGCTCCTCGTGCAGGGAGTGGCCGACGCCATGGCTCGCGAGATTGCGCACCAGCGTATAGCCGTTCTTGCGCGCGAAGGCGCCGACGGCCTGCCCGATGCCTGCCAGAGGCCGGCCGGCGCCAACCTGCCCCAGGCCGGCCCACATGGCCCGACGGCCGTCCCTGCACAGGCGTTCGACGGCGCGGGTCACAGGCGGCACGGCGAACGAAGCGCCGGTATCGGCGAAGTAGCCGCCCTTCTCCGCGGAGACGTCGATATTGACCAGGTCGCCCGGCCTGATCTGGCGGGAGCCGGGAATGCCGTGCGCGATCTCCTCGTTAACGCTGATGCAGGTTGCCCCGGGAAAGTCGTAGGCGAGTTCCGGTGCCGGACGCGCCCCGGCACTCTCCATCAGCCTCCGTCCGAATTGATCGAGTTCGAGCGTGGTCATGCCGGGCTCGATGGCGCGGCCCATCGCGGCCAGCGTATCGGCAACGATGCGCCCGATCTCTTTCAGGGCCGCCAGTTCGTCTTCGCTCGAAACCGTCATGACGCGTCCGTAGAACGCCCTTCACCACTGATCAAGAGCGTCGCCCTTGTCGGCCCTCGCGAACGCGCAGCGAAACCCGCTTCCGCGCGGCGCGCCGGCTCATCGCCTTTCGGTCAGCGGCGAATCCCGGGCGCCTCGACCGGCAAGCCCTGGGCGCGCGCCGCGAGATAGAGCTCCAGCGCGAGATATTCCGCGGAACCGTAGGGGAACTGCGTCGCACGGACTCCGAGCGAGCAGGCGCGCAGGCGGCGATGCAGCGAACCCATCGCATTCCACTCGAGCCGATAGGCCGGAAAGCCGGTGCCTATTCCGTTTGAAATGACATCGCCGCGCAGGCGCCGGCCGACATTCTCGTCGTGGCACTGGCCGCAGGATAGGTTGAGCTGCCCCTGGCGCGTCTCGTAGAAGCGCCGGCCTTCCGCAAGGAAGCGCGCGGCTGGCCCATCCGTTGCCACGGAGAACGGCATGCCGCGTGAACGCAGCGCGACGGCGGCGGTCAGCGACAGCAGCGCCTCGCTCTCGTGGCCGAAGGCTGGCGCGCTCTGGTTCTGCGCCCGGCAGCGCTCGATTCGCCCCTCGAGGTTGAGCAGCGCGCCGTCGCTGGCCACGGCGGGATAGCGGGCGGCGACGCCGCGCATCGACGAGATGTCCCCGTGGCACCCCTGGCACGACGGCCTAGCCGTGGCCGGCGCGGCCTTCCAGAGTGCCTCGCCCTCGTCGACCCAGAGCCAGCCGGGATGACGGGAGGCGTCCTCCTGCAAGGCGCGCAGGTCGGACGACAGGAAGGTCGCGGGTGCCCGCACTTCGCCGGCGCTCGCGGTCGCCGCCAGCAGGCACCCGGCAACGGCCGCGGCGAACCTCATGCGACCGTCAGCGTCTGGCGGCGCTCGTAGGTCACGTCGCCGTCCTCAAGCCACTCGAAGACGAACTCGCCGGTCTCCGTCGCCACGGTGGTGAAGGCGACGTAGGGGTTGGCGGCAATGCCGGGCGACAGTTCCATCCGCATGACTTCGTCGCCCCCATAGGTGGCGCGGAACGTGTGGATGATCCTGCGCGGCACCGGCCTCAGGCCCGGCGCATCGAGGCCCCGCTCCATGGCGTGGCGAACGAGCACGCGGATCTCGATGATCTCGCCCCGCCGCGCTTCGGCCGGCATGGTGATCCTCGCGGGGATGGTGGCGCTGGCCATGGTTTCAGCCTCCGTCCACGCAGGCGCCGAGAATGACGATGACCTCGCGCGTGCCGCGATGGACGATGCCCTTGCTGGTCTCGGCGAGAACGACGATCGACTGGGTCTCCGAGAGCCGGATGCGCGTCGCGACCTCGGCCCGTCCGGCCCGCGGACCGATATGGAACGCGGCGACGCGCGGGAACGGGTTCTTCTCCGACAGCACATAGATCGACGACACGTGGTCATCCGCGGTCATAGGGCTGTCGACCTTGATCGTCAGGTCGACGGAATTGCCGTTCTCGGACAGGGGGGGCGTGTCCAGCGAAATGCCGGCGGTCACGGGAACACGGCCCGCAAGGATCGCCTGTTCGGCCGCAGCGAAGGTCTCGCCCGAGGCGGCCTGCGCGCCTGCCCGCCAAGGGAGCAGCGCCGCTGCGGCTGCGATCGCCGTGCGCCGGGACAGCATGATCGCCCGACGAGCCCGATGCGTCGTCATGATCTCACTCCTTCAGGCCCGACAGATAGGCGACGACATCCTCGATCTCCTGCGCCGAGAGGACCGGCCGGTCCCGGTAGCGCGCCTCGACGTGATGGAGGCCTGCAACGCGATGATAGGCGGGCATGGCTGCGGCCGGCTTCACCTTGGTCGGATCGATGAGCCGCAACCTGATCTGGCCGGCCGTCAGCCTCGACCCCACGCCGGCGAGCGGCGGTCCGATCTCGCCCATGAAGGCCTCCGTGGGGTCCGGCACCGTGTGGCAGATGAGACAGTTTGCCGTCTCCCTGTTGCGGACGATGCGGGCCCCGCGCACTGCGTCGCCCGAGAGGCCTGCGAGCGGCGCCTCGACGGCGTCGCCGGTCACCGCGTAGCGCGCAACCTCCTGCCCCGCGGCGGGTGCCGCAAGGCAGAAGGAAAGCAGCACTGCGCCCGTCCGCATCACGCGCGCAGGTTCTGGTCCTTGAGCGGCACGGTGCGGATGCGCTTGCCGGTCGCCGCGAAGATGGCGTTCAGCACGGCCGGCGCGGCCACCATGATGGTCGGCTCGCCGACGCCACCCCAGAATCCGCCGGACGGCATGACGATGGTCTCGACCTTCGGCATCTCGTCCATGCGCAGCACGTTGTAGGTGTCGAAATTGGTCTCGACGATCTGGCCGTCCTTCACGGTGCACTCGCCGTAGAGCAGCGCCGAGAGGCCATAGACGAAAGAGCCCTCCACCTGCATCTCGATCTGGCGCGGATTGACCGCGTAGCCGCAGTCCGTCGCCGCGACGATGCGATGCATCTTGAGCTTGCCTGCGGCATCGACCGAAACCTCGGCTGCCGCCGCCACATAGCTGCCGAAGCCCATCTGCTGGGCGATGCCGCGGAACACGCCCGCCGGCGGCGGCGTGCCCCAGCCGATGCGCTCGGCCACCGCGTTCAGCACGGCGAGGTGCTTCGGGTGGTTGCCCATCAGCTTGCGGCGGAAGGCGAGCGGATCCTGCCCGGCCGCATGCGCCAGTTCGTCGAGGAAGCACTCGAGGTAGATGGCGTTCTGGTTGTGATTGACGCCGCGCCAGAAGTGCGGCGGCACATGCGTGTTCCGCATCGCATGGTCGATCAGCAGGTTCGGGAACGAATAGCCGATCTGGCTGTCGTTGCCGCCGGCATTGAGGCCCTGGAACTGCACGGGGTCGCGGCCGTTCTGCAGTGCGGTTGGGAACACGTAGGAGAGGATCGACTGGCCGGAAATGCGCATGTGCAGGCCGGTGAGGTTGCCCTGCGCGTCCAGCCCGCCGGTCAGTTTGCATTTGGTGACGGGGTGATAGCGCCCCTGCACCATGTCCTCCTCGCGGGTCCACTGGGTCTTGATCGGCACGCCCGGCACCTGCTTGGCGATCAGCACTGCCTGCGTCAGCCAGTCGTGTGTCGTGCGCCTGCCGAAGCCGCCGCCGAGATCGACGCGATGCACGTCGCAGGACGTCTGCGGCAGGCCGGCAGCGGCCGCGGTCGCGATCAGTGCCGCCTCGCCATTCTGCGTCGGGCACCAGACGTCGCAGCGCGTCGCCGTCCAGACCACCGTGGCATTCATCGGCTCCATCGGCGCATGGTTCTGGAAGGGGTAGGAATAGACCGCCTCCACCTTGCGCGGTGCGGCCGCGATGGCGGCGCGCGCATCGCCGTTGGCATTGCCGACAAAGGCCTCCGACGCGTTCAGGCCTTCGGTCAGCATCGCGTCGATTGTTTGCGACGACACGGCGCGGTTCGTCCCGTAGTTCCATTCGACCGGCAGCGCATCGAGCGCGGTCTTCGCCTGCCAGAACGTCTCGGCGACCACGGCGACCGCCGTGTCGCCCACCTTCAGGACATGTTTCACGCCCGGCATCGAGGCGACCTTGGCGGCGTCGAAGGACGCGACGCGACCACCGAAGACCGGGCATTCCTTCGGCACGGCGACCAGCATCCCCGGCATCTTCAGGTCGGAGCCGTAGACCAGCGCGCCGGTGGTCTTGGCGGCCGTATCCAGTCGCTTCACCGACTGGCCGATGACCGTCCAGTCCTTCGGCTCCTTCAGCGCCACGTCCTGTGGCGGAGTGAGACGGGCAGCCGCCGCGGCGACCTGCCCGTAGCGCACCGAGCGACCGGAGCCGCCATGGGTGATGACGCTGTCCTTCGCCGTGCACTGGGCTGCCGGCACGCCCCAGGCGTCGGCGGCGGCCTGAATGAGCATGGTGCGCGCCACCGCGCCGCCGCGCCGCACATAATCCTGGCTCTGACGGATGCCCTGGCTACCGGCGGTGAGGAAGGCGCCCCAGGCGCGGTTGCGCGCCAGAGACTGGCCCGGGGTCACATATTCGGTCACGATCTTCGACCAGTCGCAGTGCAGCTCCTCTGCGATCATCTGGCAGAGGCCGGTGCGGGTGCCTTGTCCCATCTCGGAGCGTGCCATGCGGAGCACCACCGTGTCGTCGGGACGGATGACGACCCAGGCGTTGATTTCCGGCGCGGCGGGCGGAGCGGCCTGCGCCAGCACGTCCTTCGCCGGCAGGTGGAAGCCGACGGCAAGGCCGGCAGCGGCCTTCAGCACGCTGCGGCGGGTGGGGGCGGCGTTGTCGATGAGTGTCATGACGCTTCCCCTCATCCCTGCCGGCTGCCGGCGGCCTGCTTGATGCCGGCGCGCACGCGATTGTAGGTCCCGCAGCGGCAGATATTGGTCATCGCCGCATCGATGTCGGCATCCGTGGGATTGGGCTTTTCGGCCAGCAGCGCAGCCGCCGCCATGATCATCCCGGACTGGCAATAGCCGCATTGCGGCACGTCGAGATCGCGCCAGGCGACCTGGATCGGGTGCATGCCGTTGGGCGACAGGCCCTCGATCGTGACGATCTTCTGGTCTTCGGTGATGGCGCTGATCGGCATGGCGCAGGAGCGCGTCGCCTGCCCGTCGATATGCACCGTGCAGGCCCCGCAGGCGGCGACGCCGCAGCCATATTTCGTGCCGGTCAGCCCGGCCTGCTCGCGCAGGGCCCAGAGCAGCGGCGTATCGTCCGCCGCGCTGATCTCGACCACCTGGCCGTTGATGTTGAGTTTCGCCACGCACCGTCTCCCGCGCTGAACCGGACCTTGGAGGCGGCCTCTTGTTTGGAACCAGTCCACAATTAGCGAAGTTCGAATACAACCCGGTTGCCAGCGCGGGCAGGTCACTTTGTTGCGAGCGGTGATTGTGCACCGTCGCTGGTCACGCGGGCGAAAGGGCGGACCCGTCTTGGCGCATGGCCTGGGCCTCGGGCCAGGCCTCAAGGCAACTTTTCGCAGCGACCAGCCCGATCCCACGGCAAGGTGGCATGGGGCCGGGAGCGCCCTTGGCTCACCACCCCGCGAGCGGGGCCCGGATGGTGAAGAACAGCAGCGTCACCACCGCGAAGATCGGGACCAGGATCGCCATCGACCAGGCCATGTAGCCGAAGAACGAGGGCATTTTGACCCCCATGTCCTTGGCGATGGCATAGACCATGAAGTTCGGGGCGTTGCCGATATAGCTGTTGGCGCCCATGAACACGGCGCCGGTGGAGATCGCCGTCAGCGTCAGCGACAGCGGTCCCATCAGCGTCTTGGCGTCGCCGCCGGCAAGCTCGAAGAAGACGAGATAGGTCGGGGCGTTGTCGAGGAAGGATGACAGCGCGCCGGTCAGCCAGAAATACATGGCGTTGTTCGGCGTGCCGTCTGCGTTGGAGACCAGCGCGACCAGCGGGGCCAGCGCGCCAGCACGGCCCGCTGCCAGGATGGCGATGACCGGCACGATGCACACGAAGATGGCCGCGAACAGCTTGGCGACCTCCTTCACCGGCCCCCAGTTGAAGCCGTTCTGCGCGCGCCAGAGGGGATTGGCGAGCCTCAGGGAGGCGAGGCCGGCCGCCAGCATCAGCGCGTTGGAAACGATGTCCTCAAGCGGGAAGGCGATGCCGGCGAGCGAGAACGACACACCGGGCTTCCACGAGCCGCGCAAGAGGATGGCGGCCACCACGACCGCGATCAGCAGCAGCATGGAGAGACCCTTCACCCCGACGCGCGAATCCGGCGTCGGGTCGGGCTTGATGCGGCCCTCCCGCCGATAGAGCACAGTGTCGAGGCAGAAGAAGATCGCCAGCAGCGCGCCGATGACGATGGCCGTCTCGGTGAACAGGAACCGCGTGGTCCAGAAGAAGTCGACGCCCTTCAGGAAGCCGACGAACAGCGGCGGGTCGCCGAGCGGGGTCAGCGCGCCACCGCAGTTCGAGACGATGAAGATGAAGAACACGACGACATGGACGTTGTGGACGCGGTCATCGTTGGCCCGGATGATCGGCCGGATCATGATCATCGACGCGCCGGTGGTGCCGACGAAACTCGCGAGCACGGCGCCGATGGCGAGGATCGCTGTGTTGGTTCCCGGCGCGCCGTGGATGTTGCCGGTGACCAGGATGCCGCCGGCAATCGCATAGAGCGCGAAGATCAGGATGATGAAGGGCAGGTACTCGCCCAGCATGGTGAAGGTCAGCGCTCCCGCCGACTGCTCGAACGGGAACAGCGCGAGCATGGGCACGATCACCAGCGCGGCCCAGAGCGCGGCGATCTTGCCGTAATGATGCTCCCAGACATGGGGGTAGAAGACAGGCCCCGTCGCGATGGACAGGAGCAGGCCGGCAAACGGCAGGCACCAGGCGAGCCCCATGGCGCGCCCGTCGAGCGCCGCCGCCGCATGGGCGGGTTCGACAAGGGCGGCAAGGCCCGCCGCTGCCAGGACGGTGGCGGCGGCCACCCTTGATCCGTGCCTCATGCCATGCCCCCAGAATTGCACGAGCGCCTGGATTGACTACGCGGGAAACACGGTCAGTTGCCCGGCGGCGGAATGATGGGCGGCGCGCCCAGGCCAGGGAGCCCTCCCGGCACCGCGGGCGTGTCGAAGCCCGGCAGGCCGCCCAGGCTGGGCACGTCGATGCGGATCTCCACCTTGCTTGGGTCGATCTGAGGCCCGGTGGATTTGTAGTGCATGACCATCTGCGGGAACATGATCACCAGGCCGACCATGATGCACTGGATGACCACGAAGGGCACGGAGCCCCAGTAGATCTGCATGGTGGTGACCGGATCCATGCGTTTGCCCGTTACCTTGTCGGTATAGGGATCTTTCGGCGCGACCGAGCGCAGGAAGAACAGGGCAAAGCCGAACGGCGGGTGCATGAAGCTCGTCTGCATGTTCACGGCGAGGATCACGCCGAACCAGATGAGATCGATCCCGAGCTTTTCCGCCGCCGGCCCCAGCAGCGGCACGACGATGAACGCCAGCTCGAAGAAGTCGAGGAAGAAGGCGAGCAGGAACACCATGACGTTGACGACGATCAGGAATCCGGTCTGGCCGCCCGGCAGCGACACCAGGAGATGCTCCACCCAGATGTGGCCGTTGACCCCGTAGAACGTCAGCGAGAACACGCGCGCACCGACCAGGATGAACAGCACGAAGGCCGACAGCTTGGCCGTGGACTCACCCGCCTGCCGCAGCAGATCGAAGGTCAGTCGCCGCTTCATGATGGCCAGCAGCATGGCGCCGGCGGCACCCATCGCGCCGCCCTCGGTGGGCGTCGCCACACCGATGAAGATGGTGCCCAGAACCAGGAAGATCAGGCCGAGCGGCGGCACCATGACGAAGGTCACCTGCTCGGCGATCGGCGAGATGAGTTTGAAGCCGCCGAAGCGCTCGACGAGCCCGATGACGATGGCGTAAGCGAAGCCGAACGCGATGGCTTCCGCCAGAAGCGACAGGTTGGTGTGGCCGGACTGGCGGAGGAAGTAGTACGCCACCCCGAGCAGGGCCGTCGCAGCGATGGTGACGAGCAGGCGCCGGGCGCCCAGATAGTAGTTGCAGACGACCGCAACGAACGCGATCAGCACGGTGACCGACATCGTCAGGATGACGAAGTCCGCCCCGCCGCGAACGGTGGTCTGCTGCATCAGCACGTAGGCCGCGACGGCCGAGTAGAGCGCCAGTACGCCGAGCTTCCAGGTGCCGCGCTTGCCATCGTCCTGCATGTACAGGAGCGCCTCGCGCGGGAGGCCCGGAGCGTAGTTCGGCTGAAAGATCGATACGAGGAAGACGTAGCCGGCATAGAGGCAGGACAGGACCAGCCCGGGAACGAATGCGCCCTCGTACATGTCGCCGACGGAGCGACCCAGCTGGTCGGCCATGACGATGAGGACCAGCGAGGGCGGGATGATCTGCGCCAGCGTGCCGGATGCGGCGATGACGCCGGTGGCGAGGCGTCTGTCGTAGCCGTATCGCAGCATGATCGGCAGCGAGATCAGTCCCATCGAGATGACGCTCGCGGCGACGACGCCCGTCGTTGCCGCTAGGAGCGCGCCGACGAAGATCACGGCATAGGCCAGGCCGCCGCGGATCGATCCGAACAGCTGTCCGATCGTGTCGAGGAGATCCTCCGCCATTCCCGAGCGTTCGAGGATAAGCCCCATGAACGTGAAGAAGGGAATCGCCAGCAGAGTGTCGTTGTTCATCGTGCCGTAGATGCGCTCCGGCAGGGCCTGGAGGAAATTCGGCTGGAACAGGCCCAGCTCGATGCCGACGACGGCGAAGAAGAGGCCGTTGGCAGCCAGTGCGAAGGCAACCGGATATCCAAGCAGCAGGAAGCCGACCAGCGCGATGAACATCACGGGCGCGAGGTTCGAGCGGAGGAACCCGCCGATGCCGGATCCCTCGGCGGCCAGAGCCGGTTCGATCGCGGCAACCAGGAGAAACGCGGCAAGCGCGGCGGCCACGGCGCCTGACGTAAGAAGTCGAATGGACACGAGCTCTCTCCCCACGCTTTACTTTTTGGCCGTGTCTAGAAGGCCTTCGGATTTGGCAGCTTCCAGGAGCCGCGCTGCCTCCGCCTCGGCCATTTCATGATGCCCGCCGCCCTGAATATCATCCAGCTGGCCGCGCATGATGGCGATGCGCTTGATCAGTTCGCTGATGCCCTGGAGGAGCAGAAGGGCAAATCCGATGACCACGAGGGCCTTGGCCGGCCAGACGGTAAGCCCGCCGGCATTCATCGACTGTTCGTTCTGAAGATAGGACCTGAGGAAGAACGGCCAGGAGTCGATCAGGATCAGCACGCACAGCGGCATGAGGAAGAGCGAGTGCCCGACCACCTCGATCCAGTTCCGTGCCCTTCTCGGAAGAAGGCTGTTCACGACGTCGATGCGGATATGCTCGTTGGAGAGAAGCGTCCAGGCCGCGCAGAGCAGAAAGACCGCGCCAAACAGATACCACTGCGCCTCCAGCCAGGCGTTGGAGGAGGAATTGAAGACTTTCCGGACCACGGCGTTACCCGCCGAGATGAGCACGGCCACGAGTATGAGCCAACTCGCCGACCGACCGATGAACGCGTTCACCGTATCGATAAGGCGGCTGATTGCCAGAAGCCCACGCATGCTCCCTCCATTGCCGTTGTTGTCAGGGTAGAGGATTCGCCACGCCGCCCATGGCAGGGCTTCGAGCAGAGGTTCCCGGCGCCCATCACGGCGAATTGTAAGCAATCCCTAATGAAGCCCGAGAGCCAGCACAATAGGGCTATCGGGTCTTGTATTCCGCTTTATCCAATGGAAGTGGGTCATATCTCCGTTCGGCTGACCATGTCGAAGCGCTCGTTGTCGTCGCTACGCCATGCCTCCATCGTCGGGCAGAGTATGGTTCATGTGCTGCCAGTCGCCCAGCTACTCCGCGCCTGTCGCACCGAACATGAAGCCACGCGAGTATGGCATTGCCGGGATATGGCCAGGCAACAGGGCAGCCGGATCGTCACCTTGGCCGTCGATCGCGCTCCTGAAGGCCCGGCAGACGGAGACGAAGTCGCCGCTGTGGGGCGACAGGCGCAGGGCCGTCACACCGGCCTGCCGCAGCGTGCCGACGTCGTCGATCAGGTTGCAGCAATTGTAGGAGAGGGTCTGCACGCCATTCACGGCGAGGAAATCCTGCCCGTCGAGCGTCCGCACCACCATCCCGTCTGGATCCCGGTCGCAGACGAACTGGCAGGAATCCTTGGTCCTCCCGTGAACGCGGGCGTGATAGCAGCGCGCCGAGAGGGCGAGCGGCACGCGGCCGAAGGCGAAAACCTCGACGCCGATGCCGAGCGGCTGGGCCGCCGCCGCGAGGCTCGCCACCGAGGCGAAGGGCAGTTCCGGCGGCAGGCAGACGGAGCGCGCGCCCCGTGCGGCGAAGAAGCGGAGCGTCGATTCGTTGTAGACGTTGACCAGCGGCCCGATGGAGAAGCCGGGACAGTGCGCGTCATCTCCCTTGCCGGCCCACCGCATCAGCGTCAGGTCGTCGATCTCGACCTCATGCCCGGTCTGGGCAAAGAGCCCGGCGGCGGCCCGCCGCTCACGCGGTAGGGTGACCAGGGCCAACGAGGTCAGGACGACCGTCTTGCCGGCTCGCTCCAGCCGCTCCACGGCTTCCGTGATCCGGTCCGCGTAGAGCGGCAGGCGTTTCGAGCAGACGCTCTCGCCGATCACGACGCGATCGACCGGCGCCTCGTCGGCAAGGCGGGCGTAGAAATCGCTCCAGGCATCGGTGGCCCAATGGAAGAGCAGCGGGCCGACGGTCAATTCCATTGCATCCTCCGCGGACCTGTCAGCGCCATGTCTTGCGATAGGCGCCGGCGGTGGTCTGCTGACCCTCGGTCAGCCTCCAGAGCTCGCTCTTCGGGATGGGCTGGCCGGCCGCCTCGGCCTCGCTGGCGCGGCGGAAGGCACGCACCACCTGTTCGACATAGGCGCGGCTGCGCTGCCGGCCCTCGATTTTCAGCGCTCGCACCCCGGCGCGGGCGAGCTGCGGCATCAGCGTCGCGGCATCGAGACTCACCGGATCCTCAAAGATGTGACCACGATAGTCGCCGGTCTGGAAACAGCCCTTGCACAGGGTCGGATAGGGCGCGGCCACCGCCTTCGGCACACGATGGATGGTGAAACCGCCGAGGCGCGCGACCAGATCTTCGCCCTCTTCGGCATAGGCAACGTGGCTCGCCGGAGAGCAGACGCCGTGCATGTTAGGCGAACGCCCGGTGGCATAGGAGGACAGCGAGCAACGGCCCTCGGCCATGACACAGAGACCGCCGAAGATGAACACCTCGGTCTCGACATCGATCTCACGGTTGATCGCGGCGATCTCTTCCACTGTCAGGACGCGCGGCAGCACGACGCGCCGGATGCCGAAGGTCTCGGCGTAGAAATTGATGGCATCGGCATTGGAGGCCGCCGCCTGGACCGACAGATGCAACCGCCGGTCCGGATGCCGCTCGGCTGCATAGGCCAGAAGGCCGATGTCGGCGAGGATCACCGCATGCGCGCCACAGGCCAGCGCGTCATCGACCGCCCGGTGCCACAGCGCCTCGCTGCCGGCGCGCGGGAATGTGTTGATCGCGACGAGCACCTTCACCCCGCGCGCCGCGGCGTAGGCGATGCCCACCGCCATCTCGGCGCGGGAGAAGTTGAGGCCCGGGAAGTTGCGGGCGTTGGTCTCGTCGTTGAAGCCGCAATAGACACTGTCGGCGCCGGCATCCACGGCGGTCCGCAGAGCGGCCGGGGTTCCGGCCGGGCAGACGATCTCCAGCCGCTCAGTAGCCATGCTCAAGGCTCTCCCGGGTGGGTCGTGACAAGCTGACGCCAGTCAGGCGTTCGACGAGGGGGAGGATCCGGGCGAGCGGCGGGGCGGCCAGGGCACGCAAGGGCCCAAGGCCGTGAAGGGCCTCCACCGACAGGTCGATCTCCGCGTCGTCGATGGCATTGCGCAAGGCGAGCACCGCCTCCGTATCGCCCTCGATCACCAGGTCGCGGGAGAAGAACAGGGCATCGCCGTCATAGCGGCCGTGAATCAGGCCGAGCAGGGCGGCCAATGGCCCGCCGATACGGGCTTCCCGGGGCTCGGCCGTGCCACGCGGCAGGACACGCAACCGACCGTCCGCCGCGGCGGGATGGAGGATTAGAACGAAGGGCAGATCGGTGGGATCGATCAGATAGCGGGAAGTGGCATGCGCCCCCAGCCTGTCGAACAGACGCGGATGGCGCTCTGTCGTGACTGCGACGAGCCGGGACAGGAGCGCCTCGATCACGGCAGGCGGCAGCCCGCGCAGCAGCGATGCGGCTGCCGCCGGGAATGTTGGAATGAGCTCGCGCCGGTCCATTGTGAACTTACGGCAGGTCGGCGGTCTCCTGTCTTTGCGCCATCTCAAGGCGCACCGGCGCCGGCGCCGTCAGGAAAACATGATCGTCGATCGCGCGAGAGGAATGTCCGGTGCAGCGGGATCATCCGCGGTTTCGCGGCCTGCGGGACTTCCTCGCGTTCCTCACCGCGCGCGGCGATCTTGCCCGCATCGCGGCTCCGGTCGATGTTGCCCTCGACATGACGGAGGTCCAGAGGCGGGTGCTGCGGGTGGGTGGACCGGCCCTGCGCTTTGATGGGCCAACCGTCTCGGGACGCTCGGCCACCATGCCCGTCATCGCCAACCTGTTCGGCACCGAAGAGCGCGTTGCCGCGGGACTCGGCGTTCGCCGCGAGCGCGTCGGCGAACTCGGCGAGCTACTGGCGGCCCTGCGCGAGCCAGCACCGATCGACGGGTTGAAGGACGCGCTGTCGCGCTGGCCGATGATCCGGGCGGCGCTATCGACGCGGCCCGCGATCGTCGCTTCTCCCCCCTGCCAGGAGGTTCGCCACGTCGGCGCCGCCGCTGATCTCACGGCGCTGCCGGTGCAGACCTGCTGGCCGGGCGAGCCTGCCCCCCTTATCACCTGGCCGCTGGTCATTACCCGGCCGCCCGGCGGCGACTGGGGCGACACCGGCCGCTACAATCTCGGCGTCTATCGCATGCAGGTGGCAGGCCGCGGCTCGGCCATCCTGCGCTGGCTCGCCCATCGCGGCGGCGCGGCCCACCACCGCGCCTGGGAGGCAAGGGGCGAGGCCATGCCGGTGGCCGTGGCGATCGGTGCTGATCCGGCGACCATGCTCTCCGCCGCCTTGCCCTTGCCGGAAACCCTGTCGGAGATCCGCTTCTCCGGTGTCCTGCGCGGCGAGAGGCCGCGCCTCGCCCGTGGTGTCAGCGTCCCGATGATGGTTCCTGCCGATGCCGAGATCATCATCGAGGGCTGGGTGAAGCCCGACGAGCGGCAGCCCGAGGGCCCCTATGGCGACCACACAGGCTATTACAACTCGGTGGAGGATTTCCCTGTCCTGAGGGTCAGCGCGATCACCACGCGCTCCGACCCGCTCTATCTTACCACGCATACCGGACGTCCGCCCGACGAGCCCTCGGTGATCGGCTCCGTATTCAACGAACTCGCGCTGCCGATGATCCGCCGGCAGATCCCGGAGATCGTCGATCTCTGGCTGCCTCCCGAGGCTTGCTCCTACCGGATGGCGGTGGTGTCGATCGACAAGCGCTATCCCGGCCAGGCGCGCAGGGTGATGATGGCGCTGTGGGGGATGCTGGCTCAGTTCAGCTACACCAAGACCATCGTAGTCGTGGACCGCGACATTGCCGTGCGCGACTGGGGCGACGTCATGTGGGCGATCGCCACCCGCTCCGATCCCTCGCGTGATCTCGTCGTGATCGATCGCACTCCGATCGACTATCTCGATTTCGCCTCGCCCGAGGCGGGGCTCGGCGGCAAGCTCGGCATCGACGCGACGACGAAGGTCGGCCCGGAGACGGGCCGGGAGTGGGGTGGCGTGCTGTCCATGTCGAAGGAGGTCGAGCGGCGGGTCGATGCCCTATGGCCGAAGATCGCCGCAGACCTGGCGGGGAGAAAACCATGACGCTGCGGGTGGTCGTTGGTGTCAGCGGTGCCTCCGGCGCGGTGATCGCAGTGCGGATCGTCGAACTGCTCGCGACGCTCGGCGTCGCCGTCGATCTCGTCATATCGTCCGCTGCCGAACGGACGCTCGCTCAGGAGATCGACGCCGCGGCCGCCGACCGGCTGCGGGCGCGTGCCGACATCGCCCACGCCATCGACGACATCGGAGCCACTATCGCCTCCGGTTCCTATCCGATCGCCGGCATGATCGTCGCGCCCTGCTCCATGCGCACTCTGGCGGCGATCGCTCATTCCCTGTCGGACAATCTGCTCGTGCGCGCCGCTGACGTGCAATTGAAGGAGCGGCGGCCGCTCATCTTGCTCGCACGCGAGACGCCGCTGCATCTCGGCCACCTCAGGGCGATGACAGCGGTGACCGAGATGGGCGCCATCGTCATGCCGCCCGTGCCTGCCTTCTACCGCCGGCCTTCGAGCGTCGACGAAATTGTCGATCACAGCGCCCGTCGTGCCATCGACCAACTTCGCATCGGCCCGCAAGTTGCCGGACCCTGGAATCCGTCGCGGCATTCCTCCGTTTCGAGCGTTTCGGAATCGGGCGATTCCGGCCAATAGCCGGTTGCCGCGGAGCGAGAACTCCAGCCAGCCGACCGGCGCGGGGGGCGTCAGTGAGCTTGGCATGAGAGGCGAAGTCGCGGTGTCGGCGAAAGTTCTCCTGCGTGCGGCACCGCGTGGCCCCCGGCGACAGGAGGTGCTCAAGAACTATGCAGCCGACGGCTCCGGTAATCTGCCGTTAACCATCCAAAATGTACGATAGAAGACATGATGCGTCATTTATCGGACGTGTCAGCGAGGCCAACGATGCCCTCGCGATGACTGCAACTGGGGCACTTGGCCGGCTGACGCGTAGCGTCAGCAAGTCGCCGATCGGTCTGACCAGTCGCTTCCGACATGCGTCACCTGATACCGCCCGTCGATGGAGAACGTCCATGCTGTCGCGCCTGTCTCTGCGAACCGTTCTATTCGCCGCCGTTGCCGCGCTTGCGGCACTGCTCATCGGGCTGACCGTCCAGCACAGCGTCGTCGCATTCCAGCAAAGAACAGCCGTGCAGGCCATTCAGGAAGGGAACGCGACGGGTGACCAGCTTCTTGCGGCAGCGGGCAACTGGGCCGCTGAGCGTGGACGAACGGCCGCCCTGCTAAACTCCGCGGTGTCCGCCTCGCCGAGCGATACGGCTCTCCTCGGTCAGCTTCGCCAGCAGGCAGATGTCGCGTTCAAAAGTGCTCTTGAACGACTTCGCCTGACACATGCCGGCCTTTCCGAGCTGGCAAAGGCGGAGGCCGCGGTTCGGCAAGTCGAGGCGATCCGTGGCCAGGTCGACAGTGATCTTACGAAGTCCGGCGATCAGCGTGCATCCCAGACAGCCTCACGCGGTGTCGCAGCGCTGACGACACTCATCGAGGCGTCGCAGCAGCTGCGCCTCGCAGCGGAGATGCGGGTCGACAATGCTGAAGCACGCATCGCGGAGTTCCAGAGACTCAAGCACCTCGCCTGGGTGACCAGCGAGTTCGCGGGTCGGGAACGAGCGGCGATTGCGGCAGCCATCTCGGGCGGCCGCGCCATCTCGTCGGAGCGACTCGACGAATTGTTGCGCCAGCGAGGGAACGTTGAGCTCGCCTGGGGACTGATCGATCTTCAGGCCGCGCGCAGCGACACACCTGCGGCCCTGAAGAGTGCAGTCGAGCGCATCAAAGCCGGCTATTTCGGTGAGTTCCAGGCTCTGCGCGAGCGCGTGTACAAGGCTGGTACTTCCGATGCCAGGTATCCGGTCGATGCCAATCAATGGGTGTCGGCGGCAACCAAGGCAATCGACGAGATTCTCGGCCTGAACGAGGCGGTCGGCTCGGCAACTGCAATGCTGGCAAGGGAAACGGCGGCCCAGGCGACGAAGGCACTCGCAGTAAACATCGGCCTCATGGTCCTTGGCCTTGTCGTTGCAGGGTTCGCGTTCTGGATCGCCGCCGTGCGCGTCGCACGTCCTCTGAACCAGTTGGCGGGAACCACGCAGAGGCTCGCTGAAGGGGACACGGATCTGGCCGTCCCGGAAACCGAGCGGAAGGATGAGGTCGGGACCCTGGCTCGTTCTATCGAGGTTTTCCGCAACAACCTCATCGAGAATCGCCGCCTCGCCGCCGATAGGGAAGCTGAGAACGATGCCAAGGCGCGGCGCGCGGCGACGCTGGACAGGCTGGCGAAGGCCTTCGAGGCCGCGGTGGGCATGCTGACGACGAAGCTGGCCTCTGCGGCGACAGAGATGGAAGCGAGCGCGAGGTCTCTGACCTCGACGGCGGAGGGCAACACCGAGGCGGCAACCTCCCTTGCCAGCGCTGCCGAGGAAACGTCCGCAAGCGTCCAGACTGTCGCCGCTGCCTCCGAGGAGCTCGCGACGTCGATCAGGGAGATATCCGGTCAGGCGGCGCTGTCGTCTGGCACGGCTGCCAGAGCTGTCGATCAGGCTAACGAAGCCCAGGCTATCGTGCAGGGTCTTGTTGCAGGCGCAGCCAAGATCGGTAGCGTTGTCTCCCTGATCAACGACATCGCCGGCCAGACCAATCTGCTGGCCTTGAACGCCACAATCGAGGCGGCACGCGCAGGCGAGGCTGGCAGGGGCTTCGCCGTCGTCGCTGCGGAGGTCAAGGAACTGGCCAGCCAGACAACGAAGGCCACCGGCGAGATTGCGGCGCAGATTGGCGAAATCCAGCAGTCAACTGAAGCGGTGGTCTCGGCGATCGCCACGATCGCCAAGGTCATAGAAGAGATGTCTGGCGTGTCGGTGAGCGTCGCGGCAGCCATGGAGGAACAGGGCGCGGCCACAGGAGAGATCGCTCGCAATGTTCAGGAGGCCGCGCGGGGCACGGAACAGGTCACGACCAGCGTCGTCACCGTCAGGGACGGCGCGAACTCGACCGGCGCGGCCTCCTCACAGGTGCTCTCGGCGGCGCAGGAGGTGGCACAGATCTCCAGCCATCTCAGCCAGGAGGTCCAGACCTTCCTTCACGGTGTGCAGGCGGCATAATTCTGAGGCAGGAAGGGCCGACGTCCTGGAGCGTCGGCCCATATCAACGGCGCCTCGGAGCTGCGGTCCTGTTGGTTCCCGATCGGCAAGGGGCAGAGCCACCCGCTCATCGGAGCTGAGGGAACAATGCCAGTTCCGGGCTTCTCGCCCGATGGCCTCCCATGCCCCTTCGATGACGCAGCCATCGAGGGTCGCGGCGATCGGCCCAGGTCAATTCACGGGCGGGCCACGGCAGTTCGATCAAGCCGCCCGCATGACCGAGAGCGACGCTACCGTGGTATCCCGCAGACGTTGGGATTGCTGCTCGGGATCAGTTTTCGACGACAGGGCTCACGTAGGCGGTCCGCCGCCATGGCCGTAGCGACAGGGTGCCTCCACCGACAACTTCATGATCGTGGAGGTTCCGTGGTCGCTCCCGAGTGTTTCGGGAGCTGGCATTGGCCGCCGCGCCCTGTTCGTCAACAGCGACAGTGATCGAACGACGCGATCCGGTTGATCGGCAGGACGACATTCGCGACGTCATCCATGGCGCTTACACGCCAGTTGCCTTTTGGGTGGCCAGGGTCGGGAGGAGGGTCCTCAGCGTGCGCAGGCTGTCATTGACATCTCGAAGCCTGCGCTGGAGATCGTCGATCCGCTCCTGGAGTCTTGCAGGACCAAGCCAGGTGGCCCAGTCCTGGCCTTTCCAGAGCATTTCCTCGATTTCCCGGATGCTGAAACCCGCCCGCCTGGCGGCAACGACAATGTCCAGTTGCCGCAACGCATCAGGCCCGTAGCAGCGCCGACCGCAATGCCTGATCGGTGCAATGAGCCCCGATTGTTCGTAGAAGCGTAGAGTGCGGTGCGTCAGCTTGTAGAGGGCGGCCACATCGCCGATGCCGGGTAGGCTAGCCAGTTCGACGGCGGTCCGGCTTTGCGTGTCGTGGCGGCGAGGGGTGCGCATCGGTCAGGCTCTTGTGCGGCGTCCCCCGGGGGCTTCACGCGACGATGCGCATCGATGGGTGAGGCTGGGCGAGAGTTCGCTGCTGAAAGTACTGCTCGGTGTTGTCGGGGCTGAGTGGAGGCGACAGCAGGTAGCCTTGGCCGATATCGCAGCCGATCGCTTTCAGCGCGTCAGATTGAAATTGCGTTTCGATGCCTTCGCCGACAACGTCCATGCCAAGGCTGTGGGCGAGAGATACAATGGTCCGGGCGATAACGCCGCGTCCGTCTTCTGGCCTGATGTCCGCCACGAACGAGCGGTCGATCTTCAGTCGATCGACCTTGAATTGCTTCAGATGGGACAGGGAAGCATAGCCGGTTCCAAAGTCGTCCAGCGCGATCGTCACCCCGAGGGAGTCGAGCTTTTCGATGGTTCGAGCGATCTGGTGGACAGAGCGGTCAAGCAGGACCGTTTCGGTGATCTCGATCTCGATGTCAGCAGGCTTGAGCCCAAACCGACTGAGCTGATTGGCAAGAGTTTCGACAAAGTCATCCAGCTTGAGCTGCGCGGCAGCCACGTTGATGGCCAGCCGACCGGACCGCAGTCCTCGTGCGCGCATGGAGGCCTGGAACGCGAGCGACAGTTCGATAACACGACTTCCGAGCGGGATGATGAGACCGGACTCCTCGGCGAGCGGAATGAACGAGGCGGGCGATATGACCTCCGACCCTCGCTGCCACCGCGCGAGAGCCTCCAGGCCCATGGGCTCGCCGCTCGCAAGATTGACCTGGGGCTGGAATTCGACTCTCAGTTCGTCGCGCTGCAAACCTGTCCGGAGCTCTTCGATGTCCGATTGACGCCGCTCCGCGGCCCTCAGCATCGCTTCATCGAAGAAGGTGTACCGACCGCGACCGGCGGCCTTTGCTTGATAGAGCGCGAGGTCTGCTTCGCGAAACAGATCCTTGCGATTTCCGGTTTGCGAGCCGATCAGGACGACGCCCATGCTGATGCGGGGCTGGACTGTCCGGCCAGTCAGCGCCACAGGCTGCTGGACGAAGCTCGCAATCTTGCTCAGCCGTCGTTCTGCGACCTGTCTTGAGGTGATGCCTCCCATCACAATGGCGAATTCATCGCCACCCATGCGGGCGATCATGTCGGTTTTTCTGACAGCGCCGGCAAGGCGGCGACCGACGACAACGAGCAGCTCGTCTCCCGCGTCATGACCAAGGGTGTCGTTGACCGCTTTGAAATTGTCGAGATCGGTGACAACGAGCAAGCCTTGCGGCGCCTTGTCCGCGAGAAGCCGCTCAACCCTGCCATAGACGGCTGCGCGGTTGGCAAGTCCCGTCAGAGCATCCTGCTCCGCCTGCCGGCGAATTGTCTGTTCGGCAAGTTTGAGGTCGGTGATGTCCGCCCGGATGGCGACATGCAGACCGTTGTATGTCCGACGCTCCCTGATCTGAACCCACCGGCCGTCGTCGAGCTTCTGCACCAGGCTCTGAGTCGGCTTCGCATGTTCCCGCAGCCTGCGCGCGAGCCAGGCCTCGATGTCACGGGTCTGGCCGGCGAGCTCGGCGAACTGGCCGCGTTCCGCCGCGGCTTTCAGGATTTCGTCGAAACGGACGCCCTCCTGAATGAGATCGGCGACCTTCGGGTAAAAGGCCTTGAAGGCATCGTTGTAGATGAGCAGCCGGTCATCGGCGTCGAATGCAGATATTCCTGCCGGGATCGTATCGACGATCTGGCGCAGCAGATTTTCCGCCTGCTGACGAAAGACGTTTTCGGTAGCCAGCTCAAGTTCGGCCTGCTTGCGGGCGGTTATGTCGAACCTGATCGACACGTAGCCCTGAAGCACGCCTGTGCGTGACAGCAGGGGAGCGATCGTTGTCTCGACCCAATAGAGCGTCCCCGATTTCGATCGGTTCCGCACTTCGCCATGCCAGGTTTCGCCCCGCGTGATCGTGCGCCACAAGTCCTGGAAAAATTCACGGGGATGATGACCGGAGTTCAGGATCCGATGGTCCTGGCCGACCAGCTCACCTTCGGTATACCCGCTGATCTCGCAGAAGCGAGGATTGGCATGGGTGATCCGCCCGGCCCGATCGGTTGCGGCGACAATCGCGGTCTGGTTGAGGGCGCGGCGAAGAGCAATGAGTTCTTCCCGCTGAAGCGATTTCGCGAACATGTGAGTGATCTGGGGCTGCTGGTGGGGGAAAGGGTGCGGAGGTCCGGCAGTGGGCTCGGCCGGTTCCACGAAGTCCTGTGTGGCAGCGACGGACGAAGGAGCGGGAGCAATAGGACGATCGAGCATCGTGTCCTCCTGGCCCCTCACCGACTGAATTCGGGGCGCGGGTCGTGCATTTGAATTACCCAAGCTCAGGGTAGGTATCAGCACAGCCTGGCAACGCGCCCGCGCATATGAACGTCGCAATGTGCTGGAGGTGGAACTTTAGTTCCGTTGCAGCTCGCCATGCTCATCGGCTATAGCTTTCGGTCTGGTCGCATACGGTCGAACGCATTCCGCTTACGGAAGATGCCAATGACAGAGCGATTGCGTAACGCTGATGTACGATACCGTAATTTTAGATCGTTAACTTTTCGTTACCTTCCCTAACGCCCCCCGAGTTAGGACAACTATCAAGACATGTCGCAAGACCAGGACGACTATCGGATCCGCAATCAGGTTCTCTTGGCGTTTGGTAGCGAGGTGCTGGACAGCTTGCGCCATGAGGTAAGCACGCGTCCCTTGACGCCTGGGCAACGGCTGTATTCGGAGGGTGAGCCCTTCACCTATGCCATCTTTCCCCATTCGGGGGTCATTTCGCTCCAGAAGGCTGAGCCGAACGGCGTCTCAGCCGAAAAAGCCTCCATCGGAAACGAAGGTTTTGTCGGCGCCGCCTTGGTTTTCGGGGGGGCAGCAGCAATCAGCACGAGCGTCGTGGCCGTTGCGGGCTACGCCTCGTGGTTGAAGATTGATGCGCTCAATGAAATCACTGCGCGAGAGCCGGCCGCTATGGCGGCGGTCAACAGCTACGTTAGGGCGCTGATCTTCCAGCTGATGGAATCGAGCGCCTGCCTGAACATCCACAGTGCGGAAAAGCGTCTCGCCCGATGGCTGCTGACGACCGACGACCGCCGCAATCACCGGACGCTGCCAGTGACGCAGGCGACGATTGCGGAGGTTATGTCGCTGCGACGTGCGACTGTGAATGCAATTCTGAAAGATTTCAGCGAGAATGGCCTTGTTCAGACCGGCAACGGGTCTGTTGAAATTATCAGCAGGGAAGGGCTTTTGTCTCGCAGCTGCAATTGCTACGAGCGAATTTCAAATGCGTTCAAGATACGCTAGATTGTTCTATAGAGTAGAATTCGTAAAACTGGAATACGATAGAGAGATATACGTCGTAGTGAATTGCTGTTCCTTGCCTGTGAACAAATCCGGCCTTGCTGGAGGCCGTTTCGTTTAAGTCGCGCAGTCAGCTTCTGCTCATCGGACATGGCGCTGGAGCGTTCCTCGGCTTCCCCCGCAGGATGTTGGCAACGACGCCAACGCAGATGCGCTGCCACCGGCGAATCGCTCATCCTGGCCCCTGGAATTGGTAAAGGCGCGCGACAGATGCCGCGCGCCTTGTTTCCAGAACCGAAGCAGCTTTGCCGATTTCAGATCAGGAGCCCTGGATATCTTCCTTGTGCACCAGCGACCGGCGCGACGTCTCGGGGATGGTCAGCACCACCAGGAACACCGCCACCGAGACAACCGCCATGTAGATCGCGGGCGCCAGCTTGTTGCCGGTCTGGAGGATGAGCCAGGTGCCGAGGAACGGCGCCGTGCCGCCGAAGATCGTGTAGGCGAGATTGTAGCTGATCGCCGAGGCGCTGAAGCGGGTCCGCGTCGGGAACAGCTCCAGCAGGGCGATGCCCACGGGTCCCCAGAACAATCCGCAGCCGATCGCCAACAGGCCTTGGCCCAGGATGGCTGTCATTAGGCTGCCCTGCGCTGCGATCAGGTAGGCGGGAATGCAGGCGAGCGCGTTCACGGCAAGGCCGAGGATCAGGATCGGCTTGCGGCCGAACCGGTCCGAAAGTGCGCCGCCGACAATCATCATGATGAAGGCCAGGAACAGCCCGACGCTGTTGGAAATCAGGGCCGCATTGCTGTTCAGGCCAACGGTCGTGATGAGGTAGCTGACGAAATAGCCGGCTAGCGTATAGAAGCCGAGGCTCGAAAAGGCCGCGAGCGCGAAGCTGTAGCCCATCTGCTTTTTCTGGTCGCGCATGGCTTCGCCGATCGGCGACGAGGCGACGCGCTTGGCGGCCTGCGTTGCCTTGAACGCCGGCGATTCATCGACCTGATGGCGGATGTAGAGGCCGATCAGCGCCAGCGGGCCGCCGATCAGGAACGGAATGCGCCACCCCCACGAGGCGTAGTTCTCGGCGGTCAGGACATTGGTCAGCAGGAGGATGAGCAGCGCCGCTGCGATCGGCGGAAGATTGGCGAAGGAATAGGTGAAGGCGACGTAGAGGCCGCGCTTTTCGCTGGGCGCATGCTCGGCGACGAACGAGTTGGAGCCGATGGTCTCGCCGGCCGCCGACAGTCCCTGGACCAGCCGGCAGACGACCAGCAGGACAGGAGCCATGATGCCGATCTGGGCGTAGGTCGGCAGCAGGCCGATTGCGACGGTCGCGGCACCCATCATGAGAATGACCAGCGAGAGGACGCGGCGGCGCCCGATGCGGTCGCCGAGGCTGCCGAAGACGAAGCCGCCGAGAGGCCGCATCACGAACCCCACGGCATAGATGGCGAAGGTCGAGAGCAGGGCGGCGGTCGGATCCGAATTCGGAAAGAACAGCCGCGCGATGATCGCCGCCGAATAGGCGTAGATCACGAAATCATACCACTCGACGAACTGGCCGAGTGCTGCCGAGGCCAGAACACGGCGCAATGCGCTCTTTTCCTGGCTGCCGGCTGATGCACTGCTGACGACACCGGACTGAACACTCATCGGATTTCCTCCATCCGTGTTGTTGTTGGGGGACATTTGGACGACCGCCTGGCCGATCGCCGGATCAGTTCTTCTGGACCACCGCGTAGCGCCGGTGCGTCAGACACGGCAGGACCTCGCGAACCTCCCGAAGCCGTGCGTGGGCGAGGCGCGCGAACGCCAGTTCCCTCTTGCCTGCGGCGCAGGCGACAGGCAGGCCTGAGGGGTCAATGATCATGCTGTGGCCAACCGAAAGCGGCGGGGGCTGGCACGAAGCCGCGACGAAGCAGGTGTTCTCGATGGCTCGCGCCTGCAGCAGCGTCTGCCAGTGCAATTCCTTCAAGGGACCGGAGACCCACCCGGAGGACACCAGCAGCACATCGGCACCGCGGTCGACCAGAAGTCGCGACATTTCGGGGAAGCGAATATCGTAGCAATTCATCAGTCCGAACCGCATGCCAGCGACGTCGAACGTCGTGAGCTCGCCGAATTCGGGCTTCAACGGAGCCGGCTGGTTCTTGTCGGACTCGCGGTAGTGAAACGCATCGTAGAGGTGGAGCTTTTCGTACCGCCCGATTGCGGCGCCATCAGCGCCGTAGGCGATCAGCGTGTTGGTTGCCAGCGTGCCCTCGCCGGGGCCGTACATGCCCGCGACGATCGCGATGCCGGACTTCCGCGCCAGATCGCGGATGGCCGTCTCGAAATAGGGCCCATGCTCGCGCGCGACCGCGGCGATCTTCTCCGCGGTCGCGGTAAAATCGAACATCACGGCCTCGGGGAAGACCACGAGCTGCGCGCCGCCTTTCGCCGCCTCGATCACCAGATCTGCAATGGCGGCAAGATTGGCCTGCACATCGGGGCCGCCCGCGAGTTGGGCGACGGCGATGGTCACGTCCTCGGCTGCTCTGCTCATGACATTCCTTCGGTATGCCAGAGCGCGTTCGGACGGGTGGGTCAGATCTCCCTGGCAGGCATTGTGGCGATTTGACAGCGCCAGGCGCGATCTGTCTAAGATCAATATTGCCATGATTGATAATGCTACGGCATCAATTGATCGACTGCCCGACCTCGGCAGGCTTCGCTACTTTCTTGCGGTCGCGGACTGTCTGAACTTCAGGCAGGCCGCGCAGCGGCTGAACGTGGCGCAGCCGGCGATAAGCCGCGCCATCCGCCAGCTCGAGGACGAACTGGGCTTCGCCTTGTTCGAGAGGACGACGCGGCGGGTCGTCCTCACCGAAGCGGGAGCCCTGCTGCGCGTCGAGGGAGAACAGGCGCTGAGGCGCCTTGCGCTGGCGCTTCGCCAGGCCGCGCAAGCCGCCAAGGGCGAGGCTGGCGAACTGTCGCTTGCCTATTCCGCTCAGGCTGCGCACGGGCCGATGGCCGAGATCGTCGTTGGCTTTCGCAGCGCGCGGCCGGAAGCGCAAGTCAATCTCAACCTGCTGTCGACGCAGGATCAGATAGACGCCCTGTTGGAGGGGAGCCTCGACGTCGGCTTCTTGTTGTCGGCCGCCTGCAAGCCGCCGCTGTCCCACGTCGTCGTTGCCCGGGAGCGCTTCGTGGTGCTTGTTTCCAAGCATGATCAGCTCGCGCGTCGGCGCTCCATCGCGCTCGCCGAGCTATCGGAGCGGCCGTTCGTGATCGGGACCATGCGGCGGTGGAACACCTTCCGGTCGCTGGTTCACCATGCTTGCCTGTCGGCCGGCTTCCTGCCCACGATCATCGACGAGGCGGACGACGTGCCGCTGCTGTTGCAGCTCATATCGTTGCGCCGGGGAGTAACTCTCTATGGGGCCGCCATAGCGCCCACATTGCTGCCCGACATCGCCGCCATTCCGGTGTCTGACGCGCAGGCGGCATTCGACATCAGCATCGCCTGGAACGAGCAGTTCGCGACCCCGCTCATCAGGGCGTTTGTCAGCCACACCCGACTGGTATCTGAAGATGCCGGCTCACGCCCTGGACCGGACTTTGCCTGATGGAGCCAGGGACCTGAGACCCGCTTGTCGCCCGGCTTGAGGGGCAGCCCGCAGTCTCGTGATCAGATCAATCCAACCGCAGGAACGAACTCAAGGCGAGGCAAAAAATGGTGGCGACGTCGTTTCTCGACCGTCGCGGCACCGCAACGCGACTTTAGCACCGGAAAATGGCTGACGATGAGCGGGCTGGAAGGGTGCGGAATCGCGTCCCGGACTAGCTCGAATGCCGAGCCGGGTCTCTAACATCCCGGAATGACGCGAGAACTGCGCCGACAGGGATAGCCGTAAGTTAGCAGCAGGTGGTTGGTGGAGCCAGGCGGGATCGAACCGCCGACCTCTTGAATGCCATTCAAGCGCTCTCCCAGCTGAGCTATGGCCCCACATGCTCTGACGAGCCCTGGCGGATCTTGGGTCTTCCGCCTGTGTGCCCGCCCCGGAGGGCAAGCGGTGCGGCGAGGCAAGGCCCCGCTGCGGAGCGCGTGTTTGGCACATTTCGCCGGAGGCATCAAGCGCGCGATTGGTGTTTTTTCCACCGTGTCCACCACGACCCGACGGCGGGGGCGCAGGGCGGCGCGAACCGGCCCGCACACGGCAGAAATGCCGCTTTGCATGGAATGTGCATCGATCGTTCAACTTCTTCTTAATCGGCCCGGAACTACCGTCGCGGACGACGAGCTTTCGGCCTCCGGGCAGAGCAGGGCGAGAATGGCGGCGGCATCCATCATCGAGGAACTGGAGGAGGTCATCTCCCGCGGCACGAGCGATCGCCGGGTGGAAACCCTGCGGCGCGTGACCGACCTGTTCCTGAACGATGCGGATCGCTACACCGAAGCGCAGATCGAACTGTTCGACGACGTGATCATGCGGCTGTCGACGGCGATGGAGAAAGCCGTCCGCCAGCAACTCGCCGAGCGCCTCGCGCCGGTGATGAGCGCTCCGAAGACCGTCATCCGCAGCCTCGCGCAGGACGACGAGATCGACGTTGCGCGGCCGATCCTCATGCTGTCCGCACAGCTGGACGACAAGACCCTTGCCGGTATCGCCCGCACCAAGAGCCAGGAGCACATGCTGGCCATTGCCGGGCGCAAGACCATCGGCGAGAAGGTCACCGACGTGCTGGTCGAGCGTGGCGATGCCCGCGTCGCGCTGTCGGTCGCTTCAAACGATGGCGCGAGATTCTCGTCGGAAGGTTATGGCGCGCTGGTGGAGCGCGCCAAGGGCGACGACACGCTCGCCGAATGCATTGGCCTGCGCCAGGACATCCCGCCCTATCTGTTCCGGGTGATCCTCGCCACCGCGCGCGAGAATGTCCGCAAGCGCCTCATTGCCTCGACCACCGCGCGCGAGAAGGCGCAGCTGGCCGGGGCGATCGCCGGCGTCGCCGACCGCATCGCGGTTGGAACCGCGACCTCGGCCCGCGATCTGACTGCGATCCATCGCTCCATCGTGGTGATGAGCAATCGGGGCGAACTTGGCGAGGTCCAGCTCAAGGCCTATGCGGAGGCCGGCAAGACCGACGAAACCGTCTGCGCCCTGTCGGTGCTGTGCGGAGTTCCGCTCGACATGGTGGAGCGGCTGTTCATCGGCGAGCGCCCTGACCCGATCCTCATTCTCGCCCGCTCCGCCGGCCTGTCCTGGCCGACCCTGCGCGCCGTTCTGAAGACGCGACCGGGAGCGGCCGGCACATCGGCGGCCGGGCTCGATGAGACCCGGGAAAGCTACGACAAGCTCACCGCGAACACGGCGCTGCGGGTGCTGCGCTTCTGGCAGGTGCGCGAGAGTTCGGCCAAGGCCAGCTGAAGATCCGGCGCCGCGGGCCGGAGCCGGCGGCGCGTCGTCCAGAGGGTCAGTGCAGGCTGACCGTCTCCAGCTCGTTCTGCCAGGCATTGGCCTCGGCATCCTCGCGCCGGTCGGTCACCATGATCGGGGTGCCGTCGGCGGAGACGAGGGCGAACAGGTCGAGGCCCGGCGGCAATTCGGGCGCCTGCGGAAACATCCGCGAAATGTCGTCCGAGCGCATCGGCTTCACATAGGCGACCTTCGCCACGCCGAGCTTGGCCAGGATTTCGGGGGTGATGGTCTGCGTCAGGTCGTTCTGAGTCAGGTCGTGGGTCATGATGAACCTCCTCGATAGGCAGGTTGCAGGTCGCGGCGGCTGGACCGGTCAGTCCTGGGCCGCGATATCGATCCGCCGCACGATCCTTTCAGGCTCCGGACGGGCAAGATCGATCGAGAGGAGCCCGTTCTTCAGGTCGGCTCCGATAACCTCCATTCCGTCAGCCAGCACGAAAACGCGCTGGAACTGGCGGGCGGCGATGCCGCGGTGGATGAAATTGCGCGTCTCGCCATCATCCTGCTGGCGGCCACGGATGGTCAGCTGGCTCTCCTCGACCGTGACGTCGAGCTGGTCGCGGGTGAAGCCCGCAACGGCCAGCGTGATCCGCAGCCTTTCGGGTTCACCACCACCCGGCGCGATCCGCTCGATATTGTAGGGCGGATAACCGTCTCCGGCCTTGGCGACCCGATCCAGAACCCGTTCGAGCTGATCGAATCCGAGCAGGAAGGGCGATGACAGCGACGGCATGCGCGACATGGGGCGAAGTCCTCGAAAGAGCGACATCGGCAGGGCCCCGAAGGCACCCGGCGGCCCGGAAAAGCTCCGGACATCAGCGAATATGGCTATGGCTTCGGGCGACCGCAAGGACGGGACGATACCTGCCCCTCACGCGCCGCCGTCAGGCGCCGATGCGCTTGCCGCTGTCCTTGTCGAACAGGTGCAGATGGTCGCGCGTCGCGGCAACCGAAACCGGCGTGCCCGGCTCCAGCAGCGCCTTGCCCGGAAGGCGCGCGATGATGTCCTGCCCCGATCCGCCGAGCGGGCCATAGACGAAGGTCTCGGCGCCGACAGCCTCGACGGCGGTGACGGGGAAGGAGAGTCCGACAGCCCCCTCCGGCAGGGCGTCCGTGGTGACGACCAGATGTTCCGGCCGGATGCCGAGAATGGCGCCGCCGGCCGGCACGGGCAGGCCCTTGCCACCGGTGAGGCCAGTGACCTTCGGACCAGCCTCCGCCGCCTCGACGGGAATCAGATTCATCGGCGGCGCGCCGATGAAGCTCGCGACGAAGGTCGAGGCCGGCTTCTCGTAGAGGTCGAGCGGCGCGCCCGCCTGTTCCACCAGCCCCTTGTTCATCACCACCAGCGTATCGGCCAGCGTCATCGCTTCGAGCTGGTCATGGGTGACATAGACGGAGGTGACGCCCAGCGCCCGCTGCAGCTTCTTGATCTCGACGCGCATCTGGATGCGCAGCTTGGCGTCGAGGTTCGACAGCGGCTCGTCGAACAGGAACACCTTGGGCTTGCGCACGATGGCGCGGCCCATGGCGACGCGCTGGCGCTGGCCGCCGGAAAGCTGGCGCGGCTTGCGTTCGAGGAACGGCGTGATCTCCAGGATGCGGGCCGCCTCCTTCACGCGCGCGTCGATCTCGTCCTTCGGCGTCCGGCGGTTGCGAAGCCCGTAGGCCATGTTGTCGTAGACGCTCATATGCGGATAGAGCGCGTAGTTCTGGAACACCATGGCGATGTCGCGCTCGGCGGGCTCGAGCTCGTTCACGCGCCCGCCCGCGATTCGGCAGTCGCCGGACGTGATCGTCTCCAGCCCGGCGATCATCCGCAGCAGCGTGGACTTGCCGCAGCCCGACGGGCCGACGAGCACACAGAAGGCGCCTGAGGGCACGGTGATGTCGACGCCGCGAACGGCCTCGACATTGCCGGCATAGACCTTGCGCACCTGGTCGAGAACGACCTCGCTCATGGGAGTTCCTTACTTCTCGGTCTCGACGAGGCCCTTCACGAAGAGCCTTTGCATCAGGATCACCACGAGCACCGGCGGCAGCATGGCGAGCACGGCCGTCGCCATGGCGATCTGCCACTCGGTCAGCGCATCCTGCGTCACGATCATCTTCTTGATGCCGATGACGATGGTCTGCATGCTGTCGCGCGTCGTGATCAGCAGCGGCCAGAGATACTGGTTCCAGCCGTAGATGAACTGGATCACGAACAGCGCGGCGATCGAGGTGATCGACAGCGGCAGCAACGTGTCCCTGAAGAACTGCATCGGCCCCGCGCCGTCGATCTTGGACGCCTCCACCAGTTCGTCCGGCACGGTCATGAAGAACTGGCGGAACAGCAGCGTCGCGGTCGCCGAGGCGATCAGCGGGATGGTGAGGCCGGCATAGCTGTCGAGCAGGCCGAGGTCCGAGACGATCTTGTAGGTCGGGTAGATGCGCACCTCCACCGGCAGCATGAGGGTGACGAAGATCACCCAGAAGGCCGTCATGCGGAAGGGAAAGCGGAAATAGACGATGGCGAAGGCCGAGATGATGGAGATGGCGATCTTGCCGATGGCGATCGTCAGCGCCATCACCAGGCTGTTGAACATCATGCCGCCGACCGGCTCGCGGGTCGTGCGCGACGTGCCCACGAAGATCGTCTGGTAGTAGTTCTCGAGGAAGTGCGGGCCGGGCCTCAGCGGCATCTGCCCGTTGGAGATCGTGGCGGGATCCCAGGTCGAGGCGACAAAGGCCACATAGACCGGGAAGGCGACCACCGCGATGCCGATCAGCAGGATCAGGTGCGGCAGGTAGCTGAAGATCGTCTTTCTCTCGACCATCAGTACTGCACCTTGCGCTCGATGTAGCGGAACTGGATCGCGGTCATGCCGATGACCAGGATCATAAGGACCACCGACTGCGCCGCGGAGCCGCCGAGGTCGCCGCCGAGCCGGCCGTCGGAGAAGACCTTGTAGACCAGCGTCGTGGTGGCCTGGGCGGGGCCGCCGCCGGTCACCGAGTCGATGATGCCGAATGTGTCGAAGAACACGTAGACGATGTTGACCACCAGCAGGAAGAAGGTGGTGGGCGACAGGAGCGGGAAGATGATCGTCCAGAACCGGCGGGCCGGGCGCGCGCCGTCGATGGCGGCTGCCTCGATGACGCTTTTCGGGATCGACTGGAGGCCGGCGAGGAAGAACAGGAAATTGTAGCTGATCTGCTTCCAGGTCGCGGCCATGACGACCAGCGACAGGGCATGATTGCCGTTCAGCGTCGGGTTCCAGTCGAAACCGAGCGAGCGGATCGCCTGCGATACGAGGCCGAGCGAGGGCTGGAACATGAACAGCCACAGCACGCCGGCGACCGCGGGGGCGACGGCATAGGGCCACATCAGGAAGGTCTTGTACGCACCGGCCGCCTTGATCTGCTTGTCGGCCTGCACCGCCAGCAGCAGCGACAGCGACAGCGAGAACACGGTGACAAGGATCGAAAACACCGCCGTCGTCAGCATCGAGCGGTAGTAGTCGGGATTGGTGAACAGGTGCGCGTAGTTCTCGAACCAGACGAACTGGCTCGACGTGCCGAAGGCGTCCTCGATCAGGAACGACTGGCGGACCGCCTGCGCTGCCGGCCAGTAGAAGAACACCAGGGTGATGATGAGCTGCGGCAGGAGGAGCGCGTAGGGCAGCAGCTTGCCGTCGAAGACAACGCGCTTTTCCATTCAGGACATCCTTGGAAGGGGCGAGGGGCGGGCACAGGGCCCACCCCTCGGATTGTCGTCAGCGGGTTACGGTGCGCTCGAACTGGCGCAGCATGGCGTTGCCGCGCGAAACCGCCGCGTCAAGCGCGGCCTGGGCCGATTTCTGGCCCGCGAGCGCCGCTTCGATCTCCTCGGCCCAGACGTCGCGCATCTGCACCATGTTGCCGAGGCGAAGGCCGCGCGAATTCTCGGTCGGCGGCTTGTTGGTGAGTTCGAGGATCGGCGTCTCCAGATAGGGGTTCTGGTTATAGAAGCCGGATGCCTTGACCTGCTGATAGGCCGCCAGCGTGATCGGCAGATAGCCGGAATCCGTGTGCAGCTTGGCCTGCCGGTTGGTGTCGGAGAGGAAGGCGAAGAACTTGGCGACGCCGCGATACTCGGCCGCCGCCTTGCCGCCCATCACCCACAGCGAGGCGCCGCCGAGGGTCGAGTTCTGCGGCGCGCCCTGCACGTCCGGATAGTACGGCATCGGCGCATTGGCCCACTCGAACTTCGCGTTGGCGCGAACGTTCCCGTAGAAGCCCGAGGAGGTCAGCATGATCGGGCATTCGCCCGAGGTGAAGCGGCCTTCGCCGGTATTGGTGCGGCCGGAATAGCTGAACGTGTTGTCGCGCTGCAGTTCGATCAGGCTCTGCAGGTGACGGACATGCAGCGGCGAGTTGAAGCGCAGTTCGGTGTCGAAGCCGTCGATGCCGTTGGCGCGGGTGGCCAGCGGCACGTTATGCCAGACCGAGAACTGCTCGAGGTTCAGCCAGGTGATCCAGGCCGAAGAGAAGCCGCACTTGTCGTGACCGGCGGCGCGCAGCTTCCTGGCCGCATCGAACAGTTCGGGCCAGGTCTTCGGCGGCTGGTCGGGATTGAGCCCGGCGCGGCGGAACGCGTCCTTGTTGTACCACATCACCGACGAGGACGAGTTGAACGGGAACGACAGCATCTCGCCGCGGGAGGTGGAATAATAGCCCGCGACCGCCGGCAGATAGGCCTTCGGGTCGAACGGTTCGTTGGCGTCGGCCATGAGCTGGAACACCGGCTTGATGGCGCCGCGGGCTGCCATCATCGTGGCGGTGCCCACCTCGAAGACCTGCAGGATATGCGGTGCGTTGCCGGCACGGAACGCGGCGATGCCGGCATTCATCGTGTCGGGATAGGAGCCCTTGTACGTCGGGACCACGCGGAACTCGGTCTGCGAGGCATTGAATTCCTGCGCCAGCTTGACGACCACCTCGTTATTGGCGCCGGTCATGGCGTGCCACCACTGGATCTCGACCTGGGCGCTGGCGGGGCTCGCGGTCAGCATGGCTGCTGCTGCGGCCGCAAGCATGAAGCGGCGGTTAAACATCGAATTCATCCTCCCAAAGAGCGCGACGGGGCGCCTATGCGGCTTGGCCCCCCTCGGAGCGTGCCGTTCTGGGTCCGCGAAACGACGGACAAGTGACACTCTAATGAAGCTTCTATGACAGGGTAAGGGGGCCAGAAGCGCTGTCCTGCGGCATTTTGCAGTCGATGTTCCTATCGACTGGATGATGCCGTGGCAGGGAAGGTTGCGCCGGCGCCCATTGCACCCGGCAGCGTGCCGGTCAGGCCCGATGATAGGGGTGGCCGGAAAGAATGGTCATGGCGCGGTAGAGCTGCTCCAGCGCCATGACGCGGACGAGCTGGTGCGGCCAGGTCATGGCGCCGAAGCAGAGGGCGCGATCCGCCTCGCGGCGCAGGGCAGGATCGAGCCCGTCGGGCCCGCCAATGACCAGGGTCATCGCGCTTTCGCCGGCATCCTTCCAGCCGCCAATAAGGCCAGCGAAGCTCTCGCTGCCCATGGCCTCTCCCCGCTCGTCGAGGACGATGAGCCGGCCGCTCGCATGGCGGCGGATGGCGGCGGCCTCGTCCGCCTTGCGGGCAGCGGCATCCGCCAGGCGGCTTTCGTCGATCTGGACGATGTCGAGTGAGCGGAACCCGAGCGAGCGGCCCGCCTTGGCGGCGCGCTCGCTGTAGCGGTCGGCTAGCTCCGCCTCGGGGCCGGATTTCATCCGACCCACCGCGACGATCAGCAGGCGCATGGTTGGCCGGGCTTCAGCCGGCCAGCCGGTCGCCGGGGCGGGCGGCGGACCACATCTTCTCAAGATTGTAGAAGGTGCGGACCTCGGGCCGGAAGACGTGGATGATGACGTCGCCGGCATCGACCAACACCCAATCGCAGGCAGGCATGCCCTCGACGCGCACGTCCTTCACCCCCGCCTCCTTCAGCGCCTTGAGCAGGTAGTCGGCAAGGGCGCTGACGTGACGGTTCGACCGGCCCGACGACACCACCATGGCATCGGCGATCGAGGTCTTTCCGGCGAGGTCGATGGTCTGGACTTCCTCGGCCTTGTTCTCTTCCAGGGTCGCGAGGACGAGTTTCAGGACATCCGCCGCCACGGGGCTGGCGGGGGGCGTCCCGGCGGGCGCGGCCTTGGCCTTGCGCCCCGGCAGGGTTGTGGTGGACAGGGGTCCGATCCTCTCGGTTCAGGCGCGCACGGGCGCCGCAAGCCCAGACTATAGCCGAATCGGTGACGTTTGGAAAACGGCGCGGCACCGCGAGGAATGGCTGGCGCCACTTCCATCGCCGCTCGCTCCACCCGGATCTGGAAGCGTTGCGCCGGGCTCTCGATTCAGGGCTTGACCCGCAGCGGCGGCCGTCGTACTAAACCAATGAGTTAAATAACCAGACGGTTCACTATGGCGCTGGACCCCCTCAGCACGACCCTTCAGGCGCTCGCCGACCCAACCCGCCGGGCGATCCTCGCGCGCCTCGCGGAGGGCGAGACGTCGGTGACGGAGCTGGCAAAGCCCTTCGCCATGAGCCTGCCGGCGGTCTCGAAACATCTGAAGGTGCTGGAACATGCCGGCCTCATCACGCGTAGCAGGGAGGCGCAGTGGCGGCCGTGCCGTCTTGAAGCCGCTCCGATGCGCGAGGCGGCCGAATGGCTCGAGCGCTACCGGGTGATGTGGGAGGCCAGGCTCGACCGTCTCGCGGACTATCTCGCGAGCATCGAGGACGAGCCCGTGGCTCCGGCCGCTGCCGACGCAACCGCAACGGGGAGGGCGGACGATGACCGCTGACCCAAGCGACGACAGGATCGGCGTGCTGAACGTCAACCATCCCGGCAGCGTGCAGCGGCGCGATGCCCGCCGCGTTGCCGAGGTGCGCCGTGCCTATCTCAGCGTGCTGCCCGAAGCATCGCCGGGGCTCACCATCGCCGAGGCCGAGCGCCGTCTGATCCCGCTCCTGCCCGCCGAACTGTTTCCGGACGGCGTCAAGGCCGGATGGTGGGCCAAGGCGATCCAACTCGACCTTGAGGCACGCGGCATCATCGTCCGCGAGCCTGTCCGCCCGCTGCGCCTGCATCGCCGTCCCGAGGCGCACGATTTCTCCCCCGCGACACCCTGAATTCTTCCCCCGACACGGAGCAGACCGATGACCATGAGCCCGATCATTCCGCATCTGAACATCGATGGCGCAACCGCCGCGATCGACTTCTACGCCAAGGCGCTCGGCGCGAGCGAGATGGCGCGCGTGCCCGCCGACGACGGCAAGCGCCTGCTGCACGCCGCGCTCGTCATCAATGGCGGCCATGTGTTCCTTCACGACGATTTCCCGGAGTTCCAGAGCCCGAACGGCCGTTTCGCCCCGCCCCCCCGGATCGGCGGCGTTTCGGTGACGATGCACCTGACCGTCGACGACTGCGACGCCTGGTACGCCCGCGCCATTGCTGCCGGCGCTGTCGAGGTGGTGGCGCCGCACGATGCCTTCTGGGGCGACCGCTACGGCCAGGTGAACGACCCGTTCGGCCATTCCTGGAGCTTTGCCCACACCCTGCCGGCCAAGAGCTGAGCCGCAGGCGTCCGGAGACCTTGCAATGACCATCGCAGTTGATGTGGCGGCGCCGTCCCGCGCCGCCAGCCGCACCGGCTGGGTGCTGAGCGGCATCCTGATCCTGTTCCTCGTCGTCGACGGGGCCATCAAGCTGGTGCCGATCCAGGTCGTCCTCGACACGATGGCGGAACTCGGCTGGCCGGCCGATCCGACCAAGGCGCGCATTCTTGGCGTGCTCACGCTCGGCTGCGCCATCCTCTACGCCGTGCCACGCACCTCGGTGCTCGGGGCTATCCTGCTCACCGGCTATCTCGGCGGGGCGATGGCGACGCACATGCGGATCGACAATCCGCTGTTCAGCCATCTGCTGTTCGGCCTCTATCTCGGCGTCATCGCCTGGGGCGGCCTGTGGCTGCGCGAGCCGCGCCTGCGGGCGCTCATTCCCTTCAAGTCCTGAACCGCTTTCTCAAACGGAGGCCAAGCCATGCTCTACGTTCTGCTCGCCGCCCTGGCCGTCGTCGCCCTCGTGCTGATCATCGCGGCGCAGAAGCCCGACCGATTCCGCACCGAGCGGTCGGCTCTGATCGATGCTCCCGCCGAGCGCATCTTCCCGATGATCAACGATTTCCGCGCATGGCCGGCATGGTCGCCGTGGGAGAAGAAGGACCCGGGCATGAAGCGCTCGCTGTCCGGCGCGGAAGCCGGGCCGGGCTCCGTCTATGCCTGGGATGGCGACCGCAACATCGGCGCCGGCCGCATGGAGATCCTCGAGACGACCGCTCCGGAACGAGTCACGATCCAGCTCGATTTCATCCGGCCGTTCAAGGCGCGTAACACTGCTGAATTCACGCTCAGGCCGGAGGGCGCGGGCACCCGCGTCACCTGGGCGATGTTCGGCCCCCAGCCGTTCGTCGGCAAGCTGATCTCCATGTTCATCGACTGCGACCGCATGGTCGGCAAGGAGTTCGAGACCGGCCTTGCCAACCTGAAGGCCGAAGCCGGGCGCGGCGCGCCGGGCGAGGGCCGAGCGGCGGCCTGATCCCGGCAATCAATCAACAATCAGCGAAGGAGGACGCGATGTTCGGCGAACCGCAGAAGGAACACGGCTGGCTGCAGCAGCTGGTCGGCGACTGGACCTACACGGCCGAATGTGACGGCCCGCCCGGACAGCCAGACCAGAAGATGAAGTCGAGCGGCACGCAGACCTATTCCTCGCTCGGCGGCTTCTGGCTTGTCGGCGAGGGGGAGGGCGAGATGCCCGGCGGCGGTCCCGCGAGCACGCGCCTCACCATCGGCTACGACCCCGCGAAAGGTCACTACGTCGGCTCGTGGGTCGGCTCGATGATGCCGATGATGTGGATCTACGAGGGCGAGCTGGACGCTGCGGGCAAGGTGCTGACGCTGAAGTCCGTCGGCCCGAGCTTCTCCGGCGACGGCACGATGGCGACCTACCACGACGTGGTCGATGTCGTGGACGCCGACACCCATATCTTCCACTCGCGCGTCCAGAACCCGGACGGCAGCATGACCGAGTTCACGACCGCCGAGTACAGGCGGGTGAAATAGCCGCTACACGCGCTTGCGGAACATCAGGATCACCGTGACCGGCACGACGAAGCCGATCACGGTTGCGGTGATCAGCAGGGGGCCGAGTTCGGCATAGGCGCCGCGGCCCACGGTGAAGACCTGGTTCAGATACTTGGTCTGGAGCTGTCCCGCGACCAGCGCGAGGTTCATCAGCGAGGCCATCAGCGCGAACCATGTGGCCCGGCGGCCCTCCGGCGCGTAGTAGGCGACGAGGGTCAGGAGCGGGATCATCGAGAGTTGCGCGAAGGGCGACGACGTCGCCGCGTCCACCACCGCGATGGTGCGCGCGCCGAAGCCGAAATGGGCCTCCGTCCAGCCGGAGAGCCCGTAGAACAGGCCGATATTGGGCAGCGACAGGATCGTGCCCGCAACCGCGATCCAGAACAGCACGGACGGCACCGAATATTCGGTGAGCTGTTTCGAGAACAGCCACATGGCCGCGATGGCGATGATGGCGCCGGTCTGCCGCAGCACGCCGTAGAACGCCTCGTCGAACTTCAGCACGTCCAGCGACCACCAGAAATAGCCGTCCCCGACACCCGGCGTCGCACGGAAGGCGAAGATGATCACCGAGGCGAAAAGGATGGAGCGCCGCGTCTTCGGGTCGATGTCGCGGGTGACGATGTGCAGCATCGCGACGACCACCGTCATCGAGCCGGCGAACACCACCTCCTGCGCATAGGGCACGCCGCCGAGCGCAATGGCGACGACGAAGGCGCCGAAGCCGATGCCGCCGCCGAGAATACGCCAGTCGAGCGGACGGCGCTCCGCCGTCTCGCCCCGATAGAGCAGGATGCCGGTCACCGAGATCAGCGGAATGGCCAGTCCGGCGAGGAAGACCTGCTCGCGGGTGAAATGTTGGGCGAGGAAGCCGGACAGGCCGGCGACCGACAGGATGCCGATGCCGAGGGCGAGGCGGCCCAGCACCTGCACCATGCCGAGATCGGCGCGGATCTCCCCAGCCGGTCGCGGATTGCCGGCAGCATCGACGCGCTCGACCACTTCCGAGGACATGGCATCCGCCACGACGTCCTGGATCACCGCGCCAAGCACGATTAGCAGGGCGCCGAGCACATAGGCCTGGTCCGGCCTCAGCGCGGCGAGCCAGCCGCCCGCGGCGCCTGCCAGCGTCACCAGTCCCGAGGCCGTGAAGGCGGCGCCGATCAGCACGTAGATGCGCCGCTGCGAACCGAATAGCGGTACGGAATCGACGAGTTGCCCGAACACCATCTTGATCGTCCAGGGCAGGCTCAGCCAGACGCCGATCCCCGCGAGTTCGGCCGGGGACAGCGACAGGCTCTCCTTGATCCACATGTCGCGGGCAACGTCGATGATGCCCAGCGCGCCATAGGCGAAATAGACCATCAGGAGCGGCAGGTAGGCCGCCTTCAGCGCCCGCACCGGACGGGCGACATTGTCGCGCCAGATCGTGGCGAGGCGCGTTTCCGCCGCGGGCGTCGGCTCGCCGGGAACGGCGGATGTCGTCTCGCTCACGCTGTCCTGGCCCCGCTATCCTGCATGGCCCTGTCTGTCACCGGCGCGGCCGGCGCGTCAATGCGCCACCGCAAGGACTGTTCAGGCGAGATTGCGCAGCACGGCGTCGGCAAAGGTCAGGAGACCCTGGTACGGCGTTTCGACGTCGGCGATTTCGGGCGCCCAGCGCTTGGGCTCGGCCGGAAAGGCCACGATGCGCGTGCGGGCCTGACGCATCGCGGCGAGATAGTTGCGGGCGGATCGCTCGAAACCGATCATCGCCTGCGGATTGGCAGAGGCGAAGGTCTCCGCCTCGCCGAGCACGGCTTCGTAGGCGTTCATCGCGTCGTCGAGCCGCTCGAGTTCGATGACGCCGCCCGCACGCGGGAACACCGCCATGACCCGGCGCGCTTCGATGGTGGTGCGGCGGATGGTCCAGCGGCCGTCACGGCCGGCGCGGCGCTCGAAGGCGGCAAGCTCTGCCTGCTCCACCACCTCCCGCACGGGTTCCAGCGCCGTCTGGGCCTCGCGGCAGGCGGCGAGGTAGGACGGGACTGCCTTGCGCAGACGGACATGGTACTCGCGCGCTTTCGCGCCGCCGTCCTGCCTGTGCTGGCCGGAGGCGTAGTAGGCGGCGGCCTCCGTCACGAGGGGCGTCACCTCGCCATGCAGCTGGATGACCATGGCCATGGCCGGGTCGCATTCCGCGAGCGACGGGCTCTGGCTCACCTCGGCGCGGACGGCGGCAAGCTCGCGCGAGAGATCGCGCGGCTCGTGCAGGCCGTTGATGCTCGCTTCGTTGCCGGTCGGCCCGCGGTCCGCGTTCACGAGACGGGTATAGCGCTGCCACATCGTCCGCATCTGCCCGGCAAGGTTCAGCAGGTCGGCATAGGCGTTGACCTTGGCGCGCACGCGCACGAGGTCGGAGCCGATGGCCGTGCCGTCGGATGCCCGGATCGGACTTAGTGCCGCCAGCGGCAAGCCGGCGAAGGCGAGGGCGATGCTGCGGCGCGAGAGCTGCGAGGAGGACAGCGATCGGGACGGGGAGAAGCGCATGACGGTCTCGTCGGAAGGGGCGTTGTCGTTGGCCCCTCTGTCGCGCACCGCAGTTTCGCGCCGACGATCTTCGGCGCCGCCGGCTGTTTCAGTTGCTTCCGGGAAACATCAGGCCGGGCGGCGCCAAGACTTCTCACCTCCCGCCTTCTCGCCGCATTCCTTCCAGTTCAGCGCGCAGAGCGTCTCCGCGATCCGCTCCTCGGCAGCCTGGACCGAGGCGGCGGGCCACTCGCCGACGACCACGTCGTCATGCTTGAAGACAACCTTGAACGGGCGTGCCTTGAAGGCAGTGGGACGAACTTCGGCGGTGAGTTGCATCGCTATCCTCCCAAGGCGAACCGGACCATGCGGCGAGGATAGAGATGGAGACGGCGACAGTGTGGCGCATCCCCGCATTTTTCGTGGAATTATCAAACAATTGCGAGCAGCCGGCTAAGCGCATTCCCGCAGTCTCCAGACCGCCGTGCGCTTGATCTCCAGATCCTCCAGCGCCCGGGTCACCGGCACCTCGTATTCCGCGAGTTTCACCAGCCGATCCTTCGGCAGGTAGGTGCGGCCGGGGTCGCCGATCAGCACGGGTCGGCCCTGCGCGGCGATCGGCCCGAGCCAGGCCATCATCGCCTCGGTCATGTCGCGCTGGTAGCAGATGTCGCCGGCAAGGATCACGTCCCAGCCTTCATCCGTGCCGGAGGGATCGCCGGTGCGCGCCGTCACCGCGACGCCGTTGACGCCGGCATTGAGATCCACCGCCACCTCGGCGAAGGCATCGATGTCGATGCCGGTCACCTCGGCCGCACCGGCCTTTGCCGCCGCGATGGCGACGAGCCCGGAGCCGGTCGCGACATCCAGCACGCGCCGGCCACGCACGACGTCGGGATTGTCCAGCACATAGCGCGCCAGCGCCTGCCCGCCGGCCCAGGCGAAGGCCCAGAACGGCGGTGGCAGGCCAATCGTGCCCAGCTCCTCCTCGGTCTTCTGCCAGAGGGCGGTGGCCTCGTCCGCGAGATGAAGCGTGATCTCCGGCGCGTGCGGCACCGGCATCAGCCGCGTATGGGTCCGGACGAAGGCGGTGCGGTCGGCGATCATGGTGCTCCTCGCGAAAAAGCCGGGCGCTGGGCCCGGCTTTCCGTATCGATCGAGGCGGAACCGCTCACTGGGTGAGGGCCGGGCCGCCGCCCTCCGCCGGAGCCTGCGCCATGCGCTGGCGATAGAGCGCGACGAAATCGATCGGGTCGAGATAGAGCGGCGGGAAGCCGCCGTCGCGGGTGGCGTTGGCGATGATCTGCCGCGCGAAGGGGAACAGCAGGCGCGGGCACTCGATCAGCACCATCGGATGGATCGAGTCCTCCGGAACGCCGGCGATGCGGAAAATGCCGCCGAAAACGAGCTCGAACTTGAAGAGCGTCATTTCCTTGGTCTTGGCGTCGCCTTCGATGGTGAGTTCCACCTGGAACTCCTCGGCGCTCATCGGATTGGCGTTGACGTTGATCTGGATGTTGATCGCCGGCTGGTCGTTCTGCGGCATCAGCGAGCGCGGCGCGTTGCGGTTCTCGAACGAGAGATCGCGCACATACTGGGCCAGCACGTTGAGCTGCGGGGCTGCGTCGAGCGCGGGTTCGCCGTTGGTGGTCATGCTTCTTCGCTCCGTTCGCGGGCTTGGCGTCAGGTGAGGGGCGCTGTGCGGGACCGCAAGGCGCGACGATGTGGCGCGCCAGCTACCACGGGGGGCCGTGAGGGGCAAGGACGCGGCGCGCCGCCGCTTGGCCGGGTTGATGTCCGGGGGGCGGTTCCGCCAAGGTCTGCGCCATGAAAAAGGGGAGTGCGGCGATGGCCGAGCCGGGCATCAGGGTCGAGTTCAGGGAACGGGCGGGCATCCGCGTCGCCGAGGTCGCAATCGACAATCAGCGTCGGCTCAATTGCCTGTCGACGCCGCTGCTGGTGGAACTTGCCGCGGCTTTCTCGCGGCTGTCCGCGGACGACGCCCTGCGGGCCGTGGTGCTGACCGGCGCCGGCGAAAAAGCCTTCATCGGTGGCGCGGACCTGAACGAGCTCGGCGCCTTCGACGCGGATACCGCGCGCCTGTTCATCACCCGCCTGCATCAGGCCTGCGCGGCCATCCGCGCCTGTCCGGTGCCGGTGATCGGGCGGATCAACGGCTTCTGCCTCGGCGGCGGGCTGGAGGTCGCGGCCTGCTGCGACATGCGCGTGGCGACCGAAACCGCTGTTTTCGGCATGCCCGAGGTCCATATGGGCATTCCCTCGGTGATCGAGGCGGCCCTGCTGCCGGGCCTGATCGGCTGGGGCAAGACGCGCGAAATGCTGCTCACCGGCCAGCTCTACGGGGCCGAGGAGGCGCGTGCGATGGGTTTTGTCCAGAAGGTGGCGCCGGCCGGCGAACTGGACGGGGCGGTCGACCATTGGATGGCGGGCATCGTCAAGGGCACGCCGAAGGCCGTGCGCTCGCAGAAGGCGCTCATCGGCCGCTGGGAGCGTGTCTCGATCGAGGAAGGCATCTATGCCGGCATCGACGCCCTGTCGGATGCCTACAGGACAGGCGAGCCGCAGGCGGCCATCGCGGCCTTCTTCGCGGCCAAGACGAAGGGCTGAGGCGTCAGCGCGGCCCGAGCCGCGGGTCCTGCGGCGGCAGGCGCTGTTCCTCCCGCCAGTCGGCGGGGTCGAGATCGACCACGCCGGGTGGCGTCGGACGCCGTGCGGACGCGGTCTGCAGCGTTCCGCCGCCTGACAGCAGACCCTTGATCGCGGGCAGCAGCAGGAGCACCGCAATGACGTCGGTGACATAGCCCGGAATGGCGAAGAGAAGACCGGCGAAGGCGGTCAGCATGCTGCCCTTGGCGGCATCGCCCGACATCAGCACGACGCCGCCGCGCGCCATCTGCGAGAACAGCAGTCGCGCACCGCCCTTCAGGATCATGACGCCGAGGAACGACGTCGCGACCACGCCGAGCAGCGCGGCGAGAAAGCCGATCCGGCCCGCGACCCAGAAGAAGGTCGCGAATTCGAGAAAGGGCAGCGCGATCAGGCCGAGAACGAGCCAGCGCAGTTGGATCATGGACAAGTCTCCCGCCGCCATAGCTGGGATGCCTCGCGCGCGGGCGCAAGCGGACGGCGTGTCGCAGCCCCTGCCTTCCCGTCGCCATCCTGCAGCCTATGATGGCGAAAATTCCGTTGAAAGCCATGTCAGGACCGATGCCGCCATGACCGATGCCGAGAAGAAGGCCGCAGCCGCGGCGTCCGCCTTCGCACCCGACCGCCGGTCCGTCATCCTCGCCCCGCTGGCCGCCGCCATGCTCGGCCTGCCGGCCGTGGCGCAGGAGACGCCGGCCTGGCGGCACGCGCTCAGCCTCACCGGCGAGATCAAATATCCGCCCGGCTTCCGGCACACCGGCTACGTCAATCCCGCCGCGCCGAAGGGCGGCCTGGTGCGCGATTCCGTCGAGGGCACGTTCGACAGCTTCAACACGGTCATCCCGCGCGGCGCGGCGGCGCCCATCAGGGCGCATCTCTACATGCCGCTGTTCGAGGACGCGATGGATGAGATCTCCACCGCTTACGGCGCCATCGCCGATGCGGTGCGCCATCCGGCGGACTTCTCCTCCGTGACCTACCGCATCAACCCAGCCGCGCGCTGGCATGACGGCCATCCGATCACGCCCGAGGACGTGATCTGGACCATGGAGCAGGTGAAGAAGCTCGATCCCCGGCGCGGCTTCTACTATCGCAACGTCGTGAAGGTCGAAAAGACCGCCGAGCGCGAGGTGACCTTCACCTTCGACGCTCCCGGCAACCGCGAGAAGCCGCAGATCGTCGGCCAGCTCCAGATCCTGCCGAGGCACTGGTGGGAGGGCACCGATGCGCAGGGCCGCCGCCGCGATGTCTCGCAGACGACGCTGGAGCCGCCGCTCGGCTCCGGCCCCTACCGGATCAAGAGCTTCGAGGCCGGCCGCTCGCTGGCTTTCGAGCGCGTCCAGGACTGGTGGGCCAAGGACCTGCCGATCTATGTCGGCAAGCACAATATCGACGAACTGCGCTACGAGTTCTTCCGCGACGGGACGGTGGAGCTGGAGGCGTTCAAGGCCGACCAGATCGATTTCCGCACCGAGATCTCCGCGCGTGTCTGGGCGACGCAATACGACTTCCCGGCGGTCAGGGACGGCCGCGTCATCCGCGAGGAATTCTCCGAGCGCGCCTCCACCCAGATGCAGGCGATCATCCTCAACCTGCGCCTGCCGAAATTCCAGGACGTGCGCGTGCGCCGCGCGCTCATCGCCATGTTCGACTTCGACACGATGAACGCCAACCTGATGTTCGGCGCCTACAAGCGCACCACCAGCTACTTCGTCGCGACCGAGCTGGCGGCGACCGGCCTGCCCGAAGGCCGCGAACTCGCCATCCTCGAATCCGTCCGCGACAAGGTGCCTGCGGAGATTTTCACGGCTCCGCCGTCGCTGCCGGCCGGCGGCTCGTCAGAGAACCAGCGCAACAACCTGCGCGAGGCGCTGCGCCTGATGCAGGAGGCAGGCTTCGCCGTGCGCAACCGGCGCATGGTCAACGCGCAGACCGGCGATCCCCTGCGCATCGAGCTCCTGCTCAACGGCCCGACCTTCGAGCGCCACGCGCTCGCCTTCAAGGCCGCGCTCGAGCGGCTCGGCGTCGATCTGCAACTGCGCGTCGTCGATTCATCGCAATATGTGAACCGCATCCGCGAGCGGAACTTCGAGGCGATCTTCGGCTCCTACCCGCAGACGCTGTCGCCGGGCAACGAACAGCGCGACTTCTTCGGCACGGCGTCGGCAGACAGGCCGGGTTCCTACAATTATGCCGGCATCAGGAACCCGGCACTCGACGCGATCATCGAGAAGATCATCTACGCCAGGGACCGTGCCGAACTGGTGGCCGCGACGCGCGCTCTGGACCGCGTGCTGCTCGCCAACCACTACATGATCCCGACCTGGTATCTGGACCAGCAGCGCACCGCCCGCTGGAACCGCTATTCGCGGCCCGAGACCATGCCCTTTTACGGCGCGGCCGCCTTCCCGACGATCTGGTGGTGGGATCAGGCGAAGGCGCGGGCTTTGGGTAGCCGCTAGCGCGGTCTACGCCGCGCGGGCCGGAAATACGCCGGCGCGCAGCAGCGCCGAGGGCACGGGCTTGCCGAGCACGCCCGCGAGCCAGCGCGCCGTGTCGATGATCGTGTCGATGTCCAGCCCGGTCTCGATGCCCATGCGGTTGAACGCATAGACCAGATCCTCGGCGGCCACGTTGCCGGTCGCGGCGGGCGCGAAGGGGCAGCCGCCAACGCCACCCGTCGAAGCGTCGAGGAAATCCACACCGGCCTCCACTGCCGCGATGGCGTTGGCGATGCCGGTATTGCGCGTGTCGTGGAAGTGGCAGCGCCATTTCACCGTCGAGGAGAGCTTCTTCGCGCGCGCCAGCATGTCGGTGACCTGCGAGGGCACGCCGCAGCCGATCGTATCGGCAAAGCCGATGTCGAACGGGTCGTAGGGCAGCAGGGCCTCGACGACCTCCATGACCCGCTCCACCGGCACCTCGCCGTCGAACGGGCAGCCGAAACAGGTGGTCACCGAGATGGACATCGGAATGCCGGCTGCCCGCGCGATGGCGGCCACGTCCTTCGCGCCGGCGATGAGGTCGGCGGTGGAAGCGTTCTGGTTGCGTCTGGCGAAACCCTCGGACGCCGAGACCACATAGTTGATCTGCGTGCATTTCGCCGCCACCGCCCGGTCGGCGCCGCGCGCGTTGAGCGCGAGCCCGATCAGGTTGCGGTCGGCATAGCGTCCGGCAAGGCCGGCCATCACGGCCTCGGCATCCGCCATCTGCGGCACGTGCTTCGGATGGGCGAAGGACACCGCCTCCACATGGCGGAATCCGGCCGCGAAGGACCGCTCGACCAGCGAAATCTTGTCGGCTGTCGAGACCATCGCCTTCTCGTTCTGCAGGCCGTCACGCGGGGCGACCTCGATGATCTCGACGGAACGGGGCTTGGTGTCTGGCATGGCATCCTCCGGGGAGGGGAGTTGTCAGCGAGGGACCTTGCGAATGCAAGCACTGGCGTCAGGGCGATACTGGGAACGTTGCCACTCTCTCGCGCGTTTCCTCGGTTCAGCTCATGCACGATCGAGATAGGGAGGCCGCCATGACTCGTCGGATCGCAAGGCGCGGCGTTCTGGCCTTGGCCCTTGCCGCCGCCGGTTTCGCCTTCGTCGCCGCGCCGGCCGAGGCGCGCGAGATGCAGTGGCGCCGCCGCCATCGCCGTCGCTGGGTCCGGCGTCGCCGCTGGCATGACGAACCCTACTACGTCGAACGCTACTATGGTCCGCCGCGCCGCCGGCACGGCCTGTCCGCGCGCGACCGCATGCTGATCGACCGCCAGCAGGTGCCAAGCTCCTATGGCGGGTTCGGCAGCCCGTTCTTCTGACGGGCAGCGCCTTACGCCGCGTTGTCAGGTGCCGCGCGGCTTAGCCCGGTGCGTCGCGGCGGCTGAGGCTGGGTCGTCGGGCCAGGGGTGGCGCGGATAGCGCCCCTTCATCTCGGATTTCACTGCCTGCCAGGAGCCTTTCCAGAAACCGGGCAGGTCGCGCGTGATCTGCACGGGCCGGTGAGCGGGCGAAAGCAGTTCGACGACCAGCGGAATCTTGCCGCGCGCGACGCTCGGATGCACGCCGAGGCCGAACAGTTCCTGCACGCGGATCGACAGGACCGGTTCCTCGCCTTCGTAGTCGATGGCGTGGCGCTGCCCTGACGGCGCATCGAAATGGCTCGGCAGATCAGCCTCCACGCGCCGCTTCACGTCCCACGGCACAAGCTGGTCGAGGGCATTGCCGAGATCGTCCGCGCCGATCTGCGACAGCGCCGTCTTCGCCGTCAGATGTGGCGCCAGCCAGTCGGCAGCGCTCGGCGCCAGCGCTTCGTCGGATAGATCAGGGAAACTCTCGTCCACCCGCCGCAGGAACGCGACCCGGTGGCGCAGCGCGAGTTGGGCCTTCGACCAGGGCAGGCGGGAAAGCCCGAGGCCGGCAATGCCCTCGGCAAGGGCGATAGCGCTTGCCTCATTGGCCGGCACGGCCAGCGTCTGATCGCCGAGGCTGACCGCGCCGATGCGTCGCGAGCGGCGCGCCCTGAGCGCGGCCGCGGCCTTGTCGAAGGTCACTTCCTCTCGCGTTTCGATCCGGTCGGCGAAATCGGCTTCGATCTCCGCAATGCTGATGGGGGCCGCCGAGAGAATGCGCGCGCGTGCCGCGATGCCGCCGATTTCCGCGACGGCCAGAAAGGTTTCGCGCGCCAGCGGCGAGGCCGGATCGACCGAGCCGCCGCGGCCGTTGGCAAGGACGAAATCGCCATCCTTGCCGCGCGCACGCGCGATCCGGTCGGGAAAGGCCAGCGCGAGCACCGCGCCGGCGCGGTCATGCCCGGAGCCGGTATCCGGCCGGGCCTCGACCTCGCGCAGCCAGCCGGCCGCCATGCGGCGGGCATCCTCGGCGCGGCGCGAGCGGTCCGAACGCAGCCGGTCGAGCCGATGGCCGAGATGCACGTCGTCGCCGCCGAGGCCGCGTTCGGAGACGAGCAGCGCCAGTTCGGCCGCCAGCCGCCCCTCGCCGCGCCGCGCTCCGTCCACCACCATGCGCGCCAGCCGCGGCGCGAGGGGAAGGGCACGCAGGCGCTTGCCCTCGTCGGTGATGCGCCCGTCGCTCTCCAGCGCACCGAGATTTTCGAGCAGGGCGCGCGCCTCGCTCAGCGCCGGCTTCGGCGGCGGGTCGAGGAAGGCGAGCGTCGCGGGGTCGGTTACGCCCCATGCGGCGCAATCCAGCAGCAGGGAGGAGAGGTCGGCTGCAAGGATTTCCGGGGTCGCATAGGCCGGAAAAGCGCCTTCCTGTGCTTCGTCCCACAGCCGGTAGCAGACGCCCGGCTCGGTACGGCCGGCACGCCCGCGCCGCTGGTCGGCCGCCGCGCGCGACACGCGCACCGTCTCCAGTCGCGTCAGGCCGAGATCGGGCTCGAAGCGAGGCACGCGCGCAAGGCCGGAATCGATCACGACGCGGACGCCTTCGATGGTCAGCGAGGTTTCAGCGATCGAGGTGGCAAGCACCACCTTGCGGCGGCCGGGCGGTGCCGGCTCGATGGCGCGGTCCTGTTCGACCCGATCGAGCGCGCCGAACAGCTGGACGATGTCGACGGCGGGATCCTTGACCGTCGCCGCGAGCAGATCGGCGGTGCGCCTGATCTCTGCCGCGCCCGGCAGGAAGACCAGCGCGGAGCCGGCCTCCTCGGCAAGCGCCCGCCGCACGGTGCGCGCCATCTCGTCCTCGATCCGGGCATTCGGGTCGCGCCCGACATGGCGCGTCGCTACCGGATAGGCGCGGCCCTCGCTTTCCACCACCGGACAGTCGCCGAGCAGGCGCGCCACCCGTGCGCCGTCCAGGGTCGCGGACATGACGAGAATGCGCAGGTCCTCGCGCAGGGCCCCCTGTGCATCGAGAGCGAGCGCGAGGCCGAGATCGGCATCGAGGCTGCGCTCGTGAAACTCGTCGAACAGCACGGCAGAGACGCCGGTCAGGGCGGGATCGTCGAGGATCATCCGCGTGAAGATGCCCTCGGTCACCACCTCGACGCGCGTCCGTGCGGAGATCTTCGAGCCGAAGCGGACACGCAGGCCGACGCGGCCGCCGACCTCCTCGCGGAGCGTCTTCGCCATGCGGTCGGCCACGGCCCGGGCGGCGATGCGGCGCGGCTCCAGCACGAGGATCTTCCCCGTTCCCGACCACGCTTCCTCCATCAGGACGAGCGGCACGCGGGTCGACTTGCCGGCGCCGGGCGGCGCGACGAGAACGGCGCGCGGACCCGCCGCGAGGGCGGTCGTCAGCGCCGGCAATGCCGCATCGATGGGCAGGGAAAGCTGGGACACCGGGCGCGTTTACGGTTCCTTCACCGCCTCTGCAAGCAGGCGGCCCCCCACAGGCCCGAAACCGGCATCCGGGCCTCCTGCTTGCGATGCCTGCCCTGAAGGCGCGCCGCTGTCCCCGGACGGGACGAGGGCGTGCCGGATCGGGAGGCTCGGGAGCCGACCCGATCGACGCATCGCCCGGATCACGGTGACCGCCTCAAGAGCGGCGCCGCCGGGCGCGGGGCGGCCTGTCCCCATAGCTCCTCATGGCCGCCCTCATGGGACGGCCCGCGGGCGCCGCCGCGGGCCGTTCTCCGTGCGCGCGGGCGCGCGCACGCGTGCCACGCCTTGCGCTGCCACCCCCGCCTTGGCTATGGTCCGCGCCGATGCGGGTGTAGTTCAATGGTAGAACGGCAGCTTCCCAAGCTGCATACGAGGGTTCGATTCCCTTCACCCGCTCCAAACGGCCTCGAGCGTTCACTTCTTGCGCGTCGATGCGTTCAGCGCCACGGCGGCGCGGATCAGCGCAATGAATGCGGGCTCATTCACTTCGTCGCCCTCGCGCAGATCGATGGCGCGCCTGACATTGCCGTCGAGACTGGCATTGAACAGGCCGGACGGGTCCGCCAGCGCGGCGCCCCTGGCAAAGGTCAGCTTCACTACGGTCTTGTAGGTTTCGCCGGTGCAGATGATCCCGCCATGGGACCAGACCGGCACGCCGCGCCATTTGATCTCCTCGACCACGCCGGGCTCGGCTTCGCGGATGAGCGCCCGCATGCGCGCCAGCATCGCGCCGCGCCAGTCCCCGAGCGTCGCGATCTTCTCGTCGATCAGGCGCGATGTGTCTTCGGTCTGCGCGCTGCCCTTGGTCATCACCACCTCGTCGCGATCCTGCGCGCGACCGTCGCGGATTGCCGGGGCAGCGTCCAGTCCTTCGCCCCGTTGCATCAACCCGCGAGGAAGCCGTCGCGCCGCAGCCGTACCACCGCCAGATCCATAGCCGACAGGAAGGCCGAGCGGTCCCGTGGCGAGAAGGCCGGCGGCCCGCGCGTTGCCCCGCCTGCCGAGCGGATATCGTCCATGAGGTTGCGCGTGGCGAGCGCCATGCCGATCGATGCCGTGTCGAACAGCCGCCCGTTCGGAGCAAGAACGGTTGCGCCAGCCTTCACCGCCCGGGCGGCCAGCGGAATGTCGGCCGTGATGACGATGTCGCCGCGGCCGGCGCGCTCGGCGATCCAGTCGTCGGCGATATCGGGGCCCTCGCTGACCACCACGCGCTCGATCCACGGCTCGCGCGGCACGGCGAGCGGCGCATTCGCGACGACGAAGACATGCAGATTATAGCGCTGGGCGACGCGATAGACCTCGTCCTTCACCGGGCAGGCATCGGCATCGACATAGACGGCGATGCGCTTGGCTTCCTCCGACATCTCGGGGCGACCTATTCGACCCAGGTCACGACCTCGTCGAGGCCGGCGCGTGCGGTGCGGTAGGCGTTGACGGGATGGGCGACGTCGGCAAGACCGAAGGAAATGCCGCAGACGACGCGGCGGTCTTCGCCCATGCCGAAATGCGTGCGGATCGCTTTCGAGTGAACGGCGAGCGCCGCCTGCGCGATGGTCGCGACGCCGAGCGAGGTCGCGGCGGTCATGAAGTTCGAGACATAGGCGCCGCAATCGACGGCGCCGTAGACGCCAAGGGGCTCCTCGGTTGTGATGATGGCAACGTGCGGGGCGTCGAACAGCTGGAAGTTGCGCAAGGCCTGGCGTGCATAGGCCACCTTGTCGCCGCGCGCGACGCCCACCGCGTCATAGAGCTGGAAGCCGCAGGCGCGCCGTCGGTCCAGCGCCACGCCGCGATATTCCCGCGGGAAGGGGAAGTCGGCATCCGGCTTGGCCCCGGCCGAATCAGGCGAACCGCTGCCGATGGCCTGCGACACCATGAGGTCGCGGAAGGCATCGCGCGCCGCGCCGCTGGCGATCGTGACCTGCCAGGGCTGCGTGTTGTTCCAGGAGGCGGTCTTCTGCGCGATCGTCAGGATCGCCTCGATCGTCGCGCGCGGCAGCGGATCGGGCCGGAAGGCACGGCAGGAATGGCGCGCCGTCATCAGCCGGTCGAAGGCGAGCGTGTCGGCGGTCGGCGCGGGCGGAGGCGTCTGCTGGTCCATTGTGTGGCGATCCATGGCAATGCCGGTCGGATTTGCGGAGGTGCCGCCATGGTGACGCGCGAAGGCGCCGCCCGTCTACCGGCCGTTCGGCCAGAGCGCGGGATCAGGTTGTGGACCTGTTGCGGAACGAGGCATTGCCCAGCCCCGTGCCGATAGTCATGACGTCGCGCAGCGGATCGGCATCGAGCTTGGCGAGGCGCTTGCGCCATTCCTCCAGAGTGTCGGTGAAGGCCGATTTCGATGCCTGGTCGCCGATGAAGCCATCCTTGTCACGCAGTTCCAGATTGCAGCTGGTCACGATGACGGAAGGCAGCTGCTCGGGGCCGTGACCGATCACGCCTCGGTGCGCCGCGCGGGCTTCTGTTTCACCGCCTGCCTTGCCATGGCTCTCCCCAGCTTCCGACCGGGAGGGGAACGCGGCTTGGCGCCGGGCGTTCCCGGACATGATTTCCGCCACTGGTGGAACCGATGCGGAAGTGGCGCGTTACCTTGACCATGGGGTCGCTTCAGGGGCCGGGTTCGGCACGCATTGCGCATCGGGACACGAGGTCGGGCGTCAACATCCGCCAGGCTATCAACGGGCAGGACCGATGCTGACAAAATCCAGGAACGAAAACGGTTCCCACAACAATGAGGCGGGTGCCGTTTCGGGCCCGGCCGCCGGCGAGCGCGCCATCGCCGCTGCCCTTGCCCTCGATATCGCGGGCAATCCCGGCGGCTTTGCCATCTTCACCGATTTCGACGGCACACTGGTCGATATCGTCGGCCGGCCTGAGGATGTCGTGGTGCCGCGCGGGCTCAGGAGCGACATAAGGCAGGTGAGGGCCTTGCTCGGCGGCGCCTTCGCCATCGTCACCGGCCGCACGCTGGCGGAGGTCGGCCGCTTCCTCGGCAAAGAGCTCGACGCCTCCGGCCTGCACGGCATCGAGTTCACGTTCGCTACGGCCGCCGGACAGCCGCCGCGCGCCGGCGATGCGCCGCGCGAGCTGGTCGAGGGCATCGTCAAGATCGTCGCCACCGATCCGGGGCTAAGGCTCGAGAACAAGGGGGCCATCATCGCGGTCCACTACCGGCAGGCGCCCGCCGCCCACGGTCGGCTCAAGTCCGGGCTCCTCGATCTGATCGCAACGCTCCGGCTCGACCATCAGATCAAGGAGGGCCGCGCCGTCATCGAGGTCATGCCGCGTGGCCAGTCCAAGGGCACGGCGTTGCTCGAATTCATGCAGCGCACGCCCTTTTCCGGGCGGCGTCCGATCATGATCGGCGACGACCGCGCCGACGAGGATGCCTTCGCGGTGGCGCGCGAGGCCGGCGGCTATGGCCTGCGCGTCGCGGGCGAGCATTTCAACAGGGGTGACGAGCCCTTCGCCCACGCTCGCGAGGTGAGGGCCTGGTTCGCCACGCTGGCGGGGAGGATGTCTTGATGGAAGTGCATGCGGACAGGCCCGCGCCGCCCGAAATGGCGGTGATCGGCAACAGCACGGTCGCGGCCCTCATCGACAGGCAGGCGCGCATCGTCTGGACCTGCTGGCCGCGCATCGACGGCGACCCCCTGTTCTCGTCGCTGATCGGCGGACCGGACCCGCAGCGCGGCTACATGGCCATCGAGCTCGAGGGCCTCGTCGCCAGCGAGCAGGCCTACGAGCGCAACACCGCGATCCTGACGACGGTGCTGACCGCGGCGGATGGATCGGCGGTGCGCGTCATCGATTTCGCGCCGCGCTTCAAGCAGTACGACCGCGTCTTCCGCCCGCCGATGATCATGCGCCGCATCGAGCCGGTCGCGGGCAATCCGATGGTGCGCGTGCGCATGCGGCCGACCATGGCCTACGGGCGTCATGACGGCACGCCGATTCCCGGCTCGAACCATATCCGCTATGTCTCGGACGTTGGCTCCGTGCGCCTGACCTCCGACGTCCCCGTCGCCTATCTGTCGAGCGAGGCGCGCTTCGTCGTCACCCGGCCGATGACGCTCATCGTTCATGCCGACGAGACCTTCCCGAACTCCATCGACGGCGTCTGGGGCACGTTCCTGCGCTCCACCCGCCAGTACTGGCTCGACTGGGTGCGCTACCTCTCGGTGCCCTACGAATGGCAGGAAGCGGTGATCCGCGCCGCCATCACGCTGAAGCTCTGCTCGTCGGAGGAGACCGGCGCCATCGTCGCGGCGCTGACCACTTCGATCCCCGAGGCTCCCGGCACCGGCCGCAACTGGGACTACCGCTTCTGCTGGCTGCGCGACGCCTATTTCACCGTTCATGCGCTGAACAAGCTTGGCGCGACGCTGACCATGGAGCGCTTCCTCGACTACATGCGCACGGTCATCGCCACCGAGAAGGGCCCGAACCTCAAGCCTGTCTACGCCATCGTGCCGGAGGATTCCCTGGAGGAGCGCATTTCGGAATCGCTGACCGGCTTCGGTGGCGACGGACCGGTGCGGATCGGCAATGCCGCCGCCGATCAGGTGCAGCACGACGTCACCGGCAGCATGATCCTCGCAGCGTCGCAGATGTTCTTCGACCATCGCCTGCCGAAGCTCGGCGGCGTCGCGCTGTTCCGCGAGCTTGAGCCGCTCGGCGAGACCGCCGCGGCCAAGGCTTTCGAGCCCGATGCTGGGATCTGGGAATATCGCGGTCGCCAGTCGATCCACACCCATTCGGCGGCCATGTGCTTTGCCGCCTGCGACCGCCTCGCGCGCATTGCCGAGACGCTGCATCTCGACGAGCGCGTGGGCTACTGGCGCGCCCATGCCGAGCGCATCCGCGAGGCGATCCTGACGCGGGCCTGGAACGAGCGGGAGGGCTTCTTCGCCGCGAGCTTCGATGGCGCGGGGGCCGATGCCAGCACGCTGCTGCTGCACGAACTCGGCGTCGTCGAGGCAGGCGACCCGCGTTTCGTCTCCACCGTCGACAAGCTGCAGAAGCGGTTGACGCGCGCCGGATTCCTGCTGCGCTACGACGAGAAAGACGATTTCGGCACGCCCTCCACCTCGTTCAACATCTGCACCTTCTGGCTGGCCGACGCGCTGTTCGCCATCGGCCGCGTCGAGGAGGCACGCGAGATCTTCGAGGGGCTGCTGGCGCGCCGCAACCATGTCGGCCTCCTCTCGGAGGACATCGATCCGGCCAATGGCGCGCTCTGGGGCAACTTCCCCCAGACCTATTCGATGGTCGGCATCATCGTCACCGCGATGAGGCTGTCGCGCGACTGGGTGCATTGACGGGAGAAACGGCTTCGGAGCCCGAAGCGATAGCGACCGGCAACCCGCGCCCGACGCGGGAACCGGCAAACAGGAGCGGGTACCGCGCGAGCGCCTGGGGCGCGAAGCGTCGGCCCGGCACAGTCCATGAGTAACCTGTCACGCGGCCTGCTGCTGCTGGCATTCTTCGCCGCTGCCCTCCTCGGCCTGGTCGCCGCGCTGGTGCCCCTGTCCACCTCGCTGATCGAGCAATGGTCGCGCCGCGATGTCGAACTGCGCTCGGAGCTGGTCTTCAACTCGATCCGCGACCGGATCGAGCGCGAGGTGACGAGCCCGCCGCAGGAACTGGGGCCGCTGTTCGAGCGGCTCACCAGCGACGAGCGCATTCTTGCGCTCGGCCTGTGCGACGCCTCCGGCCAGGTCGTCGTGGCGACCCGCCGCATGCCGCGCGACGTGCAGTGCCACCCGATCATCGCGAGCGGCACGCCGGTCGCGCAGTCGGTGCGCTTCGAGCGCACGCGCATCGACGGCGAGCGCGTCCTGGTCGGCATCTTTCCGCTGACGACGGGGGCGGCGACCGGCAGCCTCGTCATCCTCCACGAGCTCGCCTTCGTCTCGGACCGCGTGGTCGAGGCGCGCTGGTACATGGTCGTCGTCGGCATTGCCCTGCTGCTGCTGGTGGGCACGCTCGCCTCGCTGATCCTCGGGCTCATGCAGAGGCGTTACATGGCTGGCGTGCTGGCGACCATACAGGACATGAGGACCGGTCGCCCGCAGCGCGGCGTGATGGATCCGGTCCTGAAGGACGAGAGCCGGGAGATCCGTGGCCTGCTGCGCGACTTCCGCGAGAAGATCCGCCAGGAAGACGGGACGCCGCTCGAATGGTCGCCGTCGACCCTTCAGGACCTGCTCGAGAACGAACTGCCCGACGCCGAGGTCTTCGTCGTCTCGAACCGCGAACCCTACATCCACAACCATGCCGACGACGGCCGCGTCGTCGTGCAGCGGCCGGCCAGTGGTCTCGTCTCGGCGCTGGAGCCGGTCATGCGCGCCTGCGGCGGCACCTGGGTTGCCCACGGCTCGGGTTCCGCGGATCGCGAAACGGTCGATGCCAGCGACCACGTCCTCGTGCCGCCGGCCAAGCCCGCCTATCGCCTGCGCCGGATCTGGATCACCGACGAGGAGCAGGAGGGCTACTACTACGGCTTCGCCAATGAAGGGCTGTGGCCGCTCTGCCATCTCGCCTATGTCCGGCCGATCTTCCGGGAGAGCGACTGGCAGCAATATGTCGCCATCAACCAGCGCTTCGCCGACGCCATCGTCAGGGAGGCGACCCGGTCGGATCCGGTGATCATGGTGCAAGATTACCACTTCGCCCTGCTGCCGCGGATGATCCGCGCGCAACTGCCGAAGGCGACCATCCTGACCTTCTGGCACATTCCCTGGCCGAATGCGGAGGCATTCGGCATCTGCCCGTGGAAGGAGGAGATCATTGCCGGCCTGCTCGGCTCGACCGTGCTCGGCTTCCACACCCAGGCCTATTGCAACAACTTCTTCGAGACGGTCGACCGCTTCATGGAAAGCCGCATCGACCGCGAGCACCGCTCGGTCGTCTTCGGCGGCGAGGAGACCATGGTGAGGCCCTATCCGATCTCGATCGAATGGCCGCCCGCCGCGCTCCTGTCGCAACAGCCGGTGTCCGAGTGCCGGCGTGCCGTGCGCGAGCGCTTCGGCCTGCCCGAGGACATGAAGATCGGCGTCGGCATCGAGCGGTTCGACTACACCAAGGGCATCCTCGACCGGCTCATGGCCATCGACGAACTGCTGACCCGCCAGCCGCAATGGAAGGGGCGCTTCACCTTCGTCCAGATCGTCGCGCCGACGCGCTCCAAGCTGCCGAGCTATACGAGCCTCCAGAAGGAGGCGCTGCGCCTCACCGACGAGATCAACGAGCGGCACGGCTCGGACGGTTACAAGCCGATCCTGCTGGTCGTGCGCCATCACGAGCCGGACGAGGTCTATGAACTGTTCCGCGCGGCCGATCTCTGCGTCGTCTCGTCCCTGCACGACGGCATGAACCTCGTCGCCAAGGAGTTCGTCGCCGCGCGCGACGACGAGCAGGGCGCACTGGTGCTCTCCCGCTTCGCCGGCGCGTCGAGCGAGCTCGGCGAGGCGCTGATCATCAATCCCTACGACGTGCAGGGCATGGCGGAGGCCATCGGCCGGGCTCTGATCATGCCGGAAGACGAGCAGCGCGAGCGGATGCGCCTCATGCGCGCGCAGGTGCGCGAGCGCAACGTCTACCGCTGGGCCGGCCAGATCCTGCTCGACGCCTCGCGGCTGCGGAAGCGCCAGCGGGTGAAGGAGTTCGAGGAGGGGCTGTGACGGGCGCGCATGGCAGGCCCCATGCCCGGACCTTCGGGCCCCGTCATGCGTTGTCGCCCGCCAGGAGTTGCACATGACGACCAGGGCGAATCCGGCAGTCGATGGTGGCGTGATCGAGACCGACATCCCCGCGCGGCTCGACCGCCTGCCCTGGGCCCGGTTCCACACGCTGGTCGTCGCCGCACTTGGCATCACCTGGATTCTCGATGGGCTGGAGGTGACGCTCGCCGGCACGGTCGCGGGCGCGCTGAAGGCGAGCCCGACGTTGCAATTCTCCAATGCCGATGTCGGCCTCGCCGGCAGTGCCTACCTTGCCGGCGCGGTGCTTGGTGCGCTGTTCTTCGGCTGGCTCACCGACCGGCTCGGGCGCAAGAAACTCTTCTTCATCACGCTCGCTGTCTATCTGGTGGCGACCGCCGCCACGGCCTTCTCGTGGAATCTCTGGAGCTTCATGCTGTTCCGCTTCCTCACGGGCGCGGGCATCGGCGGCGAATATGCCGCGATCAACTCGACAATCCAGGAACTCATCCCCGCACGCGTGCGCGGATGGACCGACCTCGTCATCAACGGCTCGTTCTGGATCGGCGCGGCGCTCGGGGCCTTCGGCGCGATCATCCTCCTCGATCCCGCATGGTTCGCGCCGGATCACGGCTGGCGGCTCGCCTTCCTGATCGGCTCGCTGCTGGCGCTGTTCATCTTCCTGATGCGCATGTGGCTGCCGGAAAGCCCTCGCTGGCTGATGACCCACGGCCGCATCGCCGAAGCCGAGGCCATCGTCGCCGGAATCGAGCAGCGGGTGCGCGCCGAAGGTCACGTCATCCCCGACACTCCGCTGTCGAAGGTCCGCCTCGTCGCGCGCGCCTCGACGCCCTTCTCCGAAGTCGCCGAGACTCTGTTCCGCCGCCAGCGCGGGCGCACCGCGGTCGGCTTCACGCTGATGGCGGCGCAGGCCTTCTTCTACAATGCCATCTTCTTCACCTATGCGCTGGTGCTGACCGATTTCTACGGCATCCAGGCCAACCATGTCGGCTGGTACATCCTGCCCTTTGCGCTCGGCAACGTGCTGGGCCCCATCCTGCTCGGCCGTTTCTTCGACACGCTCGGCCGCCGGCCGATGATCGCCTTCACCTACACCATGTCCGGCCTGCTGCTCGCCGGCTCGGGCTGGCTGTTCGCCGAAGGACTGCTCACCGCGCAGACTCAGACCGTCGCCTGGATGGTGATCTTCTTCTTCGCCTCCGCCGCGGCGAGCTCGGCCTATCTGACGGTCAGCGAAACCTTTCCCCTGGAGCTGCGGGCGCTCGCCATCGCCTTCTTCTACGCCATCGGCACAGGCATCGGTGGCATCGTCGGGCCCTGGGCCTTCGGCCAGCTCATCGAGAGCGGGTCGCGCTGGTCGCTGTTCGGCGGCTACATCTTCGGCGCGGCGCTCATGCTGATCGCGGCCGCCGTGATGTGGCGCCACGGCATCGCCGCGGAACGCAAGCCGCTCGAAGAAGTGGCGCGTCCGCTCTCGGCAGTGGACTGAGGATCAGGCCGCCAGTTCCGCCGAAAGCCCGCGCGCGAACTCCGGATAGGTCTCGGCGAGTTCGTCCAGCACCCGGCCGCGCAGCAGCGCCAGCACGCGCGCATCAGGGTCGGCGGTCATGGCCGCAACCGGGTCGTGGTCGAAGGCAAAGCCTGTGGCGGCCTTGATGCTCTCCAGCGTATGGCCAGGATGGACGCTGGTCAGCCGGAAGCGCCGCCTCTCGCGGTCGAACGAGAACTGTCCCATGCCGGTGAGCAGCGCATGGGGGCCGCCGGTGCGGTGCACACCCTCTGGACTGGTGCCCGGAGCCGAGACGAAATCGACCTTCTCGACAAAGACGCGCGGCGAGTGTTCCTCGCGGAACAGGATCACCCGCGGCACCACGAAATAGAGATAGGCCGAGCCGAACGAGCCCGGCCAGCGCACCTTGGTCTGTGGATAGTCGCCGATGCCGACAAGGTTGATATTGGCCTCGCCGTCGATCTGTCCGCCGCCGAGAAAGAACGCGTCGATCCGGCCCTGTCCGGCGCAGTCGAACAACTCGGCGCTGCCGTTGGTGAAGAAGTTGTGCGCCACCGATCCGAGGATCGAGATGCGCACGCGCGGGGCGTCGGCGGCTTCTGCCAGCGCCCGGCGCAGCATCGCGCCCGCTGCCGGTATCGGCGAGGATGCGCCGACCGCGACATGGCGCACGCCGTCAAGCAGGTTGGCGATGGCGACGATCAGCCGCTCGCGCGGGAGAACCGGGCTCATCGGGCCGCTTCCAGCGCATGATCGGCACCATCGAGGAAGGCGCGGAACCCGGCCTCGCTGCGGGCCTCCCGCGCATAGCGCGCCACTTCCATCATGTCGGGACCGTATTCGCCCCAAAGGCCGAGCGGCTTCGCGCCCTCCCGCGCCACGGCCACCGCCTCGACATAGAGGGCGGGGATGACGCCCGCCGCCGTGCGTTCGTCGCTCAGCAGGCTTTCGTCGACGATCCGCTCGACCGTGACCAGCGTCTGCTCGGAGGCATAGGCGAGCGAGGCGAGTTCGCGCCGCCGGCCGATCCAGACATTGCCATCGCGGTCGGCGACGGGCGCATGGAAGATCGCGACGTCCGGCCGGATCGCGGGAATGGCGACGATGGGGTCGGGCGTTTCGGAGAACGGATTGTCGATCACCTTCCAGTCCGGCCTGTGGGCGAGGATGTCGGTGCCGATCAGCCCGCGCAGCGTCGCGAAGGGCACGCCCTTCTGCGCCGCGAGGAAGCCGGCATGGACCGCCGGACATGTGGAATCGACGATCCTGATCGAGCCGGCGGCAATCGCCCGCGCGAAGCACGGCGCTCCGCCCGCCTCGCCCAGCGTCATCGCGCTCGTCTCGATGGTCTCGACCAGCCCCGCACCGATCAGCATGTCCGGCTGCATGCCGCCGGTGGGCAGGCACACGACGTGCAGCCTTCCCGCGCCATGGGCGATCAGCGGTCGGGTCATCGCCATCGAAACGCCGGCGTAATCCACGGGCAGGGCCAGCTTCATACCCGGCTTCACCCGCCGGGCCATGGCGTCGAGGGTCAGGACGGTGGACATGACATGTCTCCCTGCTGCGACCGGGTCATTCCTCGGTCGCCATTTCCTTGCGCTTCGCATTGATCCACGGAACCAGTGCGGTTGCCAGGATCAGCACGGACGCGACGACGAACACCGCCGAGAGCGGCCGTTCGATGAAGGTCATCCAGCTGCCGCGCGACAGGATCAGCGCCTTGCGCAGATTGTTCTCGAACATCGGCCCCAGCACGAAGCCGAGCACCAGCGGCGCGGGCTCGTAGCCCCAGCGCGCCACGAGCCAGCCGAACACGCCGAAGGAGATCATCACATAGAGGTCGAAGATCTGCCCCGACGAGGCATAGACGCCGATGCAGCAGAGCAGCAGGATCATCGGAAAGAGGATGCCGTAGGGCACCGACAGGCAGCGCACCCAGAGCCCGATCAGCGGCAGGTTGAGCACCAGCAGCATGACATTGCCGACATACATCGAGGCGACCACGCCCCAGAACAGGTCGGGGCGCTGGGTGATCATGGTCGGGCCGACCGGCACGTTGTGGATGATCAGCGCGCCCAGCAGCAGCGCGAGCACCGCGTTCGGCGGAATGCCGAGAGTCATCAGGGGAATGAAGGCCGAGCCGGCCGCGGCGTTGTTGGCGGCTTCCGGCCCCGCGACGCCCTCGATGGCGCCCTTGCCGAAGCGCTCGGGCGTCTTCGAGATGCGCCGCTCCAGCGCATAGGAGACGAAGGAGGAGATCACCGCGCCGCCGCCCGGCAGGATGCCCAGCACGAAGCCCAGCAGCGTGCCGCGCACGATGGCCCAGCGGCTGGCGATCCAGTCGGCGCTGGTCAGCCAGAGCCGCGAGATCTTGGCGGTGACGACCGTGCGGTCGGTGCCCTGTTCGAGGTTCTTCAGGATCTCGGCGATGCCGAACAGGCCCATGACCACGGGCACGAGACCGATGCCGTCGAGCAGTTCCAGGCGGTCGAAGGTGAGCCGCGGCAGGGCGTTGATGGAATCGATGCCGATCAGGCCGAGGACGAGGCCGAGCCCGGCCATGATCAGCGATTTCAGCACCGAAGCCTGCGACAGATAGGCGATGAGGCAGAGGCCGAGCAGCATCAGCGCGCAATATTCGGCGGGCCCGAAGGCGAGCGCCGCCGCGATCATCACGGGGGCGAGCAGCATGAGGCCGACCAGCGCCACCGTGCCGGCGAAGAACGAGCCTATGGCGGCGACGAACAGCGCGGCGCCCGCGCGTCCCTGCTTCGCCATTTCATGGCCGTCGAGGCACGTGACGACGGACGCCGCCTCGCCGGGAATCCGGACGAGGATCGCCGTGGTCGAGCCGCCATACATCGAGCCGTAATAGATGCCGGCGAGCATGATGACCGCTCCGGTCGGCGGGATCGCGAAGGTCGCGGGCAACAGCAGCGACATGGCGGCGATCGGGCCGATGCCGGGCAGCACGCCGACCAGCGTGCCGATCAGCACGCCCGCGAAGCAGTAGAACAGGTTGTCGAGCGAGAGCGCGATCAGGAAGCCGTTGCCGAGCTGGCCGAGCAGGTCCATGGCTCAGTTCCCCAGCATGGTGCCGGCAAGCAGGCCGGCCGGCAGGTTGCTCGATAACAGCTTCACGAACAGGAACCAGCTGGCGAACGCACCGCCGATGCCGAGGGCCGCCGCCAGCGGTGGCCTGTAGCCGCCGACATAGATGAACAGGCCGGTGAGCAGCACGGCCGAGGTGGGGATGAAGCCGACCCGCTCGAGCGCGACGGCATAGATCGCCAGCGCGGCGATGCAGGCGAGTGCGAGCGACATCCGCCCGTCCGGGTGGATGTCGGGTCCGCTTGCCGGCGCGCCCGCCAGCGCGAATCCGGCGAGAGCCGCCGCGGCGACCAGCATCGCCACCCCGATCCACCAGAACATGAAGCCGGAACCGGGCTCGGTCGGATCGCCGAAGCCGAGGCTGCCGCCCTCGCGGACGAGAAAGAGGCCGAGGCCGGCCACGATGGCGGCGCCCACGAGATCGGGAATGCGCATGGCGCTGCCGAAGTCTAGCTGCGGCGCAGGTTGAGGCGCTCGACCTGTTCGCGCATGTCTTCGTACATCTTCTTGACGAAGGTCTCGTAGGTCGCCGTGTCCATGTAGTCGACCTCCTGGTCGAGCTGGTCCATGACGCGCATGTGCTCCGGTTCCTCGATGCCCTTCTTGAAGGCGTCGTGCAGCACCTTGACGATGCCCGGGTCCATGCCCTTCGGACCGGCAAGGCCGAACGGCGAGTTGGCGACGATGTCGATGCCGCTTTCCTGCAGCGTCGGCACGCTCGACCAGGTCTTCGTGCGGTTCTTGCCCCAGGTGGCGAGCAGGCGGAGCTGGCCGGCATTGACCAACGGCGCCCAGCCGCTGGAATCGGCCTGAGCGGTGACGTGTCCGCCGAGCACTGCCGCATTGGTCTCGGCAGCGCCGCGGAACGGCACGTGGGTCCACTTGATGTTCTGCCGCGCGGCGATGTCCATCATGGTGATGTGCAGCGAGGTGCCAGCGCCGGGTGTCGCGTAGGTGACCTTGTCGGGATTGGCGCGCGCGAAGTCGATCAGGTCCTTCATCGTCTTGTGCGGGCTGTCGGCGCGCACCGTCGTGCCGAAGCAGTAGCCGGCGACGTGGATGACGTAGCTGAAGTCGGTCAGCGGGTTGAACGCCACGCGCGTCATGTGCGGCAGGCGGAACATGGTGATCGGCATCTGCGCCAGCGTGTAGCCGTCGGGCCTCGCGCTCGCGGCCATCTGGGCCGGGCCGAGCGTGCCGCCGGCACCGGGCTTGTTCTCCACGATGATGCGTTCGCCGAGGTGCTTCTGCGTCGCTTCCGCCAGCGCGCGGAAGCCGGCATCGGTGGAGCCGCCGGCGGTCCAGGGCACGATCAGCGTCACCGGGCGGTTCGGGAAGCGGCTCTGGGCGAGGCCCGGCGCGGCGAGGCCGGCGAGCGCCAGCGTCGAGGACGAGGCGATGAAGCGGCGGCGCGTGGGCGTCCAGATGGTCTTCGGCATGCTTGTTTCCTCCCCGATGGCATTTCATCGCGCTCTTGGCGGCGCGCTCGACGGTTGTCCGTCTGGTCGGGCAGTAGAGCGAAATCGCTCCGGCCGTTCAACCCTTTGCGGGATCGGTGCGGCGTTCCGCCCCGAACCTCTCGCCCGAATGAAGGACTGGCGAGGAGGCGCCCGATCGCGTGGAATGAAACGACGCTTCAGAGAGCGAATGGCGGAGCAGGTCAGATGGACCAGACGGTGATGACGGATTCGGTGAAGGTTCTCCGCGACGGTGCCGTGGCGGAGATTGTGCTCAACGAGCCGCAGTCGATGAATGCGCTTTCGGCCGGCATCAAGGCCGGGCTCGAGACGCACCTGCCCGCGGTGCTCGACGATCCGACGGTCCGCGCGGTCATCCTCACCGGCACGGGCCGGGCCTTCTGCGCCGGCGGCGACATTCGCGCCATGGACGACAGGGGCGCCGTCTCGGTGCGCGACCGGATGGAGCGCAGCTACCGCTGGCTGGCGCCACTGCTGAATGCCGGCAAGCCCATCGTCACCGCCATCAATGGCGCGGCGGCCGGCGCGGGCCTGTCGCTGGCTCTGACCGGCGACGTGGTGATCGCCTCGCGCGATGCGCGGTTCAAGGCCGGCTTTCCCGGCCTCGGCGCGGTCGCCGATCTCGGGCTCGGCTACACGCTCACGCGCGCGGTCGGGCACGTGCGTGCGAGCGACATCCTTCTCACCAATCGCGAGGTCGCGGCGGAGGAGGCCTTCGCCATGGGGCTCGCCTCCCGCCTCGTCGATGCTGCCGATCTGATGGCGACCGCTCGGCAGGTCGCGGCGGGCCTTGCCGCCGGGCCGACCGTATCGCTCGGCATGACCAAGCGCCTTCTGCGCCGCGCCTACGACCTGCCGCTCGAAGCCTATCTCGAGGAGGAAGGACTGGCGCAGGTGCTCTGTTTCGGCAGCGACGATTTCGCGGAAGGGGTCGCGGCCTTCAAGGGCAAGCGCAAGCCGGAGTTCCGCGGCCGCTGAACCGGCCCGGCCAGGTCGGAAGAACGAAGAACCAGAGGGAGACGACGATGTTCAAGGACGACGTGCTGAAGGGCAAGCGCATCCTCGTGACCGGCGGCGGCACCGGCCTCGGCAAGGAGATGGCCGAGGACTATCTGCGCCTCGGCGCGACGGTCCATATCTGCGGCCGGCGCAAGGGCGTGCTGGATGAGACGGCCGCCGAACTCATGGGCAGGCACGGCGGCAAGGTCATCACCCACTCCGTCGACATCCGCGTCGCGCAGGCCGTGGACGAGATGATCGAGGAGATCTTCGCGGCCGGCCCGCTGACCGGCCTCGTCAACAACGCGGCCGGCAATTTCATCAGCCCGACCAAGGACATCTCGCCGCGCGGCTTCGACGCCATCGCCGGCATCGTCTTCCACGGCTCGTTCTACGTGACGCTCGCCTGCGGCAAGCGCTGGATCGCCGGCGGCCACAAGGCGTCCGTCATCTCGATCCTGACGACGTGGATCTGGAACGGCGGCCCGTTCACCGTGCCCTCCGCCATGTCCAAGGCCGGCATCAACGTCATGACCCAGTCGCTGGCGGCCGAGTGGGGGCGCTATGGCATCCGCCTCAACGCCATCGCGCCCGGTCCCTTCCCGACCAAGGGCGCCTGGGAGCGGCTCAATCCGGGCCTTGCCGCTGATGAGGACAAGGGCCGCGAGGGCAGTCCGATGGGCCGCAACGGCGAGATGCACGAACTCAGGAACCTCGCGACCTTCCTGATGGCGGACGGGTGCGAATACCTGACCGGCCAGACCATCGCCATCGACGGCGCGCGCTACAACGCCAATGGCGGCAATTTCTACAACCTGTCGAAGCTCACCGACGAGCAATGGGCCGACATGGCCGAGATGATCCGCGGCGCCAACGAGAAGGACCGCGCCAAGCGCACGGCCTGAACGGCCGCCTCACCGGCGCTGGTCGAACCGCCGCCCGACCAGCGCCGAGGCGATGTTGATCTTCTGGATGTCGATGGACCCGCCGGCGATGCCCCAGCCCCAGGAATCGCGGAACCGCTGCTCGGCCTTGAACGACTTGGAATAGCCATAGCCGCCCATGATCTGGATGGCCGCGCCGCAGACCTCGCGCGTCATCTCGTTGGCGAAGCACTTGGCGACCGACGAATCGATGATCGAGGGCAGGCCCGCCGCCGCATTCGTCACCGCGCGGTGGATCAGGAGGCGCGAGGCTTCCACCTTCATCGCCATTTCCGCGAGCTTGATCTGAACCGCCTGGAAATCCACCAGCGCCTTGCCGAACTGCTTGCGCTCCTGGACGTAGCCGAGGGCGTCTTCCAGCGCCGCCGCCGCGATGGCGAGGCTCATGGTGGAATTGCCGCAACGCTCGAGATCGAAGGCCTCCATCAGCTTCTTGAAGCCGCCGGCGGGGACGATGATGTTCGAGACCGGCACGCGCACGCCGTCGAAATGCATGTCGGCGCTGGGAATGCCGCGGAAGCCCATGAGCTGCTCCGGCACGCCAAAGGAGAGGCCCGGCGCGTCCTTCTCGACCAGCACCGCGCCGATGCCCTTGGCGCCCGGCTCGTCGGACAGGCGGCAATAGACGACATAGGCGTCGGAATGGCCGGCGCCGGAGCACCAGCGCTTCTGGCCGTTGATGACGACGCTGTCGCCTTCGATCCGTCCGCGCGTCTTGAGGTCGGTCAGCGCGCTGCCGGCATCGGGCTCCGACATGGACACGGCGACGATCATGTCGCCCGAGACGACCTTCGGAATGATCCGGCGCTTCAATTCGTCGCCGGCGAAATGCTGGATAGCCAGAACCGGGCCGAAGCAGGACTCGAAGATCGGAAAGGCGACGGCCGGCGACACGCGCGCCACCGCTTCCAGCACCAGCACCGCGTCGAGATGGCCAAGGCCGACGCCGCCATGTTCGGCATCGAGATTGATGCCGAGATAACCCATGGCCGCCAGCTTCTTCAGGTAGGCATGCGGCAGCGGCTGTCCCGACGCCTCGATCTCGGCGGCGATACCGGTCAGTTCGCGTTTCGCGAAGTCGGTGGCGGTGCGCTGCAGCTCCTGCTGCTCGGGCGTCAGGCTGAAGTCCATGGTGTCGTCGGTCCCTGCCGCCACGCTGGGCATGGCGGAATTTCAACTGATGAAATATAGTTTCACAAAGAATATCCTCGAATCCGCGATGCGCCGTCAAGGACTGGCGCCATCGGTCGTTCGAACGTGTCGCGTTGGGGCCGGCCGCGTGTCGACAGGATGATTTCATCCGGCACGTCGCTGGTGCTAATCATGCCGGAAAGGGCAGGGGCAGACCATCATGCCGTCATTTGAACCGGTGATCGCATTGTCGCGCGGACTTGAGGTCCTGCGCATCCTCAATGCCGAGCGGCAATCCACGGTGGGATCGCTGCACAAGGCCACGGGGCTGAACAAGGCCACCATCGTGCGCATGCTGGAGACGCTGGAGCATGAGGGCTATGTCATGCGCGACGCGGAGCGGGCGGTGTACCTGCCCACCGGCCGCTGCCTGCTCCTCTCTCACGGCTACGACCAGCACCTGTGGATCGGCGGCGTCGCCGAACCGATCATGCACGAGTTCCGCAAGCAGATCGGCTGGCCCTCCGACATCGCCATTTTCGACCGCGACGCGATGATCGTGGCGCAGACGACGCGCGAGCCCGGCTCCATGCTGTTCTCGCGCCGCCCCGGCTTCCGCTTTCCGCTGCTCTCGACCTCGATGGGGCGAGCCTATCTCGCCTTCTGCACGCCGGAGCAGCAGGAGCGCATCATCGCCTCGCTGTCCGCCATTCCCGGCAAGTCGACCGAACTCGCCCGCCAGCCGAAGAAACTGGCCCAGCTGCTCGCCGAGGTGCGTGAGAAGGGCTATGCGGTAATGGATGAGGGCTACAGCCAGCACGTCTTCGATGGCCGAGTCTGGGCCATGGGCGTGCCGGTGCGCGAGGGCGACGAGGTCTATGCCAGCATCAACATCATGATGCTCAACGGCGTGGTTTCGCTGCGCGACGCCGAGAAGACCTTCCTCAAGCCGCTGCAGGCGACCGCCCGGCGCATCGCCGAAGCGCTCTCCGATAAATTCCGCGCGACGCTCTGGGCGCCCGGCGGCGCGAAGGCCGACTAGGGCCGCCCGATGGGACGGCGTGTCGCAGATTTCATGTTCTGAAACAGCTTTTCATTGTTTGACGCCCCATTCCTTCCGTGACAGCCTTCCGGCGGGCCGACGGAGGGCGCCGGGCTTTTCCGGCTGTGGAAGGAAGGCGGCATCCGCCGGCACCCGACAAAAAAGAACTTCCAGACCGGGAAACGCCGATGACCTTCCTGACCGACCGACGCCGGCTGCTTGCAGCCGGCGCAGCCTCGTTTGTGGCTGCGCCGCTGATTGCGCGGGCGCAATCGCCCTGGCCGAACAAGCCGCTGCGGATCCTGTGTGCCTTCCCGGCCGGGGGCATTACCGACGCCTATGCCCGCGCCTATGGCGACTACATTGCCCAGAAGAGCGGCCAGACCGTCATCGTGGAGAACCGCCTCGGCGCGGGCGGCGGCATCGCCGCGCAGGCGCTGAAGAGCGCGCCGGACGACGGCCACACGCTGATGATCACCATCTCCTCGACCATGCTCGGCAACCGGGTCATGTTCAAGAATCTGCCCTATGATCCCGACAAGGACTTCGCCTTCCTCGCCATCATGTCGACGGGCCACCTGCCGCTGGTCGTCCAGAAGTCGACCGGTGCCAGGACGCTTGCCGAGTTCGTCGATTTCGCCCGCAAGAACCGGGTCAGCTTCGGCTCCTATGCCGCCGGTTCCTTCGCGCACATCGTCGGGGCGGAGCTGAACCGGCGCTTCAACCTCGACATGACCATCGTCCATTATCGCGGCGAGGCGCCCATGTGGCAGGATCTGCTCACCGGCAGCAGTCAGGTCGCCATGGGCAGCTACACCGCCTGCAAAGGCGTGCTCGACGCCGGCGCGGGGGTTGCCGTCGCGGTGCCGACCAGTCAGCGCATGAAGACCCTGCCGGACGTTGCGACCTATGCCGAGCAGGGCGTCTCCGACAAGGTCTTCGACCTGCTGAGCTGGGCCGGGTTCTTCGGCAAGGCCTCGATGCCGCCGGAGATGGTCCAGCAGATATCCGACCTCATGGTCGAGGCCGGCAAGACCGAGCGCATCCAGCGTCTCACCGCCACGTTCGGCATCGACGAGACGGCGCGGGACCACAGGTACTTCCGCCACATCTACGAGACGCAGGGTCCGATCTGGCTCGACCATGTCAACAGGCTCGGCATCACGCCGAGCTGATCCGCAGCATCGCCGCAACCGACAATGTCGAGGGAACCGCCATGACCGTTCTGCCGACCCGCCGCGCGATGATCGCCGGTGCGACCGCATCCGTCCTCGCTGTGCCCAATCTGGCGCGAGCCCAGGCCAACTGGCCGACCGGCACCATCCGCATCATCTGCGGCACGGCTGCGGGCGGCCTCACCGATCTCTTCTCCCGCGCCTACGGCGAGTATATTTCGCGGCAGACCGGCCAGACCGTGGTGGTCGAGAACCGGCCGGGCGCGAGCGGCGGCATCGCCGGGCAGGCGGTGAAACAGGCCCCGCCGGACGGCCTGACCTTCATCCTGACGATCTCGACGACGTTCTTCGCCAACCGGATCCTGATCAGCAACCTGCAATACGACCCGGACAAGGACTTCAAGTTCATCTCGGCCATGCCGGCGGGACACCTGCCGCTGATCGTCCATCGCTCGACCGGCGTGACCAATGTCCGGCAGTTCCTCGACTACGCGAGGAACAACAACATCAGCTTCGGCACCTATGGGGCGGGCTCGTTCCCGCACACCGTCGCCTTCGAGTTCAACAAGATGCTCGACCGCAAGATGGTGCCCGTCCACTACCGCGGCGAAGCACCGATGTGGAACGACTTCAACAGCGGCGCCCTGCAGGCGGCGATCGGCAGCTATCTCGGCTCGGCCGGCGTGCTGCAGAGCGGCGTCGGCCGCGCCATCGCCGTGCCGACGGACAGGCGCATGGGCAAGCTGCCGGACGTGGCGACCTATTCCGAGCAGGGCATCAATATCCGCGTCCTCCAGCTCAAGGGCTGGGTCGGCCTGTTCGCGCCGGCCGCCTTGCCCGACGCCATCGCCGACCGTGTCTCGACGCTGATGGTCGAGGCCGGCAAGACCGAGGCGATCCGCAAGATGCTCGACACATTCGGCATCGACGAGGCGGCAATGGGCCGGGCCGCGTCGCAGAAGCTCTACGACGAGGAAGGGCCGGACTGGATTGCCGCCACCCGGCAGCTTGGCATCACGCCATCCTGATCCGATGGAGCATTTTCGAGCGAAGTGGGTACCGGTTCGCGTGAAGAAAATGCGACAAAAATAGGCTGGCGCGGCGTTGCGCCAATTCAGACACCCGCCGCGCCACCGTCGGCACGCGGATCGTGCGCGCCGGACAGCGACCGGTCGGCGTGCAGCGTCACGCCGCCGGCATGGCCCATCGTGTCCGAATAGGCCTCCGGGATCGTCTCGGCCTGATGGCCCATCCGCGCGAGCGCAGCGATCAGGCTGTCGTCGAACCGGTCCTCGAAGCGCAGGCCCGTGACCGACGAGCCCCAGGTGCGACCGAGCAGCCAGCGCGGCGCGTCCAGCGCTGCCTCGAGCGGGGTGCCATGGCGAATATGGCGCTCGAAGACCTGCGCCTGTGTCTGCGGCTGGCCCTCGCCGCCCATCGTGCCATAGGCGAAGGTGCGCCCGTCCTTCAGTTCCGCCAGCGCCGGGTTGAGCGTGTGGAACGGCCGCCGACCGGGCTCCAGCGGGTTCAGCGCCTTCGGGTCGAGTGCGAAGCTCGCGCCGCGGTTCTGCATCAGGAAGCCGGTCGATTTCGACACGCAGCCGGAGCCGAACTCCCAGTAGATCGACTGGATGTAGGAGACGACGCGGCCCTCGGAATCCGCCGCACCCATCCAGATCGTGTCGCCCGGCGCGCCACGCTGCGGCCACGGCAGGGCGCGGTTCATGTCGACGGCCTGCGCTTCGGCCTGCAGCGCGCGCTCGGTGAGGAAAGCCTGGGGATCGCCGCTCAGCCGGTCGAAATCGGTGACGAAGCGGTCGCGCACCATGAAAGCCCGCTTGGTCGCCTCGACGATCCGGTGGACGAAGGCCACTGTGTCGGGGCGCACGGATCCGTGCATCGCCTCCAGCCGGTCGACGATGCCGAGGATCATCAGCGAGGCGATCCCCTGCGTCGGCGGCGGCATGTTGTAGATGCTGCCGAGCGAGTGGGCGAGCTGCAGCGGCGCCCGCTCCACGGCGTAGTAGGCCTGCAGGTCGGCGCGCGTCACCGGCGAACCGATCTCCTCGAGGTCCTTGGCGAGCTCGCGTGAGACATCGCCGCGATAGGTGTCCTGGAAGCCGTTGCGCGCGAGGTGCTCCAGCGTGTCGGCGAGCACCGCCTGCTTCATGACCGCGCCCTCGGCCGGCGGCTTGCCGTCCATCAGGAAGGTCTCGGCGAATCCGGGGCAGTCCTTCAGCTCGTAGAGCTTGTCGAGGGTGAGGCGCGCCTGCGAGCGCGACACGACGTAGCCTTCGCGCGCCGCCTTGATGGCCGGCTCCATCATCACCGTGCGCGGCAGCGTGCCGCCCGAAGCCTTGGCCATGGCGTTGGCGAGACGCCAGCCGCCGATGGCGCCCGGCACCGTGAGCGCGGCCAGCGGCCCGCGCGTCGGCATCTCGTAGTGACCCTTGTCGAGATAGGCGCGCAGCGTCGCCCGTTCGCCGGCGAAGCCGCAGGCCTCGATGCCGTGGACACGGCCGTTCGGCTGGCGGATCAGCCAGAATCCGTCGCCGCCGGCATGGGTCATGTGCGGATAGACCGCCGCGATCGCCGCTGCCGCCGCGATCATCGCCTCGATGGCATTGCCACCCTCGGCGAGGATCAGCCGTCCTGCTTCCGCCGCCTGATGGTGCGGGGCGGCCACCACGCCGCGCGAAAAGGGTCCGTCCGCCATCGATGCACTCCCGTTGCGGCACGATAACCGATGCGCCGCACGCCGTGTATCGGGCAAAAGCGCCGATCACGAAGAGTCGCGGACGTCAGATCGCCATGCTCCGGTGCAACGCGTCGCGGTTCACTTCGCCCTTCAGGCCCTGAACCACGATCCGCCCGCGCTCCATCACGTAGAAGCGGTCGCCGAGCTCCTCCGCGAAGTCGAGATATTGCTCGACCAGCAGGATGGCGATGTCGCCCTTGCGCCTGAGATAGTCGATGGCGCGGCCGATATCCTTGATGATCGAGGGCTGGATGCCCTCCGTCGGCTCGTCCAGCACGATCAGGCGCGGGCGCGTCGTCAGTGCCCGGCCGATGGCAAGCTGCTGCTGTTGGCCGCCGGAGAGATCGCCGCCGCGCCGTCCCAGCATGTCCTTGAGCACCGGGAACAGCGAGAAGATGTCGTCGGGAATGGAGCGGTCCGACCGCTTCAGAGGCGCGAAACCGGTTTCAAGATTCTCCTTCACGCTCAGCAGCGGGAAGATTTCGCGCCCCTGCGGCACATAGGCGATGCCGCGGCGCGCCCGCTCGAAGGGCGGCATGCGGGTGATGTCGCGTCCCTCCCACAGGATCTCGCCGCCGGAGACAGGCTGGTGCCCCATGATCGCGCGCATCAGCGAGGTCTTGCCGACGCCGTTGCGGCCGAGCACGCAGGTCACCTTGCCCGGCTCGACCACGATGGACACGTCGCGCAGGGCCTGCGCCGCGCCGTAGTGGAGATCGACGTTCTTCACTTCGAGCATGGTTCAGCGCCCCAGATAGACTTCGATGACGCGCTCGTCGGCACTGACCTTGTCGAGCGTGCCCTCGGACAGCACCGAGCCCTCGTGAAGGCATGTCACCTTCACGCCGAGCTCGCGGATGAAGCCCATGTCGTGCTCGACCACCACCACGGAATGGGTCTTCGCGATATCCTTCAGGAGGTCGGCCGTCGCCCCGGTCTCGACATCGGTCATGCCGGCGGCGGGCTCGTCGACGAGCAGGAGCTTGGGGTCTTGCGCCAGCAGCATGCCGATCTCCAGCCATTGCTTCTGGCCGTGGGAGAGGTCGCCGGCCATGCGCCTGCGATGGTCGCCGAGCCGGACGATGCCGAGGATTTCGTCCACGCGCTTCCAGATTTCCGCCGAATGGCGCGAAAACAGCGTGCCGAACACCGTGCGGTCGGCCTTTACCGCCATCTCGACATTGTCCTCCACCGTGTGGCTCTCGAACACGGTCGGCTTCTGGAACTTGCGGCCGATGCCGAGATTGGCGATGGCCGTTTCGTCGAGCTGGGTCAGGTCGATCTGGCCGTCGAAGATGACGTCGCCGGTGTCCGGCTTGGTCTTGCCGGTGATGATGTCCATCATCGTCGTCTTGCCCGCGCCGTTCGGGCCGATGATCGCGCGCATCTCGCCGGGCGCGATGACCAGCGACAGGTTGTTGATGGCGCGGAAGCCGTCGAAGCTCACCGAGACGCCGTCGAGATAGAGCAGCGACTGGGTGACGACCAGCGGCCGCTCGATGGCCTGCACCGCTTCGGTCGGCACGTGCATGTCCATGGGGTCGATCAGCATGACGGGCCCCTATTGCGCGGGTTGTTCGGCCGCGGCCGACGCCGGCGGCTCGCGCTTCGCCGCCCGCGTCCGCCACCATTCGGTGAAGGTGCCGACGATGCCTTTCGGCAGGAACAGCGTGACGAAGACGAACAGGCCGCCGAGCGCGAACAGCCACCCTTGCGGGAACGCTCCGGTGAACCAGCTCTTGGCGAAGTTGACCACGCCCGCGCCGAGCGCCGCGCCGACCAGCGTGCCGCGCCCGCCGACCGCCACCCAGACGATGGTCTCGATGGAATTGGCCGGCGAGAATTCGCTGGGATTGATGATGCCGACCTGCGGCACGTAGAGCGCGCCTGCAATGCCCGCCATGACGGCCGAGACGGTCCAGACGAACAGCTTGTAGTTCTCGACACGGTAGCCGAGGAAGCGCGTGCGCGCCTCGGCGTCTCTGACCGCGATCAGGATCTTGCCGGCCTTCGACGTGACGATGGCGCGGGCGACGAGATAGCCGGCCATCAGCGCCAGCACCGACAGCGAGAACAATACCGCGCGAGTCGTCTGCGACTGGATGTTGAAGCCGAGAATGTCCTTGAAGTCGGTCAGGCCGTTATTGCCGCCGAAGCCCATGTCGTTCCGGAAGAAGGCGAGCATGAGCGCATAGGTCAGCGCCTGCGTGATGATCGAGAGATAGACGCCCGTGACCCTCGACCGGAACGCGAACCAGCCGAACACGAAGGCAAGTATGCCGGGCACGAGGCCGACCATCAGCATGGCATAGGGGAAGGACGAGAAGCCCCACCAGGTGAAGGGCAGTTCCTTCCAGTTCAGGAACACCATGAAATCCGGCAGGGTGGGGTGCGAATAGACGCCGCGCGGCCCGATCTGGCGCATCAGATACATGCCCATGGCGTAGCCGCCGAGGGCGAAGAAGGCGCCATGGCCGAGCGAGAGGATGCCGCAATAGCCCCAGACGAGGTCGAGCGCCAGCGCAAGCAGGGCATAGCAGAGATATTTGCCGACCAGCGCCACGACGTAGCTCGGCATGTGGAAGACGCTGTCGGCTGGCACGGCGAGATTGAGCACAGGCACGATGACCGCCGCCGCAAGCAGCGTGGCAATTGTGACGGCGATGCGCCGGTCGGAGGAAAACAGGCGACGCGCGATCATGCTTCCACCGCCCGTCCCTTGAGCGCGAACAGGCCGCGCGGCCGCTTCTGGATGAACAGGATGATCAGCACCAGCACCAGGATCTTGCCGAGCACCGCACCCGCATAAGGTTCGAGGAACTTGTTCAGAACGCCGAGCGTCATCGCGCCGATGAAGGTGCCCCAGAGATTGCCGACGCCGCCGAAGACCACGACCATGAAGCTGTCGATGATGTAGCCCTGGCCGAAATTGGGCGAGACATTGTCGATCTGGCTGAGCGCGACGCCCGCGATCCCGGCGATGCCCGAGCCGAGCGCGAATGTGAAGGCGTCGACCCACGGCGTGCGGATGCCCATCGAGGCCGCCATGCGCCGGTTCTGGGTCACCGCGCGCATGCGCAGGCCCCAGCTCGTCCGTTTCATGACGAAGACCAGCACCAGGAAGACAGCGAGGCAGAACAGCACGATCCAGAGCCGGCTCCAGGTGATGGTCAGCTGCCCCAGCTGGAACGCGCCGGCCATCCAGCTGGGTGCGCCGACTTCCTGGTTGGTCGGGCCGAAGATGGTGCGGACGGCCTGCTGCAGGATCAGCGAGACGCCCCAGGTTGCGAGCAGCGTTTCGAGCGGACGGCCATAGAGAAAGCGGATCATGCCACGCTCGATGGCGAGGCCCACGCCGCCGGCGACAAGAAAGGCGGCAGGCAGGGCGAAGGCCAGGGACCAGTCGAACAGGTCGGGCGCGAAGGCGCGGATCGCCTGCTGGACGACGAAGGTCGTGTAGGCGCCGAGCATGACCATTTCGCCATGGGCCATGTTGATGACGCCCATGACGCCGAAAGTGATGGCGAGGCCGATGGCCGCGAGCAACAACACCGAGCCGAGCGAGATGCCGTACCAGACGTTCTGCGCCACCTGCCAGGCAGCCATGCTGCTTTCGATGTGCTGGACCGAGCGGGCGGCGGTTTCGGCCAGCACGCCGGTGCTGGCGGCTCGGAAGGCTGTCAGCTGAGCCAGCGCGTCGCTGTCGCCGCGGTTTGAAAGGACGCCGATGGCGGCGAGTTTTTCGGCCTCGCCAAGATCGGAAACGAGGACCGTGGCGGCGCGCGCCTGCGCAAGCGCTGCCTTGACCTTGGCGTCGGTCTCGCGGGCAATCGCTGCGTCAAGCGCAGGCAGCGCCGCGATGTCGGGGCGCTTGAGCATGATGCCTGCTGCCGACAGTCTCGCGGCGGGATCGTCCGAACCGAGGGTCAGACCGCCCATGGCGTCGCGGATGGTGCGACGGAGCGCGTTGTTGACCTTGACCTTGGTGAGGTCGCCTTTTGCTGCCGTGCCCGCGGCAGCGCCGGCGACCGGATCGGCCAGCGCGATGGTCTGTCCATCCTCCTTGCCGATGAAGACACCCTGGCCTGACTTGCGGATGTACAGATTACCGTCGGCTAACGCCGACAGGATGCGCTCGACCGCTGGTTCGCCGGTGGCGGCGAGATCGCGGACAACAGCTTCCGTTTCCTGGAAATTCCTGGCAGTGGCAACCCGTGCAAGCGTTGCCCGCAAGCCAGCATCGTCCGCGCGGGCGAGCGACGGCAGGCTCGCGCACACGACGATCACGGCCAGGACTAGTTTGCGGACGAACTGCATCTGGGATGGCACCTGTTGTGGCGATGGCGAACAGGCCGCCGGGCGGCGCGACGAGTGCGCGCCCGACGACTTTGCGTTGGGTGCTAGTTGGTCGTGCCCTTGCCGCCGCACTTGCCGGTGGCGACGTTGAAGTTTCCGCACGACATCGGCGCGCGCCAGTCGGCGATCAGGTTCTTGGAGTCGGGCAGGTAGTCGGACCATTCGTCGCCGACCACCAGGCCAGCCGTCTGCCACACCGTCTCGAACTGGCCATCGGCCTGAATCTCGCCGATCAGCACCGGCTTGGTGATGTGGTGGTTGGGCATCATCGTCGAGAAGCCGCCCGAGAGGTTCGGCACAGAGACACCGACGATGGCGTCGATGACGGCGTCCGGATCGGTGGTGCCGGCCTTCTCGACCGCCTTCAGCCACATGTTGAAGCCGATGACATGGGCTTCCATCGGGTCGTTGGTCACGCGCTTGTCGTTCTTGGTATAGGCCTTCCAGGCCGAGATGAACTCGGCGTTTGCAGGGCTGTCGACCGACTGGAAATAATTCCAGGCGGCGAGATGGCCGACCAGCGGCGCGGTGTCGAGGCCGGCAAGTTCTTCCTCGCCGACCGAGAAGGCGACCACCGGAATGTCTTCGGCCTTGATGCCCTGGTTGCCGAGCTCCTTGTAGAACGGCACGTTGGCGTCGCCGTTGATGGTCGAGACGACGGCGGTCTTCTTGCCGGTAGAGCCGAATTTCTTGATGTCGGAGACGATGGTCTGCCAGTCGGAATGCCCGAACGGCGTGTAGTTGAGCATGATGTCCTCGGCGGCGACGCCCTTCGACTGCAGGTAAGCCTGCAGGATCTTGTTGGTCGTCTGCGGATAGACATAGTCGGTGCCGGCGAGCACCCAGCGCTGCACGCCTTCCTCGTTCATCAGGTAGTCGACGGCGGGGATTGCCTGCTGGTTGGGCGCAGCGCCTGTGTAGAACACGTTGCGCTGGCTTTCCTCGCCCTCATACTGGACGGGGTAGAACAGCAGGCTGTTGAGTTCCTCGAAGACCGGCAGCACCGACTTGCGCGACGACGACGTCCAACAGCCGAAGACGGCCGCGACCTTGTCCTGCTCGATCAGCTGGCGCGCCTTTTCGGCAAACAGCGGCCAGTCCGACGCCGGGTCGACGACGACAGCCTCGAGCTTCTTGCCCAACAGCCCGCCCTTCTTGTTCTGCTCCTCGATCAGGAACAGCATGGTGTCCTTCAGCGTCGTTTCCGAAATCGCCATCGTGCCGGAAAGCGAATGCAGCACGCCGACCTTGATGGTGTCGTCGGCTGCCGCAGCAGGCGCTGCGAAGCTCAGGCCGGCGCCAACTATCCCGGCCATGGCCGCAGCGGTCCAACTTGCGAAATGTCCCCTCATTACCAGTCTCCCATTTGGCTTTGTTGCACTGAACAATGTCATGCAACCGTCATGCCAATTGCTGATCGGGGGCCGGTCGCCGCAGGAAAGTCACGCATTTTCATGAGGTTGGCCTAATGTCGGCCAAAGGTCTTCTGTTTTCGGCGCCAAGGGGGAGTTCCAGGAATTGTGCATTGCACAACAATGCCTGCTTACAATTTGTACAACCTGTAAGTTTGCATAACTTGCGGGCATATGATTGCCCGAATGCAAATTCCGGTCGTCGATGCGCTGTCGCAATGAACCAATCGCGGGCTTGCTTCGTAACAGAAACGACGACGCGGATTTCAGGGGAGCGGCCATGCACCGGGACAAAGAGCGGATCGGAAGCGGAACCCGCCTGGCGTGGGTCACGGGTGCGGGCTCGGGCATTGGCCGTACATTGGCGTTGCGCCTTGCCGGCGAAGGCTGGGAGGTCGCCGCCAGCGCGAGGACGGCGCGCAATCTCGCCGAACTTGCCGGCGAGGCGCCGGGCCGCATCCATGCATTCCAGCTGGACGTGGCCGACGAGGCAGCCGTGCGCGACACGGTTGCCCGCATCGAGGCCGAATTCGGGCCGATCGATCTCGCCGTGCTCAACGCCGGCACCTATGCGCGCGATGCCGCCGCGCAGTTCGATGCCGGCGCCTTTCGCGCCACCGTCGACGTCAACCTGATGGGGAGCGTGAATTGTCTCGCTGTGCTGATGCCGCCAATGCTGGTGCGCAGGGCTGGGCACATCGCCGTGGTGTCATCGGTCTCAGGTTATGTCGGCCTTCCGGGGGCTGCCGCCTATGGGGCGACCAAGGCGGCGCTGATCAACATGTGTGAGGCGCTCTACCCCGACCTTGCTGCCCAAAATGTGCGGCTCAGCCTCATCTGTCCCGGCTTTGTCGATACACCGCTGACGAAGAAGAACGACTTTGCGATGCCGTTCATGATCCCGGCCGACACTGCCGTCGATCACATCATGGCCGGCCTGAAATCGCGGCGTTTCGAGACGGCGTTTCCGTGGAAGATGGTGTTGTCGATGAGGCTTCTGGCGGCGCTGCCGGAGCGTCTGCGCTTTGCGATAACGAGACGCATGGTTCGCAACTGACTGCCGCGTGCGAGGTTGCTTGCAGCAACTGGTCGATCACTATCGCACGTGCTCCGGCAGCTTTGCCGCTACGATGGTCGTGGCGATCTTTTGGGCGGCGGCGCTGTGCCGGTGGACCGGCATGCCCTTCCACCAGATCCGCAGCGCTTCCCAGTGAATGCCGAGCGTCACCTTCAGTGTCATCAGCGGATAGCGGATGAGAGCTGCGAGCAGCGCGCGGTCGGTGAGCGCTTCGCGCCGGCCGGCGAAGGAGGCGATAAGCAGCGGTCCTTCGGCGTCTGATTCATCGATGCGGACGAGCACCTTCTCGTCAGGCGGCTCTATGTGGAAGCGGTAGAAGCAGGCCATCGGCATGAAGGGCGAGACATAGAGTTCCTTCGCGCAGCCCTGGCGCACCGGCCCGCTTGCGCCGGCTTCGACCGGAATGACGTAGGTGTGGCGTTCGCCGAAGGTGTTGCAGACCTCGTAGAGGATCGCCCTCAGCGCGCCATTTGGTGCATGGCAGAAATACACCGTCAGCGGATTGAAGACGTAGCCGAAGATGCGGGGATAGCAGAGCACACGGATGCTCATGCCATCCTCCAGCCTGTCTGCCTGCGCCAGCTGCGCCTCGATCCAGCCGCGCAAGCCGCTGACGCTGCCGTCACCGTGGTCGGCGTCCCAGAAGCTGAGGATTGCGTGGCGGTTGTATCCGAGCAGTCGCGATGTTGCGCTGACATCAGGCAGCTCGCCGAGATCGAGCAGCAGCGAGAAGACACGGTAGCGCAGCTGGTGGCGACGTGGCCTAAGCCGCGTATGCATGACCGTGCCGAGAAACAGCGCCGAGTGCAGGCTCATTCCGCCGCCTCCAGCCTGGGCATTAGCGAGATCCGGCCCGATTCGTCGCGCACCTTCCATGGTCGCCTGACGTCGGCGAGGCTCTCGGCGGCGGCGAGGCCCGATTGCAGGCCGTCCTCGTGGAAGCCGAAGCCGAAATAGGCGCCGCAGAACCAGGTGTTGCGCTGACCCTGCAGACGCCAGAGCTGTTGCTGGGCGTCGAGCGCTTTCTGGTCGAACAGCGGGTGGGTGTAGTCGTAGCGCCCGATGACCCTGGCTGGATCGATCTGGCGCGTCGGGTTGAGCGTTACGAACAGCGGATGGCGCATATCGAGGTTCTGCAGCCGGTTCATCCAGTAGGTCACGCACAGCGGCTGGCTGCCTTCGTCGCGGCCCTCGCCGATATAGTTCCAGCTCGACCAGACCCGTTTGCGGCGCGGCATCAGGTTTTCGTCAGAATGCAGCACCGCAAGATTGTCGGTGTAGCGGAAGGCACCGAGCAAGGCCTGCTCCTGATGATTGGCATCGGCCAGCATGGCGAGCGCCTGGTTGGCATGGGTGGCGATGACGACATCGGTGAAGCTGTCGGCATGTCCCTTGGCGTCCGTGACGACGACCCGGCCGTTGTCGCGAGCAACGCTTCGAACCGCCACCCGGAGCCTGATGTTGTCGGCGAAGTTCGAGCTCAGCCGGCGTACATATTCCTGGCTGCCGCCGAGCACCGTTCGCCACTTGGGCCGATCGGCGAGGCTGAGCAGTCCATGGCTGGCGAAGAATCTGACGAAGGCGAGGAGCGGATAAGCGCGCATGTCGCGCGCTTTTGTCGACCAGATCGCCGCGCCCATCGGCAACAGATGATCCTCGACGAAGGCCGGCGCATAGTCGTTGCGGTCGAGATATTCGCCGAGGCTGACCCCGTGCAGGTCGGCGCGGGCAAGCAGCGCTGGTGCCTCGCGATAGAAACGCAGGATGTCGCGCATCATCCGCCAGAACCGCGGCCGGATGACATTGCCGCGCTGGCCTATCAGGCCATTGAAGCCGGACCCCGAATATTCGAGTTTCCCGCCTTCGAGCGAGGCGGCAAAGGACATGTTGGAGGCTGCTGTCGGCACGCCGATTTCCTGGAACAGGGCAACGAGGTTTGGGTAGTTCCGCTCGTTGTAGACGATGAAACCGGTGTCGACTGGCAGCACGCCGTTCTTGGTCGGCACCATGACCGTGTTGGAATGGCCGCCGAGGCGAGGCTCGCTTTCGTAGAGCGTGACGTCGAGTTTGCGGCTGAGCAGCCAGGCCGCGGAAAGCCCTGATATGCCAGACCCGATGACGGCCACGCGGCGCGCGTGATCTGGCAAGTCCCTGTCGATCTTGATGCTCACGTCTCGCCTTCCCGCTGCTGCGACGCCCCATGCTGTTAGATACGGAGCGCGGGCCTCGGCGGATCGCCGGCACGCGAAATTTTTCCGGGCGAGTGATCCGGCCGCCTTTCGCCAGCGTATCGACGGCATGAACACGGTCGTTTCCATCGGCGCGTCGGCGTGTCAGAAACGTTTCAAGGTGGGGCCCAGGTGCCCCGCGCCACACCGTGGTGAAATGGGAACTGCCGAGATGAGCCGCCGGATCGGCGTCGACGATGGTTCTGATATGCGAGAGCTGCTGTGCGCCGTCGGTGCGCGGCGGGACATCGACGCCTATGAGCGGCTGTTTCGACACTTCGCTCCACGGGTGAAGGCCTACATGGCCAAGAGCGGTGGCAACAGCCAGCAGGCCGAGGAACTGATGCAGGAAACCATGATCGCCGTATGGAACAAGGCGGGGCGTTTCGACCCGTCGAAGGGCGCTGTGTCGACCTGGATCTTTGCCATTGCCCGCAATTTGCGCATCGACGCCTACCGGCGCGAGAGGCGACCTGAGTTCGACCCCAGCGATCCCGCCTTCGTGCCTGACGACGCCGCCCCGGCCGACACCGAGCTCGATGTCAGGGAAGCATCGGAGCAGCTTCACCATGCGATTGCGGCGCTGCCGGCGGAACAGGCGTCCATGCTCAAACTGTCATTTTTTGAAGACCAGTCGCACAGCGCGATTGCTGCCCGCCTGAATCTCCCGCTCGGGACGGTCAAATCGCGCATGCGTCTCGCCTTCGACAAATTGCGGGCATCGCTCGCCCGGGCTGGAGACGTGTCGTGAGCATCAGTCACCATATCAGCGACGACCTGCTTTTGAGCTATGCCGCCGGCAGTCTTGCAGAAGGCTGGAGCATCGCGGTTGCCACGCACCTTGCGCTCTGCCCTTCCTGCCGCCACCGCTTGGCAGTTGCCGAAAGCGTTGGCGGCGGCTTGCTCGAGACCATGGAAGACGACGCCTCTGTCCAGTCGTCGGTCGACCAATCCTGGGCCGACGTGCGCAGCCGCTTGCAGCAACAGGATCGCGAGGCGCCCGCCATCCGCGAAACCTCAGTAGGGCGCGGCGGCGGTCTTCCCGAGCCGCTGCGATCCTATGTTGGCGGCGACTTCGAAACCCTCAAATGGCGGCCGCTCGGACGCGGCGCATACCAGATCCCGATCAAGACGGAGGATCGCGAAACCATGGTCAGGCTGCTGCGCATTCCCGCCGGCAAGCCAGTGCCGGAGCACAGCCATGGCGGCCGCGAGCTGACCCTGGTGCTGGCCGGCAGCTTTCACGATGGCACGGGTCTTTTCGCGCGCGGCGATCTCGAGGATGCCGATGCCAGCCTGACGCATCAGCCCGTGGCCACGCCGGAAGCCGACTGCATCTGCCTGGCGGTCACGGATGCGCCGCTGAAATTCCGCAGCTGGATCATGCGGGCGATCCAGCCACTGCTCGGGATCTGACGACCGAACCTTTCACTCGGAGGCCGCCGAAATCGAAATGATCGCCAGCTACGCAACAGCTTACGCCGCCAGCGCCGTGGTTTTCTTCGGCATCGATTTCTTGTGGCTGTCGACCATCTCGACCAATTTCTACCGCAGCCGCATCGGGGGCCTGCTGCTCGACCAGCCCAATCTTGGCGTCGCCGGTCTGTTCTACCTCGTCTACGTCGCCGGCATCGTGCACTTCGCGGTCTTGCCGGGCCTCAACGCCACCAGCTGGACGACGGCGCTGATCAATGGCGCACTTCTGGGCCTTGTCGCCTACGGCACCTACGACATGACCAATTTGGCCACGCTGAAGAACTGGTCGGTCACCGTCAGTGTCGTCGACATGGCCTGGGGCGTCACTCTGTCCGCGGCTGCCGCGACTGCGGGATATGCGGTCACGATCTGGACCGTTGCCAAGACGGGCTGACTATCGAGGTGTCGGCACGGGGCAAAATCTCCCACGCGGCGCCGGGACGTCACATGTTGACGAAATCCTGAAACAGCGGCGTCTCGCCGAACCAATTGAGCCGGTTGACGGTTATGTAGCCGGCATCGATGAGGCTGTTTTCGTCGCCCTCGACTGAAGTTCGCTCGCGACCCCTCGGCACGACGAGCACGGTCCGGTCGCCGTCCCGTTCGACGACCTCCGAACGTCGGGCGATCTTGTCGCGGCCGATCCTTGGCTGGCGGATTTCGGCTGGCAGAGACGATGGCAGGTTGATGCTGAGCCAGTGACCTTCCAGCACCCACTCTGCCCGCTTGTGCCAAAGGTTGGCGATCAGCTCGCCGAGCCAGGCATCGTCGCCGGGCCGGATTTCCGGCGACTTGACCTGCGAGAAGCCGATCGCCGGCACGCCCCAGAAGCTGGCCTCGCGGGCGATGCCGATCGTGCCGGAATAGGCAAGGTCTTCCGCGACATTGCGGCCGTCGTTGATGCCGCCGAGAACGAGGTCGGGCCTGTCATCGCCGGTGAGCAGCCAGGTCATGGCAGTGACGACGCAGTCGGCCGGGCGACCCGAGCAGGAGTACCAGCGCTCGGCAGTGCGGCGTATGGTGATCGGCTCGGCCATGGTCAGCGAAGGGCCAGCGGCAGTGTGCTTGCGCTCGGGCGCCACGACCCAGACATCGTCGCTGATGGTGCTGGCTGTCGCCGCCAGGCGCGCGAGCCCCGGCGAGGCGATGCCGTCGTCGTTGCAGATCAGGATTCTCATTGCGGACCTCAAGCAAGAGTGTAGCTGTCGCCGGTGCGCAATCCTGTGCGCAGCGACGGGATGTACTGAGCGAGCCCGGCAAGCATGTCGGCCGGGCAGGAGTGTCCGAACGCCGGGGGGCATCCGGTTACTTGCCATATACCAATGTTCCCCGACAGCGTGGGGTGGGTCGGCATGCGTATCCAGTCTGCCTGGCCTGCGGCATGCAGCACCTGGCCGGGCGAGCCGGCTGGCAGGTGACCGGTGAGCAAGATCGGATATCCAGCGGCGTCTGCAAGCGGCAAAAGCGTCGCCGAAGGTCCGGCCTTGCCCATGCCGTCGTCGGCAAGCAGCGGACAGGGTGGGAGGGGCGCGCCGTCATGCCAGTCCGAAGCTTCGGCCAGGCGCCGGCGCAACAAAGGGATCTGGGCCGGATGAAGTGCTGTCTCCGTCTCGATCTGTGCAGCCAGCGAGGCGCGCATCGTCGCGTGGATGGCAAGTGGTCCAGTGAGGATCGCCATCAGCTCCAGCGATCGACCCGCCAGCGGCGTCGGCAGCAGGCAGCCGCCCGGATGCGCGCCAACCCAACCAGCAATCGCTTCGGCGCGCTCCGAACCGCTGACCGGATCGGCGCCATAGGACGCATCGAAAACCAGCAGGCCGCAGGACGGCATCGGGTCCATGACGAACACGCCGCTGTCGGGCACGACATCGGCGGTGTAGACAAGGTTGCGGCTGCCGTCATCGACGGCGAACCAGACGCCGCCGACGACATGGCCGGAGCGGCCGGTGGCGATTTGCAAGCCGCCGATGGTCAAGGTGTCGCCGGGCTCGAAAAGCTCGATGCGGTCGGCTGGAAACGGAAATCGTGAAAGGTCGTCCGGATCAGCATAGGCGGCGAGCGTCGCCGGGGCCTCGTCGCGCGTCTCCGCCGTCATCAGGATGCGGCCGCGATATCCCTGCGACAGCAACCAGCTGAGCGCCCCGACATGATCCTCATGGGCGTGCGAGATCAGGACGGCATCAATGTCGCCGCCGCCGGGAAGCACCGGGTAATACTCCAGGCCGGACGCGCCGACCTTGATGCCGGCATCGAGCAGGATGCGCCGGCCGCCACCGGACACGGCGACACTGGTGCGTCCCTTCTCACCGAAGCCGCCGCAGAGGTCGATGCGCATGCTCATGCCAAGGCACCATCAGGGATGAGCCAGCCGGAGGCGATGCGGACGCGAGTCCGCGCGCCGGCCTCGAAGGAATTGGGATCGGGCTGGTCGAAATTCAGCGTGACTGAGCGGTTGGCGTCGGGCACGAATTCGATGCGTGCGACGCCGCCCTTGTAGACCGTGCGCCTGACCGTGCCGTCGATGCCCGGCTCGTCTGGGGCGGCTGCCGAGATCTCTGGTGCCCGGCAGCATATCTTGGCGCTGGCGCGTGGCGTCTCATCGGGGCGGCAGCGGACCACCACCTCCTGGCCAAGCACGTCGACCCTGATATGGCCGCTTTCGGCTGGACTCAGCAGCTGAGCCGGAATGACGATTCCTTCGGAAATGAAGGAAGCGACCATCTCGTTGGCCGGCTCACGGTACAGCTCGCGCGGGGCCGCCAGCTGTGCCAGTCGGCCATTGTCCATGACGGCGATGCGGTCGGCCAGCGCCATGGCCTCGGCCTGATCGTGGGTGATGTAGACGATCGTCGTGCCGGTGCGTTTGTGGAAGGCGGCGAACTCGTCCTCCATGGCCGCGCGCAGATGGACGTCGAGATTGGCCAGCGGCTCGTCGAACAGCACCAGCGATGGGGCAGCGACAAGGCAGCGGGCGAGCGCGACGCGCTGGCGCTGGCCGCCTGAGAGATTGGCCGGACGCCGGTCGCCAAAACCCTTGAGGTCGACGAGTGCCATAGCATCCTCGACCCTGCGCTTGCGCGTCTCTGCATCGACCTTGGCGACCTTAAGCGAATAGCCGATATTCTCGGCAACCGTCATGTGCGGCCACAGCGCGTAGTTCTGGAAGACGATGCCGACGCGCCGCTTTTCCGGCGGAATACAGCCTTGCGCCGTGGACACGATGTCGTTGCCGATGCGGATGTCGCCCGAGGTGACATTCTCGAAGCCGGCCACCAGTCGCAGAAGCGTGGTCTTGCCGCAGCCAGAGGGGCCAAGCACGGCCAGGAACTCACCATCCCTGACATCGATGGAAACATCCTTGATGGCATCGAAACCGTCGAAGGTCTTGGTGACACCGTTGATGGTCAATCCCGCCATGGGAGCACTCCGCTGGGTAGGTGGACGGCAAGCAGATTTGCCAGCAGCATCAGGACGAAGGTTATCGCCACGGTGATCGCCGAAATCGCCGACGCGTAGCTGGAATCGCCGCCCTGCTCGAAGGAAAACATCAGCACGCCGATGGTCTCGGAACCTGTGGACCACAGCAGCGCCGAAACGGTCAGCTCGCTGAGCGCGGTCATGAAGATGAGCAAGCCGCCGGCTAGGGCCGCCGGCGCGACGAGCGGGAAGATGATGGTGCGCATGCGAGTGAACAGGTTGGCGCCGGCAATCCGCGCTGCCTCCTCGAGCGCCCGGTCGATCTGGTGATAGCCCGAGATCGCAGGCCTGAGCGCCAGAACAAGGAACCGAGCGAGATAGGCGTAGAGGATGATCCAGACCGTGTTGTAGATCTGGATGCCTGTCAGCGGGATCGGTTTTAGGAACATCAGCAGCGACGCGATCGCCAGCACCACGCCCGGCAGGGCGTATGGCAGTTCGACCGCGAGGTTCAGGTACTTCACCCACTTCTTGCCGCTCCAGGCGACGAGATAGGCGACGGGCACGGCGACCAGAACAGCAAAGGCGGCAGCCGACAACGACAAGGCAAAGCTGTTGAGGAAGGCACGCCGGGCAGCACCATATTCGAACAGGACGAAGCGGTAGTTGTCTAGCGTGGCGGTGGCGGCGGTGAGCGGGATGCCATAGCCGGGTACCAGCGACGAAAGCAGCAGCCCGAACAGCGGCAGGACCAGGATCAGCACGATCAGGCACCACATCCCGACTTGCACCGGCACTCGCCATTTGCCGAGTTCGTAGGGTTCGGCAGCGAGCGACGTCGAGCTGATGCGGTAGTCGCGGCGCCGACTCATCATCTCCTGGGCGACGATACCCGCCATGGCGATGAGACCGATCAGCACCGAGAGGAAGGCTGCGTCGCCGAGCACGGCCGGGCCGCCACCGGCGAGGCGCTGGTAGATCAGCGTCGGCAGCACGAGATAGTTGGCGGGAATACCGAGGAAGGCAGGGATACCGAAATTGCCGACGCAGGAAACGAAGGCAAGTGCGGCGGCGGCCACGATCGACGGCGTCATCAGCGGCAGCACGATGGTGCGCAGCACGGTGAACCAGCCGGCGCCGCTGGCGCGGGCAGCTTCGACCAGCTCGCGTGGCAGCTTGCGCAGTCCGGCGCGGACGAGCAGGAAGACCAACGGGCCATATTGCACGCCGAGCAGCAGAATGATGCCCTCGGGGGAATGGAGCGGATTGCGACTGCCGAGCGGCGGGGCGATGTCGAGCATCTTGAGCAGCGGGCTTGCAGGACCGAACAGCTGCAGCCAGGCAAGGGCCGTCACCTGCGGCGCGACCATCAGCGGCATCACGTAGCAAAGCACGAAGGCACTGCGGCCGCGCACGTCGGTGAGGGTCACGAGCAGCGCGACCGAGGTGCCGAGGATCACGGCAAGTGCCGTGCCGAAGAAGCCGACGACGAGCGTATTGCGCGTGGCGACCCAGGTCGTCGCATTGGTCAGGCCGGAGGTGATCGCCGTGGCGGAGAGCATCCCGCCCGGAGCCAGGATTTCCTGGATCAGGCGCAGCATCGGCAGGATCGACAACAGCACGATGAGCACGGCGATCGCCGCGGTCATGGCCCATTCCTGGCCACGGCCTTGTTTCAGGCTGACAGACATGTTTCGGATTCCGGAAGACAGGGCATACCCTCGATGAAAGGGTGCCTGATGGCACTGGCGAATCCGCCAGTCAGTTCGGGGCCCGGAAGGCCGCGACGGCCTTCCGGGAAACGGCCGGTTAGCCGCCGAAGAGGCCGGAGAACTTGGTTTTGTCGGCTTCGATCTTCTCGACGATCGCCTTGACGTCGAAGTTCATCACCTTGATCTCGACGCCCTCGGGCAGCCAGGCCGGACGACCTACCGACGGCTTGGCCGGCAGGTAGCCCTGTTCGAGCGCGACCTTCTGGCCATCGTCGGAGAGGATGAAATCGACGAACTGCTTGGCGCCTTCGACGTTCTTTGCCGTCGAAAGGATGGCAACCGGTTCGGTCACGGCGGGCACGCCCTCGGACGGGAAGACGAACTCGACCGGAGAGCCCTTGGCCTTGGCGTTCATCGCCATGAAGTCGACGAGGATGCCGTAGGGCTTCTCGCCGCTGGCCACCGACTTCAGCACCGCGCCGTTGCCGCGCACGGAGATGGTGTTGTTGGCCTTCAGCTTGTCGAAATAGTCCCAGCCATAGTCGGCATTGCCGGTGAAGCCCGACAGCAGATAGGCGGCGGCACCGGAATAGAGTGGGCTCGGCATGACAAGGCCGTCGGCGTAGGCCGGCTTGGCGAGGTCGGCCCAATGCTCGGGCTTTTCGGCGGCGGCGGTGTTGTAGGCGATGCCCGTCGTGATCAGCTTGGAACCGAAATAGGTCTTGTCGACGTCGTAAGAATCCGCTGCGAAGCCATCGAGCTTGGCCTCGGGATAGGCCATCAAGCGAGCGTCCTTCTTCAGCAGCTCCATCGAGACGGCGTCGGCGATCAGAAGCACGTCCGGCTGCGGGCTGTTGGCTGAGAATTCGGCGGCGAGCTTGGCGAGAATGTCGCTGGTGCCCGAGCGGAAAACCTGCACGTCGACATCGGGATGGGCCTTCTTGAAGGCTTCCACGGTCTTGGCGGCATCGGCTTCCGGCTGGGACGTGTAAAGGGTCAGCGTTTCAGCGCTGGCGGCACCGGCAAAAAGCGCCATGGCCAAGGCGAGCTGGCTCGCGGCCAGCCTGGCGAACGTCGTTTTCATGAAACCTCCTGATGTGTCCATTCACTGGCAAGTCGGCTTCAGTCCGCGTGCCACGACCTCCCTAACACAGCGCATTTGACACTCAGGTGACCGAACGCTGACACATTTATGAAATGATCATTTGTTACGAAGCAAGTACAAATGATCATGCTGCGCGGCGAAATTTCGACCGGGGAATGACGGTCCGGGGCTGCCCTCGGCGGCTTGCATGTGGTTCAAGAATGGAACAGGCAACGAGGGTACGGACAAAATGACAGGCACGGATCCGGCGCCGACAAGAGCAGCCGCGACGATGGTTTCGTCCGACCTCACGGTGAAGACCGCATGGCTCTATTATGTCGAGGGCCTGACTCAGGAGCAGATCGCCGAGAAGTTGAACGTGACCCGGGTCAAGGTGATGCGCATGCTTGCCTCCTGCACGGCCGAGGGGCTTGTGGTCACGACCATCAATGCCCAGACGGCTAGGCAGGTCGAGCTGGAGCGCGAGCTCGAAAAGCGCTTCGGGCTCGACGCCGCCATCGTCGTGCCCACGCCTTCCGGCGACGAGCACCTGGAAAGATCCATCGGCCATGCCGTTGCGCTCTATCTTGACGAACAGATGCAGGATGGCATGACGCTGGCGATCGGCGGCGGCGCCACGCTGCACTCCAGCGTCGGCTTCCTGACCCGCAGGCAGCTCAAGGATGCGAGCGTCGTCGCCCTGGTCGGCAGCCTGCCGCACTCACAGTGGGTCAATCCTTCTGCCGTTGCTGCGAAGGTTGCGGAAGTGCTCGGCGTCGACAGCTATCAGCTCACGGCGCCTGTCATCGCCCACAGCCGCCAACTTCGCGACATGTTGTGGATGCAACCCGAACTTGTGGATGTCCGCACCCGGGCGGCAAGTGCCGACATTGCCCTGCTGACCGTAGGCGAGATGTCGGCCAATGCCACAATCTTCCGCCACGGAATCGTGCCGCAGTCCGTTGTCGCTCCGTTGAAGGCAAAGGGCGCGGTCGCCAACATGCTGTGCTACTTCCTCGATGCCGAGGGAAAGCTGGTCGAGCACGAGGTCAATGACCGGGTGATGGCCGTCGATCTTGCCACTGTCAGTGCCGTACCGAATCTGGTCTTGGCGGCGGGAGGGAAACGCAAGATTCCGGCTATCCGTGCTGCGCTTGGGGCGGTCAAGGCCAACGTGCTCATCACCGACGGCGACAGCGCGCAGGCACTGGCCCATTCGCGCTAGAAGGGTCTTTTGCAACGGCCCGCCGCGCGCTGACCGTCGATCACCGCGGAGCGCGGAAATGTGACAGGGCCCAAGGGCAGCGTCAGCTTCGGCCCATCAGCGATCTGGCGCGGGTTGTCGCGCCGTTCGGTTGGTTTTGCAGATCGGAGCCCACAGTCCAATTGATTGGCTCCGCTCAGTAACTTTGCCCAGCCCCACACGTCGCCAGTGCGATGAAGCTCGATCACGCGGAATTGTTCGCCTGAGGCGGACCTTCGATGGTCGCCGCATCAGGCTCGCGGTTCTCACGCCATGGCGACAATGCCGGCAACGACGCTTTCAGGGCTGCGTCGCCTTGCTCGCCTGTGTGGCTCATGACGCCCAGGCGACGTCGAGGGTCGAGGCTATGGCGGCGGGCTGCTTTACTCATTGTCAGGAAAGGTGAAGATAGGTTTAGACACCGCCTAGAATCTCCCCTCTGGCACTCAGGAAAATCGACATCGATACCGCCTTGCTGACGCTGCTTGTTCTTTTGCCCTTCGCGGGAAGCTTGATAACCATCATGCTGGCGTCGAAGTCGCGAAATCTTGCTGGCATCATTGCCGGCGCCGTGGCGTTGGCCTGCCATGTGGCGGTTTGGCTCCTCTATGTTCCCGTTCGCGACAATGAAGTGGTGCGCTCGGTATTCGAATGGGTGCCCAGCCTTGGCCTTTCCGTGTCACTCAGGCTCGACGGCTTTGCCTGGCTGTTTGCGCTCCTGGTCAGCGGCATCGGCGTGCTGGTTGTGCTTTACGCCCGGTATTACATGTCGGCCGAAGATCCGGTGCCGCGCTTCTTCGCCTTCTTCCAGGCTTTCATGGGGGCGATGCTCGGCGTCGTCATCTCCGGCAACCTGATCCTGCTGGTGATCTTCTGGGAGCTGACCAGCGTCACGTCTTTCCTGCTCATAGGCTACTGGCACCACAATCAGTCCGCGCGCGATGGCGCGCGCATGTCGCTGACCGTCACGGCGATCGGAGGCCTTGGCCTGCTGGGCGGCGTCGTGGTGATCGGGCACATCGTCGGAAGTTACGACCTCGACCGCGTTCTGGCTTCCGGCGACCTGATCCGTGGCCATGCTCTCTATCTGCCGGCGCTGCTGCTCGTGCTGCTCGGGGCGTTCACCAAGAGCGCCCAGTTCCCGTTCCATTTCTGGCTTCCCAATGCCATGGCCGCGCCGACGCCGGTGTCGGCATATCTTCATTCGGCGACGATGGTGAAGGCCGGCGTCTTCCTGCTGGCACGCCTGTGGCCGGTCCTGTCGGGCACGCCTGAGTGGTTCACCATCGTCGGGTTGGCGGGCATGGCCTCGCTCGTCGTCGGCGCATACCTCGCCATGTTCCAGCAGGACCTCAAGGGACTGCTTGCCTACTCGACGATCAGCCATCTGGGCCTGATCACTCTGTTGCTGAGCCTCGGCAGCCCTCTCGGCCTGGTTGCCGCGATCTTCCACATCATGAACCATGCGACCTTCAAGGCGTCATTGTTCATGGCCGCCGGCATTATCGATCACGAGACCGGCACGCGCGACCTCAGGAAGCTGAGCGGACTGTTCCGCTTCATGCCGATTACCGGCACGCTTGCGATGGTGGCGAGCGCTGCCATGGCCGGCGTTCCCCTGCTCAATGGTTTCCTGTCCAAGGAGATGTTTTTCGCCGAGGCGGTCGAAACGCATGCCGACTCCTGGCTGGACACGATTGCACCCTACGCCGCCGTGCTCGCCAGTGCGCTGGCGGTGACCTATTCGATCCGGCTTATTCACTCCATATTCCTCGGCGCACCCCCGGAGAGTTTTCCGCGCGCGCCGCACGAGCCGCCTTTCTTCATGCGCCTGCCCGTGACCTTGTTGGTGATCGCCTGCCTGGTGGTCGGCATCGCACCGGGGCTGACGATCGGACCCTATTTGCACATCGCGGTCACCTCGGTGCTGGGATCGGCTACGCCCGAATACAGCCTTGCCGTCTGGCATGGCTTCAACACGCCCCTGATCATGAGCCTGGTCGCGCTGGTTGCGGGAGCGTTGCTCTACCTTTTGATCGGCAATTATCTGGAACGCTCGGACGGGCCTTTTCTGCTCAGCGGCATCCAGGCGCAGCGCATTTTCGAGCAGGTGATGGTCACGGTTTCGTGGCGCTGGGCACGCTTCGTCGAGACCAATCTGGGCACTCGCCGCTTGCAGCCGCAGCTGCGCCTTGTCGTCTTCATTGCTTTCGCCGCGGCATTCCTGTCGCTCTTCGGCGGCGTGGTCGATCTGGCGCCGATCAGTCTCAAGGGCATGGACTGGGCCTTTACCGGCATGTGGGCGGTGGGCGTGGTCTGCGCCGTCGCGGCGGCCTACCAGGCCAAATTCCATCGCCTGGCCGCGCTGGCCCTGCTCGGAGGCACCGGGCTCGTCACCTGCATGACCTTTGTCTGGATGTCGGCGCCGGACCTCGCCGTCACCCAGCTTGTCGTCGAGATCGTCACCTCCGTTCTCATATTGTTGGGTCTGCGCTGGCTGCCGAAGAGGTTCCAGGGACTGAGCGAGGCCACCGGCCCCATGGCAAGGCTGCGGCGCCTGCGCGATCTCGTGATGGCTGTCGGTGCGGGCCTGGGAATGACGATCGTCGCCTATGCGGTCATGACAAGACCCCTGCCGCAGACCATTTCCGACTTTTTCCTCGAAAATGCCTACAGCGGCGGCGGCGGGCGCAACGTCGTCAACGTCATCCTCGTCGATTTTCGAGGCTTCGATACGCTGGGCGAGATTACGGTGCTCGGCATTGTGGCACTTACGGTTTTTGCCTTGCTGCGCCGGTTCAGGCCGGCGCCGGACACCGTCGAGCGGCCTGAGCAGCAGCGAATCCAGCGCGCCTATGACGAAGCGCATCCCGATCGCCAGCCGGGCGCAACTGCGGTCGACTATCTTCTGGTGCCTTCGGTCATCATGAAGTGGATGTTCCCTGTCGTCATCGTATTCTCGGCCTACCTGTTCCTGCGCGGCCATGACGCGCCGGGCGGCGGCTTTGCGGCCGGCGTGGCGATGGCCGCCGGGTTCATTCTGCAATACATGGCGGCCGGAACGATCTGGGTCGAAGACAGGTTGCGCATCCTGCCGGTGACCTGGATAGGCGGCGGTCTGCTGACGGCACTTCTGACCGGTGCGGGAGCCTGGTTCTTCGGCAAGCCGTTCCTGACATCATACGCGCAATATGTGGATGTGCCTCTTATCGGCAAGGTGCCACTCGCTACCGCTTCGCTCTTCGACCTCGGTGTCCTGTCGCTCGTCGTCGGAGCGACCGTACTCATGTTGATCGCCCTGGCCCACCAATCGGTCCGCAGGCTGCGCGCGTCCCGGATAGAGGAGCAGTCGTGATGGAGCTGACACTTGCAATTGCCATTGGCGTGCTGACGGGCTCCGGCGTCTGGCTGCTGCTGCGGCCGCGCACCTATCAGGTGATCATTGGCCTGTCGCTGCTGTCCTATGCGGTCAACCTGTTCATCTTCAGCATGGGCAGGCTCCACAGCGGCGCAGCCGCCGTACTCGACGGTGCCGGCGCCATCAACCCGGCGGACTATGCGGATCCGCTTCCGCAGGCGCTTGTGCTGACCGCAATCGTCATCGGTTTTGCCACCACGGCACTTTTCCTTGTTGTGCTGCTGGCATCGCGCGGATTGACCGGCAGCGACCATGTCGACGGGCGGGAGCCACATTGATGGATTTCGCCGCGCATCTTCCCGTCCTGCCCATCCTGCTGCCAATGGCGGCGGGGGCCACCCTGCTGTTGTTCGACGAGCGTCGGCACAGCCTGAAGGCCGGCATCAACATTGCAGCCACTGCATTGCTGTTGGTGCTGTCGATCTGGCTTTTGCGCCTGGTCGATGTTGCCGGGGCGCCGGTTGTCCATGTCTACCGCCTGGGCGACTGGGCGCCGCCTTTCGGCATCGTGCTGGTGCTTGATCGGCTTTCGGCCCTGATGGTGACTTTGACGTCGGTGCTCGCCGTGGCATCGCTGCTGTTTTCGCTTGCGCGCTGGCATAAGGCGGCCCCGCATTTCCACACGTTGTTTCAGTTCCTGCTGATGGGTGTGAACGGCGCGTTCCTGACCGGGGACCTGTTCAACCTGTTCGTTTTCTTCGAGGTTCTGCTGGCGGCGTCTTACGGGTTGATGCTGTATGGTTCGGGTACTTTTCGGGTGCGCGCGGGCCTGCACTACATCGCGATCAATCTTGCGGCGTCGCTGCTGTTCCTGATCGGCGTCAGCCTGATCTACGGCGTGACCGGCACGCTGAACATGGCCGATCTGGCCCAGCGTATTCCCGAGGTTGCGCCGGAAAACCAGGGTCTGCTTGCCGCTGGTTCGGCCATCCTGGGTGTCGCCTTTCTCATCAAGGCCGGCATGTGGCCGCTGTGCTTTTGGCTGCCCACCACCTACATGGCGGCTTCCGCTCCCGCCTCCGCGCTCTTCGCCATCCTCAGCAAGGTCGGGTTCTATGTCTTGCTGCGGCTCAGTTTGTTGCTGTTCGGGGCAGAGGCCGGTGCGCTCACGGGCTTTGGCAGCGAGGTGCTGCTGATCGGCGGCATGGCCACCATCGCGTTCGGTGCGTTCGGCGTGCTCGCTTCACAGTCGCTTGGCCGGCTTGCCGGCTATAGCCTGCTGGTCTCCTCGGGCACGCTGTTGGCTGCGGTTGGTCTCGGCGACAAGGCGGCCGTGTCGGGGGCGCTGTTTTATCTTCTGACCTCGACGCTTGCGGTAAGCGCGCTTTTCCTGATGGTCGAGCTGGTCGAGCGCGCGCAGGAGCCCGCCGCCAACCTGCTGACCGTCACGATGGAGGCCTATGGCGACGATGTCGAGCCGGAAGAAGACGAGCAGGAAGAGGTCGGCGTGGTCATGCCGGGCGCGCTCGCCATTCTCGGCATCTGCTTCGGGCTTCTGGCCCTGCTTCTCTCCGGGCTGCCGCCGCTGTCGGGCTTTATCGGCAAGTTCGCGTTGATCAATGCCATTTTCAACCCGGCAGGCCTTGGGGCGCAGACAACCGGCCCGGGCGGTATGGGCTGGACATTGACGGCGTTGTTGATCCTGTCGGGACTTGCCGTGCTGCTTGCCATGATGCGAACCGGCATACGCACATTCTGGGCGCCACTGGAGGTCATCGTACCCAGGGTGCTGGTGGTGGAGATCGCGCCGGTCGTTCTGCTGATCGGCATTTGCGTCGCCATGACCGCCCAGGCCGGCAACGTGATGCGCTACACCGATGCGGTGGCGGATGCCCTGCATCACCAGCGCCTCTATGTTGGCAGTGTTCTGCCTGAAGCCGCCAGCGAGGCGGGGCAGGCGCAATGAGAAATATCCTGCCATATCCGGTTCTCACCGCCGCGCTGACCGTCGTGTGGATGCTATTGAATTCATTCTCGCTCGGGCACCTGCTCCTGGGAGCTGTCGTGGCTGCCGGTGCATCGCGCGCCATGACCGCACTTGAGCCTTCAAAGCCGAGGCTGCGGCGCTGGCAGCTCATTCCGTGGCTTTGCGGCATCGTCCTGATCGACATCGCGAAGTCCAACTTCGCCGTGGCCTCGGTCATCCTGAGACGGCGTGCGCGCAGCCCGGGGTTCGTGTCGATCCCGCTCGAGCTGCGCGATCAGACTGGACTGGCAGTCCTTGCCTGTATCGTCACAAGCACACCCGGCACTGCCTGGGTCGAATATGACTCGGCCACCGGCGAGTTGCTCATCCATGTTCTCGACCTGGTCGAGCGGCAGGAGTGGATCGACCTGATCAAGAACCGTTACGAGGCGACGCTGCGGGAGATTTTCGAATGAGTGCGACCATCCTCGTCTGGTCCGTAACCATCGCGCAGCTCATGCTGGTGGTTGCCATGGCATGCAACACATACCGGCTCATCCGCGGGCCGCGCGCGCAGGATCGCGTGCTTTGCCTCGATGCGCTTTATGTCAATGCGATGCTCCTGGTGCTGACCTTTGGCATTCGAACGGGCAGCTCGCTCTATTTCGAGGCGGCGCTGGTGATCAGCCTTCTCGGCTTCATCTCGACGGTCGCCTTCGCCAAATTCCTCATGCGCGGCGAGGTGATCGAATGACCCATGCCGAGGCACTTCCCGCCTGGGCCGCGCTGCTGACGGCGTTCCTGGTTCTGGTGGGCGCCAGCCTGACCTTGATCGGCGCGATTGGCACGCTGCGCTTCCGCACCTTTTTCGAGAGGGTGCATGCGCCTACGCTGGGCACGAGCTGGGGCACCGGCGCCATCGTGCTGGCGTCCTCACTGCTCTTTTCGGTTCTCGGTTCGCGTCTTGTCTTTCCGGAACTGCTGATCGGCGTATTTGTGAGCATCACCACTCCGGTAACGCTGATGCTGCTCGCTCGCGCCACACTCTATCGGGAGCGATCTGAAATCGCTTCGGCAGCGGCTCCGGATCTTCTCGAGGATCCGGGCGACAGACCGACCTAAGTGTAGCGAGGCCGCGGGCCTTCGTGTCAGGAGCGCGCCGCCGGCGTGACAACCACCTGGACGATTCCGGTGCGGCCGACCACGGCAAACGTCGTTTCCCTGCCGATCTTTTCGGCGTCCAGCATCCGCACCAGATCGTCGACGCCGCCAACGGCGCGACCGTCGATGGCGACGATAATGTCGCCTTCCTTCAGCCCGGCTTTCGCGGCCGGTCCGCCTGTTTCGACCGAGCGCAAGCGCACTGCCGTGCGGCTGGTAACCTGCGCGGCCAGCGCCGTGCGGCGCGGCAGGGCGACCGTGTCGGCCGACACGCCGATAAAGGCGCGGCGTACGCGCCCGAAGCGGATGATTTCCGCAATGACGAAATTGGCCGTATTCGAGGCGACGGCGAAGGCGATGCCCTGCGCACCACGGATCGTGGCGGTGTTGACGCCGATCACCTCGCCGGCCGACGACACCAGCGGGCCACCTGAGTTGCCCGGGTTGAGCGCCGCGTCGGTCTGGATCACGTCATCGATGAGCCGGCCGCTCACGGCGCGCATCGACCGGCCCAAGGCCGACACCACGCCGGCCGTCACCGTCCATTCAAAGCCGAGCGGGTTGCCGATGGCGATGGCGATCTGGCCGCGGCGCAGGCGCTTGGAATCTCCGAGCGGAGCGATGTCGGGAAAATGTCCGTCGGCACGCACCAGGGCAATGTCGGTATCGGCATCGCTGCCAAGGACACGCCCTTCTACTGAAGTGCCGTCGGGCATTGCGACAAGCAAGGTACGCGCCTCGCCGACGACGTGGAAGTTGGTGACAATCAACCCGTCCGGCGAGATGACGAAGCCCGAACCCTGGCCGCCGGCCTTGCCCTCGGCATGGGGACCGATACGGCAGACGGCGGGGCCGATGCGGTCAACTGCGTCGGCGACGGTGGAAGAGTAGGCGTCAAGCAGGCCGCCATCATGCGGAAGCTGGTCGGTCGCAGGCAGGGCCATGGGGGCCTCCGTGTCAGTCGCACAATCGATGCCTATATGTGCTGTGCGCGTCGACGCAGCGCGACCTGACCGGATGGCTAGTGCCCCAGGTTCCTAGCCGTTCGGCGAGTTGGAAGTGCGATACGGCGTGGCAATATCCGGGTTCAGAAAGCCCCTATCGGGCTAACCCAGGAGCGCGTGATGACCAGGTTTGATCTTGCAGCCTTTTCCAATGCAGTTGCCGATATTGCCGGCCAGGCGGCGCCCGTGACGGCGAGTTTCTTGTCCCATCATGGCAGGACTGCGACCGCCTTCCACTGGGGGGAGGGCCTTTACGTCGCCGCCGAGGAGTCGGTCGATCCGGACGAGGAATTGCACCTTGCCCTGCCCAGCGGCGAGAGCGTGAAGGCCGAATTGATCGGCCGCGATCCTTCGACCGGCGTAGCCCTTATGAAGCCTGCGACAGCGGCAGTCGGAACGGTCTTCAAGAAGGCCGGGCCGGTGCGTGCCGGCGACATCGTCGTGGCGACAGGGCGTGACGGGACGTCGCCTCTGGCGGTCTTCGGCACCGTGGCCGAGGTCGGACCGGAATGGCGCTCGCGGCGTGGCGGCGCCATCGACCGCCGCATCAATCTCGCGGTGATGGCGGGCACTCGGTTCGAGGGAGGACCGGTGCTCGACGCCGGTGGCGGACTGGTCGGGATGCTGCTCTTTGGGCCGCGCCGCCGGGCGCTTGTCATCCCTCACGAGACGATTGAGCGCACAGTCGCGACGTTGCGCGAGAAAGGCCACGTCCTGCGCGGCTATCTCGGCGCCGGCTTGTATCCTATCCACCATGGTCAGCTGCAGGGCGCCATGGTCATGGGGCTCGATGACGACGGCCCGGCCAAGGCTGCCGGCATTGCGCTCGGCGACATCGTCACGACCTGGAACGGGGAGCCGGTACGCGGGCCGCGCGAGCTGATCCATCGGCTGGGGCCGGACAGTGCGGGGACTGTGGTGACGCTGACGGTCCTGCGTGGCGGGGAGACGCGCGACGTAGTGGTCACCATCGGCGAAAAGCCTCTGGTCTAGAGGGGCCGGGTGCTGTCATGCCGGAGACGCAACATAGGCTGCTCGTTCTGGTGGCGCTCGGCGACATGGCGTCGAGCGAGCAGCTTGCCCATCGCCTGTCGGAGGATTACGGGCTGGTGCCGGTGACAGCAGAAGACCTGGCCGAAGGCGACCGCGTCGACGTGGCGATCGTCGATGACGAAACCGAAAGCGGCGCGCCGACGCAAGGTGTGGCACGGATTGTGCTCGCCTCCCGAACGACGCACCGACCAGCGGCTGTTGCGGCGGTATTGCCGCGGGACGCCGGCACGGCACTGATAGCGGCGGCCGTGCGGCTTGCCGCTGCGGGTTATGTCGTCGATCATGCGCCTTCTGATCTGGATGGGCGCGGCGGAAGGCTCGGCTCGACCGATGGCCGGCCGGATGGTGGCCTCTTGGCCGGTGGTGAGCCGGATCACGAGGCGATCCGACTGTCGCCGCGCGAGATGGAGGTGCTGGCGCTGCTTGCCGAGGGTGCATCGAACAAAGTCATCGCGCGGCATCTCGACATTTCCGTACACACCGCCAAGTTCCACGTCGCGGCGATCCTGGTGAAGCTCGATGCCGCCAACCGCACCGATGCCATCGCCACGGCGATGCGGCAGGGACTGGTGCTGGTCTAGGGGGCCGTTACAGGACTGATCGGGCACTGACCTCGCTGCAGATTTTCCCGTCTAACCCTCGAAATCGCCGAACGTGTTCTGCAGTCGGGTCAATAGCTCGACGCGTTCGCCGACTTCATCGCCTAGAAGCACGATGATGTTGCTCAGCATCAGATCCATGACTGCAATGATGGTTGCCGAGCCGTCCCAGAGCGGACCGTGCGACCCGGGCACCACGAGGCAGATGTCGGAGACTTCCGGTCCCCATGGGCAGAACTCGTCGGTCAGCAGCACGACCTTAACGCCCATTCGTCGTGCCTCGACGGCAAGCGGGCGCGCCTTGGCGGCAAAGCGTCTGACGTCGTGCAGGAACAGCACGCGCCCTTCAACCGAGCCGTCGAGCAATTCGGAATAGGTGCCGTTCAGTCCGTCGACAAATTGCACACGCGGCCGCGTATAGGACAGCTGGCTAGCAAAATACTGGGCGATGCCGCGGACGTTCTGGTACGCCGCAACATAGACCTCGCTTGCCGAAACCAGTGCATCGATCGTCTGTTGCCACTCCGGAGCCGCGGCCAGCTCGTAGATTCGGCCAAGATTGTCTATTTGCTGCTGGATCAGCCCGGCCAGCAGCTTGCCTTCGCGGATGTCTTCCCTGAGGCGGTCGACGGGACCCTTCACCTGCCAGGCGGGATTGGAGCTGCCGCGCCGGAGCTCATTCTTCAACTGGTCCAGTCCGTCAAAGCCCATGCGTCTGAGATAGCGACCGACCGTCATCGGCGACAGTTCGAGGCGGGTTGCGATGGAGCGCGCCGTCTCGAACGGGATTTCGCCCAGATTGCGTTCAATGTAGTTCGCAATCAGCTTGTCGGACTTGGATCGTCTCAGTTCCTCGCTTTGAACGAGCTTCAGGATTCGTTGCGCCATATCCTCTCCGGCCAGCCGCCGCACGGGCAAGTCTGAACTACTGCGCTGTCTTAACCTTGGTCCAGACGCGATCCAGCTGGCGCAGGCCAGGCCCCAGGTCCTCGAAGATCTGGAGCCGCTGCATCGTCTCGGGTGACGGGTTGATCTCCTTGCTATTCTTGATGTTGTCGGGGGTCAATTGTCGCGCCGGAACGTTCGCCGTGCCGTTGGTCTGTTGGGAGACGTTGAGCGCTGCAATCTCTGGGCGTGTGTAGAACTGAAGGAACTTGATCGCATTGTCCTTGTTGGGTGCGCTCTTGAGGACGCAGATGTCCTCCTGGTACATGGTGGCGCCTTCTTCCGGGATGACATAGCCGAGGTCGGCAGTGTTGCCGAACACGTCAACCATGGCGCCAACGAAAAAGTGTCCTGCAGCAACGTCACCTGATTGCACCATGGGCCGTGTGTCATAGGTGAAGGCGGCCACATCGGGCTTCATGGCGATGATGGTATCGGCGGCCTGCTGCAGTTCCGCCGGGTCGGTTGAGTTCACCTTGTGCCCGTTGAGGATCAGGCCCACGGCCAGAACCTCGCGCATGTCGTCGAGCAGCGTGAACTTCAGGCCCTTGGCTTCGACGGTTGCGATCAGATCCTTCCAGCCGGTGATATCCTTACCGAGGATCTTGCGGTTGTAGAAAATGCCGACCGAACCGAATGCGTAAGGCAGACAGTACTCGCCTTTGGGGTCGCTCTTGGCGCGCATGAACGAAGGGTCGATGTTCTTGAAGCCCTCATAGGTGTTTATGTCGGTCTTCTCGAGTAGATCGAGCTTGGCCATGATGTCTTGCATGTGGACCGATGGGAAGACGATGTCGTAGCCGGTGGCGCCGCCCTGGATCTTGGCCAGCATTTCCTCGTTCGAAGAATAAGTGGACAGGTTGACCTTGATCTGGGTCTCGTCCTCGAACTTCTTCAGAACCGCCGGATTGATGTATTCGCCCCAGTTGTAAATGTTGAGTTCGGCAGCAGTGGCCGGTGCTGCCGTCGAAATAGCTGCCGCAAATGAAGCCGCAGCTAACAGTGCCCCCAGCCTGCCGCCCCCTGCGCCCAGGACTGTGCGGAAAATGATGTTCATCGGATTCTCCTCTGTTGGTTTTCGCCCTTCGAAGGTTCGTCTTCGCGGCTCCCGGTTGCGGCTTCTCGTGGCCGTTGACTTGGGTGAATAAATGGTATCCAAATCTCTCAATCGCACAAGCGTTATTTAGATAACAATTCGGGGAACGACGAATGCGAGATTCCATTGTCCGGCTTGAGGGGGCGGCAAAGACCTTTCCCACGCCCGAAGGCCTGAGCGTAACAGCGCTCGATGCGCTCGACCTCGATGTCGACCGAAACGAGTTCCTGACCCTTCTCGGCCCATCAGGCTGTGGCAAGACAACCCTGCTTCAAGCGATCAGCGGCTTTGTCGAGCTTGATGCCGGGCGCATCCTCATCGATGGCGTGGACATGACCGCCCGTCCGCCCTACCGCAGGCCCGTCAACACGGTCTTCCAGAGCTACGCGCTCTTCCCACACATGACTGTCGGCGAGAACACCGGCTATGCACTGGAGGTAGCGGGCGTCGCCAGATCCGAGCGGATGAAACAGGTCGCAGCAGTGCTCGACATGGTCGGGCTTGCCGGCATGGAAGGCCGCCGTCCGCGTCAGCTTTCCGGTGGCCAGCAACAGCGCGTGGCGCTTGCCCGTGCCATCGTTGCCCGCCCCAAATTGCTGCTTCTCGACGAGCCGCTTTCCGCTCTCGACAAGAACTTGCGTCAGGCGATGCAGATCGAGCTCAAGGCACTGCAAAGCGAGCTCGGCATCTCCTTTATTTTCGTCACCCACGACCAGCAGGAAGCGCTCACGATGTCGGATCGCGTGGCGGTGCTGTCGGGCGGACGAATCCAGCAGCTCGACACCCCGCGGAACATTTACGATCACCCCGCAAACGGCTTCGTGGCCACTTTCGTCGGGGCCAGCAATCTGTTTGAGGGTCAGCTCGACAACGGGCGCCTGGTGACGAGCGAGGGTGTGTCGGTCCGCTACCTGCCTTCGCCCGCAAGCGTCTCTGGCGCGGCCCAGGCACTCATCCGCCCCGAACAGTTTTTCATAGCGGAGGAGGGCGAGGCCTGTCCTTACCTTGACGTTGACGTCGAGCAGATTGTCTTCGTCGGCTCATCGTTCGAGTTGTTCGGCCGCACGGCAGTGGGCCACAAGGTCATTGCGGAAATTCCGGCAAGCAGGCGCCGCTTCATCGGCGAGATCGAGCAGGCTCGCAGGGCCCGGCTGTCCTATGACCCGGCAGCCGTCCATCTCATCAGGTGCGACACCGATGGCATCTGACCTCTCGCCAGCCAGCCGGCGTCGGATGCAACTTGCCCTGCTGTTGACGCCCGTATCGTTGTTCTTCGCCGTGTTCTTCCTTGGCCCACTTGCGATCATGATCGCCACCAGCTTCCTGGCGCCCGGCCTTTATGGTGGCGTGGAATGGGTCTTCTATCCGCACAACTATGGCCGGATCCTCGGCTTCGCTGACCCGGCCTTCGAGGACTTCGACCCGGTCTACATCTCCATTTTCCTTCGTTCGCTCAAGATCGCGGCGTTCACGGTCATTGCCACGTTGCTCGTCTGCTATCCTGCCGCCTTCTGCATCGCCCGGCTGTCGGAACGCTCGAAGAATTTCTGCCTGTTCCTGATCACGCTGCCTTTCTTCGCAAGCCTGATCGTGCGCCTGTTCATCTGGGTCCTCATCCTGCGCCAGACCGGCATCGTCAACGAGATGTTGTTGGCGACCGGCGTCATCGATCGCCCGCTTGAACTGATCTACACCGACGGCGCGATCGTGCTTGGAATGGTCTACATCTTCATCCCGTTCATGTTCATGCCGGTCTATGCCAGCGTCGAAAAGCTCGACTGGACGCTGGTGCGTGCATCGCTCGATCTCGGTGCCGGGCCCATCCGCACCTTCTTGCGGATCATCCTGCCGCTGACTTCCCCCGGCATTGCTGGTGGGGCAATCATCGTCTTCATCCCGGCACTTGGAAATTTCGTCGTTCCCGCGGTGCTCGGCGGCGCCAAGGTGATGATGCTGGGCAATCTCATCGAGCAGCAGTTCCTCTCTGCCCGCAACTGGCCCTTCGGTTCGGCCCTGGCGATGATGGTCATGAGCGTCATGCTCGTGATGCTCTTCGTCTATGTCATCGCGACAGGCCGCCGCGGCGCCGATGTCACGAACTGAGGAGACGACATGAAGATCGCTCGCTTTCTGTTCCGCGGCAGCCTGTTTGCCTACACGGCGCTATTCTTCGCCTTCCTCTATATTCCGCTGGCGCTGATTGCCGTCTATTCGTTCAATTCCAACCCGGTCAACATGATGACCTGGACCGGGTTCACCACCGAGTGGTACGCACAGGTCCTCGGTTTCAAGACGACCGTCTCCGAAAATGCGCTGTACATCGAGTCAACGGATCAACTGGTCCAGGCCGTCTGGAACAGCTTGATTATCGCAAGCTCCACCACCGCGATCTCGACTGTCCTGGGCACCGCTGTGGCGATTGCCCTCTACCGGTTCGCCTTTTTCGGCAAGCGTTTCTATCGCACCGTCATGTTCATGCCGATGTTGATGCCCGACATCGTGCTTGGCATCGCCTTGCTGATCTTCTTCGTCAACTCGGGCATTGCGCTTGGCTTGTGGACCATCATCATCGGCCAATGCACCTTCCTGATCTCCTATGTCTTCATCGTCGTGTCGGCGCGGCTGGCAGGCATGGACCGCACGCTCGAAAACGCCTCCGCCGATCTCGGCGCAAATGAGTGGGTGACCTTCCGCAAGGTGGTGTTCCCCCAATTGCTGCCAGGCATCGTTGGCGGCGCGCTGCTGGCCTTCATCATCTCGATGGATGATCTCGTGATCACCTATTTCATCGCCGGCGTCGACGTGACGACGCTGCCGATGTTCATCTTCGCCATGCTCCGCCGCGGCATAAAGCCCGAGATCAATGCCATCGCGGTGATGATGCTGTCCTTCTCCTTCATCGTGGCCTCGCTTGGCCTTTATCTGCGCTCTCGGCAGAAATGACATCCATGACCAATACCAACTCAGCAATTGCCAAAGCCCGGGCCCGCGATCTCGGCCTGCCATTTACTGGCCGGACCGGTCCACTGAATGCCATCACCGACGTCGATGGCATCAGTGTTGGCTTCAGGACGATCATCGAGGATACGCCGAGGCCGGGACGCAAGCTCCCGGTGCGCACAGGCGTTACTGCCATCATGCCGCATGTGGCCTCGCCAACGCCCGTGCCCGTTTATGCGGGAGTGCATCGTTTCAACGGCAACGGCGAGATGACAGGCACCCACTGGATCGAGGACGGCGGCTACTTTCTCGGCCCCGTCGTAATCACCAATACCCATGCCGTCGGAATGGCCCACCACGCCACCGTCAAATGGATGCTGGAGCGCTACGCTTCGACATATGACACGGACAGCTTCCTGTGGATCATGCCCGTCATTGCCGAAACCTATGATGGTGTCCTGAACGACATCAACGGCCTGCCGATTACGGAGGCGGATGTCAGGGCGGCTCTCGACAGCATGTCGTCTGGGCCGGTGCAGGAGGGCAATAGCGGCGGCGGTACCGGCATGATTACCTATGGCTTCAAGGGGGGGACAGGCACGGCTTCCCGCATCGTCGAGTTCGGCGGCCGCGAACACCGGATCGGAACTTTGGTCCAGGCCAACCATGGTCAGCGCGACTGGCTGACGATCCGGGGCGTACCCGTTGGCGAACACATGCGGGACGGCACGCCCCAAAGCCAGCTTGCTGAGCGCGGATCCATCATCGTCGTCATCGCCACCGACCTGCCGATGGCCCCGCACCAGTTGCAGCGGCTGGCGCGCCGCGCGACAATTGGCATCGGTCGTGGTGGCACCCCCGGCGGGAACAACTCCGGCGACATCTTTCTGGCTTTCTCGACGGCCAACAAGCAGGCCATGGCACATTGCGCGGCGCCAAAGCTGGGCATTGAGATCGTCAATGACGAGAAGCTCGACGCGGTCTACGCAGCGACTGTCGACAGCGTGGAGGAGGCCGTCGTCAATGCGATGCTGGCGGCTGAAGATGCCGGCGGCACGGCCTTTGATCGTTTTCGCATCCAGGCCATGCCACATGATCAACTGGTGGCGTTGATGCGCGATTACGGGCGAATGAAGTAGCCGGCGCGCCAAGATGATGTGGCTGGCCAACGCGGACACGCCCGCGTTGGGACGGCCGATTTGAAATAGCGCGTCTGGTCCACGCGCCTTTGCGGACAAACCTAGTGCGGACGTCAGCCTTCGTCTTGCACGCTGACATGCCTTTCAAATCTGTCGAGCAATGTGTGCATCTGCTTCCGCGCGGCTTCGAAGGCGGGTGAAGCGGCTCGTGCCGCCCTATCGGCTTCGTATGCCTCCTTTGACACAAAACTGCATTCCCAGCGCACGTCAGGTCCCGATCCCTCCAGCTTCAGCAGGGTGCGTCCGGGCTCCAATCCGAGCTCGAGCCTGATTTCCGTTGCCTTGCGGCGCTGCTCCAGAACGGCCTCTGCCTGACCTTGCCTTGCAAAGTAGTTGGTCGCTTCGACGATCATCTTTCCCTCCCCGTTTTGCTGTCTGCCCTGACTGATCTCGGTCGTACCAAATTTCGCGAGGCAGGTCGCTTGACATCCAAAAATATGATCATAAAGTGTGATCACACTAGATGATCGCATCGTATAGAGATGCCTCGGCGGTGACAAGGAAAAGGTAAGACCGGTGCCAACGATCAAGTCCATCGAAACGCTCATTGTTCAATTGCCGACGCGGCGCGAGCACAAATGGGCCGGCCTGACCGAGGTCATCGGCCGCTATGTCATGGTCAAGATGACCGACAGCGACGGTCGGGTGGGCTGGGGCGAAGCGCCGGCGCTGAAGGACTGGGGCGGTGAGTTCGGTCGCTATTTCGGCGAGTCCGCCATGATCACCCGCAGCGTCATCGAAACCTATCTGGCACCCGCCGTCATCGGTCTCGAACTCGGCAATTTCGCCGAGCTGCATGCCCGCATGGACGCCATCATCCGCGGCTATCCCTATTCCAAGGCGGCAGTCGAGTTCGCGGCCTACGATCTGACCGGTCGCTGGCTGAACGTGCCGGTCCATACGCTGCTCGGCGGCAAGGCGCGCGACAAGGTCGCAATCACCCATTCGATCGGCCTTATCTCGATCGAGGAGGCCAAGGTCGAGGCGGCCAAGCTCGCCGCCGAAGGCATCAGGACGATCAAGGTCAAGATCGGCGTCGACCCGGCGCGCGACGTCAAGATGGTGGCGGCGGTGCGCGAGGCGGCCGGCGAGGCGATGGAGATTTGCGTCGACGCCAATGAAGGCTACAAGACGCCTGGCGAGGCGGTGCAGACCGTGCGCCAGATGGAAAAGTACCGGCTCAAATATGTCGAGCAGCCGGTGATGGGCATCGAGCGCATCGCCGAAGTCGGCCGCCGCATCGATGCGCCCGTCATGGCCGACGAGTCGGCATGGAACGCTCACGACGCCGTCCAGATCATCCAGAATGGCGGCATCCAGATCGTCTCGATCTACACCACCAAGGCCGGCGGTCTCTACAAAGCGATGGAGGTCGGCGCGGTCTGCCGCGCTGCCGGCATCATCTGCAACGTCAACGGCTCGATCGAAACAGGCATCGGCAACCTCGCCAATGTCCAGGTCGCGGCTGCCTCGCCGGCGGCGACGCTGTCCTGCGTCATTCCGATCTCGACGCCGGCAGAGGCGCAGCACGGCCAGGTCGGCGGCATCTATTACAAGGACGACCTTCTGGTCCAACCGATGCAGGTCGTAGACGGTGCGGTCGTCGTGCCGTCGGGTCCCGGGATGGGCATCGATGTCGACCTGGCCAAGGTCGAAAAATACCGCGTGCGCGACTGAGCGCCGGTCAAGAAACTCAAGGAGAGGAACCAATCATGCGGGCAGAAATCGTAGCCAAGCAGGTGAGGGCAATGGCCGAGCATGGGCTCGACGCCATCATCTGCTCGTCGCCCGAGAACTTCGCCTATACCGCGGGCTTCGTCGTGCCGTCGCAGCCGCTGATCCGCCACCGCCACGCGATGACCATCGTCACCGCCGACGGACGCACCGCGATCTTCGGCGTCGACATGGAGGCCTCGACCATCAAGCGTCGCCTGCCCGACATGGCGGCCCGCATCTGGGCCGAATTCTCCGACGATCCGATGCTGGTGCTGGCCGACCAACTCGCTGGCCTCGGCCTCGGCAAGGCGCGCATCGGCCTCGAGATGGACTATCTGCCGGCAGGCGACTTTGCCCGCCTGATCGCGGCGATGCCTGGTGCGCGCTTCGAGCATGCCGAGCCGATCCTGGCCAGGCTGCGCCAGATCAAGACGGCCGAAGAGATCGCACTGCTCAGCAAGCTGTCGCGCATCGCCGACCAGGCGATCACAGACACGCTGGTCGTGGTCGATGCCGGCGATTCCGAGATGGACATTGCCGGTCACCTGACCCGCAACGTCTATTCGCTCGGTGCCGAGCACTTCAAGCTTCTCATCGTCGCAACCGGCGAGCGCTCGGTGCTGCCCAATGTCGGCCCGTCCGACCGTATCCTCAAGCGCGGCGACGTCTGCCGCGTCGAGATATTCTCGGTCATCAACGGCTACCAGGCCGGTGTCTGCCGCACGGCCATCGTCGGCGAGGCGCCGCCCATGGCCGACAAGATCTGGGCGCACCTTGTCGAGTGCAAATATGAAATTATGGAGAAGGTGAAGCCGGGCGCCAGCTGCCGCGAGATTTACGATGCCTTCATCGCCAAGCTCGCCAAGCTCAACCTGCCGCCGATTTCCTTCGTCGGCCATGGCATCGGCCTGCATCTGCACGAGGACCCCTATCTCGGCCTGACGCCGGTGCTCGGCAAGCCGGGCAGCGATGCGCCGCTGGAGGAGAATATGGTGCTCGGCTTCGAGCCGCTCTGCTACGACACCGGCTATGGCTACGGCATGCAGAACAAGGACATGCTTCTGGTGACGTCGAAGGGCTCGGAGCTTCTGTCCGACTATGCCGACACCGACAAGCTGATCCTCTGCGGCACGGCCAAGCAGGGCAGCAAGGTCAAGGCGGTCGCTTGAGCCAGCGTCGCTTGTGAATTGGCAGCCGGGATGCTTTGTGGCCCGGCTTGCAAAGCAAGACGTCGCTTCGCCGTCACGGACCGGCGACGCGATCTAGAGGAGTCCGTGAGTAGAGCATTGGGTGGAGCCGCATGCGCACGCTGATCGAAAATCTGAACTTCGCTTTCACCGTCGACAAGAACGACACGGTGCTGCGCAATGCGAGCGTGGTGGTCGAGAACGACCGCATCGCCGACATCGGACCTGCCGGTGAGGTGGCCGCGCGCCATAAGGGCAAAAGCTTCGACAAGGTGATCGACGGCACCATGCTGGGCATCTGCCCAGGCTTCGTCGACAGCCACGTGCATTTGTCGGAGACCCTTTCCCGTGCGGTCTTCCCCGACAATCTCAACACCCGCGCCTGGGTGTTCCACTGGGCAAAGCCCTTCTACGCCCATATCACCGAAGAGGATGAATATTGGGGCGCGCTGCTCGGAATCACCGAAATGCTGCGCTGTGGCACTACCTGCTTCCTCGACATGGGCTCTCAATACGATCCCGGCATCGTCATCCGTGCCATGGACAAGACCGGCATCCGCGGCATCACCGGCCGTCACGCCGCCGACAACCGTCCGGCCGAGTTGCCGCGCGGCTGGACCGAGGAGATGGCCGAGCACCACTTCTTCCCCGATGCGCAGACGGCGCTGAAGGTGCTCGAGGAAAACGTGCTGCGCTACAACAATACGCTCGACGGTCGTGCCCGCTGCTGGGTCAACATCGAGGGCAAGGAGCCCTGTAGCCTCGAACTGCATGTTGGCGCGGTGGCGCTGGCCGAGAAGCTGGGCGTCGGCACGACCTATCACCTGGCGACCTCGATCGAGGAGGCCAAGGTCTGCGAGAGCAAATATGGCTGCTGGCCTATCACCCGCGTCGACAATGCCGGTGGCATCCGCAAGAACCTGGTCATCGCCCATGGTGCGGCGGTGTCGGACGAGGAGGTCAAGCTGCTGGCCGATCGCGGCGCCAGCGTTGCCTTCTGCCCGTGCTCGTCGTTCAAGCTCGGCAAGGGCGCGACATCGATCGGCAAGTATCCCGAGATGGTCCGGGCCGGCGTCAAGGTCGGCCTCGGCACCGACGGCGTGTCGGCTGCAGGCAACATGAACCTGATGCGCCAGATGCTTGTCGTCGCCGGCATGTTCAAGGACGCGCGGCTGAAGCCCGACGTCTTCACCGCCCGCGACGCCCTGCGTGCCGCGACCATCGAAGGCGCGCGCGCCCTGATGTGGGACGACGAGATCGGCTCGCTGGAGATCGGCAAGAAGGCCGACTTCATCCTGTTCGATCTCGACCATGTCGAGTGGACGCCGTTCTACGATCCGCTGCAGGCGCTGGTGTTCTCTGCCTCGACCGCCTCGATCACCCAGACATGGGTCGACGGCAAGGCAGTCTATGCCGACGGCAAGGTCCAGGGCGTCGACGAGGCCGGCATTCGCCGTAAGGCGCGCGAACTCGCCGCTGCCGCAGTGGTGCGTGCGGGCCTGCACGAGCACGGCGTCGAGACGACTACGACGCTTTACGACGAAGGCAACTGATGGCCAGTCCCTTCCGTGTCTCACGTTGCGGAAGGGCTTGGCACCAGCTATGAAGACACGCGTTCAAGAGGCTGCATGGGAGAGATCGGCCGCTGCAAGATGACACCGGCCGACGCCGACGGAGCAACCCCCCAGGAAACTCTCAGGCAAAAGTGACCATGCAGTTGAACGATCTGGAGAGAGGCGCCACGAGCGTCCACCGAAGGGGAAAGCCGCAGCGGCCGGGCCGGCGCGGTTAAGCTCTCAGGTACAGCGACAGATTGGGGAAAACAGCGGGTTTCGGCCCGCGCCCAACTTTGATCGCGGAGAGTGAAATGCCCCATATTGCCGTTATCGGCGCTGGTATCACCGGCGTCACCACAGCCTATGCCCTTCTGGAACGTGGCTATCAGGTCACCGTCGTCGACCGCCAGCGTTATGCTGCGATGGAGACATCGTTCGCCAATGGCGGCCAGCTGTCGGCCAGCAACGCCGAGGTCTGGAACCATTGGTCGACCCTGCTCAAGGGCCTCAAGTGGATGCTGCGCAGCGATGCGCCGCTTTTGATGAATCCCAGGCCGACCTGGCACAAATATGCCTGGCTGGCCGAATTCGTCTCCAACATCGCCAATTATCGCGACAATACGGTGGAGACGACGCGACTGGCGATTGCCGCGCGCAAGCACCTGTTCGCCATCGCCGAACGCGAGAACATCGATTTCGACCATGTCCGGCGCGGCATCCTGCATTTCTACTGGGACAGGCCGAGTTTCCAGCATGCGCTGAAGGTCAATGCGATGCTGGTCGAGGGCGGGCTCGACCGTCGGCCGGTGACGGCCGAGGAAGTGAAGTCGATCGAGCCGACGCTGCATGGCGATTTCCATGGCGGCTTCTACACCCCGTCGGATTCGACCGGCGACATCCACAAGTTCACCTTCGGCCTCGCCAAGGCTTGCGAGCGCCGCGGCGCGCGCTTCGTCTTCGACGCCACTGTCGACCGTATCGCCAGGGACGGCGTGTTCTGCATCGGTTACACGACCGATGGTGCTGACGGCCAGCCGGACTACAGGGTCGTCGAGGCCGACGGCATCGTCGTCTGCGCCGGCTCCGCCAGCCGTCATTTCGCGGCGATGCTTGGGGACCGGGTCAACGTCTATCCGGTCAAGGGCTACTCGATCACGGTGCATCTCGACGACGAGCGCAGCCAGAACGCAGCACCCTGGGTCAGCCTGCTCGATGACCGTGCCAAGATCGTTACCAGCCGTTTGGGGGCAGGGCGCTTCCGTGTCGCCGGCACGGCCGAGTTCAACGGCATGAACCGCGACATTCGCGATGACCGCGTCAGGCCGCTGGTCGACTGGACGCGCACGCTGTTCCCCGATGTCGACACCAACAGGGTCGTGCCCTGGGCTGGCCTCCGGCCGATGATGCCGAACATGATGCCGAGGGTCGGCAAGGGCCGCCAGCCCGGCGTGTTCTACAACACCGGCCACGGCCATCTCGGCTGGACGCTGTCGGCCGCCACCGCCCAGATGGTCGCCGAGACCATCGCTGGCGATTTCCGCACAGACGCTGCGATCGCGGCCTGACCTGGGGAGGTATGACGATGAACATGATGAAGCGGATAGACGACAGCGTCTTCGTCCACGGCCTTTCGATCTCTAGGGAACTCCACGACTTCGTGGTGTCTGAAGCCCTGCCTGGGACGGGTGTGGATGCGAATGCGTTCTGGTCGGGTTTTGCCGATATCGTCCATGATCTCGGGCCGAAGAACCGGGCTTTGCTTGAGAAGCGCGACGACTTCCAGCTGAAACTCGACGCCTGGTACCGCAAGCACGGCGCCCCGCACGACATGGCCGCCTACAAGGCGTTTTTGTCCGACATCGGCTATCTGGTCCCCGAGGGGCCGGCGTTCTCCGTCACGACCGAAAACGTCGATCCCGAGATCGCCACGGTCGCCGGCCCGCAGCTGGTGGTGCCGGTGATGAATGCGCGTTATGCGCTGAATGCGGCGAATGCGCGTTGGGGTTCGCTCTATGACGCGCTCTATGGCACCGATGCGATCTCCGACGCCGACGGTGCCGAGAAGACCAAGGGCTACAATCCCAGGCGCGGCCAAAAGGTCATCGGCTGGGCCAAGGCGTTTCTGGACGCGTCCGCGCCGCTGACTCAAGGCAGCTGGTCGGACGTGACAGGGCTTGCGATTGTCGATGGCAAGCTCGTGCTGGCCAGTGCCTCCGGCTCGGTTGGGTTGGGCGATGCCAAACAATTCGCCGGTTATCGTGGCGAGGCAAAGAATCCCGACGCGGTGCTGCTGGTCAAGAACGGCCTGCATGTCGAAATCGTGGTCGACAGGGACAGCGCCATCGGCAAGACCGATCCGGCCGGCATCTCCGACATGATCCTGGAATCGGCTTTGACCACCATCCAGGACTGCGAGGATTCGGTCGCGGCCGTGGACGCCGAAGACAAGGTTGCCGTCTACCGCAACTGGCTCGGCCTGATGAAGGGCGATCTGTCGGAAAGCTTTGACAAGGGCGGCAAGACGGTTACCCGCCGTCTCAACGCCGACCGCAGCTACACCGGCGCCGATGGCAGCACCGTTACGCTGCCCGGCCGCTCGTTGATGCTGGTGCGCAATGTCGGCCACCTGATGACCAATCCCGCGATCCACGATCGCGACGGCCACGAGGTGCCCGAGGGCATCATGGACGCGGCGATCACCGCTTTGATTGCCCTGCACGACGTCGGCGCCCATGGCCGTCGCGCCAATTCCCGTGCCGGTTCGATGTATGTGGTCAAGCCGAAGATGCATGGCCCCGAGGAAGTGGCCTTTGCCGTCGAGATCTTCGACCGTGTTGAGCGTCTGGTCGGCATGCCGCGCAAGACCATCAAGATGGGCATCATGGACGAGGAGCGGCGCACCACCGTCAACCTGAGGGAGTGCATCCGTGCCGCCAAGGAACGCGTGGTGTTCATCAACACCGGCTTCCTCGACCGCACCGGCGACGAGATCCACACCTCGATGGAAGCCGGCCCGATGGTGCGCAAGGGCGACATGAAGCAGGCGCCGTGGATCAATGCCTATGAGGCCTGGAACGTCGACACCGGGCTGGAGTGCGGTCTTTCCGGCCATGCCCAGATCGGCAAGGGCATGTGGGCGATGCCGGATCTGATGGCAGCGATGCTGGAGCAGAAGATCGCCCATCCACGCGCCGGCGCCAACACCGCCTGGGTGCCGTCGCCGACGGCGGCGACGCTGCATGCCACCCACTACCACAAGGTCGACGTGCACCAGGTGCAGGCCGAGCTGAAGAGCCGCCCCAAGGCGCGGCTCGACGACATCCTGTCGGTGCCGGTTGTCGTCCGTCCCAACTGGACGCCCGACGAGATCCAGCGCGAACTCGACAACAATGCGCAGGGCATTCTGGGCTATGTCGTGCGCTGGATCGACCAGGGTGTCGGCTGCTCGAAGGTTCCCGACATCAACGACGTCGGGCTGATGGAAGACCGCGCCACCTTGCGCATCTCGTCCCAGCACATCGCCAACTGGCTGCGCCACGACGTCTGCTCGCATATCCAGGTGATGGATTCCTTGCAGCGCATGGCAGCCATCGTCGACCGCCAGAATGTCGGCGATCCGCTGTACAGGCCGATGGCGCCCGACTTCGACCAGTCGACCGCCTTCCGCGCCGCCTGCGACCTCGTCTTCGAAGGCCGCGCCCAACCCAACGGCTACACCGAACCGGTGCTCCACAAGCGCAGGCTCGAGCTCAAGGCGAAGATGAGGGGCGGGTCGCGCTAGGAGCTCAGAGCCTCCTGCCGCACCCTACGTCGCCCCCCCCTCTGCCCCGCCGGCCATCTCCCCCTCAAGGGGGGAGATCATTCGCGTCGCCGGCAGTGCCCATCCTGGCCGGTCGAAAGCTGCAACACCGTTACCTCGGCGATTGGCCGCGGCGTCCATGAAGGCCTGATCTCCCCCCCCTTGAGGGGGAGGTGGCCGGCAGGCCAGAGGGGGGGCGAACAAGCGCTCGACGTCAGAATCTGCGGACCCGCGTGATCGCTCGAACCGCTAACCAGTGCCCCTCCACCCCACAAGCCTCATCAATCCCTTGGAGAAAAACATGACCGACCTGACACTCGCTGCCGCCAACACCATCATCGCCGCAGCCTTCGCCAAGGGCGCTGAAGCCGGGATGAAGCCGCTGACGGTCGCCGTGCTCGACGCCGGCGGCCATCTCAAGGCGTTCCAGAAGCAGGATGGCGCCTCGATGCTGCGTTATGAGATCGCCTCAGGAAAGGCGTATGGCGCGCTGGCAGTCGGCATGGGCTCGCGCTGGCTCGACCAGACGGCGAAGGAGCGGCCGCACTTCATGGAAGGGCTCAACGCCGTCTCCGGCGGCCGCATCGTGCCGGTGCCCGGCGGTGTGTTGATCCGCGACCAGGCCGGCACACTTCTCGGCGCCGTCGGCATCACGGGCGACACCTCGGACAATGACGAACTCGCGGCCATCGCAGGTATCGAGGCGGCCGGGCTCAGGCATCAGGCCGCTTGAACGACGGACGCGCATTCTTCCGCTTGACAATTCCCAGTGTGATCATAAAGTGTGATCAAACTGATTGATGACAATCAATTGGCGCGAGGAACGGGGAGGAGTACCTGTTCCGAGCATGACGTCGTGCGGCCGGCAAGCCGTACCTCGGCCCCCGGAGGAGAAAATGAAAGTTGCAGTATTAGGCGCGGGTGCGGGCGGTGCAGCCTCGGTCGCAGAATTGGTCCAGGCCGGGCACGACGTGCACTTCTGGGCGCGGTCGGCGGAAACGCTGGAGCCGCACATCAGGTTGGGCGGCGTCGCCTATGAAGGCAAGCTCGGCGAGGGTGTCGCCAAGCCGGCGCTGATCACCACCGATCTCAAGGCGGCGATCGCAGGCGTCGATGTCGCTGTCGTCGTGCTGCCGACCTTCTCGCATTCGGCCATCGCTTCGGCGCTGGAGGCTGCCGGCTGGTCGTCGAGCAGGCCGGTTGTGCTCAATCCCGGCCACACCGGCGGCGCGCTGGAATTCGCCGAGACTTTTTCGCGCACAGGTCGTGCGGCACCCCCCGTCGTCGAATTCTCGACGCTGACCTATGTCGCCCGCAAGTATCGTCCCGACGGTGTCACCGTGTCGGGGCGTGCCAAGCAGCTCAAGGCCGCAGCGCTCAAGGGTGGGGCCGAGGTGCTGGAGATCGCCGGCAAGCTCTATCCAGGCCTGACGCCTGTGGCCGACGTGATCGCGTCGGACCTGTCCAACGTGAACATGATCCTGCATCCGCCGGGCGCTGTTCTGGCGGCGGCGTGGGTCGAGGCGACGGGCGGAAACTTCACCTTCTACGTCGACGCAATGACCCCCGGCGTCGCCCGCGTGATGAAGCAGCTCGACGACGAGCGCCTGGCGGTGGCCAAGGCCTTTGGACATGATCTGCCCAATCTGGTCGAGGAGATGAAGCTGCTCGGCACCGTCGAGGCCGACGTGACCGACACCAGCGATTTCCGTGCCGCGATCGCGGGCGGCGAGGCCAACAAGCGCATCAAGGGCCCGGATTCGCTCGAATACCGCTACTACAAGGAAGACTTCGGCCACGGTCTGCTGCCGTTCCTCGAATTCGCCAGGATTGCCGGTGTCGATACGCCCGTGGCGCATTCGCTCTACAGCCTGGCGCAGATCGCCGTCGGTACCGACTATCGCAAGGGTGGCCGCACCGCCGAGGCGATGGGCATTGCCGGCATGAGCAAGGCTCAAGTGATCGAGAAGGTGAGGGCGAAATGAGCTGGAAAAACACCACCATCGCCGTCGTCGCCGGTGACGCCCGCGAACAGGAAATCGCCCGCTGCGCCATGCGTGCCGGCGCCACCGTCCGCGCCTTTGGCTTTCCCTGGCCGGAAGAGGGTATCGAAGGTGTCTACCACGCCAAGGATGCGGCGGATGCGCTGAAGGGCGCCGATATCGCTCTATTCCCGATCCCCGGCATCACCGCGGAAGGCGCGCTGTTTGCGCCGAAATGCCCCGAAAAGATCATCCCGACCCGCGCGATGCTTGATGGCATGAACAAGCCTGCTCATATCATCCTCGGCTGGGCCGACGCCAATCTGAAGGCTCATTGCGAGGCACTCGGCATTACGCTGCACGAGTATGAGTGGGACGTCGATCTGATGCTGCTGCGCGGCCCGGCGATTGTCGAAGGTGTGCTCAAGGTGATCATCGAGAACACCGAGATCACCATCCACAAGTCCAACATCTGCCTGGTCGGGCAGGGCACAATCGGCTCGCTTTTGACCAACACGCTGGTGGCGCTCGGAGCCCATGTCCATGTCGCGGCGCGCAATCCGGTTCAGCGTGCAGCGGCTTACGCGGCGGGCGCCGAATCGCTGACGCTCGAACAGTTACCCAAATTCCTGCCGAAGATGGACATCGTCATCGGCAGCGTGCCGAAGCGGCTGCTCGATCGCGAACAGCTGCAGCTGCTGCCCAAGCACGCACTGCTGGTCGATGTCGCGGCGCCGCCCGGCACCATCGACAGGGAGGCGGCTGCCGAGCTGGGGCTGAAGGCGATCTGGGCTCGCGGCATGGGCGCGCGCGCGCCGATCACCGTCGGCCGCAGCCAGTGGAGCGGCATCTCAAGACGCATTGAAGGCATTTTGGAGCAGAAGTGATGAAGGCGGATCTGGTCATCAAGAACGCGCGGGTGGTTCGCCACGACGGCGAATTCCACGGCGGCGTCGCGGTCAAGGACGGCAAGATCGTGCTGACCGGTGCCGACGAGGTGCTGCCGGACGCAACCCGCACCATCGATGCCGAGGGCAAGGTGCTGATGCCGGGCCTGATCGACCCGCATTGCCATCTCGGCGTGAAGTTCCCCTATCCTGAGGACATGCGCACCGAGACGGCGGCAGCTGCCTCAGGCGGTGTCACCACGGCGCTGCTCTACATCCGCAACCTCAAGGAGTCCTATCTGCCGTTCTACGAGGAGCGGAAGGCGTTGGGCGAGGAGAATTCGGTCATCGATTTCGGCTTTCACTTCGGCATCCAGCGCGAGGAACACATCGCCGAGATCCCCGAGATCGTCGCCAAGACCGGGGTGAAGTCGTTCAAGTGCTATTTCGGCTACGAGCCAGACAATCCGATCGGCATCGTGCCGGCGACGGATGGCTGGGTCTATGCGGCGATGCGCATCCTGTCGAAGATTCCCGGCGGCGTGATCAACGTTCACTGCGAGAACACCCAGATCGCCTCTTGGATCAAGAAGGAGATCGCCGCGACCGGCCGCCAGGACCTCGGCGCTTACACGGAATCGCGTCCGGCCTTCTGCGAGGTCGAAACCATCAGGCGCATGATCTTCCTCGCCGAGAAGACCGGCTGCTCGTTGCATCTGGTGCATACGTCTGTCGGCATGGGACCGGTGCTGGCCGCCGAGGCGCAGGCGCGCGGCGTGCATGTCACCGTCGAGACCTGCCCGCATTACCTGACGCGCACTTGCTATGACGAGGATCTGGACATGCGCGCCAAGATCTCGCCGCCGCTGCGCGACCGCAACGAGCTCGAAGGCCTGTGGGCCGGCATGCTCAACGGTTCGGTCTACAGCCTGGGCACCGACCATGTGCCCTTCCTGCCCAAGAAGCTCGAGGACCTGTGGACGGAATTCCCCGGTGTCGTCAGCTTCCCATGGGAGCTGTCTTTGATGCTGCATTTCGGCGTGCACCAGCGCGGGCTGCCGCTCAGTCGCCTGGTCGAGCTCAACTCGTTCAACCCGGCGCGCCGCTTCGGGCTGTGGCCACGCAAGGGCCATATCGATGTCGGCTTCGATGCCGACCTCGTGCTGGTCGACCTCGACGAGGAACGCACGGTCGAGCACACCGGCAAGGGCACCTGCATCTATGAGGGCTGGAAGCTTAGGGGATGGCCTGTCATGACCATCGCCCGCGGCGACGTGGTCTACGAAAACGGTGTGGTTGCCGAGAGCAATTATGGCCGCGGCCGCTGCGTGACGGTGCCGTCATGACCCAAGGGGTCTCCGACCAACTCGACCTGGCCGGTCGCATCTCGCTGGCACCGGCGCGTCTGCCGGTGCGCGAAGCGGTCGACAGGATCGTCGCTCGCAAGGCGACGATCCGCCAGGAGAGGCTGTCGGGGATCCACAACCCATGGGGCCACTGCATCGGCCTGACCGATCCCTGGAGCTTTCTCGACCTGTGCGAGAGCGATCTTGTGATCGATGCCGCGATGAAGGTCATCGGAGCTGACGTCATCCTCTGGGACAGTGAGCTGTTCGCCGAAGTTGGTCACTACGGCGAGTTTGTCGCCCAGGGCCGTGAAGGCCGCTACTGGCCGGTGACGCCGCTGGCGGGCGTCGTGGTGCTGGTCGCTGTCAGTAGGGAGAAGCCGGAAGTCAAGGCAGTCCGGCTGGAGGAGATAGATCCCGACGTGCTTGCTGGTTTCGCCCCGTCGGAGCCGCTCTACGTCGTCAGGCTGATGCCGGCGACGAGCCGCTTCGAGCGCGATCCGAACCATCCGGCCAACCGTGCCTGCATGGAAGAGCAGGTGCTGGTCAATTATTCGAACCGCCCGCTGTGGCTGCTCTCGGGCGCCGACCGGGCCAACAACGATCTGGTTTCGGGTTTTGCGCCCGCCGTGCCCGTCTGGGCCTCCGGCGCCATGCCCAGCGCAAGAGAGGAGAAATAGCAATGCCGTTCGTCGTCGTAGAGATGTGGGAGGGGCGCACTGTCGAGCAGAAGCGCAACCTCGTGAAAGCCATCACCAAGGCCATGGTCGAGGAGGCCGCCTGCAAGCCCGATCACCTGCATGTGGTGATCCATGAGACGCCCAAGGACAGCTGGGGTCGCGGCGGCGTGCTCGGCATCGACATGGTGGAGCACAAGTGATGGCGCTCGACGTTCTCGACTATCGCAAGTCGGCGCTGCTGGTCATCGACCTGCAGAACGCCTTCATCCACGAGAAGGGCACGCTCGGCGTTTCGGGCGTCGACACCAAGCGCCTGTCGGCGATCGTGCCGCCGTTGGCCAAGCTGATCAAGCGCTGCCAGGACACCAGCATCCCTGTCATCTGGACGATGCAGGAACACTTCGCGGTGGACCAGAACCGCGCCAAGAAGAAGCTGCTCGGCCACACCGCCCGCCGCAAGCAGGTGTCGGCGCTGGCCGGCAGCTGGGACGAGCAGATCATCGACGAGCTGAAGCCGCTGGCCGATTTCGATCCGGCCTTCGTCATCCGCAAGCATCGTTTCGGCGCCTTCTACGAGACGCGTCTCGAAATGATGCTGAAAATGCTCGGCACCCAGCATCTGTTCGTCACCGGTGCGACCACCAATGCCTGTGTCGAAACCTCGATCCGCGAGGCCTATCTGCGCGACCTCGACGTGATCGCGGTCGACGACTGCGTGTCGGGTGTCAACGCCGAGTGGGAAGCCACCGCCAAACAGGTGTGGAAGCAGTATTTCTGCGAGATCGCCCACTCGTCCGAAGTGCTCGACTGGATCGGCGAACAGATCAAGCCGCGCGTCACCAACTACGGCCACCAGCTGATCATGGTCAACGATATCGAGACGTCGGTGGCCTTCTACACCAACCAGCTCGGCTTCACGATCCGTCCGGCCAAGCCGCTGGCCGACGGGCGTCCGTTCACCGCCTTTCACCAGGGCATCGCGCTGATCCACGGCAAGGCCTCCGACCATCGCCAGCTCGACCACATCGCCTTCGAGGTCAATGATGTTCGCGCCATGGACGCCAGGCTGAAGAAGGCGGGCGTGAAGTACTACACCGACCTGCATGACGGGCCCTATGGGCTGACGATCTATATCGCCGACCCCGACGGCACCAAAGTCGAGCTCTACCAGGTCGGCGCGACCGCCTGATCTGGGCGCTACATTGATATGAAAAGGCCGCCTGTTCTCGGCGGCTTTTTTGTTTTTGTTCAGTCTCGCTTTAATCGAGTGCCAGGCCTTCCAAATCATCGAGTTCAACATAGGCGGGCAGGGAAGTGACAACAGGCGCGCCATTGCGGACGACGATGCGATTTCCCTCCGCGCGTGACAGCACCTCCGACCAACTGCGGCCTTCGTAGAGTATGAGGTCGGCCGGCTGACCCTCGGCGATGCTGCCCTTGCCCGCGATACCCATGATCTCAGCCGGAGTTGTCGTCACGGCACTGATCCAATCACCGGTGGGGTGGTCGAGATGGAGCACGCGCGTTCCCAGCCGGAACGTGTCGAGCATGTCGAGATCGCCGTAGGAGTGGAACGGGTCGCGGGTGTTGTCGGAGGCCAGCGCTACCGGGATGCCGCGCGCTTTCATCTCGTGCAGCAACGTTACGCCGCGCCATCTCGGGGTGGTGCCATTGCGGCGATCCTGGAGATAGAGATTGCATGTTGGCAGCGACACGACGGCGACGCCTGCTGCCGCGACCGTGTCGAGCGTGGCATCGACGATCGATTTTTCTTGCATCGCCAGCGAACAGCAATGACCCACCAGCACCTGGCCGCCGAAGCAGGAGCGGAGCTTGGCCTCGGCGATGCGCAGCAATGCGTCGGCTGCGGGGTCCGCAGTTTCGTCGGCGTGGAAATCTAGGTTGAGACCATGCCTGGCGGCGGCGGTGAACATGCGGTCAAGCAATTGATCGATGTCGGGGGCTGGATAGGCAACCGTCCCCAGTGCGCCACCCGCAGCAGCCATTCGCCGCGCCATGCCATCGAGAAAGATGTCGTCGCGGGCCATGTCGATGGGGAACAGGCAGGAGGCCTGCAGGTCGATGCGGCCGCGCCAATGCTTCCGGAGTTCCATGAACACCGGCCAGGAAATGGCGTCCTGCGGCGGCTGCGAGTCGATGTGGGTGCGTATGGCCGAGGTGCCGTAGTGGAAGGCCGAGCGCAGGGCGAAATCCATGCGCTTGAAGACGTCTCCGCCAGACCAGTTGGCGTTCCGATCGGCGCGGGTCGCGGCGAGGGCGCCTTCGAAGGTGCCGTTCGCCTCCGGCGTGCGCGCCAGGATATGGCCCTTGTCGAGATGGGTGTGACAGTCGACGAAGGTGGGCAAGGCAACGCGGCCGCCTGCGTCGATGATGGGCGCGCTTTCACTTGTTTCGGTGGAGCGGCTGCGCGCTGCAGTTGTTGCCAATATCCTGCCGTGCTCTACAGTCAGGTCAGCAAGAAAGAACCCTGCGGCGTCCATGGCACCTGTTCTTGTCACTGCACTGTTGAGGCGCACGTTGCGCAATATGTACCGGCCCGTCTCGGCGCCGCCGGCGATCCCTTCGCGCAAGGCGGCCTGGTCGACGACGGGTGCAGTCATTGGCGAAACTCCGGAAGGCTGTGGTGACAGCTGCACGCGTTGCGCGACGCTGGCTATCCTGGCGAAACGGCGTGGCAGTTAAAGGTTGCCGTCTTCGTTAAGTTCATTTATTGATCACAATATGAGATCACAGATCGCGGCCTGTCAACTTCATGCCCCCGGCCGGTGCGACTGCAAGAGATCAGCGGGATAGGCTGTTCCTGTCGGATCGCAAAACTCGAATAAAAGAGACGGAGGCTAAAGACAGGATGCGGATCGAAAAGCCGGAAATCGAGCCCAACGGCGACGGCGCAAAGCCCGCGCGTGGGCATGTGCACGAACACGTGCTGCGCTACATGCGACGTGGATTGATGGTCGGCGCGTTCCTGCCCGGCCAGGTGATGAGCCTGCGCAAGCTGGCCGCTGGTCTCGGCACCAGTCCGATGCCGGTGCGCGAGGTGCTCAGCCGCCTGGTTGCCGCCAACGCACTCGAGGAAACCAAGGGTGGCTCGGTACGCGTGCCGAGACTCAATCCGGAGAAACTGAGCGATCTCTTCGCCGTGCGCGAAATGCTCGAGGGCATGGCGACCGAACTTGCAGTCAAGAAGGCAGGGCCGGAGCTGATCAGCGAACTTTCGGCGATCAACAAGCAGCTGCTGACGGCAATCGAGAAGCGCGACATCCTGAACTGCCTGTCGTTCAATCAGAAATTCCACTTTACGCTCTATGAGGCGGCCGCCTCGGAAGTGCTGATGCCGCTTATCGAGTCGCTGTGGCTGCAATTCGGCCCGACCATGTACATGTCGTTGTTGATCCCTTCGATGCCCTGGAATGCCTCCGATCACGAGGACATCCTGGCAGCGCTCAAGGAAGGCAACGCGGCGGCGGCCAAGAAGGGCATCGTCCACGACATCCGCACCACCTGCAAGGCGCTGCTCAGCGTCGCCGGTCCACAAGGGTTGGAGCTGCCCTTCGCCCACGGTCCCGAACTGCAATTCGATTACTGATTTTCTTCTGGGAGGAGCTCGCCATGGCGGGAAAGATCGAAGACAAGCTGGCGAGCCTGGGAATCGTGCTGCCGGCAACGACTGCGCCGCTGGCCAATTACGTTCCGGCACGCCGCCACGGCGGCCAGGTCTACATTTCCGGCCAGGTGCCTGCTGAAGGCGGCAAGGACAAGTTCACTGGCAAGCTTGGCTCCGACTACTCGGTCGAGGAAGGCCAGGCCGCGGCGCGCCTGTGCGCCGTCAACATCCTCGCCCAGCTCAAGCAGGCGCTTGACGGCGATCTCGATCGCGTCGTCGGCGTGATCCGCCTTGGCGGCTTCGTCAATGCCGAGCCCGACTTCAGGGATCATCCCAAGGTCATCAACGGTGCCTCCGACCTGATGGTCGAAGTGTTCGGCGACGCCGGGCGCCATGCCCGTGCCGCCGTCGGCTGCTACTCGCTGCCCCGCAACGTGCCGGTCGAAATCGACGCGATCTTCGAGGTCAACTGATCGTGTTGCCTACCGCTCCCGTGTCGGACGACAGGATCCCGGTCCATGTGCTGACCGGCTTCCTCGGCAGCGGCAAGACAACCTTTCTCAGGCATCTGCTCGGCGAGCCCGATCTCGCCGACACGGCCGTTGTCATCAACGAGTTCGGCGAAGTCGGGCTCGACCATCTGCTTGTCCGCGAAGTCTCCGAAGACGCGGTGCTGTTGTCGTCGGGCTGCCTGTGCTGCGCCGTGCGCGATGACCTTGTCTCGACGCTTGCCGATATGCTCGAGATGGTCCGCCGCGGCGAGGTAGCGCCGTTCAGCCGCGTCGTGGTGGAGACCAGCGGGCTTGCCGATCCCGCACCGATCATGCAGGCCGTCATGAGCGACCTCAAGCTCAGGCGCGGCTATCGTGCCGGCATCATCGTCGCAACCGTCGACGGTGTCGGCGGCGCCGGGTCGATCGCCCAGTTTGCCGAAGCCGTGCAGCAGGTGGCATTGGCCGACTGTGTCGTCGTCACCAAGTCAGATCTCGTCGAGCCCTGGCGGCTCGATGCGCTCCAGCTCGACATCGCCAAGGTCAATCCGTCGGTCAGGCGTCTTGTGTCGAGCAAGGCAAGCAAGCCGCGATCAGCCGAGGTCTTCGAACACCCCGACGAGTGGCAGCCGCGCCATATCGAATTCGCCGACGTCCCGATGGCCGGCAAGCACAGCGCCGGCGTCGAGACCTTCACCGTCACCGTCGACAAGCCGGTCGACTGGCCGGCCTTCGTCGACTGGCTCGAAATTCTGCTCGCCGGCCGTGGTCAGTCGATCCTTCGGGTCAAGGGGCTGCTCTCGGTGGCAGGCGATCCACGCCCGGTCGTCATCCACGGCGTGCAACACGTCGTCTACCCGCCTGAGTATCTGCCGCGCTGGCCCGAGGGGGCTGAAGGTGGCTGGCTGGTGTTTATTGCCCGCGATCTGAGCCTGCAGGCCATCGAGAACTCGCTGCCCAGCACCTTTGCAGCGGCTCACTAACTTACATTTCCTGTCATCAACTTGTTGCGACCTCGCGGTCGATCTTCGCTTCCACGCAGGTTGCGGCGACGCGACGCGTGGTGAATCCACGAGCGATTTCCGATGCTTGGACAAAGCGTCGCAAAGGGCGTCGTGAGTGGTGCGACGATCCGAAAATCCCGGTCGCCGCATCCCGATTCATTGCTTGACAATCACCAAATGTGATCACACTATGAGATCAAGAATTGAGGTTGAGGGTAGGAGCCTCGGGTTCGGTTCTTGGGGAGAGAGGCAGGCCTTCGGGCCAATTGGGCGCTGGAGGGCGTCCGCTAGGGAGGAGTGATATGTTGTACGCCACAGGTGTCATTCGCGGTGCCGCGCTTGCCGCGACAGCCGCCTTCGCCACGCTCATGGCCAGCCAGAGCGCCATGGCCGAAGACGTAAACGTCCGTTTCAGCTGGAAGCTCAAGGGTGAGTACGGCTTCTTCTATCTGGGTGAGCAGAAGGGCATCTACAAGGATGCCGGCGTGACCTTGAAGCTTGGCGAAGGTGCCGGCTCGCAGGCTGCACTCGGCTCGCTTATCCAGGGCCAGGAAGATGCCGTCATCCTGCCCGGCATCTTTGCCATTTCGGCGATCCAGAAGGGCATGCCGGTCAAGATCATCGCACTCTATCAGCCGGAGTCGCCGATTGCGCTGATCTCGCATCCCGACAAGGCGGTGAACACGCCCAAGGATCTCGAGGGCAAGACCATTGCCCATGCCGTCGGTGAGACCGGCACCTCCTATCTCGGCGCCTTCTGCGAGATCAACAAGATCGACTGCAGCAAGGTCTCCAAGGTCCAGATGGACTCGCAGTCGCGCGTGCCGCAGTTCCTGCAGAAGCAGGTCGACGTCGTCAGCGTCTACAAGACCAACGACCTGCCGGTGCTCGAGGACAAGACCGGCCAGAAATTCCCGACGCTCGACCTGACCGAATTCGGTCTGGCTGTGCCCGGCATGGCGGTTGTCGCCAGCGACGACGGCATCGCCAAGAAAGGTCCGGCGCTCAGGAGCTTCCTGGCAGCCAATGCCAAGGCGATCGAATTGACCCGTGCCGACCCGGCTGCCGCCACTGCGGCGCTCAAGGCCGTCTGGCAGGCGGGTCCTTCCGACAAGGTCGTGCAGGAGCAGATCGAGGCAACCTCGGCATCGATCCATTCGCCTGCCGGTACGCCCACCGGCTACATCGACGAGAAGGCGATCGCCGACGCGCTCAAGCTGATCGGCAGTGTCGAGGAAATCGGCGACGCCAAGCCGATCTCGGCTTTCTATACCAATGAACTTCTGACGCAGTGAGGCTACGGTGGCGAGTACGGATGTAATCGGCGCCGATCGCGCGCAGGCAAAACAAGGCAAGAAGATGAGCAGGAAAAAGTCGCGAGGACCCTGGCTTGAGCGTTATTCGGCGCTCATCCTCGCAACCATATTGCTTGGCGCCTGGCAGGTGCTGGTTCCGTTGTCGGGCCTTTCGGAATTCGTCCTGCCGACGCCGCTGGCCATTGCCAAGCGCATCGTCAACGAGCTTCCGCTGCTTGCCACCCACGCCTACGTCACCTTGTTTGAAGTGGTCGCCGGCTTTGCCATGGGCGTGCTGATCGGCATTCCCCTGGCGCTGTCGATCTTCTATTCGCGTGCCTTCGAGCGCGCCATCTATCCCATCCTGGTGGCACTGCAGACCGTGCCCAAGGTGGCGCTGGCACCGCTGCTGGTGCTTTACCTCGGCTATGGCTGGGCACCCAAGATCACGCTTGCCTTCCTGATCTCGTTCTTCCCGATCGTCATCTCGACAGTCGTCGGCCTGCAGTCGCTGGACAAGAACCTGGTCAATCTCGTCCGCTCGATGGGCGCCAGCGAGTGGCAGACCTTCTTCAAGGTTCGCCTGCCGGCGGCATTGCCGAACATCTTCGGTGGTTTCAAGGTTGCTGTGTCGCTCGCCGTCATCGGTGCGGTCATCGGCGAATACGTCGCCGCCGAACGCGGCCTCGGCTACCTGCAGCTCCAGGCCAATTCTTTGTTCGACACAACGCTCAACTTCGCCACCGTGGTCACCATCTCCGGTCTCGGCGTGATGTTGTACTTCATCATCGACACCATCGAATCCCGCGTCACCTACAAGCGCGACGCCGCCAAGTAGCCACGCCGCAAGCAATCAGCCGGCCGCTGGTGCGGCCGAGCAACGACAACAGGTTCAGTGAGGCAATCCCATGAGTGCCACTACCCAGACGGGCGCGGCGGTCGACATTTCGCGGCTTTCCAAGATCTACAAGACGCGCGAGGACGACGACGTCCTCGCCCTCGACAAGATCGATCTCAAGATCGAGCCCGGCAGCTTCGTTGCTGTTGTCGGGCCCAGCGGCTGCGGCAAGAGTACGCTGCTGTCGCTGCTCGCCGGCCTGACCGGCGCCTCGACCGGCACGATTTCGATCGACGGCGACGGCGTCAGCAAGCCGCATCCCAAGACTGGCGTGGTCTTCCAGTCGGACCTTCTGCTCTACTGGCGCACGGTGCTCGACAACATCCTGCTGCCCATCGAGATCAAGAAGCAGGATGTGGCGAAGTTCCGGCCACGCGCCGAGGAACTGCTGGCCCAGGTCGGTCTCGCCGGCTTCGGCAACAAATATCCCTCGGAGCTGTCGGGCGGCATGCGCCAGCGCGTGGCGATCTGCCGGGCACTGATCCAGGAACCGGGCCTGCTCCTGATGGACGAACCGTTCGGCGCGCTCGATGCGCTGACCCGCGAACAGATGATCATGGACCTGCAGGCGATGTGGCTGCGCCTGCGCAACACGGTGCTGTTCATCACTCACGGCATCGACGAGGCCGTGTTCCTAGCCGACCGGGTGCTGGTGATGTCGCCGCGCCCGGGCCGCGTCGACCTCGATCTCAAGATCGACCTGCCGCGTCCGCGCCAGTGGAGCAAGACGCACGAAGACAAGGAATACCACGCCTATGTCCGGCAGATCCGGGCGATCTTCGAGGCCAAGGGCATTCTCGTCGCTCATTAGAGGCGACGCCTCCAGATTGCCCTGGACGGTGCGACCGGGGGCAAATCTGTAGCAGCGGTCAATGGGATCTGAGCGCCGCCGGGACGTGTCCCGGCGGACGAGTTTTTGCGCGGAGAGGGACAGATGTCCGGAACCATTTTCATACCTAGAGAGATTGATCCGATTGAGGGTCGTGTTGGCGGGTCACCGGATACGGTGAAACGCCTGGCGGCACTTGGCTTCGATGTGATTGTCGAGGCTGGGGCAGGGACCTTGTCGCGCATCACCGATGCCGATTACCAGGCGGCGGGGGCAAAGATCGGCAAGGCTGCGGATGCGGCCAGGGCCGATGTGGTGCTGAAGGTGCGGCGGCCGAGCGAGGCCGAGCTCAAGACCTACAAGTCGGGCGCTGCCGTGCTCGCCACCATGGACCCTTATGGCCATGACGCGGCGGTTGCCGCGATGGCCAAGGCAGGCGTCACCGCCTTTGCCATGGAGTTCATGCCGCGCATCACGCGGGCCCAGGTGATGGACGTGTTGTCGTCGCAGGCGAACCTCGCCGGTTACCAGGCCGTCATCGACGGTGCTTCCGAATATGACCGGGCGCTGCCGATGATGATGACCGCTGCCGGCACGGTGCCGGCGGCCAAGGTGTTCATCATGGGTGTCGGCGTCGCCGGCCTGCAGGCGATCGCCACCGCGCGCCGCATGGGCGCCATCGTCACGGCCACGGACGTGCGTCCGGCGGTGAAGGAACAGGTCGCCTCGCTCGGCGCCAAGTTCCTCGCCGTCGAGGACGAGGAGTTCAAGGCCGCCGAGACCGCTGGCGGCTACGCCAAGGAGATGTCCAAGGAGTATCAGGCCAAGCAGGCGGCGCTGACCGCCGAGCACATCGCCAAGCAGGACATCGTCATCACCACCGCCCTGATCCCGGGCCGTCCGGCGCCGAAGCTGGTGTCGGCCCAGGTGGTCGCCTCGATGAAGCCGGGTTCGGTGCTGGTCGACCTTGCCGTCGAGCGCGGCGGCAATGTCGAGGGCGCTGTGGCCGGCAAGGTGGTCACCACGGCCAACGGGGTCAAGATCGTCGGCCATCTCAACGTGCCGGGCCGGGTCGCAGCGTCGGCGTCGCTGCTCTACGCCAAGAACCTGTTTGCCTTCCTCGAGACGCTGATCGACAAGGGCGCCAAGCAGATCGCCATCAACCGCGACGACGAGCTGGTCAAGGCGACGATGCTGACCGATGGCGGCAAGGTGGTTCACCCCAACTTCGCCAATGCGGCGGCTGCGGCGTCGACCGCAGCGGAAAAACCAAAGCCGATCGTTGCGGGCCAGAACCGCGGCGACGACCCGGCGACCGACGGTGCTGCCAAGGCTGCGCCGAAGAAGGCGGCTGCCAAATCGGAAAAGCCTGCAGCGGCAAAGAAGCCTGCTGCGGCCAGAACCGGCGCAAAGAAGTCATCTGAGGGAGACGCGTGATGGAAGGTCTTCAGAAAGCCCTCGACCAGCTCGACCAGGCGGTTGCCGCCGTGCGTCTGGGCGTCCAGGATCTGGCCAATTCGCAAGCCGCCGTCGAAGCCGCGGGCAATGTCGCCCATGCCGCTTCGGGCGGGGCGATCGACCCGTTCGTGTTCCGCTTCGCCATCTTCGTTCTGGCGATCTTCGTCGGCTACTACGTCGTGTGGTCGGTGACGCCGGCACTGCACACGCCTTTGATGGCCGTCACCAACGCCATCTCGTCGGTCATCGTGGTCGGCGCGCTGCTTGCCGTCGGCATCGCCGCTTCGGGCCTTGCCACCGGCTTCGGCTTCGTCGCCTTGGTGCTGGCCTCGGTCAACATCTTCGGCGGCTTCCTCGTCACCCAGCGCATGCTGGCCATGTACAAGAAGAAGGACAAGTGACGTGAACGTGAACCTCGCTTCCTTCCTCTACCTGGTCTCCGGCATCCTGTTCATCCTGGCGCTGCGCGGCCTGTCGCATCCGACCACCAGCCGCAAGGGCAACACCTACGGCATGATCGGCATGGGCATCGCCATCGCCACCACGCTGGCGCTGGCCAAGCCGTCGGCAACCGGCCTCGGCCTGATCGTGCTCGGCCTGGTCATCGGCGGCGGCGTCGGTGCGCTGACCGCCCGCCGCATCGCCATGACCTCGATGCCGCAGCTGGTGGCTGCCTTCCACAGCCTCGTCGGTCTGGCCGCCGTGATGGTCGCGGCTGCCGCGATCTATGCGCCCGAAAGCTTCGGCATCGGCTCGGTCGGCGCCATCCATGGCCAGGCCCTGGTCGAGATGAGCCTCGGTGTCGCCATCGGCGCCATCACCTTTACCGGCTCGGTCATCGCCTTCCTCAAGCTCGACGGCCGCATGTCGGGCAAGCCGATCATGCTGCCGGCCCGCCATCTGATCAACGCCGCACTCGGCATCGCGCTCGTCGTGCTGATCGTGCTTCTGGTCACCACCCAGTCGACGACCATCTTCTGGCTGATCGTCGCCCTGTCGCTGGCGCTGGGCGTGCTGTTGATCATCCCGATCGGCGGCGCCGACATGCCGGTGGTCGTCTCCATGCTCAACTCCTATTCGGGTTGGGCGGCAGCGGCGCTTGGCTTCACGCTCGGCAATCTGGCGCTGATCATCACCGGTGCGCTGGTCGGCTCGTCGGGTGCGATCCTCAGCTACATCATGTGCAAGGGCATGAACCGCTCGTTCATCTCCGTCATCCTCGGCGGCTTCGGCGGCGAGACGGCGGCTGCAACCGACGACGGCATCCAGCGCACGGTCAAGACCGGTGCGGCGGACGACGCGGCGTACCTGATGATGAACGCCCAGAAGGTCATCATCGTGCCGGGCTACGGCATGGCTGTCGCCCAGGCCCAGCATGCGCTGCGCGAGATGGCCGACAAGCTCAAGGCCAATGGCGTCGAGGTCAAATACGCCATCCACCCGGTCGCCGGCCGCATGCCCGGGCACATGAACGTGCTGCTCGCCGAAGCCAACGTGCCTTACGACGAGGTCTTCGAGCTCGAAGACATCAACTCGGAGTTCGCCCAGGCCGACGTCGCTTATGTCATCGGCGCCAACGACGTGACCAACCCGTCGGCGCGCGACGACAAGAGCTCGCCGATCTACGGCATGCCGATCCTCGACGTCGACAAGGCCCGCACCTGCCTGTTCGTCAAGCGCTCGCTCGGCTCGGGCTACGCCGGCATCGACAACACGCTGTTCTACAAGGACGGCACCATGATGCTGCTCGGCGACGCCAAGAAGATGACCGAGGAGATCGTCAAGGCCATGGACCACTGAGCCAAAAGCTCAGCCAGCCCATCGACATCACCACAACGAAAAGCCCGGCAAACACGCCGGGCTTTTTGCTTTTGGGATCTTGTCATCCCTTCCCTGGCCGGCAGGCCCGAGGGGGGATGACAGGGGAGCACGCTGCTTACCGCTGTGCTTCCGTCGCCATCTTCACTGCGAGACCGGCCAGCACCGTTCCCATCAGCCAGCGCTGTATCGCCACCCAGCCCGGATTGTCGGCAAGGAAGGTCGAGATCGAGCCGGCCGAAATGGCGATGAGGGCGTTGACGGTGATGCTGATGGAAATCTGGATGGCGCCGAGCACGAGAAGCTGGGTGAGCACCGAGCCGTCGGCCGGATCGATGAACTGCGGCAGCAGCGACAGATAGAGTACGGCGACCTTGGGGTTCAAAAGGTTGGTGAGGAAGCCCATGGCAAACAGCTTGCGCGGGGTATCGCGCGGCAGCTGGCGCAGCTGGAAGGGCGAGCGGCCGCCGGGGCGCACTGCCTGCCAGGCAAGCCACAGCAGATAGGCAGCGCCAGCAAGGCGGATTGCGTCATAGGCGTAAGGCACAGCCAGCACCAGGGCAGTGATGCCGAAGGCGGCGCAGAGCATGTAGACGACAAAACCGAGCGCCACCCCGCCAAGCGAGATCAGCCCGGCCTTCGGTCCCTGGCTGAGCGAACGCGACACGAGATAGATCATGTTGGGCCCCGGAGTCAGCACCATGCCGAGGGCGATTGCTGCGAAGGCGATGAGGCTGGCTGTGTCGGGCATGCCGTTTCTCCGGGGCTGGTGATCCAGCTGGAGCAGAGATGCCCGGAAACTCTGCGTCGCGACAGGGGCAGCAGAGGTCGGCCAATTGCGGCAGAAGGCCTCTCGCTAGGCTTCCGCAGTCGGGCAACAAAAAGCCGGGCGTGGAAAGCTCCGCGCCCGGCTTCTCCGTGAGTTCCGGCAGTTCTTACTTCAGCGGCGCCACCAGCTGCAGCGCGCCGATCGCCAGGGCGGCGTTCAGGCCGGTCTGGTTCTGGACGCTGAGGGGCTGAAGGGCGATCGAGCGGTGCGAGCCGCCGACCAGCACGTTGGCGCCGAGGCCGACGGCGATGGTGGCTTCGGCGCTGGCGCCGACATAGTTGCCGGCGAGAAGGTCATGCGCGCTCACGTCCTTGGAGGGGGCCAGCACCAGCCATTCCAGATTGGCGCCCTTGGTCATGCCGACGTCGAGGCCGTATTTGTTGATGCGGCCGGAATAGATCTGCTGGGGGCGGTTGCGGTTGACGGGCGTGAAGGTGCACTGCAGATCCTTGCTCGAACCGATGACGAAACCGGTTCCGCCGTCGACGGTGCAGCTCAAGAGCCCGATCTTCGCGCCGAACTGCGCATGGGCCGGGATTGAAAACGGCAGAAGTGCGAGGGCTGCAATGATGAGCTTGTTCATCGGAGGGTCCTTTCAGGGATGAGCAATATCAACCGGATAGCCGCCGAAAGGTTCCCGCATGAGGGACGGCCGGAGCATTTCGCGGCCAGCCAGAAATGTCTGGCGCCGCACAAATGCGGTTCAGAGAAACCTTGGAGCGGTGGAGCGGCGATTCGCCAGAATGCCTGCCGCTCTAGCCGATCTTGCGCAATTGCCGGCGAATCGCATCAGTGAAGCGCATGACGCGTTGCGGCTGAGGCTTTTCTGCGGCGTAGAAAGGCAGCATGGCGAAGCTGGCCCTGGGCGCGCAGGCCTTGAACAGCCCCCATTTCAGGATGCGACGCACCGGGCGGCGCATCACCAGCCTGTCGACCCACCAGGGACTGCCGAGCGTGGTGACGGCGACGACATGGCGGAGATTGTGGAGAAGCGGCTTGATCGGGCCGAAATCGCTGCCGTGATCGAAGGCAATGCCAGGCGCGAAGACACGGTCCACCCAGCCCTTCAGCATCGCCGGCAGGCCGAACCACCAGGTCGGGAAGACCAGGACCAGAACTTCGGCCTCGCGCAGCGCTTGTGCGTGGAGTTCGAGGGCCGTTTCGTCGAAGCGCTCGCCATAATAGGAGCCGCGTTCGGCAGGCGTCAGGCGCGGGTCGAATTCGCTTCGGTAGAGGTCGAGCAGCGTCACCTTGTGGCCGGCCGCGGCCAGCTCGCGCATCGCGATGTCGGCGAAGTGGCGGTTGAGGCTTTCAGGCAGCGGATGCGACAGGACGACGAGGCAGTTCAATACGTGGCCCGCCGTCCCTTGGTCAGGCGCCGCTGCGGACGCGCGCCAGGCCGTCGACGGCCGGTTTGTAGTTCGGGTCGAGGCGGACGGCCTCGGAGTAGGACTTGGCGGCCTTGGCCTTTTCGCCGCGGCGCTCGTAGATCAGCGCCTGGTTGGCCCAGCTCTCGGCGATCTTGCCGTCGAGCTTGATCGCCATGTTGAAGTCGGCGAAGGCGTTCTCGTCGTCATTGGTGGCGAGATACGACAGGCCGCGGCCGTTGTAAGGCTCGGCGGCGTCGGGCGACAGCGAGATCGCCTTGGAGAAGTCCTCGATGGCGAAGGCGTGCTGGCCCTGCTGCTGATAGATCAGGCCGCGATTGTGGTAGGCGCGCGGGTCAGTGGTGTCGAGTTCGATCGCCTTCTGGAAATCGTTGAAGGCGTCCTGGGTGCGGCCGGCCTTGCGGTAGAGATTGCCGCGGCCGATATAGGCGGCGTCGTAGGACGCGTTGAGCTGGATGGCCTTGTTGTAGTCGGCCAGTGCCGCAGCCTGGTTGCCCTGGAAGCGATAGATCAGCGCCCGGTTGGAATAGGCCTGGTAATAGCTGGGGTTCAGCTGCAATGCCCTGTCGAAGTCCTGCAGCGCCTCGCGGTACTTACCGCCGCGGCCATAGGCCGAGCCGCGCACATTGTAGGCTTCGGGATCGTTGGGATTGCTGGCGATGACGGCGCTCAGCGACGAGATGTTCTCGCTCGAACCCTGCATGGTGTCGATGCGGGTCAGCTCGCCGGCCGGGCCGCCTGACTGGCAGCCGGCAATGGCCAAGCCAAGAATGAGGGCGGTCATGGCGCCCGCGCGCGCGGAAGGCCTGCGGTGGCTCACGACTGCATTCATTGCTCGTTGTCCCTCGCTTGCGCCCCGGGCAGGTGGCGCTGCATCCGGTGGCAATCCGGACAAAACAAAAAGGTGGTGGCGATGATTAGTCGCCCCACCTCGTCGTTATCCTTCGAAAAGGACCAAAGATAGGCAGATCAACGTGCCGGACGGGCACCGGCAGCCGAAGGAGCCGGACGCGGGGTGCTCGGCAGCAGACCTTCGCGCTGGGCGCGCTTACGGGCCAGCTTGCGGGCGCGGCGAACGGCTTCAGCCTTTTCGCGGGCGCGCTTCTCGGAAGGCTTCTCGTAGTGACCGCGCATCTTCATTTCACGGAAGATGCCTTCGCGCTGCATTTTCTTCTTCAGCGCGCGAAGCGCCTGGTCAACATTGTTATCGCGGACGAGTACCTGCACGTGTGATCCTGTCTTTCGGGTTCTAATCTGAAGGCGCCGGCCATAGCCAGAATGCCTTCGCGATGGGTTCCACCGGGAATTGTCGGCGGCAGATAGCAGAATCAGCCCTGCTTGTCCACTGCAAAGGCCGCGTTTCCTGAGATCTGTGGGAAACGGGGCCGCGGGCGATGCGCACTTCCGCCGCATTCGTCGCTGAGGAAGCCTCTCTCATCTTCTGATCCCACATGCAAGGCATTCCATGCGTTCACTGATTTTCGCCCTGGCGCTGACGGCGGCCATTCCGCAGGCTCGCGCCGCCGATCTCATCGGCTTCTGGGATGAGCCCCAGCATGGCGGCAACAGCTTCAACCGTTTGCCGCCCGATCAGGCCTACTTCGATGCGCTGCGCGGCTATGGGGCGACCTGGGTGCGGCTGTCCTATGACAAGTGGAAGCCGGAGAAGCGCGACTTCCTGATCGGCACCGCCGACAAGTATGAGGGGCTCGTCGCCTCAGACGTGAAGACGCTGAAGGAAGTGCTCGACCGCGCCGACAAGGCCGGCCTCAAGGTGGTGATAGCGCCCTTGTCGTTGCCGGGTATGCGCTGGGCCCAGAACAACGACAACAGGTTCGACGGGCGCCTATGGGCCGACAAGGCGTACTGGATGCAGGCCGCCGCCTTCTGGCGCGACCTGGCGCACGAACTCAAGGACCATCCGGCCGTCGCCGCCTACAACATCGTCAACGAGCCGGCGCCGGAGAAGGAAGGCGGCCTCGCCGAGCATGCCTCGGTCGCAGAGATGCGCTCCTGGTTTACCAGCAATGCCGAAAGCTCCCGCGACATCAGGGCCTTCTACGACACGGTGATCAAGGCGATCCGCGAGGTCGACCCGGTGACGCCTGTCATGGCTGACGCCGGCTGGTATGCGGCGGCCGACGCATTCTCCTACTGGCCGGCGGCGTTGACCGACCAGCGCGTGCTCTATTCATTTCATATGTACGAGCCCTATGCCGCCACAAGCGCCCCCAACATGAAGCGCGACAAGCCCTACGCCTATCCGGGCAAGGTGCCGTTCGGCGACGGCGAGCCGCAGAAGTGGGATGCCGAGCGGGTGAAGGCCTATCTCGCCCAGCCCATCGAATGGGCCGACAGCCGCGGCATTGCCCGCAACCGCATGGTCGCCGGCGAGTTCGGATGCATGCGCCGCCTGCCGTTCTGCAGGCAATATCTCGAGGACGTGCTGACCAATCTCGACGCCAACAACCTGCACTGGGCCTTCTACAGCTTCCGCGAGGACGCCTGGGACGGCATGGATTACGAACTCGGCGCGGGCAAGGTGAACTGGAAATACTGGGAAGCCCAGGAGAAGAACGAGCCCGATCCGGTCAAGCGCAAGCCGACGCCGGAGTTCGAGCCGATCTCCAAGCGCCTGGCTGCATCCAAGTAAAATGCCTACGCCAAAAACTTCAGGCCGTTGACGATCTTGTCGACGAGCTTGCGATCGCCATGCAGGCCGAGCCCGACGAGCTCGAGCTCGGCTGTGGGTGTCGCCGCCACCGAAGCGCGGTTGTCGGCGTCGTTGCTGGTGGCAAACAGCGGGCGTGTGTAGATCGAGAAAGGGATGCCGCGCGAGCGCGCCCGCTCGAAGGTGCGCCGCATCGTCTCTGCGTCCGCGCCATAGACGAAGACCGGCTCGCGGATCATGGCGAGATAATAGTTGTCGTTGCCATCGCGATAGGCTTCGCCAGCCATTTCGGGAAAGCGGTGCATCAGCCCGCCGGTCAGGAAGGCCGATATGTTGACCTTCTGCCAGGCGGCGAGATCGTCGAGGAGGATCAGGGCGGTTTTTGTCGGGTACATCATGGCCGGAGGTTAGCCGCTTGCGCCTGACAGGGTCTTGAACGTTTGTGCAAGTCCCACGACATTGCAGTCTTGGGAACCGCGGATCAGCCTTGGATGATCAAGGACTTCATCGCCACCGACGAACCGACCCAGGGCTTGCAGCGCCTTGTCGCGCGCTTCGGCGGCCATGCCTATGATCCGCACCGCCACGAAACCTATGCCGTCGGTCACACGCTGTCGGGCGCGCAGGCCTTCCGCTATCGCGGCAGCGACAGGGTCAGCGTCCGCGACGAATGCATGGTAATCCACCCCGACGAGGTGCATGACGGTCATGCCGGCGCGCCCGATGGCTTTTCCTATCGCATGCTCTACATCGAGCCGTGGCTCATCTGCCGGGCGCTCGGCCGCGACAGGCTTTTGCCGTTCGTACCAGGCGTGGTCGAGCGCGACGCCGGGCTTGCCGCTCTGATCGACGAGGCCTTCACCGACTTCCCCGGCGCCATGGAGCCGCTGCAGGCCGACGCCTTCATCGCCGATGTCGCCCAGCATCTGGCCCGTCGCAGCGACGATGCCAAGCCGCCGCGCGCGTTACAGCTTCCCGTCGACGAGGTCGCCGCAGCACGCTCATTCCTGGCCGAGGAATTCGACCGGCAGGTGACCTCTGGCGATCTCGAGCGCGTCACGGGGCTCGACCGCTTCGAGCTTTCACGCGCCTTTCGCCGGCTTGTCGGCACCTCGCCGCATCGCTATCTCGTCGGCCGCAGGTTGGCCCACGCCCGTTCGCGCATGGCAGCCGGCGAGGGGCTGGCGGAGGCGGCCTCGGCTTCGGGCTTCGCCGACCAGAGCCACATGACGCGTCACTTCCGCGCCCGTTTCGGCATTACGCCGGGACGCTTCGCAGCCCTGGCGAGTGCCGGCCAAAGCTGACAACTGGCCCGCACAGTACCGCGGCGTGCACCATGAAAGCTCGGCCGGGCAGGTTTATTGCAGCCTGTCCCTTTGAGAATGCTCCCGGAGTCATGCCGTGACCGATACAGCCATATCAGCCCGTTCATCTTCCGCCGATGGCACGGTGATGGCAATTCTTCTTGCGGTCAGCTTCAGCCATTTCCTCAACGACGTCATGCAGTCGCTGATCTCGTCGCTCTACCCGATGCTCAAGACCGAGTACCGGCTCGACTTCTGGCAGATCGGCCTTTTGACCACGACTTTCCAGGTCACCGCATCGCTGCTGCAGCCAGTCATCGGCATGTACACCGACAAGAAGCCGCTGCCGTTCTCGCTGCCGGTCGGCATGTGCCTGACCCTTGTCGGCCTGCTCACGCTGGCCTTTGCCCATAGCTACGAAGTGCTTCTGATCGGCTCGGCCTTTGTCGGCCTCGGCTCGGCGATCTTCCATCCCGAATCGTCGCGCGTGGCGCGCCTCGCTTCCGGCGGGCGCTTCGGCCTCGCACAGTCCTTGTTCCAGGTCGGCGGCAATTTCGGCTCGGCGCTCGGACCGCTGCTCGCGGCCCTCATCGTCGTGCCTCTTGGGCAGGGCGGTATCGCCTGGTTTTCCATCGGCGCCATGGTCGGCATCGTCGTGCTCATCCGCGTCAGCGTCTGGTACAGCCGCCACATCGTCAGCGCCGCCAAGCGCGCCGCCCCGACGCTGTTCAACCCGCTGCCGCGTCGCAAGGTGATGTCGGCGCTGGTCGTGCTGGCCATCCTCGTCTGCTCCAAGCAGGCTTACACGGCGAGCCTGTCGAGCTACTACACCTTCTATGTCATCGAGCGCTTTGGCGTAACGGTGCAGGAATCGCAGTATCTCCTGTTCCTGTTCCTCGGCTCGGCCGCACTCGGCACCTTCCTCGGCGGCCCGATCGGCGACCGCTTCGGCGCCAAGACGGTGATCTGGTTCTCGATCCTCGGCGTGCTGCCGTTCACCCTCGTGCTGCCTTATGCCGACTTGTTCTGGACCAAGGTGCTGACGGTGCTGATCGGCCTGATCCTGGCGTCGGCCTTCTCGGCCATCGTCGTTTTCGCGCAGGAGCTGGTGCCCGGCCGTGTCGGCCTCATCGCCGGCATCTTCTTCGGCTTCGCCTTCGGCATCGGCGGCATCGCCGCCGCGGTTCTGGGCGTGATCGCGGACTCACGCGGCATCGAATACGTCTTCAAGCTCTGCTCGTTCCTGCCGATGCTGGGCCTGCTGACGATCTTCCTGCCCAACATGAAGGCGGCACGCCTCGGCAAGGCCTGATCATTCCGGCACCCCCCGAGACGCGGGTCTCGGGGGGCTTTCCAGTCTTAGAGCCGGTTGATCGACACCCCGCCATCGGCGAGCAGGGCGGCACCGGTGGTGAAGCTCGAGGCTTCCGAGGCGAGGTAGAGCGCCGAGCGGGCAATCTCTTCCGGGCGGGCGATGCGTTTCAGCGCATGCAGGCCCTCGACGAAGGCGCGCTCATCGGCGGTCTTGAAGGTCGCCATCGGCGTGTCGGTCCCGCCGGGCAAGAGAGCGTTCACGCGGATGCCTCGCGAACCGTATTCCGCCGCCAGCACCTGGGTCAGGCCGATCAGGCCAGCCTTGCTCGCAGCATAGGCCGCCATGCCGGGCATGCCCGCGGTGTAGCCGACGAAGGTCGAGGTGAAGATCAGCGATCCTGCGCCACGCTCCAGCATAGCCGGGATCTGGTGCTTGGCGCCGAGATAGGCACTGGTCAGGTTGGTTTCCATCACCTCGGTCCAGCTTGCCAGTTCCAGTTCGGTGATCGGGCCCATCTCGCCGACCAGGCCGACATTGTTGAAGGCGATGTCGAGGCCGCCGAACAGCGTCTCTGCCTTCTCGACCAGCGAGCGGGCAAAGGCTTCGTCCTTGACGTCGCCGGCAAGTGCGACCGCATTGCCGCCGTCGGCGCGGATTTCCCTGGCGAGTGCTTCCAATACGGGTGCGCCGCGCGCCGCGAGCACCAGCCTCGCGCCTTGCTGCGCAAACAGCTTCGCGGTCTCGCGACCGATGCCGGAACTCGCTCCGGTCACGATTGCGACTTTTCCATTTAGATCGAACATGTTTGCTCCTGTGGCAGTCGGCCGGACGCTTCCGGCTCTGGCGTACAGGTCGCAATTCACAGCATCACGAGCCACCCGATACGTGCGGCGGGAAGCGGTGACAAAATGGGTGTCGCAAACGGGCGGCGCAAAACGGCAGACACCGTCGCAAACAGGGCAAGGGTGACAGCGCCTTTTCGCTAGTGCTACACCTCGCGCTCTGACGCTTCCGGCATCTGCGAGGCCCTGAAAAAATGCGGAAATATTCGGTTTTTGCCATAGCCCGAGAGGCCATGCGCGGACACAAGGGCTGGGAGGAGCAGTGGTCCTCGCCCGAGCCGAAGAGCGAATACGACGTCATCATCGTCGGCGCCGGCGGCCATGGCCTCGCCACCGCCTATTATCTCGCCAAGGAACACGGCATCACCAATGTCGCGGTGCTTGAAAAGGGCTGGCTCGGAGGCGGCAACACTGGCCGCAACACCACCATCATCCGCTCCAACTACCTTTATGACGAATCGGCCGGCATCTACGACCATGCGGTGAAGCTGTGGGACGGGCTCAGCCAGGACCTCAACTACAACGTCATGTATTCGGCGCGCGGCGTCATGATGCTGGCGCACAACGTCCATGACGTGCAGGTGCTGAAGCGCCATGTGCACGCCAACCGGCTGAACGGCATCGACAACGAATGGCTGACGCCTGAGGAAGCCAAGGCCTACTGCCCGCCGCTGAACATCTCGGCCAGCGCCCGTTACCCGGTCGTCGGCGCGACGCTGCAGCGCCGTGGCGGCACCGCGCGTCATGACGCGGTCGCCTGGGGTTATGCCCGCGGCGCCTCCGATCGCGGCGTCCACATCATCCAGAACTGCGAGGTCAAGGGCATCCGCCGCACGGCCGACGGCCGTGTCTCGGGCGTCGAGACGTCGAAGGGGTTCATCGGCGCCAAGAAGGTCGGCGTGGTTGCCGCCGGCCACACCTCTGTGCTGATGGACATGGCCGGCGTGCGCATGCCGCTCGAAAGCTATCCGCTGCAGGCGCTGGTGTCGGAGCCGGTCAAGCCGGTGTTCCCGTGCGTGGTCATGTCCAACACGGTTCATGCCTACATCTCGCAGTCGGACAAGGGCGAGCTGGTCATCGGTGCCGGCACTGACCAGTACACGTCCTATTCGCAGACCGGCGGCCTGCACATCATCAACCACACGCTCGACGCCATCTGCGAGATGTTCCCGATGTTCACGCGGATGAAGATGCTGCGGTCGTGGGGCGGCATCGTCGACGTCACGCCTGATCGTTCGCCGATCCTGGCCAAGACGCCGGTGCAGGGGCTCTATGTCAATTGCGGCTGGGGTACGGGCGGCTTCAAGGCGACGCCCGGCTCTGGCCACGTCTTCGCCCACACCATCGCCCGCGACGAACCGCACCCGATCAACGCGCCGTTCACGCTGGAGCGTTTCCGCACCGGCCGCCTGATCGACGAGGCGGCAGCGGCGGCCGTCGCCCACTGATGACGATGCTCGCCGCCACCATAGCGGCAGTGGCCGCGCCGCTGGTCCTTGCCAACGAGAAGGGCATGCTGCATGTCCCCGACGTCAGCGAGGTACGGCTGCAGACGATCAGCCGCAGCGACAACGAGACGGAGTGGCCGTTCTCTGTCGCCTCGGGCCTGCTTGCCTGCGTCTGGAGCGGCGGGCGCAAGGTGGTTTCCTTCATTGAGACGCCCGATGCCCCCGACGACGAGCATGAGGCGCCACCCGGCCGCCACGTCGTCGTCTCGGCCAATCCGTTCGAACTTACCTTCCTCAATATCTCGAGCCGCGACCTGTTTCTGCCTGCCGATACTGTCGAGACGCTGATCAGACGCGTCGCACCGTTCGAGGCATTGGGCCAAAGGCTCTGCGACCAGCCGCAAGGCACCATTGTCGGACCCGGCGAACTCTAGGGATTTATCCAGATGCTTCTCATTCGTTGCCCCTATTGCGAGGAAGAGCGCCCCGAGCTCGAATTCCGCAACGCCGGCGAGGCGCATATCGCCCGTCCGACCGACATCGCATCGATCTCCGACGAGGACTTCGAGAAGTTCTTCTTCATCCGCTCGAACCCCAAGGGTCTCGTTTTCGAACGCTGGCGCCATGTCCATGGCTGCGCCCGTTTCTTCAACGCGGCGCGCGACACGGTCTCGGACAAGTTCCTTTTGACCTACAAGGCCGGCGAGCCGAAGCCTGACGCCTCGACGCTTCACGCCGAAGGCGGTCCCGCCGCCTGGGCCAATCGCCCGCCGGACCAGCTCAACGAAAAGCCCAAGGCAAAACGCTCCACCAAGGGAGAGGCATGATGGCCGGTTCCTACCGCATTTCCGGCCAGGGCCGCCTGACGCCGGCGAAGACCGCGCGCTTCACCTTCGACGGCAAGTCGATGACGGGGCTTGCGGGCGACACCGTGGCGTCGGCGTTGCTCGCCAATGGCGTGCATCTCGTCGGCCGCTCGTTCAAGTATCACCGTCCGCGCGGCATCCTGTCGGCCGGCGCCGAGGAGCCGAACGCGCTGGTTACCGTCAGCCGCGACGCCGCGCGCAAGACGCCCAATGTTCGTGCCACCGTGCAGGAACTTTATGACGGGCTCGACGTCGCCTCGCAGAACCGCTGGCCGTCGCTCTCGTTCGACGTCGGCGCGGTCAACGACCTCGCTTCGCCGTTCTTCTCGGCCGGCTTCTACTACAAGACTTTCATGTGGCCGAAGGCTGCGTGGAAGAATTTCTACGAGCCCAACATCCGCTCGGCCGCCGGTCTGGGCGTCGCGCCCGACCAGCCCGATCCAGACCACTATTCGTCGCGCTATGCCCATTGCGAAGTGCTGGTGCTCGGCGGTGGCGCATCCGGCCTTGCCGCAGCCCTTGCTGCGGCCGAAACCGGCGCGCGTGTCATCATCTGCGACGAGCAGGCCGAGTTCGGCGGCGCACTGCGCTTCGAAAAGGGCGCTGTCATCGATGGACAGGACGGCTGGGCATGGGCGCAAGGCGTTGCTGCCAAGCTCGCCGCCATGGACAACGTCACGCTTCTGTCGCGCACCACGGCGTTCGGCTACTACGCCCAGAACTTCGTCGGCCTGACCGAGCGTGTCACCGACCATCTCGCCAGCCCCGATCGCGAGGCCCCGCGCGAGCGGCTGTGGCAGGTCCGCGCCAAGCGCGTGGTCATCGCCACCGGCGCCATCGAGCGCCACATGGTGTTCGCCAACAACGACCGCCCCGGCGTCATGCTGGCGTCCGCCGCGCGCACCTATCTGAACCATTATGGCGTCACCGTCGGCCGCAATGTCGGCGTCTACACCGCCAATGACAGCGCCTATGCCGCGGCCATCGACCTCAAGAAGGCCGGCATCGGCATCGCCGCAATCGTCGACCTGCGCGACAACCCGTCCGGACCGCTGGTCGACGAGGCGCGCGCGCTCGGCATCGAGGTCAATCACGGCCGCGCCGTCACCAGCGTCAACGGCAGCCAGCGCATCAAGTCGATGACCGTGCAGGCCAAGGCCGGCGGCGCCGAGCGCACCATCGCCGTCGACGCGCTCTTGATGTCGGCCGGCTGGACGCCGTCAGTGCACATGTTTTCGCAGTCGCGCGGCAAGGTCGCCTTCGACGCCGACACGCGCCGCTTCCTGCCGGGCACCTACGCCCAGGACTGCGTCTCGGTGGGCGCCTGCAACGGCTCCGACAGCCTGGAAGGCACGATCTCGCAGGCGCTGGAAGCCGGCGCCAACGCCGCGCGCGACGCCGGCGCCAAGCCAGGCAAGGGTGCCTCGATCAAGGTCGAGGGTGCCGAAGGCTGGAGCGGCGGCATGCTGGGTTCAGGCCCGGGTGCCGGTGCCGAAACCACGGTCAAGGCGTTCATCGACTTCCAGAACGATGTCACGGCCAAGGACATCCGACAGGCGGTGCGCGAGGGCATGCGCTCGATCGAGCACGTCAAGCGCTTCACCACCAACGGCATGGCCACCGACCAGGGCAAGACCTCCAACATGCACGGTCTCGCCATTGCCGCCGAGGCGCTGAACAAGGAGATTCCCGAGGTCGGGCTCACCACCTTCCGCGCGCCTTATACGCCGGTGACCTTCGGCGCCATCGTCAACCATTCGCGCCACGCGCTCTTCGATCCGACCCGCAAGACCCCGACCCACGCCTGGGCGGAGGGGCATGGCGCCGTGTTCGAGGATGTCGGCCAGTGGAAGCGCAGCTGGTACTTCCCGCGCTCGGGCGAGGACATGCACGCTGCCGTCAACCGCGAATGCGCCACCGTGCGCAAGACCGCCGGTCTGTTCGACGCCTCGACGCTCGGCAAGATCGAGGTGGTCGGCCCGGATGCGGCCAAGTTCATGGAGTTGCTCTACACCAATCCGTGGGAGAAGCTCGAAGTCGGCCGCTGCCGCTATGGCATCATGCTGCGCGAGGACGGCTTCATCTATGACGACGGCGTCGTCGGACGCCTGGCGCAGGATCGCTTCCATGTCACCACCACGACGGGTGGTGCGGCCCGTGTCATGAACCACATGGAGGACTACCTCCAGACCGAATTCCCCGAGCTCAATGTCTGGCTGACCTCTGTTTCCGAACAATGGGCGGTCATCGCCGTCCAGGGGCCGAACTCGCGAAAGATCATCGAGCCGCTGGTCGAGGGCATCGACATGTCCGACGAGGCTATGCCGCACATGTCGGTGCGCGAGGGCAAGATTTGTGGCGTGCCGACCCGGCTGTTCCGCATGTCGTTCACCGGCGAGCGCGGCTTCGAAGTCAACGTGCCGGCCGATTACGGTCGCGCCGTCTGGGAGGCGCTTTGGGCCGAAGGCCAGAAGCACGAGGCTTGCGCCTACGGCACCGAGGCGATGCATGTGCTGCGCGCCGAGAAGGGCTACATCATCGTCGGTCAGGACACCGATGGCACGGTCACGCCCAATGACGCCGGACTCGACTGGGCTGTCGGCAAGAAGAAGACCGATTTCGTCGGCATCCGCGGCCTGACGCGTCCCGATCTTCTCGCCAAGGGCCGCCGTCAGCTCGTGGGTCTCAAGACCCGCGATCCGCGTGACGTGCTCGAAGAGGGCGCGCAGATCGTCGAGAACCCCAAGCAGGCGATACCGATGAAGATGATCGGCCACGTCACCTCCAGCTACTGGTCGGAAAACTGCGGCCGCTCGATTGCCATGGCGCTGGTCGCCGGTGGCCGCGACCGCATCGGCGAGACGCTGTACGTGCCCATGCCCGACAAGGTGATCGAGGTGGAAGTCACCGGCACCGTGTTCTTCGACGAGAAGGGAGAGCGCCTCAATGGCTAAGATTGCAACAGCGGTCAGGAACCCGGCTCATTCAGGCAAGAGTGTCGGCGGACAGGGCGTCGCCCTCAAGGTGCTGGAGCCGGCAAGCCGCCTATCGTTGCGCGCCCGGCCGGACGCCGTTGCCGCTCTGTCCAAGGCGCTCGGCCTGACCCTGCCACAGAAGCCGAAGTCGTCCGCGGCCAAGGCCGGCCGCACTGCGCTTTGGCTCGGCCCGGACGAATGGCTGGTCATCGACGAGGCCGGCGGCGATCCCGTCGCCGACTGCGCTTCGGTCAAGGGCCTGCATTCGGCGGTGGATGTCTCGCACCGCAACGTGGCGATTGCGGTAACCGGCGCGCACGCGGCTGCCACGATCAGCTCAGGCTGCCCGCAGGACCTGTCGCTCACTGCCTTCCCGGTGAGCGCTGCCTCGCGCACCATCCTCGGCAAGGTCGAGATCGTGATCCTGCGGACCGGCGAAGACACCTTCCGCGTCGAGTGCTGGCGCTCGTTCTCCGACTATGTCTGGGGCTTCCTGTCGGAAGCTGCTCGCGACAGCTGACGCCGGCCTTCAGGCCACCGGAAGAGGTGCCTTGTCCCGGAACCTCGGGGCAAGGCAGGCGTTTGTCCCTCGACGCTGAAGAGAGGACATAGCCATGCCATCCATGCCAATGCAGGGGCCCGGCCGGATGCGGCCGAAACGCGAAAGGCGCGCGCGCCGCAGCGACGAACGGCCCAAGGACCAGTATGTTCTGCAGGAAGAACTCGACGAGGGCCTGGAAGACAGCTTCCCCGCCAGCGACCCCGTGTCGGTGACCTCGACGACCATTTCCGGCGCGCCGGTGGCATCCGGAGCTGCAAAGAACGGGGCCCGGAAGAGCTAGCCGGCGCCATTTGCTCAAAACAAACCGGGACAGCTTGTGACGTCGACCGGTCGCACATACGTCCGAAAGCACAAAAGCCGCCCTTGTGGGGCGGCTTTTGCGTCAACGTCTCGGGAGGATCAGTTGAAGCTCGGCACAATCCAGGGATTGATGTCGATGCCGAGGCGCGGTTCGGTGCGGCCGGTGGCGCCGGTCGTGACCGGTCCACTGTGACGATCGCGGTTGATGGAACCTGTGGTGCCGCAATCGAGCTTCTGCTTGGTCATGGTTTGACTGCAAACAGCATGTGCGTGCGGCTTGGCGATGTGGGTGTCCTTGGCCATGGCAAAGCCGCTCGTCGCGGCAAGCGCCGCGAGCGCCAGAATAGTCCGTCGCATTGTCATCTCCGTAAATTTTGCCGTACATGTACGGGACAACTTACAGATACGGCCGCACCTTGCGCATTGCAAGGGGTCTAGCCGTACATGTACGAAATTATTCTGACTGCACTGACTGCACTGCTACCCAGAGCACTTGCTGGGTTCGTCCGTGAGCGGCGGCGTCTCGGTTGTGGCCAGTCCGGCCAAAGCGAGGTCGCCCATCCGCATCACGTAAGCCTTCGGATCACCGAAGGGGTAGAAGGGGAAAGTGATCAGCAGCGACACAGCACCATGGGCGATCGTCCAAAGTGCGGTGGTGATGGCGCGGGCGTCGCCCTTCAGCTTGCCGGCTGCAACGCAGGCCTCGACATGCTCGATGATGACCTGGAAGGCGGGGTTCTCCCGTTCCATCTGGTCGAAGGTCTCTTCGGGCGGGTGCCGCAGCTTCTCGGTCATGAACACGGTGCGGTATTCGTTCGGATTGCCGAGGGCGAACTCCGCATATCCGCTGAGCGCTGCCTTCAGCGCCTCGATGGGGTCTTCGGGCTGGTTCTGGCGCATCCGCTGCGCCAGCTCGGCAAAGGCGTTTTCGGCCAGCGCCATCAGGATTTCGTGCTTGTCGGCAAAGTAGGAATACACAGACATCGGCGCGTAGCCGACGCGGGTGGCGAGCTTGCGGATGGTCAGGCCGTCATAGCCTTCCTCCCGCACCAACGCGTGCGCCGCCGCAACCAGTTCGGCCCTCAGTTCGGCTTTCTGGACTTCGCGTCGCTGTGCTGCACTGCTGGACAAGGATACGCCCTACAACTTTCCTCGATCTGAGCGAGCGACTCTATACGCAGCCCCAAGATGCGGCAAGGCGAGGCTCGTAGCCCATCGGGGCTATGATCAATAGTCAGGTCAGGCTGTTTCGCGCTTGGGCTCGACGAAGGTCATGGTCAGCCAGCGTGCGGTCAGCGCCGGCTTCTTCTGATCCTCGATCTCGATCGTCACGTCATGGGTCGCCTGGATCCAGCCGGAGGGACGGACCTTGAGGCTGGCCAGCACGAAGCGGGTGCGGATGCGCGAGCCGGTCTTCACGGGAGCGACGAATTTCAGCTCCTCGAAGCCCTGGTTGATGCCCATGCTGCCGCCCTCGACCGGCGGCAGCGTGTCGAAGGTCATGGGCGACAGCAGCGACAGTGTCAGGAAGCCATGGGCGATGGTGCCGCCGAAGGGCGTCTCGGCCGCTGCGCGTTCCGGATCGCAATGGATGAACTGGTGGTCGTCGGTGGCGTCCGCAAACTGGTCGATCATGGTCTGGGTGACCGTCCGCCACGGCGACACGCCGATCTCCTTGCCGACGCTGGCCTGAAGTTCGTCGACAGTGATCGATTTCAGGCTCATGTCGTGCCGTCCTGCATAAGAAAAAGTCATGCCCCGCCGCATCGGCCCGAAAATCGGTTTCGACTTTCGGAAAGCACCATGCGCAAATTACCGATGCTGGAGCGTCTACGCGCGTCCGCAGGACGCGCTGCGCTCCAGTTTCGAGGACTGATACAGAATCAGATTGCAGATGTCATCGTCTGCGGCGGCAAATCCGTCGCAGACGGGCCATCCGGCCCCGAATTCATAGAACAAAGAACTACTCGGCAGGTTCCACGCCCGTATAGGCGGCTTCCTCGAGTTCGCGCTTGAGCCTTGCCTCTTCCGCCACCTTGGGGGTGATGAAGCGGCCGAGCAGCAGATAGGCCACCGGCGTCAGGAACAGGGTGGAGAGCGTCGCGAGGCCGAGGCCGCCGACGATCACCCAGCCCAGCGCGATGCGGGCCTCGGCGCCGGCGCCTTGCGCCAGAACCAGCGGCACGCCGCCGAGCACCGTACAGATCATGGTCATCATCACAGGCCGCAGGCGGATGGTCGCCGCTTCCTCGATCGCCTGCCGCACGCCCATGCCGCGGTCGCGCAGCTGGTTGGCGAACTCGACGACAAGGATGCCGTTCTTGGCCATGACGCCGACAAGAAGCACAAGGCCGATCTGGCTGTAGGCGTTGAGCGAGGTGCCCGTCAGGATCAGCGCAAAGACGGCACAGGCAAGGCCCAGCGGCACGGTCGCCATGATGATGACGGCGGAGACGAAGCTTTCGAACTGGGCGGCGAGCACCAGAAGGATGATGACGATGGCGAAGCCGAAGATCGTCAGCATGCTGCCGCTGGTTTCGTTCAGCGTCGCGGCTTCGGCAAGCGGCAGAAGCCTGCTGCCCGCGGGCAGGACGGGCCCTGCGATTTCCTGCACGCGCTTCAGCGCATCGCCAAGCGCGAAGTCATCGGACAGCCCGGAGGTGATGGCGACCGAGCGCTGCTGCTGCTCGCGAGACAGCGACGGCGGCACGGCGCGTTCGGACAGGGTGGCGATGGTCGACACCGGCACGAAGCGGCCGTCGGCCGTCTTGACGAAGATGTTTTCGAGGTCGGTGGAATCGTTGATCGGGTTGGTGGTCGAGACCAGCTTCACGTCGTAGGAGCGGTCCTCGATGAAGACGCTGGTGATCTTGCGGCCGTCGAGCATCGCCTGCAGGGCAGGGGACAGGCCCTTGATGTCGATGCCGAGGTCGGAGGCGCGTTCGCGGTCGACGGTGACGAACAGCTGCGGCTGAGTCGCTTCGGTCGACAGGCGCGGCTGGCGGAAACGCGGGTCCTTCTCCATCTCGGCCAGCACCTTGGCGGCGGCGTCGCCGAGCTCGGCATAGCTGTTGCCGACCAGGGCGAATTGCAGGCCGTTGCCGGCGCCGCGGATGCCAAGGCTGTTGGCCTGGGCAAGCGACGTGCGCACGCCTGGAACCTGGGCGGTGCGGGCGGTGATGTCGGCGGCGATCTGTTGCTGGGTGCGGGTGCGCTGGTCCCAGGGCGCCAGCGACAGCACCATGAAGCCGCTGTTCTTGCTGTTGCCCATGCCACCGCTGACGAAGGTGCTTTCGATCTCACCGGATTTGCGCAGCGGCTCGATCAGCGTCTCGATGCGACGCATCTGCGAGGTCGTGTAGTCGAGGCTGACGCCTTGCGGCGCCGAAATGCGCAGCATCACCACCGAGCGGTCTTCGGTCGGCGTCAGTTCCTGGCGCACATTGCCGAAGGCGATGTAGGCGGCACCGGCAAACAGCACCGACACCAGAATGACGATGACGGGCGCGTTGAGGCAGGCGAGCAGGCAGCTTTTGTAGATCGCTGCCAGTTTGCCGCCAAGCTTGCCGAGAATGCCGGAATGGCCGTGCTCGATGCTCTTTTCGGTCAGCATGCGCGAGGCCAGCATTGGGCACAGCGACAGTGCCACGACTGACGACAACAGCACGGAAATCGCCAGCACGAAGCCGAATTCGCGGAACAGGCCGCCGGTCTGGCCGGGCAGGAAGGAGATCGGGATGAACACGGCGGCGAGCGTGGCTGTCGTCGCCACGACGGCGAAGAACACCTCCTGCGTGCCGAGCACCGCCGCCGCTCGCGGCCCCATGCCCTCGTTGCGTCGGCGCACGATGTTTTCGAGCACCACGATGGCGTCGTCGACGACAAGGCCTGTCGCCAGAACCATCGCCAGAAGCGTGAGGATGTTGACCGAGAAGCCGGCGAGATAGATTCCCGCAATGGTGCCGATCATCGCCACCGGCATGGCGAAACCGGGAATCAGTGTGGCGCGCCAGTCCTGCAGGAAGGCGTAGATGACGAGCAGCACGATGGTCACCGACAGGACCAGTGCGATCTCGACCTCGTGGATGGCGCCCTGCACGAAGGTGGCGTCGTCGGAGGTGACGCGGATGCTCATGCCCTCGGGCAGCGTCTGCTGGATCTTTTCGGCCGCCGCGCGCACGCCCTTGGAGATGTCGAGCGTGCTCGACTGGGCCTGGCGGACGATGCCGATGCCGATGCCGGTCTTGCCGTCGGAGCGCAGCGAGGTCGAGCCGGGATCGCCGCCCAGCGTCACCTTGGCGACGTCGCCGAGCTTGGTCTTGCCGTTGATGATGATCGCCTCGAAGGCTTCAGGCGTCTGCACGGCGGCGCTCGCCCGGACGATGATGTCCTGGCTGCCGACGGTCAGCGAGCCGGCCGGCGCGTCGAAGGACACGCTCGCCAGCGCGTTGGAGAGGTCGGCCAGCGTCAGGCCGAGGCTGGCGACCTTGGCCTGGTCGATGTCGACACGGAAGATCTTGGCGCGGTCGCCATAGGTCTGCACGTCGGCGACGCCGTCGACGGAGGCGAGCACGTCGACGATCTGGTCCTCGACCAGGATGGTCATGTCTTCGACCGGCATGGTGTCGGAGGTGACGGCAAGGCGCATCACCGCGTCGGCATTGGCGTCGGCCTTGACGATGCGCGGGGCGTCGGCGTCGTCGGGCAGGGAGTTGGTGACGCGGCCGACTGCGTCGCGCATGTCGGAGGCAGCGACATTGAGGTCGACGCCGTCGTTGAACTCCACCGTCACCCGGCTGCTGCCGTAGGACGAGGCCGATGAGATCGACTTCACGCCGGTGACGCGCGCCACCGCACCCTCGACCACTGCCGTTACCTCGCGGTCGACGATTTCGGCGGCGGCGTCGGAGTAGGTGGTCGAGACGGTGATGACAGGGCGGTCGACGTCAGGCAACTCGCGCACCTCGACGCCGAAGAAGGCGGCGAGGCCGGCGACCACGATCAGCGTGTTGATGACGAAGGCAAGCACGGGCCGGCGCACGAAGAGTGCGGTGATGCCCTTTTCGGCGTTATCGGTGTGGTTCACGGACATTTGCGGCCCCTCGTTCAGGAGCCGCTGCGCGGGGCGCCTTCGCTGCCGGCAACGAGCAGCGCAGCGCCTTCACGCACGGCATGGATGCCTTCGGTGACGACCTGGTCGCCATTGTTCAATGCGGCGTCGACCAGCACGGTGTCGGTGTTGCGCTGGATGATGCGGACGGGCACGCGCTTGGCTTTGCCGTCGTTGAGCGCCCAGACGAAGGCGCCATCGCCGCCCCACTGGATCGCCAGCGGGTCGACTGATGGGAAGGTGTCGCCGGGGAACCGCATCGACACCTGGAACGACATGCCGGCGCGCAGCGCGTCGCCGTCATTGTCGATCCTGGCCTGGATATGCAGGGTGCGGCTTTGCTCCTCCAGCCTGTTGTCGACGGCGCTGACCACGCCCTCGAATACCTGCCCCGGCCGTGCCACGGAGTTGGCGGAGACCGGCTGATCGGCTGCGATCAGGCCGGTGAAACGCTCAGGCACCCAGAAGTCGACGATGATGCGCGAGCGGTCGTCGATGGTGGCGATGGTCGTCTGGCTGGTGACGTAGTTGCCGGCCTCGACCGGCAGGATGCCGACGATGCCGGAGATGGGTGCCGTGATGGCGCGGCGGTCGAGCGCCAGCGAGGCGTCGCGCACGGCAAGCTTTGCCGTATCGAGCGCCAGTTCAGCTTCACGCTGCTGCACCGTCGTTGCCGTGTTGGTGGCCCTGAGCGCCTTGATGCGTTCCAGTGCCGCCTCGGCGTCGCCCTGGTTGATGCGGGCGCGTTCGAGCGCGATCTCTTCGGAATCGGAGTCGAGCTTGGCGATCACGGCGCCGGCCTCGATCTTGTCGCCGGCCTTGACCGCGATCTCGGTCAGGCGGCCCGACGCATAAGGGTTGATGACCACCGAGTTGAGGGCGCGTCCCGTGCCGATGGCCGACAGCTGGTCGTTGATGGTGCCTGATGAAACGGGGCGGGTGACGACAGGCGTCTGGGCAGCACCATTGCGGCCGCCCTGGCGGTTGCCGCCGGCACCGTTGCCGGACTGGGCCTGCTCCGACTTGCCGGTCGAGGCACTCGCCCAGTCGATGCCCCAGCGCGCCAGCACGTCGCGCGAGCTTGGCACGAACAGCACCCAGCCTGCCGCGGCGGCGAGCAGAATGACAATTGCCGAGACAAATTGCTTCCAGGCGGCCATTCGCACTCCAGTCTTGCTAAAATCGCACGGTCCGGAACCAGTCCGGACGAACGCCGCGACAAGCGGCGTGTCCCACATCATCTCGCGACATCTTGCGCAAACCCAATGGGGCTGCGCAGGGCATCGCACTATAGCCTAATTCGATGATGGAGGCTTATGGCAATTCGCCTGCTGCCGCACATTAAATCTGCGTAATCTTTGCAGGATCGGCCGTTCAGCGCAGGTCCTCGATCTCCCGGATGCGGCGTGCGCCCTCGGCTTCGAGCTTGCGCGTCAGCGCGCCGATCAGCGTCTCGACGGTGACGAACAGCGACGACGAGGAGTCCCAGGCAGAGGGCACTGCGGTACGGCCGGCGATGACATGGCGGGCGAAGCGCGCGATCGGCGACAGCCACTGGTCGGTGAACAGCACGATGGTGGTGCCGCGCTGATGCGCCTTCTCGGCGAAGCGGATCAGGCTGTCCTGGTAGCGCCTGATGTCGAAGATCAGCAGCGTGTCGCGCTTGTTCATGTCGATCAGCCGGTCGCGCCACAGGCTTTCCTGGCCGACAAGGTGGGTCACGTTCGGCCGGATCAGGTTGAGGTGGGCGGCCATGTAGCGCGCCAGCGGATCGGTGAAGCGACCGCCGATCAAATAGATGTGCGAGCGCTGGTTGGCGAGCTGCGCGACGACGTCGGTCATCTGCCGCTCGGAGATATGGCGGAAGGTCTCGCGGATATTTTCGAGCACGGCCTCCAGCATTGGCGCGCTGGACGCGGGCAGGGGAGAAAGTGGCGCGGTCGTGCGCGACGCCGGTGACTGCAGCTGTGCCGCCAGCTCGTCCTGCAGGGCGGACTGGAACTCGGCATAGTTCTGGAAGCCGAGACGGGCAACGAAGCGCAGGATGGTCGGCGAGGACACGCCCGCCTGCTGCGAGAACTCCGCCACCGTCTTGAGGCCGACCACGGGGTAGCTGGCGATCAGCGTCTGCGCGGCGCGGCGCTCGCCGGCCGGCATGGAATCGATCTTCTCGGTGATCAGTTCTGCAACGCTTGAAACCACCATTCATCCCCCCGTTTCGGTACTGCACCGCCGCGCTCTTTTCCGGCCCTTCTCTGGCCCGGCGCTTAGTCTGGTGCATGCCTTCAAATGGCATTTGACAAACTCTGATTATGTGTATGAAATCATCCACAGGGGCGCAATGAACAAAAATACGTAACATACGATACGGCCCCGGGGATGAATGAATGGGAACGGGCCAGGCTGCTGTGCATGCCATCTCCAATGCTGTCCGCGTGACCAACAGGGCTGGTCGCAGCCCTTACGTCATTCTTTGCGATCACGCGTCGAACCACCTGCCGGCCGACTTCGGCACGCTCGGCCTCGCCGCGTCCGACATGGTCAGGCACATCGCATGGGATCCGGGCGCATTGCCGGTTGCCGAGCGTCTCGCTGAAGGGCTCGATGCGACGCTGATCGAATCGCGTGTGTCGCGGCTCGCCATCGACTGCAATCGCCCGCTGGCCGCACATGACCTGATCCCCGAGATCAGCGAGACCACAGCCATTCCCGGCAATGCGGGGCTAACGGCTGCCGAGCGCGAGGCGCGCATCGCGCTGTCGTGGCGGCCGTTCCACAACGCCATCGACGAGGTCGTGGCCGAGCGCCTGCGCGATGGGCGCGAGACGCGGCTGGTTTCGGTCCATTCCTTCACGCCGGTCTACAAGGGGGTCTCGCGGCCCTGGCACATCGGCATCATCCACGACGAAGACGGCAGGCTGGCATCGCCGCTTGTTGCCGCGCTCCATGCCCTCGAGGGCGTTACGGTGGGCGTCAACGAGCCTTATTCGCCTGAAGACCGCGTCTACTTCACCCTGGAACATCACGGCAGGTCGCGCGGGCTGCCGTGTGCGATGATCGAAATCCGCAATGACGAAATCTCGGCGCAGACCGGGCAGCGGAAATGGGCGGATCTGCTCACGGGCATCTTTGCCGAGCTCGAACCGGAGGCGGGCGAAGCAGCCCCATTCCGGACGAGCGCCGGCCGCGCGTCTCAATCGATGGCATAACAATAAGGGGACACTCACATGGCATCACCTGGTTATTCCGAAAAAGACAAGAGCGAGGACGTCCAAGTCCTCCACAGCATGGGCTATGCCCAGGAACTCGAAAGGAGAATGAGCCAGTTCTCAAACTTCGCGGTTTCGTTCTCCATCATCTGCATTCTCTCGGGCGGCATCAATTCGCTCGCGCAGGCGACCTCGGGCGCCGGCGGCGCTGCCATCGGCATCGGCTGGCCGCTTGGCTGCTTCGTGTCGCTGGTCTTCGCCGTCGCCATGGCCCAGATCAGCTCGGCCTATCCGACGGCCGGCGGCCTTTATCACTGGGGTTCGATCCTCGGCAACCGCTTCACCGGCTGGCTGACCGCCTGGTTCAACCTGCTCGGCCTCGTCACCGTGCTCGGCGCCATCAATGTCGGCACCTACTACTTCTTCATGGGCGCCTTCGGCTCCAGCTATTTCGGGCTCGAAGACACAACCACCACCCGCATCATCTTCCTGGCCGTCATCACCGGGGCGCAGGCGCTGGTGAACCACATGGGCATCGGCCTCACCGCCAAGCTCACCGACTTCTCCGGCTACCTGATCTTCGCAACCGCCATTGCCCTGGCCATCGTCTGCCTGGCCGCAGCGGATACCTATGAGTTCAGCCGTCTCTTCACCTTCGCCAACTATTCGGGCGAGGCGGGCGGCAATGTCTGGCCGGCGAATTCGTCGATGTGGGTGTTCCTGCTCGGCCTTTTGCTGCCGATCTACACCATCACCGGCTACGACGCTTCGGCGCATACCTCGGAAGAGACGCTGAAGGCGGCGCATTCGGTGCCCCGCGCAATGATCGGTTCGGTGCTGTGGTCGGCTCTGTTCGGCTACATCATGCTGTGCGCCTTCGTGCTGATGCTGCCGAGCATGGACGAAGCTGCCAAGCAGGGCTGGAACGTGTTCTTCTGGGCGATGGATGCGCAGGTGAACCCGACGCTGAAGCAGGTCCTCTACGTCCTGATCTTCGTCTCGCAGTTCCTCTGCGGGCTTGCCACCGTCACCTCGGTCAGCCGGATGCTCTTTGCCTTCAGCCGCGATGATGGCGTGCCCTTCGTGTCGAAGACCCTGGCCACCGTGTCGCCCAGGTACCGCACCCCGGTCGCGGCGATCTGGACCGGCGGGACGCTTGCCACGCTCTTCGTCTGGCTGACCTCGGCGATCACCATCGCCGGGACCCCCGCCTATTCCATCGTCGTCTCCTGCACCGTGATCTTCCTGTTCCTGTCCTTCGCGGTCCCGATCGCGCTGGGGCTTTTCACCATCGGCGGCCCGAAATGGCCGGTGATGGGGCCGTGGAACAT
>JAIUOO010000024.1 GCA_020161695.1 Pseudomonadota bacterium | reverse complement strand
GATGTCGGCTCATCACATCCTGGGGCTGGAGAAGGTCCCAAGGGTTCGGCTGTTCGCCGATTAAAGTGGTACGTGAGCTGGGTTCAGAACGTCGTGAGACAGTTCGGTCCCTATCTGCCGTGGGTGTTGAAGACTTGAGAGGATCTGTCCCTAGTACGAGAGGACCGGGATGGACACACCTCTGGTGGAGCTGTTGTCGCGCCAGCGGCAGTGCAGCGTAGCTATGTGTGGAAAAGATAACCGCTGAATGCATCTAAGCGGGAAACTTGCCTCGAGACGAGGTCTTCCTTGAGAACCGTGGTAGACCACCACGTTGATAGGCCGGGTGTGGAAGCGCAGCAATGTGTGCAGCTTACCGGTACTAATCGTTCGATAGGCTTGAACGCTCTCATGACCAATGCCCATCTGGGCAGGGTCATCGACCAACAAAATCCAGCTTGCTTCGTTTGTCCTTCGCCGGCCTGGTGGCTCTAGCGAGGAGCCTGAACCCGATCCCATCCCGAACTCGGCCGTTAAACTCCTCAGCGCCAATGGTACTATGTCTCAAGACCTGGGAGAGTAGGTCGCTGCCAGGCCTGCCAAGGACAAAGCTCTTCGATCTGACTTCGGAAACCGCGCAAAACCAGGCGCGGTTTCTTCGTTTCTGGACCTTCGCTGCGTAGCAGCATCGGTCGTTCAAGGTGGCGCGGGGTGGAGCAGCCCGGTAGCTCGTCAGGCTCATAACCTGAAGGTCGTCAGTTCAAATCTGGCCCCCGCAACCAAAATCAGCCCCGCACGGTTCGCCGTGCGGGGCTTTTTCGTTGCTGAAGCCGCCTGGCGGCGAGGCATTGCGAGCCCGGTGGAGTGCCGGAGGCCGGTCTCGGCTGGGCGTTGAGGCCTCCGCGCGGGCCTTTGCGGCGCTGATAGACCGGAGCCTGGCCGCGGGCACGCCGGAGTTGCTGGTTTCGGCGGCCAGTTGGCCGTCTGGCGCGGCGATCCGGCCGTGCGTGGAACACCCGACTTCAACCACAGATCGCAGCCGCGCTAGGCTATGCGAGACAGATGGTGCGGCGGGGGGCATGCCATGAGGTCGGTGCGGGCGGCGTCGCTGGGATTTGCGCTGGCAACGATGACGGCCACGGGTGCGGTGGCGCAGGTGGTCTGCCCGTTCGATACGCGGCGTCTCTCTTTTGCCGGAACAGCCATCGAGCAGGCACGCTGCCTCCTCTCGCCGGTGCTCATCAGGGGCGGCATCGGCGCCCGTCCGGCGCGGCTCGGGCCGACGCTCGAGCGTCTGGTCGGCAGTGAGGTCCGGCTCGACCGCGAGGCGCTGAGGCGCAAGCTGCAGGATGCCGGATTGTCGCAGATGGCCGACATGCTCGGTCAACCGGTTTCCCGAACGCTGTCGGGAGCTCCTGCGCTCTACTACGTCATTCACGATACATCCCAGAAATATTCCGGCACGCAATTTCCCGATAATGCCGATCCGGGGTTGAACCGGCTGGGCTTCAAGAAGCGCGGCGAGTATGTCGCGCATGTCTTCATCAACCGTCTCGGCAATGTTCTGGTTGGGCACGACATTGCCGTGCCTTGGCGGGCGACGCAGCTGGAGCTCCGCACCGGCGTCTCCACCAGAGGGCGCTTCATCCACGTTGAGCACAACCAGCCACGGCTGCGCGATCCGGCCAATTCGCGCGAGAACGACAATCTGGCGCCGAGGCCGGGCCTCACCGATGCGCAGTACGACCGCTCCGCACTCACCTATATCTGGGCGAGCGCGCGGGCGGGGCGGTGGTTGATCCCGGCTTTTCATGCGGTTCTGGACAAGGGGTTCGGCACGCACGACGACCCGCAGAACTTCGATCTGCCGGCCTTCGACGCTGCAGTCGGGAGGCATGTTCCGCCCATGCGCTAGTCCTCGGCCGCCGCACGGCGCTATCATTTCCTGTTGCTGCTGACGCGTTCGCGGCTGGGCCGTGCCACACTGTCGCGACAGATCGTCTCGGGCTCCGCATGATGCGGGTCGCGGGCGAGGTTGGCGCGACGAGGAGATGGCGGCATGGCCACCGGCAAGCGGGGCGAGATCCGGGTGGGGATCGGTGGCTGGACGTTCGAGCCCTGGCGCGGCGTCTTCTATCCGGAGAAGCTGCCGCAGAAGGACGAGCTTGCCTATGCGGGTTCCAGGCTGACAGCCATCGAGATCAACGGCACCTTTTATGGCTCGCAGAAGCCGGAGAGTTTCCGCAAATGGCGCCGCGAGACGCCGGACGGCTTCGTCTTCTCGATGAAGGGGCCCCGCTTTGCGACCAACAGGCGCGTGCTGGTCGAGGCGGGCGATTCCGTGAAGCGGTTCCTCGATAGCGGCATCACCGAACTCGGTCCGAAGCTGGGGCCGATCAACTGGCAGCTGGCTGCGACCAAGAAATTCGATCCGGACGATGTTGCCGCGTTCCTTCAGCTTCTGCCGGCGGAACAGGACGGGCACCGGCTGAGACATGTCATCGAGGCTCGGCATGCGAGCTTCATGGTGCCGGAGTTCATCGCCCTGTTGCGCGAGCGCGGTGTTGCGGCGGTCTTCGCGGATGAGCCCGACTATCCCTATTTCTTCGACCCGACCGCATCCTTCGTTTATCTGCGCCTGCAATGCGCCTCGGAAGCGGAGCCGATCGGCTATGCACCTCAGGTACTCGACGACTGGGCCGCGCGCGCGAAGGCCTGGGCAGCCGGACAAATGCCGACGGGTCTGCCGCTCGTCGGGACGCCGGCACAGGCCGAGCCACGCGACGTGTTCCTGTTCATGATCAACGGGCACAAGCCGAAGGCGCCGGCGGCGGCCATGGCGCTGATCGAACGGCTCGGCTGAGCGATCCTATTTCGTGCCGAACATGCGGTCGCCGGCGTCACCGAGGCCCGGCACGATATAGCCGTGGTCGTTGAGATGGCTGTCGATGGACGCCGTCCAGATGCCGACTTCCGGATGGTGGGCGTGGAAATTGGCGATGCCCTCGGGCGCCGCCAGCAGGCAGACGAAGCGCAGATTGGTGACGCCGCGCTCCTTCAGCCGCTCGACCGCGGCGATCGCCGAATTGGCGGTCGCGAGCATCGGGTCGGTGACGATGACGAGGCGGTCGGCCACGTCCTCAGGCGCCTTGAAATAGTACTCCACCGCCGTCAGGGTCGCAGGGTCGCGGTAGAGGCCGATATGGGCGACGCGGGCGGAGGGCACGAGTTCCAGCATGCCGTCCATGAAGCCGAGACCGGCGCGCAGGATCGGCGCGAAGACCAGCTTCTTGCCGCCGATCTGCGGTGCCTTCATCGGCCCCAGTGGCGTCTCGATATCGGTTTCCTCGAGCGGCAGGTCGCGCGTCACCTCGTAGCAGAGCAGCATGCCGATCTCGTGGAGCAGCTGCCGGAAGCCCTTGGTCGAGCGGTTCTTGTCGCGCATCAGGGTCAGCTTGTGCTGGACCAGCGGATGGTCGACCACGGTGACGTTGTTCATGGAGCCCCTCCAGCCATTTTGCCGGCTTTCTATTATCAGAATACGGTGCCGTCGCTGACGACGCGGATCGGCGAGCCGCCGTCGGCGCGGCGCTCGCGCGCCAGCCGGCGGCCGGCAGACCAGGTGCCGCCCTCCAGAACGCGCGCCAGCGGGAAAGCCTCGGCGGAAAGCCCAAGCCTTTCACGCACCAGCGGCGCGATCCGGTCGAGAAGTGCGACGGTGAGCGCACGCCACTCGACGACGAGCGCGCCCTCAACCGTGTTCGGTGCCGCGGCGGCTGCCGCGTCGCGCAGCGCTATGACGCCCATGTCCACGAACAGCCCACCATTGCGGTATTCGGGCAGACCGGTGAGGCCGTCGACATGGGTCACCGTCAGGCCCGACCATTCCAGCGGTTCGATCAGCGAATAGGACAGCCACTGCGATAGCTTGTGGAACGGCACGAGGCCGTCGGTCGCGTCGCCCGAGCGCATCAGCGGATGGTGCCAGCAATCGCCGAGCGGGATGCCGCCCAGCGTAACGCGGCTCGGCCAGATCGGCCCGAGATGCGACAGGACCGCCGCGAGGATGCCAGTCGCGGGAACCGCGCCGTCCTCCGCTGAGCCGGCGAGGAGATCGAACAGCCCGCCGGGCCGGGCATTGCCGCCGCGGGCAAAGGCGGGATCGGCTTCGGCAACTGAGCCGAGCCGGCTAAGCAACTGGGCTCGCCCTTCGAGACCGACGAGGGGATTGGCTTCGCCGACCTGAAACCCGGTGGCGATATCCTGCGCCGAAATGCTCTTCAGACGGGCTGCGTCGGCGCGCGGGCTGCGGCCGTCCGACGCGAAGGCGCCTGCCTCGAGCATCCGGAGCGAGGCGACCGCGAGCCCCTCCGATTTCGACAGTTCCGAGCCGGTCGCAGCGTCGCGGTAGCGCCAGCCCATGCCGGCGCCGGCGTCGAGCAGGACGGAGACGATGGCGAGATCGTAGGCGGCCCGTCCACGCTCGGCCGGATCGGCGATCGTCGCCAGAAATTCGCGGCCGAGATCGCGGCCGGCGGCGGCGAAGTGCCGCCAGCGCGCGTGAAAGGGGATGGCGAGGGACGGGTAGTTGTCGCGGATCACCGAGACGACGACATCGGCCGCCGCCGGCAGGCGGTCGGGATCGACGGTGAAGGCGGTGAGTTTGTCGTCGAGCCCGAGCGCCAGCATCTTCGCGGCCCGCTCGCGCACGGCGGAGGCGGTGAGCAGGGAGCGTGCCGCACGTGGGGCATCGAGCATCGCAAAGGCCATGACGGGCAGGCGTCCTTCAGAAATCTTCGATCTTGCGGCCGACGACCCTGGAAAGGTCGCCGGGCGTCGGCGGTACGTCGGGGGTGAAATAGCCGGCCGCCTTCTTGGCCTCCATCTCGACGGAGGCATCCTGCGGCACGAGGTCGGCCGGGATCGGCACGCGTTCGACGATATCGATGCCGGCCTCGATCAGCGCGTCGTGCTTCATGTTGGACATGGACATGAAGCGGTCGATGCGGCGGATGCCGAGCCAATGCATCACATCGGGCATGAGCTGCTGGAAGCGCGCGTCCTGCACGCCGGCGACGCATTCGGTGCGCTCGAAATAGGTCGAGGCCTGGTCGCCGCCCTCCTGCCGCTTGCGGGCATTGTAGACGAGGAACTTGGTGACCTCGCCCAGCGCCCGGCCTTCCTTGCGGTTGTAGACGATGAAGCCGACGCCGCCCTTCTGCGCGTCGCGGGCGGCCTCCTCGATGCCGTGAACGAGATAGGGCCGGCAGGTGCAGATGTCCGAACCGAACACGTCGGAGCCGTTGCATTCGTCATGCAGGCGGCCGGAGATGAAGGTGCGGGGGTCGCCGAGCTTGGCGACGTCACCGAACAGATAGACGGTCGTGTTGCCGATCGGCGGCAGAAACACGCTCATGTCCGGCCGGGTGACGAGCTCGGGATACATGCCGCCGGTCTGCTCGAACAGCGTGCGGCGCAGGTTCGTCTCCGAGGTGCCGAAGCGCTCGGCAATGCCGGGCAGGTACCAGACGGGGTCGATGGCGATCTTGACGCAGGCGATGTCGCCGCTCTCGCGCACGATGTGGCCGTCCGGCTTCAGCCGCGTGCCGATGTCGTGCTGCAGTTCGGGCAGCGTGAGGCGCGCCTTGGTGATGGCGATGGACGGACGGATATCGACACCCTCGGCGATCAGGCCGCGGAAGGCCGTGCCGACGAGGTGGCCGAACGGGTCGATGGAGACGATGCGCCCCGGCTCCGACCATTGCGGGAAGGGACCGATCTCGACCACCGGATGGGTGTTGGTGAGATCCGGCCGCTGGATCGGGTTGAGCGCGCCGGCAGAGACCGCGAGCGCGCGGTAGAGCGCGTAGGAGCCGCCATGGGTGCCGATAGCGTTGCGGTCGGGGCCGGCATTGACGGTCGCGACGACCGGGCCGCGATCTTCGGGGGTGGTTGCGCCCCAGGCGACCTTGAAGCGCGAGGCGGTGCCGGCTCCCGGATGCGAGGTCAGCCGGATATGCCCTGACTTGTTGACGCTCATCCTGTCCTCGATGCCGCGAAGGCTCTGTCGGAACGGATACGGCCCCCCGTCCGGAATAGGCGGAGGGCCGTGTTTCGAGCACCTGATGATGGCAAAGGCCGCAGCATCCCGCAAGGGGAGGGGTGTTCAGAGCGTTGTCCGGGAGCGGACGGCATGCTGGACGCGGCTTTCGTCGACCCCGGCCTCCTGCAATTCCTTGCGGAAGACGTCGCGACGCTCGTGGACCGAGGCGATGACGAGGCCGGCGGGTACGCCGAGGTCGAAGAGCACGGCCTCGGACAGCTGGAGGCTCGCCTCGATCGTCTCGGGAACGGCGTCGGTGACACCGAGCTTGTAGAGGCGCTTGGCGTGATCGGCGTCGCGTGCGCGGGCGATGACGGTGAGGTCCGGGTTGATCGACTTCGCCAGCGTGGCGATCTCGTCGAGTGCCCCGGCCGTGTGCAGCGTGAGGACCAGGGCGGAGGCATCCCTGATGCCGCACATGTCGAGAAAGGCGCGGTTGTTGGCGTCGCCGAAATAGACGGCATGGCCCGCCCGGCGCAGATCGGCGATTTCCCGGGCATCCTTGTCGACCGCCACGAAGGGCACCTTGTGGCGCGCCAGCATCTCGCAGACGAGCTGGCCGACGCGGCCGTAGCCGACGACGATGACACGTTTCGCCGATGGCGGCGGCGGCGCCACCGCCAGTTCCGGATCGGGGGCGACCTTCGCCTGCTGACGGCGCGCCAGCACGTCGCCGAGCCGGTCGAGCCAGGGCACCGTCGCCATGGAGAAGGCAGTCAGCGTGGTGATGAAGGCGCCGGTCTGCGGCGAGACGACACCGGAGGCGGTGGCAAGGCCCATGGTGACGAAGGCGAACTCGCCGGCGGGGCCGAGCAGCAGCGCCGTGCGGATGGCGACCAGCCAGCTCTGGCCGAAGGCGCGGATCAGCGGCACCAGCACGGCGATCTTCACCGCGATGAGCGTGACGAGGGCGAGGAAGAACAGGGTCGGCCTGGCGATGATGAGCGACAGGTCGATGGACAGGCCGACGGAAAAGAAGAACGCGCCGAGCAGGATGCCCTTGAACGGCTCCAGCGTCGCCTCGACGGCGCGGCGATATTCGGTTTCGGCCAGCAGCAGGCCGGCGACGAAGGCGCCGAGCGCCATCGAGACGCCGAACATGGCGGTAACGACGCCCGTGCCGATGACGATCAGCACGGCGGCGGCCATGAACACTTCCGGCTCGTCGGCCGAGGCGACAAGGCGCAGGAACGGCCGCAGCATCAGGCGGCCGATGAAGACGACGAGCGCGATGGCGATGGCGCCCTGCGCCACGGCGGTCAGCAGGCCGAAGGCGACCGAGCCCTCGCCGCGCGCCGCCAGCGCGCCGACGAGGAAGAGCAGCGGGATGACGGCGAGATCCTGCATCAGCAGGATCGCGAAACTGGTGCGCCCGGTCGTGGTGGCGAGGCGCTTCTGCTCGGCGAGCTGTTCGACAACCACCGCGGTCGAGGACAGGGCCAGGGCGCCGCCGATCAGGATGGCGGCCGCCACCGGTCGGCCGAGCCACCAGGCGGCAAAGGCGATGATGGTGGTGGTCAGCACCACCTGCGCCGAGCCGAGGCCCAGCACAAGCTTCTTCATGCGGGTGAGCCGCTCGTAGGAGAGTTCGAGCCCGATGAGGAACAAGAGGAAGACAACGCCGAGCTCGGCGAAGGCCGAAATCTGCGTGCTGTCGGAAACGGTGATCCAGCGCAGGAACGGCAAGGTCTCGGACAGTCGGCCGAGCGCCGAGGGGCCGACCAGGGTGCCGATGCCGAGGAAGCCGAGAACCGGGCTGATGCCGAAGCGGCGCAGGATCGGGACCGTGATCGCCGTAGTGCCGAGAATGATCAGCACGTCCCTGTAGGCGGCGACATCGACCGCGGCTGCCATGCCGTAGGAATCCCTTGATATCGCAGTATCGGAAAGCGAGCGGCAGAATAGCGCGGCGCCTTTCGCATTGTCCATCGCGGACGCCGTGCCGCCATGAACATGAACATTCGTTAAGCCGATGACCTGCCAAGGGAAAATTCCTGTGCCGGCGACCGCGAAAAGGTCTTGCGCGGGGGGCAGAATCTGCTATCTACACGCCTGCCCAATTTCGCACGTGCCTGTGGTTGCGTGCCGGTTGGTGGGCATCCGGACAAGAGGCCGGACAGCCGCCCGAAGACTTGGGAATGCGCCGGGATTTACCGGGCCGTGTTCCAGGGGCGTCGCAAGACGCGGGGTCTTCGATACCTAACCGGCAGCCGGAGGCTAACCGGCGAACTCTGCCCTCCGCAGAGGACGCGACTTGAAGCAACGACGATCGGGCTTTTTTGGTCTCAGCTGGTGTCCAGAGCCAGCTACCGAAGAGGCTTGTTCTTCTTGCCGGCCGTGCGGATCGGGGGTGTCCCCAATCCAATCGAAGGCGTCCTATTCCGGTTTCGGGCTCGTGGCCCGGGCTTGATGCGACGTCTCGGCGAACGTCATCGGGTGGCGACCGTCACCGGTGTTCCGTCTCCACAGCGGACCCGGAAAGCGGAGACCTCCCATGGGTTCAACCCTTTGCTGGTCCTCGAGGGAGAGGGCTGGGGGGACACTGACATGACCGACCGTATCCGCGAATTCCTCCGCAACCGACGCGACGATGGCCCGATCCTGGTCGTCGATCTCGAAGTCGTGGCCGAGAACTTCACCAAGTTCGCCCGGGCTCTCCCCGACACGCGCGTGTTCTACGCCGTGAAGGCCAACCCGGCTCCCGAGGTGCTCAACCTGCTCGCCGAGATGGGCTCGTGCTTCGACTGCGCTTCCGTGGTCGAGATCGAGCAGGCCATGGCGACGGGCGCCACCACCGACCGCATCTCCTTCGGCAACACGATCAAGAAGGAGAAGGACATCGCGCGCGCCCTCCAGTACGGCGTGCGCCTGTTCGCGGTCGATTGCGAGGCCGAGGTCGAGAAGATCGCCCGCCAGGCCGAGCTCATCGGCGCCCGCGACGTGAAGGTCTTCTGCCGCTTCCTGCAGGACTGCGAGGGCGCCGAGTGGCCGCTCTCCCGCAAGTTCGGCTGCGCGGCCGAGATGGCCCCGCGCGTCCTGGAGCATGCGCACCGTCTGGGCCTTCAGGCTTACGGCCTGTCGTTCCACGTCGGCTCGCAGCAGACCAACATGGGCGCCTGGGACCAGGCCCTGACGACCGCTTCCTCGATCTTCCGCACGCTCGCCGAGCGGGGCATCGAGCTGAAGATGGTCAATATGGGCGGCGGCTTCCCGACCAAATACCTCAAGGACGTTCCGTCGGCGGAAGCCTATGGCGCGTCGATCTTCGAGGCGCTGACCAAGCATTTCGGCAACCGCATCCCGGAAACGATCATCGAGCCGGGTCGCGGCATGGTCGGCAATGCCGGCATCATCGAGTCCGAGGTCGTGCTCATCTCGAAGAAGTCGGACGAGGACGAGGTGCGCTGGGTCTATCTCGACATCGGCAAGTTCCATGGCCTCGCCGAGACCATGGACGAGGCGATCCGCTACCCGATCCGCACGGAGCGGGACGGCGACGCCGTGGCGCCCTGCGTGCTGGCCGGCCCGACCTGCGATTCGGTCGACGTGATGTACGAGAGGAAGCCCTACGACCTGCCCGTGTCGCTCTCCATCGGCGACAAGGTGCTGATCGAGGCGACCGGCGCCTACACCACGACCTATTCGACGGTCGGGTTCAACGGCTTCGCGCCGCTGGCCAGCGTCTGCATCTGACGCACGTCAGTTGAGACTTGTCCCGCCCGGGCGATCCGGGCGGGTTCTCCTCCCAAAAAGTCCCGACCGGCCGAAGCCTTGGCGCCTCGGCACGAGGGCTGTCGTCTCTCTCGACGCCATTCCGCTTTCTCACGGAAAGCTCGAAGGCGCCGGGTTCCCTGTAGTCGCCCAGTCAACCGCGGAACCGGTCGAAAGGGCTCCTGCCGAGAAGGACCGCGGCCATGGCCATTCGCGTCTCGATTTCCAATCCCGCCCCCGTCGTCATCGCTGACGAGCAGCTCCGCCATATCGATGCGCGCGAGGCGCTGCTGGACGCGGCCTTCGGCCCGGAGCGCTTCGAGAAGACCTCCGAGCGGCTGCGCGAAGGGCGCCTGCCGGCCGACGGCCTTGCGCTGGTGGCGACCGCCGGCGAGCGGCTCGTTGGCACGGTCCGGCTGTGGAACGTCACGCTCGGCCCGTCCCGCCCCTCGCTGCTGCTCGGCCCCCTGGCGGTCGACGGCACGCTGCGCGCGGCCGGCATCGGCGGCCAGCTCATGCGCGCCGCGCTCGGCCGTGCCAGGGACGAGGGCCACGTCTCCGTGATCCTCGTCGGCGACGAACCCTATTACAGCCGCTTCGGCTTCGGAGCGGCGAAGATGGACAAGCTGTGGATGCCGGGACCGCTCGACCGCGCCCGCTTCCTCGGCCTGGAACTGGTCCCCGGCGCACTGGACGGCGCCCGGGGGCTCGTCAGCCCGACGGGTGTCGAGGCGCCGCGCTGGAGGGATGTGGAACTTCCCGGCGCCTGGCGCATTGCCGCCTGAGAAGGCCATGGGTGATGCCGGTCACGGTTCCTCAAGACTGTGACCGGCATGCTCTCGACCGGAAGGCGACGCAACGTTAGTGTTGGCCGTCGCATTGGGAGCCCATCATGATCCGCCAGTTCGCCGCCGGCCTTGTCGCAGCCGCCGCCCTTTTCGCCGTCGAGGCCGCGACCCACGAAGCCCAGGCGCAGCAGCGCCGCCGCGCCGTTCCCGAGGTGCGCGTGTCGCGCCCGAACTGGCTGGTGACGCCGAAGGCCGAATTCCCGGGCAACCGCAACTCGATGCGCCCCGACATCATCTACGGGCCCTATTCGACGACCAGCGACCTGTCGTTCCTGTCGACCAGCATGCGCGGCCCGGCCGGGCCCGACCGCTTCTGGGGCGCGCCGGCCTGGACAGTGCAGTGGCCGTGGGCCGGTTCGTTCTACGCCGGCAACTGAGCCAGCCCGTCATTCCCTTCGCGCAAAGCCGGCCCTTGGGCCGGCTTTGTCGTTTCTGCGCGAGGCGGGATTCAAGCAGGAATTTTCTTTGGAGGTTCTCGCCAGCGATACATCGGCGCGGTAAATCCCATTCATGAAGAAAAGTCCGACGCCTGAAAAGGGGCCGCGCATGGACGACACAGACCGCCGCATCCTCTCCGTACTGCAGACCGACGCCTCACTCTCCATCGCCGAGGTCGCCTCGCGATCCGGCCTTTCCACCACCCCGGCCTGGAAGCGGATCCAGAAGCTGGAGGCGGAAGGCATCATCAAGGGCCGCGTCGCGCTGCTCGATCCGAAAAAGCTGGGGCTCGGCCTGACGGTCTTCGTGTCGGTGGAGACATCGGACCATTCCGAGGGCTGGCTGGCGCGATTCGCCGACACCGTCTCCGCCATGCCCGAGGTCATGGAGTTCTACCGGATGGCCGGCGACGTCGACTACATGCTGCGCGTGGTGGTCGCCGACATGGATGCCTATGATGCCTTCTACAAGCGCCTGATCGCGCAGATGCCGCTGAAGAACGTCACGTCGCGATTCGCCATGGAGCGGATCAAGCAGACGACGGCGCTGCCGATCCAGGCGGGAAAGGCCTGAGCCATGCTCGACAAGCGCACGCCCGCCGCCCTGCCGGCGCCCTTCGCGAAATATTCCCATTCGGTCATCGTGCCGGCCGGCACACGGATGCTGTTCTGCTCGGGCCAGCTCGGCATCGATCCGCTCGGCGCGGTGCCGGAGGGGGCGGAAGAGCAGGCTGACCTCTGCTTCCGCGCGATCGGCCACATGCTGGCCGATGCCGGCATGACCAATGCCGACATCGTGCGCATCAATGCCTTCGTCACGGATCGGGCGCATATGGCTGGCTATATGGCCTCGCGCGACCGCCATGTCGCCGCTCCGCCGCCGGCCTCGACCCTGATGATCGTCTCGGGTTTCACGCGGCCCGAATTCAAGGTCGAGGTGGAGATCGTCGCCGCACGAAAGGACTAGCGCCATGCTGCCGCGTCAACTCTGGGCCGAGATGACCACCGAGGAGTTCCGCTCCTCCGACGCGGCCGGCTGGATCGCGGTCCTGCCCATCGCGGCGGTGGAGCAGCACGGGCCGCACCTGGCGGTGGGCGTCGATACGGTGATCGCCGACGGCAATGTCCAGGCGGTGCGCGACATCTTGCCGAAGGCGCTTCCGGTGACCTTCCTGCCGACCGTCTGGATGGGCAAGTCGGACGAGCATATCGGCTTTCCCGGCACGGTGACGATCTCGGCGGAGACGCAGATCCGGTTGCTGACCGAGATCGGCGAGAGCGTCGCGCGCGCGGGCGTGAGGAAGCTCATCATCGCCAATTCCCACGGCGGCAACGTGCCGGTGATGGACATCGTCGCGCGGGATCTGCGCGTGAAGCACGGGATGCTGGTCGTGCAATGTTCCTGGCACCGGCTCGGCTCGCCGGCAGGGCTGTTCTCGGAGGCCGAGACTATGCACGGCATCCATGGCGGCGAGATCGAGACGTCGCAGATGCTGCACCTGCGCCGCGACCTCGTGCACATGGCGAAGGCCAGGGACTTCGCCTCGGCCGCGATCATCATGGAACAGCGCTACAGGCATCTGCGGGCGACGCAGCGCATCGCCTTCGGCTGGGCGAGCGAGGATCTCCACCCGTCGGGCGCCATCGGCAATGCTGCCGCGTCGACGCCCGCCGCGGGCCGTCAGCAGACGGAGTTCACGGCGAAGGCCTTCGTCGAACTGCTTGAAGACGTTCACGCCTTCCCGGTCGACCGGCTCGGGACGGGTGTGCTGGCCTGAGCGGCGGCGCGATCAGTGCAGGAACGTCAGATACTTGCCGAGGAAGCTGCCGGGCGCCAGAAGGGCACCCGCCCAGATGAAGGCCGAGACGACGTTGGCGATCTGGAACTTCCACTGCGACATGGCCAGCATGCCGGCGACCAGCGGCACCGAGGCGCGCAGCGGCCCGGAGAAGCGGCCGATGAAGATCGCCCAGACACCCCACTTCTCGAAGAAGGCATGGCCCTTGGGCAGCATGTCCGGGTGCTTGGACAAGGGCCAGACCTGGCCGATCCTGTCCTTGAAGAAGTAGCCGAACCAGTAGGACACCGCGTCGCCCACCGTCGCGCCCAGTGCCGCCGCCACGAGGATCGGCCAGAACGGGATGCCGGCCGTGCCGATCAGCGGGCCGAAGGCGACGATCATCGCCCAGGCCGGCACGATCAGCGACAGTACCGCCAGGGATTCGGCGAAGCACAGTGCGAAAATGATGGCGGGAGCCCAAGCCTGGTTGGCCTTGACGAATTCGATGACGGGGCCGACGTAGGATTCCATGTAGCTCACGCTGGGGGAAGGGCGCGCAACCCAAGACGATCACAGGGTTGCGGTCAAGGGTTTCGGACGTGTGGCATGGGGCCCGAGGCCGGTTTCCGCGGTGCTGTACGAATCGCTGGCGGCAGTTCAAGAGCGGTAATGCAATAGGCATCCGGGTGTGGTTGAAACAGCCCGTCGATGTTTCACAATGTTCCTAAATGCACCACTGAGTCCTACGCAGACGGATTCCCGTATGAGCCTCCACCTGGTGACCGATCCTCTGCCCCGGGAGCAGCTGGTCAAGGTCGCCTATTCGGCCTGGGCCCGCTGCGACGAAGTCGCCCTGCTGTCGCTGATCACCGACAACTGCGAGTTTCAGCTTGTCGGCGATCCGGTGCTCAATCCGCATGCCGGCCGGAGGGTCGGCAAGGCCGGCGTGCGCGAATCCGTCCGCCTGTTCCATGGCGACTTTGTCGTGCATGAATTCCTGATCGAGAAGATTATCGCCAAGGACGACGATGCCGTCGTGCACTGGCATTCCACGCTCGAGTTCGTCCGCACCGGTCGGATGATCGAGAGCGAGCGCTGCGACATCCTCGCCTTCGAAGGCAACCTGATCTCGCGGATCAAGTGCTTCTTCGATTCCGCCTCGATGGCGGTGGCGACTGGCCGGGTGCAGACGCCCGACGTGGAAGCGCCGGGCGCGCAGGCGCGCAAGGCCTGACCGGCGTCAGCCTTCCAGCACCTGCTTGCTCGCGACGGTCGTGTCGGCGTTGAGGCGGTAGACCAGCGGCACGCCGGTCTTGAGCTCCAGCGTCGGGATGGTCTTCTCGTCCAGGCGGTCGAGCACCATGGCGAGCGCGCGCAGCGAGTTGCCGTGGGCGGCGACGAGTACGCGCTCGCCACGCATGACGCGCGGCAGGATGTCCGAGACGTAATAGGGCAGGACGCGCGCCACGGTGTCCTTCAGGCTCTCGCCGCCGGGCGGGGGCACGTCGTAGGAGCGGCGCCAGACATGAACCTGCTCGTCGCCGTATTTGGCGGCGGTCTCGGCCTTGTTGAGGCCGGAGAGGTCGCCGTAGTCGCGCTCGTTCAGGCGCCAGTCCCGGATCGTTTCGAGGCCCGGCTGGCCGATCTCATCAAGGATCAGCGACAGCGTGCGCTGGGCGCGCGACAGCGCGGAGGTATAGGCGATGTCGAAGGACAGGCCGAGGGCCTTGAGCTGCCGGCCGGCGCGCTTCGCTTCCTCCACGCCCTTCTCCGTCAGGCCGGGATCCTTCCAGCCGGTGAAGAGGTTCTTCAGGTTCCACTCGCTCTCGCCATGGCGGGTGAGCACGAGAAGCCGTTCGGTCATGTCGGGTTCCTTGACGGGAGTTCAGAGGCCGAGAACATCGGCCATGGAATAGAGCCCGGCGGGCTTGCCGCGCGCCCACAGCGCGGCCTTCAGCGCGCCGCGGGCGAACAACGCCCGGTCCTCGGCGAGGTGGCTCATGACGATGCGCTCGGTCGGGCCGGCGAAGACCACGGAGTGTTCGCCGACCACCGTCCCGCCGCGCAGCGAGGCAAAGCCGATATGGCCGCGATTGCGCGCCCCGGTCTGGCCGTCGCGGCCGCGCTCGGACTTCGCGGCGAGCTCGATGCCGCGGCCCCTGGCGGCTGCCTCGCCAAACATCAGCGCCGTGCCCGAGGGCGCGTCGATCTTGCGGTTGTGATGCATCTCGACGACCTCGATGTCGAAGTCTTCGTCGAGGGCCTCGGCCGCGCGCTTCACCAGCGCCGCGAGGAGGTTCACGCCGAGCGAGAAATTGCCCGACTTGACGATGGTGGCGATACGGGCGGAGGAGGCGATGGCTTCGCTCTCCGCCGCCGAGAAGCCGGTCGTGCCGCAGATGTGGACCTTGCGGTGCTTGGCGGCGAGGCCGGCAATGTCCACGGAGACGGCCGGAATGGTGAAGTCGATGATGCCGTCGGCCTGCGCGAGGGCGGCATCGGTGTCGGAGGTGATCTGGACGAGCGCGCGGCCCGCGCCGGCGAGAAGGCCGGCATCCTCGCCGATGGCGACATGGCCGGCCGGTTCGGTCGCGCCGGTCAGCTTCAGCCCCGGCGTTTCCTGAACCAGCCGCACCAGCACGCGGCCCATATGGCCGGCGGCTCCGGCGATGACGAGGCGCATCTCGGACATCGGTCTGTCTCCCGCTCGCTTCCGTGGCGCGGTCTATCAGCGCGCGGGGGCCAAGGGAAGCGCCGGCCGGGACGGCGGCCTATCCCCGGGCGTCATAGGCGAGGACGGCCTCCAGCAGGACCTGCGCGCCGTGGCCGCAATCGGCCTGCGTCGCGCTTTCCGCCTCGTTGTGGCTGAGGCCTTCGGCGCAGGGCACGAAGATCATCGAGGTCGGGCAGACGCGGGCGGTGTACATGGCGTCGTGGCCGGCGCCGGAGGTGATCTCGCGTGCCTTCAGGCCGAGCTTCTCGGTGGCGGCGCGCACCATGGCGATGCAGGTCTCGTCGAAGGGCTGGGCCGGCGAATCCTGCAGCGGCTCCACCGTGTAGGCCGCATCATGCCGGGTCGACGCCTCGGCGATGGCGACCTTCGCCTTGGTGACCATGTGCTTCAGCTCGGCATCCTGATGATGGCGCATGTCGAGCGTGAACCTGACCTCGCCGGGGATGATGTTGGGCGAGCCGGGATGGGCCGAGACGATGCCGATGGTGGCGAGGCCGCCATGGTCGAGCGCGATCTTGCGGATCTCCGTCGCGGCCTCGGCGAAAGCCGCCAGCGCATCGCGCCGATAGGCCATCGGCGTGGTGCCGGCATGGCTCTCCCGGCCGAGGATGGTGCAGGTGAACCACTTGATGCCCTGGATGCCGGTGACGATGCCGATGGTCTGGCCCTCTTCCTCGAGGATCGGCCCCTGCTCGATATGCAGCTCGAAATAGGCCTGGAAGCCGAGCGAGCCCGGCTTTTCCTGGCCGCGATAGCCGATGGCGTCCAGTGCCTCGCCCTGCGTGACGCCGTCCTTGTCCTTGTAGGCATCCATCTGGGCCTGGCTGTAGACGCCGGCATAAACGGCGGAGCCGACCATGGAGGGCGAGAATCGCGCGCCTTCCTCGTTGGTCCAGTTGACCAGCGCGACGGGCGAACTGGTCTCGTAGCCCGCCTGGTGGAGGGTCTTCATCACTTCCAGCCCGCCGAGCACGCCGAGAATGCCATCGAACTTGCCGCCGGTCGGCTGGGTATCGAGGTGGCTGCCCATGGCGATGGGCTTCTTCGTGGGATCCTTGCCGGGGCGGATGGCGACCATGTTGCCGGCTGTGTCGACATGGACGGTGCAGCCGAGCGCCTCGCATTCCCTGCGGAACCAGTCGCGCACGCGCCGGTCCTCGTCGGAGAGGCTGAGGCGGCGAATGCCGCCCTTCGGCGTGCCGCCGATGGCGGCGGTCTCCATCAGCATGTCCCACAGACGGCCGTTGTCGATGGTCAGATTGGCAAGCATGGCATCCTCGAAATCGAAGTGCGGACCATTCCACCCGGCCAAGGGCGAAGCAAGGGCCCCGCCGGGGCGCGAGCCATGCAACCTTTCGTTAACCATAAGGTCCGCCATATCTTGGCCGCGTTCGGCCCGCCAAGAAGGGGCGTCACACAATCCGGGGTTCTCCGTGCCGCCGCTCAGGCTCCTTGCCCTCGCGTTCGCCGCCTTCCTTGCTCCAGGAGCGGGGATCGCGCTCGCCCACCCGCATGTTCAGGTCGAGACCGAGACGCGCATTACCCACGACGCCTCGGGCCAGGTGACGGCCGTCGAGCACATCTGGACCTTCGACGAGATGTACTCGACCTATGCGACGCAGGGCCTCGACAAGAACGGCGACGGTCAGCTCAGCCGCGAGGAGCTCGCCGAGCTCACCAATGTGAATGTCGAGCATCTGGGACAGCAGCGCTTCTTCACCGTGCTCAAGCATGAGCGCCGTTTCGTATCCTTCGGAGCGGTGCGCGACGCCTGGTCGGAGGTGAAGAACGGCAAGCTCGTTCTGCGCTTCACCGTGCCGGTCGCGACACCGTTCAAGGCGGCGGGGCGGCCGCTTACGGTCGAGATCTACGACCCCGACTATTTCGTCGCCTTCGTGCCCGCGGACGGCGAACCCATGCGCCTCGTGGATGCGCCGGCCGCCTGCAAGCTCGACTACACGCCGCCGCGCGGCGGCGGCCAGTCCGCAGCCACGCTGTCGGAGAGCTTCTTCCAGGCGCTCGGCCCCAACGCCAATTTCGGCGCGCAGTTCGCCGGCCGATACACGGTGAATTGCCAGTGAGGGCGAGGCATATCGCGGGCGCGGCGGCTCTCATTGCGGCCTGCGCCATCCTTCTCGGCGGCCTGGGCGATGCGCTGGCGCAGGCGCCGCCCTCGGCCTTCGGCGGCGCCCGGCCGCCGGCCCCGACGGGCCTCGTCGGCTGGATCATCGAGCAGCAGGCGGCCTTCTACCGGCAGCTCTCGGCCGCCGTGCGCGGCGTCCGCTCCGGTGACCGGACGGCTTTCGCGACGCTGGTCGGCGTGTCGTTCCTCTACGGCGTGTTCCATGCGGCGGGGCCGGGCCACGGCAAGGCGGTGATCTCCTCCTATATCGTCGCCACCGGCGAGACGATGCGCCGCGGCCTCGTGCTGGCGGCGCTGTCCTCCCTCCTGCAGGCGTTCACCGCCATTGCGCTGGTCGGTTTCCTCGCGGCCGTGCTCGGCGCGACGGCGCGCACGATGGGGCAGGTGGTCAACTGGATCGAGATCGTCGCCTATGCGCTGATCGTGGTCATTGGCCTCAGGCTGCTCTGGTCGAAGGGGCGCGCCTTCGCCGCGCGCTTCGCCTCGTGGCGCTCGGGCCGGCCGGTCGCGGGCATGGCCTGCGACGACAATTGCACCCATCTGCCGGCGGCCGAGCAGGTCGCGCGCATCCGCTCGTGGCGGGAGGCGCTGGCGGTGATCGTCAGCGTCGGCCTCAGACCCTGCACCGGCGCGATCCTCGTGCTGGTCTTCGCGCTGTCGCAGGGCATCGTCCATGCCGGCATCGCCGCGACCTTCGCCATGGCGGCCGGCACGGCGCTGACGGTCGCCGCCATCGCGGCGCTCGCCTCCGGCGCGAAGGCGCTGGCGGTGAGGCTCGCCTCCGCGCGCGCTGGCTCCATCACCTTGCTCCTGAGTGCGGTCGAGGTGGCGGCGGCGCTGCTGGTGGTGCTGTTCGGAGCGGCGCTGCTGACCGGCTATCTTGCGGTCGAGCGGATGATGCCGTTCTGACCAGTCCAAAAGAAAAGCCCTCTCCGGGGAGAGGGCCGTTTTGGGGGTCGAGGGATTTTCTTGTTGTAGAAGGGCGGGTCAGCGACCGCTGGCGACCTTGCGGTCGCGGCGGCGGTCGATCACCGGCTGGTAGGCGATGCGGGCGTGATAGCCGCAATAGGGAATGCCGGTGCCGGAGCGGGCGCCGCAGTAGCGGAACTCCTCGGTGCCGGGCTCGCCGATCGGCCAGCGGCAGGAATATTCCTTCAGCTCCATGATCGTGCAGCGCTCGCCCATGGGAACGACGTTGTCGATCTCGGGCAGCGGCGCCACGTCCACCGCCGGCATCAGATCAGGCGCCGGGCGCGGCTTGAAGGCGAGGTTGGAGCGGGACGCCGGCATGGACGGGCGGGGCGGAGCCGAGGGCGCCGCGCGCGCGGGCTTGCGGGCGCGCGGGGCCGACGAGGACGGCGCCTTGGCCCGGCCGGACAGGCCGAGGCGATGGACCTTGCCGATCACCGCGTTGCGCGTCACCTGACCCAGTTCGCCTGCGATCTGGCTGGCGCTGAGCCCGTCGTTCCAGAGCTTCTTGAGAAGCTCGACCCGCTCGTCGGTCCACTGCAGCTGTTGCATGTGCCTGTCCCCCCGGGGTTGAGCGGCGGCCATCAGAATCCGCTCTCCCGCGCCGCCCCGGAATGGGGCGTCGCTGGGACGCCGATACGCCTGTGGTTAGGTCCGCCGCACGAGATGTCGTATGCCGATGCCCGGACACTACGCTATCGATTGAATCTGGCGCAAGAGTCCGGCGAATCCACGGGCCGTTTTCCCCAGTGAGTTGAGGAGTCTGGGGAATCCATCCACAGGCCGTGGGGCGGCATCTGCGTCGGATGGCTGAGTCTTACCAAGACCTTAAGAAGGGTGTGCTTTTTGAGTCACTCCGAAGGAGCGATTTCAAGGGGTTGGACCTTCCCTGGGGAGTCATGTCGATGGCGCGGGCACTGCCGTGTCTTGCTGCCGTCGCATTGAATCGATAAATCTCGATATATGGATGATAACGAGACCATTGCGGCGCTGTCAGCGCTCGCTCAGCCGACCAGGCTCGCCAGTTTTCGCATTCTGGTCGCGCGCGAGCCCGAGGGCATGCCCGCCGGCGAGATCAGTCGCGAACTGGCGGTGACCCAGAACACGATGTCGGCGCATCTGGCGGTGCTGGCGCGGGCAGGGCTCGTGCGCGGCGAACGGCGCGGTCGTTCGATCATCTATCGCGCCGATCTCGGCCGGTTCCGCGCCATGACGCTCCACCTTGTCCAGGACTGCTGCGGCGGGCGTCCCGAGATCTGCGCGCCGCTGGTGGACCAGCTTGCACCGCGGCGCGTCGCGACGATGACAGGACACAAGGCCCGATGACCTTCGACCTGCCGCGCCGACTGGTCGCCGAAGCCGTCGGCACCGCAATGCTGGTCGCGACAGTTGTCGGGTCAGGCATCATGGCCGACGGGCTGACCCGCGACCAGGGACTGGCCCTGCTTTGCAACACGCTGCCCACCGGCGCCATTCTCGTCGTTCTCATCGCCATCCTGGGGCCGGTTTCGGGCGCGCATTTCAACCCGGCGGTGTCGATGGTCTTTGCGCTGCGCGGCGACCTCGCCGGCCGGGAGGCGGCGGCCTATGGTGCCGCGCAGATCCTTGGCGGCATTGCCGGAACTGCCGTCGCCCATCTCATGTTCGACCTTGCGCCCCTCGGCCTCTCGCCGAAGGTCCGGACCGGCGCGTCGCAATGGTTCGCCGAATGGGTCGCGGCCTTCGGGCTGGTGGCGACGATCCTCGGCGGCCTGCGCTTCGCCGCGACGGCCGTGCCCTGGCTGGTCGGGCTCTACATTACGGCAGCTTACTGGTTCACCGCCTCGACCTCGTTCGCCAATCCGGCGGTGGCCATTGCGAGGTCGCTGACCGCGACCTTTTCGGGCATCCGTCCGGTCGACCTTCCGGGTTTCATCATGGCGGAGCTCGCGGGCGCCATCTGCGCCCTCGCATTCATGGGCTGGCTTCTCGCCGGCGCCGCCGCCGGACCAGTAGGGGAGCCCGCTGAATGACCGTCACGATCTATCACAACCCCGACTGCGGCACGTCGCGCAACACGCTCGCGATGATCCGCCAGAGCGGCGAGGAGCCGGTCGTCATCGAATATCTGAAGACGCCGCCGAGCCGGGAGCGGCTCATCGCCCTGATGGCGGCGATGGGGATCGGCCCGCGCGAGTTGCTGCGCCAGAAGGACACACCCTATGCGGCGCTCGGCCTCGCCGATCCGGACCTCGGCGACGAACAGCTGATCGACGCCATGATGGCCCACCCGATCCTCATCAACCGCCCCATCGTCGAGACGGAGCGCGGCACGAGGCTCTGCCGGCCCTCGGAGATGGTGCTGGACATCCTCGCCGATCCCGCCATCGGCGACTTCGTCAAGGAAGACGGGGAGATCGTGCCGGGCCGAACCTGACGCGCGAGTCCTGTCCGGCCCCCAGCCGGCTTACCGATGGGAACCTTGACTTTTCGGCGCTCCGACCACATAGCTTCAAGCCGTGCCGCCCCCTCGGGGCGGCCGTTTTTTTCTGACTTTCGGGAGTATTCGACGAGGAGGTCGAAGTGATCACGCCGCTGATGCCGAACTATGCACGGTCCGAACTCGCCTTCGAGCGGGGCGAGGGTTGCTGGCTGGTGACGGCGGACGGGCGACGAGTCCTCGACTTCGGCGCAGGGATAGCGGTCAACGTGCTCGGCCACGCCCATCCCCATCTCGTCGAGGCCCTGACGGAGCAGGCCAAGAAGGTCTGGCACGTCTCCAACCTGCACAATGTCCCGGATGCCGAGCGGCTGGCCAAGCGCCTGATCGACGCGACCTTCGCGGACTCGGTGCTGTTCTGCAATTCGGGCGCGGAAGCGAACGAGGGCGCCATCAAGATGGCGCGCAAGTATCACGCTTCGCGCGGCGAGGAGAACCGCTACCGGATCGTCACCTTCGAGGGCGCCTTCCACGGCCGCACGCTGGCGACCATCGCCGCCGGCGGCCAGAAGAAGTACCTTGAGGGCTTCGGTCCCAAGGTCGAAGGCTTCGACCAGGTGCCGTTCGGCGACCGCAAGGCGCTGGAGGCGCTGATCGGCCCGGACACCGCGGCGCTGATGATCGAGCCGGTCCAGGGCGAAGGCGGCCTGCGCGAGGTTCCGACCGAGGAACTGCGCTACCTGCGCGACCTCTGCGACAGGCACGGCATGCTGCTGATCTTCGACGAGGTGCAGACCGGCGTCGGCCGCACCGGCAAGCTCTTTGCCTATGAATGGGCGGGGATCGCGCCGGACATCATGTCGATCGCCAAGGGCATCGGCGGCGGCTTCCCGCTCGGCGCGGTGCTGGCGGTGGAGAAGTGTGCGGCGGTGTTCACGCCCGGCACCCACGGCACGACGTTCGGCGGCAATCCGCTCGCCATGGCGGTCGGCAATGCCGTGCTCGACGTGGTGCTGGCTCCGGGCTTCATGGAGGATGTGCAGCGCAAGTCGCTGCTGTTCAAGCAGAAGCTCGCGGGGCTCGTCGACCAGCACCCCAAGGTGTTCGAGTCCGTCCGCGGGGCAGGCCTGCTCACCGGCCTCAGATGCGTGCTGCCCAACGGCGACGTGACGGCGGAGCTGCGCAAGGAGAACCTGCTGGTGGTGCCGGCGGGCGACAACGTCATCCGCCTCATTCCGCCGCTCAATGTCTCGGATGCCGAGATCGACATCGCGGTCGGCATGCTGGACAAGGCGGCGCGCAATCTCGAGGCCACCCTCGTCAGGGGAGCCGCTGAGTGACCACTCCGTTGAGGCATTTCATCGACCTCGGCGACTTCGCCGGGGCCGAACTGAGAACCATTCTCGACCGCTCGCGCGAATTGAAGAAGACCCGGCGCACGCCGGCGGCCGAGAAGCCGCTGGCCGGCAAGGTGCTGGCGATGATCTTCGAGCGCCCGTCGACCCGCACGCGCGTCTCCTTCGACGTCGGCATGCGCGAACTCGGCGGCGAGACGATCATGCTCACCGGGGCCGAGATGCAACTCGGCCGCGGCGAGACCATTTCGGACACGGCGCGGGTGCTCTCGCGCTATGTCGATGCGATCATGATCCGCATGCTCGACCACAATGCCGTGCGGGAACTCGCGGCGTCGGCGACCGTGCCGGTGATCAATGGCCTGACCAAGCGGTCGCATCCCTGCCAGATCATGGCCGACATCCTCACGTTCGAGGAGAAGAAGGGCTCGATCAAGGGCAAGACGATCGCCTGGTCGGGCGACGACAACAACGTGCTGGGCTCGTGGATCGAGGCGGCGCCGCGCTTCGGCTTCAAGCTGAACATCGCGACGCCCGAGGAGCTCGCGCCGCGTCGCGAGATCATCGCGGCGGCCCAGCGCGCCGGCGGCGACATCACCTGGTCGTCCGATCCCTACCATGCGGTCGAGGGCGCGGACTGCGTCGTCACCGACTGCTGGGTGTCGATGGGCGACGAGGATGCAGGCCGCCGCCACAACCTGCTGAAAGCCTATCAGGTCAACAAGCAGCTGATGAGCGCGGCCAGTTCCGACGCGATCTTCATGCACTGCCTGCCGGCCCATCGCGGCGAGGAAGTCACCGACGAGGTGATGGACGGGCCGCAGTCGGTGGTGTTCGACGAGGCCGAGAACCGCCTGCACGCGCAGAAGGGCGTGCTGGCCTGGTGCTTCGGGGTTTAGTTCCTTTGGAGCACTGCTATCATTGGGGCCTCGGTTGAGCTTCCGGAGGCCCCAATGATCGACGGACTGAAACTTGCCCAATCAATTGAGGCTGCCGGAATGCCTGAAGCACAGGCGAGGGCGGTTGCTGCCGGCGTGCGGGATGTGCTTTCCGGCAAGCTTCAGACCGGCGCGGATTGGGCGCCCATATCCGAGTACATTACCCGCTCCGACTTGGAAGCGGCGCTCGCGCGGCAAAAGGCCCAATTCGTTCTATATGGCTTCGTGCCTGCGCTGTTTTTGTCGATGTGCGTGCTAGCCGTCCTGTTTCGCTGAAGCTGCAGGATTTGTTTGCGCCGCCCTGTCATGCAGCGGTCGTAACGGGCCTTCTCTCTCGACCGATTCAAGGGTATGAGACCCGCCACTTTGTTCAGGTAAACGGGGGTCCGCCATGGCCGCACCGCGCACGCTCTACGACAAGATCTGGGACGACCACGTGGTCGACCGGCAGGACGATGGCACCTGTCTTCTCTACATTGACCGCCATCTCGTTCACGAGGTGACGAGCCCGCAGGCATTCGAGGGGCTGCGCACGACCGGCCGCAAGGTGCGCGCGCCGCAGAAGACCCTCGCCGTGGTCGACCACAACATTGCGACGACCTCGGACCGCAAGTTCGGCATCAAGGACGAGGAAAGCCGCACGCAGGTGGAGGCTCTGGCGCAGAACTCGAAAGAGTTCGGCATCGAGTATTACGACGCCGCCGACATCCGCCAGGGCATCGTCCACGTCATCGGGCCGGAGCAGGGCTTCACCCTGCCGGGCACGACCATCGTCTGCGGCGACAGCCACACCTCGACCCACGGCGCCTTCGGCGCGCTCGCCCATGGCATCGGCACCTCGGAGGTGGAGCATGTGCTCGCCACCCAGACGCTGATCCAGAAAAAGGCGAAGAACATGCTCGTCCGCGTCGACGGCACGCTGAAGGACGGCGTGACGGCGAAGGACATCATCCTCGCGATCATCGGCGAGATCGGCACGGCCGGCGGCACCGGCTCGGTGATCGAATACGCCGGCGAGGCGATCCGCGCCATCTCGATGGAAGGGCGGATGACCATCTGCAACATGTCCATCGAGGGCGGCGCGCGCGCTGGCCTGATCGCCCCCGACGAGAAGACCTATGCCTATCTCAAGGGCCGCCCGAAGGCCCCGAAGGGCATGGCCTGGGACATGGCGGTGAAATACTGGGAGACACTCTACACGGAAGAGGGCGCCCATTTCGACCGCACCGTGGTGCTCGACGCCAACAACCTGCCGCCGATCGTTTCCTGGGGCACGTCCCCCGAGGACGTCATCTCGGTGCAGGGCGCGGTGCCGAACCCCGACGAGATCGACGACGAGAACAAGCGCCTCTCCAAGTGGCGCGCGCTTGAATATATGGACCTCAAGCCGGGCACCAAGATCACCGATATCCGCCTCGACAAGGTGTTCATCGGCTCGTGCACCAATTCTCGCATCGAGGACCTGCGCGAGGTCGCGCGCATCGTGAAGGACCGCAAGGTCGCCTCCACGGTGTCGGCGATGATCGTGCCGGGCTCCGGTCTCGTGAAGGAACAGGCCGAGCAGGAGGGTCTGGACAAGATCTTCACCGCCGCCGGTTTCGAGTGGCGCGAGGCGGGCTGCTCGATGTGCCTCGCCATGAACCCCGACAAGCTGAAGCCGGGCGAGCGCTGCGCCTCGACCTCGAACCGCAATTTCGAGGGCCGGCAGGGCTACAAGGGCCGCACCCATCTCGTCTCGCCGATCATGGCGGCTGCGGCGGCGGTCGAAGGCCACTTCGTCGACATCAGGACCTGGGGCTGAGCTCGGCTCCGCGTCCGGTTCGGCAGTATTGCGGGCGGCTTCGGCCGCCCGTTGTCGTTTCAGCGCCGGCGATCGCGCTCGCGCGCCAGCAGCACCATCTGCCGCCGCAGCCAGGTTTCGCGGCTGTAGGCAGGCGTCAGGCGCTGCTCCATCCGGCGGATCTGGCCGAGCATGTCGGCGACGAACAGGATGAGCAGAGCCGCGAGCGCGAGCCCGGTCGCGACGACAAGGGCCATCAGCAGGGGTTCGGTGATCAAGGCGCTGGCGATGTCATGGGAATGCATCTCGGCCTCCATCGGCAATGTGCGGTTCAAAGCGCCTGCCCGCCTCTCGACATCGGCCGTGACGGATTTGCGCTTCTGGTCATGAGTATCGATGGCGACCGGCGCGGTTCGATTGCTCCGTCCTGACGGCATTCGAACGGGCCGCCCGCAACGACGCTCCACGCGCGGGATCGGCAGCGGCTGCCACGGCGGGGCGGGCCAGATTCGCCGGATATCGGTGCCGAAGTGCCATCGGGCGAGGCCCGGCGGGCTGATCCGCGTGAACACGCAACCGGGAGTTTCGCGAAACTGCCCTAGTCTTGCCGGGATTGGCTCCCAATTACCTCCGCCGGGAGCGCGGATGCGGCGATTGTGCCGGCGGCGGAGGCGTCCGCCGCAAAAAAGGATGCGTCTTTACCGCATGTTTACCATGATGGCCGACACCATACCCACATCCCGGCGGAGCCGCCGTCTCCCTAAATCCGATTGAAGAGCCGAGTTCCGTGATGCGCTCCACCCGCTATCCCCTCTTCCTGACCTTCTCCGCAGCGCTCGTCCTGGCCGCTGTTTCCACCGGTTCCGGCGATGCGCTCGCCCAGGCGGCCCGTTCCGGTGGCGCTGCCGCCGCGGCACAGCAGGGTTCGGCCGTCGCCCAGTTCGGCGACTGGGGCGTGTTCACCTCGACCACGCAGCGCGGCAAGGTCTGCTACGCCGCCTCGCAGCCGAAGGCGCGCGCGCCCGGCAACCTGCAGCGCGACCCCGCCTTCTTCTTCCTGACCTCGCGTCCCGGCGAGAATGTCCGCAACGAGGTCTCGCTGACGCTTGGCTTCCCGCTGCGGGGCGATGCCACGGTCGCCATCGGTTCCACGAACTTCGCGCTCTACACCCAGGCCAACGGCGCCTGGATCAAGAACGCGCAGGAGGAGGGCCGGATGGTTCAGGCCATGCGCGCGGGGTCGCAGCTGACCGTCCGCTCCACCTCGGCGCGCGGCAACGTCACCACCGATACCTATTCGCTGAGCGGCCTCGGCCAGGCGCTGGACCGCGTCGCGCAGGAATGCCGCTGACCGCGTCAGTCCGCATTGCCTGCGTAGCCGCCGCCGTGATGCTGGCCGGCGGCGCGCCGGCCGCCGCGCAAGCGCTCACCGGCACGAACCGCGTGGTCGCAACCTATGCCGACTGGCGCGTGGTTCTGGCTGAAACCAATCGCGGCAAGGTCTGCTACGCCGCGGGCTCGCCCCGGATGCGGCGGCCCGAGGGTGCGGTCAGGGGACAGGCATTCATTTTCGTGACCACCCGCCCCGAAGACCGCGTGCGCGACGAAATCTCCATCATGTTCGGCTTCGAGGTGACGCGACGGTCGAACCTCGACGTCGGCGGCGAGAGCTTCGGGCTGGCCGGCGACAGCCAGGGCACGTGGATCGCCGATCTCGCCGAGGAGGCGCGGCTGGTTGCGGCCATGCGCCGGCAGTCCCAGATGAGGGTGCGTTCGCTCTCCGAGCTCGGCGAGGATACGGTGGACACCTACTCCCTCAAGGGGTTCGGCGATGCGCTCGACCACGCCCGGCGCGAATGTTCCGACCCCAACTCGACCAGCGCCTTGCCCGGCCATGGCGGAAAAGCTGCCTGAAGCGCCGCTTTCGTGCTATAGGCCCGCGCTTCCTTAGGTCTGATGCAATGCCGGATGCGAAGCCGGTCCCCATTTCTGCTGGAATTGCTCAGCGCTCGCCAGGACCCCCGAACCGATGCCGACGCTCGATCTCGCGAATGCCAAGCCCGTCGTGAAGCCTGCCGCCGCCGCGGCGGTGCACGCCCTGCCGGCCAAGCCCTCGCTGGTCGGCCTCGACCGCGCCGGGCTCAAGGCGGCGCTCGAGGCGATCGGCATCGAGGGCAAGGAGACGCGCATGCGCGTCTCCCAGCTCTGGGGCTGGATCTACCAGCGCGGCGCGAAGACGTTCGAGGAGATGTCCAACGTCTCCAAGCATCTGCGCGCGGCGCTGGTGGAGAACTACACGCTGGACCGGCCGGAGGTCGTCGTCGAGCAGGTGTCCGTGGACGGCACCCGCAAATGGCTGATGCGGATTCCGCCGAGCATTGCCGGCGAGAAGTGGCACGAGATCGAGACCGTCTACATCCCGACCCGCGACCGCGGCACGCTGTGCATCTCCAGCCAGGTCGGCTGCACGCTGACCTGCTCGTTCTGCCATACCGGCACGCAGAAGCTGGTGCGCAATCTCACCGCCGCCGAGATCGTCGCGCAGATCATTGTCGCGCGCGACCGGCTCGGCGACTGGCCGGGACAGCAGCCGCCCGAAGGCGCCTTCGTGCCCGACGACGGCGGCCGCTTCGTCTCGAATATCGTGCTCATGGGCATGGGCGAGCCGCTCTACAATGTCGAGAACGTCACCGCCGCGCTGAAGGTGCTGCTGGACCAGGACGGCCTGCAGCTGTCGAAGCGGCGCATCACGCTGTCGACCTCGGGCGTCGTGCCGGAGATCGGCAGGGTCGGCGCGGAGACCGGCGTCTCGCTAGCGATCTCGCTGCACGCCGTCACCGACGACCTGCGCGACGAGCTGGTGCCGTTGAACCGGAAATATCCGATCGCCGACCTGCTCGACGCCTGCCGCAACTATCCGGCCGCGTCGAACGCCCGCCGCATCACCTTCGAATATGTGATGCTGAAGGGCGTCAACGATTCCATCGACGACGCCAAGCGGCTGGTGCGGCTCCTGAAGGGCATTCCCGCCAAGATCAACCTGATCCCGTTCAATCCCTGGCCCGGCTCCAAATACGAGTGCTCGGACTGGGAGCAGATCGAGCGCTTCTCGGAGATCGTGTTCGACGCTGGATATTCCTCGCCCGTGCGCACGCCGCGCGGGCGCGACATCCTCGCCGCCTGCGGCCAGCTGAAGAGCGAGACGGAGAAGCTGCGCGCCAAGGAGCGGGCGGAACTGATGTCCAAGGCCGAGCAGGACGCCTTCCGCGCCATGAGCATGGTGGACTGAACGCGTAACGGGAGGGTTGGCGCGCGAGCGCGGCCCTTGACCCCGCCTTGCCCGCGATGGTGAGCTTGGCCCGACCGGCGGCAAGACCGGGCCAGCCATCACGATGCGGGAGGAACCCATGCGGTTCATGCGACACGGCGCTGCGGCGCTGGTTCTGACGTTTGCCGGCACCCTGACCCATACGACCACCGCATCGGCGCAGTTCGGACCCGGCCCCGGCCCGAATGGCCGCTTCGAGCGCGATGGCGGACCCGGCTTCGACCGCGATCCGCGGCTGGAGCGCGGCGAGCGCTTCGACCGGCGCGGGCGGGAAGGCCGCCGCTTCCGCGAGGATACCGTGATGGGCTTCTCGCGCGATCGGCTCGGGCGGATCGGCCCGGTCATGCGCGGCGAGGTCGAGCGCGGCATGTTCCCGGGCGCGGTGACGCTGATCGCCCGGCGCGGGCGGATCATCCATTTCGAGGCGCATGGCTTCCGCGACGCGGCCAAGACGCAGCCGATGACCCGCGACACGGTGTTCATGCTGGCCTCGATGACCAAGCCGATCGTCTCGACGGCGGCGGTCATGCTGATCGAGCAGGGGCGGATGAAGCTCTCCGACCCGATCACCAACTGGCTGACCGAACTGCGCGACCTGAAGGTCGAGGTCCGTCGCACCAATCCCGACGGCACGACGACATCGGAGGACGTGGCGCTGACGCGTCCGATCACGGTGCAGGACCTGCTGCGGCACTCCGCCGGCTTCACCTATGCCGGCGCCGTGCGCTCACCGCGCATCAAGCAGCTTCTCGACGACCAGAACATCGAAGGCCGCACCGCCAATATCGCCGGCGACGAGATGCTGCGCCGGCTCGGCCAGATTCCGCTGACCCAGCAGCCCGGCACCAATTTCGAATACTCGATCTCGGTGGACGTGCTCGGCCTGCTGCTCGAGCGCGTCACCGGCAAGCGGCTCGACGTGCTGGTCAAGGAGATGATCCTCGATCCGCTCGACATGCGCGACACCGCCTGGTTCGTGCCGGAGGCACGTCGCTCGCGCCTCGCCGAGGCGCTGGACAGCGATCCCCTGAAGGCGCCGTTCATCTCGGCCTACCGCATCTTCGAGAACCCGGCGGAGAACGGCCAGTATCTGCGCGGCGGCTCCGGCATGGTCTCCACCGCCGAGGATTATTTCCGCTTCGCGCAGATGATCCTGAACGGCGGCGAGTTCGAGGGCGCGCGGCTCCTGTCGTCGCGCTGGGTGAACTTCATGCTGTCGAACCACCTCGTCGGCATGGGCGGCTCCACCGCCGCCTCGACCGGCCCGGGCTACGGCTTCGGCCTCGGCTTCGCGGTCAGGCTGCAGGACGGCTTCGCGGTGGCGCCGGGCTCGACCGGCGATGCGATGTGGGCGGGCGCCTGGGGCACCAGCTTCACCATCGATCCGCGCGAGGGCGTGGTCGGCATCCTGATGGCGCAGGGCCCCTCGAACCGCGTGCACACCCGCATGCTGTTCAAGAACCTGATCTACGGGGCGCTGGTGCGCTGAGCGGCGCACCGCAGGCCTGCGCTTCCGAGGCAGAGCTTCCGTGTGACGGTAGCCAAAACGGGTGTTCCGGCTGAACCGGAATACCCGTCGTGGGTTCTTGTTGGAGCATGAGCTCCATCCGCAAACCGGATCCCACTTTTCGGGCTCATGCTCTAAGGTCGCCGCCCATGATGGGGCGATTCCTCCACTACTTCGTTCGGCTGCTGCGGGTTGCGACCGGCTTCATTCTGGCGATCGCCGTCGGCGCGGCGATCGTGCTGCTGCTCGACCTCAATCGCGGCCGCGTGCCCGAGCCGCTGGCCGGCGGCGTCATGGTCGGGTTCCTGACATTTCAGGCCGCACGGTTCATGTGGCCGCTGCTGATGGTCGAATTCGTCGCCGAGGCGATGCGCTGGCGCTCGCTCACCTTCCATCTCGGCGTCGGACTTCTCGGCGCGGTGGCGACGCTCGTCTTCGCCTGGGCGCAGGCAAGCTCGGAACCGCCCGATCCGATCCTCGGCGCCGAGCAGGCGATCACCGTGACCAAGGTGATCGTGGCGCTTGCCGCGGGCCTTGCCGGCGGCTTCGTCTACTGGCTCGTGGCCGGCCGTTCGGCCGGCCTGACGCAAATCGAAAGGACCTCCCCATGACCTTCACCTGCCGCCCGCCGGCCGACCCGCAAGTCCTGATCGACAACGACAAGGTCAAGGTCACCCAGTGGAACTTCACCGACGGCGCGGAGACCGGCTGGCACCGCCATGGCTGGGACTATGTCGTGGTGCCGCTGGCGGACGGCAAGCTGATCGCGGAACTGCCGGGCGGCACGTCGGGCGAATACGAGATGAAGACCCACGAGCCCTATTTCCGGCAGGAGGGCGTGGAGCATAACATCATCAACATTTCGGGCCGCGACTTCGCCTTCATCGAGATCGAGATCAAGCCGCAGGGGCCTCCCCCGAAAGCCGCTGCCTAAGCGGCGATCAAGCCCGTTTGCGCGGCATTTCGTCCACAACGCTTCCGTGACAGTGCCGAAAGGCCTGTTTATGATCGCTCCAATGAGCCGGGCGAGGGGCCCGGCCGCAACTTGCTTTGCGGAGACGTTGGATGCGTTTTGGATCAAAGCTCATCGCCGGCGCGCTGCTCGCAGCCGCGGCTTTCGCGACGGTCGCGGCGGAGGCTCGCACCGTTCGCTGGGCGCGCTCGGTCGATGCCCAGACCCTCGATCCGATGTCGGCGAATATCGGCCCGACCTCGAACCTCGCCCACCAGATCTACGAGACTCTCGTCATCCGCGGCTATGACGGCAAGCTGGTGCCGACGCTGGCCACCGAGTGGCGCATCCTGCCCGACGATCCGACCGTCTGGGAGTTCAAGCTTCGCCAGGGCGTCAAGTTCCACAACGGCACCGACTTCACCGCCGACGACGCGGTTTTCTCCTTTGACCGCGCGCGCCGCCCGACTTCCGACTATCGCGGCCTTCTGACCTCGGTCGAGAGCGTCACGAAGGTCGATGCGAACACGATCCGGATCAAGACCAAGGCGCCGAACCCGCTGCTGCCGGAGAACCTGACCAACATCTTCATGATGTCCAAGGCCTGGGCCGAGGCCAACAACGCGCTCGAGCCGCAGAACATCCGCGAGCGCCAGGAAAACGGCGCGACGCGCAACGCCATGGGCACCGGGCCGTTCACCCTCGTCTCGCGCGAGCCGGACGTGCGCACGGTGATGCGCCGCTTCGAGGGCTACTGGGGCAAGGGCCAGTTTCCGCTGGAAGTGTCCGAGCTGATCCTCGTGCCGATCCAGCAGGACGCGACCCGTATCGCCGCGCTGCTCTCCGGCGAGGTGGACGTCGTCCACGACGTGCCGGTGCAGGACATCGCCCGCCTCGCCCAGAGCCAGGGCATCAAGGTGACGACCGGCCCCGAGAACCGCGTCATCTTCCTCGGCTTCAATGTCGGGCAGGCGGAGCTGAAGTCCTCGGACCTCAAGGGCCGCAACCCCTTCGCCGATGCGCGCGTGCGCAACGCCATCAACGGCGCCATCAACCGCGATGCCATCACCCGGGTGGTGATGCGCGGGCAGGGCCAGCCCATCGGCTATGTCGGCTCGCCGTTCATCTCCGGCTACACGGCGGAACTCGCGGCCGTGCCGCGCTTCGACCCCGCCGCGGCCAACCGTGCGCTGGATGAAGCCGGCGTTCGCCGCCGCCCCGAGGCCGGCAATACCCGGTTCTCGGTGACGCTCCAGTGCACCAACAACCGCTACGTCTCGGACGAGAATATCTGCCAGGCGGTCGTCGCGATGATGGGCCAGCTCGGCATCCGCGCGAACCTCGTGGCGAAGCCGGCGGCGCAGCACTTCCCTGAACTGCAGCGCGAGGAGCTGGACTTCTTCCTCGTGGGCTGGGGCATCCCGACCTACGACGCCGAATATATCCTGACCTTCCTCTACCACACGCGCACCGCGAGCAACGGCACCTGGAACGGCACGCGCTATTCCAACCCGGCGCTCGACACGCGGATGCTGGCGCTCCAGACCATGCCGGACATCCAGCGCCGCAACGCCGAACTCGCGGCGATCCAGAAGCAGCTTCGTGACGAGGCCGTCTACATTCCGCTGCATCTGCAGTCGATCAGCCACGCCTCGCGCGGCGGCATCGAGGTGCCGGTCCATCCGGATGCGGGCGCCTGGTTCAAGCTGTTCCGCTTCGCCGGCTCCTGATTGCAGCCAAGCTCGCGGGCAGCCTCCTTCGCGGAGGCTGCCCGTATCGTCCGGCCTCGTGCCGGCCCTGAAGACCGGTTCCGCGTTCCATGATCGCCTATATCGTCAAGAGCCTTGCCCAAGCGGCGATGGTCATGCTGGCGGTCGCGCTGGTCGCCTTCTCCATGTTCCGCTTCATCGGCGATCCCGTTTCGAACCTGGTCGGCCAGGAGGCGACGATCGAGGATCGCGAGCAGCTGGCGCGCGACCTCGGGCTGATGGATCCGTTCCCGATCCAGTTCGCCCGCTTCGTCGGCAATGCCGCGCGGCTGAATTTCGGCGTCAGCTACCGGCAGGGCCGGCCGGTGTCGGACCTGATCGCCGAACGCCTGCCGGCGACCGTCGAGCTCGCGGTTCTTTCCGCGCTCTTCGCGCTCTTCGTCGGCATCGCGCTCGGCGTTTATACGGCGATCCGGAGGGACGGCGTGCTCGCGCACCTGATCCTGTCGGTGTCGCTGGTCGGCGTGTCGCTGCCGACCTTCCTGATCGGCATCGGTCTCATCTGGCTGTTCGCGGTGGAGCTGCGCTGGCTGCCCTCCTTCGGGCGCGGCGACACCGTGAAGATCGGCTGGTGGACGACCGGCCTCCTGACCGTCTCGGGCCTGAAGTCGCTGGTCATGCCGGTGCTCACCCTCGGCTTCTACCAGCTGACCCTGATCATGCGGCTCGTGCGCGCCGAGATGCTGGAAACGATGCGGACGGAATATGTGAAGTTCGCGCGCGCCCGCGGCGTGCCGGAGCGTGTCATCTGGTTCCGCCACGCGCTGAAGAACACGATGGTGCCGGTGATGACCATTGCCGGCCTGCAACTCGGCGGCGTCATCGCCTTCGCCATCGTCACCGAGAGCGTGTTCCAGTGGCCGGGGCTCGGCGCGCTGTTCGTGCAGGCCGTACAGTTCGTCGACATTCCCGTGATGGCGGCTTATCTGATGTTCGTGGCCTTCGTCTTCGTGGTCACCAACCTCGTCGTCGATCTCCTTTATTTCGCACTCGATCCGCGTCTGCGCGGCACGGGTGCGGCACCGGCTCATTGAGGGCGCCATGGCTCTCGCCGACGACATCAAGGCCCAGGCAGCGCCGACGCTCGGTCAGCGGCTGGCGCGTGCCTGGGATTCCGACATCGCCTGGAGCTTCCGCCACTCGCCGGTGGCGATCGTCGCCGCGGCCATGACCGTGGTCCTGCTGACGGCTTCGCTGTGCGCCAATTTCATCGCGCCGCAGGATGCCTTCGACCCGGCGGTGCTCAACCTGCTCGACGCCTATACCCGGCCGGGCGAGGCCGGCATGGGATCGAACACGGTGTTCATGCTCGGCTCCGACAATCAGGGCCGCGACCTGTTCTCGGCGATCCTCTACGGCTCGCGCGTGTCGCTGTTCGTCGGCTTTTCCTCGGTCGCCGTCTCGGTGGTCATGGGCGTCGGCCTCGGCCTCGTCTCCGGCTATCTCGGCGGACGCACGGACGCCTTCATCATGCGCGTCGCCGACATCCAGCTGTCGTTTCCCGCGATCCTGATCGCGCTGCTGTTCTTCGGCGTCGCGCGCGGCGTCATCCCGCCCGCCCATCACGAGCAGATGGCGATATGGGTGCTGATCGTCGCCATCGGCCTGTCGAACTGGGCGCAATATGCCCGAACCGTGCGCGGCTCGACCATGGTCGAGCGGAACAAGGAATACGTGCAGGCCTCGCGGGTCATGGGCCGCTCGCCCTTCTTCATCATGCTGCGCCATGTGCTGCCCAACGTCACCGGCCCGGTTCTGGTGATCGCCACGATCAATCTCGCGCTCGCCATCATCGAGGAGGCGACGCTGTCGTTCCTCGGCGTCGGTGTGCCGGCGACCCAGCCCTCGCTCGGCACGCTGATCCGGTTCGGCCAGCAATATCTGTTCTCCGGCGAGTGGTGGATCCTGCTGTTCCCCGCGCTCGCTCTCGTTCTCCTCGCGCTGTCGATCAACCTTCTCGGCGACTGGCTGCGCGACGCCCTCAATCCGAAGCTGCGTTGATGTTGCGATGACTGTTCCCGTCCTCTCCGTGCGCGACCTGGTCGTGCAGTTCCCCACCCGACGAGGGGCGCTGACCGCGGTCGACCGCATCTCGTTCGACATCGCGCCGGGCGAGGTGCTCGGCGTCGTCGGCGAGTCCGGCGCCGGCAAGTCGATGACCGGCACCGCCGTCATCGGCCTGCTCGAACCGCCCGGCCGCATCACCGGCGGCGAGGTGCTGCTGAAGGGCGAGCGGATCGACAATCTCGACGCGGAATCCATGCGGCGCATCCGCGGCAAGCGCATCGGCATGGTGTTCCAGGACCCGCTGACCTCGCTCAACCCGCTCTACACGGTCGGCGAACAGCTGATCGAGACGATCCGAACCCATACCAGCCTGACCCAGGCGCAGGCGCGCGCGCGGGCCATCGACCTCCTCACCGAGGTTGGCATCCCGGCCCCCGACAAGCGCATCGACAATTACCCGCACCAGTTCTCCGGCGGCATGCGCCAGCGCGTGGTGCTGGCCCTGGCGCTCTGCGCCGAGCCGGAACTGGTGATCGCCGACGAACCGACGACGGCGCTCGACGTGTCGGTACAGGCGCAGATCATTTCGCTGCTCAAGAAGCTCTGCAAGGACCACGGCACGGCGGTCATGCTGATCACCCACGACATGGGCGTGATCGCCGAGACCGCCGACCGCGTCGCTGTCATGTATGCCGGCCGCATCGCTGAGATCGGCCCGGTGCAGGACGTCATCAAGCGCGCCCGCCACCCCTATACCGAGGGGCTGATGGGCTCGATCCCCTCGCTCGACAGCGATTCCGAGCGCCTCGTGCAGATCCCCGGCTCCATGCCGCGGCTGACCGCGATCCCGCGCGGCTGCGCGTTCAATCCGCGCTGCCCGAAAGTGTTCGACCGCTGCCGCGTCGAGCGTCCCGATCCCATCGCCGTCGGCGCGACGTCGGTCGCTTGCTGGCTCTACGACAATGCCGGCGGCTCCGTGCTTGCGGATGCCGCGCCGGCCACCACCGAGATGCGGCCCGCGTCATGACCGAACCCCTCGTTTCCGTCCGCAACCTGTCGCGCACCTTCGACGTCTCGAAGCCCTGGCTCAACCGCGTCATCGAGCGCGAGGAGAAGCGCCTGCTGCGCGCCGTGCAGGACGTGTCCTTCACCATCGCGCCGCGCGAGACCTTCGCCCTCGTCGGCGAATCCGGCTCCGGCAAGTCGACGGTCGCGAACATGGTTGTCGGCCTGCTGCAGCCGACCAATGGTTCGGTGATCATCGACGGCGTCGATATCGCCAAGCCGGCCGACGCGCAGAAGCTCAAGGCGCTGCGCCGCCGCATCCAGATGATCTTCCAGTCGCCCTATGCCTCGCTCAATCCGCGCTGGCGCGTCGACCGGATCATCGCCGAGCCGATCCGGGCCTTCGGGCTGATGAGCGACAACCGCGAGATCGAGGCGGAGGTGGGCCGTCTCCTCCGCACCGTCGGTCTCGACCCCGCCGACGGCGCGAAATATCCGCACGAGTTTTCCGGCGGCCAGCGCCAGCGCATAGCCATCGCGCGCGCGCTGTCCTCCAAGCCGGAGTTCATCGTCTGCGACGAGCCGACCTCGGCGCTGGACGTGTCGGTGCAGGCGCAGATCCTCAACCTGATGCGCGACCTGCAGGACGAGTTCGGCCTGACCTACCTGTTCATCTCGCACAATCTCGCGGTCGTCCGGCACATGGCGACGCGCATCGGCGTCATGTATCTCGGCCGCCTCGTCGAGGTCGCACCGGCGCGGCAGATGTTCGCAAGCCCCCGCCACCCCTATACGCGCATGCTGCTCGACGCGGTGCCGGACCTCGAAATGACCGGCCGCTCGCGCAAGCCGGTGGACGGCGAGATTCCGAACCCGATCACGCCGCCGCCGGGCTGCCCGTTCAACCCGCGCTGCCCGCTGGCCAATGGGCGCTGCCGCACCGAAATGCCTGCGGCCATGACGGACGGGCTCGGCACGGTCGCCTGCCACGCCGTCGCGGAAGGGCGTCTCGGGGCGTGATAACCCCAAGGTAAGATCGTACTGACATTCCCTTGCACGTGAGGTCGCTTCGATGCTAGGCGGCTGCGCAAGGGCATGGGGACGATCGTGCATATTCGTACATCCGGGGCGGCGGAAACGCGCCTCGTCTGGGGCATTGCAGGGCTGTGCCTCGCCGGTTTCGCGGTGATCATCCTTCACCGCTGCCTGAGCCCGGTTCCCGCTTCGGAATATGTCCACCGGCTTGTCACCTATGACGATGGCCTGATCCGCCGGGCGCTGGTCGGCGAGATCTATTCCTGGTTCCTGCCGGCGGTTCCCCAGTGGGTGATCCGTATCGAGGCCTTCGCCTTCGTGGCGGCGGCACTCGGCCTGTTCGCGATGGTCTTCCGGCGCCTGTTTCCGGGGCGCGGCGCGGACACGCTGCTGATCGCCTGTTTCCTGATCGGCTCGCCCCTGCTGTTCAAGAACTTCATCGGCAATCTCGGCAAGTTCGACACGTGGGGCGCCATCGTCGCCATGCTGGCGGTGCTCATGCCGCTCAGGGCGCGCGCATTTGGCATCGTCTGGGCACTCTGCGTGATGCTGCTCTTCGTCCACCACCTGCACGCGACCATCTACATCCCGGCGATCTACGCGATCCTGCTGGTGCGCATGGTCAATGCCAATGGCGGCTTCGACATCGGGGACCTCACGGCTCTCGCGACCTCCGTCATCCTGCTCGCGGGCGTGTTCCTCGGCCTGCTGGTTTTCGGCGTTCCGGCATACGGCGCCGACGCGTTCCTCGATGCCATGCGGGAGCGCTCGCTCCGGTCGTTCCCCGATTCTCACGTGAACATGTGGTACTCGACGGTCGGGCAGGAAATGGCCGGCTCCTTCGCGATCCTGCCCCAGCACATCCTGCGCCTGCCGCTCTATGCAGCCTTCGTCCTCATTCACCTGCCGATCATCGTCTTCTTCTGGCGGCGGCTCGCGCCGCTCGCGACGACGCATCGCGCGGCGCATCAGGCCTTCGTCATCGGCGCGGTCGTCATCGTCGGCGGCTTCCTGGCGACGAATATCGTGACCTTCGACTATGCCCGGCACCTCGGCAACATGGCGCTCTGCTTCGTGTTGCTGGCCGCGGCGCAGATCCTCTCGACGACAGGGCCCATCGAGGATGCCGGCGATATCCAGCCCGAGAGCAGGCTGACACTGACCGCGGCGGCGACCGTCGCGGTCATTCCCTGGATCGGGACCGTCTTCCCGCTGATCTGAGCGGGACCGGAGGTTCAGGCGGCCTTGCCGCCGATGACGCCGCGGCGGATCTGATCCTCCTCGATCGATTCGAACAGGGCGCGGAAATTGCCCTCGCCGAAGCCGTCGTCGCCCTTGCGCTGGATGAACTCGAAGAAGATCGGGCCGAGCACGGTGCCGGAGAATATCTGCAGGAGGACGCGCGACATGCGGCCTTCCTTCTCGCCGACAGCCACCGCACCTTCGCCGTCGATCAGGATGCCGTTGGCCTGCATCCGCTCCACCGGCTCGCCATGGCCGGGCACGCGCGCGTCGACCTTCTCGTAATAGGTCGCCGGCGGCGAGGGCATGAAGGGCAGGCCGTTGGTGCGCAATGCCTCGACGGTCCGATAGATGTCGCGGGAGCCGCAGGCGATGTGCTGGATGCCCTCGCCCTTGTAGAGCGCGAGGTATTCCTCGATCTGGCTCTTGTCGTCGAGGCTCTCGTTGATGGGGATGCGGATCTTGCCGCAGGGCGAGGTGAGGGCGCGGGAGATCAGTCCCGTCAGCTTGCCCTCGATGTTGAAGAAGCGGATTTCCTTGAAGTTGAACAGCTTCTCGTACCAGCCGGCCCAATGGTCCATGCGGCCGCGATGGACGTTGTGGGTGAGGTGGTCGAGGTAGTAGAGCCCGGCCGGCTCCGGATGCGGGTCGCGCTCGGCGGTCCAGACGAAATCGACGTCGTAGATCGAGCCCTTGTCGCCGTAGCGGTCGACGAAATAGAGCAGCGAGCCGCCGATGCCCTTGACGGCGGGGATGGAGAGTTCGTTCGGTCCGACCTTGCCCACATGAGGTTCGGCACCCAGCGACAGCGCGCGCTCATAGGCGTGTTTCGCATCGGTCACGCGGAAGGCCATGGCGCAGGCGCAGGGGCCGTGCTCGGCGGCGAAGGCGGCCGCGAACGAATCCGGCTCGGCATTGACGATGTAGTTCACGTCGCCCTGCCGGTAGAGCGTGACGTTCTTCGAGCGGTGCCGCGCGACGGCGGTGAAGCCCATCAGTTCCAGCACCTTTTTCAGCGCGGCGGGATCTGGGTGGGCGAACTCGACGAATTCGAAGCCGTCCGTGCCCATCGGATTGTGGGCGCTGATCTCGGCGGGCGGTGCGTCGTGGGGGAAGGGACCCATGGCTGTCTCCTCGGCAGTGGAGTGCGATAGGCGGAGTATCGTGCGGAATCAGCGCAAAGGGCGTGCGAAGCGCGTGGATTCCTGGCCGTTGCGTGCACGAAACATGCATGGTCATATGCCGGAATGAACGACACTGCCGCGATCGACGGGTTTGACCTGCGCCTCATGGATGCGCTGCAGGCCGATGGCGCACGAACCAACCAGCAACTCGCCGATCTCGTGCGCCTGTCGCCGAGTCAGGTGTCGCGCCGGCGGCAGCGGCTGGAAGAGACCGGGCTGATCCGCCGCTATCGCGCGGACCTCGATGCCGGGCGGCTCGGCTTCGGGGTCAGCGTCTTCATCTTCGTCTCGCTGGCCACCCATTCCGGCCTCAATGCCAAGCGCTTCGCCGACCTTGTGCGCGCCATGCCGGAGGTGCAGGAGGCGCACGCCATGACCGGCGATGCCGACTACCTCCTGAAGCTCGTCGTTCGCGACCTGAAGGGTCTGTCGACGCTGGTCAATGAAGTGCTGCTGCCGCACGAGAGCGTCGCGCGCGTGCGATCCTCCATCGTGCTGGAAACGCTCAAGGACGATCCGCGCCTGCCGCTCGGGCGGTGACGGCGATGGCCGCCGGCCGTGGCGAGGCAACCGACAGGTGGGCGTCTCCTGCCGGAATCGGGTTCCCCGGCGCGTATGAAACACGGATCGGATCGATGGTCGGGAGGACCTCGGGATGCCACGTCGCGAAACCGTCGAGCGCTTCATCGCCATGGTCGAATCCAACGACCATGTGCGGGCCATCGAGGAATTCTATGCCGAGGACGCCTCGATGCAGGAGAACCTCTCGGCTCCGCGCGTCGGCCGCGACGTGCTGGTCGCGCACGAGAAGGCGGCACTCGGCCGGGTCGCCAGCGTCCACACGCATGAGGTGACGACCTTCCTGGTCGATGGCGACCATGTGGCGATCCACTGGATCTTCGACTTCACGCTGCCGGACGGCTCGACCCGGCGTTTCGACGAGATGGCGCTTCAGACCTGGGACGGCGAGAAGATCGTTCGCGAGCGCTTCTTCTACGATCCGGCGAGCGTGGCCGCGAAACCGCCGGCCGGGTGAGCGGCTGCCATTCCAGCCGACAACAGGCGGTGATAAGTCTCTTATCCCGCATCCGAGGCCGCCCATGCCGATCGACGCCCGCCCGCTGCTCGCCCAGTCCCCCGTCATCCCCGTCCTGACCATCAGCCAAGTCGAGAGCGCCGTGCCGCTGGCGCGTGCGCTCGTCGCAGGCGGCCTGCCGGTGCTCGAAGTCACCCTGCGCACGCCGGAGGCTCTCGATGCCATCCGCGAGATCGCCCGCGAGGTTCCCGGCGCCATTGTCGGGGCCGGCACGATCACCCGCGAGGAGGACATCCAGCCGGCGACGGCGGCAGGGTCGCAGTTTCTCGTCTCGCCGGGCACGCCCGCGAAGCTCGCCACGGCGCTGGCGCATGTGCCGGTGCCGGTGCTGCCCGGCGCGGCGACGGCCACCGAGGCCATGACGCTGGCCGAGCTCGGGTTCAGGGCGCTGAAGTTCTTTCCCGCCGAACCGTCCGGCGGCGCGGCCTTCCTCAAGGCGCTGCAGGGGCCGCTGCCGGGCCTCGTCTTCTGCCCGACCGGCGGCATCGACGCGGCCAATGCGGCCGCCTATCTGGCGCTCAAGAATGTCGGCGCGGTGGGCGGATCGTGGGTGGCTCCGGCCGATGCCATCGCCAATGGCGATTTCGGACGCATCGAGAATCTCGCCCGCGCGGCGCGCGCCCTGCGGCCCTGACCGGGGTGCGGCGTAGCGCCGCTGACATGAATCCGGCTTAGTTGTCCCTCTTGCTCCGCCGGGCGGGATGACTAGCTCTCGCCGCGGAGTAGGCATTTCCGGAGGAGAAGCCAGTGACCGACATTTCCAAGATTCTGACGTCCGTCCTGTCCGGCGGAACCCAGCAGGGCGGCGCGGGCGGGCTTCTCGGCCAGCTTGCCGGCATGGCGCAGCCGGGAGGGCAGGGCGGCGCCGGCGGTCTCGGTGGCCTCGGCGGATTGCTCGGCGGCCTCGCCGGCGGCGGCCAGCAGCCCGGAGCCGGCGGAGCTTCGCCCGCGGCCAACGGCTCTCTCCTCGACCAGCTCTCGGCCGCCCTTCGGCAGGCGCAGTCCGGCGGCGCGCAGACGCGCAATGCCGCGCCGACGCCGCCTCCCGGTGGCGGCGCAGGCGGACCGCAGAGCGGCAATCTGCTCGATCAGCTGATGGCGACGCTGCAGGGCGCGCAGGCGCAGATGGGCGGGCAGGGTGGCCTCGGCGGCATGTTCGGGCAGGCCGCCGAAGTGCTCCAGAAGAATGCCGGCGGTTTCGCCGGCGGGGCCGCAGCCGGCACGCTGGCCGGCCTGCTGCTCGGCACGGGCGCGGGACGGCAGATCGCCGGCACGGCGGCGCGGCTCGGCGGACTCGCCGCCATCGGCGGCCTCGCCTATGTGGCGCTGCGCAATTTCCAGCAGGGCAAGCCGGTCGTGCAGGGCACGATCGACGACGTCTCGGCCATCCTCGGCCTCGGCAAGGCGCCGCAGGGCTTCGCGGAAGCGGCGGGAACGATCGACGACACCGCCGAAATCCTGCTGCGCGCCATGGTGGCGGGGGCCTATTCCGACGGCGAGATGTCACCGGACGAGCGGCAGATGATCGTCGGGCAGCTGGAATCGATGGGCCTCGGCACGGCCGAGAAATCCTATCTCGACGGTGTGCTCGCGGCGCCCGTCAGCATGAAGATCATCGCGGCCTCCTGCGTCACCGACGAGATGAAGGCGCAGGCCTATATCGCAGCCCATCTCGGCATGAATGTCGACAGCGCCGCCGAGGCCAGGTTCCTGAAGGACTTCGCCGAGGCGCTGGGACTGGAGCCGCAGCTCGTCGCGCATCTCGACCAGGCCGCCGCCGAGGCCAAGGCGGCGCGCGGGGCCTGATCGACGCACGCCTGCCGCGCCGCGCGTGGGGCTTCCTGCGCGGGGTTGCGGCATCTAGTGTCCGGGGCGGATCCTTGACGGGGTCCGCCCTTCTCGCATCCGGCCCCTGCTTGTCCTCCGCTTCCGCTCCCCCGCCGCCGAAGAAGTCCCGCAACCTGGTCGATGCCTCGACGGCGGTCGTCCTCGTGCTGGTGCTCGCCGGCGCGGCGGTGGTCTATCGCCGCGAGGGCCTTGCCGGCATCGCGCATGTGCTGGCGGAGGACGCCTGGCTGTTCCTCGACATCCTGCCCAAGGTGCTGGCCGGCTGCCTGATCGGCGCCTTCGTCGCGGTGCTGCTGCCGCGCGAACTGGTGTCGCGCTGGGTGGGCGGCGATTCCGGCCTGACCGGCCTCGTCATCGCGACCCTGATCGGCGCGATCATGCCGGGCGGCCCCTTCACCATCTACCCGCTGGCCGGGGCCTTCCTCGCCATCGGCGCGGGTGTCGGGCCGGCAGTCGCCTTCGTGACGAGCTGGACGCTGATCGGCCTCAACCGGGCGATCATCTGGGAGGTGCCCTTCCTCGGCGTCGACTTCGTCACCACGCGCATGCTGGTCTCGCTGCCGCTGCCGGTCGTCGCGGGGCTGGGAGCGGCCTTCCTGGCGCGCTACGTGCCGGGCGGGCCTCGATGACCGCGAATGTCGCCATCGCCGTGCTGCTCTGGGTCATCGTCGCGGTGCTCGGCTTCCTCGCTTGGCGGCGTGGCGACAGGGTGCTGGCGGATTCGACGCGCAGCGGCGCGCTCGACTTCCTCTACCTCCTGCCGCGGCTGGCCATCGGCGTGATCGGCGCGGGCTTCCTCGCGGCGCTCCTGCCGCAGGACGTGGTGCGCTCCTGGCTCGGGCCCGATTCCGGGATCGCGGGACTGCTGCTCGCGACGCTTGCCGGCGCGCTGACGCCGGGCGGCCCGGTGATCGGCTTCGCCATCGGCGCTTCGGCGCTGAAGAGCGGCGCGGGCTATCTCGCCGTCATGGCCTATGTCACGGCCTGGGCGCTGTTCGCGGTGCAGCGCCTGTTCGTCTGGGAAATCCCGGTCATGCCGGCGCGGGTCGTCTGGCTGCGCGTCGCGGCCTCGCTGCCGCTGCCGGTCCTCACCGCGCTCGGCGTGATGCTGCTGACGGGGCGCTAGAAGCTCTTCTCGGAAAATGTCCGCAAGACAGCGTACTTCCGGTCATGGCCGGGCCACAGGCGACCTGTGGTCGCCGTCCTTCCGGTCGAACGCCGAGGCTTTGCCTCGGCTATGCCGGCCATCCACGACTTGAACACGACCCGATGCAAGGAAGTCGTGGATACCCGGCACAAGGCCGGGCATGACGTCGTGAAGTCACAGGCCATTCAACTGGTGCCTCAAGCCAGCGCGCCGAGCACCTTGCCGAAGAAGGCATCGAACTGCGTCTGGTTCATCCAGCGGGCGACCGCGACGATGTCGTTCTCCGGCTCGATCCAGATGATGTTCGAGCCGGCGCCGAGGGCGAAGACGCTCGACGCGGTGGCGTTCGGGAAGCGGGCCCGGCCGCGGTTCAGCCACCACAGGAAGCCATAGTCGGGATTGGTCGCCGAGGGCGAGAGCATGTCGGCGATCCAGCCCTTCGAGAGAAGCTGCCGGCCGCCCCATTCGCCATTGCGGGCGATCAGCAGGCCGAGGCGGGCATGATCGAGCGCGGAGATGAAGATGCCGCCGCCCCAATGCGCCCCGCCCGGCACGGACTGGACCTGGCTGCCGCCGATAGCGACGAAGGAGTTGCGGTAGCCGTGCCACTTCCAGGTGTCGGAGGCACCGATCGGGTCCATGATCCGCTCCTTCAGCACCTCGGGCAGGGCGCGGCCGAAGGTGCGGAGCAGGGCGTAGGAGAGCACGTTCACGCGGACATCGTTGTATTCGTAGAAGCTGCCGGGCTCGCGGAGTTCGCGGAGATGGCCCTTGCGGCTGTTGTCGGCGCCCGCGCCGATCTGGCGGTTGTGGTCGACCTGATCGGACTTGTCGAAGATGGTGCCCTGCCACTCGCTCGACTGCACCAGCAGGTGCCGCCAGGTGATGCGGGCATTGCGCTCGCCGGCGAAATGCGGGTCGTCGAGGGTCCTGGAGACGGGATCGTCGAGGCGGATCAGGCCATCGTCATGGGCAAGGCCCGCGAGGATCGCCAGATAGCTCTTGGCGATGGAAAAGGTCATGTCGACGCGGGCAACGTCGCCCCATTCGGCGGCGATCCTGCCGCCCTTGACGATGACGCCGGCCGGCTTGCCGCGCGGGATGACCGGGCCGACGATCTCGCTCCAGGGGCCCGTCTCGTTCCACTCGACGATGCCGACATAGCGGCCGTCCGGATAGTAGAGGCTCGTCGGCCAGGGGCTCTCGGCGCCCTCCGCGAAGGCCGTGGCGGCGACCAGCTTCTGCGGGTCAAGGCCAGCCTCGGCGGGGGCGATGCGTTCCCAGCCGGCGGAGACGGGGGAGGGCAGGAAGGTCGAGGGCATGGCGATATCCGGGAGCCGGCGGCGGGAACCCTGTCTGTCGCATGATACAGCCGGGACGGGTAGGGGCGTCCATGCAAACCGTCTGGTCATGAGCCGCGCGGGATATTGGATTGCGGACTTTCGTCCTGTTGTAGGAATTATAGCCTTGACAGCGTAACGCTGGTCCGGCATATTTCAGGCATGTTCGACAAGTGCGCCTGCAGGACCTCGGACGAGTTCAGCCGTGTGTTTCGCGACGGTGAGATCAGTGGCCAGTGAAGCGCGACGGGGCCGCTGCCCCACCTCTCCCGGGCGGGGAGAGGTCGACCGAAGGTCGGGCGAGGGGGAGAGCGGCTGTCGGAAAGGGCTTGTCCCCCTCTCCCGGCTGCTGGCGCAGCCGACCTCTCCCCGCCAGGGAGAGGTGGAAGCGTGTGGTCTTGCTACTCCGCCGCGAGCTTGATCTCGGGCTTGGGGCCGGCGCGGAACTCGGCGAGCAAAGCCGCCTCTTCCTTCTTCGCCACGTCGAGGTGCCGCGCCTTCACATGGCCGAAGCCGCGGATCTTCTCGGGGATGTTGGCGAGGCCGACGGCGAGCGCGTGATTGTCCGACGTCAGCTTGCCGACGATCTCGGCCACCAGCGCCTCGTAATCGCTGATCAGCTGGCGCTCGGTCTTCCGCTCGTGGGTGTAGCCGAAAATGTCGAAGGCGGTGCCGCGCAGGCCCTTGAGGCTCGCCAGCAGCCTGTAACCGGTCATCATCCACGGGCCGAAGCTGATCTTGCGGGGAACGCCGGTGGCCGGGTCCTTCTTCGCGAGCAGCGGGGGCGCGAGGTGGAACTCGAACTTCAGGTCCTGCCCGTCGAAGGTCTTGGCGACCTGCTTGAGGAAGTTGCCATCGGTGTAGAGGCGGGCGACCTCATACTCGTCCTTGTAGGCCATCAGCTTGTAGAGATAGCGCGCCACCGCCTCGGTGAGACCCTGCTTGCCGGGAGCCTTCTGGCCTTCAGCCTTCTTCACGGTATCGACGAGGGCCGAATAGCGGGCGGCATAGGCGGCGTTCTGATAGGCGGTGAGCTGCTCGACGCGGCGGGAGATGATCTCCTCCAGCGAGCCCGACAGGCGCTCGACCCCGATGGGTGCGGTGATCGGGGCGACGAGCTTCTCCACCGCCGCGCGGTCATGGGCGCAGAGCCGGCCCCAGCGGAAGGCGGTGATGTTCATCTTCACGGCTTCGCCGTTCATCTCGATGGCGCGCTCGATGGCGGCCGAGGTCAGTGGCAGGCCGCCGATCTGGTAGGCGTAGCCGACCAGGAACAGATTGGTGGCGATGGAATTGCCCATCAGCGCCGTGGCGAGCCGCTGGGCATCGACGAGATGCGTCGTCTCGCGGCTGGCATGGCCGATGATGGCGCGCTTCAGCCGCTCCGAGGGCAGCGAGAAATTGGCGTCGCGGGTGAACTGGCCGGGCAGCATCTCGATGGTGTTCACCACCACCTTGGTGTCCGGCTTCATCGAGGCCAGCGACTTCTTGCCACCGGCGATGACGATGTCGCCGGAGAGGACGAGATCGGCGGAGCCGGCATGGACGCGGATCGAGTGGATGTCCTCCGGCGTGCGCGCGATGCGCATGTGGGAGAACACCTCGCCGCCCTTCTGCGCGAGGCCGGCCATGTCGATCAGGCCGACGCCCTTCTTCTCGAGGTGGCAGGCCATGCCGAGAATGGCGCCGACAGTGACGATACCCGTGCCGCCGACGCCCTCGATCAGCACGTTGTAGGTATGCGCGAAGGAGGGAAGGGCCGGCTCCGGCAGGTTCGAGATGTCGGCGGTGACGCCGAGCGCCTTGCCGCGTTTCAGCTCCGCGCCGTGGACGGTGACGAAGCTCGGGCAGAAGCCCTTCACGCAGGAATAGTCCTTGTTGCAGGACGACTGGTCGATGGTGCGCTTGCGGCCGAATTCGGTGTCGAGCGGCTGGACGGAGACGCAGTTGGAGACCACGCCGCAATCGCCGCAGCCCTCGCAGACGGCCTCGTTGATGATCACGCGCTTGACCGGATCGGGGAAGGTGCCGCGCTTGCGGCGGCGGCGCTTCTCGGCGGCGCAGGTCTGGTCGTAGATCAGCACCGAGACGCCGGGGACGCCTGCCAGTTCCTTCTGGACGGCGTCGAGATCGTCGCGATGGTCGATGCTGGTGGCGACCGGGAAGGAGATGCCGAGCCCGGCATATTTGCCGGGGTCGTCGGTGACGATGGCGATGCGCTCGACGCCCTCCGCGCGCATCTGCGCGGCGATCATCGGCATGGTCAACCCGCCTTCGTGGCGCTGGCCGCCGGTCATGGCGACGGCGTCGTTGAACAGGATCTTGTAGGTGATGTTGACCTTGGAGGCGATGGCGAAGCGGATCGCCAGCGAGCCCGAATGGTTGTAGGTGCCGTCGCCGAGGTTCTGGAAGACGTGGCCGCGCTTCGAGAACGGCGCCTCGCCCACCCAGTTGGCGCCCTCGCCGCCCATCTGGGTGCAGCCCTCGGTGTTGCGGTCCATCCACAGCGCCATGTAGTGGCAGCCGATGCCGGCATAGGCGCGCATGCCCTCGGGCACGACGGTCGAGGTGTTGTGCGGGCAGCCCGAGCAGAAATAGGGGATGCGCGTCGCGATCATCGGCGTGGTCTTCAGAACGTCCTGCGCGCCCTTCAGCCGCGCGACGTTCTGGGCGATCTCCTCGACATGGCCGACATGTTTGAGGATGCGCTCGCCGATGCAGATGGCGACATCGTTGGAATCAAGCGCGCCATGGACGGGAAACAGCCAGTTGCCGTCCTCGTCCCGCTTGCCGATGACCACGGGCTGTTCGGGATTGCCGTAAAGCTCCTCGCGGACCTGCACCTCGATCAGCGAGCGCTTCTCCTCGACGACGATGACGAGATCGAGGCCGTGGACGAAGTCGCGGAGTTCGCCGGGATCAAGCGGCCAGGGGCAGCCGATCTTGAACAGGCGGATGCCGAGATCGTTGGCCTTCACCTCGTCGAGGCCGAGCTCGTCCCAGGCCTGCCGGACGTCGAGATAGCTCTTGCCGGTGGTGATGATGCCGATCTTCGGCTTGCGCCCGCCGGCGGTGATGATGCGGTTGATCTTGTTGGCCTTGACGAAGGCGAGCGCGGCGGCGCGCTTGTACATGTGCAGGCGGCGTTCCTGCTCGTGCCGGTCGTCGTTCGGGCGGATCGACAGGCCGCCCTCGGGCATCTGGAACTCATCCGCGCTGGGGATGACGACCTTCACGCGATCGATGGAGCCGTCGATGACGCCGGTGGATTCCACCGTGTCCTTCATGACCTTGAGCGCCACCCAGCAGCCGCAATAGCGCGACAGCGCCCAGCCATAGAGGCCGTAGTCGAGGATTTCCTGCGCCCCGGCGGGGTTCAGGATCGGCATCATCACGTCGATGAAGTGGAACTCGGACTGGTGCGCGACGGTGGAGGACTCGGCGGTGTGGTCGTCGCCCATCAGGGCGAGCACGCCGCCGTTCGGAGAGGTGCCGGCGAGATTGGCGTGGCGGAAGACGTCGCCGGAGCGGTCGACGCCCGGGCCCTTGCCGTACCAGACGCCGAAGACGCCATCGAACCTGCCTTCGCCGCGCATTTCCGCCTGCTGCGCGCCCCAGACGGCGGTGGCGGCGAGGTCCTCGTTGAGGCCGGAGGTGAAGACGATGTCGGAGGCGACGAGATTGCGCTGCGCCTTGTAGAAGGCCTGGTCGAGGCCGCCGAGCGGCGAGCCGCGATAACCCGAGACGAAGCCCGCCGTATTGAGCCCGGCGAGCCGGTCGCGCTCCTTCTGCATCAGGCCGAGGCGCACCAGCGCCTGAACGCCGGTGACGAAGATGCGCTTCTTGGTCAGGTCGTATTTGTCGTCGAGGGAAACGTCCTCGAAGTTGATCGCATTGGCGAGTTCGGACGATGCACCGTCGGTCTTGGCCATCGCGCGCTCCTCAAACCTCTAGGCGCCGCCGGCGCCGGTCCGGGAACCTGAAATGCACCCATCTCTTCAGATGGAATGCGTGGCCCCCAGGTCAAGAACGCTGTCACATTGGAATCGTTCTGTCGATTTCGTTCTCTGCGGGGCCGGCGCAACGAGATTGCGTAACAGCTTGACGAAACTTGTCTTCTCGCTGCGCTGCACAATGATATCTCGCGCCTGCGGGATGAGCAGACCGGTCGATCGGATCAGGCGGGGATCACCAGAAGATCCTCGTGGCCGACATGACAGGCGACGCCGGAGCGGCGCGCGGCGAGCCATGTATCGATGTCGCTTTCGGGCACCGCGCCGGTCTCGCGAACGGCGCCCGCGAAGCCGGTGACCAGTTCGCGCGCCAGCACGGCGAAGTCGGGCCCGAGCCGCCAGGGGCTGTCGGCGCGGTCGATGCTATAGCCGGCGGCCGCGAAGGCGCCCGCCATGATGGCGGTCGCGCGCGGGCCGGCGGCGGGACCGAAGCCCTTGTCGGTCGCCTGATGGGCGTGGAAGGCGGCAAGCATGGCGGCGTCGGCGGGGTGCGGCGGCTCCCAGCGCTCGGTGCCGTCATAGGTCAGGACCGTGTAGAGCGGCAGGCCGCGCTGCTTCAGCGCCGCGACGAAACCGACGATCCAGCCTTCGGAGACGAGGTCGAACAGGGCGGCCGCGGTGACGAGGTCGGTGCCGGCCGGCAAGACCCTGCCGAGGTCGCGCGTCAGGTCGGCCTGCACGAAGGAGACGGTGAGCGACTTGGGCCCTTTCGACAGGTGCAGCGCCTCGCCGTCGGCGCGGCTCGAATCCGCCCATGCCGCCAGCCGCTCGCGGGCAGCGACGAGCAGGTTCCGGTCGTAGTCGACGAGCAGCCAGCGCTGGCGGTCGGGCAGGGCGGCATAGGTGCCGCGCAGGTTCGATCCCGCCCCACAGCCGAAATCGACCACGCTGATCTCGCTGCGTCCGGCAAAGTGCCGGCCGACGCTGGCGAGCAGTTCCCGCGAGCGCGCGGCGTGATCGGCGGGCTCGCGCAGCGCCAGCCATTCGGGCGAGAAGCTCATGCGACCTGTCCCTCGTGCGGGCCCTTGCCCTGCATGTCCGCGCCGATCCGCTTGAGCACGGAGGCGACGATCCGCGCCGTATCGCTCCAGCGCGGCAGTTTCCGGCCCGCCGCCCACGATGCATCCGCGAGCCGGGTCAGCAATGCGTCGTCGCCGAGTGCGCGGGCAATGGCCGCCCGCAGCTCTGCAGCATTGCCGGGCGGAACCTTGAGCGCCGCGGCATCGGGCACCGTCTCGGCCGCGGCACCGCCGGTCGTGGCGACGATCGGCAGGCCGCGCGCCATGGCCTCGGCGAGGACCATGCCGTAGCCCTCGTAGCGGGACGGCATGACGAAGAGGTCGGCGCGGCCATAGAGGCCGGCGAGGGCCTCGTCGGAGAGCGACCCCGCGAAGCCGATGCGCTGCTCAAGGCCGTTCCGGTCGACCGCCCGGCGCGCCGCCTCGTAGGCCGGAGGATCGCGGTCGGTTGCGCCGACGACGACCAGTTTCCACGGGAGGTCGACGAGTTCGCCGAGGGCGTCCATCAGCACGTCGTAGCCCTTGCGGTGCGACACCGCGCCGACGGCGAGGATCAGCTTCTCGGGGCCACCGGAGCCCGTCGCGCGCGGGGCCGGCTCGGTGCCGGGCTCGGCGACGGTGATGCGGTCGGACTGGACGTCGTAGTCGTCGACGAGCGTGCGCGCCGTCACCCGGCTGGTCGCGATCACAGCCGCCGCGTGGGTCAGCGCGACGGTTTCGCTGTGACGCAGATGACCGGCGGTCATGGCTCCGATGCCGCTTTCGAGCGCCAGCGGGTGATGGACCAGCGCGACGATGGGGCAGCGGATGGAGGCGCAGATGCTCTCCGGCAGGGCGCCATAGGCGAGGCCGTCCGCCAGCAGCACCCGGTCCGGCGGCAGCGATACCAGCGCGCCGGCCGTGCGCAGCAGATCGCCATCGGACGGACTGGGAAAGGAGGCCGGCAGGACGAGATGATCGAGCGCGACGCCGTGGGCCGCGACCCTCGCCAGAACCTCGCGGTCATAGCGATAGCCGCCGGTCGGGGTGCTGATATCCCCGGGAATGGCGAAGGCCGCTGATATCATCGGCATCCCGTCATCGGCGTTGCGTCACCAGCATTTCATGGCAGCGGGCCCTCGAAGGCGGCGCGGGCGAGGTCGTGCTCGTGCAGGGTCACGCGGATCTTGGCGAGCCCGTCGGCATCCTTGCCGAGTGCGCCGGCTTTCGCCGCCTCCACCATGCAGTCGAAGACATATTTGCAGAGGAATTCGGTGGTCGTCAGCTTGCCCCTGAATTCCGGCAGCGTGTCGAGATCCTGATAGGCGAGACGCTTCAGCGCGTTCGACAGGGCGTCCAGCGCCGCGCCGATATCGACCACGACGTTCTGGGCGGTCAGCGCCTCGCGGAAGAAGGCGACATCGACGACGAAGCTCGCGCCGTGCTTGCCCTGCGCCGGTCCGAAGAACGGGTCGGGCAGCGAATGGGCGATCATGATGCGGTCGCGGACCTCGACGGAATACATGATGGGCAAGCTCCGGTCAGTATTTGACGGCGGTCATGAGGCCGGGAGCGCCCGGCGTCAGGATGCGCGGCAGTTCGTGGGGCAGGCCGGCGAAGGCGACCTCGCCGGTGATGAGCTGGTCGAGCCGGTCATCGCCAAGCAGCGCGACGGCCTTTTCGAGCCGTCGCCTGTACGTCCAGCGCGGGCGTCTGGATGCAGAGACCATGCCGACCTGCGACGAAATCAGCTTCAGGCGCTTCGCGTGGAAGCCCGCGCCGAGCGGCACGGCCGGGTCGCTGTCGCCAAACCAGGAGAGCTCGACCACCGTCGCCTCGTCGCCGCAGCAGGCGAGCGCGCAGGCGAGGCCGGCCGAGGTCGCCGAGGCGTGGAACGCGATGTCGCAGTCGCCGGGACCGTCGAGAGGTTTCGAGAAGCGGACGCCGAAGAGCTCGGCGAAATGCCGCCGGGCGGGGTCGAGATCGACCAGCGTCACGTCGGCGCCGGGCAGCTTCGACACCAGATAGGTGACGAGCAGGCCAACCACGCCGCCGCCGACCACCACGATCCGGTCGCCGGGGCCGGCGCCCGAGTCCCAGACGGCGTTCAGCGCCGTTTCCATATTGGCCGCGAGGATGGCGCGTCTGGCCGGCACGTTCGCGGGTACTTCCACCGCCGACACGCGGTCGGTGGGAACGAGGAGACGGTCCTGATGCGGCCCGAGCGTGAAGATCGTCTTGCCGGCCAGCGCCTCCGGCCCGTCCTCGACGGTACCGACGGCGCAGTAGCCGTATTTGACCGGGAAGGGGAATTCGCCATCCTGAAGCGGGCAGGCCATGCGCTCCCGCTCCGGCGCGGCCATCAGGCCGTTGAATACCAGCCGTTCCGTGCCCCGGCTGATGCCGCTATAGAGCATGCGGACGAGAGCATCGGCCGGACGGCGTTCATCCAGCGTTTCATCGCGCAGTTCTACCTTGCCGCGCGAGGCATACCAGAGCGCACGTGCCGCCGAGGCCATGTCGAACTCACTTTCTGCGCCGCCCGCCGGGCGACGGAGGTTTGCGAATGAACGATCTCACCCCGTTTCCGGCGCAAGGCGGCACGCTGCCGCCAGACGGCTCTACGACGCCGGCGGGTATCCAGTCCACGGCCGAATTGCGGAAGAGGCGCTGGATCGTGCTGGCGCTGAACGTGGTGACGTGGTGGCTCCTGAACGCGGCGGCCTGGTCGATCCTCGGCTCCGGCGGCTGGACCATCGTCGACATCGTCTTGGCGCTCTGCTTCGCCATCGCGACCCCGTGGACGGTGCTCGGCTTCTGGAACGCGCTGATCGGCCTGTGGGTCCTGCACGAGTTCGACGATCCGCTGGCCGAGGTCGCGCCCTTCGCCAGGGCGGGCGACAGCGACACGCCGCTGACGGTGCGGACGGCGGTGTTCATGACGCTCCGCAACGAAGACCCGGAGCGGGCCATCGACCGGCTGAAGATCGTCAAGGACAGCATCGACCGGACGGGGCAGGGCGGCCAGTTCGACTATTTCATCCTGTCCGACACCAACAGGCCCGATGTCGCGGAGCGCGAGGAGCGCGCGGCTGCCGCCTTTGCGACCGAAGCGGGCGGCGACCGGGTCGTCTATCGCCGCCGCACCGACAATGCCGGGTTCAAGGCCGGCAATGTCCGCGACTTCCTGGAACGGTGGGGGGCGCGCTACGAACTGATGCTGCCGCTCGACGCGGACAGCCTGATGTCCGGCGCGACCATCGTCCGGCACGTGCGCATGATGCAGGCCTATCCGAAACTCGGCATCCTGCAGAGCCTCGTGGTCGGCATGCCGTCGGCCTCGGCCTTCGCCCGCATCTTCCAGTTCGGCATGCGGCAGGGCATGCGCTCCTACACGATGGGACAGGCGTGGTGGGTCGGCGATTGCGGGCCGTTCTGGGGCCACAACGCCCTCGTCCGCATCAGGCCGTTCATGGAGCACTGCCACCTGCCGCTGCTGTCGGGCGAGCCGCCGCTCGGCGGGCACATCCTGTCGCACGACCAGGTCGAGGCGACCTTCATGCGCCGCGCCGGCTACGAGGTGCGCGTGCTGCCGGAGGAGGAGGGGTCATGGGAGGAGAACCCGCCGACCATCCTCGAATTCTCGCGCCGCGACGTGCGCTGGTGCCAGGGCAACATGCAATATGTGAAGCTCTTGGATGAGCCCGGCCTGAAGGCCATCAGCCGGTTCCAGCTGGTCTGGGCAATCCTGATGTTCGTCGGCGTGCCGGCCTGGACGCTGATGATCGCGCTGTCGCCGTTCCTCGCATGGCACGGACCGAGCCGGGCGGCCTTCCCGGTCGGCTTCGCGATCGCGGTCTATGTCGCGTTCTTCCTGATGTACCTGATGCCGAAGATTGCGGGGTTCATCGACATCCTGATCACCGAAGGCGCGACGGATCGCTATGGCGGGCGCGCGCGGTTCCTCGCCGCGGCGGCCATCGAGCTCGCCTTCTCGTTCCTGCTCGGCGCGCTGACCTCGTTCCGCATTTCCGTGTTCATGATCGGGCTGGCGCTGGGCAAATCGGTCACCTGGGGCGGCCAGCAGCGCGACGCCATGGCGCTGACATGGCGCGAGGCGTGGGACGCCTTCTGGCCGCAGATGGCCTTCGGCTGGGCGGTGTTCGGGCTCCTTTGGCTGGCCTCGCCCGCGGCGGCCTACTGGTCGCTGCCGCTCACGGCGGGCTTCCTGATCGCCGTGCCCTTCGCGGTGCTGACGGCATCGCCCGCCCTTGGCCGCTTCTTCGTGCGGCGGAAATTGTGCGGCATTCCCGAGGAGTTCGACACGCCGGCGGAGATCGCGGCGGCACGGGCGCGTGGCTGAGATGGAGCTCGACCAGCGCATCGCCGAAGCCGTCGCCGTCGCAAGGTCGGTCGTCACCTATCACGGCGATCCCGCCAAGAACGCCGCCATGGACACGCTCTATGCGCGTTTCGTGAAACCCGGCGATCTCGCCTTCGATATCGGCTCCCATGTCGGCGACCGCGTCGCGAGCTTCCGCCGCCTCGGGGCAGAGGTCGTGGCGATGGAGCCGCAGCCGGGGCCGGCCGGCGTCATCGCCCGCCTGTTCGAGGGCGATGGGCAGGTGACGCTGATTCAGGCGGCTTGCGGCGCGGCCGAGGGCGAAATCACCCTGAAGGTGAACACCGCCAATCCGACCGTGACGACGGCCTCAAGCGCCTTCGTCGCATCGGCCGATGGCGCGGAAGGCTGGCAGGGGCAGGTCTGGGACCGCGAGATCACCGTACCCTGCCTCACCCTCGACCGGCTTGTCGCCGACCACGGCGTGCCGGCTTTCGTGAAGATCGATGTCGAGGGTTTCGAGGCCGATGTGCTGGCGGGGCTTTCGCAGGCATTGCCGGCGCTGTCCTTCGAGTTCACCACCATCCAGCGCGATGTCGCCTTCGCCTGCCTCGACCGGCTCGCCGCGCTCGGGCCCTATCGCTTCGATGTGGCGCTCGGCGAGAGCCAGCGCCTGACCTTCGGCCGGTTCGTGCCCAGGGACGAGATGGCAGCGCATCTGGCCGCCCTTCCGCACGCGGCCAATTCCGGCGATGTCTATGCGGTGATCGCGAAGGACTGAACCATGCGCCTTGTCGCCCTTGCCGCCGCCCTTCTGTTCGCGGGCGCCGCCCACGCGGCCTCCCTCGATGGTCTGCCCGTGGAGATCACCAACACGTCCGAACCGGTGCTCTGCGCCGAGAAGGACAATGTCACGCTGAATCTGATGAATCCGGCGGTGCGCGCGTTCCGCATCGAGGCCGCGCACCCCGCCTATATCGGTTCGCTCGCCATCGACCGCTTCGCGCCCGACTGGACCGCCTGCCCGATGAAGGAAGAGGCGCTCGCCCAGCCGATGCCGCAGCGGATCACGCTCTACGAGACGGTGGAGTGGCAGGTGGTCGGCTATCGCGAGCAGGGCTTCTGGCGTGCCTCGGATACGACCGTGACGGTGGGCGAGCGCACCGAGCGCAACATCCACCTGATCCAGATCTGGTACCGGTTTCAGGATCGGGCCGAGGAAGTGCTGGTCCTCTATCCGATGGATGGCTACTGGCGGGCCCGGCCTCTGCCGCCCGCGAACCTGCGCTGGACCGCCTACGGCTCGTCCTTCCTGATCGGCCCGGTGGTGGTCGAGGGGCGGCCGATCGTGAAGATCAGCCGCGTCGCCTTCGATCCCGCCACCAGGACCTTCACGCTGACCTATCCCGACGGCAATTCGGCGACGGTTCGGCTGTCGACGCTCAACCAGGAGCTGATCGGTCTCGACGTCGCCTTCGCGCGGCCGGTCTCCGGCTCGCCCTTCGCAGCGCTGCGCTCGATGTACGTCACCGAGTTCAACGCCGACGTCGCGCGCGTGGCCGTGCGCGAGAAGGATGCCCCCGGCTGGCGCGAGGAAGCCGTGATGCCGTTCCGCCGGGCGAATGCCACGGACCTCTGGGCCGGGCGGCTCGTCGCCTCGCGGCACAACACGTCGGCCCCGGACATGGTGTTCAACGCCTTCCGCCCGGCGCCACCGCAGCTGCCGCCGGCCATGATCCAGAAATGAGCGGCGACATGCCCGAGCCGGACGGCCTTGCCGCCATTCTCCGGCGGATCGCCATGACCGCTGTCCTCTCCGGCAGCCTCGGCCTCGCGCTCTATGCCGGCTTCGCGGCGGCGTCGGGCCATCCGGCGGCGCCCTTCGTCATCGCCATCCTGCTGGCGGCGCCGCTCGCCGGCCTGACGCTCTGGCAGGTTTTCGACGGCTGGCGAAAGGGCGAGTTCGCGGTCTGGCGCGAGATCGTCGCGCGGGGCGACCGGCCGGGGGCGTACTGGTTCAACATGGCATGGTTCGGGATCTGCGGCGTCGCGCTGGCGGGCATCGTGCTCTGGTGTGCGTGGAAGCTGCTGACATTGCCGGCTCAAGCCTAGCAACGGATGTTTCCGCTCACCCGGCGTTCAGCTTTGTTGCGCTAGATGAGCGCGCTTACCAGTCCACGAGGTCTCCTTCATGGTTCGTCGCATTCGCAAGGCCGTGTTTCCGGTCGCCGGTCTTGGCACGCGCTTCCTGCCCGCCACCAAGGCGATCCCGAAGGAAATGCTGACCGTCGTCGACCGCCCGGTGATCCAGCATGTCGTGGACGAGGCCCGCGAGGCGGGGATCGAGCATTTTGTCTTTGTCACCGGCCGCAACAAGCAGGTGATCGAGGACCATTTCGACAAGGCTTTCGAGCTCGACACGACGCTGGCCGCGCGCAACAAGACGCCGCAGCTGGAGGAGCTGAAGCGCGACCTGCCATCGGCCGGCGCCACCTCCTTCACCCGCCAGCAGGAGCCGCTCGGCCTCGGCCATGCCGTCTGGTGCGCCCGCGACATTGTCGGCGACGAGCCCTTCGCCCTCCTGCTGCCGGACATGCTGCATCTCGCCAAGGCGGGGCAGAAGGGCTGCATCGCGGCGATGATCGAGGCCTACAATTCGACCGGCGGCAACTACATCGCCGGCTACGAGGTGCCGGACAGCGAGACGCACCAGTACGGCATCATCGGCAAGGGCAAGCCGGCCGCCGCCGGCGCCTACGAGATCGGCGAGATGGTCGAGAAGCCGCCGAAGGGCACCGCGCCGTCCAATATCGCGATCTCCGGCCGCTACATCCTCCAGCCCGACATCTTCAGGATCCTCGAGACCCAGGAGCGTGGCGCGGGCGGCGAGATCCAGCTCACCGACGGCATGCTGAAGCTGAAGGGCCAGCAGCCGTTCTTCGGCTTCACCTTCGACGGCGAGATCCACGACACCGGCACGAAGCTCGGCTTCCTGACCGCCAATCTCGCCTATGCCATGCGCCGCGACGACCTGTCCGGCCCGTTGAAGTCCGAGATCGCGCGGCTGGCGAAGGGCTGACGTTCGGAAGATTTGGAAGGGGGCCGGGTGCTCGAAGCCCGACCCCCTTCCGCTCGACCCGGGTTGCTGGACAGGTCGCCGGGGAGATGCCTGCGGATCAATGCACGAGGACGGCTCCGTCGCATCGGAGGCCGAGGCCCCAGATGTCGGCCTGACCAAGGCCGATGCCGAGCGTGCCGAGAACCTGGTTGATCAACTGGTCGATGGAGGGCGTCGTAGCATTGACGATCCCCACCACGGTGCCTTCGACCGCGCCGGGCAGGCCCAGCCCCAGGCCGAGCAGTTCCACATCCAGCGACAGATCGGCAAGGAGCCGCATCAGCAGCGAGCGGGTGAAGTCGCTCGTGCCGACCGTCTTCTTCGTCCGCCGCGCGATCTCGGCCATCGAGAAGGTGACCGGCTGGGGCGCCATGTTGGTGACGGTCGCATGGGCGCGGCCGCGCACCTTCAGCAGCAGGGTATCGACGAGCGGGGCCGGCGTTGCGGTCGGCGGCGTCCGGAAATTGGTGAACTGGGCGGCGGGGACATCGCCGATCCAGGCATCGACGACGGCGGGCGTCACGCCCAGCGTCATCGTCGAGAAGGAGGCGTCCGGGAAGCCGCACTGGATGGCGGTGAGCCGCGCCGTCGCGGAGGCGATCTCGATGTAGAGCGGCAGGTTCACGGAGGCGATGTTGCCGGCGCCGAGAAGGCGCACCGACAGCATCAGCCGGGTCTGTGCCGTGTGGACGCTTGCGCCGACGGCGCCGACCGTCACCCAGCTGGTGCCGACCGGCCGTTCGCCGATGGCGAGCTTCAGTGACGCGGAAGCGATGCCGGGCAGGTTGGCGCCGAGCGCAACCTCCACCTGCCGCGCGCCATTGGCGCTCTGGGCGGCGGCGGTCGCAAGGTCCAGGGCCGAGACCGCGACGCCGGCCGCGGGCGCCTGTCCCATCGGGATGGCGCCGTAGGGGCCGACATTGACCAGCGAGGACAGCGGCATGGTCGTCGTCGTGCCGCGCAGCCCCTGTGCGATCTGGTCGAACGCCCGGCTCGCCGTGGTCGGCGCGCCGGCCGGCCCCAGCGTGCTGGCCGCCATGGCGCCGACGACATCGACCAGTTTCACGTTGGAGGCGAGCAGCTGGTCGTAAGTCGCGGCCTCGATGCGGCTGCGGCGGGCCAGCGCGGGAAGGAACTGGAACAGGTCGATGCGCGCGTCGGCCAGCGCCTGGTAGTCCATGACCGACAGCGACACGGTGGTGCCGAGCAGCGCGCCGAGCAGGTTGTTGAGCAGTCCGCCGTCGAGCGCCAGCAGGCGCGAGCCGATGGCGAAGGAGGCGAAGGACGTGGTCGCGGCGGTCGCCGTGGTGCGGATCGCCATGGCGCGCTGGCCGGTCAGCATGCGGGCGAACAGGAGCTCGCTTTCGGTATCCAGCGTGATCCTCGCCGCATTGGCGCCGGGCCCCGTCATCGGCCGGAAGCGGTTTGCCGCCGGCACCGATGCATCGGGCGTGTAGAGCCCCGTCTCCACGCCAACCGTGGTTCCGTTGGGGAGATTGTTGCGCGTGGTCGTGGCGGTCGCCGCGCGCGCGGCACGGGCAAGGTCGCTCGCGGCGGCTATGGCGGCGAGGTCGGCGACGCTCTGGGCGCGCCGCCTGTCCACGGAGACCTTGCCGAGATCGACGCTGAGCGCCGCGAAACCCATGATGGCGATGGTGGCGCCGGCCGAGATCACCGCGATGGAGCCGCGTCGGTCCTGACCGAACTGTCGAAGGCGCATGCGCATCGCTGCCTCCAGTCAGTAGCCGCCGCGCTGGATCGCCGCAGAACGGACGATCTGCGGGGGCGGCATGGGCACGAAATTCGGGAGCTGGAAGATGAACATGCCGGCGGCGTCGTAGCGCAGCCGGACGGAGAAGGTGGCGGTCAGTGAATCGGTCGTCGCCTGCTCGACCACAAGCCTTGCCGGCTCGATCAGGATATAGGCGCCGACATGGCTGCGGATATTCGCCTCGGCGAGAGTCACGCGCTCGGCGTCGCTCAAGCCGCCGACCGAGGCGCGGGCCGCTTCGGCGGCAAGCTGCTGAACGCTGTGGACGACGCTGAGATAGGCGCCGAAGGTGATGATGCCGAAGACGATCATCAGGAAGACCGGGATGATGATCGCGAACTCGACGGCCGCCGCTCCGTCCTCGCGCCGTGTCACGCCGTGGCAAAATGTGGAAAATCGTGCGATCATGTGAATACGATGCGCTTGAAAGTTGAAGAAAAATATAATGCAACTAACAAGACATGTATTATGGTAATACCATACAGGTTTTATGACGTTACGTTATGTGGGCGGGGCACCAGGCGAAGCGCGCGTGATCAATCCTCCCGGCATTGCCGTCGGAAGAGGGCCGCGACGATCTGATTTTCGAATGATGGCGGCGCCCGCAGATGCCGTTAGCGCTGGAGGCGCAGGCCCAGCAGCACGACATTGGCCGAGTAGCTCTGGCCGGCCTGGTTCGAGAACAGCGCTTCGCGGCGCACCTCGCCCCGGATTTGCATGTTGCGCGAGGCGCGATAGACGAGATTGACCGAGGCGACCATGCGCTGGTCGACGCGCGTCGTGCCCTGATAGACGTCCTGTCCGTAGGCGAGCCGGGCCGTGCCGATCAGCCAGCGCCGGAACGAGTGCTCCAGCTCGACGGCGACATCACGGCGCTGGAGGCCGGACGCGCCGGTGGTGAAGCTCTCGTCGATGATCGATTTGGCGGTGAGGCGCACGGTGGTCAGGGCGGTCGGGGTCCAGGTGAGCGCCGCGTCGAAGACCGGCACGCGGATGTCGCCGAATGTCGGCTCGCGGTTGTCGCGGATCATGTAGCCGGCAGAAATCTCGCCGGTGATCAGGCGCGTCAGCTCGAAGGTCGAGCCGATGCGGTAGGTGGTCGCCGTCGAGCCCTGCAGCGTGCCGCCCGAGGAGACGAGGCGGTCGAAATGGCGCTGCTCGATCCCCGCCTCGACGAAGGGACGCAGCCCGGGCGTCGCCTCGTAGGAGACGCGAAGCCGGCCGCCATAGGCGTTGTAGTCACGCTCGGCCTGCGGGAGGACCGCGCCGGCATTGGTGACGGCATCGTCGTGCGTGTAGCGGTCGAACGTGCCGCGCAGCGAAACCTGCAGCCGGCCGATATCCTGCACGACGCCGGCCGACGCACCGAACTGGCGGATCAGCGGCAGGTTGCGCAGGCCGTCCGGGGAGGATGGCAGGTTCGACGAGCCCGGCGAGGTCGCGGTCAGGTTGTAGCGGGCCTCGGTTTCGAGACGCGTGTCGCGGGCCACGTCGATCCGGCCGGTGGCGACAGCGTTCAGCTCGGGGCGGTTGACGCCGGGATCGGAGAAATAGGCCGAATAGGTGCCGCGGATGCGGGCGGTGAGTTCGTGCCGCGACCAGTCCGAGCGCGCCTGAACCTCGCCGTAGGACTGGGTGAACAGCGAGCCCTGCCCGCCGGAGGGCAGGCGGCGCGGATTGGAATCGTAGCCGAGCGTGGCATCGACCGTCGGCGTGACGATGAAGGTGCCGACGCGCAGGCCGGCGGGCGCGAAGGGATCGGCTTCCTGCTGCGGGCGGCGGTCGTAGGAGATGACCTCGCCGGTGCGCGGATCGATGATCGTGTTGCGGCCGAGCGGGTTGGCGTTGGGCAGCACCCGCCCTGCCGGCAGCTGGCTGCGCTCGGTGACGATGGGCACGTCGACCGGGCGACGCGGCTGGACCGGCACGGCGACGCCACGCAGGCCCCGGTCGAGCGCGCGGCCGTCGTCGCGGCCCGGCGCCAGCTGGCTCGGCGCGCGCGCGGAAGGGGCGGTCGCGGTGAAGGTGCGCAGGCCGACAAGGCGGCCGGTCTGGTTCGTCGCCGGTTCGGCCGGCCGGCGCGGCATGCGCCCGGTCCGGCGGTTCGCCATCGGGGCGGGCTGGGAGGTCGGGCGGCGGGCCGCCGCCGTGGCGGGCGGTGGCGGCGCGACGCCGGCATCCGGTGCGAGGGGGGCGGGGCGCGCGGGTGTCGCGGTCCAGGGCGTGCGGCGCGACTGCGCGCGTTCGGCATCGCGCTGAGCGCCGAGAGTGCGCGCGCGCGCAGGAGCCGCCGGGCGGGTCGTGCGCAGTCCCGCCGCCTCCGCGTCGGTGCGCGGCTCAGCGGCCGAGGAGGGGGCTTCGGGCTCGACCTGCGGCAGGCCCTGCCAGCCCTCCGCCCGGGAGGGATCGTCCGAGGATTGAGCCGGCGGAATCGTGCGCAGCCGCTGGGCATGCGCCGGCGCACCCGCCCAGCCAAGGACGAGCGCGGCGACGACGATACCGAGAATGCGGCGGGCGGCTCGGCCCACGATCGGCGGTTCCCCTGCTGAAATTCTCAACAAGAGGTAAAGAGCCGTGGTTAACAGCGGGTTGACGCCGGCATCGCACCCCCGCAGCGCGAGGGATGCGCCGCGAGACTGGCCGTGTTAGACGGACGGCCTCCCCCACGCGAATACGGTTCGATGTCCACGGATAACAGCCCGTCCAGCCCCCTTGCCTCCGCGCTGCGCACCCTTTCGGTGGAGGCGGCCGGGCTCGCGGCCCTGCAGGCGGCGCTTGCCAACGGCCTCGGCGAGCCTTTCGCGGCGGCGGTGGCGCGGCTCAAGGCGGCGAAGGGCCGGGTCATCGTCACCGGCATGGGCAAGTCCGGCCATGTCGGGCGCAAGATCGCCGCGACGCTGGCCTCCACCGGCACGCCGGCCTTCTTCGTCCATGCCGGCGAGGCGAGCCACGGCGATCTCGGCATGGTGACGCCGGACGACGTGCTGCTGGCGCTGTCATGGTCCGGCGAGACGGCGGAACTGCGCGACCTCGTCGCCTTCTCGCGCCGGTTCGGCGTCGGGCTGGTGGCGATCACGGCGGCGGCGGATTCCGCGCTCGGCAAGGCCGCCGACATCGCGCTCGTGCTGCCGCGCGCCGAGGAGGCCTGCCCGAACGGCCTCGCTCCCACGACGTCGACGCTGATGCAGCTCGCCATCGGCGACGCGCTGGCCATCGCGCTTCTGGAGCAGCGCGGCTTCACCGCCGCCGATTTCCGCGACTTCCACCCCGGCGGCAAGCTCGGCGCGCTGCTGGCGCAGGTGCGCGACGTCATGCATTCAGGCGAGGCCCTGCCGCTGAAGCCCCTCGGCACGCCGATGGCCGACGTGCTGATCGAGATGACCCGCAAGGGCTTCGGCTGCTGCGGTGTCACCGATACGGCCGGACGTCTCGCCGGCATCGTCACCGACGGCGACCTGCGCCGCCACATGGCCGCCGACCTGCTCGGGCGACCGGTCGACGAGGTGATGAACCGCACGCCCAAGACGGCGCGGCCCGATCAGCTCGCCAGCGAGGTGCTGGAACTGGTCAATCGCACCAAGATCACGGCGCTTTTCGCGGTCGAGGACGGCCGCCCGGTCGGCATCCTGCACGTGCACGACCTGCTGCGCGCGGGTGTGGCGTGAGCGAGGAGGCGGCCCGGCGCAGCGCCCGGCTCGGCATGGCGTCGATGACGCTGGCCATGGGCCTGTTCGCGTCCAACGACGCGCTGGTCAAGGCGACGGCGATCACGGTGCCGGTGGCCCAGACCATGGCGGTGCGGGGTGTGTTCGCGACCCTCGCCGTGCTCGCCTTCATCGCCGTGGTGCGGCCGAAATCGGCCTTTGCCGGCGTCGCCAGCCCGCTCGTCACGCTGCGCTCGCTCTCGGAAGCGCTCGGCATCTTCTGCCTGATCGTCGCCTTCACCCGCCTGCCCATCGGCGACGTGACGGCGGTGTCCCAATCGGTGCCGCTGCTGCTGCTGCCGGCGGCCGCCATCGTCCTGAAGGAGCGGATCACGCTGGCGCAGTGGGCGCTGGTGCTGCTCGGGTTCTTCGGCATCCTGCTGATCGCCAAGCCGACCGCCGCCGGCTTCGATCCGACCATGGGGCTCGTGCTGATCACGCTGGTCTGCTTCGCCTTCCGCGATCTGACCGCCCGCCGCCTGCCGCTCAGCATATCGAACACCGCGGTGACGCTCTCCACCGTCGGCGTCGTGATGATCATCGCGGCGGTCGTGGCGCTCGCCCAGGGCTTCGTGCCGATGACCCGGCAGGAAATCCTCCAGCTCGCGCTGTCCGGCGTCCTGCTCGCGGGCGGGCAGGCGGCCGTGATGCTCGCCTTCAGGCTCGGCTCGGTCGCCGATGTCGGTCCGTTCAACTACACCAAGTCGTTCTTCGCGCTGACCTTCGGCGTGGTGTTCTTCAACGAGCGGCCGGACCTGCTGACCTTTGCCGGCATGGGGTTGGTGGTGGTGTCCGGCCTCTGCGTCGCGCTCGGCATCGGCCGATCCAGGGGCTGAGGGCCCGTCAGCCGCCGGCGAGGAAGCGCAGCGCGACGATGCTGGCGACGCCGACGCCGATGACGCCGATCAGGGGCAGGCGCGTCGCCGCGAGGATCGTCAGGGCGCCGGCAAGGGTCTCGGGCCAGCCGGTCGCCAGCAAAGTCGGCGCGATGACCGCCGTCAGCACCGCCGGCGGAATGGCATCGACCGCCGCCTTGGTGCGCCCGGTGGGGGCGAGCCGTCCGCCGATCATCAGGCCGCCGAAGCGGCAGGCATAGGTTGCGAGCGCCATGCCGAGAATGGCGGCGAGAGTGACCGGATCGATGCTCACGCTGTCTTCTCCTCGCGCCAGAAGATCACCGCCGCGGCCATGCCGGCGAAAGCGCCGGCCAGCACATGCCATGGCGAGCCGACGGCGACATAGGCCGCCGTCGCGGCGAGCGCGCTGGCGATCACCACGATGCCGTGATGCCGCGTCGTCACGAAGCCGGCGACGAGGCCGATGAAGATGGCGGTGAAGGCGAAGTCGGCGCCGAACCGTTTCGGGTCGCCGAGCAGCGGGCCGAGCACCGTGCCGGCCCAGGACCACAGCACCCAGTTGAGCCAGAACACCGCGCCCATTCCGAAGAAATAGGCGGCGGTGATGCGCCTGCGGGCCGCGCGCCGTTCGGCCAATGCCCAGTTCTCGTCGGCCAATACGTGGAAGCCGACGAGGTTCGCCGCGAAGGGCAGGTGCGCCACCTTTGGGGCGAGCGAGGCGCTCATCAGGATGTAGCGGGCGTTGATGAGGAAGGTGGAGAGGACCAGCGCGGCGACCGGCACCGGGTTGGTCCAGAGTTCGATGGCGGCAAGCTGCGCGCCGCCGGCGAAGACCAGCGCCGAGGAGAGGGCCACCTCCAGCGGCGACAGGCCCTTGGACGTGGCGATGGCGCCATAGAGGAGGGCGATCGGCGCGGCGGCGATCATGGCGGGCGACAGTTCGACCAGCCCGTCGCGGAACTCGGACCAGGAATCGGCGGCAATCTCGGACATGGACCGATCATGTCAGGGCCGGCCCGCCGGCTCTTGAACAAAATCGACATCGGCGGCGCGTTGCGCGGGGGCCTAGGTCTCAGGCCGTGACGGCCCGCCGATAGGCTCCCGGGGTGACACCGACCCGCGCCTTGAAGGCGCGCGTGAGATGCGCCTGATCGGCGAAGCCGACATCGGCCGCGACTTCCGCGGGCGCGGCGCCTGCCCGCAACCGGTCCTGCGCGCGGCGCACGCGGGCATCGATGACATAGGCATGCGGGGTCAGCCCCACTTCGCGGCGGAAGGCGCGGATCAGGTGATGGGTCGAGAAGCCGGCCGTCGCGGCCAGTTCGTCCAGCCTCAGATCCTCGGCATAGCGCGCCTCGATCAGCGCGCGCACGCGCCGGATCGGCCCTTCCTCGCGGCCTGCCGCAGCCTCGGGAATGTCGGCATGCAGGACAAGGCAGCGGGCATAGGCGCGCAGCAGCAGTTCTTCGCCGGCGAGCCCGTCCGCGCCGGATTCGAGCGCCCGGTGGGCGGCGCCGAAGAGGCGCGCACCCTCGGGATCGTGAACCAAGGGGGAGCGGAAGAAGGGCGCGGCGGCGACCGGGCGGCCGGACACGGCTTCGGCCACCATCCGCATGAAGTCCTCGCCCGGATAGCTCATCCGATAGGAGTAGCCGCCATCGACCGGCGCGCCGTCGTGGACGTCCTGCGGCATGATGAAGATGATGTCGCCGGGGCCGGCATGGCCACGGAAGCCGCGCGCGGAGACGATGTCGCGGCCCGTCTCTATGGTCCCGACGACATAGGTCTCATGGGTATGCGGCGGATAGACGTGGGTGCGGAAGGTGGCGGTCAGGCAGTCAATGCCGCTGAGCCGGCTGGCCGCGAAGAAGCGCGCCGTCTCGCCTTCGCCGAGCGGCATCATGCTCATCGCTTCCGGCTGCAGGGTCACGCCGTCCATGGCGTCGCTCTATCATGGAACCGGATTGGACGGGGCAGGAAATCGGGTGCGCGCCGACGGCTGCTGCCACCCATCCGCCATTGGGCCGAGCCGACTCCCTCTTTCGTCCCCTTGATTTCGTCGACCGCGCGTTCAACTATCCGCCCATTCGCCGGCCAACGGCGGATTGCGGTCGCATGACGGTCGCAACGAGCCCGGAAACCGGGCCGAACGAGGGAACGAAGACCGGCGCCCGCCAAGGGCTCCGGCGATGCAACCAGGGAGGACGCCGGCCGTGGCAAACCACGCCGACGCTCGCGCCGTTTCCGGCGCTCACGACACGTTTCCGAAGCTGCTGGCGCTGAACGCGCAGCGGTTCGGGACGCGTCCCGCGACGCGTCACAAGGATCTCGGCATCTGGCATTCGTGGACCTGGAGCGAGGTTCGCGACATCGTCCGCCATTTCGCGCTCGGCCTTCGCGCGCTCGGCCTCAGGCGCGGCGACAAGGTCGCCATCGTCGGCAGCAACCGGCCGCGGCTCTACTGGTCGATGGCGGCGGTGCAGAGCTGGGGCGGCGTGCCCGTGCCGGTCTATGCGGACTCGGTCGCCGACGAGATGGCCTACGTGCTGGAGCACGCCGAGGCCTCCATCGCAGTGGTCGAGGATCAGGAGCAGGTCGACAAGCTGCTGTCGATCTCCGACCGGCTGCCGAAGCTGACCCACATCATCTACGACGAGGAGCGGGGCCTGCGCGACTACGACCATTCGCGCATGCACTCGTTCGAGCAGGTTCAGGCGAACGGCCGGGCGGCCGCGGCCGATCCGGCGCAGGCCAAGGCGCTGGACGACGAGATCGCCGCCAGCAAGGGCTCCGACCTCGCCATCATGCTCTACACGTCCGGCACGACCGGGCGGCCGAAGGGCGTGATGCTGTCCAACGACAACGTCATCATCTCCGCGCGCAACGGCGGCCTGTTCGACCGGCTGAACGAGAACGAGGAGACGATCGCCTACCTGCCGCTCGCCTGGGTCGGCGACAACATCTTCTCCTACGGCCAGTCCTATGTGCTGGGCTTCTGCGTGAACTGCCCGGAAAGCGCCGCGACGGTGGTCGAGGACCGCCGCGAGGTCGGCACGTCCTACGCATTCGCGCCGCCGCGGGTCTACGAGAACCTCCTGACCCAGACCATGGTGCGGATGGAGGACGCGGGGCCGTTCAAGAAGAAGATGTTCCACTACTTCCTCGGCGTCGCGAAGGAGTGGGGCGAGAAGATTCTCAACAAGGAGCCGGTGCCGCTCGTCGCGCGGCTGAAATATGCTCTCGGCGAGGTGCTGGTCTACGGGCCGCTCAAGAACCGCTTCGGCCTCACCAGCATCCGCGTCGGCTATACGGCGGGTGAGGCCATCGGGCCGGAAATCTTCCGCTTCTTCCGCTCGCTCGGCATCAACCTGAAGCAGCTCTACGGGCAGACGGAAGCGAGCGTCTACATCACCGCGCAGCCGGACGGCGAGATTCACGCCGACACCGTCGGCAAGCCGAACATCGACGTCGAGGTGAAGATCGACGAGAACGGCGAGGTGCTCTACCGCTCGCCCGGCGTCTTCCTCGGCTACTACAAGGATCCCGAGAAGACCGCCGAGACCAAGACGCCGGACGGCTGGGTGCGCTCGGGCGATGCCGGATTCTTTGACCCGAAGACCGGCCATCTCAAGATCATCGACCGGGCCAAGGATGTCGGCAAGCTGCGCTCGGGCGCGCTGTTCGCGCCGAAATATGTCGAGAACAAGCTGAAGTTCTATCCGAACATCAAGGAAGCCGTGGCCTTCGGCCAGGACCGGGATTTCGCCACCTGCTTCCTCAATATCGACCTGACGGCGGTCGGCTCCTGGGCGGAACGCAACAACGTCTCCTACGGCTCCTATCAGGAACTGGCCGGGCACCCCGAGGTCATCAAGACGCTCACCGCGCATGTCGACGAGGTTAACCGTTCGCTCGCCGGCGAGCCGATGATGGCGGGCGCGCAGATCCGCCGCTTCCTGATCCTGCACAAGGAACTGGACGCCGACGACGGCGAACTGACCCGCACGCAGAAGGTCAGGCGCGGTTTCATCGGCGAGCGCTACGCGCCGCTCGTCACCGCGCTCTACGACGGCTCGAAGCGCGGCCATATCCGCACCGAAGTGACCTTCGAGGACGGCCGCAAGGGCGTGATCGAGGGCGATGTCGCCATCGTCGACATGCCGCTCCACGGCACGGCCGACACATTCCGGGAGGCAGCCGAATGAGGGCTCCGTCGGCAACCGACATCGCCGCAGGCGAGGTGATCCTGGCGGTCGAGAACGTCTCGCTCGGCTTCGGCGGCGTGAAAGCGCTGACCGATGTCTCCTTCGACATCCGCAAGGGCGAGGTGCGCGCCATCATCGGGCCAAACGGCGCGGGCAAGACCTCGATGCTCAACTGCATCAACGGCTTCTACCACCCGACCGAGGGCCGCATCACCTTCAAGGGCAAGACGCGCCCCAAGATGCGCCCGCACGAGGCCGCGGCCGGCGGCATTGCCCGCACCTTCCAGAACGTCGCGCTGTTCAAGGGCATGTCGACGCTCGACAACATCATGGCCGGCCGCACGCTGAAGATGAACAGGAGCTTCTTCTGGCAGATCCTGCGCCACGGCCCGGCCATGGACGAGGAGATCGAGCACCGCAAGTTCGTCGAGGAGATCATCGATTTCCTCGAGATTCAGCACATCCGCAAGGTGCCGGTCGGCAAGCTGCCCTACGGCCTGCAGAAGCGCGTCGAGCTCGGCCGCGCGCTCGCCATGCAGCCGGACGTGCTGCTGCTGGACGAGCCGATGGCCGGCATGAACCTCGAGGAGAAGGAGGACATGTGCCGCTTCATCCTCGACGTGTCGAACCAGTACGGCACGACCATTGCCCTGATCGAACACGACATGGGCGTGGTGATGGACCTTTCGGACCGCGTCGTCGTGCTCGAATACGGCCGCAAGATCGCCGACGGCACGCCGGACGAGGTGAAGCGCGACCAGCGGGTCATCGACGCCTATCTCGGCGTGGCGCATTGAGGACATGGCCATGACGGATGCCACCATCTCCGCCCGCGAAGCAAAGCCGCTACCGAAATGGGCGGTCGTCACCGGCAGCATCGTGGCCGTGGTCATTGCCATCGTGCTGGCCAATGCGGCCGGGCTGATGCCGAAGGGCACGCTGCTGCACGGCGCGCTGATCAAGCCCTTCGTCGACATGGTCGACCTGCCGGACCTGTTCGTGCAGACCATCTGGGAGGGCTTCGTCGGCGGCGTGCTCTATGCGCTGATCGCGCTCGGCTTCGTGCTGATCTTCAAGGCGTCCGGCGTGTTCAACTTCGCGCAGGGGATCATGGTGGTCTTCGCCGGCCTGACCCTCGTCGGCGTCTACGAGAAGTTCGCCAGCTTCGGCTTCACCGGCATGATCGCCGCCTATCTGGCGGTGGTGGTGGCACTCGGCGTGATGTTCCTGCTCGCGGTCGCGGTCGAGCGCGTGGTGCTGCGGCCGCTGGTCAACCAGCCGGACATCATCCTGTTCATGGCGACCTTCGGGCTCACCTACCTTCTGATCGGCCTCGGCGAGACGATCTATGGCGGTTCGGCCAAGGTGATGATCGCCGACCAGCTCGGCCTGCCGAAGGGCGCCATCGACTTCGACATCCTCGGCGGGCGGGTGACGCTGCAGAAGCTCGACATCGCCGCGGCGGTGATCGCGGTCGCGATGATCGCGGTGCTGGCCTTCTTCTTCCAGTACACGCGGATCGGCCGCGCGCTCCGCGCCGTCGCCGACAGCCACAAGGCGGCTCTCTCGGTCGGCATCTCGCTGAACCAGATCTGGATCATCGTCTGGTTCACGGCCGGCATCGTGGCGCTGATCACCGGCATCATGTGGGGCGCGCGCTCGGACGTCTCGTTCGGCCTCCAGACCATTGCGCTGAAGGCGCTGCCGGTGCTGATCCTTGGCGGCTTCACGTCGGTCCCCGGCGCCATCGTCGGCGGCCTGATCATCGGCATCGGCGAGAAGATCGGCGAGTTCTACTGGGGCCCGCTGTTCGGCAACGGCATCGAGAGCTGGCTCGCCTATGTCATCGCGCTCGCCTTCCTGATGTTCCGGCCGCAGGGCCTGTTCGGCGACAAGATCATCGAGCGGATCTGAGGAGAAGCGACGTGTTCTACCGTGAAGCCGGCCAGTACAAGACGACCTACAAGGCCGACATGGCGGTGTTCCCGCTCGTGCAGGACCGCATCGGCATCATCGCCATCCTCGCCATCGCCTTCATCGGCGTGCCGCTGCTGGCGTCCGAGTTCATCATCCTGTCGGTGATGGTGCCCTTCCTCGTGTTCGCGCTCGCCGCGATCGGGCTCAACATCCTCACCGGCTATACCGGCCTGATTTCCCTCGGCACCGGCGCGTTCATGGGGGTCGGCGCCTATGCCTGCTACAAGCTGACGACGATCTTCCCGGGCGTGAACATCATCGTCTGGATCATCGTCTCCGGCTTCTTCTCCGCAGCCATCGGCGTGGTGTTCGGCCTGCCGAGCCTGAGGATCAAGGGCTTCTACCTGGCGGTTGCGACGCTCGCCGCGCAGTTCTTCCTGCAATGGTGCTTCGTCCGCATTCCCTGGCTCTACAACTACAACGCCTCGGGCGCGATCGAGGTGCCGGAACGCACGCTGTTCGGCATCGCGATCACGGGTGCGAGGGCGACGCCAGAGGTGCGCTACCTGGTGCTGCTGTCCATCGTCGTGGTGCTCGCCTGGCTCGCCTCCAACCTCGTCCATGGCCGCATCGGCCGCTCGTGGATGGCGGTGCGCGACATGGATATTGCCGCCGAACTGATGGGCATCCGGCTCCTGCCGACCAAGCTGCTCGCCTTCGCGGTATCGTCCTTCTACTGCGGCGTCGCGGGCGCCTGCATGATGTTCCTCTGGTACGGCGGCGGCGAGGCCAACGACGCCTTCAACGTCAACCAGAGCTTCAACGTGCTGTTCATGGTCATCATCGGCGGCCTCGGCTCGCTGATCGGCTCGTTCTTCGGCGCCTTCTTCATCTCGACGCTGCCGACCATCCTGAAGTTCGGCGTGCCGGCCATCGGCATTCCGCTCACCGGCGCCTTCGCCGAACACCTGACCCATGTGATGGTCGGCGCGCTGATCATCTTCTTCCTGATCGTCGAGCCGCACGGCCTCGCGCGCCTGTGGCAGATCGCCAAGCAGAAACTGCGGGTCTGGCCTTTCCCTTACTGAGAGGCCGGTCACGCGCCAGAACGAGACCCGCCGGCAAGGCGGGCACGAGACAACAAATCGCTCCGGGCAAACCCGGTCACCCAAGGAGGAACACCGATGAAAGCCTTCAAATGGACGATCGCCGCGGCCTTCGCCGCCGGCATCGCCGCGGCGGCGCCCGTGCCGGCGCAGGCCCAGACGCAGGACACTATCTTCATCCCGCTGCTTAGCTACCGCACCGGGCCGTTCGCCTCGTCGGGCATCCCGATCGCCGACGGCATGCGCGACTACCTCGAAATGATCAACCAGCGCGACGGCGGCATCAACGGCGTCAGGATCGTGATCGAGGAATGCGAGACGGGTTACGACACCAAGAAGGGTGTCGAGTGCTACGACTCGCTGCGCTCGCGCAACCCCGTGGTCGTGAACCCCTATTCCACGGGCATCACGCTGCAGCTCATCCCGCGCGCGGCGGTCGACCGCATCCCGATGCTGTCCATGGCCTACGGCCTCTCGGCCTCGGCCGACGGCAACATCTTCCCGTGGATCTTCAACCCGCCGGCGACTTACTGGGACGGCGCCTCGGTGATGGTCAGCTACATGGCCCAGCGCGAGGGCGGTTTCGACAAGCTGCGCGGCAAGACGCTCGGCCTCATCCACCTCGACGCGCCCTACGGCAAGGAGCCGATCCCGGTGCTTCAGGCCATGGCCGAGAAATACGGCTTCACCCTGAAGCTCTATCCGGTGGCCGCCGCCGACATGCAGAACCAGAGCGCCATCTGGCTCAACATCCGCCGCGACCGGCCGGACTACCTCTACAATCAGGGCTGGGGCGCGATGAACCCCACCGCCGTGCGTGAGGCGATCCGCAACAACTTCCCGATCGACAAGCTGGTCGGCGTCTGGTGGGCCGGCGGTGACGACGATGCCCGCGCGGGCGGCGCGCAGGCGGCGGGCTACCGCTCCCTGTCGTTCCATGCAGCCGGGACCAACTTCCCGGTCATCCAGGACATCCTGCGGCATGTCGCGGACAAGAACCTCTCCCGTGTCGCCAGCCGCGAGCGCATCGGCGAGAACCTCTACAACCGCGGCGTCTACAATTCGATGCTGATGGTCGAGGCTATCCGCCACGCCCAGCAGCTCACCGGCAAGAAGGTGGTGACGGGCGAGGACGTGCGCCGCGGCTTCGAGACGATGAACCTGACCGAGGCGCGGCTGAAGGAGATCGGCATGGAGGGCTTCGCGGCTCCCGTGCGGCTGAACTGCGCCGACCACAACGGCCACAACAACGTGTTCGTGGCCCGCTGGGACGGCCAGCGCTACGTGCGCGACACCGACTGGATCTCGCCGATCCGCGATGTCGTGCGCCCGCTGATCGAGGACGCAGCGAAGAAATACGCGGAAGCCAATGCCGGCTGGCCGCGCCGCACGGAGACCTGCGACCAGCGGTCGTGAGTCTCTGACGCGAATCGGGGGCCGCGGCGAACGCGGCTCCCGGCGAGCTTCACCCTCCCCTTGAGGGGGAGGGTCGGTTTGCCGAGCGTCAGCGAGAGCAAGCCGGGATGGGGTGCAGCCTCATCCCGCATCGCTTCACCCCACCCCGCGCCTTGCGGCGCGACCCTCCCCCTCAAGGGAGGGTGGACCAGAGCGCCTGTCATGACCGCCCAGACCCACCCGACGCCCTCTGCCGAAGCCGCGCAGGACCTGATCCTCGCGGTCAACAACATCGAGGTCATCTACGACCACGTCATCCTCGTGCTGAAGGGCGTGTCGCTGGTCGTGCCGCGCGGCGGCATCGTCGCCATTCTCGGGGCCAACGGCGCGGGCAAGACCACGACGCTGAAGGCCATCTCCAACCTGCTCCATGCCGAGCGGGGCGAAGTCACCAAGGGCTCGATCCTGTTCGAGGGCGAGGAGGTGCAGAGCCTCTCGCCCAACGATCTCGTGCGCCGCGGCTGCATCCAGGTCATGGAGGGCCGGCACTGTTTCGGCCACCTGACCATCGAGGAGAATCTCCTCACCGGCGCCTTCACCCGCCGCGACGGGCGCGGGGCGATCAAGGACGATCTCGACAAGATCTACGCCTATTTCCCGCGCCTCAAGGAGCGTCGCAACTCGATGTCCGGCTATACGTCCGGCGGCGAGCAGCAGATGTGCGCCATCGGCCGCGCGCTGATGTCGAAGCCGAAGATGATCCTGCTGGACGAGCCGTCGATGGGGCTGGCGCCGCAGATCGTCGAACAGATCTTCGACATCGTCCGCGACATCAATTCCAAGGAGGGCGTTTCCTTCCTGATCGCCGAGCAGAACACCAACATGGCGCTGAAGTACGCCACCTTCGGCTACATCATGGAGACCGGCCGCATCGTCATGGACGGCGATGCCGCATCGTTGCGCGAGAACGAGGACGTCAAGGAGTTCTATCTGGGCGTCGCGGAGGGCAACAAGAAGAGCTTCCGCGAGGTGAAAAGCTACAAGCGGCGCAAGCGCTGGCTGGCGTGAGCCACGACATTCCGTCGCGGCCCTTGAACTTCCGGGCCGCTCATGCCGACTTGTAAGTCGTCATGCCCGTTCTCATCATCCTCGGCATCCTTGCCTTCCTGGCGCTGATCTTCGGTCCGCAATTCTGGGTGAAGGCCCAGATGAAGCGGCATTCGGCCGAGCGCGCCGATTTTCCCGGCACCGGCGGCGAGCTGGCGGCTCACCTTCTGGATCGCGCCGGCCTCTCGGGCGTGAAGGTCGAGGTCACCGATGCCGGCGACCATTACGACCCCATCGACAAGGTCGTCCGCCTCTCGCCCGACGTGCATGACGGCCGCTCGGTAACGGCGGTTGCGGTCGCCGCCCACGAGGTCGGTCATGCGATCCAGCATCGCGACGGCGACCCGTTGCTCGTGACCCGCATCCGCATGGCGGGCGGCGCGCAGAAGCTGGAAGTAGCGGCGGCCGTGCTCTTCGCCACCGCGCCGCTGGTGCTGGCCTTCGTCCATTCCATGCCGCTGGTGATCCTGCAGATCGTCGTGGCCCTGGCGCTGCTGACCTCGCGCCTCGTGATGCATCTCGTCACCCTGCCGGTGGAGTTCGACGCGAGCTTCGGCAAGGCGCTGCCCATCCTCGACCAGGGCGGCTATCTGCCGTCCGCCGACCTGCCGGCGGCGAAATCCGTGCTGCGCGCGGCGGCGCTGACCTATGTCGCGGCCGCACTGGTCACATTGCTGGATCTCACCCGGATCATCCGCGTCTTGCGCTGAGCCTTGCCAGCCGGCATCACTGGCGGATGAGCACCGCCATTCTCGACCGCTGGTATGCCGCCATTCGCGCCGGCGATGCCTCCGCCCTTGCCGCCGTCACCACGGACGACGTGACCGTGCGCTGGAACGGCCCGCCGGGCGTCGTGCCCTGGGCCGGCGCGTGGGAGGGGCGGACCAAGGTGCTGACCTTCTTCCGGCGCGTCGCGGAGCATCTCGACGTGCTCGCCATCGAGACCGTTCACCGGATCGAGGCGCAAGACAGCGTCGCCATCGTCCTGCAGGGGCACTGGCGCGTGAAGGCGACGGGCGAGGAACTGCACATCCGGGCGGCGAACGTGTTCCGGTTCGAGGGCGGGCTGGTCGCTTCCTACGAGGTCTACCCGGACAGCTATGCCTTCGCGAAGGCGCTGGCCAAGGCCTGATGCCTCACAGGCTGACGCCGAGATTCCTCACCCAGGCGAGGCCGGCTTCCATGTCGCCGCGCGGGCGATATTCGGCGCCGACCCAGCCGTCATAGCCCTTGGCGTCGAGCTTCTCGAACACGGCGCGGAAGTTGATCTCGCCCTCGTCGGGCTCGGCGCGGCTCGGCACGGCGGCGATCTGGACATGGCCGATCATCGGCCACCACGTATCGAGATTGGTCAGCACGTCGCCCTCGGAAATGCCGACGTGGTGGACGTCGAACATGATCTTGACGTTCGGCTTGCCGACGCGGGCGATCATCTCGCCGGCCCCGCGCAGGGTCGAATAGAAGTAGCCCGGCGAAGCGCGGGGATTGAGCGGCTCGAGCAGGATGGTCAGGCCGTGCCTGGCGGCCTTGTCGGCCGCAAGCGACAGGTTCTCGGCCCAGACGCCGGTCGCCTCGGGCTTTGCGGCGGGCTTGACGATGCCGGCCATGGCATGGATCGCGGTGCCGCCCGCCGCGACCTGCCAGGCGATGGCCTGATCGATCGCCGCCTGAAACTCCGCCTGCCGGCCGGGCAGGGCGCCAAGGCCGTTCTCGCCCTTCGCGGTATCGCCGCGCACGGTGTTGACGCCGAGCATGGCCAGTCCCAGCCGGGTGCAGGCGGCGCGCACGGCTTTCGGGTCGGTGTCGTAGGGCCAGTGCATCTCGACGGCCCGGAAGCCGGCCTTTGCGGCGGCCTCGATCTGGTCCAGCAGCGGCAGGCCCTGCCAGAGAAAGCCGAGATTGGCGGAGAAGCGGGGCATGTTTCCTCGTCTGGTCTTGTTGCTCGGTGGCGGCCAGGCACCGCTTGAAGCCGCGGTTCGGATCATGATGACAACGAAGCCGCAGTTCGGTCTATAAGGGCCGGCCAAAGGACATCATCAAGGTCGTTCCATGAACAAGCTGCTCATCCTGCTCCTTCTGCTCGTCCCGCTCGCCGGCTGTGCCTCCAACAATTCGACCGGGCCCACCCGCGCGCAGCAGGACGCCGACAACCATCGCGGCATGGGCGACTGACGCGACGCCTACCCCTTCAGCTTGAAGGTTGCCTCCAGATCCGCGATCTCGGCCGCGCCCAGCGGCCGGATCGCCATGCCGCGCGTCATCATGACGAGGCGCGCGGTTTCTTCCAGTTCCTCCATCGCGAAGACCGCCGCATCGAGGCTCGCGCCCGCGACCACCGGGCCGTGATTGCCGAGCAGGATCGCCGGGTGCCGCGGGGCCTTCGCCCGGATCAGCGGCGCGACCTCCGGCGAACCGGGGCGCGTATAGGCGACCACCGGCACTTTCCCGACGCGCATCACGACATAGGGGGTGATCGGCGGGATGGCATCGTCCGGGTCGGCATCGGCGAGGCAGGAGAGGGCGGTGGCGAAGGTCGAATGGAGATGCACCACCGCGCCCGTCCCTTCCCGCGTTTCGTAGAACGCCCTGTGCAGGAACACTTCCTTCGACGGCTTATCACCGGAAACGTGGTTGCCGTCGCGATCGAGCTTCGAAAGCCGTGCCGGATCCAGGAATCCCAGACAGGAATTGGTCGGTGTCATCAGGATCCCATCCTCGACGGCAGCACTGATGTTGCCCGCCGATCCGACCGAGTAACCACGATCGAACAGTGATTTCGACAGGCGGACGATTTCTTCGCGCACCCTGTTTTCAGCTTTCATCGTCCGGCAAGCCTTTCCAGTGCCTTGTTGAAGAAGTCGGGCGCACCAAAATTGCCGGACTTCAGCGCCAGCGCTACGGGCCGCTCCCCGCCGGAGACGAGCACAGGCACGCCCGGGTCGATCTCTGCGCCGATCGTCAGCGCGCCGAGATCCAGCGCCGAGACGACCGCACCGGAAGTTTCCCCCCCGGCGACCACCAGCCGGCGAATGCCCGCCGAAACCAAGCTCCGCGCCGTCTCGGCAAAGAGCGCATCGATCGCAGCAGCGACCCGATCACGCCCGAAGCGGGCCTGCATCATCGTCACCGCCTCGGGTGTACCCGAAGAGTAAACCAGCGGCGCCTGGCCGGCATGGACGAGAAGGAAGGAGGTGAGGTCCGCCGTCGTGACCGTGCCGTCCAGAACGCCGGCGACATCCACGGCCAGCGTCGGATGGTTGCGGCTATGCACCGCAACCTGTTCGCGCGTTGCGCCGGAGCAGCTGCCGGCAAGGATCGCCTCCGGCCCCGCAATACCGACCGTGTCGGCCCCTGTACCGCGTGCAAGGCCTTTCTCGATGAAATTCGCGGCAAGACCAATCGCAATGCCCGAGCCACCGGTGATCAACCGGTGTTCGGCGGCAGCGCGGCCGATGGCGACAAGATCGTCATCGGTGATCGCATCGACGATGACGAGGGTGCGGTCGTCCCTCCCATGCGCCTCCAACGTCGCAGCGATCGCCGCGGGGCCGGTCCGCACCGCGGCGATATCGACATGTCCGACGTCCTTTGTCGTCTGGAGCCTCAGCCACCGACGGATATCCGCATCCGTCATGGGGTTGAGCGGATGGTTCTGGAGGCCGGATTCATGCAGGAGCTGGTCCCTGACGAAGAGATGCCCTTGATAGACGGTCCGTCCTGCCCCCGGAAAGGCCGGGCAGGCGATTACGCCCTTGACGCCCAGCGCATCGGCAAGCGCCTCGGCGACTGGGCCGATGTTGCCTCCCGGCGTGGAATCGAAGGTCGAGCAGTATTTGAAAACGATCTGCCGGCAGCCCTGGGCGAGCAGCCAGGAAAGGGCGGCAAGCGACTGCTCGACCGCCGCCGCGGCTGCGATCGACCGGCTTTTCAGCGCGATCACACCCGCCTCGACGGCAGGGTCGGCCTTTTCTTCGGGGATGCCGAGATACTGCACCGTGCGCAGGCCGCCCTCCCCCGGCAGTCCCTTGGCGAGGGTGTTGGCGATATCGCTCGCCCCCGTGAAATCATCGGCAATGACGCCCAGCAGCATGAATGATCCTTCCGCGAAATATCAGGCCGCGCCGAGAAGGCGCTTCAACTTGTCGATGGCGGCATCCGGGCTGGACAGGACCGGGATGTCCGTCACCGCCCGAACCGCCGGCACGGCCCGCGCCGTGGAGAAATGCGCAAGAACGATGCTCTCGAACCCCTCCAGCCCGGCAGCGGCCGACGCGACAAGCCGGTTGTGGGTTTCAACGTCGCCGGCCCGCACCGCTTCGATAGCGCCGTCCACAAGGAAACTCTCCAGCATCGCTCCGGGGGCCATCCGCGCGGCCTCCTCCCGGAATTCCGCCTCCATGCCCGCACGGGCCGGCGGGAAGGTGTAGAGCATGGCGGTTCTGCCACCGTGCCGGATCGCCGCCTCAAACATCGCCTCGTTCGGCTTGAGTACAGGAATGTCCACCGTTGTCGCCGCCTGCTCGATCGCCCGCCCGAAAGCCGAGCAGGTGAAGAGCACCGCATCGCTACCGATCTGCCGGGCATAAGCGGTCAGTGCAGCGATCCGCGCCATCAGTACATCCGTGATCTCCTCCTGCCGCGCCCGGTCGGGGGAAAGGCTGTCCTCCAGCAGGTTGACGACATCGGCCTCGGGCCAGGCGGACGAAAAGGCCAGCCTGATCGGATCCATGGCGATCGGCGTCGCGTGGATGAGGGTGATCCGGGGCGGTTTCGACATGACTTTCCCTTCGACTGCAGCGGCCACCGGCCTGATGCTCCGCTACCGCTGGCCCGCCGAAAACACCCAGACACTTTCCGGGGGGACACGCGCCCAGACCCTGCCCGAGGACAGCTGGCGGGCACCGTGCGCCTTGGCGACAAAATCGCCCCGGCGCAGGCGGTACTCCCAGCGGTCTCCGAGATAGATGCTGTCATCAAGCGTCATCTCCAGACTGCCCGCCTCGGGTTGGTCGCTGACACGGATCTGTTCGACGCGGATGACAGCACGGGCATCTTCCGCAGCCGCAAGGCCGCCCGCCTCGCGCACCGTGCCGTCGAGGCTCCAGTCGTCTCCGCCGATAATGGCCGCCTTGCCATCGATGGTCTTCACCTTCGCCTTGACGATATTGTTCGCGCCGAGGAAATCCGCGGAATAGAAGCTGTTGGGGTTGGAATAGATCTCCTGCGGTCCTCCCTGCTGGACGATCCGGCCATCTTGCAACAGCAGGATGTTGTCAGCAGCGGCGAGCGCTTCGCTCTGATCGTGCGTCACGAGGATGGCGCAGATTTCGAGGTCGAGGATCAGTTTGCGGATCCAGTAGCGGGCCTCCTCGCGCAGTTTCGCATCAAGGTTGGACAGCGGCTCATCGAGCAGCAGCACACGCGGTTCATAGACCAGCGCCCGGCAGATCGCGACGCGCTGCTGCTGGCCACCAGAGAGCTGCGAGGGAAAGCGGTCGGCAAGATGGCCGAGGCCCATGCGCTCCAGGATCGCCTGGACACGCTTTTCGATATCGGCCTGCGTGACGCCACGCAGCTTCAGGCCGTAACCGACATTCTCCCTCACCGTGCGGTGCGGCCAGAGCGCGTAGGACTGGAAGACGAGGCCAATATTGCGCTGCTCGGGAGGCAGCGCGAGCTTCCTTTCGCCATCGAGCACGGTCTTTCCACCGATGACGATCTGGCCGATTTCCGGCTGTTCGAGGCCGGCGACACAGCGCAGAAGCGTTGTCTTGCCACTGCCGGAGGCGCCTAGCAGGGCGACGATGGAACCGCGCTGCGCGGTGAACGATGCCCCTTTCAGGATCTGCAAACCGCCCAGCCATTTCTGGACATTGCTGACGACGAGTTCAGTCATGGATTTTTGCTCCCAGACGAAGGGCGAGGGCAAGGCCGGCGCCGGTCAAGACGATGCTGATGAGGGAAAGGGCGGCAATGGTGTTCATGGCGCCGGTCTGGAGAAGCGAGACCATTAGCGAGCCGATGACCTCCGTGCCGGCACCCATGAGATAGACGCCCGTCGCATATTCGCGCAGGAAGATGATCATGATCAGCGCCCAGGCGCCGGCAAGGCCCGGCCGAACGATCGGGATCACCACGTCCTTCCAGGTGCGGCCGATCGTGGCACCGGTGGTGCGGGCGGATTCTTCCAGCTCCGGCGCAACCTGGATGAGTGTGCCTTGCAGCAGACGCAGGCCATAGGACAGACCGACGACAACATAGGCGATGAAGAGGCTGACGAGCGTTGGGCGAAGCGGCGTCAGGAGTGGCACGAAGAGGAACACCCAGAAGAAGGCAAGGCCGATGACGAGACCCGGCAGGGCGCGCGGCAGGAGCACGATGTAATCGAGCACGGTGTTCGACAGGCCCCAGTTGCGATGCCCCGCAAGGCCGACCATCAGGTAGATGCCAACCGCCGCCGCACCGCCGACGACGGAGAGCAGAACGGTATTGATGATGCCACGCACCAGGCTTGGAACTTCCAGCATGCGGTCGAAATTCGAAAAGGTCAGCTGGTCCCAGAGATTGACGCCCTCACCCCAGGCATCGACGAAGGCGCGCACCGCAATGCCGCCGATCGGCAGGACGACGGAAACGAACAGCCAGAAACCGATGATGGAGAGCGCGATGACCTGGCCGCTGGTGCCGAGTTTCAGCGTGGCGACGCGTGCGCCCTTGCCGCCCATCGCGGCATATTTGCGCGTATTGCGCAGAAGCTTGCGCTGCATCCAGACGAGCGGCAGCGTGATGAGGATGAGAACGACGGCGACGACGGCCATCAGCTGGTAGGTGGGCGTGCCGAACAGCGTCGTGAGCTTGTAGATATAGGTGGTGAGCACCATGATGCCATTGGGATCACCGAGGACCAGAGGAATGCCGAAGGTCTCGAAGCCGAGCAGGATGTTGAGCGCAGCGGCGAAGATCAGCGCCGGCAGCACCATCGGCAGCGTGACATCGCGGGAGACCTGCCAGATGGACGCGCCGGTGGTACGGGCTGCCTCCTCGAGATCCGATGGCAGATTGCGCATGGCCGAGGAGACGTAGAGATAGACATGCGGCACATGGCTGAGACCGGCGATCAGGATCATGCCCGGCAGACTGTAGATGTTCCACGGCACGAAGCCGAGAATGCCGCGAATGAAGAGCGAGACGAAACCGGTCGGCCCGACGGACACCGTGTAGCCGAAGGCCAGCACGATGGACGAGATGAACATCGGCACCAGAACCAGGATTTCGAGAAGACGCTTGCCCTTGATGTCCGTTCGCGTGATCAGGAAGGCCAGCAGGCCGCCGAGCGGCACGGCGATGGCCACCATACCGAAGGAGAAGATCGCGGTGGTGGCGAGCGCCTTGTAGAAGTTCCGGTCGGTGAAGACGTATTTATAGGCATCGAGGCCGAACTGCGCCCGCGGGCTGAAGAAGGCCGCCGTCAGGAAGCTCTGGTAGACGATCAGGCCGACCGGCGCCAGGACGGCGAGGGCAAGGAGCCCGATGACGATGCGCCGGTACAGGCCGGCATTGCCGTGGCGCGGCATCCTGGCCGGATATTTCTTTTCAGCCGCGGCCTTGGACAGGTCGAGCGCAGCTGGCGCTTGAGCATGGGTAGACATTCCTAGCCTCTCGCAAATGGTGGCGGGGCCGGCCGCAGCGCGCGCTGCGGCCGGCGGAGCATCAGCGACCGAGGGCTGCCTTCCAGTCGTTGAGGAACTGGACGCGCTTGGTCGGCTCCATATACTCGAGCACGCCCTCATCGACCGCGATCGGCTTCAGGCCGCCGCCGACACGCTCGTTCAGCGTCTTGATGTTGAGACCGGCCGTCACGTCCTCGCGCACGGAAGGCAGGCCACCCTCGGCGAGCAGCGACTGACCTTCGCTGGACAGCATGAAATCAATGAACAGCTTGGCCGCATTCGGGTGCGGCGCATCCTTGGTCACCAGCGCAAGGCGCGAGAAGGCCGGCGTATAGTCGATCGCAAAATGCACGCCGAGGTTAGGGCTCTCCTTCACCCAGTCCAGCGCATAGGAACCGATGATGTTGATGGCGATGGCGTTCTCACCCGAGACCACCGTCTCCTTCATCCCGCCGGAGCTGGAATAGATTTTTGCGCCGTTCTCGCCCATGGCCTTGGCGAGATCCCAGAAATCCGGGCGGTTGCGCGCGTCATTGGAGTGGTGGAGGAAACCGGAACCGCTCTTTTCCGGATCAAAGGTTGCAACCTTGCCCTGAAGCTCCGTCTTGTTGTCCTTGAGGAAGACGATCAGGTCTGCATAGGTCTTCGGCAACTTGTCTTCCGAAAGCGCCTTGGTGTTGTAGATCAGGCCGACCGGTTCGACGGTCGTGCCGTAGAGCGCGTTCTTGTAGTTCGCCCAGGCGGGAATGTTGCCGGCTTCCGGCGAGGCATAGTCGCCGGCATAGCCGTCCTGCACCAGCGTCATCTGGAGGTCCATCGCCGAGCTCCAGACGATGTCGGCAGTCGTCTGGCCCGCGGCGGCCTCGGAGATCACCTGGTTGTAGGCGCCGTTCGTGCCGAGATCGTTATAGGCGATCTTGATGCCGTATTTCTTGGTGAAGCCGTCCTGCAGCTTCTGCGACTGGGCGGCGTCGGTCGAGGTATAGATCGAGACCGTGCCCTCCTCCTTCGCAGCAGCCACGATGGCCGCATAGTCGGCCGGATATCCGGCAGGAAGCTCCTCGGCGAATGCACCGAAGGTGGTCATGAGCGCAGTGCCGAACACAAGGGCAGCCGCGCGGGCGGATAGGATCCTGTTCATCATCTCATCTCCCATAGATTGAACCCGCGTCGCGAAAACAGCCGCGGGCAATGCGCGAGGGCCACTCCCTGCCCCCGCATCCTCCCCATTTGAGTTTTGGTTTTTAGAAAATAAAAACACAAACAGTACCGTCAGGCGCGCTTACGCTCGCCGCCACCGTTCCGAACCGCACCCGCCACGCGAGAGCCGAAAACGTCTGTGTTGGTGGCGCCACCGAGATCGCGCGTGCGCGAACCCGGATCAGCCAGGATCTCGTCGACGGCGCGCTCGATTTCCGCACCCGCCGCCTCGAACTGCGGCAGGTCGCGTTGCTCGCCGAGCCAGCTCAGCATCATCGCTGCCGACAGGATGAGCGAGGTGGGGTTGGCGATATTCCTGCCCTGGATGTCCGGCGCCGAACCGTGCTGGGCCTGAGCGCAGACGAGGCCGGTCTCGGCATTGGCATTGATCGAGCCGGCAAGGCCAAGGCTGCCGGAAAGCTCGCTTGCAAGGTCCGAGAGGATGTCCGAATAGAAGTTGGTCGCCACGATCACGTCGAAGCGCGAGGGATCGCGCACCAGATGGGCCGCCATCGCATCGATGATGACGTCGTTGAGCGTCACCTCCGGAAACTCGGCGGCAACCTTGTGGACCTGCTGCAGAAAGAGGCCATCGGTCAGGATGAAGTTGTTCGCCTTGTGGACCGCAGTCACCTTCCTGCCCCGCTTCATGGCGAGCAGGAATGCCTGGCGCGCAATGCGTTCGCAGGCCGAAGCCGTGATCTTGCGGACCGACAGCGCCACGTCCGGTGTTGGCATGAACTCGCCCGTGCCGGCGAACATGTTGCGGTCGGGGTAAAACCCTTCCGTCGCCTCGCGCATGATGACGAGATCCATCGTCTTGGCGTTGTTGAGGAAGGGACGCGAGCGGGCCGGGCGCACATTCGCATAGAGGTCGAGCTTGACACGGAAACCGGCAGAGACGTTCGCACCCCCCTTGTCGCGGGGCGGGTAGTCCATGTGCGACTGCGGGCCGAGGACGATGCCGTCGAAGGTACGCGCCCGTTCGATCGTCTCGTCCCGCAGCGTCGTGCCGAACTTTTCCAGGCTGGTGAAGCCGGTGTCTTCGAAGTGGTATTCGAGGCCGAGACCGAAGGCCGCATCCGCAGCCTTCAGGACCTCCATGGTTGCCGCGGTGATCTCGGGGCCAATCCCGTCACACGGCGTCACGAACAGTTTCATCAGATCCATCTCCCATAAGGCGACGAGCGATAGCGCCGCGCAATGTCACGGGAGAAGTATTGGCTTTTTTAATTCATAAATGCAATCTCTATTTTTCGGGACCTTCTTTTTCATGCGCCTGGTGCGACCAGGACCAGGCAACGGGCGACTTCTTGGAGAGCGCACCGCCGAGATGCCGGCGCATCGTGTAGGACGCCTCGACGATCTCGCCGCGCTCGAGAAGATCGAGAATTTCGAGGTGCTCCTGGCATTGCCGCACAGTGCGGCTGCGGTCGACGCGCGAGCGGTATTCGAGAAGACGGCGCATGCGGTTCACGCGCACGAGCGAAAGATGGAAGAACGGGTTGTTCGACATCTTGATCAGCTCCTCATGGAAGGACGCACCATTGTGCAGCAGCCGCTCGGCCGGTAGGCGCTCGATGTCGGTGTCCAGCATCCGCTGCTGGATACGCCGCTGCTCCTCGATGATCTTCCGGTCGAGGCGGAACTCCGGTTCCAGCATGGCGGCCGGCTCGATCAGCATGCGGAACCGATAGATCTGCTCGAAGGCCTCCGGCGTCTTCGCCACCGGCAGGAAACGCCAACCGTATCCCTGCTTGCGCTCCGCCCAGCCCTCGCGGGTAGCACGCATCAGGACATCGTTGAGCTGCGATTTGGTCAGTTCATAGCGCTCGCGCAACATCTGCTCGGTCACCTCGGCGGGGATGCGGTCCGTCAGCCAGTCCTCTGCCAGCCTCTGGTAGTCATTCGCGATCTCGAATGGCTCGGCATCGTCGCGTACCCGCTCGACGATGCCTCCGGCCGTCTCCCGCACGAAGAAGCCACGGTTTTCCTTCTGCTCCAGCAATCCCTGACTTGCCAGCATGTCCATCGCCTCACGCACAGGCGAACGGGAGACGCCGAAGCGGTCCGCCAGCTGCTGGGTCTTCACATGGTCGCCCACCGTCAACTCCCCGGAGGTGACGAGAAGGGTGATTTCGTTGGCGATGGTCTGGGCCAGTTGGCTGGAGCGCATGTCTTCGGTGTCCCTGGTCTTCCGGAGGGGCGTGTCGGGCAGAGGTTATTCCACGGGTGGGGCAAAAGAAACAATAGCCCAGATTTTTTGCATATCCTGCCGGATAAAAGCCAATGAGAGGCCAGATTCCGATTGACACATCCATATAATTGGCTTTTTAAGTTCTAAAAATCATTTTCTTGGAGCTTTCGGCGATGCGGCAGATCGAAACGGCGCAGGGAACCGCCCGGCTCGTCCCGTTGAACGAGGTCTTCGAAGGTCGGCTCGAACGCTTGCCCGTCGTCCTGCGCATCCTGCTCGAGAACGTGGCACGGCGCGACCCTGGCCGGCTGGCGGCCTTCGTCGCCGCGCTCGACCGCTGGATCGAGGACGGCACGAGCGAGGGGGAGGTCGATTTCCATCCGTCCCGCGTGCTGATGCACGACACGACCTGCGTGCCCGCACTGGTGGATATCGCCGCCATGCGCGACGCCATCGCCGAGGCTGGCGGCGACCCTTCGTCCCTGACCCCCGCGCTGCCCGTCGACGTTTCGGTCGACCACAGCGTGGCCGTCGACTGGTATGGTCGCCCGGGCGCGCGCGAACACAACATGCGCCGCGAGATGGACCGCAACAGCGAGCGCTACCGTCTGATGAAATGGGCGACCACCGCGCTGCCCGGCGTCCGGGTCCATCCACCCGGCACCGGAATCATGCACACGCTGAATCTCGAACAGCTCGCCACGGTCATCGGGATCGAGGGGCGCGACGGTGAGCGTTGGGTTGCGCCCGACACGCTCGTCGGCACGGACAGCCACACGCCGATGATCAACGGCATCGGTGTTCTGGCCTGGGGTGTCGGCGGGCTCGAGGCTGAGAGCGTGCTTTTCGGCATGCCGGTGACGCTGCGCATTCCTGACGTGGTCGGTGTCCACCTCACCGGGCGACTGAGGCCCGGCGTGCTGTCGACGGACCTCGCGCTCGAGGTCACCCACCTGCTGCGCCGGCACGGCATCGCCGGCGAGTTCGTCGAATTCTTCGGCGCGGGCGTCTCCACGCTGACCGGCGGCGACCGGGCGGTCGTCGCCAACATGGCGCCGGAAT
>JAIUOO010000035.1 GCA_020161695.1 Pseudomonadota bacterium | reverse complement strand
GAACGCCATCGCCTTCAACTCGGACGGCACCCTGACCGGCGCCGCCTGCTGGCGCGCCGACGGCACGCCTGTCGCCATCTCCGGCGGGCTCGCCCGCGCCGGTGCCCGCTTCACCATCTGACCCGATCTTCTGACTGGACCATCCCATGCCCGAGACCATCTGCCTCCTCGACATGACCACGCCCGAGCGGGCCGACCGCCTGCGCGCGTTCCTTCCCGATGGCTTCGTGCTGACCCATGGCACCGCCCGTGGCGACGAGCACATGAAGCAGATCATCGCCGAGGCCGATTACGCGATCTCCGGCCAGGTCGGCGTCTCCGGCGACGTCCTGCGCGCCGCCAAGAAGCTGAAGCTCCTGCATAAATGGGGCGTGGGCTACGACAATATCGATATCGAGACGGCGAAGGAGCTCGGCATCAAGGTGGCGCGCACGACCGGCTCCAATGCGGTCGCCGTCTCCGAATTCGCACTCGGCCTGACGATCTCGACGCTCCGCCTGATCGCCTATGGCAATGCCGAACTGAAGAAGGGCAACTGGCGCACCGGCCAGTTGCCGTCCGACACCTACACGCTCTCCGGCAAGACAGTCGGCATCGTCGGCCTCGGCGCGATCGGCAAGAATGTCGCCAAGCTGCTGAAGGGCTTTGGCTGCACCATCCTCTACAGCAAGCGGACCCCGCTCGATGCCGCCGAGGAGGCGGCGCTCGGCGTGAAGCATGCCTCGATCGACGAGATCCTGACCCAGGCCGACGTCGTCTCGCTGCATTGCCCGCTGACGCCCGAAACCAAGGATCTGATCGACCTCGCGGCGCTCAGGAAGATGAAGAAGACGGCGGTGCTGATCAATTGCGCGCGTGGCGGCGTCGTCAACGAGGCGGACCTCGTCACGGCTCTGCGGGCGAAGGAGATCGCTGGCGCGGCGATGGATGTCTACGAGATCGAGCCGCTGCCGGCGGACAGCCAGCTCCTCACCCTCGACAATCTCGTGACCACGCCGCATCTCGCCGCGATGGCGGCCGATAATTTCGCACCTGTGGTGAAGCGCATGTTCGCGAACATGCAGCATGTCTCGCGCGGCGAGCCGGTGCCGCCGCTCGATCTGGTGGTGTGAGGTTCACGCGTCGTCATTTTACAAGGAAACACGCCGTCATCCCGGGCTGGACCCGGGATCCATGCCGGAGCGCTGCCGCTCAAGGTTCAGGCATGGATCCCGGCTCTACGCTTCGCTCCGGCCGGGATGACCCGCGTTTCCAGGTGCGGCAGATTCAGTGCAGCCCGCCGACGCCGATATAGCGTTCGAGCACGTCGGCATCGGCGCGCAGCGCATCCGGCTTGCCTGACCAGACGATCCGGCCGCGTTCGAGGATGATGACGTCATCTGCGAAGGCGAGGGCGCTTTCCAATCGCTGCTCGACGAAGAGGATGGTCATCGCGCCGCTCGCGGCAAGGCGGCCGAACGCCTCCATCAGCATGTCGCAGATGACCGGCGCGAGGCCTTCAAGCGGTTCGTCGAGCAGCAGGACCGAGGGCTGGCCGAGGATGGTGCGCGCCGTCGCCAGCATCTGCTGCTCGCCGCCGGAGAGCTGGGAGCCGAGATTGCGGCGCCGCTCCCCGAGGCGCGGGAAGAGCGCATAGGCCTCCTCGATCGCCGCGCGCGGGCGGCCCTTCAATCCGGCGAAGAGGTTTTCCTCGACGGTGAGGCCCTTGAAGATCTCGCGGGTCTGCGGGACGAGGCCGATGCCGCCATGGGCGCGGGCCGCCGTGCCGAGCGCGGTGACGTCCTGCCCGCCAAGGCTGATGCTGCCGGCATAGCGGCGGGTCAGCCCCATCAGGCTCGCCATCAGCGTGGTCTTGCCCATGCCGTTGCGGCCGAGGATGGAGAGGCGCCCGCCAGCCGGCACCGAGAACGAGACATCCTCCAGCACATGGGTCTGGCCATAGCCGGCGCTGAGGTTGCGGACGTCGAGATCAGCCGCCGGCATGGGCATAGCTCCCGAGATAGGCTTCGCGGACCTTGGGGTCTTTGGCGACCTCGGCCGGCAGGCCCTGGAAGATGACCTCGCCCGCCGCTAACACGACGACCCGCTTGGCGAAGCGGAAGACGAGGTCCATGTCGTGCTCGATCATCAGCACGGCGAGCGAGGCCGGCAGGCGGGCCAAGGCTTCCTCGATGCGCGGCGTGTCGCTGGAGGGTACGCCGGCGGCGGGCTCGTCCAGCAGCAGCACCTTGGGGCGCTGCGCCAGCGAAATGGCAATTTCCAGCAGGCGCTGCTGGCCATAGGCGATGGTGGCGACCTTGCGGCGGGCGACCTCGGTCAGGCCGAGCGTGGCGAGGATTTCGGCCGCTTCGTCCGTCGCTGCGGAATCGCCGTGGAAGCGGGCTAGGATGCGCGTCGCCCGGCCGAGGCGCTGCAGGATGGTCATGACGACATGCTCTTCCGGCGTCATGTCCGGGAACAGACGCGTGACCTGGAAGGTTCGCACGAGGCCGCGCCGCACGCGCTTGACGGCACCCAGGCTCGTGATGTCCTCGCCCGCGAGATGGACGCTGCCGGCGCTCGGCGGGATGCGGCCGGTGACGAGGTTGACGAAGGTGGTCTTGCCGGCGCCGTTCGGGCCGATCAGGGCGAGGCGCTCGCCCTCGTTCATCGCCAGCGAGATGTCGCTGTTGACCTTGAGCCCGCCGAACGCCTTGGAGAGATGCGAGACCTCGAAGACCGCGCTCATCGGCCGGCCCTCCAGCGGTCGCGGGTCAACATCCGGGCGAGTTCGTCCAACGTGCCGGAAAGTCCGCGCGGGGCGAAGAGCACGATGGCGATCAGCACGGCGCCGACCAGCGTCATCCAGTGGAACGGGTTGATCGCGGCGACGACATGTTCGAGCGCCATGAAGATCACGGTGCCGATCAGCGCGCCGTAGAGATGGCCGATGCCGCCGAGCACCAGCATGACGAGAGCGTTCGCCGAAACCTCGAAGCTCACGCTGTCGAGCCCGACCACCTGGGTCGCGATGGCGGCGAGCGCGCCGCCCATGCCGGCCACAGTGCCTGAGATGACGAACATCTTGAGCAGGACCGGGAAGGCGTAGATGCCGAGTGCGCTGATCCGCAGCGGGTCCTCCTTCAGGCCGCGGCAGACCATGCCGAAGGGGGAGCGCGTGACGAAGCGGAGCACGGCGAAGACGATGAGGAGCAGGCCGAGACCGAAGAGATAGGCGCTGCGACCCCAGAGATCGAACTCGAAAACGCCGAAGAGCGGGGCGGGGCTCATGCCGGAGAGGCCGTCGCTGCCGCCGGTGATCGAGGAGGCCTTGTTGGCGGCTTCGTGCAGGAGCTGGACGATGGCGATCGAGAGCACGAGCTGCGGCAGACCATGGGCGCGCAGCATGATCGCACCCATCAGGAGCCCCATGATTGCGCCGGCCCCCGCGCCGATCAGGATCAGCAGGACGGGGTCGGTGATGCCATGGACGCAGGCGATGCCGGCGGCATAGGCGCCGGCGCCATAAAGCGCGCCCTGTCCGAGCGAGGCGACGCCGCAATAGCCCACGATCAGGTCGAGCGAGAGCACGAGCAGCGCGACCGAGATCACACGGGTCAGGAAGGCGAGGTTGTCGGGAAAGAGCCAGTAGCCGGCAAGGCCGACGAGCGCGATCAGGGCGAGGCCGAGAAGGTCGCGACCGACGGTGCGGCTGGCGGATGCGGTCATTGGCATGGGCGTCGCAGTTGCCATTTACTGCGCCCGTCCCATCAGACCGCGCGGGAAGACGCAGACCACCAGGATCACTGCGAGATAGAAGAAGAAATTGCCGAAATCCGGCACGAGGTAGCGCGCGGTGACGTCGATGGCGCCGAGCAGCAGGCAGGCGGCGAGCGCGCCGGGAATCGAGCCCGCGCCGCCGACGGAGACGACGACGAGGAAGGTCACCATGTAGCGCAGCGCATAGTAGGGCTCGATCGGCAACAGCTCGGCGCCGACGACGCCCCCGAAGGCGGCAAGGCCGACCGCGACGGCGAAGCTGACGGCATAGACGACCTCGGTCTTCACTCCGAGGGCGGCGGCCATGGCCGCGTTGTCGACGCTCGCGCGCAACTTCACGCCGAAGGCCGTGCGCTCGATGAAATACCAGAGGCCGAGCGCGACCGCGGCACCGCAGGCAATGACGAAGAGGCGATGCGCCGAAACCGTACGGAAGCCGAGGCTGACCGGCGCGCGCAGGCTTTCCGGCGTCGGAATGGTCTTCAGCGTCGGCCCGAAGACATAGTTGGCGATGCCGATGACGCAGAAGGTGATGCCGATCGTCATCAGCACCTGCGTCAGCTCCGGCTGGCCATAGACGCGGCGATAGAGCAGGCGCTCGACGGGAATGGCGATGAGGATGGTGCCGAAGACGGCAAGCATGACGGCAACGGCATAGGCAAGGCCGAGGTCGCGCGCGGCATAGGAGGCGATGTAGCCGCCGATCATCGCGAAGGCGCCATGCGCGAGGTTGACGACCCGCATCAGCCCCATCGTCACCGACAGGCCGATCGAGATGACGAAGAGCACCATGCCGTAGGCGAGGGCGTCGACGCCGATGCTGAAGACCGTTTGCATCCAACTATCCTGCTGTGGTGGAGGAACAGCCCCTCATCCGGCCTGCCGGTCACCGTCTCCCCGCGAGCGGGGCGAAGGGACATGCCGCACCGTTTTCCTCAAATCTACACCGTGGTGCGGGGCACGTCCCCTCTCCCCGTCTGCGGGGAGAGGGTTAGGAACAAGCCATTTGCCAGGCAGCAACGATTGTTACTTCGCCGCCGCAAGGCCGGGGTCGCCCTGCTTTTCGAAGGTCTGCACCTCCTTGTTGTAGTAGGTCCCGTCATCGGCCTTGGCCACTTCGCGCAGGTAGATGTTCTGCGTGATATGACGGCTTGCCGGATCGATCGAAACCGGTCCGCGCGGGCTTTCCCAGGAAAGACCCTTCACGGCCTCGACCGCCTTGGCCGCATCCTGCGCGCCGCCCGTTGCCTCGATCATCTTGTAGATGACATGCATGCCGTCATACGCGCCAACCGCGGGGAAGGAGAGCTCCGCCGGATTGCCGAGCGCCTTGCCGGCGGCCTCGACGAATGTCTTGTTCTCCGCTGAATCGTGTGAGACGGCATAGTGGAAGGTGGTCGTGAGACCCAGCGCCGCCTCGCCGAGCGCCGGCAGGTCGGATTCCTGCGTCAGGTCGCCGGGCGCGAAGAACTTGATGCCGCCGGCTTTCAGACCGTTCTCGTTGAAGGCCTTGACGAAGCCGAGCGTCGTCGGGCCCGAGGGCAGGAAGGCAAAGACGCCTTCGGCGCCGGAATCCTTGATGCGCTGCATGATCGGCGAGAAGTCGTTGGTCTGGAGCGGCATGCGGATCGCCTCGACAATCTCGCCGCCCGCCGCCTCGAAGCCCGCCTTGAAGGCAGCTTCCGCATCGACGCCCGGACCATAGTCGCTGACGACGGAAATGACCTTCTTGGTGCCACCGTCGAAGGCGACCTTGGCGATCGGCGTCGAAGTCTGCCAGGTGGTGAAAGAGGTGCGCACCACATAGGGGCTCTTGGTGACGATGGCTGACGTCGCCGCGTTCATCACCACCATCGGCACATTGGCCTGTTCGAGCAGCGGGGTCGCGGCCATCGCATCCGGCGTGAAGTAGAATCCGGCCAGGTACTGCACGCCTTCCTTGACGACGAGCTCCTGCGACAGCGCCTTGGACTGGGCCGGATCGGCGGTCGGGATGTCGCGGTAGATCACCTCGATCGTGTCGTCGCCAACCGTGTTGCCGTTCAGCGCCATATAGGCGTCTATGCCTGCCTTGAAGTTCTTGCCCTGGAGCGCGAAGGGGCCGGAGAACGGCCCGACGACGCCGACCTTGATTACATCGGCATGGGCAGCACTTCCCATCAGCACAGCCGCCAGCGCGGCGATCGCGACATGTTTCATATTTTCCTCCCTGAAAGGCCGGTCTCCCACCGGTGCTCGATCCTGTCCAAAACTGGATTTTTGTCAGATTGACAGATGAAACGGTAATGTAAAATGAAAAAATCTGGCTATTTCATAACTTAGGAATTATGAAAAAACATCAGGCCGCACCCAGATGCCGAACGGACGACAGCAGCGTATCGGCCAGGCAAAGGGCGGCGCCGGTGGCGACCACCATCTGTGGCAGGATCATCCATTCCAGCGTCCAGGCCGCCCCGGAACGCTCCTGTTCATGCATCATCGCCTGCGCCAGACCGCCGAGCTGTGCCGCATTGAACCGGGCGAGCGCGACCAGCCCTTCGGCGGCGACCGGGTTCTGCTTGTGCGGCATGGCGGAGGAAGAACCGCCGCCGGCAAGCGCGATCTCGTCGCCACGGTCGGCCATCAGGACGACATCCTGCCCGATCTTTCCAAGGCTGCCGGTGATGCCGGAAAGGAGGGCGGCAAGGTCCATGATGCGGTCCCGCTGGCTATGCCACTGCGGGACATCCACAAGACCGAGATTGCGGGCAAGCGCGGCACGCACGGCCGGTGCTTTCTCGCCCAGTTTCTCCAGCGTGCCCGCCGCGCCGCCGAACTGCACGACAAGCCCCTCCTCCATCAGACCCTTCAGGCGCGTATGATGGCGCTCAAGTGGCGCACGCCAGGCGCCGACGCGGTCCGCCACGGTAATGGGGATGGCAGCCTGCATGCGGGTGCGCCCCATCAACGCCCGGTCGCCGAAGGTGACGGCGAGACCATCGAGCACGCCGGTCAGCGCTTCCAGCCGGTTTTCAAGAACAGGCAAGACGCGTGAGAGGCGCAGCATCAGCCCGCTGTCGACGACATCCTGACTGGTCGCGCCGACATGTACATGCCGGCCATGCGGCTCGCCGACGGCGGCGCGGAGTTGGCGAACGAAATCGGGCACCACCACACCGTCGCGGGCGGTGGCGGCCCTGAGGCTTGCGACATCCGGCGAGAAGCGGTGCGCGGCAGCCTCGATCGCCCCGGCGGCTTCCGCCGGGATTACGCCCGCCTCCGCTTCGGCCCTTGCCAGCGCCACCTCGAACGCGAGCATGGCCTCAAGCTCAGCAGCGACGGAAAACAGCGCTGCCACCGCCGCGTCGCCGAGCAGGCCGGAGAGATAGGGATGGTCGAAGGGAGAAACGGTCATGTGTCGCTCTTTTCCGATGGGAAGCGCGTGGATCCTCGGGTCAAGCCCGAGAATGACGGAGAGGAGGAGAGGTCACGGACCTCATGAACGATGCGGCATGCGGCGCCGTCAATCTGACTGCAAACCTCGCTTCTTTCGTCACCCTCGGGCTTGACCCGAGGATCCACGCGGCCGGTGCCGAGCTTAGCACACAGCCTAGATATCGAAGAACACCGTTTCCTTCTCGCCCTGCAGATGAATGTCGAAGCGGTAGCTGTCCCCGTCCACCGCTGCGATCAACGTCGACACGCGCACCCGGTGTTCGATGCGGGCGAGCACCGGGTCCTCGGCATTGGCCGCCTCTTCATCGCCGAAGTAGAGACGCGTGTTGAGGCCGAGATTGATGCCGCGGGCGACGATCCAGAACGAAATGTGCGGCGCCATCGGGCGGCCGTCCTTGAAGGGGGCGCGGCCAGGCTTGATGGTCTCGAAGCGGTACTCGCCGGTCTCTCCGTCGGTGGCGGCACGACCCCAGCCGGTAAAATTGGGATCGGCGCTGCCGCGCAGCTCCGAGGGGCTGTTGTAGAGACCTGCCGCATCCGC
>JAIUOO010000023.1 GCA_020161695.1 Pseudomonadota bacterium | reverse complement strand
GCGTGGATCTTGTCGTCCACGAGATGGTGCAGCTTCAGCATGTAGATGTAGCCGACGGTCACCTGGCGATCGAACTGCTCGCCGGTCTTGCCGTCGAACAGCGTGACCTGACCCGAGTGGTTCATGCCGGCCATGTCGAGCATGGTCTCGATGTCCGCTTCCTTCGCGCCGTCGAAGACGGGGGTCGCGAAGTGGATGCCGCGCCGCGTGTTCTTGGCCAGCTCCACCAGATTGGCCTCGTCGAGCGAGGAAATCTGCTGGTCGTCGCCATAGATCTTCGTGAAGGCCTCCTTGAGCGGCTTCACGCTCTTGGACTTCATGTAGGCGTCATAGGCCTGGCCGACCATCCGGCCGAGACCGGCGGCGGCCCAGCCGAGATGCGTCTCGAGGATCTGGCCGACGTTCATGCGCGAAGGCACGCCCAGCGGGTTGAGCACGATGTCCGCATGGGTGCCGTCCTCGAGGAACGGCATGTCCTCGATCGGCACGATGCGCGACACGACGCCCTTGTTGCCGTGACGACCGGCCATCTTGTCGCCCGGCTGGATCTTGCGCTTCACGGCGATGAAGACCTTGACCATCTTCATCACGCCCGGCGGCAGCTCGTCGCCACGCTGCAGCTTCTCGACCTTGTCCAGGAAGCGCTGCTCGAGGCGGCGCTTGGACTCGTCGTACTGCTTCCGCATGGCCTCGATCTCGGCCATCAGCGCGTCGTCGCCGACGCCGAAGGACCACCACTGGCCGCGCGGATACTCGGTGAGCAACTCGCGGGTCAGCTTCGTGTCCTTCTTGAAGCCCTTCGGGCCCGAGATGCCGGTCTTGCCGTCGAGAACCTCGGCGAGGCGGCCATAGACGTTGCGGTCCAGGATCGCCTGCTCGTCGTCGCGGTCCTTGGCGAGCCGCTCGATCTCCTCGCGCTCGATGGCCGTCGCACGCTCGTCCTTGTCGACGCCGTGGCGGTTGAACACGCGGACCTCGACGATGGTGCCGGTCACGCCCGGCGGCACGCGCAGGGACGTATCGCGGACGTCGGAGGCCTTCTCGCCGAAGATGGCGCGCAGGAGCTTTTCCTCCGGCGTCATCGGGCTCTCGCCCTTCGGCGTGATCTTGCCGACGAGGATGTCGCCCGCCTGCACTTCCGCGCCGATATAGACGATGCCGGCCTCGTCGAGGTTCTTCAGCGCCTCTTCCGACACGTTCGGAATGTCGCGCGTGATTTCCTCCGGACCCAGCTTGGTATCGCGGGCCGAGACCTCGAACTCCTCGATATGGATGGACGTGAACACGTCCTCCTTCACGATCCGCTCGGAGAGCAGGATGGAGTCCTCGAAGTTGTAGCCGTTCCACGGCATGAACGCGACGAGCACGTTCCGGCCGAGCGCCAGATCGCCGAGATCGGTCGACGGGCCGTCGGCCAGGATCTCGCCCTTCTTGACGATGTCGCCGACGCGCACCAGCGGACGCTGGTTGATGCAGGTCGACTGGTTCGAGCGCTGGAACTTCATCAGACGGTAGATGTCGACGCCCGACTTGGTCGGATCGAGATCTTCCGTCGCGCGGATGACGATACGGGTCGCGTCCACCTGGTCGACGACGCCGGTGCGGCGGGCGGCGATGGCAGCGCCCGAGTCACGGGCGACGACCGATTCCATGCCGGTGCCGACGAAGGGCGCATCCGCCTTCACCAGCGGCACGGCCTGACGCTGCATGTTCGAACCCATCAGCGCGCGGTTGGCGTCGTCGTTCTCGAGGAACGGGATCAGCGCCGCGGCGACGGAGACGAGCTGCTTCGGCGACACGTCCATGAAGTCGACGCGATCGACCGGCAGCAGCAGGGTTTCGCCCGACTGACGGCAGATCACGAGGTCTTCCATGAACTTGCCAGTCTTGTCGATCGGCGCGTTCGCCTGGGCGACCGAGTACTTCCCCTCCTCCATGGCGGAGAGATACTGGACGTCGTCCGTGACACGGCCGTCGCGCACCTTGCGGTAGGGCGTCTCGATGAAGCCGTACTTGTTGACGCGGGCGAAGGTCGCCAGCGAGTTGATCAGACCGATATTCGGGCCTTCCGGCGTCTCGATCGGGCAGATGCGGCCATAGTGCGTCGGGTGCACGTCGCGCACCTCGAAGCCGGCGCGCTCGCGCGACAGACCGCCCGGGCCAAGCGCCGAGAGGCGGCGCTTGTGGGTGATCTCGGACAGCGGGTTGGTCTGGTCCATGAACTGCGAGAGCTGCGAGGAGCCGAAGAACTCGCGCACGGCGGCGGCCGCCGGCTTCGCGTTGATCAGGTCCTGCGGCATGACCGTGTCGATCTCGACCGAGGACATGCGCTCCTTGATCGCGCGCTCCATGCGCAGCAGGCCGACGCGGTACTGGTTCTCCATCAGCTCGCCGACCGAGCGGACGCGGCGGTTGCCGAGATGGTCGATGTCGTCGATCTCGCCCTTGCCGTCGCGCAGTTCGACCAGCGTCTTGACCACCGCGAGGATGTCCTCCTTGCGCAGCACGCGCACGGTGTCCTCGGCGGTCAGGTCGAGGCGCATGTTCATTTTGACCCGGCCCACAGCGGACAGGTCATAGCGCTCGGAATCGAAGAACAGCGAATGGAACATCGCCTCGGCGGTCTCGACCGTCGGCGGCTCGCCCGGACGCATGACGCGGTAGATGTCGAACAGCGCGTCCTCGCGCGTCATGTTCTTGTCGGCCGCGAGCGTGTTGCGGATATAGGCGCCGATGGTGATGTGGTCGATGTCGAGGGTCGGAATCTCCTCGTAGCCCTCGCCCACGAGCAGCTTCAGCATCTTCTCGGAGATTTCCTCGCCGGCCTCGGCATAGATCTCGCCGGTCTTCACGTTGACCATGTCCTCGGCGAGGTAGCGGCCAGCCAGTTCCTCCGACGACAGGCGCAGGGCCTTGAGGCCCTTGTCGGCGAGCTTCTTGGCCTCGCGCACGGCCAGCTTCTTGCCGGCCTCGAGCACGACCTCGCCGGTATCGGCGTCGATCAGGTCGTTGACGGCCTTGAAGCCGCGCATGCGGTTCGCGTCGTAGGGAACGCGCCAGCCGTCCTTCTGCTTCTTGTCCTTCTTGACCAGGATATGGTTGTAGAAGGTCGCGAGAATGTCCTCCGAGCCCATGCCGAGCGCATAGAGCAGGCTCGTCACCGGGATCTTGCGGCGGCGGTCGATACGCGCATGGACGATGTCCTTGGCGTCGAACTCGATATCCAGCCAGGAGCCGCGATAGGGGATGATGCGGGCGGCGAACAGCAGCTTGCCCGACGAGTGGGTCTTGCCCTTGTCGTGGTCGAAGAACACGCCCGGCGAACGGTGCATCTGCGAGACGATGACGCGCTCGGTGCCGTTGACGACGAAGGTGCCGTTCGACGTCATGAGCGGGATGTCGCCCATGTAGACGTCCTGCTCCTTGATGTCCTTGACCGACTTGGCGCCGGTGTCGGCGTCCACATCGAACACGATGAGGCGCAGCGTCACCTTGAGCGGCGCAGCGAAAGTCATGCCGCGCTGGCGGCACTCGTCGACGTCGTACTTCGGCGGCTCGAACTCGTACTTCACGAACTCCAGCATCGCGCTGCCGGAGAAGTCGGTGATCGGGAACACCGACTTGAAGACCGCCTGGAGCCCCTCGTCGGAGCGCCCGCCCTTGGGCTCGTCGACCATCAGGAACTGATCGTAGGACGACTTCTGAACCTCGATGAGGTTCGGCATCGTCGCCACTTCCCTGATTTTGCCGAAGAACTTGCGGAACCTTTTGCGGCCGGTGAAAGTCTGAGCCATGTCGCCTCTCGCTTGGGCCGCCAGGCGTCGGCGGCGGCCCTGGTTCCAGCGGCGGGCGGGCTGTTCAGCCTCTCCCACCGCAGACGCCTGACCGGACGGTCCAATTCGGGCCGCTTTGCGCGAGCCCTGGACCGTCCGGTCAAGCGTGACACCTCGTTAGCACCTCGCGGCCCCCGAAGGTTCCGCATTCACGTCACGTTCGCCTTGCGGCGGCTCCACCCCGGTCGCCCGGCGCGGAAGGGTCCGGGTGGGCGACTGACGCCGCCCACCCGGAAATGATCACTTCAGCTCGACCTTGGCGCCGGCGGCCTCGAGCTGCTTCTTCAGCTTCTCGGCCTCGTCCTTGGACACGGCTTCCTTGACCGGCTTCGGAGCGCCTTCGACCAGGTCCTTGGCTTCCTTCAGGCCGAGGCCCGTGATGGCGCGGACTTCCTTGATCACCTCGATCTTCTTGTCGCCGGCGGCGGCAAGAACGACGGTGAACTCGGTCTGCTCCTCGACGGCGGCGGCGGCAGCACCACCACCCGGCGCAGCGGCAACGGCCACGGCGGCGGCGGCGGAAACGCCCCACTTCTCTTCGAGCATCTTCGCGAGCTCGGCGGCCTCGAGAACGGTGAGCGACGAGAGTTCGTCGACGATTTTGGCGAGATCAGCCATTTTCTACTTCCTTTTGAACGGTTCGAACCGGTTTGAGTGAGAGAAGCCTCACGCGGCCTTGTCTCGGTCGGCATAAGCCGTGAACACGCGAGCCAGCTTGGCAGCGGGCGCGGTCGAGAGCTGGGCGAGCTTGGTCGCGGGAGCCTGGATGAGGCCCACGAGCTTGGCGCGCAGTTCGTCGAGCGACGGCAGTGTGGCCAGAGCCTTCACGCCGTCCGCATTCAGAGCGGTCGTTCCCATCGCTCCGCCGAGGATCACGAACTTGTCGTGGGCCTTGGCGAAATCGCTGGCGACCTTCGGAGCCGCAACCGGATCCTCGCTGATGGCGAGAATCGTCGGGCCCTTGAGAAGGGACCCGATGGACGCGACGTCCGTGCCTTCGAGAGCGATCTTGGCGAGGCGGTTCTTGGTGACCTTCACGGACGCGCCCTGGGCCTTCATCTTGCGACGGAGGTCCTGCATCTGCGCGACGGTGAGGCCGGAATAGTGAGCGACGACGACGACGCCGGAGGTCTTGAAGACCTCGTTGAGCGTGCCGACCAGCTCTTTCTTTTCCGCGCGATCCACTTTTGCTCTCTCTGATCGAGGCTCCCTTGCGGGCGCCCCGGGTTGCACCTGCCGATCATCGGCGCCGGCGAACCGGTCAAACCGAACGATCGACGTTCGGCCCTGTCCCCTCTGGACACCGCGGGATGAAACCATCCCTCGGCCGAGGTGCATGAGTTCGAACCCTTCCTTCGGCCTTGCGGCCGGTGAAACGGTCTTCACCCGTCTGTGCAGGCTTGGCGATTAAGAGGGGAAACCCCCTCGCCTGCAGTCTCGGACAGGACATTCCGGCTTTGCCTTCCTCGGGCCCTTGGGCATTGAGGACAACTCCACCGGCCTTGCCGCGCGAGGAATTCCCGCGCGGAAGCTCGTTAAACTCGTGTCGGACTCCTGATCGAGGTCCCGGATCACTCCACCGTAAGACCTTCGCAAGACCGCGACACCGAAAGGCTACTCGCGATCCAACCTGCGATTCTTGAATCTTGGCCCAAACGCAATGAGGGCGTGGTTGCCCACACCCCTAGCCGGCGTCGTCTAGCAAAGCTTGTTCCAGTTGCCAAGTAGGAACCCGCAACTTTTTCCGCAAGGCACGTTCACACTGCGGAGAGGCGCGGCGCCCGGAGGTCCGGGCGCCGGCCGGAAACTCAGCCGTTGAGCACGCTCGACGGATCGACCTTCACGCCCGGACCCATGGTCGAGGAGATGGCGATCTTCTGAACGTAGGTGCCCTTGGCGCCGGTCGGCTTCGCCTTCACCACGGCGTCGGCGAACGCCTTGATGTTCTCGATCAGCTTGGTCTGGTCGAAGGAGACCTTGCCGACTGCCGAGTGGATGATGCCGGCCTTCTCGACGCGGAACTCGACCGCACCGCCCTTGGAGGCGGCGACGGCGCTCTTCACGTCCATGGTGACGGTGCCGACCTTCGGGTTCGGCATCAGGCCGCGCGGGCCCAGCACCTTACCGAGACGGCCGACGAGGCCCATCATGTCCGGGGTCGCGATGCAGCGGTCGAAGTCGATCTTGCCGCCCTGGACGATCTCCAGGAGGTCCTCCGCGCCGACGATGTCGGCACCGGCGGCCTTGGCCTCGTCGGCCTTGGCGCCGCGGGCGAAGACCGCCACGCGCAGGGTCCGGCCGGAGCCGTTCGGCAGGTTGCAGACGCCGCGGACCATCTGGTCGGCGTGGCGCGGATCGACGCCGAGGTTCATGGCGATCTCGACGGTCTCGTCGAACTTCGCCGTGGCACGCTCCTTCACGAGCTTCACCGCCTCGTCGATCAGGTACGACTTGACGGTATCGATGCCCTCGGAGGCCTTACGGAAACGCTTGCCGCTCATGGCTTACCCCACGACCTCGAGGCCCATGGAACGGGCCGAGCCTTCGATCATCGACGCAGCCGAATCGACCGAGTCGCAGTTCATGTCGACCATCTTCGCCTTGGCGATCTCGGCGATCTGGGCGCGGGTGATCTTGCCAGCCGTCGCGCCCTTGCCCGGGGTGGTCGAGCCCTTGTCGACCTTGGCGGCCTTCTTGATCCAGTAGCTCACCGGGGGCTGCTTCATCTCGAAGGTGAAGGAGCGGTCCTGGTAGGCGGTGATGATCACGGGGATCGGCATCCCCTTCTCCATCTGCTGGGTCTTCGCGTTGAAGGCCTTGCAGAATTCCATGATGTTCAGGCCGCGCTGACCGAGAGCGGGGCCGATCGGCGGGGCGGGGTTAGCGGCCCCGGCCGGCACCTGCAGCTTAATGAAGCCGACGATTTTCTTCGCCATGGTTGTCCTCCTGACAGGCCTTGCGAGGCCGTCCGGTTGGGTTTCGTGGTCGGGTTCGGAGAGTGTGGCGGACCGCCTCCCCTCGCCTCCCACGGGTGAACGGAACAGCTGAGGCCGTTCCGGAAACCGGTGCCTGCGCGCCGGCATGCGGATCGACGGCATGAGAAACGCATCCGCGTTTCGCCGTCGATGCCTTTCCCGATATTTCGCACCTCGTATGGGCGAAACTTCGGGATGGAACCGACCGGACGATGCCCAGCATCGTCTTCGGCCGGCATTCAGACCACCGGACGAATCCGGCGGCAGACGGTCACATCTTGTCGACCTGACCGAATTCCAACTCGACCGGCGTCGGCCGGCCGAAGATCGAGACCGCGACCTTGAGGCGCGAGCGCCCCTCGTCGACCTCTTCGACAAAGCCCTCGAACGAGGCGAACGGGCCGTCGTTGACGCGCACCTTCTCGCCGACCTCGAACATGATCGTGGTCTTCGGGCGATCGACGCCCTCCTGGACCTGCTGCGCGATGCGCATCGCCTCGGCCTCGGGAATCGGCATCGGCTTCTTGTCGGCGCCGAGGAAGCCCGTGACCTTCGGGGTGTTCTTGATCAGATGGTAGGCCTGATCGGTCATGTCCATCTTCACCAGCACGTAGCCCGGGAAGAACTTGCGCTCGGTATCGATCTTGCGGCCGCGGCGCACCTCGGTGACGCGCTCCTTCGGCACGAGAATGTCCTCAAACAACTCCGACAGGCCGCGCTGCGCCGCGCCTTCGCGGATCGCTTCGGCCACCTTGTTCTCGAAGTTCGAGTAGGCGTGAACGACGTACCACTGCTTCGCCACGGGCGTCTCTCCTCAGGCGCCGAGCGACAGGAGCGCCTGGACGCCCCAGCGGATGATGGAATCGGCGGCGAAGAAGAAGATCGCCGAGACGATCATGAAGATCACGACCATCATCGAGGTGATGCCGACTTCCTTACGGGTCGGCCAGGTGACCTTGTTGGCCTCCTGACGCACCTGCTGCATGAACTCGAAGGGACTGGTCTTCGCCATGGCGTTCTGGAATCCGGACAGGACCGATGACCGCTTCCGCCCGAGGGCGAGAAGCCGGCGCGTCGGCCCGAGTTGGAGGAAGCGCGTCCCGCGGGAAGTCCGTTACCGGGCCAGCAGGGAGTGGCGTCTGCTACCCGAAACGGGACGGCGCGTCAAGGAAAGCCGCGTTGCCGGTCAGGTTCGGCGTCGGCTTTGACGGGGCAGCCGCCCGTCTGCGTCGGCAGGCGCCTGATTTCCATCCGCAACGATCTGCCTGGTCGCCGCCGCCGCCTCGTCCAGGGTGCGGGCCAGGAATGTTTCGATGAGCGCGAGATCGCGCGGCGAAAAGGCGCGCCAGAGCGTCGTCAGGCGCTCCTCCATCCCCCGATAGACCGCCGCGACAGCGGCGGTCGCGCCAGGCCTCGCCTGCACCAGAACCTGCCGGCGGTCACTCGCACCGCGAATTCGTTCGGCATAGCCGGCGCGTTCGAGGCGATCGATCAGCACGGTCACCGACCCAGGAGTGAGGCCGACAGCCTGTGCCAGGGCGCCGGCGGTGACCGGACCGCGCATCACGATGAGGTCCAGACACTCAAGGTCCGTCGTGTTGAGCCCGAAGCGCGAGGCAACGGCCGCGCTGGTCATTGCGCTCTGTGCGCCGATGCCGCGCATGAGCATGCCGATGCGGCTGATGGCCTCGGCATGCGCCGTCGCATCCTTCCGAGGCTGATCCGGTGGCTCCTGCAAGCGGGCGCCTCCTCACACCGGCTGAAGGGCGGCCGCGAAAGCTGCCATCGCGGCAAGGCAGGTGCCCATGTCCAGCAGCAGGCGCCAGCGGCTGCGCGCCGCCCAGCGCCGTGCGGCCGTCCCGTCCACTGTCTCCGCGGGCAGGCGCTCGAAGGCGAGAGCCTTCGGAATGAAATCGACCATGCTCCAGACGCGCATCGCCGCGTGGCTGGCCAGCGCGAGAAGCAGCCACTGCCGGACAATGTCATGCGGCCATGCCGCGACGAGGCTAGCCAGCAGGGTGATTTCGAAGGCGACGTGGATCGGAATCCAGAACCGGCGGCGGACGATGCCGCCCTGCCCCGGCTGGATCAGCGCCGGCCGTGCCGGCCATGCCGCGTCCACCACGCGGATCTCGTAGAACCCGCCGCCGAGGCTCATCAACCCAAGGGCGCAGCAAAGACCGGTCGTAATCGCCGTTACGGACGACATCGCGAGAGCTCTCGACAGTTTATTTCGATAATCAAAATATCTTATGATCAAACATCACGTCAAGCCGACGAGAACCGCGCGGGGCAAAAGAAAAGGCCCCGGCGAAGGTCTCGCCGGGGCCTTTCGGAAATTGGCAGGGGCTGAGGGATTCGAACTCTCGACCTGCGGTTTTGGAGACCGCCGCTCTAACCAGCTGAGCTAAGCCCCTATGACGTTCGCCGGGTATAGTGCCTCCCGGCGACGCAATCAATCACTCCATGGGAATGCGCTTGTCGCATTCCGTACTTCCCATCACTCGATGATGGCGGCGACGACGCCGGCGCCGCATCAGGAATGCGGTTGATCGCATTCCGTGCTCGCGGCGATCACTCGATGATGGTGGCGACGACGCCGGCGCCGACGGTGCGTCCGCCCTCGCGGATGGCGAAGCGCAGCTTCTCCTCCATGGCGATCGGCACGATCAGGTTCACTTCCATGGCGATGTTGTCGCCCGGCATGACCATCTCGGTGCCCTCGGGCAGGTGCACGATGCCGGTCACGTCGGTGGTGCGGAAGTAGAACTGCGGACGGTAGTTGGTGAAGAACGGCGTGTGGCGGCCGCCCTCCTCCTTCGTCAGGATATAGGCCTCGGCCTTGAACTTGGTGTGCGGCTTCACCGAGCCCGGCTTGCACAGCACCTGGCCGCGCTCGACGTCCTCGCGCTTCGTGCCGCGCAGCAGCGCGCCGATATTGTCGCCGGCCTGGCCCTGGTCCAGCAGCTTGCGGAACATCTCGACGCCCGTGACGGTCGTCTTCACCGTCGGGCGGATGCCGACGATCTCGATTTCCTCGCCGACCTTGACGATGCCGCGCTCGACGCGGCCGGTCACCACCGTGCCGCGGCCCGAGATCGAGAACACGTCCTCGACCGGCATCAGGAACGGCTGGTCGATCGGACGCTCCGGCTGCGGGATGTACGAATCGACCGTCTCCATCAGCTTCAGAACGGCGTCGCGGCCGATCTCCGGCGAGCGGTCCTCAAGCGCGCACAGCGCCGAACCCTTGGTGATCGGAATGTCGTCGCCCGGGAACTCGTACTTCGACAGCAGCTCGCGGATCTCAAGCTCGACCAGCTCCAGAAGCTCCGCGTCGTCGACCATGTCGACCTTGTTCATGAACACCACCAGCGCCGGAACGCCGACCTGGCGCGCCAGAAGGATGTGCTCGCGCGTCTGCGGCATCGGGCCGTCGGCAGCCGACACGACCAGGATCGCGCCGTCCATCTGCGCCGCGCCCGTGATCATGTTCTTCACGTAGTCGGCGTGGCCGGGGCAGTCCACATGCGCATAGTGCCGGTTCTTCGTCTCGTACTCCACATGCGCCGTCGAGATCGTGATGCCGCGCGCCTTCTCTTCCGGCGCCTTGTCGATCTGGTCGTACGCCGTGAACGTCGCGCCGCCAGACTCAGCCAGAACCTTCGTGATCGCAGCCGTCAGAGACGTCTTGCCATGGTCAACGTGGCCGATCGTCCCGATGTTGCAATGCGGCTTGTTGCGTTCGAACTTTTCCTTGGCCATCGGTCGTGGTCCTTCGGCTGCCAAATGGCGGGCGATCCCGCGGTGCGCGGTCGGTTACGGGTTTTCTCTGGACTGTTCAAGTCCGAAGTTCACGCCGCCATCGCCGAAACCGCAGGTTTTCGCATCAGGGGCATGGACTGGAGCGGGTAGCGGGAATCGAACCCGCGTATTCAGCTTGGAAGGCTGCTGCTCTACCATTGAGCTATACCCGCGCCGGTCGGCGAGTGACCACATTTGGCCCGCGCGATCAAGCCCTTCGGCGCGCCGCGTGCGGGCCGCGCGGCTGCGCCACGACGTGAGGCGCTGGCCAGCCCTGCGGCCGGGCGCATTGCGCGCGGCGGGCGGTGCGCTTTGATGTCCGCCCCTCCAGCGACGGATCGGCGCACCGATTCCGCCCGTGACTATGCCCGACCCTTCGCTTCTCAAGCCGGACAGCATCCGCCTCGCGCCCCTCGCCGCCCCGCTGGCGGTGACGCAGATCACCGGCTGGGGCACCACCTACTGGATTCCCGCCATGCTCGCGGGTCCGCTCGAGCGCGACATCGGCCTGACCGCCGAGGCGGTGTTCGGCGGCGTCACCGTCATGCTGCTGGTCTCGGCCGTCGTCGCGCCGCGCTTCGGCCGCCTGATCGACGCGCATGGCTCGCGCTGGCCCATGGTCGCCGGTTCGCTGGTCCTGGCGCTGGCCCTTCTCGTCATCTCGCAGGCGACCGGCACTGTCAGCTATCTCGCCGGCTGGGTGCTGATCGGCATCGGCATGCCGCTGGCCCTGACGCAGGCGGCGGCCGCCGCCATGGCGCAGATCGCCGGTCCGAAGGCGCGTCAGGCGATCGGCCTGCTGATGATGATCGGCGGCCTGTCCTCGTCCGTGTTCTGGCCGCTCTCGGCCTATCTCGAGGCAAATATCGGCTGGCGGCAGATGTGCATGCTCTTCGCGCTCGCCCACGTCGTCATCTGCGCGCCCATCCATCTGCTGGCGCTCGGCCGGGTGCAGCCGCACCGCCCTCGCGACGCCGAGCCCGCCGCGACAAGTCCCGCGCCGCCGCGGCTGTCGCCCGAGGAGCGCCGCGCCGCCTTCATCCTGATGGCAACCGCCTTCTCGCTGACCGGCTTCATCTCGTGGGGCCTGCCGCTTCAGCTGATCGAGATCCTGAAGGCCTATGGCCACCCCGCCGCCTTCGCCGTCTTCGCGGGAACGCTGATTGGCCCGGCACAGGTCGCCGCCCGTTTCGCCGAGATGACCTTCGGCGGCAGGATCGGCATCCTGACGGTCGGCGTCATTTCCGCGGCGCTGATGCCGCTGGCCGTGCTGCTGCCGATCATCGGCCCTGCCTCGCCCGCCATCGCGATCGGCTTCGCCATCGGCTACGGCATGTCGGCCGGGGCCATCACCATCGTCCGCAACGTCGCGCCACTCGCCCTGTTCGGCAAGGAAACCTACGCGACCATGACGGGTTGGCTGAGCCTGCCGCAGAACATCGTCTTCGCGCTGTCGCCGATGATCTTCGCCGCGACCATGCGCCATTCCGGCCCGACCGCGACGCTGGTCCTCGCCTTCGGGGCGGCGCTTGCCGCCCTCGCCGTCATGATGATCCTCGATCGGCGCTTCCGCGACCGGGCGGCGGCCTGAGCGCCGATCCATGCTAGACTTGCGGGGCTGCCGCGGCCGGAGCACCGTTGACGATAGTTACAGATGAAACTATATCGGCGACGCGGTAGCCCGGAGGAAGCGCCATGACCCTGCAATATGTCACCGGTTTCGTGCCCACCGACGACCGTGGCGGCGGCACGCTCAAATACATGTCCGGCTTCGGCAATTCGTTCGAGACCGAGGCCCTGCCCGGCGCCCTGCCGATCGGCCGCAACTCGCCGCAGAAGGTCAATTACGGGCTCTATGCCGAGCAGCTGTCGGGCTCGCCGTTCACCGCGCCGCAGGCGACCAACCAGCGCTCCTGGCTCTACCGCATCCGCCCCTCGGTGAAGCATTCCGGCCGCTACCGGAAGGTCGACAAGGGCTTCCTGCGCACCGCACCGGACGCCCGCAACGAGAGCCACCTGCCGATCGACCAGCTCCGCTGGGATCCGACGCCGCTCCCCGCCGAGCCGGTCACCTTCGTCAACGGCCTCCACACCATCACCACGGCCGGCGATTCAGACACGCAGGTCGGCATGGCCGCCCACGTGCTGCTCGTCACCCGGTCGATGACGTCGGAGTACTTTTTCAACGCCGACGGCGAGTTCCTGATCGTCGCGCAGGAGAACAGGCTGCGCTTCTGCACCGAGTTCGGCATCATCGAGATCGAGCCGGGCGAGATCTGCATCATCCCGCGCGGCGTGGTCTTCAAGGTCGAGCTGGTCGACGGCCCCGCGCGCGCCTATGTCTGCGAAAACTACGGCGGCGCCTTCACGGTGCCCGACCGCGGGCCGATCGGCGCCAACTGCCTCGCCAATTCCCGCGACTTCCTCACCCCCGTCGCCGCCTACGAGGACCGCGAGGAGCCCTCCACCATGTTCGTGAAATGGGGCGGCGAGCTCTATGCCGCGCCCATCGACCAGTCGCCGCTCGACGTCGCGGCGTGGCATGGCAATTACTACCCCTACAAATACGACCTCAGGCACTTCTCGCCGGTCGGACCGATCCTGTTCGACCATGCCGACCCATCGATCTTCACGGTGATGACCGCGCCCTCCGAGACTCCCGGCACGGCCAATGTCGACTTCGTCATCTTCCCGGAGCGCTGGATGGTCGGCGAGAACACGTTCCGCCCGCCCTGGTACCATCGCAACCTGATGAGCGAGTTCATGGGGCTGGTCTACGGCGTCTATGACGCCAAGCCGGAGGGCTTCGTCCCCGGCGGCATGAGCCTGCACAACTGCATGCTGCCGCACGGGCCGGACACCCCCGCCTTCGAGCACGCCAGCAACATGGAGCTGAAGCCCTCGAAGCTGACCGGCACCATGGCCTTCATGTTCGAGACGCGCTTCCCCCAGCGCGTGACCAAATATGCCAGCGAACTCGGTACGCTCCAGCCGAACTACACGGATTGCTGGGCGGATCTGAAGAAGCACTTCGACCCCGCGCGCAAGGAGCCGAAGCGGGGCTGAGGCGGCTCACCCGCAGCGATGCCGCGCTGCGCGTCATGCCCGGCCTCGTGCCGGGCATCCACGGCTTGAACACGACCTCGCAAGGGCATGCGTGGATGGCCGGGACGAACCCGGCCCTAACGCGTTGTCCGGCGACCAATCGGAACTGGGCGCCCGACGCCCTCAGCTCACCACCGGCAGGTCGACGATGTCGTAGGCATGGGCGATGGTCCGCTTCCTCACAGGGTCGATCAGTTCCATCTCGAAGCGGGCGGCGGGGCGGATGCCGCCGATGGCGCCGAGCGTGCCGCCGAACATCAGCGTCGCCGGCGGCAGCGTGTCCTTGCCGGTCCATTTGCCGATGAGGTCCAGCGGCTGGCGCAGCGCCGAGAGCTTGCCCTCCTGGTAGAGCACCCGCTCGCCGCCGATGACGGCATGGGCGCGCAGCTGGAGTTCGTCCCAGTGCGGCGCGACCTCCTCGTACTTCCACAGCACGGTGCCCACCGGCTTGGCGCACATCTGCTTGGACAGCGCGATGCCATAAGTCTCGGCCTTGCGGTCTGTGTGATCCGAGCCAACCGTCACCCAGAGGCCGTCGGCCAGCGACACGATGACCGGCTCGATCTCGCCGGACGAATCCGGCCCCAGAACCTCGACGCGGCCCGCCTGGGTCACCAGCGGCGCCCCGCCCCGGTAGAAGACCGGCACGGACGAGGGCGGCGGCACGCCGATGGCGGCCAGTTCGTGGATGTGGTGCTGGATCGCCGCCTCGTCGCGACCGGCCCAGCCGGCGATGACGAGCGTCTCCAGGTCGAGGGAGATGCGATCGGTACGGTCGCCGGCATGGCGGGTGAAGGTCAGCATGGAGGTGGTCCCTGTCGAACGGACCCGAGCCATAGCCCGCCCGCCGCCGCCGCGCCATCCTCGCAAAAGCCGGCCGCCCATGAAGAAGGTCGTCCATGAAGCAGCCGGGCCCGGCGCTAAGCTTAACCGCCGACGCGAGTTGCGGACCTGCCGTCGTTCGGCTTTGATCCCGCCGACCGACAATGAGGGGGACTATCATGCAGCCGATGACCGCGGGCGTGACCAAGGCCGGAACCGGCATGGACGGGATCGTCTGGAACATTCTGGGCCAGACCTACGTGCCGAAGCAGGTCAGCGAGAGCTCCATGTCCTGGCACGCGACCTTCCCGCCCGGCACCTTCGTGCCGCCGCACATCCACCCGACCCAGGATGAGTTCATCTACATGCTGGAGGGGCGGCTCGACCTCGTCCTCGAGGGCCGCGAGTTCGTCGCGACCGCGGGCGACGTGATCCGCCTGCCCATGGGCCTCGCCCACGGCATCTTCAACAAGTCGGACCAGACGGTAAAGTGCTTCTTCTGGGTCTCGCCGACCCGCCGCCTCTACGACCTGTTCTGGGGCATCCACTCCATGGCCGAGCAGAATCCGGACGCCGTCGTCGCCCTCTCCGCCAAGCACGAGGTCGTGTTCCTGCCGCCGCCGCCCGGCGCGTGAGGCGTCAGCGGGCCGGACGGGCCTGCGACCACGTCACCAGCGCAACGCCCGCCACCACGATCAGCGCGCCGGCCCATGTGGCCGGCGGATAGCGCTCGCCGAGCACGATCGTCCCCGCGATCAGTCCGACCGCCGCCGCCACATAGCCGATCTGGCTGAGATAGACCGGTCCGCCGACCTGCTGCAGGCGGAAGTGCATGGCAAGCATCAGGGCGGTCGCGACGATCTGGGCCGCGATGAGCATGGGCACCGTGCCGATCAGCGCCAGACCGGGCACGCCCTCCCCGTTGGCGAACACCGCCCCGAACAACATGCCGGCCGCCGCCAGATTGGTCGCCGCCGCGAGAGCCAGCGGGTCGGCCCCGGGCGGCCACGCGACGGACCGATAGACGTTGCCGCTGGCCAGGAAGACCGGGATCAGCATGGCGAGCGCGATCCAGCCGAAGGCCGTCGACTGGCCCGGCGCGCCGGCACCCCTGAACCCGATGATGATCAGCGCGCCGACCAGCCCGAGGGCGAGGCCCAGCGCGCCGATCGCGTCCGGCCGGCGGCGATAGACCACCGACGAGATCAGCAGCGTGATGATCGGCGACAGCGCGAACATCACCGCCGTCAGCCCCGCCCCGATGCGGGGAATCGAGATGAACACCAGGAGGTTCGGAATGACGAAGGAGATCAGCGCCGCAACGCCGTAATAGGTCAGGTGCTCACGCGTCAGCGCCGGGCGCTTGCGCGCGATCACCGCCCGCACGAGCAGGAACAGGCTCGCGCCGAAGGTCATGGCGAAGACCCAGGAGGCCGGCGGCACGCCGGCCTGCGCCGCCATCTTCTGTAATGGGAAGGTCGCGCCGAGGAAGACGCCGCAGCCGACGAGCAGCAGTGCTGCCTCGCGCATCGTGGAATGTGCCATGGCGGAACCGCGACCGGTCAGAGGGCTTGCGGGGTGGCGGCGTCAGGCACCCGGCGCCGCGAAGGGCGTGCTCTCCTCGCCGAAGGTGAGCCTGTTGCCGTCCGGGTCGCGGAGCGACATCTCGCGCATGCCATAGAAGAAATCCTCCGGCGGCACCTCGATGGCGCATCCGCGCGCAACGTAGTCACGATGCAGCCCGTCGACATCCCGCACATAGACATAGATGCTCGACAGCCCGAGCGCGGCAGCAGCCTGCGCGGCCGGCATGAGGTGCAGCGAAATCGGGCCGCTCTCGATGATGGCGTAGTTCGGCGGCTCGCCCATCTGGAACTGCACGGCAAAGCCGAGGCGCTCCCGGTAGAAGGCGAGGCTCGCGCCGACATCGCGCACCGTGAAGACGGCGCTGAAGCCCCGCAGCATGCCGCCGCCTTCGCTCATGGCCCTCGCCCGCCGTCGTCTCGCCTATGCCGCCCGCTTGTTGACCTTGTCCTGCGAGAATCCCGCCGTCGAGGCATAGCCCCTGACGATCGCCTTGCGCTCCTCGAAGGTCAGCACCTTGTCGATATCGGTGAAGCCGTCCGGCGCGCGCTCCTCCACGGCGTCGATCACGCCTTCCGGCCCGCCCTTGCGGTTCATGCGGACGATCTGGGCCGTCATCGGCAGGCGCTCCTGGCCATAGGCCCACAGCGCCTGAACCGGGTGGTCGGCATTTTTCAGGAGATCGGCGAGGCAGCGGGCGTCGAGGATCGCCTGCGAGGCGCCGTTGGAGCCGACCGGATACATGGGGTGGGCTGCGTCGCCCAGCAGCGTCACGCGGCCGTGGCTCCAGCGCGGCAGCGGATCGCGGTCGCACATCGGATATTCCCAGAACTCCGGCGTCGCCTCGATCATCCGCTGCGCGTCCAGATACGGCACGTTGAAGCGCTTCAGATAGGGCATGATGTCCTCGAACCGGCCGGGCCGCGACCAGTCCTCGCGCTTCGGGGGAGCGCCGCCCTCGCCTGTCCTCGCGAGGATCGCCCAGTTGGTCAGCTTGCGGCCGGGCGCCAGCCCCTCCGCGATCGGATAGACGACGAGCTTGGCGCTCATGCCGCCGGCGATCACCATCGAGCGGCCCGTGAGGAATTCCGGCCAGTCGACGGCGCCGCGCCAGAGCATGGCGCCGTTCCAGGCCGGCGGCCCCTCGCTCGGGAACAATTTGCGGCGCACCGTCGAATGGATGCCGTCCGCTCCGATCAGCACGTCGCCGCTGGCGGTCCGCACATGCCGGCCGTCGCGGTCGAAGAACCAGGCGGCCACGCCGCCCTCGTCCTCGCGCCACGATCCCAGCCGGTGCCCGGTGAAGATGCGGCTCTCGCCGAGGCGCGCGCGCACCGCCTGATAGATGACGCTCTGCAGCCGGCCGCGATGGATGGAGAATTGCGGCACGTCGAACCCCGCCTCCAGCCCGCGTGGCTCCCGCCAGATCTCCTGGCCGAGGCGATTGGTGTAGATCAGCTCATGCGTGCGGATCGCCACATCGTCGAGGCGCGGCAGGAGACCGAGCAGGTCGAGTTCCTTGATCGCGTGGGGCAGCGTGTTGATGCCGACGCCGAGTTCGCGAATTTCCGGGGCCTGCTCATAGACCTCGCAGTCGATGCCGCGCGCCTGAAGCATGAGGGCGGTGGTCAGTCCCCCGACGCCTCCGCCGACGATGATGGCCTTCATGGAACGCTCCTACGCGAAGGCAAAAAGATCAGCGTTCATCTTGGCTTGGGCAGCGGCGACAGGCAAGGCCGGCAGCGGCGGCGCCTGCGCGAATCCGGCGAATCGCATTCCACCTTCTGCGGCGAGGGTTAAGGCCGGCGGCCCCGCGCCGCGTCTCAGCTCGCCTTGGCCGTCGACAGGTGCTCGCCCTCGATCTCGCCGCGCCGCTTGGTGATCTCGGCGGCCACATGGTCCATGAACACCCTCACGCGCGCGGTCGCGCGCAGGTCCGGATGGGTCAGCAGCCACAGTGCACCGAAGAATTCCTGCTTCGGTTCGGACAGCGGCACGAGGTTGGGGAAGGTCTGCGCGATGAAACACGGCAGGAGGCCAAGACCTGCCCCCTCCGCGACCGCCTCGGCAAGCCCCAGCACGGTGTTGATCTTCCAGCCGATCCTGTCCTCGCCGACATTCTGCACCAGCCAGCGGGCGGGCTTCAGACCGGACAGATTGTCGCCGAGCCCGATCCAGGAATGCGACCGGTAGTCGACCGGGTCGAGACTGGTGATGCCGAGGCTTTCGGCGCCATAGATCGCCCATGGAACGGCGGCCAAGCGCCGGCCGACCAGCGTTTCCGGCGGATCGTTCGTGGCCCGGATGGCGACGTCGGCATCGCGCTTCGACAGGTTCAGCGACTGGTTGCCGATGACCACGTCGAGAGTGATTTCGGGAAATTTCCTGCGGAACGAGGCGAAGATCGGCGTCAGCAGGTGGACGACGAGCGTGTCGTTGGTGGTGACCCTCAGATCGCCTTGCGGTCTCAGGTCCTGCCCGGTCAGCTGACGCTCGAAATCGGTGATCTCCTCGGCCATCTTCTCGGCGAGCCGGACCATGCCCTCGCCGGCCGCGGTGAGCGAATAGCCCGTGCGGCTGCGCTCGAACAGGCGCGCGCCCAGCCGCTCCTCCATGGCGCCGAGCCGACGGAAGACGGTTGACTGGTTGACGCCCAGCTGCTCGGCGGCCCCCGCCAGCGAGCGGGCGACGGAAACCGCCAGCACCGTCCGGTAGTCGTCCCACGAAACGAGCGGCGTCATGCGAGGGCCAGCGGCATAGGGGATCGATCCATCCAAGTCAGATTGCAATCATGCAATCAAACACTTGCAGACAAGTCAATTTACTTGCGCGCATCAGCTGCCCACTTTGCGCGGCGACGGCAGCCCGCCGCGCCTCCCCTCCTCGCCCTTGAACCGACGGATCACCCCCATGTCCTCCTCGATCGATACCCGGACCGGCCCCTACGGCCTCTTCGTTCTGCGCGCCTCGCTGGGCGTGATGTGGATCGCCCACGCGCTGATGAAGGTGTTCGTCTTCGGCGTCGCCGGCTTTGCCGGTTTCCTTGGCCAGCTCGGCCACCCGACCTTCCTCGCCGGCCCGGTCATCGCGGCCGAGCTCATCGGCGGCATCCTGATCCTCGCGGGCATCTACGGCCGCCAGGTCTCGGTCCTGCTGATCCCGGTCATGGCCGCCGCCATGATGGTGCACGTTCCCAACGGCTGGCTGTTCTCTGCCACCAATGGCGGCTGGGAATATCCCGCTTTCCTGATCGCTGCCTCGATCGCCCATGCGCTGGCCGGCGACGGCGCTTTCGCCCTGCGCTCGCGGCCGCTGCTGTTCTGGCAGTCCGAGGCCCCCGCCGGCCTTCGCGCCGCCTGATCGCGCACCTGTCCGGCCGCCGCTCCCGGACATCGAACCATGGATGAAGGGCGCCCCTCGAAGCGGGCGCCCTTTGCCGTTTACGGAGCCCTGGAGGTGCTGCCGCGCACCACCAGCGTCGGCGGAATGATGATGCGGGTGGCCGGCAGCGCCGGGTTGACCGTGCGCACGAGAACGCGCTCGCAGGCCCTGCGCCCCATTTCGGTCTGGTGGTTCTTCACCGTCGTCAGTCCGGGCGCCCAGAGCGCCGCCTCGCTCACATCATCCGCCCCGACCACCGAGAAGTCGCGGCCCGCCTCCCGGCCCCGGTGCCTCAGACCCATCATGACGCCGAAGGCGATCAGGTCGTTCATGCAGATGCAGGCGGTCGGCGGCGCGGCGAGGTCGAGCAGATGCTGGATCGCCCTGAACCCGGTGTCGCGGGTACCGAGCCCCACCACCATCGCCTGCGGATCGACGGCCAGCCCTTTCTCCCGCATCCAGGCGCGATAGGCGATTCGCCGGTTGCGCCCGGTCGACATCTCGTCGGTGCCGCCGACGATGGCGATGCGCCGGTGGCCGAGGTCGTGGAGATGGTCGAGCGCGATGCGCGTCGCCGCCACGTCGTCGGACGCCACCACGTCGAGCCCGACGCCCTCGATCTCGCGGGTGATCTGGACGATCGGGATGCCGGCCGCCGCGATGCTCGACAGCGCCTCCCCCGACGAGCCGTTGGCCGGGCACAGGATCATGCCGTCGGGCCTATACTCCTTCAGCGTGGCCAGAACCCGGTCCTGTTTCACGGGATCGTCGGAATAGGTGCCGAGCAGCACGGTGTGGCCGGAACCCGCGAGCGTCTCCTCGATGGCCGCGAGAATCTCGCCGAAATAGGGGTTCACCACGTCGTTGACGCCGACCGCCACCATATGGGTGCGCGCGGTGCGCAGGCTTGCCGCCGAGCGGTTGTAGACATAGCCGAGCTTGCGCGCGAGCACCTGCACCCGCTCGCGGGTCGCCTCGGCCACCAGCGGGCTGGAGCGCAGCGCCAGCGAGACGGTCGCGGTGGAAACGCCGAGATCCTCGGCAATCTGCTGCAGCGTCACACGGCCTGGCCGGACCTGCGTCTCGATGGCATCGCTCATCGCGTCCCCCGCACTAAGGGGCGCAGATTAAAACCCGATTTCAAAATTTGAAAGGCAAATTCAATCGTTTTACCCCTCGTCCACAGCGGTGCTTGCCGTCTAGACTTCGGCAAAACAACGCTCCGGGAGGGCATGAGCATGAGCAAGGAACGGATCGGCTTCATCGGCGTCGGGCTGATGGGCCACGGCATGGCCGCCAACATCGTCGGCAAGGGCTATCCCCTGACCGTCATGGCCAACCGCAACCGCGAGCCGGTCGAGGACCTCATCAAGCGCGGCGCGAGCGAGGCGAAAAGCCCGAAGGCGGTCGCCGAGGCCTCTGACATCGTTTTCCTGTGCGTCACCGGCGCGCCGCAGGTCGAGGCCATCGTCAACGGGCCGGATGGCCTCAAGGCCGGTGCACGCAAGGGCATGGTGATCGTCGACGCCTCCACGTCCGAACCGACCCTCACCCGCCGTCTCGCCGAGGAACTGGCTCCCCTCGGCATCACCTTCCTCGACGCGCCGCTCTCGCGCACGCCGAAGGAGGCCTGGGAGGGCAAGCTCGACGTCATGGCCGGTGGATCGGAGGCTGACCTTGCCCGCGTGCGCCCGGTGATCGACTGCTTCGCCGGCCGCGTCATCCATGTCGGGCCGACGGGCGCCGGCCACACCATGAAGATCGTCAACAACTTCGTCTCGATGGGCTATGCGGCGCTCTATGCCGAGGCGCTCGCGGTCGCCAAGGCCAATGGCGTCACGCCCAAGGCGGTGAACGCGGTCATGGGCGGCGGGCGCATGGACTGCGGCTTCTTCCAGACCTTTTTCAAATACGTGGTCGAGCGCGACGAGAACGCTCACCGCTTCACGCTGTCGAACGCCCACAAGGACATGCGCTATTGCGCGAACATGGCGCAGGCCTCCGGCATCGCCAATCCGCTCGGCAACGCCGTGAAGAACTATTTCGCCATGGCCGAGGCGCAGGGCAACGGCGGCAAATACGTGCCGATGCTCTCCGACGAGGTCGCCCGCTGGAATGGCGTGAATCTCGTGGACTGATCGCCCGCAAGGGCCGCGTCTCGCTGGCCTGCCCGCGCAAACCTTGCGCGGGCAGGCAATTTGCTTATTTTTCCTGCAGATTTTCAACAGGGGCATTGCCTTCGCCCCGCGCCGCTTTTCGAGGATGCAGCCCTTGGTTTCCTATGTCGATGCCGGCACCGCGCCGCTGCGCAAGAACGGCCAGATCAAACTCTACGGGCCGGAAGCCTTCGCCGGGATGCGCAAGGCCGGCCGGCTCGTGGCCGAATGCCTCGACATGCTCGTCGACGAGGTGAAGGAAGGCGTCCCCACCGACCGCATCGACCGCCTCGTCTTCGAGTTCGCGCTCGACCATGGCGCGCTGCCGGCGACGCTCGGCTATCGCGGCTACGAGTTTTCGTGCTGCACCTCGATCAACCACGTCGTCTGCCACGGCATGCCGAACGAGAAGCCGTTCCGCGACGGCGACATCGTCAATGTCGACGTGACCTTCATCCTCGACGGCTGGCACGGCGATTCCTCGCGCATGTATGCCATCGGCAACGTGCCGCGCCGCGCCGAGCGCCTGATCGACGTGACCTACGAGTCGCTCATGCTGGGCATTGCGGCCGTGAAGCCCGGCAACACCGTCGGCGACATCGGCCATGCGATCCAGAGCTTCGTCGAGCCGCAGCACATGAGCGTGGTGCGCGACTTCTGTGGCCATGGCCTCGGCCGCATGTTCCACGACGAGCCGAACATCGTCCATCTCGGCCGCCCCGGCGAAGGCAGCCTGCTGAAGCCTGGCATGTTCTTCACCATCGAGCCGATGATCAATCTCGGCCGGCCGCATGTGAAGGTCCTGTCCGACGGCTGGACCGCGGTCACGCGCGACCGCTCGCTCTCGGCCCAGTTCGAGCACACCGTCGCGGTGACGGAAACCGGCGTCGAGGTCTTCACCCTCTCGCCGAAAGGGCTCGACAAGCCGCCCTATCGCCGCGCCGGCTGATCCGGCCTCAGTCGCGCTAGAGCCGGCGGTCGGCCGGCGTGTCTTGCTCGGCTTCGCGGATCATGCCGCGCAGGCGCCGCCAGATGCGCTCGGCAAGCGACAGGGCGCGATCGACCTCCGCATCGCTCGGCAGGTTGAGGCCCTGGTCGCCGGGCTGGCCGGGGCGGGCCAGAGCCGTCGCACCGCCGCGCCTCAATGCCTCGTTCTCCGCCCGCAGCCGCTCGATCTCCTGGTCGAGCGCCGTGCGGTCGTCGGCCGCCATGCGGCAGGTGAAGGCGCCGGATGCCTGCGTGCAGGTCGAAATCTGGCCGGTGCGGGTGTCCATCCGCAGGAACCCGCCGGAAATGTCGCGCAGCACGAAGCGACCGCCCTCGCTGTCGCGCGCCGCGGGCGGATTGACCGGCACGATGGGCGGGGTCGTCTGGGCTGACGCGATTCCCACCGCCAGAGTGAGGCCGAGGGCGGGAACGGCAAGGGCGAGAGGACGGGTCAGAAAGCGGGCCATGGCAGCCTCCGGTGACGCTTGCGGATCATAGCGGTCTTCATGTCGCGACAATGGCCGGCAGATGAATGGCGGCTGCACGGCGCGAATGGCGAAGCAATGCCGAACCGCCTTCCATTCGGGCCGCCCGGTGCTTAAATCCTCCAGCGACTGGAGCATCGGGAGCGCCACCATGAAGGGTCTTTCGCCGACCAAACCCCTTCCCATCGGCACGCTGGCGAGGACCGCCGGGGTCAAGGTGCCGACCATCCGCTACTACGAGCAGATCGGCCTGATGAACGCCGCGCCGCGCACCGAGTCCAACCGCCGGACCTATGGCGCCAGCGACGTGCGGCGGCTGAAATTCATTCGCCATGCCCGTGACCTCGGCTTCGAGATCGAGGAAATCCGCCAGCTTCTGGCGCTGGCCGGCGAGCCGGATCGGCCCTGTGCCGATGCCGATGCCATCGCGCGCCAGCACCTCGCCGATATCGACGACCGCATCGCGCGCCTGACCGCGCTGCGCGGCGAGATCGCCCGCATGGTCGATTGCGGCGGGCACGGTTCGATCGGCGAGTGCCGGGTCATCGAAGTGCTCGCCGACCACGACCTCTGCGACCACGCGCACCATTGAGACCGCCATGACCGACGCGCCGAACACAGCCAAACCGCGCATCGCCATCACCTACTGCACCCAGTGCCAGTGGCTGCTGCGCTCGGCCTGGATGGCGCAGGAACTGCTGTCGACCTTCGGCACGGAACTGGGCGAGGTTTCGCTCAGGCCCGGCACCGGCGGTGTCTTCGAGATCGCCTATGACGGCGACGTCATCTGGGAGCGCAAGCGCGACGGCGGCTTCCCGGATTCAAAGGCACTGAAACAGCGCGTGCGCGACCGGCTCGATCCCGGACGCGACCTCGGCCATGTCGATCGGCCGGCCGCTTCCTGACATCGCGGGCCGACCATCCCTCCCCCGCACGGCGGCGTTGACGCCGCCCGCCCGCGCACGCTCCCCTGACGCCCGACAGCGAAACAGCAACGAGCGAACAGGTCATGGCCAATCCCTTCGATCTCACCGGCCGCGTGGCGGTTGTTACCGGCGGTAATGGCGGCATCGGGCTCGGCATGGCCGAGGCGCTGGCCAATGCCGGCTGCGCCATCTCCGTCTGGGGCCGGAGCGAGGCGAAGAATGCCGAGGCAGTGGCGAAGCTCTCGGCGCTGGGCGTGCGTGCTGAGGCGCAGAGCGTCGACGTCACGGACCGCGCCTCGGTCGAGGCCGCCTTCGCGGCCACGCTGAAGGCCTTCGGCCGCGTCGACGGCATGATCGCCAATGCCGGCGTGACCGGAGCCAGCAAGGGGCCGTTCGTCGATCGTCCCGTCGAGGACTTCCACCGCGTCATGACCGCCAATGTCGAGGGCGTCATGCACTGCTTCCAGGTGGCGGCGAAGCACATGATCGAGCGCGCCAAGGCGGGCGACGCCTATGGCCGGCTGATCGCGACATCCTCGGTCGCCTCCATCGACGGCGCGGCCTTCAACGAGCATTACGGCGCCTCCAAGGGCGCGGTGAACGCCATGGTGCGCGCGCTGGCCGTGGAACTCGCCCGCTACGGCGTCACCGCCAACACCATCCTGCCCGGCTGGATCGCCACCGACATGACCGAGGCGACCTTCGCCAATCCGAAATTCGCGGGCGCCGTGACGCCGCGCATTCCCGTGCGGCGGTTCGGCCAGCCCTCGGATTTCGGCGGCATCGCGGTCTATCTGATGAGCGGCGCGTCGAGCTATCACACGGCGCAGACGCTGGTCATCGACGGCGGCTATACGGTGTTCTGACGCGCCCTGGCAGCGCGGCCAGCGGCAGGAAACCTCGAACCGCGTGCTGTCCTGGTGGCGCGCAATCTCGGCGCCTCCGCCGGCGACATCGTCTTCGAGGGACCGCCGGAATCCAACGCCGTCGATCGCCCGGTCGAGATCATGAAATCGGTCGTGGCCGAGCTCGAACTGTCAGGCGCGCCCGAGGCCGAGTAGAGGCTGGCAGCAAGCCCCGCCCTGCGCGCCGGGCCGCCCTGCGCGGCGCGCGTTGACCCGTAGCGTCCCGTCAGCCTCTATCCCGTGAACCGCCCCTCCCGAGGCGGAGACGCTGCGCGGGCATCCGTCCCCGCGGGAGGATGATGCCGTGACCACCGCCACTGCCGGGGACCGGCGGCCCGCCGCCGAAACGACCACTTTCGGCATCCTTGCGGCCCTTAGCCTCTGCCATTTCTTCAACGACGTGATGCAGTCGCTGATCACGGCGATCTATCCGTTGCTGAAGGACAATTACGCCCTCGATTTCGGCCAGATCGGGCTTCTGACCCTGGTCTTCAACGGCACGGCCTCGCTGCTCCAGCCGCTGATCGGCTTCTACACCGACAAGCGGCCCCAGCCCTATTCGCTGGTTGTCGGCATGGGCTCCTCGCTCGCCGGCCTGTTCGTGCTCGCCTATGCGACCAGCTACGGGCTGCTGCTGGTCGGCGCGGCGCTGGTCGGCCTTGGATCGGCGATCTTCCATCCGGAATCCTCGCGCATGGCGCGCCTCGCGTCAGGCGGCCGGCACGGCCTCGCACAGTCGCTGTTCCAGGTCGGCGGCAATGTCGGCACAGCGGCCGGCCCGCTCTTCGCCGCCTTCATCATTCTGCCCCGGGGCCAGGAGAGCCTTGCCTGGTTCGCAGGCCTCGCGCTGACCGGCATGGTCGTGCTCGCCCGCGTCGGCGCCTGGTATGCCGGCAGGCGCGCCGCGGCGGCCAAATCCCCCGCGCCTGCGGTGCTGCCGCCCGCCCTGCCTCGCGGACTGGTGCTGAGAACCCTGATCGTTCTCGCCCTGCTGATCTTCTCCAAATACATCTACATTGCGAGTCTCTCGAGCTACTACACGTTCTACGCCATCGAGCGCTTCGGCGTGTCGGTACAGGGCTCGCAGATCCTGTTGTTCATGTTCCTCGGCGGTCTCGCAGCCGGCACGCTGCTCGGCGGCCCGATCGGCGACCGCTTCGGACGCAAGCTGGTCATCTGGGGTTCGATCCTCGGCGCCCTGCCCTTCACCCTCGTCCTGCCCTATGCGGGCCTCGTCGGCACGGCCGTCCTCACCGTGGTGATCGGTCTGATCATGGCCTCCGCCTTCTCCGCCATCCTCGTCTATGCGCAGGAACTGGTGCCGGGGAAGGTCGGCATGATCTCCGGACTGTTCTTCGGCTTCGCCTTCGGCATGGGCGGCATCGGCGCGGCGGTGCTCGGCCAGATCGCCGACGCGCGTGGCATCGGCTTCGTCTTCACCGTCTGCTCGTTCCTGCCGCTGATCGGGCTCCTCACCATCTTCCTCCCGGACATCGAGGCCGAGCGCCGCAAGGCCGCCGCGTGACGCCGCCATATCCGCGCCCGGACGGCTCGGCTACAAGCGGCGCGTGAGCGACACAGAAGCCGACCGCCTGCCCGGCAATCCGCGCGCATGGACGCGGCGCGAGACGCTGGCCGTTGCCGCCACGATCCTCGCCTTCTGGGCCATCACGGTCGCGGCCTACACCGTCGAGGCGGTGACCATTCCGTGGGACGCCAAGTCGCAGTTCTACAATTTCTTCCGCTTCGTCGGCCGAGCCCTCTCGCAGTGCGAACTGCCGCTGTGGAATCCCTACCATTTCTCGGGATTTCCCTCGGTCGCCGACCCGCAATCCCTGCTGTTCTCGCCGACCTTCCTGATCGCCGCGTGGCTGGCGCCCAAGGCGCCGATGGGCGCCTTCGACGCGATCGCGCTGGCCCATCTCGCCGGCGCGGCTGCCGCCACCGCCGCGCTCTGCGCGCGCCGGGGCTTCGCGCCGCAGGCGGCCGTGCTCGCAGCCGCCATCGTGTTCTTCGGCGGCCCAGCCATGGGCCGGCTCCAGCATATCGGCCTCGTCGTCTCCTACGCCTGGCTGCCGGTCTGCCTCCTGTTCCTCGAACGCGCGCTCGACCGCCGTTCGTGGCGCTGGTCGGTCGCCTTCGGCATCGCCGCCGCCGTGATGGCGCTGGGCCGTGACCAGATCGCCTTCCTCGGCTGCCTCGTGCTGGTCGCTTTCGCGCTGACCCATGCGGCTACGCACCGCCCGCTCGTAGGCTGGCTGCGCTCGCGAGGGCCATGCATTCTGCTGATGGGCGCGGTTGGCGCTGCCATTCTCGCCGTGCCGCTGCTGCTGACCCTCCAGTTCGCTGCCTTCTCCAACCGGCCGATGGTGGCGTTCCAGACCGCGGCCTATGGCTCGCTCGACCCGTTCAACCTGATCGGTCTGTTCGCGGCCGACATGTTCGGCGGGCTGCAGCGCACCGACCTCTATTTCGGGCCCGGCACGCCGCATTGGCCGAATTTCGACTGGACCGACCGCTCCGTGAACTTCCTGCATGTCGGCGCGGTCGCAACGCTGCTCACGGTCGGGATCGGCCTTGCGGGCGGCGCGGCATTCCGTCCGGGGATGCGCTTTTTCGCCGGTCTCGGCGCGGCGAGCCTCGTCTATGCGCTCGGCGCGCACACGCCGCTGTTCCGCTTCGCCTTTGAGCTCATCCCGGGCGTGTCCCTCTATCGCCGGCCGGCCGATGCCACTTTCATCCTCATCCTCGCCATCGCGATGATCGCCGGCGGCAGCCTCGACGCAGCGATGCGCGGCCGGCTGGCCTTGAACCGGATCTCGCTCGCCGCCTTCGCGGCGCTCGCGGCGGTCGGCGTCGGCTTCGCCCTCGCCCGCGCGCCGACCTCCACCCATCTCGTCGTGGCCCTGACCGCGCTCGGCGGCGCGGCGGTCGTCTGCGCCGTCACGCTCTGGCTGCTGCGCCGGTTGCGCACGCCCGAAAGAGTCACGCTCGCCGCCACGGCCCTCGCGGCGCTCGCGATAGCCGAGCTCTGCTTCCACAACGTCACGACGCCGATCAATGCCGAGGCGAAGAGCGTCTATGCCGTGTTCCGCGACGAGCCCTCGCCCGATCGCGCCGCGCTGTCGATCCTGCTCGCCGCGTCGAATGGCGATCATGCCGCCGGCCGCCGCCCGCGCGTCGAAATTCTCGGACCGGAGAACGGCTGGCAGAATGCCGGCATGACCTACGGGATCGAGGCGACGCTCGGCTACAATCCGCTACGCTTCGCGCTCTACGAACGCGCGACGGGCGCCGCGGAGACCGCCCACGAGCCGCGCCTGCGGCCCTTTCCGCAGACATTCCGCGGTTATCGTTCGCTGCTCGCCCGCCTTCTCGGCATCGAACTCGTCATGTTCGACAAGCCGCTCGGCGAGATGCCCGCGGGCCTGCCGCGCCCCCGGCTCGAAACGCTGATGCAGGGTCCACCCTACTGGATCTACCGCCTGCCCCGGGCAGCGCCACGCGCCCTGCTGGCCGCCCGCTACCGCGCCATCGACGTCGAGGCGACCCTGCAGGCTGGCGAGATCCCCGCCTTCGACATCGAATCCGAAGTGCTGATCTCGCGCGGCGATCCGGTCGAGGCGGTGCCTCCCGCGACCGACGATCCCGGCCGCCCGACGCCGGGTCGCGTCGCCATTGCCGACTATCGCCTCAACTCCGTGCGGCTGGTGGCCGAGACCGAGGTCGCCAGCATCCTCGTTCTGCACGACCTCGACTATCCCGGCTGGGAGGTCACCGTGAACGGCCAGCGCCGGCCGCTGCTGCGCGCCAACGTGCTGTTCCGCGGCGTCGAACTGACGCCGGGCCGGCATGAGATCGTCTTTCGATTTCGCCCCTTCAGCGCCGAGAACCTGTCGGCAGCGCTGGCGACCGTGCGCGGCAAGCGCTGAGGTCAGGCCCGCACGGGCGCCTGCGATTCGAGCCAGGCCCGAGCCCAGCCGAGCGCCTGCGCGATCTCGTCCTTGCTCATCTCGGCGGCGACTTCCTGGCGCTGGGCAGCGGCCTCGCGGTCGCCGCGCAGCGCCGCGATGTTGAACCACATGTGGGCGGCAACCAGATCGCGCGGAACCACCCGGCCCGCCGCATAGAGCGTGCCGAGCTCGCGGGGCGCGTAGTTCTCCAGTTCCATCGGCACGATGGACGGGGCATCAGCCTCGGCGAGGACCATCACCATGGGCGATCTCCGATCACGCAGCGTCACGGCAGACCAGGCCATGACGTCCGCCGGCTACCTCTTTCGCGGCAGTGTGCTTCCCAAGGGTCAATGATCGATTAACGCTACGTCAGCCTTAAGCAAGCGTGCCCCGGCGACACTGGACGGCCGGCGCGGGCCGCGCGACATTGGTCGCAAGGCGCGCTGCAACCGACGCGCCGCGGAGGAAATCCCATGAAGACCATCGCCCTCGCCGGCGCGGCGCTCGCCCTCGCCCTGACTGCCGCCCCGGCCCTCGCCCAGAGCCCGACCGGGACCTTCGTCAGCCAGTCCGGCGATACGCGCGTGCGCTTCGCCGATTGCGGCGGCCAGATCTGCGGCACCATCGTCTCGGTGCGCGGCCAGACGACCGACGAGAAGAACGAGAACGCCTCGCTCCGCTCGCGCGCGCTCGCGGGCGTGCGCATGATCACCATGCGCCCCAATGGTCCGAATGCGTGGCAGGGCACGCTCTACAACTACCAGGACGGCAAGACCTATAACGGCCGCATGACCATGCCGTCGGCCAATTCCATGTCGCTGTCGGGCTGCGTCCTCGGCGGCATGATCTGCCGCTCGCAGACCTGGACGCGGGTGAACTGAGGCACGGACGACAAGGGCGGCCTTCCGGCCGCCCTCATCCGAACGCAACTCGCCCGGTCAGCGCGCCTTCTGCCCGAACAGCACCGCCTGCGCCGCCGGATCGTCGCGCAGCTGGTTCGGATTGCGGTCCGCCTTGTTGACCATGAGGCCGCGCTGCACGGCCGGACGGGCGAGCATGCGTTCGAGCCACGCCTTCACATTCGGGAACTCGTTGATGTCCTGCCCCTGCCGCTCCCAGGCCTTGGCCCAGCCGATGCAGGCGATATCGGCGATCGTGTAGTCGTCGCAGATATAGTCGCGGCCCTCGAGGCGGCGGTTGAGCACGCCATAGAGGCGGTTCGCCTCGTTGGTATAGCGGTTGATGGCATATTCGAGCTTTTCCGGCGCGTAGATGCGGAAATGGTGGGTCTGGCCGAGCATCGGCCCGAAACCGGCCATCTGCCACATCAGCCATTCCTCGACCGCGACGCGCTTGCGCTCGTCCTGCGGGTAGAACTGGCCGGTCTTGCGCCCGAGATACATGAGGATGGCCCCGGACTCGAAGACCGAGATCGGCTCGCCGCCCGGCCCGTCGGGGTCGACGATGGCCGGCATGCGGTTGTTCGGTGCGATCTTCAGGAAGTCCGGCTTGAACTGGTCGCCCTTGCCGATGTTCACGGTGATCACGTTGTAGGGGAGCCCGCATTCCTCCAGCATGATCGTGATCTTCCAGCCATTCGGCGTCGGCCAGTAGTGAAGATCGATGGGGCGCTGCGACATGTAGGGTCTCCGGACGTTCCTTCCGCGACGGTCCGGCCTCGATGCCGGCGGGCCGCGGAGCCGGAGGCTACCACGCCGGGCGGCCCGGCCAAGCCCTCCGCCCTTCCATCCGTGCAATGCCTCATTTGCAGGCGGGCGAGGACAGGACAGACTGCAACCTTCCGGCGTTCATCGCCCGTTCGGCAACCGGGCGCGACACTGGCGCGGATCGAGGGAGGATCGCCGCATGAAACCCAATCGGATGAAACTGCACTGGCTCGCGGCTGCCGCCGCGCTCGTCCTCACCGTGGACGTCGCCGCCGCCCAGTCGACCACACAGACGCGTACGCGCAGCGGCTCGTCGGCATCCACGTCTCAGACGACGCCGGCCGCCGGCGCGACCACGACCCGCCGGCCGCGCTCGGCCGCCCAGCTCCGCAACGACCAGCTGATGCGCGACTGCGGCGCGGAATGGCGCGGCAACAGGACGGCCCTGCAGGCGCAGGGAAAAACCTGGCGCAGCTTCCTGCCGGAATGCCGGGCCCGCCGCTCGCGCGGCTGAGGCCCGTCAGTCCAGCGCCATCTTGAAGCCCTCGTGGCTTCGGGCGAAGCCGAGCCGCTCGTAGAAGCGGTGCGCGTCCTTTCGGCTCTTGCTGGATGACAGCTCCAGGAGGCCGATGCCGAGCGCCCGTGCCTCGGCGACGGCATGGCGCATCATCGCCGCGCCGACGCCCGAACCGCGCAGCGCCGGGTCGACATGGACGCTCTCGATCTTGCCGCGCGTGCGCCCGCGCTCGGCAATCCCCGGCAGCGCGGTGAGCTGGTAGGTGCCGACCACCCTGCCCGCCTGCTCGGCGACGAACAGGTGGTTCGCCTCCGAGGCTGCGACGCGCGCGAAAGCCGCCGCATAGGCGGGATGACGCCCTTCGGCCTCGGCCGCGGCCGCGTCCATGGGCGCGGACGCGTGGCCCATGGCGATCAGCGCCGCGATGACAGGCGCGTCGGCCGCCGTCGCGGGACGGACGACGGCTGCCGGGCTCACGGGCGGCTTGCCTGCGGCAGCAGGCTGGTCACGGGTCCGAAGCCCGGCAGCGCCTCGATGCGCTTCATCCACGCCGCGATGGCGGGATAGCCGTCCAGCCCGAAGCCCGCCTGCGGCGCATAGGCGACGGCGCCATAGACGTCGATGTCGGCGATGGTCGGCGCCCGGCCGACCAGCCAGTCGGCATTGGCCAGCGCGCCCTCCAGCGTCTTCAGCGCGGCGGTGCCGTCGGCGAAATACATCTCCATGGTCGACTGGTTGTAGTTGCGGATGCCGAAGCGCTGGGCGCGCGAACGGTAGATCGGCGGCGCAAGCCGGTCGAAATCCCAGAACATCCATTCGCGGGCGCGGATCAGGTCGAGCTTGCCGTCGCCCTGGAACTTGCCGAGCTCGACGGCGAGATATTCGAGGATCGAGGCCGACTGGCAGAGCGAGAAACCGGCCTTGCCGTCCTCCAGCGCCGGCACCTGTCCGAAGCGGTTCTTGGCGAGATAGGCGTCCGACTTGTGCTCCATCGCGCGCAGGTTGATCGAATTGTAGGCGAAATCCTCGCCGCAGAGGCTCAGCATGAGGCCGACCTTGTAAGTCGGCCCCGAGACCCAGGAACCATTGAGCGTAAAGCGCTTCGCCATCGTCATCCTCCCATGGGCCATCGCTCTGGATGGTCCCGTTGCGGAGGCGCATGGAAGACGAATGTCCTCCCCACGCGCAACGGGAGAAAATGCCGTTGCTGCCATTCACCGGGGCTGGTCGGCGAACATCCACCCGATGATCCGCCCAAGCAGGTCGGTCAGCACGAGAAGCACGGCCGCCACCAGCACGAATTCCGGGCCGGCTCCGGCATTGGCCACGATGATCGGATCGGCGCCGGCCGGCGAATGGACGCTGTCGGTCAGCAGCATCGCGATCAGCGCCAGCGCGACAGCGGCAGCGACCGCATAGTCGGAGCGTCCGAGCAGGACCGCGAGAAACCCGGCCGCGATGCCGATGACGTGACCACCATAGAGGCTGCGCGGGCGCGCCATGCGGCTGTCCGGCATGCCGAAGACGATGACCGCGGAGCCACCGATCGAGGCCAGGAGCAGCGGCAGCGAGAACGAGCGGAAGCCGAGCGCCGCAAGCAGCACGACGGCCCCGGCAGCGCATGCCGAAGCGGCGAGCCGGGCAAGTCCCGGCGATGTCTTGAACAAGGCGATCCTCCTGCTCCAGCCGGCATCACGGATTCAAATCCCGTGCCGCCCGGTGCAGCAGGCGCCTATTCGATGCCGAGCTTGGTCTTGAGGATCTCGTTCACCGCACCCGGATTGGCCTTGCCACCCGAGGCCTTCATCACCTGCCCGACGAACCAGCCGAGCATCGTGGGCTTCGCCTTGGCCTGCTCGACTTTGTCGGGATTGGCCGCGATCACCTCGTCGATCACCTTCTCGATCGCGCCCGTGTCCGTGACCTGCTTCATGCCGCGGGCCTCGACGATCGCGGCGGGGTCGCCGCCCTCGGTGAAGACGATCTCGAACAGGTCCTTGGCGAGCTTGCCGGAGATGGTGCCGGCCTGGATCAGGTCGATGATGCCGCCGATCTGCGCGGGCGTCACCGGCGAGGCCGTCACGTCGTGGCCTTCCTTGTTCAGGCGGCCGAACAGCTCGTTGATCACCCAGTTGGCGGCCTGCTTGCCGTCGCGGCCGCGCGCAACGGCCTCGAAATAGTCGGCGCTCTCCTTCTCCAGCACGAGGATGGAGGCGTCGTAGGGGGTGAGCCCGTACTGCGCGATCAGCCGCGCCTTCTTCGCGTCCGGCAGTTCGGGGAGGTGCTTCGCGAGATCATCGACATAGGCCTGGTCGAATTCGAGCGGCAGCAGGTCGGGATCGGGGAAGTAGCGGTAGTCGTGCGCCTCCTCCTTCGAGCGCATGGAGCGCGTCTCGCCCTTGCCGGCATCGAACAGGCGCGTCTCCTGCGCGATCGTGCCGCCATCCTCGATGATGCCGATCTGGCGGCGCGCTTCGTAGTCCACGGCCTGACCGATGAACCGGATCGAGTTGACGTTCTTGATCTCGCAGCGGGTGCCGAAGGCATCGCCCGGCTTGCGGACGGAGACGTTGACGTCGGCGCGGAGGTTGCCCTTCTCCATGTCGCCGTCGCAGGTGCCGAGATAGCGCAGGATTGTCCGCAGCTTGGTGACATAGGCCTTGGCCTCGTCGGCCGAGCGCATGTCCGGCTTGGAAACGATCTCCATCAGCGCGGTGCCCGAGCGGTTCAGGTCGATATAGGACAGAGTCGGGCTCTGGTCGTGGATCGACTTGCCGGCATCCTGTTCGAGATGCAGGCGCTCGATGCCCACCGTGAAGCTCTCGGTCGGCGACAGGTCCACCGTCACCTCGCCCTCGCCGACGATCGGGCTCTTGTACTGGCTGATCTGATAGCCCTGCGGCAGGTCCGGATAGAAATAGTTCTTCCGGTCGAAGACCGAGCGGTAGTTGATCTTCGCCTTCAGGCCGAGGCCGGTGCGGATCGCCTGGCGCACGCATTCCTCGTTGATCACGGGCAGCATGCCCGGCATGGCCGCATCCACGAGGCTCACCTGGCTGTTTTCCGGCGCGCCGAAGCCGACCGCGGCCCCCGAGAACAGCTTGGCGTTGGACGCCACCTGCGCGTGGATTTCGAGGCCGATCACCACTTCCCAGTCGCCGGTGGCGCCGGGGATGAGATTCTTCGGATTGGCATGAGCGGTCATGGGCAGGCCCGGACGTGAATGGGATCGGCTTGGGTAGCCAATGAGCGGCGCTACGGCAAGGGCGGGCTGCCGGCGACGGCCGCCCCGCACGATCTCACAGCGGCGCCGAGCCTCGCCTCGGATGACGGGCAGCAGGGGCTTGATCCTCTAGTCACTAGAGAATGTAGGCCTTCCCCCATCGGCTATCGAACTCGCTGGAGAACCACATGACGGATGCTGCCGCACCTCACCTCCGCCCCACCACCCTTCTCGATTTCGGGCATCCCTCGCTGCGATTGCTGATCGAGACGCGGGAGTGGAGGAACTTGCCGGAGCGCGAACGGATCGGCGCGGTCTACGCTTTCGTCCGCGACGAGGTCGCCTTCGGCTACAATGCGTCCGATGACCTTCGCGCCTCCGCCGTGCTCGGGGAAGGCCGCGGCCAATGCAACACAAAGACCATCCTGCTCATGGCGCTCCTGCGCGGCACCGGCACCGCCTGCCGGTTCCATGGCGCGACGATCCACAAGAGCCTTCAGAAGGGCGTGGTGACCGGTCTGTTCTACCGTCTCGCCCCCGACAATATTCTACACTCATGGGCCGAGGTGCTCTTCGAAGGGCGCTGGCTGCCACTCGAAGGGGTCATCCTCGACAAGGCCTACCTCGCAGGCGTGCGCTGCCTGGTGTCGCCGGGCGCGCAGGCCCTTCTGGGATATGGCGTCGGCACCGATCGGATGGCGTCCCCGGAAATCGACTGGCGCGGCGAGGCGACATGGATCCAGTCGACCGGAATCAATGGCGATTTTGGTACTTTCGATGATCCCGATACATTCTACTCACGCCATGGCGCCAATCTGTCCGGCTTCAGGGGCTTCCTGTTCCGTCATCTCGTGCGGCACATCATGAATTTGCGGGTGCGACGTATCCGCAGACGTTCGGAGACCAGCGGAAACCACCCCGGACGATCTCACAGCGGCGCCGAGCCTCGGCCGACATAGAGGATCGGCCCTGTCGGCCGCCCGGTTGGCGAGCCACCGGCCGGCTCAAGCGTGATCTCGTAGAGTTGGCTGTCGATGGGCCGGGGCATGCCGCTCGTCCGGTAATCGCTCTGCCGCGCGACCGGCATCAGGCCGACGGAGCGCGGGCCGACCTGCCGGTCCCACAGGGTCCAGACCTGCAGCGTCCGGCCGTCGGGCACCGGAATGGCGCGCAGCGGCACGACGCGGATGCGCCCGTCGGCATAGGCCTCGACGATGGCGCCGGCTTCGCTGGTGTTCGGCGCATTGAGGACGGCGACAACCACGGGTGCCTGCGCGCCACCGAACGGCTGCGTGATCAGGACGACCGCGAGCAGCAGCGCCGCCGCCGCGCCCGCCAGCGCCGCGAAACGCAGCGCCGAGACATCCGCCCAGACCCTGGCCAGCCAGCCCGGACGGCCCGCGGTCGCCGGCAGCGCCTTGCCGACCGCCGCCTCGATCCGCGGCCAGAGGCTCTCGGAGGGCACGACCGGCGCCACCGTCTCGTCAAGCGCCACCAGCTTCTCGCGCCAGTCGGCGACAGCCCGGCGCGCCTCGGCATCGGTCGCGATCCGCCGCTCGAAGGCTTCCAGTTCCTCCGGTGTCATCAGGCCGGCGACATATTCCCCGGCCGTCGCGATCAGGTCGTGCGTCATCCCATGCACTCCTTCAGCGCCACGAGCGACCGTCTGATCCACGCCTTCACGGTGCCAAGCGGCACGGCGAGCCGGCCGGCGATCTCGCCGTGGGAAAAGCCGTCGACATAGGCCATGACCAGGCTGGCGCGCCGGCGCGGCTCCAGCCCGTCGAGACAGCGCCTGAGAGCGCTGGCGTCCGGCAGGCGCTCGATCGCCTGATAGGCCTCCACCGCCGAGCCCATATCCTCGGGCACCTCGTCGACGAGATCCTCCCGCCGGCCGTCGCGCAACACGTTGAGCGCCTGGTTGCGGACGATGGCATAGAGCCAGGCCTTGGGCGGGCCGAGTTCGGGATCGTAGCGATGGGCATTCCGCCAGATCTTCACATAGGCCTCCTGCACGACCTCCTCGGCGAGCTCGCGGCGCTTCACGATGCGCAGGGCCACGCCGATCATTGCCGGGCACTCGGACTCGTAGATCACCCGCAGAGCCGCCTTCTCGCCCCGGCCGCAGCGCGCCAGCGCGTCTTTCAGATCGATGGCGACAGTTGCCATGGAGCCTCCCGAGACCATGCTGTCTCTCGTCCCTACACGGGCCGATGCGGGTTTGGATGCAGGCTAGAACGAGTGGTACCCGCGCGATACGGCAGATGCGGGCTGCCGCTGCATCCGAATGGTCGCACCCCGGGTACTGGTCATGGGCGGACGCCCCCTCCGCCCGGGGGCCGTAAGAGTGCAGCTCCCGTTGTGTGACGGCCCCGGGGACGGCCCCTGCGCCAATGCCGGGGCCGTTTCTCCCCTCAAAGACCCTCGATCCGCCGCGCCAGATGGCGGCAGAGGAAACCGCCGGCAAAGGCGCCGGCGGCCATCGCGGCGAGATAGGTGAGCTTGAAATTCGGATCGCCCGACCGCCAGCCCATGGCGACATAGACGACGAGCAGCGCCGTCAGGGCCCAGAGCAGCCACCCGAACACCGTCAGGCACGCGATGGCGACGGCGCGGGAGACCAGCATGGCCGCTCTATCCCCACCAGCGCTCGGTGACGGGGAAGCGGCCCTTCTCCTTCTCGATGACGCTGGCCAGCGAGAACAGGGTCTCCTCGTCGAAGGCCCGGCCGATGAGCTGGAGCCCGAGCGGCAGGCCTTGAGGGTCAAGCCCCGCCGGCACGGCGATGCCCGGCAGTCCCGCCATGTTCACCGTCACCGTGAACACGTCCTGCAGGTACATCTCGACCGGGTCGGCCGAGCCCTTCTCGCCGATGCCGAAGGCGGCCGACGGCGTCGAGGGCGTCAGGATCGCATCGACGCCCGAGGCATAGGCCTGCTCGAAATCCTGCTTGATCAGCGTCCGCAGCTTCTGCGCCCGCACGTAATAGGCGTCGTAATAGCCGGCGGAGAGCACGTATGTGCCGATCATGATGCGCCGCTTGACCTCCTTGCCGAAGCCCTTGGCGCGGGTCTTCTCGTAGAGGTCGACAATGTCCTTGCCCGGCTCGCGCAGGCCGTAGCGCACGCCGTCATAGCGGGCGAGGTTCGAGGAGGCCTCGGCCGGCGCGACGATGTAATAGGCCGGCAGTGCATATTTCGTGTGCGGCAGCGAGATCTCGACGATGTTCGCGCCGGCTTCCTTCAGGATCCGCGCGCCGTCGTCCCAGAGCTTCTGGATCTCGGGCGGCATGCCCTCGATCCGGTACTCCTTGGGGATGCCGATGGTCATGTCGCGCACCGACTTGCCGACGGCCGCCACATAATCCGGCACCGGGCGGTCGACGCAGGTCGTGTCCTTGGCGTCGGGACCGGCGAAGGAACGCAGCAGCATGGCCGCATCCTTCACGTCGCGGGCGATCGGGCCGGCCTGGTCGAGCGAGGAGGCGAAGGCGACGATGCCCCAGCGGGACACGCGGCCATAGGTCGGCTTGATGCCGACCGTGCCGGTCAGCGCCGCCGGCTGGCGGATCGAGCCGCCGGTATCGGTCGCCGTCGCGCCGGCGCAGAGCATCGCCGCGACCGCCGCGGAAGAACCGCCCGAGGAGCCGCCCGGCACGAGATAATTACCCTCGACGCCGCCGGCGCCCGCGCCAACATTCGAGCCCTGCCGCCGCCACGGGTTGATCGGGCCGGGGAAGCAGCTGGTCTCGTTGGACGAGCCCATGGCGAACTCGTCGTTGTTGAGCTTGCCGAGCATGACCGCGCCGTCGCGCCAGAGGTTCGACGTCACCGTCGACTCGTAGGGCGGCACGAAGTTGCCGAGGATGTTCGAGCAGGCCGTGGTCCGCGTGCCCTTGGTGCAGAACAGGTCCTTGACCCCGATCGGAATGCCCTCCAGCGGCCCGATCTCGCCCTTCGCGATGCGCGTGTCGGACGCCGCGGCCATGGCCAGCGCCTTGTCCGGCGTCTCCAGCACATAGGCGTTGAGCTTGCGGCCCTTCTCCATGGCCGCGAGATACGACTTGGCGAGGTCGGTGGCCGAGAACGACTTCTTCGTCAGGCCCTCGTGGGCCTCGGCGATGGTCAGGGTCGTCAGGTCGGATGCGGACTTGGTCATGGCGGTCACTCCACGACCTTCGGAACCGAGAAGAAATGGCCCTCGTGCTGGGGCGCATTGGCGACGACTTCGTCGGCGATGCCGCCATCGCTCACCACGTCCTGCCGCTTCTTCATGGCCATCGGCGTCACCGAGGTCATCGGCTCGACACCGGACACGTCGACCTCGTTGAGCTGCTCGACGAAGGCGAGGATCGCGTTGAGCTCGCCCTGGAGGTGGGGCACCTCTTCCTCGGTTACGGCGATACGCGCGAGATGCGCGATGCGCCGGACGGTCGCCTGATCGACGGACATGCGGAATTCACCCGGAGAAGAAAACTGGACCGGGCCTCATAGCATCCGCCGCTTTTGCGCCGCAACCGGATCAGGTGAGCCGGTCGGTGTCGCGGCCGGGCTGCAGCAGCTTCGGCAGGTCCGACAACCTGATCTTCAGGATCGACGATTTCGGGATGCCGCTGCCGAAACGCTGGCCCGCCTCCACCACCACGGCCCGGTGTTCGGCCACCAGCCGCTCGCGCACGGTCCTGACCGCCGCCGCGCCGCCCTGCGGGATGACGCGAGGCCTCGCCGTCACGACCTCCGGCTCCTGGACGACGGCCGACGACGACGCCTCCCGCGCGGCATAGAGCGCCGCATGAGCCTTGAGCTCGGTCTGGTCCGGCACTGCGGAAGCCGCGAAAAGGTCGCGCGGGCGGCTCTCTGTCGCTTCAGTCATGGGGCCTCCGGGGAATGGGGCAACATGACTATCGCGCCGGCTAGGGGCCGCACGAGCGGAAGGTTTCGTTAACCTTGACGCGGCGGTGGCGGAGCACTGCCGCCCTTTGGCATCGCCCGCCGGCCGCTGTAGAAGGCTTGACACGTCCGCTGTCAGGAAAGCCGCCATGTGCGCCGAATGCCCCCCGAGCTTCCCTCCCCCCGGAACCAAGGCGGACCTTGAGGAAGGCGACATTCTGTCGCCGCGCTTCGGCGCCGACGGCCTGATCACCGCGGTCACCAGCGATGTGGAGACCGGGGACCTCCTGATGGTTGCCCACATGAATTCCGAGGCCCTGTGGAAAACCGTCGAGACCGGCGAGGCGCACTACTGGTCGCGCTCGCGCAAGGCGCTCTGGCACAAGGGCGACACGTCCGGGCAGATCCAGACCGTGGTGGAGATGCGCATCGACTGCGACCAGGACGCCGTCTGGCTGAAGGTGAAGGTCGGCGGCGACGGCGGCTCGTGCCATACCGGCCGGAAGACCTGCTTCTACCGCGCCATTCCAACCGGCGGCGCGCCCGGCAGCGTCCGGCTGGAGCCGCGCGACGCCGAACGGCTGCGTCCGGCCTTCGGCTAGCCCCATGCTGAGGCTGAAGCGAAGGCGCGCCGCGGATCCTGACATTGCGGAAGGCGAGAAGCCGGAGCCGGCCTCGCCGCCGCGCCCGACGATCGGCCTGGCGCTGGGCGGCGGCGCGGCGCGCGGCCTCGCCCATATCGGCGTGCTTCGGGCGCTTACCCGCGCTGGCTACGAGCCCGACATCATCGCCGGCACCTCGATCGGCGCGCTGGTCGGCGGGCTCTATGCCGCCGGCCGTTTCGACACGCTGGCCGACTGGGCCCTGTCCCTGAAGCGTCGCGACGTCATCTCGCTGGTCGATATCGCGATTTCAGGCGGCGGGCTGATGGGCGGCTCGCGCGTCGCGCAGCTGCTCGAGCGCGAGGTCGGCGAAACCCGGATCGAGGACCTCCCGATCGCCTTCGCTGCCGTCGCGACCGAGATCGGCACCGGCCACGAAATCTGGCTCACCCGCGGCCGGCTGATGACCGCACTGCGCGCCTCCTACGCCCTGCCCGGCATCCTGCCGCCCGTGCGCATCGGCGGCCGCTGGCTGATGGACGGCGCCCTGTCCAATCCCGTGCCCGTCTCCGTCACCCGCGCGCTCGGCGCGCGCATGGTGATCGCGGTCAGCCTCAATGCCGACGCGCTCGGCCGCGCCACGGTCATCCAGGATCACGGCACCAGTCCGGAAGACGAGGAAATGCCGCTGGTCGAGCGCCGTCCGCGCGTCAGGGCCGTGGTCAATCTCGGCAAGGGCATCGGGCGAGGCATCGGCAGGGGCCTGGGCCGCGGTCTTGGCCGCGCGCTGCGCCGCTCCTACCCGGACGACATGCCCCAGAGCGGCACCATCGATCCGCGCATCGCCATCGCCCGTTCGCCGGGCATCCCGACGGTCATGGCCAAGGCCTTCAACGCCAGCCAGGAGCGCATCGCGCGCACGCGCCTCGCCGGAGACCCGCCGAATGTGCTGATCGGCCCACGCCTGTCGCGCCTCGGCCTGTTCGAGTTTCACCGCGCTGCCGACGCCATCGCCCTCGGAGAGGAAGCGACCGAGCGCCTGCTGCCGGATATCGCCGAGGCGATTAAGGCGGTCGCCTGACGCCAGTTCCCGACGCTGGCGGCGTCAGGAATTCATGATGTAGCCCTTGAGCGCCTCATGCTCGCTCTCGATCTCGGCGAGCCGCCACTTCACCACGTCGCCGATCGAGACGATGCCGACCAGCCGCCCGCCCTCAACCACCGGCAGGTGGCGGAACTTGCCCGACGTCATGCGCTCCATCAGTTGTCCGATGGAATCGGCTTCGGTGCAGGTCACCACCTTTGTCGTCATGGTTTCGCCGACCGTCCGGTCGAGCGCCGCCGCGCCGCGCTCCGACACCTGACGGACGATGTCGCGCTCGGACAGGATGCCGGCGACGCCGTAGCCTGTCCCCGTCACCACGACGGCGCCGATTCTCTTGTCCGCGAGCATGTGCGCCGCATCGGCGAGCGATGCGTCGGCGGCGATCGTGTCGACCGCCCTGCCCTTGATGTCCAGAATGCTCTTCACGTTCATCGCGCGCGCCTCCGGTTGCATGGTGGGCGTGCTCCGAGCCGACACGCCCACGTCAAGCCTGTCCGGTCTCCCGGACAGCAAGTATTTCCAACGATTGGCGTCGATGACAAGACCCCTCTCGGGGGAAATGCAGCAGGACTTGTCCTATCGCGCCGCGATGGAGCCGGCGGGCACCGGATCGAACAGGCGGAACAGCAGGAGCCCAGCAGCGAATCCGCCGAGATGGGCCTGCCAGGCGATCTGCCCCTCGAAACCCGGCATCGGCAGATTGACGGCGCCGAAAGCCACGTTGAGCGCGATCCAGACGACGGTCATGCCCATGATCGGCCCGTTGCGGACCATTTCGGCAAGGCTGAGCGCCGGTTGGCGGTAGGCTTCCTCCGTGCTGGCGCGCATCGCGCCCAGCGGCCCGCCCATCTGGAACACGAATCGCAGCGCCGCAGCCGTGAATCCGGAGACGGCGGCGGACGCACCGATCACCGGCACGAAGGCGGTGCCGACGGCGGCAAGATGGGCCAGCGCCCCCGCGGCCGAGGTCGCGGCAAAGAACAACAGGCTGCGCAGCGTGCCGAAACGGCGAGCCACCGCCGAGCCGAAGACGAGGAACCACAGCACGTTGACGCCAAGATGCGTCCAGTCGGCGTGGAGGAAGGCATAGGTCACGAAAGTCCAGGCATCGCCGCCGACGCCGCCCGGAAACCCCCATGACGCCGCCAGCGAACGCTCGAACCGCGCCGGAATGAACGCGAAGGTCAGCAGCACCTGCCGGTCGGCATCCTCGCCGATCAGCCAGTCGCGCGCCGCATGGATCAGGATCATTGCGCCGGTCAGCGCCGAGACCACGCCGGGAATGTTGAGGATCGGTTCGCGGTCGGACACGGTATGGATGCGCTTTCTCCGGCGGGAGGCCCTGTCTAGGCCGAGCCGTGGCGCGGAGTCGAGGTCGGCGGCGGTGCCGTGCTGCCCTGCATGGCCGAATGCGCGGAGAAAACGAGCCCGGAACGGACGCGCGGACAAAAAAAGGGGAGAGATCTTGCGATCCCTCCCCGGCTGGAGCGTCAGAACCGGCGAACCGGTCCTGTTTGTCACGTCTCCCTCTCCTCCTGTCCCCGGAGAAAGTAGCCCTTGAAGTTGAGCGGCCCGGAGGCGGAGTCGACACCGCCGGTCCGAATTCGTGGAACGCCCCTGAACAACCATGCCGGCCGGGGCACCGCAATCGAAACCCTTTCTTAACCTTACCTCGTTGACCGATCGTTAACCCTGCGCCTCGCCGGCCGCCATGGCACGCCCGGTGCTGAGCCTCTCCCCAAGCCGCCCGGACAGCCCTTTCCTGTCCCGAACCGGCACAACGAGGCTCACCATGCACCACACCGAAAGCCGCACGCTCTTCACCTACTGGAACAGCCTGCGCGCCGGCCGCCCGGCCCCGGATCGCGCTGAAATCGAGCCGCGCGAGATCGCCTCCGTACTCGGCGACACCTTCATCCTGGAGCGCGACCCCACCGGGCAGATCTTCTACCGCCTCGCCGGCTCGCGCATCTGCCAGACCTTCGCCCGCGACATGAAGGGCGCCGATTTCCTCGCCGGTCTCGGGGCCGACGACCGCCGCCAGGTCGCCCGCACGCTGTCCGACGCCCATGCGGCGCAGGCCGGCCTGCTCATATCCATGTCCGGGGCGACCGCCGAGGGACGCACCGTTGCGCTCGAGGCCGTGGTTCTGCCGCTGGTCCATCGCGCGCGTCTCGGCGCACGCATGATCGGCTGCCTATCCGTCGCCGAGCAGCCCTATTGGATGGGGCGCGACCAGATCGTCGCCCTGTCGCTCGGCAGCGCTCGCCTCCTCTGGCCGAGCTGGCAGCCGGCGCCCGCAATCGTCCCGGCAATCGCCCCCACGACCGTCGTTCTCGACAACCGCCCGGCCCTGCGGCTGATCCAGGGCGGGAATGCCGCTTGATCGTGCGGTAGATTCCGGTAATGGCAACGACACGTTAACGCCCCTTCCTTAATCTTCGGCAGGTCGATGCTCGAACATTGCCGAACATGTCAGCGCTAGCGAAAGTCCTGTCCGCGCCCTCGTCGGAAGAAAATCGCCGCTTTCAGCGCGTGCGGGTGGACGTGCTCGGCCGCTTCATGCTCTCCGACCGGCGCGAGTTTCCCTGCCAGGTCGTGGACATGTCGCCGGGTGGTGCGGCCATCGTCGCGCCCGTCGTCGGCAAGCTCGGCGAGCGGGTCATCGCCTATCTCGACCATGTCGGCCGCATCGAGGGCATGATCGTCCGCGTCAGCGACACCGGCTTCTCGATGACCATCGAAGCCTCGCTCAGGAAGCGCGACAAGCTGGCGGACCAGCTGACCTGGCTCGCCAACCGCCAGATCCTCGGCCTGCCGGAGGACCGGCGGCACGAGCGCGTCATTCCGCGCAACCCCTTCACCACCATCACCACGCCGGTCGGCGAAAAGGTGCCGGTGCGCGTTCTCGACATCTCGCTGTCGGGCGCGGCCATCGGCGGCGCCGATGGCCTCAAGGCCGGCGACATCGTGCAGATCTCGCGCACGATGGCGCGTGTCGTGCGCATTCTCGACAAGGGCGTGGCGGTGGAGTTCTCCCGCCAGCAGCCGATCGAGACGATCATCGCGCTCGGCCAGGAGCTCGGCGCGGACCTGAAGGCCGATCCCGAGCCGGTCCTGTTCCCGAACTGACCGGCCCCGGCGGCCAATCCCGACCCATCCCCAAAAGCCTTCGTCGCGGCAAGCTCGCGATGTGCTGAAGCGCGGGTAAACCACCCTCGGCAATCCCCGCTCCGCGATTAACGGATCGCCGGCCGCCGCCGCGCCGATCGTAACGCCGCGCAAACCGACCAAGAGTATTGAACCGCCGATTGCCTCACCATTTCAAATACTTGCGCGTTTTCCCTGAATCAGATCGCGATCCGCCGTGGTGAATCCACGCGCCGTCAACCTGAACGAACCCTGACCCAAATCCCTCGCCTTTCACCGATCGGTTTCAGCGCGCCGCAAAAGCCGCCTGCCAGTGTCCGGTCATCGACGGAGGGACACGTCAATGCAGGGTGGGGCGACCGGCTGGTCGAACTGGGGTTTGGCAGGTGCGCTGGTCGCCGGCCTCCTTGTTTCGCTGCCGATTTCGGAAGCCGCGGCGCAGCAGCGCCAGGCAGCTTTTCTCGGGGAAATGGGCGCGACATCGGCGCCGATCGGCTGGCGTCAGTTCTGCCGCGACTTTCCGGCCGACTGCCGGGCACGCCCGACGCAGATCGAACTGGTGCGCTCGGACCGCGCCAACTGGGCCGCGCTGACCCGCATCAATGCCCATGTGAACACCGCCGTCGAGCCGGTGACCGACATGGATCAGTACGGCGTCGAGGAGCACTGGACCTATCCGATCTCGGGCAAGGGCGATTGCGAGGACTATGTCCTCCTGAAGAAGCAGATGCTGATCCGCGCCGGCTTTCCGGCCAGCGCCCTGCTCATCACCGTCGTCCGCGACCGCAAGGGCGACGGCCACGCCATCCTCACGGTCCGCACGGACCGCGGCGACTACATCCTGGACAACGAGACGGACGAAATCCGCCTCTGGAGCCAGACCGGCTACCGCTTCGTGAAGCGCCAGTCCGAGGCCGATCCCGATCGTTGGGTCACCATCGGCCCGGCATCGGCTCCCGCCGCGGTCGCCACCCAGTAACGATTTCAGGAATTCGCGTCCTCGGTCACGTCCCACCCCTCCCCGTCCCCAGACCGGGTTCGCGATAGACGGCCGGTACCTCAGAACGAGGGCCGGCCGTCACCTTTTCAGGATGACGCATGCGCCGGCGCGCGAGATCAGGCGTGCGTCTTGGCCCATTCGACCGCCTGCTCGATCCGGTCATTGCCCCAGAACAGCTCGCCGTCCGCGGTGACGATGCTCGGCGCACCGTAGAGGCCCTTCGCTTTGGCCTCGTCGGTCGTCGCGCGCAACGCCTGCTTGTTCGCCTCCGAGCCTGCCGCGACGATCAGCGGCGCAGGCTCCACGCCCAGCCGCTTCAGGATCGCGCCCAGCACCTCGGCATCGGCAATCGATAGCCCCTCGCCGAACTCGGCGCGATAGACCTGCTTCGAGAACGCCGCCCGCTTGCCGTCATCCGGCAGCGCCGTCGCGATCCGCGCAGCGAGAAGGCTGTTCTGCGGGAATGGGTCGGGCCGGCGGAACGGCAGGCCCATGGCCTCCGTGGTCCGTTCGAGGTCGCGCCACATGTTCCGCCCCTTGGCGAGGATCAGGTTGAACGGGGACGTGGTCCAGCCCGCTTCCGTGAAGATCGGCCCGAGCAGGAACGGCCGCCACCGGAGGGAGACGCCGGCCGCTTCCGCCACCGCCCCGATCCGCATGGCCGCAGGATAGGAATAGGTCGAGGCGAATTCGTAGAAGAAGTCGACAGCCGGCATCGTCATGGCGTCACCCGACCGGCGTCAGGCCCTTCTTGAACCGGTAGGCGTTCTGCACGTAATGCGCGGCCGAGACCTTCAGGCGCGCAATGGCCGCCTCGTCCAGCGTTCGCACGGCGCGGGCGGGAGCGCCGACGATCAGCGAATTGTCGGGAAATTCCTTGCCCTCGGTGACAAGCGAATTCGCTCCGACGAGGCAGTTGTTGCCGATCCGCGCGCGGTTGAGGATGGTCGAGCCCATGCCGATCAGCGTCGACGAACCGATGACGCAGCCGTGCAGGATCACCTTGTGGCCGATCGTGCAATCCGCACCGATGGTCATGGGTGCGCCGGGATCGGTGTGCAGCATGCACATTTCCTGGATATTGGTGCGCTCGCCGATCTCGATGGGCTCGTTGTCGCCGCGGATCACCGCGCCGAACCAGATGCCGACATCCGCGCCGAGGCGGACATTGCCGATCACGTGGGCGTCGGGGGCGACGAAATAGCGGTCCCCTTCGGGCAGGACCGGCTTGATGCCGTCGATCGCATAGATGGGCATGGGCTTCCTCCGCTGGTGGCCGAGCTATGGCACGGCCGCCGCCTGCTGAGAAGCGGGGCCGCCCTCACGCGACCCGCCGGAAATCCATGACCCAGTTGACCTCCCAGTTCGCACCGTCGTCGCCGGAAAAGGCCTGCTCCCACCGCGCCGAATGCGGGGTGATGTCCGACCAGACGAAACGCACCTTCACCGGCCGCCCGTCCAGCGCGTCGTCGCCATGGAACACGCCGACGCCGTCCTCGAACGTGCCGCGCACCGGCGGGTCGATCGCCGTGCGGCGCGCGTCCAGCCACCAGATCGACCAGCAGCGCTCCTCGACGTGATAGGCGCGCAGCGTCGCGGCGCGGTAGGCGCCGTCCGGCAGGTTGAGGAGGTTGTCGTCGAGATTGCCGAGGCCCCCCAGAACCGGCAGCGCGGCGCAGGTGCCGTCGAAATCGTCCCAGGCCGTGTCACCGGCGAGCCGTGTCCTGAGGCGGCGATGCCGCACTGTCCAGGCGCCCAGCAGGAAGTCGAAATCGTGCCGGCCGTCGCGGGTCGCGGTGCGGGCGTCGAGATGGGCGGCGCTGATCGGCATGGGAACTTCCCCGTGAGTGACGGGGTCAGTCTGCGCCTGCCCCGCTGACAGGGAGTGTCAGGGGCGTTCGGCCGGGATCAAAGCCCGAAGGAGCGGGCAACCATCGTCACGACGCGGCCGGACATCAGGCTCCAGAACAGCGCCAGCGTGGTCGCCAGGAACACGAACTCGAAGCGCCGGTTCTCGATGCGGCGGCCGCGGATCGTGTTGCGCACGATGATCGCGGGGGCCGCGAAGGCGAGGAACGGCACGGCCAGTACCGCGCCGAAGCCGCCGGCCTGCAGCAGGCGGAAGCTCGCGGGCTTGTCGGCAAGCGTCCGGTAGAGCGCGACGAGCAGTCCGGAAACGGCGAAACCGAGGGCGAGCGAATGGAAGAGCTGCAGGCTTTGCGCGGACATGACGCGGTACTCGACTGACGGGACGTAAGCCACATGGCGGCGTCCCAATCGGTAGCGCGTCGGTAAGGTTCTGTTAAGGGCCGGAACTCACTTCCTTAAGAAGCGGTTAACGCCCGGCCCTCAATGCCTCACGCCTCGTCGAGGTCGATGTCGAGGATCGAGATGGTCACCGTGTAGGAGGTCTCGCCCTCGTCCACGTCCTTGTAGAGCGTGCCGATCTGCTCGTCGCCGATCATCACTTCGACCATCTCCTTGCGCCGCATGTTGGGCTGCAGCTTGATGGTGTCGTTGCCGAACTTGCGGCGCAGATAGTCCTGCAGCTTCGTGATCTCGGTCCTGTCCACGGCCCGTCTCCAAATCCTGTCGGTGAGCGGGCCGTGTGCCACGGCCGGGGGCTACAAGTCAAAGGCGACAGCCGACTGAAGGGAACTCATCCACCCGTCGTTGCGCGGGCCGGAACGACGATCTCCGAGGTCTCGCACAGGTTCTGCCGTGCGATGGTCGCGGTCTGCGTCTCCTCGGGATTGAAGCCGATACGGATGTCGTAGAGGCACTGGCCGCCGCGGGCGACGCGGCCGGTATAGTGGTCGCCCTTCATCATCACCCATTCGCCGAGCAGGTCGGGACCGGGCCGGCCGGCGCCCGACGGCGTCACGCGCAGCACCGAGACGACGCGATCGGTCGGGTTGACCACCCGGTAGAGGGCAACGGCGTCGCGCGCCGGCATGACGGCCGCCGGTGCGTCGATGGCGGTGATCTCGATCTTCTCCTGCGCGCAGAAGTCATGGTCGAGGCGGACGAACTCATTGCCCTCCTCGAAGGTGATCCGCACGTCGTAGCGGCAATCCGGGCCATTGACGCGCCAGCGCATGGTCGCCCCGGCGTTGAAGCGCTCGCGGACGAGGCGGTTGGCGCCCCAGTCCGGACGGCCGACCTGCGTGAACTGGACGACCAGCGCCTTGTGGGGCGTGCGGTTCGTGAAGGCCACCGCCACCTGGCGGGATGCCGCCGGGCGGCCGGCGCGCGCGCCGCTGATCATCGCATCGACCTCGGCGCCGACCGTAGGCGCACCGGCCCGGCCACGCGCGCTTCCCGGCACCTGCGACAGCGCCCGGTCGATCTCCTGCCCGACAGACGGCGGAATACCGGGCGGCAAGCTCGGCTGCTGCGCGGAGGCCGGCGCGAATGCGACGAGCGCGAAGACGGGGACGAGGGCGAAGCGGGCGGCGGTCATGACGATCTCCCCTGTGGGTCGCCATGCCTCTACCGGTGGACGATTACCCCGCCATGCCGCGCCGCCGCTGCGATGTTTCCACTGCTTCGGGTCATGTTTCAGCTACGGGCGAACTGCGCCGCCAGCCGCTGGAGCTTGTCGGGATTGCGCACGACATAGATCGCCGCGATGCGCCCATCCTCGATGCCTAGCGCCGTGACCTGGATGCCGTCGGCCTCCTCGGTCACATATCCCGGCAGTCCGTCGATCAGCCCGACGTGAAGCACGGCCGGCCTTCGATAGCCGCCCTTCTCCGCCCAATGGCGGTAGAAGCGCGTCACCACCGCCTCGCCTATGACCGGCTTCTGCGCCGACACGCGCTTGCCGCCGCCATCCGAGTGAAGGACGACATCGGCCGCCAGCAGGCCCTTCAGCGCACCGACATCGCCGGAGCGCGACGCATCGAGAAAAGCGCTGGCGATCGCAAGTCCCTTCTCCTTCTCGACGCGGTAGCGGGGACGCTCGCCCCGCACGTGCGTGCGCGCCCGCGCCGCGAGCTGCCGGCAGGCAGCCGCGTCCCGGTCGATGGCGATCGCCACCTCCTCGAACGGCATGCCGAACACGTCGTGGAGCAGGAAGGCGGCGCGCTCCAGCGGCGACAGACGCTCCAGCGCCATCATCAGCGTCAGCGTCACGTCGTCCTCGGGCTCCGCCTCCGTGACGAGGATCGGCTCGGGCAACCACGGGCCGACATAGGCCTCCCGCCTCACCCGGGCCGATTTGAGCACGTCGAGCGACAGCCGCGACACCGTGCGGGCGAGGAAGGCCGCGGGGTCGCGCACGCTCGAGCGATCCGCCTGATGCCACCGCAGCCAGGCGTCCTGGACCACATCCTCGGCCTCGGCGAGCGAGCCAAGCATCCGGTAGGCGATGCGCACCAGCCGCGGCCGCTGCGCATCGAAGATCGCTGCCGCCTCGCCGTCGCCCCTCATGTCAGGCAGCTGCCCGGCTCACGGGATGAGGCACCTGGAAGCCGACATTGATCCGGTTCCAGGTATTGATCGCACCGATGATCACGGTCAGCTTCACCTGCTCGTCAGGCGTGAAATGCGCCTTCACCTGCTCGTAGACATCGTCGGAAACCACCGTGCCCGGCAGCCGCGTCAGCGCTTCGGTCCAGGCCAGCGCGGCGCGCTCGCGTTCGGTGTAGAGCGGCGACTCGCGCCAGCCGTCGAGCAGGAAGATGCGCTCGGCGCTCTCGCCCTGCTTCAGCGCGTCGCGCGTGTGCATGTGCAGGCAGAAACCGCAGCCGTTGATCTGCGAGGCGCGGATCTTCACCAGTTCCTGCAGGCTGTGCTCGATGTCGAGCGCGGTCACGGCTGTCGAAAAATCCATCATCACCTTCATCGCCGCTGGCGAAGCGGAAAAGGCGTTCAGGCGGGCTTTCATTCGGTCTCTCCATCGGTCCTGTCGAGGTCCTCTCGGCTCCTCGACGCCAGGACGAGACTGGCACAAGCGAATGTGACACGGCCGCCGAAATTTTCTGCGCGACAGGCGACTCGCGTCGCCCGTTGAATCTGAATCAGAACATGAAGACGCGCGCCCGGCAGGCGGAATCGATCCCTGAACATGCGCGGATATTTCCACGCAATGCCAGAGCCTTGGCGCAGTTTTCGGAATCAGCCGAGGAAGTCGATGATCGCTGCGGCGAAGACATCGTTCTTGTCGCCGGCGACCATGTGGCCGGCACCGCCCACGTCGACCAGGCGCGCGTGCGGAACAATGTCGAGGAAAGCCTTGGCGGCTTCCGGTGAGACGATGTCGGAGGCCCCGCCGCGCACCAGCAGGGTCGGAACGGTCAGACCCTTCGCGGCCGCTTCCATCGTCTCGACGACCTGCCTGCGGTCTGTGCCGGGAGTACGCAGGCCGTTCACGAAGGCCGGGTCCCAGTGCCAGTACCAGCGTCCGTCCGGCTTCTGCCGCAGGTTCTTGCGCAGGCCGTCGACGGAGGGGGGCCGCGTCCGGTTCGGCAGATAGGCGGCGACCTGTTCGGCCGCTTCCTCGATGGTCGCGAAGCCCTCCTTCATCCGCGCCTGCATGAAGGCGTGGACGTGCCGGACGCCCTCCTCTTCCATCCTTGGCACGATGTCGACGAGGACCAGCGCCGAAAAGCAGGGCTCGCGCCCGATAGCGGTCAGCGAGGCCATGCCGCCCAGCGACGCGCCGATGGCGACCGGTTTGGTGCCGAAGCGTTCCAGGATCTGCCTGCCAAGCAGGGCGGCGTCATCCGCATAATCGAGAAAGCCGTAATGGCCGCTTTTCACCCACTCGCTGTCGCCGTGGCCGCGCTGATCGACCGGGATCGCCGTGAAGCCGCGCTCGGCAAGCTTGCGTGCCGCGCCGCGCCAGGCATGACGCGTCTGCCCGCCGCCGTGCAGCAGCAGCGCTGTCCGCTCGCCGTGGCCGTAGATGTCGGCCTCGAGCCGGTTGCCGGCGGCGCCAGTGAAGGTCGCATGGCGGGGATGGATGGACATGTGCGCTCAGGCCCCGGTGCGTTCGAGGAAATCGAGAGCGCCTGCCTTGAACACCTTGTCGCCCACGGCCGGCATATGATCCCGGTCCGGGATGGAAAGCGCCTCCCCCTTTGGGATGATCGCGGCGAGCGGCTCCGGCTCGCCGGCAATGGCGTCCTTGGTGCCGACGGCGATCAGCACCGGGCAGCGGATCGTGGCGGCGTCCTCGCGACTCATCAGATTGCGTGAACCGCGGATGCAGGCCGCCAGCGCCCGCCGGTCGGACCTGGTCTGCATGGCGAAGGCCCGGAACATCCGGCCCTGCGGGTCGGTCACCTCCTCCAGCGTCCCGGCTTCCAGCGCCTCGGCAATGCTCTCCGGCAGGCCGACCCCGTCGACCAGCTTGATGCCGAGCCCGCCCATGATCGCCGCGCTCACCCGGTCTGGATGGCGCTGGGCGAGGAAGGCCGTGATCCGCGAGCCCATCGAATAGCCGAGCACCACCGTGCGCTCGATGCCGAGATGATCGAGCAGCGCGCGGGCATCCTCCGCCATCAGCGTGGTGTGATACTGGGCCGGATCGTAGAGCTTCGCGGAACCGCCATGGCCGCGATTGTCCAGCGCGATGACGCGCCGGCCGGCTTTGGTCAGCGTGTCGACCCAGCCCGGATACGTCCAGTTGATATGGGCGGTCGAGGCGAAGCCGTGAATGCAGAGGACCGGGTCGCCCTCGCCGGTGTCGAAATAGGCGATCTCGACGCCGGAGGATGAAAAGGTCTGCATCGGCAGGGGGGAAGGAAAAGCTGGCATCTGGCTTCCTTAGCGCTCGCATACCGCCAACGAAAGGCGGGCTGCGCAATGCCGCATTGCGAAGCGTCGGGCGTCACGGCTAGGAAGATGCAGCCTCTGGGGGAGCCTTGCCCGTCCGATGAACTCATTTCTGCGCCGTGTTCCGGCGACGTTGGCCCTCGCGCCCCTTGCATTGGCAGTGCTTCTTTCCGCGACACCGGCGGCGGCGCAGCCCGCGCAGCCGCCGCATCTCGCCTGGAAGACCGGCGAGGAAGCGCAGCGGATCGAGCAGCGGATCGACGAGCTTCTCGCCCGCATGACGCTCGCCGAGAAGGTCGGCCAGCTCAACCTGTGGGGGCGCGGCGACGAGTTCCGCATGGAATGGCTTCGCGAGGGCCGCACCGGCGCCGTGATGAACTTCACCGAGCCGGCGCATATCCGCGAGGTCCAGCAACATGCCGCGCGCTCGCGGCTCGGCATTCCGCCGATCATCGCGCTCGACGCCATCAACGGCTTCGCGACCTATTTCCCGCAGCCCATAGGCCAGGCGGCCACCTTCAACCTGCGTCTTGTCGAGCTCGCCTCCTACTGGTCCGCCCGCGAGGCGCGCGCCGCCGGCATCAACTGGACCTTCGCGCCGATGATCGACATGACGCGCGATGCCCGCTGGGGCCGCGTCATGGAAGGCGCCGGCGAGGACGTGCATCTGGCGACCCTGATCGCCGCCGCCCGCGTTACCGGCTATCACCGGGGCGGCCTTGCCACCTCCGCCAAGCATTTCATCGGCTATGGCGAGGCGGAGGGCGGACGCGACTACAACAGTGTCTGGATCCCCGTCTCCAAGCTCTGGGACTACCACATGCCGCCGTTCCAGGCGGCGCTCGCCGCCGGAACCTTCACGGTGATGACCTCGCTCAGCGCCATGAACGGCGTGGCGTCGACGGCGGATCGTGGCCTCGTCACCGAGATCCTGAAGGGCCGCTTCGGCTTCCGCGGCTTCGTCGTCTCGGACTTCGAGTCGGTCCGCGAACTGTTGAACCACGGCACGGCGGCCGATGGCCCCGACGCGGTGCGCCGGGCCTTCATGGCCGGCGTCGACATGGACATGATGTCCGGCCTCTACGACGCTCACCTCGCCGATCTCGTGCGCTCGGGCACCGTGCCGGCGGCGCGGCTCGACGACGCCGTGCGCCGCGTGCTGCGGGTCAAGATGCATATGGGCCTGTTCGACGAGGCGCCCTACGATCCCGCGCTCGCAAGGCGCGACCTCGCGACGCCGCAGTCCCGGGCGGACTCGCTGGCTGTTGCGCGCGAGTCGATCGTCCTGCTCCGGAACGAGGGCGACGCGCTGCCCGTGAAACCGTCGGTGCGGTCCATCGCGGTGATCGGCGGGCTCGCCACCCATCAGGAAGACTGGCAGTACTCCGACAATGCCGGCCTGCCCCGCGTCAGGCCGGACCGCCTGCCGGATGAGCTGCGCCGTCTGCTTGGCGCCAACGTCACCGTGTCGGCTGCGCCGGGCCTTGCCACCCACTGCAACCTCGCGGCCGGCGACACGGCCGGCGCCGTCGCGACCGCACGCAGCGCCGATCTCGTCGTGGTCATGCTCGGCGAAGACTGCGAGCAGATCGGCGAGGGTACATCGCGCGCCCATCTCGACCTGCCGCAGCCGCAGCAGGCGTTGCTCGACGCGCTGATCGCCACCGGCAAGCCGGTCGTGGTCGTCATGCACACTTCGCGCCCCTTCGTGCTGACCCGCTTCGTCGGCCGCGTCGCGGCCATCCTTCAGGCGTTCCACCTCGGCACCGAGGGCCGCACCGCCATCGCCGAGGTGATCGCCGGCCGGGTCAATCCGAGCGGCAAGCTGCCGATGACCTTCCCGCGCGCCACCGGGCAGGTGCCGATCTACTATGACCGCCTGCCGACCGGCCGGCCGCGCGTGAAGCACTTCCGCTACGAGACCGGCTATCTCGACGAGAGCCTCGAGCCGCTGTTCCCCTTCGGCTTCGGTCTGTCCTATTCGCGCTTCGCACTGGACGGCCTGCGTCTCGACGCGCCCGCCGTGCCGATCGGCGGCACCATTGCCGGCGAAGTGCGCCTCGCCCATACCGGCGGCCCCGCCGGCCAGGAGGTCGTGCAGTTCTACGTCCGCCAGAAGGTCGCCTCGCGGTCCCGGCCGTTGCGCCAGCTCCGCCATTTCGAGAAGGTTACGCTGGAGCCAGGCGCGGCACGCGCCGTGCGCTTCGCGCTGCCGGTCCGCTCGCTCGGTTTCCACGACGACCAGGGCCGCTACCATGTCGAGCCCGGCGAGTACGAGATCTATGCCGGCACGGACTCGAACGCGACGCTCGCGGCAACCGTGACCGTTACCGGCGAGGCCATCGTCACGACGCCCTGAGCCGCCGCGCCCATGCAATCCGGCGCGCGGGCCGGCGTCACGCGCGGGAAACGCGCGTCGCGGTAAGTCTCGCGCCCCGTGCCGCACCCGCGGCTCGCCGGAGCATCGCCATGCCGCTCGCCAGACGTCTCGCCCCCCTCGCCACCCTTCTGTTCGCGGCGGCCCCTGCCAGCGCGCAGGAACCCGGCACCTATCGGGAGTTCCGCGACTGGATGGCCGCCTGTGACAACACCCGCACCTGCCGGGCCTATGCGCTGCCCGCCGACCCCGATGTCCCGCGCATCACGCTCGGCCTGCTGCGCACCGGAGCCTCTGACGCGGCGCCCCAGCTCTACCTTCACTTCACCGACGAGGAACTGGTCGGACGCGTTCGCCGCGTCACCATCCGCTCCGAGGCGGGCGTCGTCGCCACCCTGTCCCCCGGCGGCGGGCTGACGGCCGATGACAACATCTTCAGGATCGCCGATGCCCGCGCGGCCGCCGCCATCCTCGCGGAGGCACGCCGATCCCGGGAGTTGCGCCTCGTCTTCGAGCCGCCCCTGCCGAACGTGGATCGCGCTGCGCTGCGCATCTCGCTCGACGGCGCGGCGGCGGCGCTCCTCTGGATCGACGATCGCCAGATGCGCATCGGCACGGTCACCGCCCTCGCCCGCCGGGGCAGCGCTCCGGCCGCCGCCGTGCCCGTGCCTGTCGTCCCGGCCGAACCGCAGGGACTGCCATCGACGGGCGGCCCGGCACCATCGGAACTGACGCCCGCCACGATGAATGCGGTGATGGCGGCCTTCCGCGCCCTGCCCGGCGACACCTGCAACCAGGAGGACGAGGAACGCGACGCCCCGAGCATCGATCGTCTCGGCCCCGGCCAGTTGCTCGTCGGCGTGCGCTGCTGGCGCGGCGCCTACAATTTCAGCCGCGCCTACTATCTCGTGGACGAGGGTCCGCAGCCGAACGTCAGGCCCGCCTCCTTCCCGCGCCCGGCGACGCCGGCGCCTAGCCAGGAACGGGATGTGGCCGAGGCCGACAACGTGCTGGTCAATGCCGACTATGTCGGCGAAACCGGCAGCATCGATCACTATTCCAAGGGTCGCGGCATTGGCGATTGCGGCGAACTGGGCGGCTGGGTCTGGGACGGCCGTGCCTTCCAGCCTACCCGGCTGACGCTGATGCCGGCATGCCGCGGCATTCTGCCGTCGCACTGGTTCTCGCTTTACCGGACGCAGGAAGGGCGGACGCCCTGAGCGTCCGCCCTGTTCCGCAAGTGCCGGGATATCAGTAGCCCGAGCGCATCGGCTGCCAGCCGTAGGGCGTGTACTGGTAGTACTGGCCGTTATTGTCCATCACGAAGGCCCGTCCCTGTGCGTCGCGCTGGACGACGCCCGGCTGGGTATGCGGCAGAACGTGGTTCTGCCCGTTCGGACCGGTATAGGTCGAGTTGCCCTGCAACGTGCGACCGAATTCGCCATTGTTGCGGTGGTAGCCGTTGGCATAGCCCATCTGGGCACGGGCGCGGGCCTCCTCGGCGGCGCGCATGTCCTGCATGCCGCGGCGCTGCTGATCCTCGATCTGGCTGCGCGAGTTCTGATAGTTGCGCATGCCCTGCTCGGTGAAACCGCCGGTCGCCATGTAGTTGTAGGCGAACTGCTGCACCGACATCTGGCCGCCCTGTGCCCGATGTTGATGGTACATCTGCTGGAAGCGCGGGTTCTGCATCAGCTGGGCATACTGGTTCTGGTACTGCGACTGCATGGCCCCGTTCATCCGGGCATTGAACGCATCGTTCATCGCGTTGAGGTTCTGCGCGGCGGCAGGCGCGGCCTGGAAGGCGGCTGCGGCGATCGCGAGGCCGGCGAGCATGGTGCGGGTGCGATTGAAGGCCATGTCATATCTCCTCGTTCAAACCGGCTGCGTCGTGCGCCGTTGGGGATATGAGTAGCGGCGGCGACCGGTCCGGGGCATTGCGGCGCCTTGCAGGCCCTTGGGCTGGCATTGCGCGGACATGGCCGGGCGTTGATCCGCAACCACGACGACTGGACCATGATGCCGTTTGGGAAGGAGGCGGAACATCCTCCGTTCAGAGAGGGGGAGCTGGGCTCTGCGGCCCTATTTCACGACGTTGGAGCCGGCATAGGGCGGCGGCGGAATGTCCATGTGGGCGCGCCGGAGCGCCGCGGACCAGCGCTCGCGCAGATCGTGGAAATAGGGCTCGCCCGGCTCGATACGGTAGTGCGTCTGCAGGATCGCGTCGCCGCGCGGGATCACCGCGAGGTCGATCGGCATGCCCACGCCGAGATTGGACCGCATGGTCGAATCCATCGAAACGAGGCCGATCTTCAGCGCGTCGTTCAGGTTGGTGTCAAACTTGATGGCACGGTCGAGGATCGGCTTGCCGTATTTGTGCTCGCCGATCTGGAGATAGGGCGTGTCGACCGTGCACTCGATGTAATTGCCGGCCGCATAGACCATGAACAGCCGCAGCGCCCGGCCGGCGATCTGCCCGCCGAACAGGAATGACGCCTCGAACTTGATGCCGTCCTCGTCGAGCCCCGGCCCGTCGATGCGCCTGACCTCGCGGATCGCCCGCCCGACGCGCTGCGCCGCCTGAAACATGGTCGGCGCGTTCATGATCGTCTCGATCTCGCCGGTCTCGGTGTTCGGCAGGCCCTCGTGCAGGAAGCCGATCACCGACTGCGTGATCGACAGATTGCCGGCCGAGGCGAGCACCATGACCCGCTCGCCGGGCTTCTGGAACACGTGCAGCTTGCGGAAGGTCGAGATGTTGTCGAGGCCGGCATTGGTGCGGGTGTCGGCGATCATCACCAGCCCGTCGCGCACCAGAATGCCGCAGCAATAGGTCATCAGCGATTCTCCAGGAACCGGACGGGTGTAACGGCCGATACCGACCGGGGCAACGCGGCGACCGTTGCACCACCGTTCATCCACAGGCGCAACGGGTTACGCCTTCAGTAGTGCGGCGGCGGAGGCTCGGGCTGCTGCGGCCCGCCGGAACGCGCCTCCGCCTCGCGAACCTGGTCCTCCAGCCGGTCGATATGGCGCTTCAGCCGGTCCAGTTCCCGCCACTGGGCGGTGATCGTCGCGTTCAGGTCCTCGATGGTCTGGTCCTGATAGGCGGCGCGCACCTCCAGCGCTTCCAGCCGGGACAGGAGGTCGGTGGTTGCGGTCATGGCAGCCTGATCCCCTTCGCCGTTTCCGGCACCTCGGCGAGGCCGTGGCCGAGCGCCACCCGCTCGTCGAACACGAAACAGCCGCCACGCCAGCGGCTTTCCGCCTCCGGCACAGAGGCGAGATAATTGAGGATGCCACCCTTGAGGTGGAACACCTCGGCAAAGCCCCTGTCGAGCAGATAGGCGCTCGCCTTCTCGCAGCGTATGCCGCCGGTGCAGAACATGGCGATCCGCCTGTGCCGCGCGGGATCGAGCTTCCCGGCCACATAGTCGCGGAATTCGCCGAAAGTGGTGGTCGCGGGATCGGTGGCGCCTTCGAACGTGCCGATCGCCACCTCGAAGGCGTTGCGCGTGTCGATCACCAGCACGTCCGGGTCGTCGATCAGCGCATTCCAGTCCGCTGGCGCGACATAGGTGCCGACGCGGCGCGCCGGATCGGTCTCGCCGCCGTCGAAGGCGACGATCTCGCGCTTCGCCTTCACCTTGAGTCGCTTGAACGGCATGGCCGAGGCAGCCGAGAGCTTGACGTCGAGCCCGGCCAGCCGGCCGCCGAACAGCGGCCCTTCGCGCAGCGCGGCGATCAGCCGGTCGATGGCTGCAGATTGGCCCGCCACAGTGCCGTTGATGCCTTCCGGCGCCAGCAGCAGGGTGCCGCGGATGCCGAGCTCCTCGCAGAGCGCGAGCAGTTCCGGCTGCAGCGCGACATGGTCCGGCAGCGGCACGAAGCGATAGAGGGCGGCGACCGTCAGGGACGCACCGCCCGGCAGAAGATCAGGCGCCATGGCGGCGCAATAGCCCGCGGAGCGGACCATGGCAACGCTGGACGCGAACCGCGCTCGGCCGGGGCGACGCCGCGACACGGCCGTCACCCCGACGCCGAGCATCCGGCATGGCGTCGTGCCCCCTCATGACGTAAGGTCACGCAAGCGCTTCGCCCATGCGGGAGTGACACGCATGATGGCCTCGGTAACCAGGGCCCTCGACCTCTCGGCCAGGCTCGACACGGCCCCGACAGCAGAGGCCGTCGGCCGGCTCCTGCTCGCCGCCATCGCGCCCTACGGCGCGCGCAGCATCTTCTCGGCCTCGTTCAAGGTGCCGCCCTACAAGAAAGTCGAGGATTTCGCCGCTGATCGCCACCTGTTCGCACAGCAATCGCCGCGCGGCTGGGTCGAGGCCTACTACCAGCGCGGTCTCCACACCCGCAACCCCGTTGTCTTCGCATCGGCGCGCCGTACCACGGCCTTCCGCTGGTCCGATCCCGGATTCGACGATCTCAAGAACTGGCCGGGCTTCGATCTCGCCCGCGACCTCGGCATCCAGGACGGCCTGACCATTCCCTTCCACACCCCCGGCAACCGCGTGGACGTGGTCAGCCTCGGCTTCGAGCGGTTCGACCTGTCACGGCAGGAAACGCTGACCATCGCACTCGCCTCGGCCGTCGCCCATGAGCGCATGGTCGAATTGTCCCCGTTCATCCCGGCACCAGGGAAACCCACCCTTACCCCGCGCGAGCGCGACTGTCTCGCCTTCGTCGCCGAGGGTCTTTCCGATGCCGATATCGGCGGGAAGCTCGGGATATCGCAGACGACGGCGCACGCCCATGTCGAGAGCGCCAAGCGCAAGCTCGGTGCGAAGACCCGCGCGCAGGCGGTGGCGAGGCTCTACTCGCTCGGACTGTTCTGAACCGGCAAGCGTCACGCCTTTGCGCCGGGCGCACCCGCCGTTTCGGATGATGTCGATCTATCCACATACCGCAACTGCGAAAGGCCCCTTCCCTAGCGGCGCATTTTGCCGCTAGCTTGTTGGCGAAGCGTCCGGATCGCTCCGACAAGAGAGGGACCGCGTTTCGTCTTCCAGAGGGGACCTTGGCCGGCAATGGCAGGCACTGCACCGATCTTCGACGAAATGACCCTCGCGGACGGTGCGGTCCGCCCCGCCTACGAAACCCTCGCCCGCTGGCTGAAGACGATCCCCACGGACCTGCTCGCGACCCGCTCCCGCGAGGCGGAGGCGCTGTTCCGGCGCATCGGCATCACCTTCGCGGTCTATGGCGACGCCGCCTCCACCGAGCGCCTCATCCCCTTCGACGTCATTCCGCGCATCCTCACCAATGACGAATGGGGGCGCCTGTCCAAGGGACTGACCCAGCGCGTGAAGGCGATCAACGCCTTCCTCAACGACGTCTATTCCAAGCGCGAGATCCTGCGCGCCGGCCTCGTGCCGGAGGATCTCGTCTATCGCAACCCGGCCTTCCGGCCCGAGATGAACCAGCAGCCGGTGCCGCACGGCATCTACGTGATGATCGCCGGCATCGACATCGTCCGCGTCGATGCCGACACTTTCTACGTGCTGGAGGACAATGCCCGCACGCCCTCCGGCGTCTCCTACATGCTGGAGAACCGGGAGGTGATGATCCGCCTGTTTCCCGAACTGTTCTCGCAGCACCGCGTCGCGCCGGTCGAGAACTATACCGACGATCTCCTGGCAACGATGAAGTCGGTAGCGCCCCGCTCGGCCTCATCCGACCCGACCTGCGTGCTGCTGACGCCCGGCCTGTTCAACTCGGCCTATTACGAGCACACCTTCCTGGCCGACAAGCTGGGCGTCGAACTGGTCGAGGGCCGCGACCTCTTCGTCAAGGCCGACATCGTCTACATGCGGACGACAGAAGGCCCGAAGCGGGTCGATGTCATCTACCGCCGCCTCGATGACGACTTCCTCGACCCCCTCGCCTTTAGGCCGGATTCGGCGCTCGGCGTGCCCGGCATCATGTCCGCCTACCATGCCGGCAACGTGACGCTGGCCAATGCGGTGGGCACCGGCGTCTCCGACGACAAGGCCGTCTACAGCTACATGCCGGAGATCGTGAAGTTCTACCTCGGCGAGGAGCCGATCCTGAAGAACGTGCCGACCCATCGCTGCCGCGAGCCCGACGAACTCAAATACGTGCTCGAGAACCTCGCCGACCTCGTCGTCAAGGAAGTCCACGGCTCCGGCGGCTATGGCATGCTGATCGGCCCGAAGGCGACCAAGGCCGAGATCGAAACCTTCCGCGACAAGCTGATCAAGGACCCCGCCGGCTTCATCGCGCAGCCGACCCTCGCGCTCTCCACCTGCCCGACCCTCGTCGATGAGGGGGTCGCGCCCCGCCACGTCGACCTGCGCCCCTATGTGCTGACGGGCCGCGACAAGGTGCGCATCGTGCCGGGCGGCCTCACCCGCGTCGCGCTGAAGGAGGGTTCGCTGGTGGTCAATTCCAGCCAGGGCGGCGGCACCAAGGACACCTGGGTGCTGGACTCGTGAGGATCGGCTGAACCATGCTCTCCCGCACCGCCGACAACCTGTTCTGGCTCGCCCGCTACGTCGAGCGCGCCGAGTACCTCGCCCGCATCATCGAGGCCTCGACCCGCCTCGCCAATCTGCCCTCCGCCTATGCCGGCACCTCCAACGAATGGGAATCGGCTGTGGCGACCGCCGGCTGCGCCAACCTGTTCTTCCAGGCGCACGAGAAGGCGACGCGCGAGACGGTCATCGACTTCCTCGCCTTCTCGCCCGACAATCCCTCCTCCATCCGCTCCTGCTTCGAGACCGCGCGCACCAATGCCCGCTCGGTGCGAACCGCGCTGACAGGCGAGATGTGGGACGCGATCAACTCCGCCTGGCTGGAGCTGTCGAAATACCGCGCCAGCGGCCTCAATCAGGACGAGCACCTGACGAGCTTCCTGTCCTTCGTGAAGGAGACGGGCCTCAGGTTCGACGGTTCGGCCTACCGCACCATGCTGCGCTCGGACGGCTACTGGTTCTCGCGCCTCGGCGTGATGATCGAGCGTGCCGACAACACCGCCCGCATCCTCGACGTGAAATATCACGTGCTGCTGCCGGACGCGGAGCATGTCGGCGGCTCGCTCGACTATTTCCAGTGGTCGGCGATCCTGCGCGCGGTGTCGGCGCTGACCGCCTATCACTGGGTCTACAAGGAGAGCCTGAAGCCCTGGCTGGTCGCCGACCTGCTGATCCTCAACGACCAGATGCCGCGCTCGCTCGCCGCCTGCTACGAGAGCATCGTGCGCAACCTCGACAGCCTCTCGCTCGCCTATGGGCGGCAGGGCCCGGCCCAGCGCAGCGCCCGCGCCATCCGCACGCGGCTGGAAAACGCCCGCATCGACGACATCTTCCAGTCAGGCCTGCACGAATTCGTCTCGGACTTCATCGGCGAGAACAACCGGCTGGGCGCGGCCATCACCCAGCAATACCTGACCTGAGCGGCCCATGCGCATCCGCATCGCCCACGAGACGCTCTACACCTACGCGGTGCCCGCCAATGCGGTGATCCAGACGCTGCGCCTGACACCGCGCAACTTCTCCGGCCAGCACGTCGCCAACTGGCGGCTCGACGTCGATCAGGACTGCCGGCTCGACGCCCACGAGGACGCCTTCGGCAACATCACCCACACCTTCTCCGCGAGCGGGCCGATCCAGTCCATGACCATCCGCGTCGACGGGCTGATCGAAACCTCCGACACGGCCGGCGTGGTGCGCGGCGCCATCGAGCGATTTCCGCCGGGGCTCTATCTCCGCGAAACCGATCTGACCAAGGCCGACGCCGAAATCCGCGCCTATGCCGAGGCCCGGCGCGCCAAAGCCGGCAACGGCACGCTGTCCATCCTCCACGCCCTGCTCGACGATCTGCCCGCCGGCATGGCCTACGACAAGGACCCAACCCACGCCTCCACCACCGCGACCGAGGCCTTCGCGCTGAAGAGCGGCGTGTGCCAGGATTTCGCGCACATCTTCATCGCCGCCGCGCGCCACCTCGGCATTCCCGCGCGCTATGTCGGCGGCTATTTCCTGCATGCCGACGGCACCATCGACCAGGAGGCGGGGCACGCCTGGGCCGAGGCCTATGTCGAGGATCTCGGCTGGGTCGGCTTCGATCCCGCCAACGCCATCTGCCCGGCCGAACAGCATATCCGCATCGCCTGCGGCCTCGACTACCTTAACGCCGCCCCCGTGCGCGGTTCGCGCCACGGCGGCGACGGCGAGTTTCTGACCGTGAAGGTCAGGGTCGATCAGGCCGCGCGGCAGGTGCAGGTGCAGTAGCTCACCCCCAGCTCTGCCTTATCCCTTCGCCGCCTTTTCCAGCGTCGCGATATCGAGCTTGGTCATCTGCATCATCGCCTGCATGACGCGGTCGATCTTCTTCTGGTCGCCGCTGCGGAAAATCTCCGGCATCATGGCCGGCACGATCTGCCAGGACAGGCCGAACTTGTCCTTGAGCCAGCTGCAGACGCTCGTCTCGCCGCCTTCCGAGAGCCTGTCCCAGTAATGGTCGACCTCCGCCTGGTCCTTGCAGAAGACCTGGAACGACACGGCCTCCGTGAACTTGAACTGCGGGCCGCCGTTGAGGGCGAGGAACTCCATGCCGTCGAGCTTGAACTCGACGGTCAGCGCCGTGCCCGCCGGGGCATGGCCGCCCTCACCCCAGCGCATGATGCTGCCGATCCCGGAGTTGGGGAACAACGCCGTATAGAACTTTGCCGCGTCCTCGCCGTTGCCGTCGAACCAGAGGCAGGGCGTGATGCGGTTGGACACGATGCTGGCCATGCGCCTTCTCCCTATTACTTAACTAAATGGTTAAGTACTGGATGCGCCCTTTCCCGTCAACCCTGCCTCCGTCCTGCGGCCACTTGCCGCCCGGCCGCCGCTGGCCCTAACTCGTCACGAGACCGGAGCGCTCCATGACCTCGACCCCCGACACCGTCACCGCCGCCATTCTCGTCATCGGCGACGAGATCCTCTCGGGGCGCACCAAGGACCGGAACATCGGCTACATCGCCGAGTACTGCACGGCCATCGGCATCGACGTGAAGGAAGTGCGCGTCGTTCCCGACGAAGAGGACGAGATCGTCACGGCGCTGAACGCTCTGCGCACCCGCTACGCCTATGTCTTCACCACTGGCGGCATCGGGCCGACCCACGACGACATCACCGCCGACTGCATCGCCAAGGCTTTCGGCGTGTCCATCGATGTCGATCCGCGCGCCCGCGCCATGCTGCTGGAGCGCATCCCGGAAAAGGACCTGAACGAGGCGCGCCTGCGCATGGCGCGCATTCCGGCCGGCGCCGAACTGATCGAGAACCCGGTGTCGAAGGCCCCCGGCTTCATGATCGGCAACGTCATCACGATGGCCGGCGTTCCCGCCGTCATGCAGGCCATGCTCGACGTGGTCGCCCCGCGCCTAAAGACCGGCACGAAGATGCTGCAGGTCTCCATCGAGGCGCCCGGCATGAAGGAGGGCGATATCGGCACGCCTTATGCGGCCCTCGCCAAGGCCCATCCCGGCGTCATCATGGGCTCCTATCCGATGATGCAGGACGGCCGCTTCTGGACCCGCCTCGTCCTGCGCTCGAAGGACGCCGCGCTGCTCGCGGTCGCCGAGACCGAGGTCGTCGCCATGGCCGAGGCGCACAAGGCGCCGGCCGCCGTGGTCACGGTGACGCGCGGCGGCTGACAGATTCCTGCGGAAAAGCCCGATTCCCTGCTTTTGCGGCAGGGGCCGGCCCCGCTAGTGTCGCCGCCCTATCCGGAGACCTGCCCATGGCGACCCCGAACCCCGACAAGGCCTTCCCCGTCTCGTGGGACCAGTTCCATCGCGACGCGCGCGCCCTTGCCTGGCGCATCAGCAGCGCCGGCCCCTTCCGCGCCATCGTCTGCATCACCCGCGGCGGTCTCGTGCCGGCGGCCATCGTCACCCGCGAGCTCGGCATCCGGCTGATCGAGACGGTCTGCGTCGCGAGCTACCACGACTACCAGAACCAGGGGCAGCTGCAGGTAATCAAGAAGGTCTCCGACGACCTCACCGAGGGCGGCGGCGAAGGCATCCTCGTGGTCGATGATCTCGTCGACACCGGCAAGACCGCCAAGGTGGTCCGCGACATGCTGCCGAAGGCGCATTTCGCCACTGTCTATGCCAAGCCGCAGGGCCGGCCGCTGGTCGATACCTTCGTCACCGAGGTGTCGCAGGACACCTGGATCTATTTCCCGTGGGACATGGGCTACACGTTCCAGCCGCCGATCCGCGACGCCGGCTGAACCAGCGTTCCGAGCGCGCGAAGGGGCCGGGCGTCCTCGCCCCGCTCAAAGGGGCGGAAGCGCGGTCAGCGCCGGCCGAACAGCGCGATGCGCATCGTGTCCGTGCCGAGCCCTTCCTCGATGATGTTGCCCATGCGTCGGCCTTCCGGGCCGAGCAGTCCGAGCACCATGGGCGGGTTCAGCAGAACGACGATCACCCCGAAGAACAGGACGATCTTGGCAGGCGTCAGCGTCACGGCGGGTTCTCCTGTCCGTCGAACCTGCCCCACCCGTTTTCCCCGAAATTACAGATAGCAGCCGCGTTTCAACACGAGGTTCACCCGACCCGCGCAAAGCGCTGGCGAAGTGAACCGCTTCCGTCAGGGAATGGTTAAGACCTGCGGCTGACGCTAGGGAATGTCGAGCGGGACAACCACGAGGACAGCGCGCCTATGGCAGGCGCACGCAATGGGTCAGCAGGCGTTCGTACCCGCCGCGATCGGCGTGGTCCGACATGAGGACCAGGCGGCTGCCGCCCGGCGCTGCATCGACGCTGACCGTCACGATGATGCTGTCCCGCAGGTCGCGAACGACGATATCCGCGCCACCCCGGCGGTTCTGCCGGCGCACCAGCGGCAGGCGGCTGTCGAAGACATGCGCGACGCAATTGGCGAGCTGATCGGGCGCCATCGGCGAGGAGACGACCAGCGCGCCCCGTGAGGCCGGGATCGCAGCGCAACCCGTCACACCCGTTGCGATGAGCGCGACAAGCGGTAGAATCGCGGTGCGGTACTGGCGCGAATCCATGCGGCTTCAACGCCGATCTGTGGCCCGAGTTCCGCATCCCATGTGGAAAAGATGGTGCCCCCTGCCGGACTCGAACCGGCATGCCCGAAGGCGAGGGATTTTAAGTCCCTTGTGGCTACCAGTTTCACCAAGGGGGCGCCGATGCGACCTCTAGAGCATTTTCGCGCGGGATGGATACCGGCCCGCCCGAAGAAAATGCAGGCGGGACGCGAATCGGAAGGCTCCGCGATCCGGAGGCGGGCAGCGCCACTCCGGCGGCTCCGCTTCCCTATCGGAAGCCCCGCGCCTATGGTCGCTTCGGGGGCTGATCTTCGAGGACCATCATGCACGCAGCACAGCTTGCCGCTCTGGCCGCCCTGCTCACCACTCCTGCCCTCGCCCAGACGCCTTCCGTCGAACTGCCGAGCCGTCGCGCCGGCCACTGGGAGATCAGGACACTGATGGAGGGGCGCGAGGGCGGCCCCGAAATGGTCGCGCAGACCTGCACCGACGCCGCGACCGAACGCCAGATGCTGCAATTCGGCATGGGCATGGCCGGCCAGGTGTGCCAGCGCTACGACATCCGGCGCGTCGGTCAGGAATTCCACATCGAGACCGATTGCCAGATGGGGCCGATGCGCTCGGTCTCGCGGTCGGTGATGTCCGGCGACTTCCAGTCGAGCTATTCCGTGCGGATCGAGGGTACCATGACCACGCCCGGCCAGTCCCAGCCGCAGGCGACCAGCATGGTGCAGAACGCCCGCTGGGTGGGCGCCGCCTGCACCGGCGGCCTCGTGCCCGGCGACATCCAGACCATGGGCCACAAGGTCAATATCCGGAACATGCCCGGCTTCGGCGGCGGCGCGGCGCAGCCCCGCCGCCCGTAGCGCGGCGTCACGCGCCGAAGCGGTAGATCCAGTCCTGCCGGGCGACGAGGCGCTCGCCGCCCATCAGGCGCATGGCGGTATCGCGCGCGAACGCCATCGGCCCCGTCAGGTGATAGATCGCGCCGTTGCGGGCAGCCAGTTGCTGCACCGCCTTCACCCGGCCGCGCCGCGCCTGCTCATAGGCGCGGAAGGCGCCGGCAAGGTCGTCGCGCCGGCCCGCCGCCAGCCGCGCGACCACCGCCGCATCCTCGATGGCCATGGCGCCGCCCTGCGCGGCGAAGGGCAGCATGGCGTGCGCGGCATCGCCGATCAGGGTCGCGGCCCCCTGCCCCGGCCCGAACCAGACGGGACGGTCGGCGAGCGACCAGCGGGTCCAGCCGGGCGCGGCGGCGAGCAGGTCGCGCAGCGGGCCTGCCCATCCGGCGAAACGGGACATGAGGTCGGCAGCCTCGCCCGGGCCGCTCCAGCCCTCCATCGGCGCGCCATCCTCGACGAAGGCGACGACGTTCACCGCCGCGCCGCCGCGTAGCGGATAATGAACCACATGGGCGTTGGGACCGAGCCAGAGCCCGAGCCGCCGGCCACGCAGGGCCCTCGGCGCATCGGCCACCGGCAGCGTCGCGCGCCAGGCGGTGCGCCTGCGGAAAACCGGGCCGGACCCATCGCCCAAGGCCCGCCTGACGGCCGATCGCACCCCGTCGGCACCGATCACCGCATCGGCGAGGCAGTCGCCGTCCCCGGTCGCCACGGCGATCCCGCCGGCAACCTCGGTCACGGCGCTGACGGCCGCGCCGGTGCGCAACTGGATGGACCGGTCCTCGCGCGCCGCCTCGGCCAGCGCCGCCTGCAGGTCGCCGCGATGGACCACCCACCATGGCGCGCCGTAGCGGGCGGCAACCGCATCTCCGAGTTCGGCGGACAGGATGGTGTCGCCGCTCCGTCCGGAGCGGACATCCATGCCCTCGGGCACGACGACGACGGGCGCCAGCCGCTCCGCCAGCCCGAGCCGGATCAGGATGCGGCTGGCATTGGGGCCGAGCTGGATGCCAGCCCCGACTTCCTCCAGCACAGCGGCGCGCTCCAGAACCTCGACGGAAAAGCCTTCGCGCGCGAGCGCCAGCGCGGCGGTCAGCCCGCCGATCCCCGCCCCGACAATGGCGATCCGGCCCATCGGCCTGCCATCAGGCCTCGGCGAGCGCCTTCACATAGGCGCCTGCCGGCTTGGTCTCGTCGGCGTGCAGCGAGGCGTCATACTTGAACAACGTCGAGCAATAGGGACAGACGATCTCGGCCTCGCTGCCCATGTCGAGGAAGACGTGCGGGTGATCGTAGGGCGCGCGCGCGCCCATGCACTGGAATTCCTTCACGCCGATATGAATAGCGGCGACGCCGTCGTCATTGGCGAAATGGGGCACGACATGAGCGGCCATGGCACGTCCTCGTCAGATTTTGGCGGACCATAGTGCGGCCCGCCCCGAAACGGAAGCGCGGGATCAGCCCGCCAGCCAGCCGAAACTGACCAGCGCGGCGGCGACAAGCGCGGCCACCAGCGCCACCACCAGGAGCGTCGCGAGGATGCCGATGGCATGGCCGGCGGCGACCAGCATGCCGTCCTCCTCGAGAAAGCCGACCGACAGCACCACCAGCGCCACACCGGGCGGGAAATTGCCGATCCACGACAGCGGCAGCGCCAGAATGCCGCCCAGCAGCACGAACATGGCGCCGAGCGCGAGACGCATGGCGCCGCGCGTCATGAACGTCCAGCGGGGCTTCGCGACGGCCTCGAGCTTGACGACCCAGGACACCGTCCGGTCGACCATCGAGGCGAGTTGTTCGCGCGGCAGCGTCCTGTCGGCCAGCGTCGCCGGCAGCCAGGGGTCGCGGCGGCCGATCAGCATCTGCAACCCGACCACGGCGATGACGATGCCCGACACCGTCGAGACGCCGGGAATCATCGGAATGATGTTCGGCAGGGCGAAGATCAGCACCAGAAGGCCGAAGGCGCGGTCGCCGAGGGCCGCCGTCAGGGCGCCGAGCGAGATGCGCTCGCCCTCGCCGAGGGTCTTCAGGCCGAGGAAGACCTCGGACGTGGACTGGGCATGGTCAGGGGAATCGACGGTCAATGGCGCGCCTCCGCGCCGCGCTTCTAGCGCATCGCGGGTGGCCATGCATACCGGGCAGGCGCAATCCCGCCATCGCCCGCCGGGGACCTGAGGCTCAGAAGATGAACGAAAACAGGCTGGCTATGACTGTGTAGCCGATGCCGGCGCCGATCGCCGCGGCAATGGCGGCAAGCAGGAAGCCGGCCGCGACCAGCACGCCGTCGCGCTCGGTCAGGCCGAGGCCGAACACGCAGAGCGCCAGCCCCTGCGGCATGGAGCCGATCCATGGGATCGGCACGATGATCAGCAGCACCGCCAGCACCAGCACCGCGAGGCCCACGGCCCTGCGGGCCGCCGGTCCGGCGGCAAGGCGGAAGCGCGGCCGCGTGACCTTCTCCAGCGAGGCGAGCAGCGGCAGTGTCCGGTCCATGACCGCGGTCAGCTTGGCGCGCGGCAGTGCCGTGCGGGCGATGCGGTCGGGCAGCCAGGGTACGTCGCGGCCGACGACGATCTGCAGGGCCAGCACCACCAGCACGATGCCAGTGATGATGGGCAGACCCGGAATTGGCAGGAGGTTCGGCAGGCCGAACAGGATCAGCGATATGCCGAAGGCGCGGTTCCGCAACGCCGCGAGCAGGTCGCCGACCGTCACGGTGGCGAGTATCTCGGAATGGGTCGAGGACTGCGCCGACATGAGCGAAGCCAGGATTTGCGATGTCTTCTCGGGGCTCGCCACGTGGGTACCGGCATTCGACAGAACCGGAACCATAGAATGTCCGTCGTGGCTTTTCCACGACGCCGTCGATCCCGGTATCCGGGTGCGACAATTGGCGCGTCAGTGCAGCAGGCCGACAGGCTGCGCCACCGCCACCTCGCAGGGCCGCATCAGGCGCGAAGACGTCACCCGCACCGTGTGCAGGCGGCCCTCCAGCGAGCGTTGCCAGAAGGACAGGAAACGCTGCAGCACCGGGAAATGCGGCGCCTGATCGTAGTCTTGCCAGATATAGCTCTGCAGCAGCAGCGGATGGTCGGGCATCCGGTAGAGGATTTCCGCCGTCGTCAGCGAATAGCCCTCGATCATCCGGAGGAAGTCGGCATCGACGGCAGGCGCGGCCGGGCGGATTGCAGGCTTCAGGTCAATGGGCATGGCGATCTCCAACGCGACGTCGGGATGCACTTGCGGTCGAGGTCCCTGGCCGGTGATCTCTTTGCCGACTCCGAATATGGGGATTGGGCGACCGTCATGGTTAGCGCCCGGTTAACGACAGCCCCTCGCCGGCACGCTCCCGCCGCCGGCTACCTCCATCCGGGTCCATCCCGATGTCTCGCGCGCGAAAGGCGTGGCCAGATGGGCCATGCGGCTATCGGTGGCGTTCTGTTGCGTCATGAAGCTCTGGCTCGCCACGGCTCCAGCTGCGGCGGAAGTGGTTTCGCCGCGCGTCACAACCTTCCTTGGCATCGAGGGTGCTTTTGACGGCGGTCACTTCTCGGCCGGGGTCGATGCCACCATCGGCTCGCATGTCGATGGCCGCGGCTTCGCCCTGCGCGCGACGGCAGGCACGGGCCTGTCGCAGTTTCGCGCCGATCCGCTGCTGCCCGGCCGCATAGTCGAGGTCACGCAGACGGCCCGGCTGCTTCTCGGCTGGCGCGAGAGCGGATCATGGGGCGTCGCCACCCTGTTCATCGGCGGCGCGCTGGAATCGCGACGGCTCGTGCCTGCGCTGCTGTGGGATACTCAGACCGGGACCCGCTTCGGTCCCGCCATCGCGCTCGACGCCTGGCTGAAGCCGATGGAGCGCGTCGCGGTCCATGTCTTCGCCGACTACACGACGGCCTATCATGCGGGAACGCTGCGCGTCGCGCCCGGCTACGACATCGGCGATGGCCTGTTCGTCGGCCCCGAGGGCACGCTCAGCTTCCATCACGGCACGCTGCGCACGCGGCTCGGGCTTCACGTCACCGGGCTGCGGCTCGGCGCGCTCGGCCTGCGCTTCTCCGGCGGCTGGGCCATGGATCGCGCCGGCCGCGCAGGCCCCTACGGCGCGATGTCGCTCTGGCTGAATTACTGAGTTCCGATGTCGGGGAAACCCTCGCGCAGCGGCTCCGCGACAAGAAACAACGCCAGCGTGTCGACGTAGCCGCTGCGCCAGAATCGCGGCACCCAGTGGCGCTCGACCGAGCCAGCCCGCTGAACCGACCGGAACGTCGCTCGGAGCGCCGCAAGCGCCTCCGTCTCGCGCCGGCTCTCCACGGCGACGAGAATCGACCGCGACCGCAGCATGTCGATATCGGGCGGTGGCTCCATCGCGTAACGCAGTCGCTCGCCGAGCTGGACGACCGGAACCGTGCGGGAGCCGTAGAAGCGCAGGTGCGCCGTGGTCGTGTAGCTGACCGTGCCGACAGTCGCCGCGCCGCGCGCCGCCGCCGCTGTCTCGATGGCCGTCGCCGCGGCGCGCCAGCCGTGAAGCTGCCCGGTCGGGTCGATGGCGAGCGGCACGATCCGGAAAGCAGCGTGGCCAATCACGACGACGCCCAGCATCGCGCCGAGCACCAGACCCCAGCGCAGGGAGGCGCGCAACACCGCCCGCATCCAGCCGATGGCCGGCCAGGCCTTGCCGCCGAGGACGGCCGCCGCGATGGATGCCGGCAGCAGGCAGGCGGTCCAGTTGCCCTGCACCCGGTCGAACAGGCCGTACCAGACGAGATAGGCGACGAGCGGCAGCGTCGTCGCGGCGATCAGCGTCTCGCCCGAAGTGCGGCCGGCGAGCGTCCGGCGCGTCGCCACCCACAGCCCCCAGAGGACGACGAGGCCGATCAGCGGCGTCAGCAGCGCGGCCTGCCCCGCGACGAACTCTGGTACGAAGCGCGGATCGAAGGCCTGCGGCACGGCGCGGCCAAACTGCTTCGTCAGCGAAGCGCCGCCATGCGTGAGGTTCCAGGCGATGACCGGCGCAATGACCGCGAGGCAGAGGGCACCGCCCGCATAGGGCCAGGGCGAGGCGAACCAACGCCGCATCTCCGGCACCCACAGCAGCCAGAGCACGATACCGAGCCCGAGGAAGACGGCGGTGTATTTCGACACGAAGGCAAGGCCGACCGAGAGGCCCGCCGCCAGCCACCACGCGCCCCTGCCCGTCCGCCAGATCTCGACGAGTGCCAGCAGCGCCAGTGTCCAGAACAGCACCAGCGGCGTGTCCGGCGTCACCAGCATCGCGCCCGCGCCGAGGAACAGCGTGCCCTGAACGAGCCCTGCGGCGGCGATCGCCGCGGCGCGGTCGTCGGTCAGGCGCCAGACCAGCCGCCAGACGCCGAGGCTCGCTGCCGCCCCCAGCAGCACCGACAGCCAGCGGATGCCGAATTCGGTATCGCCGAATACGGCGATGGAGGCGCGGATCAGCACCGCCACCATCGGGGGATGATCGAGATAGCCCCAGGCGAGGTTCTTCGCCCACAGCCAGTAATAGGCCTCGTCGGCTGCAAGGCCGACCGCGCCCGCCGCCCAGAGGCGCAGCGCCGTCAGGACGGCGACGAGCGCGATGACCGCGGCTGCCGACCCCGCCCAGACCGGGCGCGGATCGAGCGGCGCGTCAGCGACGCCAGACGAAGGCGGACGAAGCGGCATAGTTGAACACCGCGCCCATCACCGCGCCGGCAATGCCCGCCACCCACCATTGCGCGTGGCCGGAATAGAGCCAGCTCGCGACGCCGACATTGCCGAGCGCGCCGATGCTGCAGACGACATAGAACAGGGCGAGGCCGACCCAGAATTTCGACCCGCGCAGCCGACCGTCGCGATAGGTGACCTCGTTATTGATGGCGAAGTTCGAGGTCATCGCGATCACGGTCGCCAGCGTCTGCGACCATTCGAAGCCGACGCCGCTGCGCAGCGCGGCATAGAGCACCAGCATGTGGACGAGCAGGCCGCTCGCGCCGACGAGCGCGAAGAAGATGAATCGCAGCGGGATCAGCCCGCCGGACAGCTTGTTGAGGACGAAACCGAGATAGTCGAGCGCCACCTTGGCGTCGAGCTTGCTCTCGCCGTGAACGCGCTCGCGGAACACGAACGGCACTTCTGCGACGCTCGGCGCACGCGGCACCGAGGCCGCGATATCCGCAAGGATCTTGAAGCCGGCGGTGGAGAGCTTCGGCGCGATCTCCTCCACGAGTTCGCGCTTCAGCATGAAGAAGCCGGACATCGGGTCGGACAGCGGCGCACGGAGGATCATGGCCGAGAGCTTGCGGCCGAGGTCCGAAATCGCCTGCCGGATCGGCGACAGCCCCTCGGTCTTCGACCCGCCCTCGATATTGCGGCTCGCGACCACCAGTTCCCGGCCGTCGCGGATATGGGCGAGCATGGCCGGCAGGATGGTCTCGTCGTGCTGGAGGTCGGCATCCATGACTGCCACGACCGGCGCGGAGGAGGCCAGCATGCCCTCGATACAGGCGCCCGCGAGACCCCGCCGGCCGACGCGGCGGATGCAGCGCACGCGCGGGTCGGTCCGCGACAGCGCCTTGACCACGGCGGAGGTGCCGTCCGGGCTGTCGTCGTCGACCACGATCATCTCCCAGGCGATGCCGGAAAGGACATGGTCGAGCCGCCGGGCAAGCTCCGGCACGTTGTCGCGTTCGTTGTAGCTGGGCACCACCACCGTCAGTTCGGGTGCGGCAGTGGCTGTCTGGGTCGGGGTCATCTGGCGCGGGTGATAGACCCCGCCCGGCGGAGGGGTCAAGGGAAGCCCGGCCCCGCACCGGGCGCACCGGCGTCACGTTCCCGCGCGATGCAGCCAAGTGTCTGAAAAATAGAACGGACTTTCTGACCGCCCATTAGGGTCAACCGGTAGGGTAAAAATGCGGTCTGCATTGTGCCGCGGCCGCACACGAGGCAGTGTCGTCTCAACACTCCGCGTCCACGGAGACCCCAATTGCCCTGGATCGGCCCCGATCCGGGGCATTTTTTTTGCCCGCGGCATTCAAGTCTTCGCGTTCACCCTGAGGCCGGCGGTGGTTACGCGGACGGCGTGCCGCCCGCCGCCGCCAGCGCTTCGGGCGTATCGAGGTCGAGATGGACGGCATCGTCCTCCGCCGGCACCTCGAATACCGCCTCCGGATAGGCCGCGAGCACCGCTCGCCCGCCCTGGTCGCCGGTCACGCGCGCAAGCTCCGCGAAGAACCGCCGTCCCCACAGCACGGGATTGCCGCGCCGCCCCTCCGCAACGGGCACCACGACATGCCGTCCGGCGGCTGGATCGAAGGCGGCCGCGAGCCGCGCCACCAGCGCAGCATCGACGCGCGGCATGTCGCCAAGCAGGACGATGGCGGCATCGACATCGTCCGGAAGCGCGGCTAGCCCGGCCCGGAGCGACGTCGACAGCCCCTCCGCGAAATCGGGATTGTCGGCAAAGGCGACATCGAGGCCGCCGAGCGCCGCGCGCACGCGTTCGCCCTGATGGCCGGTCACCACCGTCACGCCGGCAAGGCCCGCTCCGAGGGCCGCCTCGGCGGCATGGCGCACCAGCGGCTTGCCGTCGAGCGTCGCCAGTAGCTTGTTCGGCCCGCCCATGCGGGTCGAGCGGCCCGCCGCCAGCACGAGCCCCGCCACTTTCGGCCGGACCGGCATCGCGACCTCGCTCTCGCGCGGCTGGGGCCGCGACACGATCTCCATCAGCAGTCCGCCGACGCCCATCCCGGTGATGTCGGCCTTGGAGACCGGCAGCCCCGCGAGCAGCCGCATCAGCACCCAGTCGAAGCCGTTTTCCTTGGGCGACCGCGCGCAGCCCGGCGCGCCGATCACCGGCGCGCCGCCGAGATCGCCGACCAGCAGCAGGTTGCCGGGGTCGACCGGCATGCCGAAATGGGCGATCCGCCCGCCGGCCGCCTCCAGCGCGGCCGGGATCACGTCGCGCCGGTCGGCGATGGCGGAAGCGCCGAAGACGAGCACGAGGTCGGCGCCCTCGGTCCTCGCCGCCTCAATCGCCTTGCACAGCGCTTCGGCCTCGTGCGGCACGCGCCGCTCGGAGACGATGGAAGCGCCGGCCGGCGCCAGCCGCTCGGCGGTCACCCGCAAGGTCTTGTCGACGACCTTGTCGGCAAGGCCCGGCAGCAGCGTCGATATCACCGCGACGCGCTTCAGCACGAAGGGCGCGACGCGGATCAGGGGGCGCGGTCCGGCGGCCCTCTCCACCGCGTCGCCGGACGCGGCATAGGGGATGATCTTGACGGTTGCGATCATTTCGCCCGGCTCGACCGCGGCGAAGGCCGGCAGGGTCGCCAGCGTGATCGCCTCGTCGATCCGGTTGACGGCGTCGATGCCGTCGCGCTCGACGACCAGCACGCCCGCGACCTCCGCGAACAGGTTGGCGCGTCCCGTGAAGGCCGCATCGACCCTGACGCCATCCCCGGCAACCGCCGCGGCGATCCGCCCCGCGGCCTCGTCCTCGCCGATATCGCCGCCCTCGACCATCGCCACCGTCACGGTGTCGATGCCTGCCGCCTTCAGCGCCGCGATCTCCGCCTCGCGGACCACCGCGCCCTTCTTGAGCACGAGGCCGCCGGAACGCACCGCATGGGCGACGACGCCGCCCAGAGCCTCGGCGACGGGAACGGGTCCGAACTTCATGGCGCGATGCCCGTCACGTCCTCACGCGATCCCCTGCCGCCACGCCTGCGTCACCTCGGCGAGGATCGACACGGCGATTTCGGCCGGCGAGATCGCTCCGATATTGAGACCGACCGGCGCCTTGATGCGCGCCACCGCCTCAGGCGAAGCCCCGGCCGCCGTCAGCCGCTCGACGCGCTTGGCATGGGTGCGGCGGGAGCCGAGCGCGCCGATATAGAAGCAGTCCTTCTCGAAGGCATGCAGCAGCGCGGGATCGTCGATCTTGGGATCGTGGGTCAGCGCGATGAAGGCGGTGTAGCGGTCCACCCCGAGGGGGGGAAGCGCCACGTCGGGCCATTCCGCCTTCAGCGCCACGTCGGGGAAGCGCTCCGGCGTCGCGAAGGCGGTGCGCGGATCGACGATCACCGGATCGTAGCCGAGCTGGCGGGCCATCGGCACCAGCGCCTGGCTGATATGGACCGCCCCGATGATCACCATCTGCGCGGGCGGCACCTGCACGGTCAGAAACACGCGCGTCTCGCCGACGACGCCGCTCTTGCCGGAGCGCAAGGCAGCGCGGATCGGCTCCTCCAGCGCGTCTCCGGCCAAATTCGCGTCGGTGACCAGCCGGGCGGGCGCCGCGCCGTCGAGGTCGGTGACCAGCACCGCCGCCTTGCGGTCCGCCCGCGCCGCATTCAGCGCGGAGAGCAGTTTCAGGTCCATCAGCCGACCTTCTCGACGTAAACGGCGATGCGGCCGCCGCAGGACAGGCCCGCCCGCCATGCCGTCTCGTCGGCGACGCCGAATTCCAGCAGCTTCGCCTTGCCGGAGCCGATCACGTCGAGCGCCTCGGTCACCACCTCGCCCTCGACGCAACCGCCGGACACGGAGCCGAGGAAGGTGCCCTCCTCGTCGATGACCAGATGCGAGCCGACGGGACGCGGCGCCGATCCCCACGTCTCCACGACAGTCGCCACCGCCACGCCCTTGCCGGCCTTCGCCCAGGCTTCCGCCTGGCTCAGGATGTCCTCGTCGGTCGACAGCATGGGCGCCTCCTTGGAAAGGGTCCAATTTCACAAGACATCGGATGATCATCGCCTCGGCGCAAGGGCAGGCGTTGCATTGCACGAGCGAGGCTGGCGCGCTTCCCCTTACGCGGATGGGCTCACGCCGCCTTCAGCCACAGCCGCGGATCATGGGAGCGATCCGCCCGGCGCGCATCGAGCGCGGTGACGAGGTCGGCCACCGCCGCGATATTGTGGATGGTGCGGAACTCGTCGACATGCGGCAGCAGCGTGCGGATGCCGGAGGCCTTGGCCTCGAAACCGTCGTAGCGCAGCAGCGGATTGAGCCAGACCAGCCGCCGGCAGGAGCGGTGCAGCCGGTCCGCCTCGCGCGCGAGGTCACCGCTACCATCGCGTTCCAGCCCGTCCGTGACCAGCAGCACGACCGCCCCGCCGGTCAGCACCCGGCGCGACCACAGCTTGTTGAAGGCGTGGAGCGAGGGCGCAATGCGCGTGCCGCCCGACCAGTCCTGCACCGCCGCCGTGCAGGCGGCCAGCGCCTCGTCGGGGTCCTTGGCCTTGAGCATCCGCGTGATGTTGGTCAGCCGCGTGCCGAAGGTGAAGGCATGCACGCGTGCACGCTTCTCCATCAGCGCGTGAATGAAGTGCAGCATCACCCGTGTGTACTGGCTCATCGACCCGGAAATGTCGCAGAGCACGACCAGCGGCGGGTGCTTGTCCTTCCGCCCTCGCCGGGCGAGATCGATGATGCCGCCGCCCTCCCCGATCGAGCGGCGGAGCGTCCGGCGGATGTCGATCCGGTGGCCGCGGGGATCGGGCGCCAGCCGCCGCGTCGGCACGGCGTCGTCGGGCAGGACCAGCGCCGCCACCCGCCGGTTCGCCTCGGCGATCTCGGCGGCCGTCATCTGCGCGAAGTCCTTGGTGCCGAGCACCTCGACATCGGAAACGGTGAACCGCGCGTCGACCTCGATCTCCGGCCGTTCCACCGGCACGCTCTCGACATCCCTGAAGAAGGCCTCCTGCAGGCGCAGCGACACCGGGTCGGGTTTGCGCTCCGGTGCATGGGCGACCGGCATCAGGATGGACAGCAGCTTCTCCATCAGGTGCCGCCGCTTCCAGAAGATCTCGAAGGCGGTGCGGAAGATGACGGAATGCTCGTGCTTCGTCACGAAGACGGAATGCAGCGTCCAGTAGAAATCGTCGCGCGAGCCGATCCCCGCCGCCTCGACCGCCGCGATGGCGTCCAGCACCGTGCCGGGCCCGACGGGCAGGCCCGCGACCCGCAGCGCGCGGGCGAAATGGGCGATGTTCTCGGGCAGCGCGTGGGGCATCAGATGTCCGCTCGCCAAGGCGGCGGAAACTTGTCCGTCATGGCCGGGCCATCGGCGGCCCGGAGGCCGCCGCTCTTGAATGTTGAACGCCGAGGCAGGGCCTCGGCTATGCCGGCCATCCACGACTTGAACATGACATCAAAAGGAAGTCGTGGATGCCCGGCACAAGGCCGGGCATGACGGGAAAGGTCGAGCGGAGCCCAGCCATTCGTCACCGCCCCGCCCTCACCTCGTCGAGAATGGCCTTGGCCTCGCCGCCCTGCATCTTCTGGATGTCGTCCTGATATTTGAGCAGCACGCCCAGCGTATCGGTGACGCCCTGCGGGTCGAGGCCGACCGCATCGAGCTCGGTCAGCGCCGTCGCCCAGTCGATGGTCTCCGCGACGCCCGGCACCTTGAACAGGTCGGATTTCCTGAGGCGCTGCACGAAGGCGACGATTTCCTTCGTCAGCTTTTCCGGCGCGCCCGGCGCCTTGGCCTTGAGGATGGCGAGTTCACGCGCCGCATCCGGGTAATCCACCCAGTGATAGAGGCAGCGACGCTTCAACGCGTCGTGGATTTCGCGCGTGCGGTTGGAGGTGACGATGACGATGGGCGCGGCCGGCGCCCTGATCGTGCCGAGTTCGGGCACCGTCACCTGAAAATCCGACAGAACCTCCAGCAAAAAGGCCTCGAATGCCTCGTCGGTGCGGTCGAGTTCGTCGATCAGCAGCACTGGCGGACCGCGCATGTCCGGCTCCAGCGCCTGCAGCAGCGGCCGCTTGACCAGATAGCGCTCGGAGAAGATGCCGGCCGAGAGCTGCTCGCGGTCGACCGCCCCCTCCGCCTCGGCAAGGCGGATGGCGATCATCTGCGCGGCATAGTTCCACTCGTAGACGGCGGCGGAGACGTCCAGCCCCTCGTAGCATTGCAAGCGGATGAGGCTGCGCCCGAGCGTCGCCGCCAGAACCTTGGCGATCTCGGTCTTGCCGACGCCCGCCTCGCCTTCGAGGAGGATCGGCCGGCCCATCTTCAGGGCAAGGAACAGGACGGTCGCCAGCGACCGGTCGGCCACGTACTGGCCGCGCTTCAGCAGCGCCAGCGTCTCGTCGATGGAAGCGGGAAGGTTCTGCTGGGAAGGCGATGTCACGAAGGCGCTCCGGCTGCTGGTCCCACCATAGCGCAGCGGACAGCCTTCGCGAGAGCCTCAATCCGCAGAGGCGCGCCGCGCGGCGGGCTGGCCGGGATTGAGCGCGAGGCGCGTCGCCTCGGCGATGCCGGTGCCGTAGCCGGTGGACAGCGTGATCTTCGCGGGGATCAGCGTCCGCGTGCCCGCGACCGGCACGAGGATCACCTCGGCCGAACGCCGCCGCGCCGCCGCGATGTCCGAGCGGTCGGCGCGATAGCCGGCAACCGGCTCGAACCGCACGCGGCAGACGGCCGCCTCGCCCTTGTAGCCGCCGATATCGACCTGACGGGTCTCGGCGAAGGAATAGATCAGGTCGAAACGCACCACGCCGTTATAGATGCGCGAGCGCCGGTCGCAGGCGGCAGCCCCTGTCACCGGGCCGGAGCCGCCGGCAACGAAAATGCCGGCCGACAGCGGATCGACCACGCCGCGCAGATGCTCGGGCAGCACCGGCGTCGCCCGTGTATGCGGCGGCTTGTCGGGATTGCGCACGACGGAAGCGACATTGCCGCCCGCCATGCCGATCTGCGTCGTCTCGGTCTTGCCGCCCGAACGCACCTCGACCGAATAATTGGCGGGGACAGGGTTCGCGCCTGCGATCTGCCCGGAGGCGCTCGCCGTGCCCGAACCGCCGGAGAACATCGCGGCCATGCCGGTGACCCTGGCGTTCAGCGTCGTGCGGTAGCTGCGCCCGTCCGTGGTCGAGACCATCGTGCCCGAGCCGATCGACATGCCGAGGAAGCTGACCGCGTAGTCGGCCGAAATCTGGCCGGCGCTCTGTGCGGCGACCGGCTGGATGGCGAAGGGAGCGGCCAGAACGAGGCCGAAGGCGGCAAGACGGGGGTTCATGCCTCGGGACCCTGGAATTGGAGCGGACCAGATTGCGATCATGCAGCGGCCGATCAGGCGATTTTGCGGCGTGGAACCGGCAAACGGCAAGCCGGGAGATGAACGCCGGACAACCGCCACCCGCCCGTCAGCGAACCAGTTCGCGCAGCAGCAGCCGGCCGCCGAAGACCGCGAACAGCGCGCCGACCGTTCCCTCCAGAACCCGCCGGAACCGCTGGTAGAAGCGCCTGACCGCCGGCCGCTGGAACAGCCAGGCAAGCGTGGAGAGATAGAGGCCGTTGCAGGTGATCATGATGAGAATGGCCGCAAGGCCGGTCGCGACGCCGGCATTCAGCACGCCGGACACCGCGAAGATCGAGGTGATGAAGATGATCGCCTGCGCGTTGGACAGGGCCGTGACGAGGCCGAGCAGCACCATGCGCCGCGCGCCGCCCGCCTCCGCGCCATCCGATCCGGCGGCGGCGGTCGCGGCAGGCGTCAGGCTGCGCCTCACCAGCCGTGCGCCGAACCAGACGAGATAGAGCGCGCCGAAAATCGTCACCGCCAGCCTCAGCCACGGGAACAGTTGCAGCAGCGCTGCCCAGCCGAACAGCGCAAGCAGCGCCAGCATGGCGACGCCCGCGAGATTGCCGGCCAGCGCGAAGGCGACGTCCTGGGCGGGGCGCGTCACCGCCAGATGCGTGACCAGCAGGGAGTTCGCCCCCGGCGTCGGCACGATCACCAGCCACATCAGCGTCAGGGTGAGAAGGACGGACGTGTCGAGCATCATCGGCCGCGCTCCCCGCGCTCAAACGCAACGAGGGCCGGACGGCGATCGCCCGGCCCTCGGCAATTCCGGAGAATAGCGGGTGTCAGGCCGCAGCCGCCACCGCCCGCTTCGCGATCACGCCGATCAGGTGCGCGCGATATTCCGCCGAGGCGTGGATATCGCCGTTGAGGTTGCCGGCCGGCGTCGCGATCCCGTCGAGCGATTTCGGGTTGAAGCGCTTGCCCAGCGCCTCCTCCATCGCCTCGTGGCGGAACACGCCGTCCGAACCCGCGCCCGTCACCGCGACGCGCACGGAACGGCCCTTCTTGGCGACGAAGACGCCGACGATGGCGTAGCGCGAGGCCGGGTTGGGGAACTTCACATAGCCCGCCTTGCCCGGCACCGGGAAAGCGACCTTGGTGACGATCTCGTCCTCGTCCAGCGCCGTCGAGAACAGGCCGGCGAAGAACTCCTCGGCCGCCAGCTTGCGCTTGTTGGTGTGCACGGTTGCGCCCAGCGCCATCAGCGCCGCCGGATAGTCCGCCGCCGGATCGTTGTTGGCGACCGAACCGCCGATCGTGCCGCGATGGCGCACCTGCGGATCGCCGATATGGCCGGCGAGCTTGGCGAGCGCCGGGATCGCGGCCTGCACCACGGCCGAGTTGGCGACCTCCGCATGGGTGGTCATCGCGCCGATGACGATGGTGCGGCCCTTCTGCTCGATGCCCGAGAGCCCCGCGCCGGCGAGGTCCACCAGCGCCTTGGGGCTGGCGAGCCGCTGCTTCATGGTCGGGATCAGCGTCTGCCCACCGGCAAGGAGCTTCGGCTCCTCGGCCTTCTTGAGGATCGCAACGGCGCCGCGGACGGTGGCGGCCTTGTGGTACTTGAAGGGATACATCTGAGCCTCTCCCGAACCTTACTCGGCCGCCTTGGCCATTTTCGACTGACGCTGGATGACCTGCCACAGCACCTGCGGCGTCGCCGGCATCGGCACGTTCTCCGTGCCGAGCGCGTCGGTCAGCGCGTTGATGACGGCCGGCGGCGATGCGATGGCTCCCGCCTCGCCGCAGCCCTTGATGCCCAGCGGATTGGAGGGACAGGGCGTCACGGTCATGCCGACATCGAAGGACGGCAGATCGTGGGCGCGCGGCATGGCGTAGTCCATGAACGAGGCGGTCACGAGCTGGCCGTCCTTGTTGTAGATCGCGCTTTCCAGCAGCGCCTGGCCGACGCCCTGCGCGATGCCGCCATGGACCTGGCCCTCGACGATCATCGGATTGATGACGTTGCCGAAATCGTCCACCGCCGTCCATTTGACGATCGACGCGACCCCGGTCTCCTGGTCCACCTCGATCTCGCAGATGTGGCAGCCGGCCGGGAAGGTGAAGTTGGTGGGGTCGTAGAACGATCCCTCCTTCAGGCCCGGCTCCAGCTCCTGCGGGTTGAACTTGTGGGCGATGTAGGCATTCAGCGCCACCGTGCCGAAATCCACCGACTTGTCGGTGCCCTTCACGGTGAACTGGCCGTCCTTGAAGTCGATGTCGGCCTCGGCGGCCTCCAGCACGTGGGCGGCGACCTTCTTGGCCTTGGCCTCGATCTTGTCGAGCGCCTTGGAGATGGCCGACATGCCGACCGCGCCCGAGCGCGAGCCGTAGGTGCCCATGCCGAACTGCACCTTGTCGGTGTCGCCGTGGACGATGGAGACATTGTCGATTGAAATGCCGAGCCGCGAGGAAACGAGCTGCGCGAAGGTCGTCTCGTGGCCCTGCCCGTGGCTGTGAGACCCGGTGAGGACCTCGACCGTTCCCACTGGATTGACTCGCACTTCCGCCGATTCCCACAAGCCGACGCCGGCCCCCAGCGAGCCGACCGCCTGCGACGGCGCGATGCCGCAGGCCTCGATATAGGTGGAATAGCCGAGGCCGCGCAGCTTGCCCTGCTTGGCCGCCTCGCGCTTGCGCTTGCCGAAGCCCTTCACGTCGGCCATGTCCATGGCCTTGACCAGCGAGGCTTTGTAGTCGCCGGCGTCGTAATTCATGATCACCGGCGTCTGGTGCGGGAACTTCGACACGAAGTTGCGCTTGCGGAACGCCGCCGGGTCCATGCCGATCTCGCGCGCAGCCGCCTCGACGAGGCGCTCCACCACGAAGGTCGCTTCCGGCCGCCCTGCCCCGCGATAGGCATCGACCGGCGAGGTGTTGGTGTAGACCGCGTCCACCTCGGCATAGATGTTCGGGATGGCGTACTGGCCCGACAGCAGCGTCGCGTACAGATAGGTCGGCACCGACGAGGCGAAGGTCGAGAGATACGCGCCCATATTGGCGATGGTCTTGACGCGCAGGCCGGTGATCTTGCCCTCGGCGTCGGTCGCCAGTTCGGCGCGCGTGACGTGGTCGCGGCCATGGGCGACGCAGAGGAACTCCTCGGTGCGGTCGGCGGTCCATTTCACCGGCCGTCCGCACTTGCGCGCGGCCCAGACGCAGACCGTCTCCTCGGCATAGACGAAGATCTTCGAGCCGAAACCGCCGCCGACATCGGGCGCGATCACGCGCAGCTTGTGCTCGGGCGCGATGCCGAGGAAGGCCGACATGATCAGCCGCGCCACGTGTGGGTTCTGGCTGGTCGTGTAGAGCGTCAGCGCGTCGTTGCCGGCGTCGTACTCGCCCACCGCCGCCCGCGGCTCCATGGCGTTCGGCACGAGGCGGTTGTTGACGATGTCGAGCTTGGTGACGTGCTTGGCGGCCTTGAACGCCGCTTCCGTCGCGGCCTTGTCGCCGATATGCCAGTCATAGACCGTGTTGTTCGGCGCTTCCGAATGAACCTCCGGCGCACCCTTGGCCTGTGCGCCGGCCGTGTCGACATTGGCCGGCAGCACGCCGTAATCGACGTCGATCGCCTCGGCCGCGTCCTTGGCCTGGGCGAGCGTCTCGGCGACCACCACGGCGACATGGTCGCCGACATAGCGCACCTTGCCCTGCGCGAGGATCGGATGCGGCCCCGCCCGCATCGGCGTGCCGTCCTTGGAATGGATCATCCAGCCGCAGATGAGCCCGCCGACCTTGTCGGCCGCGACATCGTCGCCGGTATAGATCGCGACGACGCCCGGCATCGTCTTCGCCCTGGCGATATCGACCTTTTTCAGCGTCGCGTGCGCGTGCGGCGAACGCAGAAAGTAAGCGTGGGTCTGGCCGGGGCGGTTGATGTCGTCGGTATACTGGCCCTTGCCGGTGATGAAGCGGTGGTCTTCCTTGCGGCGAACTGCGGAGCCGATGGCAGTGACGGTCATGGCGGATCCTCCCTAAGGACCTCTGGAACGGACAGGCGGGTTGCGGTTTCGGCTTGTGGCGCCGTTTATTCCGCCGCCTGCCGTGCGGGCGCCTTGCCGGTCATGGCGAGCGCTCCCGCCTCCACGGCGCGGACGATGTTGTGGTAGCCGGTGCAGCGGCAGATATTGCCTTCCAGCTCCTCGCGGATGGTCGCCTCGTCCACCGCGCCCTTGCGGTTCACGATGTCGACCGCCGACATGATCATGCCCGGCGTGCAGAAGCCGCACTGGAGGCCGTGATGCTCGCGGAAGGCCTCCTGCATCGGGTGCAGCTTGCCGTCCTTGGCCAGCCCCTCGATGGTCACGACATCGGCGCCCTCGCACTGCACCGCGAAGGTGGTGCAGGACTTGACGGCCTTGCCGTCGACATGGACGACGCAGGCGCCGCACTGCGACGTGTCGCAGCCGACATGGGTACCGGTCAGGCGCAGATTCTCGCGCAGGAACTGGACCAGAAGGGTTCGGGCATCGACGTCGGCCGAAACCTGGCGTCCGTTGACCGTCAGGGTCACCGTCGGCATGGGCGTTCCTCCTCGAAAATCGTTCGACAACGGGCGCTTTCGGCCTGGTTTTTGTTTTGGCCGTCCGCGCTGATCCCGGAATAGCGGGTCATTTGCAGATTTTTGCACTTTGGACCCGTTCTCAAGAAAGCGTCAAGACGAAACCCGGCGCATCCGACGAGAGCCGGATGTGGTGCCTGCAGACCTCCCGCCCGTTGCTTTGGCGGCGGCGTGACCTAGTGTTCCGCGAAGATTCCCGGGAGAGAACCATGCCGCGCTTCACCACGTCCGACGGGCTGTCGCTGCGCTACGAGGATACCGGCGGCGACAGGCCGGTCCTGCTGCTGTCCAATTCGCTCGGCACCCGCCTCGAAATGTGGGACCCGCAGATGGCCGCCTTCGCGCAAGACTTCCGCGTCCTGCGCTACGACAAGCGCGGCCATGGCGAGAGCGAACTGCGCGTCGGGCCCACCAGCTTCGCCCGCCTCACCTGCGACGCCGTCGAACTGCTCGATCATCTGAACATCGCCCGGGCCGACTGGTGCGGCCTCTCCATGGGCGGCATGAGCGGCATGTGGGCGGCCACCCATCACCGCGACCGCTTCGGCCGCGTCGTGCTCTGCAACACCTCGGCGGGCATGGGCCCGCCCGAGCTCTGGAACCAGCGCATCGCAGTGGTGAAGACCAAGGGCCTCGGCCCGCTCATCCCCACCATCGTCGACCGCTGGTTCACCAGGCGCTTCCAGGAGGCGGACAAGGCGGCAGTCGCCCGCGTGGTCGATATGCTGAACACCACGCCGCCGGAGGGCTACGCCGCCTGCTCCTCCGCCATCCGCGACATGGACCAGCGCTGGCCGATCCGCTCCATCACCAATCCGGTTCTGGTGATCGCCGGCACCCATGACGGCTCCACCCCCGCCGCCAAGGGGCGCGAGATCGCCGCCGCCATCCCCGGCGCCGCCTATGTCGAACTGGACGCCGCGCATCTCTCGAACATCGAGCAGGAAAAGGCCTTCACCGATGCGGTGATGCAGTTCCTGCGGCGCTGAACGGAGCAACTTGAGGACGCAGCAAAGGCCCGGACGATCGGGAGAGGATCAAAAACTACATCCCGAACCTGTCCGGCCATTGGCGCGCGCCGTGCAGCACGGCGAGGACCTCGATTCTCGTGCGGAGCCGATAGAAGGCGATGTAGGGCGTCCCCGTGATGGTGAGCCGACGGGTATCGCCATCCATCAGGACGCGTCCGAGCTTGGGATGCCAGGCGAGCATCGCCACGGCCTCGACGATACGGCGTACAATGTGCTCGGCAGCACGCGGACTATCGAAGGCGATGTGGGAACCTATGTCGTCGAGATCGCGCAGCGCATCGTCCAGCCAGACGACTTCATCCATTGGGGACGAATTTGCGGATCACGGCTTTGACAGCGTCGGCGGAGGCGAAACGCCCGGCATCGGCCGCCTCGCGTCGCTCCCTCACCTTGTCCATGTGCCATGCCTGTACATCGGCAGCAGGCTCTGGCGGAGCCGGCGAGATCGCCTCGGCAATGGAGATCGGCTTGTCCCTCGTGGGCATGGTTCGATTATCGCAGGAATTGAATAGCAATGAAAGCGGCGGCCATCTCTATGCTGCCGCCTATCGGGCAATCACGGAGGAAGTCGCCCCATGGACGAGAAGGAACGTTTCGAGAAGGGCCTCGCGGTCCGCCGCGCGGTGCTGGGCGATGCCCATGTCGACAGGTCGCTCGCGGCCCGCGACAGCTTCACCACCGAGTTCCAGGATCTGATCACCCGCTATGCATGGGGCGAGATCTGGACCCGGCCCGGCCTCGACCGCAAGACCCGCAGCTTCCTCGTCCTCGCCATGACCGCCTCGCTCGGCCGCTGGGAGGAATTCCGGCTGCACTGCCGCGCTTCCTTCGCCAATGGCGTCACCACCGACGATATCAAGGAGGTCTGCCTGCAGATCGCCGTCTATGCCGGCGTTCCCGCCGCCAATACCGCGGTGAAGGAGGCGAAGGAGGTCTTCGCCGAACTCGGCATCAAGACCTGATCGGCACGAACCTGCCTGATCAGCGCCGGTGGAACGGCTCGAGCGGCGCCGCGACCTCAGGCGCCGCCTGCCAGAGCGGGTGCTCCTCGGCATGAAGGCGCTCGGCGATCACGGCCACGAGCGAGGCGAGCAGCAGCGCCGTCGGCCACCAGAGCGTCGCGAGAACCGGCGCCGTCTCGCGCGCCAGCACCGCCGCGACGAGCACGATGGCGACCGTCGTCACCGCCATCGACAGGCCGAGGATCAGCATGGCCGATCCCGGCACGAGATCGTCGCTGTCGTGGGTCATCTGTTCGTAGAGCGCGCCGATCAGGAACATCGCGATGGCGATTTCCCATGCCCCGGCGAAGGGCACGATCATCCGCACCTTGCCGAGCGGCCAGCCCATGCCGGCGAAGATGCGCGCCGTCTGCGGCACGATGTCGGTGCCGAGCGCCCGGATCAGCCAGTTGTCGTCGGCCAGCAGCAGGCGCATCAGGCCGTCGATCAGGAAGACCAGCGCCCAGAAGGTCGCGATCGCTATCGATGCGCCGCTGGCCGGCCGCGCGAACAGCCCGTTCATGCATCCCTCCCCGCCGTCGTTCAGAGGCGTGGGCGCATGTTCCCGCGATCGGGACGGGACACAATCGAAACCGTTTGTTTACCTTAAAATCGCGCCTCAGCGCGGGATCGGCCGGTAGGCGCGGTCGAAATAGGCGAGCGCCGCCCCGGCCGGACCGACGCGCACGGCGACGACCTGCCCGATGACGATGATGTGGGTCGCCACCGGCCGGACTTCGGCAAGCCGGCAGTCGAAGGAGACGAGCGCCTCGTCGAGCGTCGGCGAGCCCGTCGACAGCGTCGACCACGAGCCGAAGGCGAAGCGGTCCGCACCGGCAAGACCGCGCCGCCCGGCGAAGGTCTCGGCCAGCACCTCGGCGCCCGCCGGCAGGGCGTTGACGGCGAAGACGCCATTGGCCTCGATCAGCCCGCCGTTCAGCGACTTGCGGTTGAGGCAGACCAGCATGGTCGGGGGATCGTCGGACACCGAGGCCACCGCGATGGCGGTGAAGCCGCTGGTGCCGGCCGCGCCGGCCGTGGTGACGACATGGACGTGGCCCGCCACATGCGCCATTCCGTCGCGATAGGCCTGTGGCGTCGCGCTCGTCATCCCCGGAACGATCGGGCCGTTCATACCGCCATCCATCGCGATCCCCAGCTGGAAGGCCGCATATAGGCGCTGCCGGCAGCCTTTTCCAAGTTTCGAGCCTATCCGAGGCCGGTTAAGGCTTCTCCTCGCATCCGGCATGTGAATTTCGCCGTGCTGCCATTGTGGCCCCGCATGGCCGCTGCTACGCATTCGGTGACGGCGCCGCCGGCCGGATCGTGCCCAAGACACGGACACCGGCGGACGCAACGTCGCGGCGCGCTCCCGCGCGCCGAGGGGAATCTGAACGGGAAGGCGGCGGCATGGAAGTTTTCTTCCAGCAGCTCATCAACGGGCTGACGCTCGGCTCGATCTACGGGCTCATCGCCATCGGCTACACGATGGTCTTCGGCATCATCGGCATGGTGAATTTCTCCCATGGCGACGTGTTCATGGTGTCGACCTTCATCGCGCTGATCGCCCTGATGATCCTCACCACCTGGCTCGGCATCTCCTCGGTGCTGCTGGCGCTGCTCATCGTGCTGATCGTCGCCATGGTCTTCACCTCGCTGGTGAGCTGGACCATCGAGCGCGTCGCCTACCGGCCCCTGCGCGGTTCGTTCCGCCTCGCCCCGCTGATCTCGGCCATCGGCATGTCGATCGTGCTGTCGAACTTCGTGCAGATTTCGCAGGGCCCCCGCAACAAGGCCATCGATCCGATCCTCAACAGCGTCATCACCCTCTATGACGGCGGCAACTACGCCGTGACGCTGTCCTACAAGCAGATCCTGATCATCGTCGTCACCGCCATCCTGCTCACCATCTTCTGGTGGGTGGTGACCCATACGGCGCTCGGCCGGGCGCAGCGCGCCTGCGAGCAGGACCGCAGAATGGCCTCGCTGCTCGGCATCGACGTCGATCGCACGATCTCGCTGACGTTTGTCATCGGCGCGGCGCTCGCGGCCGTCGCGGGGTCGCTGTACATGTTATATTATGGCGTCGTGAATTTCGCCGATGGCTTCGTGCCCGGCGTGAAAGCCTTCACGGCGGCCGTTCTCGGCGGGATCGGCTCGCTGCCGGGCGCGGTGATCGGCGGCCTTCTGATTGGCCTGATCGAAGTCTTCTGGTCGGCTTATTTTTCCACCGACTACAAGGACGTCGCCGCTTTTTCCATTCTGGCCATCGTGCTGATCTTCATGCCATCCGGTCTTCTGGGCCGGCCCGAAGTCGAGAAGGTGTGAGGCCATGTCCATGACCTCTTCCACGACGCCCACGGGCGGCTCCAGCGCCGCCCTCAAGGACGCCGCTTTTGCGGCGCTCGTCACGGCGGGCCTGTGCTTCCCGATCATCGCGCTGCGATCCGATCAGGACATGAGCAACCGGCTGGTGCTGGAGACGCGATGGTCATGGGTTTTGATCGCGGCGGCGGTCGTCTTTGTCGGGCGCCTCGTCATGATCGCGCTACAGGGCCGGATGGCCGCGCGCGCCGCCGTGCGGGTGCGCAAGCCGGCCAAGGCGGCGACGGCGGCCTCCGATCTCTTCGCCAAGGCCATCTCCATCTCGGGCCTGGTGTTTCTGTTCGTCTTTCCGTTTCTCGTCCTGTTCATCTACGGGCCGGGCGGCGCGCTGAAATGGATCAACAATTACGGCGTGCAGATCC
>JAIUOO010000022.1 GCA_020161695.1 Pseudomonadota bacterium | reverse complement strand
TGATGATGATCACCGCCATGGCGCACATGCCCGCCCAGTCGATTGTGAACTGCGCGGTGAAGTCCATCAGGCCGACCGGCAGCGTCTTTGAATCGGTGGAACGCGTCAGCTGGCTGGCCAGTGCATATTCATTCCACGAGGTCAGGAACGCGAAGATGCCAGACGACGCGATACCGGCCTTGGCGAGCGGGAACTCGACCCGCCAGAACGCCTGCCAGGGCGTGCAGCCGTCGATCTGAGCTGCCTCGTTAAGATCGCGCGGGATTTGCCGGAAGAAACCTTCGGTCAGCCAGATCGTGAACGGCACATTGATCGCGGTGTAGACAAGGATGACGCCGAATTTGGTGTCGATGATGTCCATCCAGCTCCACAGGATGAAAATCGGCAGCGAAAGCGCGATGCCGGGCACGGTGCGCGACAGCATGAACCATAGGAATGCCTGCGACTTCCCGGGAAAGCGAAACCGCGCAAAGGCATAACCGCCTGCCATGCCGATAGCGACCGCGATTGCTGTCGAGGTCAACGAAATGATCAGCGAATTGGTGAAATATGAACCCACCGGGATCGCCACGACATTTTCGCCATAGCCGAAAATGGAGCGGAAATTGTCGAGCGACAGACGCTCGGGAATCCACACTGCGGGCCGTGTCAGGATTTCGCCATTGGAGCGGAATGCCGACAGGATGACCCACAAGCCCGGCAGGCAGATGATCAGCATGATGATGAAAGTGCCGATCCAGGTCAGGATATTTCGAGCGCGCTTTGACATCAGAACGCCCCCAGATGCTTGCGCGCTGTCATCAGCTTGCGGAAGAAATACCAAGTGAAGAAGATCGACAGCAGGATCGAAATATAGGCCATCGCATTGGCTCGGCCCATGCGCGCGTCGTCATAGGCGGTGCGGCCGATCAGCGTCCACAGAAGCTCGGTGCGGCCGGCCGGTCCGCCGCCGGGCCTTCGCCATCACCATCGACACCGCCACCGGCGCGGTCCACGAGGCGCTGGTCGATATCGGCGCGAAGACCGTCCTCGCCTTCGCCACCCGCGACACCAAGGCGGCGCCCTACGGCCAGCCGGCCGTGATCATCGAGGAGTTCTTCAAGGCCGGCGACATCGTCAAGGCGGATCCGGGCTGGCGCGCCGCCATGACGCGCCGAGGCCTGACCGAGGACGAGATCGCGCTGGTGCAGGTCGATCCCTTCTCGGCCGGCTATTTCGGCCGGGAGGCCGAACTTGGCCGCCGTCTCGTCAGCGCGGTCAGCTATTACCGCGAGCATATCAACGACAACGGCTATGCCTCGCCCATCGAGGGTGTCGTCGCCCTCGTCGATCTCGTCGAGAACCGCGTGGTTCATCTCGTCGACGAGGCCGAGATCGTCCCGATCCCGAAGAAGCGCCGCAACTATGACCGCTTGTCCCTGCCCCCGCCGCGCACCGACCTGAAGCCCCTGAACATCGTCCAGCCCGAGGGCCCGAGCTTCTCGGTCGACGGCTGGAGGGTCGACTGGCAGAACTGGTCGTTCCGCGTCGGCTTCACCGCCCGCGAGGGCCTCGTGCTCCACGAGCTCGGCATTCGCGACAAGGGCCGCCTCCGTCCCGTCATGCACCGCGCCAGCGTCACCGAGATGGTGGTGCCCTATGCCGACCCGACCGCCAACCATTTCTGGAAGAGCGCCTTCGACGCCGGCGAATATGGCCTCGGCAAGCTCGCCAACGCCCTTGAACTCGGCTGCGACTGTCTCGGCCTGATCCACTATTTCGACGTGCCGATGGCCGACGACAACGGCAATCCCATCGTCATGCCCAATGCCGTCTGCATGCACGAGGAGGATTACGGGCTCCTGTGGAAGCACTACGAGATGCGCACCGGCGTGTTCGAGGCGCGCCGCTCGCGCCGCCTCGTCATCTCGTTCTTCGCCACCGTCGGCAATTACGATTACGGCTTCTACTGGTACCTCTATCAGGACGGCACGATCCAGCTGGAAGCCAAGCTCACCGGCATCATCCAGACCGCCGCCGTCGCGCCGGGCAAGACCTATCCCTGGGGCGGCATGGTGGACGAGGGCCTCGGCGGGCCGACCCATCAGCACTTCTTCAACGTGCGCATGCACATGGCCGTCGACGGTTCCGGCAACACGGTCACCGAGCACGAATTCGTGCCGCGGCCCTGGGGCACCGACAATCCCTACGGCAATGTCTTCGACACCACCTCCCGCGTGCTGGCCAACGAGCGCGACGCCGCCCGCGAGGCCGACGGCCGGACCGGCCGCTACTGGAAGATCACCAACCCCAACGTCCTCAACAGCGTCGGCAAGCCGACCGGCTACAAGCTGATCGTCCAGCCGAGCCCGCTGATGCTGGCGCAGGAGGGCTCGACGGTGGCCCAGCGCGGCGGCTTCGCCACGAAGCACGTCTGGGTGACGCCCTTCGACCCGCAAGAGAAATATGCCAGCGGCAACTATCCGAACCAGCATGCCGGCGGCGACGGCTTGCCGGCCTATGTGAAGCAGGGCCGCTCCATCGAGAATGCCGACCTCGTGGTCTGGCACTCCTTCGGCCACACCCATGTCTGCAAGCCCGAGGATTTCCCGGTCATGCCGATGGAATATGCCGGCTTCATGCTGAAGCCCAACGGCTTCTTCGCCGAAAACCCCGCCATGGACCTGCCCGCGGAGAAGAACCACGCCAGCGTGCAGAACGGCGCGGGCAAGGGCGATTGCTGCTGCGGGTGAGGCTACTCGGCGGCGGTCTTCCGCCAGACGCATGCGAAGGGCGCAGCTGTCGAACGTGCCTGAAAACTACCGGACCAGCGTTACGCTGTCAAGGACTTTTATCCTATCGCAGGTGCCACCATGGCGGCCACTGCCACACCCTCCCCGTCATGGCCGGGCTTGTCCCGGCCATCCACGCCTTGAACACGACGGGATGAAATTCGTGGATACCCGGCACAAGGCCGGGCATGACGCAATGAGGATCGTGAGGGCCGGCAAACCTTGACCCGCCCCCTCACTCCGCCGCGATCAGCCGCTCCGCCCGGCCGAGATCGACGCTGACCAGCGTCGAGACGCCGCGCTCGGCCATGGTGACGCCGAACAGCCGGTTCATCCGGCTCATGGTGATGGGGTTGTGGGTGATGACCACGAACCGCGTGTCGGTGGTCGCCGCCATCTCGTCCAGCAGGTCGCAGTAGCGCTCGACATTGGCGTCGTCGAGCGGCGCGTCCACCTCGTCCAGCACGCAGATCGGCGCCGGATTGGTCAGGAACACCGCGAAGATCAGCGCGATGGCGGTCAGCGCCTGCTCGCCGCCGGAAAGCAGCGACAGGGTCTGCGGCTTCTTCCCCGGCGGCCGGGCGAGGATGTCGAGGCCGGCCTCCAGCGGATCGTCGGATTCGACCAGTTGCAGTTCCGCCGTGCCGCCGCCGAACAGCGTCGTGAACAGCTTCTGGAAATTGCCGTTGACCGTGACGAAGGAGGCGAGCAGCCGCTCGCGGCCCTCGCGGTTGAGCGCGCCGATGCCGGTGCGCAGCTTCTTGATGGCTTCGACGAGGTCGTCGCGCTCGGAAACCATGCCGTCGAACTGCGCCTGGACCTCGGTCAGTTCCTCGTCGGCGCGCAGGTTGACGCCGCCGAGCCGCTCGCGCTCGCGCTTCAGGCCCTCCAGCCTGTCCTCGACATCGCGGGCGGCGGGCAGGGCCGCCTCGGCATCGATGCCGGCGATGCGGGTGAGCGCCGGCGGTTCGGTCTCGAACTTCTCGGCGATCTCCGCACCGATCTCCTGGATGCGCTGGCGCGAGCCTTCGAGCCGCGCCTCGGCGCGGACGAAGGCCTCGCGGGCGCCGGTCATGGCGTCGAGCGCCGCGCGCGCGGCGCGGTCGGCATCGGCAAGCGCGGTCTCGCCCGCGGCGAGCTTGTCGGCGGCGGCGCGCTGGGCGGCCTCCGCCTCCTGGATGCGCGCGATGACCTCGCGGCGCTTGACGAGATAGGTGTCGGGGGCTTCGGCCAGCGCCTGCGCTTCCGCCTTCGCCTCGACCTGCCGCTGTTCGAGATCGGCGATCTGGCGCCCGGCATTGGCCTGACGGCCGGCCCAGGCCTCACGGTCGCGGCCGATCTCGGCGATGCGGCGGGTGCGCATCTCGGCCTCGCGGGCAAGGCCCTGCGCCTCGGCGCGGGCCTCGGCGAGAGCGGCTCGTCCCTGCGCGACCTCGGTGCGGATATCGGCGAGCGACGCTTCGAGCTGGCTCGCCTGCCCAAGGCCCTCGAGCGCGCGGACGGCATCGGCCTTCACCGCCGCCGCCTCCTCGACGCTTGCCTTCAGCCGCAGCCGCGCCTCGACCAGGGCGGCAAGGCGGGTGGTCACGGCGGAGGCGGCGCGCTCGGCCGCCTGCAACTGGTCGCGCAGGCCGTCGGCGGCGCGCTGCGCCGCGCGCCAGCCGTCACGGGCCGCCTGTTCGCGGGCGGCGGCGGCCTTGACCACGCCAACCGCGACATCAGCGAGGGCCTTGAGGTCGTCGACCTTGGCCTTGGCGGTCACCAGGTCCTTTTCGATATCGCCGAGGCGGTTGCGCTCGGCGAGGCGGCGCGCGGCTGCGGTCGGCGCATTGGCGGCGACGACGAAGCCGTCCCAGCGCCAGAGGTCGCCTTCCTTGGAGACCAGCCGCTGCCCCGGTTTCAGGAGCTTCGCCAATCGGCCGCCATCGGCCTTCGCGACGATGCCGATCTGGGCAAGGCGGCGGGCGAGTTCCGCCGGTGCCCTGACGCGCGCCGACAAAGGCTCGACGCCCTCCGGCAAAGCCGGATCGCCGGAAGCGTCCGCCCCCGCCCAATGCTGCGGCGAGGCCGAGGCGGTCGGCGCGTCGAGGTCGTCGCCGAGCGCCGCGCCGAGCGCCGTCTCGAAGCCGCGCGCGACCGAAATGGCCTCGACCACCGGCGGCCACATCGACTTGTGCGCGACGTTCAGGAGCTTGGAGAGCGTGCGAACCTCGGTGTCGAGGCGCTGCACGTTGCGCTCGGCATCGGTCAGCGGCCGGCGAGCATCGCCCTCCTGACTGCGCGCGACCGCATGGCCCTGCTCGGCGGCGACCGCCTCGGCCTCGGCGGCGGCGAGGGCCTGCGCGGCCTGTTCGAGCTGGCCCTTCAGCGCCTCGAGGCGCGCGGCATGGTCGGAGCCGGCTTCGAGCTTCGCGGTCTCGGCGTCGATCTCGGCGAGCTGGCCTTCCAGCCGCACCATGCGCTCGGACGTGTCGCGGATCGAGCGTTCGAGCTGGTTGCGGCGGGCGACGATCTCGGCCAGCGCCGAGGTCGCCTCGGCGAAGGCCTTTTCGGAAGCCGCCAGCACGGTTTCGGCGGCGGCGACCTTCGCGCCGGCGGCGGCTTCGCCGCCCTTGGCGCCCTCGGTCGCGGCAGCGAGTTCGGCCGCCTCGGCGGCGAGCCGGGCGAGGACGGTGTCGGCATCGGCGCCCATTGCGCGCTCGCGCGCAATATCGGCATCGAACTGCGCGAGCCGGCGCTCGAGCTCTTCCATGCGCGCGCGGGCGCGCTTCTCCTCGCCCTCCAGCTGATCGCGCGCGACGATCAGGCGCTGGAGCACCGCGCCGGCCTTGGCGGCCTCGTCGCGCAGCGCCGGCAGGTGGTGGGCGGCGACCGCCTGATCCTTCGCGGCCGCGGCCTGATCGGTGGTGCGCTGGGCGACGACGCGGGTTTCCAGCTCGACGAGACGCTCGGCTTCGCGCACGGCCTCGGAAGCTTCGCGGAATTTCAGGAAGGCGAGCGTCGCCTCGCCCTTGCGAATATCCGCCGAAAGGCCGCGATAGCGCACGGCCTGCCGCGCCTGGCGCTTCAGGCTGTCGAGCTGCGTCTCGATCTGGGCGAGGACGGTTTCCAGCCGCTCCAGATTGGTCTCCGCCGCCTTCAGCCGCGTCTCGGCCTCGTGACGGCGGGCATGCAGGCCGGAAATCCCGGCGGCCTCTTCAAGGATGCGGCGGCGCGCCTGCGGCTTGGCGTTGATGATCTCGCCGATCTGGCCCTGCCGCACGAGCGCAGGCGAGCGCGAACCGGTCGAGGCATCCGCGAACAGAATCTGCACGTCGCGGGCGCGCACCTCGCGGCCATTGACCTTGTAGAGCGACCCCGCCTCGCGCTCGATGCGGCGCGAGACCTCCAGCACGTCGTGGTCGTTGAACTGCGCCGGCGCGAGGCGCTGGCCATTGTCCACCGTCAGCATCACCTCGGCGGTGTTGCGCGCGGGGCGGTTGCCGGAGCCGGAGAAGATCACGTCGTCCATGCCGGACGCGCGCATGTTCTTGAACGAGTTCTCGCCCATGACCCAGCGCAGGGCCTCGACGAGATTCGACTTGCCGCAACCGTTCGGCCCGACCACGCCGGTCAGGCCCGGCTCGATCAGGAACTCCGTCGGCTCCACGAAGGTCTTGAAGCCGTGAATGCGCAAACGGGAAAATCGCATCGCATGCCGGGCGGTTGAAGGACTGGGTCAAAGGCTGCCACGGATCGCCGCCAAACGCCATATCTAGCGTTGGCGACCCACCGCACCCTCAACATCTTGCTGCACGTCTCGCTTCACCGTGGTCAGCGCATGGCTCGCGCGCAACCCGCATGGCCGGGCTTTTGCACAGGAACGGGCCGATATCCCCGACTCATGGAAGCCGGCCGATACCTGCCGAACAGCCATGCTGCGGCGCACGACGACGTTCTTCCGAACCCTTGCCGGCATCGTGTAGAATCATTCGCATAAGCATCAGGACGGGAAAACCCGCCCGCGGAGGAAACCATGACGACGAAGACCCTGCCGAAGCCCGTCAAGGGCGCGGTTCGGCTGGAAGATCACTACGGCAATGTCGGCCTCAAGGCCGTTGCCGGCGCCATCAAGCCACAGAAGCCGACCAAGTCCTGACCGCAGCGCGATCGTTCGCGCGCGAGTTCAGCCGGCAATCTGCCCGCGGCCCGGCCGCCGGGCGGTTGAACTTGCGCGCACAATCCGAAGCACGTCCTCCGGACGGCCGGAGTTCCGTCTTTCCGGCCGATCGGCGGTCCGAATGTCCTGAAACGAAAACGGCGGCCCGCAGGCCGCCGCCGAAACTCCGTCGCGCCCGAAGGCGGCGCCCGCTCAGCGCACGATGACGCGCGTGCCGTTGCCGACGCGATTGTAGAGGTCGATCGCATGCTCGTTGTGCATGCGGATGCAGCCGGACGACACGGCCTCGCCGATCTGCAGCGGCGAATTGGTGCCGTGGATGCGGTAGAGCGTGTCGCGGCCGTTCTGGTAGAGATAGAGCGCGCGCGAGCCCATCGGGTTCTGCGGGCCGCCTTCCATGAAGGCGGGAAGCGTCGGCCAGCGGCGGCGCATTTCGGCCGGCGGCGTCCAGGTCGGCCATTCGGCCTTGCGCTGAATGATGGCGGTGCCGGTCCAGCCGAAGGCCTCGTTGCCGACAGCGACCTGATAGCGGATGGCGGTGCCACCCTGCTCGACGAGATAGAGGTGCTTCGACGCGGTCTCGACCACGATCGTGCCCGGCGCCTCGTTCGTGCGGTAGGGCACGCGCAGCGGCATGCGCCAGTAATCCATCTCGACCTGGGGCGCCTGCGCCATCAACGTCCGATCACGATCGGAAATCTGCCCGGACGACGAAACCGTCTGGTTGTTGCAGCCGGCCAGCACCACGGCCGCCAATGCGAGAACGCCCCACCGCATGTCGAATGCCCTCTAGCAACGCTGTTGGCACGCGCAGGCCATCTGCCGCGCGTTCCGTTCAACCCACAGTCATCCTTGTGGCGAAGGCATGACGCCGGGTCAACGCTTTCCGCCACCGCAATGCGGCGAAACCCCTGAAACTGTTGCATTTCTGCCATGACGTTGCAGGTGAGGTCGCGAGCCCCTGTCCAGAAGACGGCATGGCATTGCCACGATCCTTTCACGATCGGGCCGAACCCGCGCCGCACCGGGCGGCGAGTGTCGGGGTGCGTCGGAACCGGGCCCATGCAACCCGATGACGACGACGAATGGAGACGAAACATGAAAACCGCCACGGCGGCCCCGAATGCCCTTCCCACCCCCAAGCGCGACGCTCTCGCGGAGCGCTACGGCGAGATCGGCATTTCCGCGGTCGCCGCTGCCGCACCTTTCATCCCGGCCCGCAAGCCGGCCCCGGCCCCCCAGCCGCGGCGCGACATCGTCGCCATGGACTGACGTTTTTCCGGCGATGGCCGGGCAACGTTTGGACTTCCCGCATGCCTCTCCTGAATGACTCAAAGGGCCGGTCGCAAGACCGGCCCCTTTTTTGTCCGCAAGGAGTGCGCGCCGGCCGCAAGGCCGGCTGCCTGTCTAGCCGCGCCACCAGGCGAGGAGGAGGCTCGCGGCGATCGCCGCCATGACCAGCGCGATCAGCGCGTCCAGGACACGCCAGGCCGCCGGCCGGGCGAAGACCGGCGCGAGCAGCCGCGCCCCGAAGCCGAGCCCGTAGAACCACAGGGCCGAGGCGGCGCATGCGCCGACGGCATAGGCGATGCGCGCCGACCCGTCGAACTGCGCCGACAGGCTGCCGACCAGCACGACCGTATCGAGATAGACATGCGGGTTGAGGAAGGTGAAGGCGAGAGCGGCCGCCAGCGTCGGGCCGAGCGCTGAGGAAACCGGTCCGGTTTCGGCCGTGAGCCGGCCGGGATCGAGCGCCCGGCGCCCTGCTTTCACGGCATAGGCGGCGAGAAACGCCGCGCCGCCCAGCGTGGCGGCGGCGATGAGCAAGGGAGAGGACTGCACCAGCGTCCCCAGCCCCGCGACGCCGGCGACGATCAGCAGCGCGTCCGACAGCGCGCAGACCGTCGTCACCGCGAAGACATGCCGGCGCAGCAACCCCTGCCGCAGCACGAAGGCATTCTGCGCACCGATGGCGACGATCAGGCCGAGGCCGATGAGGAAACCGGTGATGGCGGGCTGCAGCAGTGTGGCGGCGAATACAGACATGACCGTCTCATAGCCGAACCTGCCCCCTCGTCGGCAATGGCGGGATACCGCCACAAATCGTCACGCTGGCGTCATGGTGTCAGGCCCATGTCCGGCGTCCTCAAGCCTTCGGCCGGCTTTCCAGCCCCCGCCGAACCGGCTACGGAAGCCGAGCCGTCACCCGCGGAGTGCGTCCCTCATGCTCAATGCCTATGCGGTCCAGAACGAAGCGCTCGTCAGGGTCGAAACGACACATGACGCAGTGCCGCCCGAGGTGAAGTGGGTCGACCTGCTGACGCCCGGGACCGGCGAGGACAAGCTGCTGGAGCGCTGCCTCGGCATCGAGATCCCGACCCACGAGGAAATGCTGGAGATCGAGCCGTCGAGCCGGCTCTATGTCGATCACGGCGTGCGCTACATGACTGCCACCCTGCTCTGCAATACCGAGCTCGGGACGCCGAAGCTGACGCAGATTTCCTTCGTGCTCGCGCCCGGTCGGCTGGTCACCGTGCGCTACGACACGCCGAAGCCGATCAACCTGTTCCTCAACCGCGCGCAGAAGCCCGGCACCGTGCAGGGCAGCCCGGAATCGATCCTCACGGGGCTGCTCGACACCATCGTCGACCGCGTCGCCGACATCCTCGAAAAGGTCAGCGAGGAGATCGAGCAGGTCTCGACCGGCATTTTCCGCAAGACCGGCACGCAGCGCGACAAGCCCTTCCAGGAGGTGCTGCAGTTTCTCGGCACCAAGGGCGAACTGGTCTCCAAGGCCCGCGAGAGCCTCGTCTCGATCAACCGCCTGCTCCTGTTCCTCGCCACCGAGATCGAGGGCAGCAAGGTCTCCAAGGACGTACGCACCCTGGTCAAGACCCAGACGCGCGACGTGGAATCGCTCACCCAGCACTGCGACTCGCTGTCGAACAAGATCACCTTCCTGCTCGATGCGACGCTCGGCCTGATCGGCATCGAGCAGAACAACATCGTGAAGATCTTCGCGGTGCTCTCGGTGGTGTTCATGCCGCCGACGCTGGTCGGCACGATCTACGGCATGAACTTCAAGGCCATGCCGGAACTGGCGTGGGAGTTCGGCTATCCCATGGCCATCGTGCTGATGCTGGTTTCGGGCATCGGCCCGTATTTCTACTTCCGCAAGAAGGGCTGGCTGTAGTCCGTCTCGCCAGGCCCTCGTGCCTCATGCCCGCCCTCGTGGCGGGCACCCGCGGCTTCCTTCTTCGCCGTGTTCAGATCGTGGATGGCCGGAACAGGTCCGGCCATGACGAGAAGATCGTGCCTGAGAGACTTGCGTCACTCCGCGGCGAGACGCTTGGCGCCGATCACCTGAAGCTCGGCGAGGACGCCGACGAAAGCGGCCTGCGCGGCGACGAAGGCCATGCCGAACAGGTTCGGGCTGACATAGCCGGAGAACAGGAGGCCGAGGCTGCCGACCACCCACACGGCGTTGACGAGCGCGATGGTCAGCACGGCCGGCCGGCTGGTCGCGGCGCGGGCGGCAACGAAGCCGACGCAGAGGGCGAAGGGGATCAGGATGACACCGGAGGCGCGCAGCAGCGGCACCGGCAGGTTCAGGAGAGGCCCAAGGATGCCGGCGCCCACCACCAGCATGACGCCCATGGCGCCGGAGGTGATCGCGTCGAAGGCCATCAGGCGGCGCAGGAAGGTGGCGGTGTCGGCGGCGCGGAAGAGGTTGAGGGCGAAGGACATGGGATGCTCCTGTTTGGGTCCGGCGCGGTCCGTTGTGATCCGCGACTGTCGCCATGCTGACGGCCGGCGGTGCGCTGGTCGATTACCTCAGAGGTCATTGGTTGCGCGCCCCGCGCCCCGCTAGTGTGAGCCCATGATGAACCCAGCCCGCACCAAGACCGCCGCCGCTCCCGCCCGCCAAGATGCGCGCCCCGTGGGGGATCACTTGCGCGAATGGCGCCAGCGTCGACGGATGAGCCAGATGGACCTCGCCATGGAAGCCGACATCTCCACCCGGCATCTCTCCTTCGTGGAGACCGGCCGTTCCGCCCCGAGCCGCGAGATGATCCTGAATCTCGCCGAACAGCTCGACATCCCCCTGCGCGAGCGCAACGTGCTGCTGGTGGCGGCCGGTTTCGCGCCGATCTTTCCAGAGCGCGGGCTGGATGACCCCGGTCTCGCCAATGCCCGCAAGGCCATCGACATCGTCCTCGCCGGCCACGAGCCCTATCCCGCCGTGGCGCTCGACCGGCACTGGACGCTGGTCGCCCACAACCGCGCCATCGCGCCCTTCCTCGAAGGCTGCGACCCCGCGCTTCTCGCACCGCCGGTCAACATGCTGCGCCTCGCCCTGAACCCGAAGGGCATCTCGCCGCGCATCGACAATCTCGGCGAGGTGCGCGGCCACCTGATGGCACGACTCAAGCGGCAGATCGAACTGACCGCCGATCCCGTGCTGGAGGGTCTCCTGAAGGAGGTCTCCGGCTATCCCGTCCCCTTCTCGCACCCCCATCCGAAAAAGGGGCAGGAAGCCGGCGAACTGTTCGTGCCGATCAGGCTGAAGACCTCCGGCGGGCTCCTGACGCTGATCTCGGCGACGACCGTGTTCGGCACGCCGATCGACGTGACGCTGTCCGAACTCGCCATCGAGACCTTCCTGCCGGCGGATGCCGCGACCGCCGAGGCGCTGCGCAAGATGATGCCGGCCTAGCCGATCAGCTTCCCCTCCAGCGCCTCGATGCGGTCGGCCTCGCCCGGCGGCTTGTCCCAGCGGATGCGGGAGATGCGGGGAAAGCGCATGGCGATGCCCGACTTGTGCCGTGTCGAGCGCTGAAGCCCCTCGAAGGCGATTTCCAGCACCAGCCCCTCGCGCGCGCTGTGCGTCACCTCGCGCACCGGCCCGAAGCGGTTGATCGTATTGTTCCGTACGAAGCGGTCGAGCTGGCCGAGCTCCTCGTCGGTGAAGCCGAAATAGGCTTTGCCGACGGGGACCAGCTCGTCCGCGCCGGCCTCGCCGCGCCAGACGCCGAAGGTGAAATCGGAATAGAAGCTGGAGCGCTTGCCATGGCCGCGCTGGGCGTACATCAGCACGCAGTCGACCACCATCGGATCGCGCTTCCACTTGTACCAGAGCCCCTTGGGCCGGCCCGGCAGATAGGGCGCGTCGCGCCGCTTGAGCATCAGCCCCTCGATCGCGGCGGCATCCTCGCCGGCGCCGGCCGTCGCGGGGTCGGCGCGGAAGCCGGCAAGCTCGCCCCACGACGCGAAGGGCACCAGCGGCGAGAGGTCGATGCGCGGATTGGCGAGGCCCGCGACCAGCGCTTCCAGCCGCGCGCGTCGTTCGAGAAAGGGCTTGTCCCGCAGGTCGTCGCCGCCCTCGAACAGGAGGTCATAGGCGCGGATATGGGCGGGGAAATCGGCGAGCATGGCCGCCGTTACCTGTTTCCGGTTCAGCCGCTGCTGCAGCACGTTGAAGCTCTGCACACGCGCGTCGCGCAGGATCAGCAACTCGCCGTCGATGGCCCCGTCGAAGTCCATGGCCTCGGCGAGATCGGGAAAGGCCGCCGAAATGTCCTCGCCGGTGCGCGAATAGAGCCGCGCGACGCGCCGGCCGGAAGGCGTCGCGCCGGCCGCCGCCTGCACGCGAATGCCGTCCCACTTCCACTCGGCGGTGAAATCGGCAGGCGCCAGCCTGTCGAAATCACCGTCCTCCACCGCATGGGCGAGCATGGGTGGGCGGAACGGCGCGGGATCGGAGGCCTCGGGCCTCGGGCCGCGACCCTCCACCCAGGCGAACAGGTCCGCGTAGGGCGGCGCGAGACCCGGCCAGACCAGCTCGATCTCGTCCGGCTCCTTCGTGCCGAGCACTGCGACCGCAGTCTTGGCGAGGCGCGCGGACACGCCGATCCGCAATGCCCCGGTGATCAGCTTCAGGAGCGCCCAGCGGCCGGTCTCGTCGAGATGGTCAAGCCAGCCGGCGATGAGCTTCGGCAGTTCGGTCTTCGAGGCGGTTGCGAGCGCCCCGACGACCTCCGAAAGGGTCGGCGCAGGCGGCGCGTTGTGGCCGGACGACGGGACCTCCACCTCCCCCCGGCGGGGGGAGGTCGGCGCCATAGTGAGATGCGAACGCATCTCGCGTTCGCCCGATGCTATGGCGCCGGGAGAGGGGGACAAATCACCTGCGCCAAACACTCGCCCCCTCTCCCGACCTTCGGTCGACCTCTCGCCGCCGGGGAGAGGTGGAGTCGCAACCCGATGATGAGCTTCGATATCGCTGTCCGCCGCCCTCGGCGGGGCCGGCCACATCAGCGCGACGGTCTCGGAGAGGTCGCCGACATAATCGTAGGACAGCGCGAACAGCACGGGGTCGGTGCGCTCGGCGATGAGCCCGCGAATGAGGCCCGCCTTGGCGTACCTGAACGACAGCGCACCGGTCATGGCGGCGAGAGCGAAGCCGCGCTCGGGGTCCGGCGTGTTACGCAGATAGTCCGCGATCAGCGCCAGCTTGCCGTTGCGGCGCGGCTCGTAGGCGAGGCGGTCGAGCAGCGCGGCGAAGCGATTCACGAGGCGGCCTCCGCCGGCGCGGACTCAGCCTCGCCTTCATCGCCATATCCCACCAGCCGCAACGGCTTCGCCTTCAGCCCGCGCGTGCCGCACCAGTGGACGAGCGCGTCCTCCTGTCCGTGGGTGACCCAGATTTCCTCGGCGCCGGTGTCGAGAATGGTGCGCTGAAGCTCGTCCCAGTCGGAATGGTCGGAGACGATCAATGGCAGTTCGATGCCGCCCTGCCGTGCCCGCGCCCTGATCCGCATCCAGCCGGAAGCGAAGCAGGCCACCGGATCGGGGAAGCGGCGCGCCCAGAGGTCGCGCATGGAGCCCGGCGGGCAGATGACGATGGCGCCGGCAAGATCGGCCTTCGCGGCGTCCTTGGCGAGGCGAATGTCGCCGAGCGCGATGCCCTCGCCCTCATAGAACCGGGTCAGCTTCTCGACCGCGCCGTGGATGTAGATCGGCCGCTCGTAACCGGCGGCGCGGATCAGGGCCATGACGCGCTGCGCCTTGCCGAGCGAATAGGCGCCGACGAGATGGGCGCGGTCCGGGAAGACGCGGACCGAGGCGAGCAGCTTAGCCACCTCGTCCTGCGCGGGCGGATGGCGGAAGACCGGCAGGCCGAACGTCGCCTCGGTGATGAAGACGTTGCAGGGCACGACCTCGAAGGTCTCCGCCGTCGGGTCCGCGGCACGCTTGTAGTCGCCGGAGGCAACGATGGTGAGACCGCGCCACGAGACCGCGATCTGCGCCGAGCCGAGAATGTGCCCGGCCGGGTGGAAGGTGAAGGTGACGCCGTTGATGGCGACGGGCCGGCCCCATTCCGCCGCCTGCTCCGAACCGGCGAAATCCTCGCCGTAGCGGATCGCCATGATCTTCAGCGTCGCGGGCGTCGCCAGCACCGCCCCATGGCCGGCGCGGGCGTGATCGGAATGACCGTGGGTGATCAGTGCCCGCTCGACCGGCCGCATCGGGTCGATATGGATGCCGGCTGGCGGGCAGTAGAGCCCTTGCGGCGTCGGCAGGAGGAGATCGTCGGGGCGCATCGGTGTGTCTGAACCAGCTATGAAAGCCACCTCGTCGCGTCATGCCCGGCCTTGTGCCGGGCATCCACGACTTTTCCGATATCGTTGTGTTCAAGTCGTGGATGGCCGGGACAAGCCCGGCCATGACGGCAAGGGTCATGCCTGAACCACATGATTGGAGAGTTCCTCACGAAAACGGGACCAGCCGCGCGAAAGCGCCTTTTGCGTCCGGACCCGCCAGGGATTACATAGGCATCATGACGCCCGACACGGTTCCGGACCTGGAAGCGGAAACGCCGCGGATCGCCCTCTGGGCGGCCGGCATCGGCATGGCGGCGCTCGCCCTGACTTCGGGCCTGCTGTGGTGGACGCAGGGCACGAAAGTGTTCATCGACACGCTCGCAGCCGGCCTCGCCTGGTGCTTCTGAGACAGCCATGACATCCTCGCCCCCGGGCGCCCCCGGCCGCCGCTCCCGCTCCGCCGCGCTGATCCTGTCGCTGGCCCTTCTCGTCGGCGGCCTCGGCATTCTCGCGCTGGTGGTGCATTTCACCATGCCGCGTGGCGGCCAGATGGCAACAGCCCCTTCGGCCATCGGCGGCGCGTTCCAACTCACCGACCAGTCCGGCAAGCCGTTCACCGAACAGGACCTCGCCGGCAAGCCGAGCCTGATCTTCTTCGGCTTCACCCATTGCCCGGACATCTGCCCGACCAAACTGTTCGAGATGACCCAGGTCCTCGACCGCATGGGAGCCGACGCCGCCAAGGTCAACACGGTGTTCATCACCGTCGACCCGGCCCGCGACACGCGCGAGCTGATGGCCGCCTATATGGGCAGCTTCCACCCCACGATTCGGGGCCTCACCGGCACCGACGAACAGGTGCAGGCCGCCATGCGCGCCTACCGCGCCTATGGCCGCAAGGTGCCGCTGGAAGGCGGCAACTACACGATGGACCACACGGTCTTCGTCTATCTGATGGACAAGACCGGCCGCTTCGTCGCGACCTTCGACGTGGCGCGCGACCCGGCCGCTGCCGTGCAGGAGCTCAGGCGGTATCTGTAAGACGCATCGGAATAGACCCGACGCCTTCTCCGTCATGCCCGGGTTTATCCCGGGCATCCACGACTTGAACTCAGCGGATGAAGAAAGACGTGGATACCCGGCACAAGGCCGGGCCTGACGGACAGGTTGAGCTTCAACCTCTCATCCTAAACGTGCTGGCCGCCGTTGATGTGGATCTCGGCGCCGTTCAAATAGCTCGATGTCTCCGTGCACAGCACGTAGATGATCTTGGCCACCTCATCCGGCGTGCCGAGGCGGCGCATCGGGATCTGCTCGACGATCTTCTCCGTGCCCGGCGACAGGATCGAGGTGTCGATCTCGCCCGGCGCGATGGCGTTGACGCGGATGCCATGGGGGGCGAAATCGGCAGCCATCTCGCGGGTGAGGCCGGCGAGCGCCGCCTTGGAGGTCGCATAGGCCGCGCCCGCGAAGGGGTGGACGCGAGAGCCCGCGATGGAGGTGACGTTCACCACCGAACCCTTGGCCTCGGCCAGTTCCTTCAGCAGCCCACGGGCCAGCAGGATCGAGGCGAAGAAATTCACCTGCATCACCTGCTGCCAGACCTTCAGCGGCGTGTGCAGCGAATCGAGCCGCGTGCTCCCCTCGCCCTTCGGCGAGATGCCGGCATTGTTGACGAGCGCCTCCAGCCGGCCGCCGGTGAGCCGTGTCCTGATCTCGTCGATGGCGCGCTCGGTGTCGGCGGGGTCCGCGAGATCGACCTGGATGTGATCCTCCGGGCCCATCTCCCACGGACAGTTCTCCGGAAAGGACTGGCGCGAACAGGTGATGACCCGCCATCCCGCCGAGGAAAAGCGCTTTACCGTGGCGTGACCGATGCCGCGGCTGGCGCCGGTCAGGAGCAGGGTTCGACGCGGCTGGTTCATCGTCGGATCCTTGGGGATGTCATCGCTGTGCGGAGGAATGGACCTCGGCGGTCCGTGGGCTAAACTCCATAGACCAGTTCGGACAGATAAGCATCCAGCGAGGATCAACAATGCCGTTCCGCGCCAATGCCGGCCGGACCACCTATGTCTTCGCGGATCTGAAGGATCTGCTGGCCAAGGCCTCGCCGCCGCGCTCGGGCGACCAGCTCGCCGGCATCGCCGCCGCGACGATGGAGGAAAGCGTCGCGGCCAGGATGGCGCTGGCCGACCTGCCGCTGAAGGCGATCCTCGCCGAGCCGCTGATCCCCTACGAGGCCGACGAGGTGACGCGCCTCATCCTCGACAGCCACGACATCGGTGCCTTCGCGGCGGCGGCGCACCTGACGGTCGGCGGGTTCCGCGACTGGCTGCTGTCGGAGGTGGCAACGACCGAGGCGCTCGCGGCGCTGGCGCCCGGCATCACGCCGGAAATGGCGGCGGCCGTCTCCAAGCTGATGCGCAACCAGGACCTGATCCTCGCCGCGCGCAAATGCGAGGTGATCACCCGGTTCCGCAACACGATCGGCCGGAAGGGCACCATGGCGGTGAGGCTCCAGCCGAACCACCCGACCGATGACGCCGCCGGCATAGCGGCGTCCATCGTCGACGGGCTGATGTATGGCGCGGGCGACGCCACCATCGGCATCAACCCGGCCTCGGATTCGCTCCCCGTGATCGGCGACCTTCTGAAGCTGATCGACGCGATCATCCACCGCCATCAGATCCCGACGCAGGGCTGCATCCTCACCCACGTCACCTCGTCCATCCAGCTGATCGAGCGCGGCGCGCCGGTCGATCTCGTGTTCCAGTCAGTGGCCGGGACCGAGAAGGCCAATGCGGCCTTCGGCATCTCGCTGTCGGTGCTGAAGGAGGGGCTGGATGCCGCCCGCTCGCTGAAGCGCGGCACGGTCGGCGACAACGTCATGTATTTCGAGACGGGGCAGGGCTCGGCGCTGTCGGCTGAGGCCCATCACGACATCGACCAGCAGACCCTTGAAGCGCGCGCCTATGCGGTCGCCCGCGCCTTCAAGCCGCTGCTCGTCAACACTGTCGTCGGCTTCATCGGCCCGGAATATCTTTATGACGGCAAGCAGATCATCCGGGCGGGGCTGGAGGACCATTTCTGCGGCAAGCTGATGGGCGTGCCGCTCGGCTGCGACGTCTGCTACACCAACCATGCCGAGGCCGATCAGGACGACATGGACACGCTGCTCACCTGCCTCGCGGCGGCCGGCGTCTCCTACATCATGGGCGTGCCGGGCGCGGACGACGTGATGCTGAACTACCAGTCCACCTCGTTCCACGACGCGCTCTACGTGCGCGAGGCTTTCGGCCTGAAGCGCGCGCCGGAATTCGAGGACTGGCTCCGGTGCATGGGCATCACCGACGAGACGGGCCGTCTCAGGCCGCCGGATCCCGGCCACCGGCTGATCGCGGCGGAATAGGCCATGGCACAGCCACCCGACCGCAACCCCGCCGATCCCTGGCTGCATCTCGCGGCCACGACGCCCGCCCGCATCGCGCTCGGAAGGGCCGGCGGCTCGCTGCCGACGCGCGAGGTACTGCGCTTCGCACTGGCGCACGCGCAGGCGCGCGATGCCGTCCACGCCGATTTCGACAGCGCGAAGCTCGCAGAAATGCTGCGCGACGAGGGTCTTGTCGTCGCGGAGGCGGCGAGCCGGGCGGCGGACCGGGCCGCCTATCTCCGCCGTCCGGACTGGGGGCGCGACCTGTCGGAAGCGTCGCGGACGGCACTGACGATGGACGGCGCCGGCGGTGAACTGGTCGTCGTCGTGGCGGACGGCCTGTCGGCGACGGCGGTGGAGGCCCACGCCGTGCCGCTGGTGAGGGCGCTTCGGCCGCATCTGGACCGCGCCCGAATCCCGCTGACGACGGCCGTCGTCGCGACCGGCGCCCGCGTGGCGCTGGGCGATGCCATCGGGCAGGCGCTCGGCGCGCGGGCGGTGCTGGTGCTGATCGGCGAACGGCCTGGCCTGTCCTCGCCCGACAGCCTCGGCGCCTATCTGACCTTCGATCCGCGTCCGGGCCGGATGGATTCGGAGCGCAACTGCGTCTCCAACATCCGCCCCGAGGGGCTGCCCGTCGCGGCCGCGGCCTTCAAGCTCGCCTGGCTGACCAGCGAGGCGTTCCGGCGCAGGCTCACGGGCGTCGCGCTCAAGGACGAGAGCGCGGCGCTGCGGACGGAATCAGAGAACACGGCGCTGCCGCTTCACGGATAGAGCCGGTCCTTCGCCGTCCACGGCCCTTCCGGCTGCTCCCGGCGGAACTGCACGCGGTCATGCAGGCGGAAGGCGCCGTCCTTCCAGAACTCGATCGAGGTCGGCAGGACGCGGAAGCCGCTCCAATAGGCCGGGCGCGGCACCTCGCCGATGGCATATTTGGCGGCGTAGAGCGCCACCGACTTCTCCAGCGCGAAGCGGCTTTCGAGCGGCCGCGACTGCTGGCTTGCCCAGGCGCCGATGCGGCTGGCGCGGGCACGCGAGGCGAAATAGGCGTCGGCTTCGGCCTCTGTCACCTGCTCGACCGGCCCGCGCACGCGCACCTGCCGCCGCAGCGACTTCCAGTGGAACAGCAGCGCTGCCTTGCCCTGTCCCAGAAGCTCGATGCCCTTCTGGCTTTCAAAATTGGTGTAGAAGACGAAGCCCCTGACATCGACGTCCTTCAGCAGCACCATCCGGACATTCGGAAGCCCCTCCGCATCGACGGTTGCGAGCGCCATGCCATTGGGATCATTGGGCTCGGAGGTCGTCGCCTCGGCGAGCCACTGGTTGAACAGGACAACCGGCTCGTCAATTTTCGTAAAATCGTCCTGATCCGAACCGGACATTAACCACCTCCGATGTTGAGTGCCTCCAGAGCCATCAAAAGCTCGGGAGTTGCAGGCGTATGGGTGAAACGGCTGGCGTTCGCCGCATCTATAGCGAAAGCGCGGGGGGCAGCCCATGCCCGCCCGCCGATGTTCGCCCATGCGGCCGCCGCAGGGCGCGCCTTGCCGCCGTTCTCGCCGGCTTCTGCGGCCTTCAGGGCTGCGCCATGACGCTGCCCTCGCTCTGGGAGCGCACCAACACCACCCCGCCCGGCACCGCCCAGATGGCGGCGCAGGCCACCGATCCAGTGACCACCGGTTCGGTCCGCCGGCCGGCACCGGCGAGCGAAGCGCCGCCCGCGCAGGGCGGTCTGCCGATCCCGCAGGCCGACTGGGACGCCGCCAAGGCGAAGCTGATGGAGGCCCTCGCCGACCGCGCCGACACGCCGAGCGTTCCGTGGGACAATCCGCAGAGCGGCATGAGCGGCACGGTGACGGCCATGCAGCGCGCCAGCGGCGCAAACGGCCAGACCTGCCGCGACTTCCTCGGCAGCGCCATCAAGGACGGCAAGGAGGTCTGGTTCGACGGCCGCGCCTGCCGTACGGTCGGCCCCTGGGCCGTCGTGGAACTGCGTCCCTGGCGGCGGACCTGACAGGCGCCCGACTTCGCAACCTCGCGAACTTGTGAAGCCGGCGGAAGCTACCCACATTGCAGGGCAGCAAACCCATTCCCACGGCCGGCCGCGTCCGCGCGCGCCGGCTTTTCAAGGACCACCATGGCACGCGATCCCTACGACGTGATCGGCGTCGCGCGCTCGGCCAGCGCCGACGAGATCAAGAAGGCCTTCCGCAAGAAGGCGAAACAGCTGCATCCGGACGCCAATGCGAGCGATCCGAAGGCCCAGGACCGCTTCGCGGAACTGAACAACGCCTATGAACTGCTGTCGGATGCCGACAAGCGCAAGAGCTTCGACCGCGGCGAGATCGACGCCGAGGGCAAGCCGCGATTCACCGGCTTCGAGGGCTTCTCCCGTGGCCGGCCCGGCGCCGGGCCGCAGGCAGGCCCGTCCGGCGAGACCATATTCGAGAGCTTCTCGTTCGGCCCGGACGGCTTCCGCCGCTCGACCGGCCGGCCCGGTGGCGGCCAGGGCGGCCCGCCGCCGATGGACGATTTCTTCGACATCCTCTCCGGCATGACCGGCGGGCGGGCGGGCCGCGCCGGCCCCGACCCGTTCGAGCCCGGCCCGCCGCCGCGCGCCGGCGGCGAGGACATCACGCTGACCATCAAGGTGCCGTTCCTCGACGCCGCCCGCGGCTCGACCCAGCGGGTCGTTCTGCCGACCGGCGAGGCCGTGGACGTCAAGGTGCCGCCCGGCACCCGCGAGGGGCATCGCATGCGCCTGCGCGGCAAGGGCAAGCCCGGCAGCCTCGGCCGCCCGCCGGGCGACGCCTATGTCGTGGTGTCGGTGGAGCCGCATCCCGCCTTCAAGGTGGAGGGCAAGAACCTGACGCTCGACCTGCCGGTGGCGCTGGACGAGGCGATCCTCGGGGCCAAGGTGCGCGCGCCGACCCTCGACGGCGAGGTGGAACTGACGCTCCCCGCCATGACCTCGTCGGGCAAGACCTTCCGCCTGCGCGGCAAGGGCCTTCCCGTCGAGGGAAGCCCCGGCGATCTCTACGTGACCGTGCGGATCGTGCTGCCCGAGACAAGCCCCGACCTCGAGGGCTTCGCGCGCGTCCTGAAGGACCGGCGCAAGACCAACCCGCGCGAGGGGCTCTAGGTCCGGCCGACATCACCCATGATTCAGCTCGACCACCTCTCCGTCGTCGCGCCGAATCTCGCCGAAGGCGTCGCGCATGTGCGCGACTGCCTCGGCCTCGATATGCCCTTCGGCCAGCGGCACCTCTATATGGGCACCCACAACCACCTCATGCAGCTCGGCGGCTCCGTCTATCTGGAGATCGTCGCGCTCGATCCGGATGGCAGGCCACCACCGCACCGCCGCTGGTTCGGCCTCGACGACCGGGCGCAGGTTCGCGCCGACTGGGATGCCGGCCGGCGGCTCAGAGGCTGGGTCGCGCGCACCGATGCCATGGACGCTGTTCTGGCCGGCCGCGAAGGTCTGTTCGGGCGAAAAGTGGCGCTGCCGCACGACGCACCGGCCTTCGATTTCGCCATTCCCCACGACGGCTCGCTGCCGCTGGGCGGCGCCGCACCCTCGATCATCGACCGTCGTGGCAAGCCGCGATCCATGGCAGCCATCGCGGACCTTGGCGCGCGACTGGTCTCGTTCACGCTGGAACACCCTGATTCCGCCGGGATCGACGCGCTCCAGCGCGAACTTGGCGCGATCGGCGCCCCTGTCGTGCGGGCGGGAGCCGGGCCGCGCTACACGGCGCAGATCGAAACACCCGGCGGCCTCAGGCATCTGACCTGACGTCAGCGCTGGTTCCCGGCCCTCTTGCCTTGCACCGCAGCGCCCGCAATGGCATAGGGTCCGGCTGATTTTCAGTCAAAAACGCCGGGCGAGGAACGACATGGCGGGCATCATGCAGGGCAAGCGCGGCCTCATCATGGGGGTGGCGAACAACCGCTCCATCGCCTGGGGCATCGCCAAGGCCTGCGCCGATCAGGGCGCCGAGCTCGCCTTCACCTATCAGGGCGACGCGCTGGAGAAGCGCGTGCGGCCGCTGGCGGCCGAGGTTGGAGGCCATGTCGTCGGCCATTGCGACGTGACCGACGCCGCGACCATCGACGCGGTCTTCGCGGAAACCTCGAAAGTGTTCGGCGGCAAGCTCGACTTCGTGCTGCACGCCATCGCCTTTTCCGACAAGGACGAGCTGACCGGCCGCTATGTCGACACGACCGAGGGCAATTTCTCGAAGTCGCTGCTGATCTCCTGCTACTCCTTCACGGCCATCGCCCAGCGCGCCGAGAAGCTGATGACCGACGGCGGCTCGCTGCTGACGCTCACCTATTACGGCGCCGAGAAGTGGATGCCGCACTACAACGTCATGGGCGTCGCGAAAGCAGCGCTCGAGGCGAGCGTGCGCTACATGGCCGCCGACCTCGGCGAGAAGAACATCCGCGTCAACGCCATCTCGGCCGGCCCGATCAAGACGCTGGCGGCCTCCGGCATCGGCGACTTCCGCTACATCCTCAAGTGGAACGAATACAACGCGCCGCTGCGCCGCACCGTGACCATCGAGGAAGTCGGCGATTCCGGCATGTATTTCCTGTCGGACCTGTCGCGCGGCGTCACCGGCGAGATCCATCACGTCGATGCCGGCTACAATGTCGTCGGCATGAAGAACCCCTATGCGCCGGACATGAGCGTCACGAAGGAGGGGTAATTTTAATTTTGAATTTCATTTCAATATCTTAGCAGAAATAGAGCGCTGGAATCTGTCACTTCCAGCATGAGAGGGCTCCGACGCGCTGAAATTCTGACCAAGAAAATCCTGTCAGTTCAGATCCTTGCGGCCTGGTCATGCCAATTTTTGCGCTTTTGCCCGTTTTTCACTGAAGCGATTTGACAAGGCACGCCGATAGCCCCCCTATCGTTTCATCCCGTTCACGCGAATTTCCTCAATGAAGAGGTGTGCCGTGAGCGCGGAAAAACCTCCACCGATTGTTCGATACGAGCGCCGACGCGACGCAAAGGGCCGCGTCGAGACGACGTTCGCCGTCTCGCTATCTCAGCGCGTCGGGCTTGCCGCGATCCTTGGGACCAGCGCAGCGCTGGCCGATGGCGGCACCGCGGTTCGCGGGCTGCTGTCGTTGCTCAAGTGACACCACCCGTCACCCCCGGCGAGGCCGCATAGCGAAATGCGAACGCATCTCGCGTTCGCTCGCTGCTCTGAGGCCGAGGGAAGGGGGTCCAGACTTCGGTCGCGGCGATATGGGTGAGGCACGAACCGGCGATGCGGACGGTGCTCGGCAACCCCTGGATCCCCTTCCCTTGCCGCTGCGCGGCTCGCCGGGGATGACGTGCGGAGCGACGGAGCCGAGCGCCTCGACGGCGTGATTGCCGCATCCGCGCGTGCGGCGACGTGCCAACACACCGCCCTTCCCGCCCTCACATCGCTCCGTAGAAGAACCGCTCGGACACGATCTTGCCGCCCTTCACCTCGTAGACGCCGATCTCGTCCATCTTCAGTCGCTCGCCGGTCTCCTTGCGCGTGAAGTCGTAGGCGAAGCGCATGCAGAAGCGGTCGCCGTTCACATAGGGCCCTTCAACCGTTGCGCCGTGAATCTCGTGGTTGGTCACCCACCACTCGCCCTTCTGGCGCAGCGCGTCCTTGCCGCGCATCTCGGCCATGGGGCCGTCGAGCGCCTCGTAGCTGACGATATCATCGGCATTGTATTTCGCGGCGGCCTCGTGATCCCGGCCCTCCTTGAGGAGAGCGGCGAAATCGGCGGCGAGTTCCTGTGTCGTCATGGCTTGCCTCCCTGGCAGGTCGGATGGCGGTGATTGTGCCGACCGTGAACCCTCGGAATGTCAGCAGCACGACCGGAGCCTCGTACCGCATTCGCCGCTTGATCGCCTCGCGCCGGCGCGCCACCATCGGCGGCAAGGCCGCAAGGGCCATGCTCACAGGGGAGCGCAGGCGATGACGCTGAAGACGTTCGGACGATGGAAGATGCTGGCCGTGGCGGCGATCGCCGCCGTCGGCGCGACGGCGGGTCTCGGCTACGCGCTGGCGCAGGAGAAGCTGAAGATCGGCTTCGTCTATGTCGGCCCGGTCGGCGACCACGGCTGGACCTACCAGCACGATGTCGGCCGCCAGGCCATCGAGCGCCAGTTCGGCAACCGGGTCGAGACCACCTTCGTCGAGAAGGTCGCCGAGGGGCCGGATGCCGAGCGCGTCATCGAGCAGCTCGCCCGCACCGGCCACCGGCTGATCTTCACGACCTCGTTCGGCTTCATGGACCCGACCGAACGCGTCGCCCGCCGCCATCCGAACGTGCGCTTCGAGCACGCCACCGGCTACAAGCGCTCGGCGAACCTTGCGACCTATGCCGGCCGCTTCTACGAGGGCCGCTACATCCTCGGCCAGATCGCCGCGCGCCTGTCGAAGACCGGCACGGTCGGCTATATCGGCTCCTTCGCCATCCCCGAGGTCGTCTCCGGCATCAACGCCTTCATGCTGGGCGCGCAGTCGATCCGGCCGGACATCAAGATCAAGATCGTCTGGGTCAATTCCTGGTACGATCCCGGCAAGGAGGCGGACGCCGCCAAGGCGCTGGCCGACCAGGGCGCGGACATCCTCTCCCAGCACACGGATTCGCCGGCCGCCATGCAGATCGCCGAGCAGCGCGGCATCCTCGCCTTCGGGCAGGATTCCGACATGATCCGGTTCGGACCGAAGGCGCAGCTGACCTCCATCGTCAACGACTGGGTGCCCTATTACACCCAGCGCGTGCAGGCGATGCTGGACGGCAAGTGGACCTCCGGCGACACCTGGGGCGGCCTGAATACCGGCCTCGTCCACATGGCGCCCTACACCAACATGCCCGCCGACGTGAAAGCCATGGCTGAGGCCACGGAGGCCGCCATCAAGGCCGGCACGCTGCATCCGTTCCGCTGCCCGGTGGTGCGGCAGGACGGCCAGCAGGTGCCCTGCGAGGGTAACGGCACGCTGTCCGACCAGCAGATCCTCGGCATGAACTTCTACATCCGCGGCATCGACGAGCGGGTGCCGGCGGCGAATTGAGGACGAGGCGGCCACTCGCCCCCTTTGCGTCATGGCCGGGCATGTCCCGGCCATCCACGTCTTGAACACGACGCGAATGGATGTCGTGGATGCCCGGCACAAGGCCGGGCATGACGAGGCAAGCGTTGGATTGCCTCCCTCCCGTCTCCTCGTCTAAGACCCTTGCTCCCCGCCGCCTCCCGCGGCGGCCTGTCCGTCTGCCACCCCATGACCGCCATCCCCACGCTTTCCTCGTTCCGCCGCATCGTCGTGAAGGTCGGCTCGTCGCTGCTCGTCGATGGCGAGAAGGGCGTGCTGAAACAGGCCTGGCTGGACACGCTCGGCCAGGACATCGCCCGCCATGCCGCGCGCGGCGCGGACATCCTCGTCGTCTCCTCCGGCGCCATTGCGCTCGGCCGCACCATCCTGAAACTGCCGAAAGGGCCTCTCGGCCTCGAACAGAGCCAGGCGGCCGCCTCCGTCGGCCAGATCGCGCTCGCCCGTGCCTGGTCGGAGGTGCTGGGCCGCCACGGCATCGTCGCCGGTCAGATCCTCGTCACGCTCAACGACACCGAGGAGCGTCGCCGCTACCTCAATGCCCGCAACACCGTGGAGACGCTGTTCGCCGTGCGCGCCGTGCCGGTGGTCAACGAGAACGACACGGTGGCGACCGACGAGATCCGCTACGGCGACAATGACCGTCTGGCGGCGCGTGTCGCGACCATGGTCGGCGCCGACTGCCTCGTGCTGCTCTCCGACATCGACGGGCTCTACACCGCCCCGCCGCAGAAGGACCCGGCCGCGACGCTGATCCCGGTCGTGCCGCGCATCACCGCCGAGATCGAGGCCATGGCCGGGGGCGCTGCTTCCGAGACCTCGCGCGGCGGCATGACCACCAAGGTCGAGGCCGGCAAGATCGCCACAACCGGCGGCACGGCCATGGTCATCGCCTCCGGCAAGCACGAAGCGCCGCTGGCGCGCATCGAGGGCGGCGGGCCCTGCACCTGGTTCCTCGCGCCGGCGAGCCCGGTGACGTCACGCAAGAAATGGATCGCTGGCTCGCTGGAGCCGCGCGGCGTGCTCTGGCTCGATGCCGGCGCGGTCGACGCGCTGCGGGGCGGGCGCAGCCTCCTGCCTGCGGGTGTCAAGAAGGTGGATGGCGTGTTCGAGCGCGGCGACGCGGTGATCGTGCGCGGGCCGGACGGCGCGGAGGTCGGCCGCGGCCTCGTTGCCTTCGACGCGGTCGCCGCCGTGCAGATCATGGGCCGGAACTCGAAGGCCGTGGAGGCCGTGCTCGGCTACAAGGGCCGCACCGAGATGATCCACCGCGACGACCTGGCGCTGGCGGCGGAGTAAAGCCAAATCAGCGCGCGGGAGCACCCGGCGGCGGCCGCTGGAAGCCATGCGCCTGCAAGGTCGCCGTTGTCTCGGGCGCGCGCAGGAAGGCGATGAAGCGAGCCGCGCCCTCGGGTTCCGCAGGCGCCGTCGCAAGACCCGCGGAGAAGACGGTGTAGTTCTGGAGCCGTTCGGGCAGCAGGCCCGCAAGGCTGACGCCGCTGACGCCGAGGATGTTCGGCACGGTGATCACCGTGAGCGCGGCCTGGCCGGCGCCGACCGCCTCGACCACCTTTCCGCCCGACACCGCAACCAGCTTGGGTCTGATCCGGTCGGCGATGCCCAGCCGCTCGACCATCGACAGGAAGTAGGCGGAACTGGCGCTGTCAGGCGCGGTCGCGATGGATGGAGCGGCCAGAAGCGTCGCGACAACGGCCTCCTCCGTTCCGAGAGCGACGGGCGGCGCCCCCTCGCGGACCGCGACGCCCACGGCTGTGCGGGCAATGTCGGAACGGGATCCGGAAGCGATCTTTCCCGCGCTGGCGAGTTGATCGATCGTGGCCGGCAGCAGCAGCGCTACGTCGAAGGCCTCGCCTGCCTCGATCCGGCGCTTCAGGGCCGCGACCCCATCATAGGTCACCCGCAGCCTGAGCCCCGTGGCTGTCTCGAAACGTGGCCGAAGCTCCTCGATGCTCGTCCGCAGGGTGGGCGTGCTGAACACGCCGATCTCTGCCGAGGACGCGGCGGTCGTGGCGAGAACGAGCCCCGCAAGCGCCACCCGCAGGACGTTGATGGAACGAGATCGCGTCATGGGCTCGGGTGCTCCTGATCGCTCGACGGGACATGGCCGAGCCGGACGGGTTGTAATGTCCTCGCCGTCCCAGTTAGCTACAAGTTCTTGTTCTGGATGTTGCAGTAGCCGTCAGGGTACGCCTCCTATGCAATGGTTCGAGCGGATCGGGTCCCGGCTGAAGCCGCGCGACCTGCACGTGTTCATGGTGGTGGCCGAGCAGGGCAACATGGCCAAGGCCGCCCGCGAACTCGCGGTTTCCAGGCCGGTCGTCTCGAAGACGATCGCGGAACTGGAACGCCTCCTTGGCGTGAGGCTGCTGGACCGCGCGCCGCGTGGCGTCGAGCCGACCCAGTTCGGCCGGGCGCTTCTCAGGCGCGGGCGCGCCGTGTTCGATGAATTGCGGCAGGGCATCGAGGAGATCGCCTTCCTGACCGACCCGACGACGGGCACATTGCGGATCGCCTGCACGGAAATCTGGGCCGCGAGCTTCGTGCCGGCCGTCATCGACGCCCTGAGCCGGAAGCTGCCGAACCTGCGCATCCAGATGGAGCTCGGCACGGCTCCGAACGTGTTCGACCTGCTGCACCAGCGCACCAGCGAACTGCTCGTCTCGCGCCAGCTCACCGCCACGACCGACCCGGCCATCCATGTCGATCCGCTGTTCCATGAGAAGCTTCTGATCGTCGCGGGGCCGTCCCATCCGCTGGCGAGGCGCAAGAGGCTTCGCATGGCCGACCTGATGGGGGAATCGTGGATCCTCTCGCCCTATGAACTGGCCACCGGCTCACCGTTCCAGGAGGCCTGCTCGGCGGCAGGCCTCGCGTTGCCGGAGCCCGCGGTGATCAGCAACTCGCTGCACCTGCGCAATGCCCTTCTCGGCACCGGGCGCTTCATCACCCTGGTGCCGGGATCGACCCTGCATTTCGGACCGGAGGCCGACCTGCTGAAGCCTCTCGCCGTCGCCCTGCCCCGCTGGGAGCGGCCGGCCGCGATTTTCACCGTGAAGGAGCGGATGCTCAGCCCGGCCGCGAAAATGTTCGTGGAGACGGCCCACGAACTCGCGGCGACCATCGGTGAGCCGGTGTCATGACAACCACAGCGGCGTTTGCCGCCGGTCTCAGACCGCCATGGCCTGTTTCTCGCGCCGGCGCTGCACGGACGAGGGGATGCGGAGCGCCTCGCGGTATTTAGCGACCGTGCGGCGGGCGATGTCGATGCCGGCTTCCTTCAGCCGGTCCATGATCGCGTCGTCCGAGAGCACGTCCTCCGGCGTCTCGGCGTCGATCATCTGCTTGATGCGGTAGCGCACGGCCTCGGCCGAATGACTCTCGCCGCCCTCCGAACTCGCGATCGACGAGGTGAAGAAGTACTTCATCTCGAAAATGCCGCGGCTGGTGGCGATCGACTTGTTCGAGGTGACCCGCGAGACGGTGGACTCGTGCATGCCGATGGCGTCGGCGATGGTCTTGAGGTTCAGCGGCCGCAGATACTGCACGCCGAGCGCGAAGAAGGCGTCCTGCTGGCGGACGATCTCGGTCGCGACCTTCAGGATGGTGCGGGCGCGCTGGTCGAGCGCGCGGGTAAGCCAGGTCGCCGTCTGCAGCGCATCGGCGAGGAAGGTCTTCTCGGTGTCGTTGCGCGCGGTCTTGGAGACGCGTGCATAATAGCTCTGGTTGACCAGCACCTTCGGCAGGGTCTCGGTGTTGAGCTCGACGATCCAGCCGCCATCGGGGCCGGCGCGCACCATCACGTCGGGCACCAGCGGCTGGACCGGCGCGAAGCCGAAGGCGAGGCCGGGCTTGGGGTTCAGCCGGCGGATCTCCGAGACCATGTCGGCAAGGTCTTCATCGTCCACCTGGCAGAGCTTCTTCAGCCCCGCGAAGTCGCGCTTGCCGAGCAGGTCGAGATGGGCGACCAGCACCTGCATGGCCGGGTCGAAGCGGTTCTTGTCGCGCAGCTGGATGGCGAGGCATTCGGCGAGATTGCGCGCCGCGACGCCCGAGGGCTCGAAGCTCTGGATCACCTCCAGCACGCTCTCGACATCCGCCACCTCGGCGCCGAGCCGGTCAGCGACATCCTCGACCGTGACGGTCAGATAGCCGGCATCGTCGACCGAATCGATCAGCATCTGGCCGATCAGCCGGTCCGACAGGGTCTCGACGGCGAGGGTCAGCTGGTTCGACAGATGATCCGCCAGCGACAGGTCGGCCGAGACGAAGGCTTCGAGATTGTAGTCCTCGTTGTCGCTGCCGCCGGAGCCGACATTGGCCCAGGATGAGGTCATCGGGTCGGAGGCGGCATCGACGTGCTTCGCCTCGGGGCCCTTGTCGTCGGGGAAGACGTTTTCAAGATCGGTGCCGAGCCGCTCCTCGATCTCGGTGCGGCTGTTGCCTATGTCGTCGCCGAGCCAGTCGCCGTCCTGCGCGTCGCCGGGAGCGGCGGCCGGGGCGGCCTCGGCCGCCTCGCCATCCACCGCCGGCTCGGGCGTATCGGCGCGCTCCAGAAGCGGGTTCTTTTCCAGCTCCTGCTCGACATAGGCGACGAGGTCGAGGTTCGACAGCTGCAGGAGCTTGATCGCCTGCATGAGCTGGGGCGTCATGACCAGCGACTGGCCGACGCGAAGCTCTAGTCTGGCTGACAGCGCCATCGGATCAGCGGCGTCCCTCGGGTTTCTCGCGCTGCATCATAAATGGGCGGCAGCGCGATTAGCAAGGTTCATGCCATGGATCGGATGACTGATCGGTTAAGGGGGCAGGGCCATTCCGGATTTGATCGGCGAAGCCGCCTTCTATTCTCTTCCGGAAAGCCTCAACGAGAGAAAACCCCATGGTGGCGCGCGCTGTCCTGGCCATCTGCATGCTGATGAGCGCAGCGGCCTGTCCCGCTCTCTCGGCGCCGACCGACGAGGCCAATGCCGTCCTCGACGCCTGGGTCGAACGCTACAGCGCCAATGATCGCGATGGCGTTGTGGCGCTTTACGCGCCGGAGGCGATACTGCTCGGCACGACCAGCCCCGTCATTTCGCAAGGCACGGAGCAGATAAGGACCTACTTCAACGAACTTCCGGGCAGCGGCAGGTCGAATCGGATCACCGAAAGGCACACGGTCGTCCTCGCTCCCGACGCTGTGCTCACCACAGGCTTCTATGCCTTCGCCCGCCAGGCCGAAGGGAACGCGCCGCGACCCTCGCGCTATTCCATGCTCATGGTGAGACGAGAGGGGCGCTGGATGATCCTGCACCACCATTCGTCGCCGCACTCTGCTACGCGGCGATAGCGGCTAGAGCCGGAACTCCTCGCCGAGATAGAGGCGGCGCACATCGGGGTTCGCGACGATCTCGCCGGGCGTTCCCTCCATCAGCACCTGTCCGGAATGGATGATATAGGCGCGGTCGATGAGGCCGAGCGTCTCGCGGACATTGTGGTCGGTGATGAGCACGCCGATGCCGCGCTCCTTGAGGTGACGGACGAGGTTCTGGATATCGCCGACCGCGATCGGGTCGATGCCGGCAAAGGGCTCGTCGAGCAGCATGAAGGACGGCTTGGTGGCAAGCGCGCGAGCGATTTCGAGGCGCCTGCGCTCGCCGCCGGAGAGCGCGATGGCCGGGCTCTTGCGCAGCTTGGTGATGGTGAACTCGTCGAGCAGTTCGTCCAGCTCGCGCTCGCGCTTGGCCTTGTCCTTCTCGGTCACTTCGAGAACGGCACGGATATTGTCCTCGACATTGAGGCCGCGGAAGATCGAGGCTTCCTGCGGCAGGTAGCCGATGCCGAGGCGGGCGCGGCGATACATGGGCAGCGCGGTGATGTCGTGGCCGTCGAGCTCGATATGGCCCTTGTCGGCCTCCACCAGCCCGGTGATCATGTAGAAGACGGTGGTCTTGCCGGCGCCGTTGGGGCCGAGCAGGCCGACCGCCTCGCCGCGGCGGACGTCGAGGCTGACGCCGCGAACGACCGCGCGACCCTTGTAGCTCTTCCAGACGCCGTGGACGCCGAGCACGCCCTGGCCGGAGCGCGGCTCGTGCTGTTCCGCCGGCACGGGCACCGGCGGCGGCGCGTCGAGCAACGCCACGTCGGCGGCCATTTCCTTCACCAGCCAGTCGGAATCGATCTCCGCCGGCGGCGGCTCCGCCCGGCGGCCGAGCAGGCCGGAAACGCGATCGAGGACGGACATGGAGCCGGTCAGCCCCGCGACGAGCGCTGCTGCGGGCGCGCGGCAGCACAATCGGGATTGGCCGCGCCGCGTGCACCGCCACCGCCGGCCGTGCCGGACAGGACGCCGGAGACGCGGCCGCCGGACGGCGCCGAATCGAGCCGGACCCGGTTGGCGGTGAGGTCGGCGTGCAGCCGCCCGCCGCGCAGCACGTTCTCGCACTGGGTCAGCACGACATTGCCTTCCATGATCGCCTCGTTGCGGCGGGCGTCGAAGGAGCCGCGCTCGGCCGTCGCCTGCTGGTTGCGCGAGGACACGATGACGCCGCCCTGCATCTCGAAGCGGCGGACATTCTGGGTCGGCGACGCCGCGCCCGCGCCGCTGCCCTGCCGCGGCGTGGTGGTCGAGGCGCGGGTCTGCTGGCCGCTCTCGCCGCCCTCGTAGAAGATCACGAGGCGGGCGGTCTGCAGGGTGGATTCACCCTGGCGGATGCGGACATTGCCGGAGAGCACGGCGCGCTTCTCGTTGTCGAAGACCTCGGCGCGGTCAGCCTCGAAATTGATCGGTTCGCTGCGATTCTGCGTGAAGCCGACGAAGGGGCTGCCTGACTGCTGGGCCATGGCGGCCGGCGTCATCAGGCCGGCGAAGCCGATGATGGCCAGCGTCTGGACGGTCATGGTCTTGAAGCGGCGGGCGGGCGAGCCGGCGAGCGGCATGGGTGTCTCCGGATCAGCGAGGCGCGGTCTCGGGCGAGGGCGCCGACAGGTCTGTGATGGTCGGGTCGGGCGGTTCGGGCATGAAGTTACCACGCACGCGGCCCTCAAGCACGATCACCTTGCCATTGTCTCGTATGTCCATCCGCTCGGAGAAGAGCTCGCCGCGCGGCGAGGCCAGCGCGACCGGCCCGTTCGACTGGATGGTGCCGCCGCGCGTATCGATCAGCGCATGGCCGACCTTGCCGGACTGGCCGTTGGACGTGGTGACGGAGACTTCCTGGTTCAGCTCGACCCGCCCGGTCTTGGTGTCGAGCACGCCGGCCGGCGAGATGACGCGGGCCGTGCCGCCGCCCTCCATCTCCATCTCGGCGTCGATGGCCGAGAGAGCGACGATATGGGACTGGGTGATGTCGTGCTCGGCGCGGGTCGCGGCGACCCGGTAGAAGCGGTTATCGGTCGTGTAGCCGGTGAGGCGGGGCGCCTCCATGGTCACTTTCGAACCCGACATGGAGATCGAGCCGATCGAGACCGGCAGGTTCAGCGCCTTGAGCGGATCCCACCACGAGATGAACACGACCAGCGAAAACAGTCCGATCGTCACGATGGGCACCGCGACGCGCAGGCGGCGGACCCGGCGCGAATGCCGGTAGGCCCGGGCGAAGGCAGCCTCGCGGTCGGCCTCGGCGCCCTGCGCGCGGCCGCCCCCGATGGAGCCCCCGATATCCTCGATGCGGCGTGCAGCCATGCCCGATCCCGTTCGCCGTGACCTGGCCGGCCCCTTCCGGAGCGGCCTCGCGCGGCGCATTCATCATTATTCTATGGCCCGAGCGTGGCGAGAGCAAAGGCCAACCGCGCCCGGATTGGCAGCAATCCGCCTCCGGGAGCCCTCCGCTACCTCCAAATCCTCAGGAATGGGCAAAGATGTCCATTTCGGGCCAGCCCGCGAGGTCGAGTTCGGCGCGGGTCGGCAGGAAGGCGAAGCAGGCCTCGGCCAGCGCCGTGCGGTTCTCGCGCGCCAGCATCATGTCCAGCCGGTCCTTCAGCGCATGGAGATGCAGCACGTCGGAGGCGGCATATTCGAGCTGGGCCGGCGACAGCGTCTCCGCCGCCCAGTCCGAGCTCTGCTGGGCCTTGGACATGTCCAGGCCGATCAGGTCCTTGGCGAGATCCTTCAGGCCGTGCCGGTCGGTATAGGTGCGGGCGAGCTTGGAGGCGATCTTGGTGCAATAGACCGGGCTGGTGGCGACGCCGAAGGCGTGTTTGAGCACGGCGACGTCGAACCGGGCGAAATGGAACAGCTTGACAATGCCGGGATCGGTCAGCAGGGCGCAGATATTCTTCGGCGCCGGCCGCCCCGGGCGGATCTGCACCACGTCGGCCGTGCCGTCGCCGGGCGACAGCTGCACCACGCAGAGCCGGTCGCGGTGCGGGTTGAGGCCGAGCGTCTCGGTGTCGATGGCGACAGCCCCGACCCGGTAGTGCGAGAGATCGGGCAGGTCGTCGACATGCGAGCGGATGGTCATGGCGGGTGTCCGGGAGGCAGTAATTGCGTGGCGTCGGGTGTTCACGTCCTATAGTGCCGACGAAACGGGAAATCCAATGGACGGACCGCCGCTCAGGCTCCTCGCCTTCGACGCCGACGACCTCTCCGTCGTGTCCATGCACCTGCAGGACGCGGTGCTGACGGCCGCCGATCTCGCCTTCCTCGCGCGCGAGCAGCGCTTCGCCCTCGTCTGCGACCGGTTCGACTGGGGCGCGGCCGACGGCCTCGCATGCGCGCGCAGGCGCACGGGGCTGCGCTTCGAGCGCGTCCGCGCGGTGAGGTCCCGCGACGTGTCGCAAGGCTCGGAAACGCCGCTGCAACTGCTCGCGCTGAGCTTCGAGCCGGGCACCGCGCCCGGCGGCGTCATCGAGCTGGTCTTCGCGGGTGGCGCGGGGCTGCGCCTCGACGTCGACTGCATCGAGGCCGCGATGGACGATCTCGGCGCGCTCGGTCCCGTCCAGCCGACGCCCAACCACGGCTGAACCAGATCCTACGCTGCCCTTGCCACCTCGGCCGCGATCGTGGCCACGGCCTCGACGGTCGCGGCAGCCGGCGTCATGCGCCAGGACGCGAAGAAGTCGAGATCGGGCAGCGGCACGCTGGTGCGCAGCGCCCGCAGGCGACCGGAACCGAGCTCCGGCCCAGCGATCTCCTCCGGCACGGCGGCGATGCCGAGACCATCCTCCGCCATGCGCAGGATCGTCGCCATGGAGGACGAAGCGTGGATGCGCACCGGCGGCAGGCCCGGCGCGGAAAACAGCTCGCGCATGACCAGATAGGGCCGCGTGTTGCGCGAGAAGGTCAGGATCGGATGGGCCGCCAGCATGGCCAGCGGGGCCGGCTGCGGCAGGACGAGGCCGGGGCCGGCGAGGAAGGCCATCCGGTAGGTGCAGAGCGGCAGGTTCTTCAGCTGCGTCGCGGCGAAGGCGCCGAGCGCGAAGACCAGGTCGAGCTCCTGCCCCACCAGGCGGTCGCGCAGGTTCGGCGTGATATCGACCTCGATCTCGAGAACGAGCCCGGGATAGGCCTTGGCCATGCGCTCGACGAAGCGGGAGAGCCAGGTGTGGACGATGGTCTCGGCGACGCCGAGGCGCAGCGTGCCGCGGATTGCCGTCCGGTCGGCAACGGCATGCATCATCTCAATGCGCAGCTTCAGCAGACGCTCGGCATAGTCGAGCACGCGCCGGCCGGCCTCGGTCGGCACCACCGTGCGCTTCTCGCGTTCGAGCAGGCGGTGGCCGATATCGGCTTCGAGCTGCGCGATGCGCTGGGAGACCGCCGGCTGCGTCGTGTTCAGCTTCGCCGCCGCGCGGTTGAAGCTCTTCAGCGTCGCCACCCAGACCAGTGTTTCCAGAGCCTTGAAATCTACCATCGGCCTTCGGATCGATAAGAAAATTCTATCGATACCGATCCAAACTTCGGATTGGACGCAATGCAAGCGGAATGATGGTGTAGAATCCCAAGGACCAACTTCGGACCATAGTTCCTTGGGGATCGGCCATGGCCATCGCACAGTTCCGCGCACCGAACGTCGACATCACCGACCCGGTGAAGGTCAGGCAGGCAGTTCGGCGCGGCGACATTACCGGCCATACCGCGGGCCTCGCGCCCGGCCGCGTGCAAGGCAATCTCGCCATCCTGCCGAAGGACCTCGCTGCCGACTTCCTGCGCTTCTGCACGCTCAATCCGAAGCCCTGCCCGATCATCGGCATGTCCGAACCCGGCAACCCCGCGATCCCCGCGCTTGGCGCCGACCTCGACATCCGCACGGACATTCCGCGCTACCGTGTCTGGAAGGACGGCGTGATGGTCGATGACCCGACCGACATCCGGTCGGCGTGGCGCGACGACCTCGTCGCCTTCGTCATCGGCTGCTCGTTCTCCTTCGAGGAGGCACTGCTGCAGGACGGCCTGCCGATGCGCCATATCGAGAACAACACCACCGTGCCGATGTGGCGGACCTCGATCCAGTGCCAGCCGGCGGGCCCTTTCGCCGGTCCGCTGGTGGTCTCGATGCGACCGCTGAAGCCGGCCGATGCGATCCGCGCGGTGCAGATCACCTCGCGCTTTCCCGCGGTCCATGGCGCGCCTGTCCATATCGGCCTGCCGGAATCCATCGGCATCAAGGACATCACCAAGCCCGACTACGGCGACCCGATCGAGGTGAAGCCGGACGAGTTGCCGGTCTTCTGGGCCTGCGGCGTCACTCCGCAATCGGTCATCGCGGCTGCCAAGCCGCCCTTCGCCATCACCCACGCGCCGGGCTCGATGCTGGTGACGGACCTGTCCAACAGCCGGATCGCCGCGCTGTGACGACGCCCGCCTCGACGCCCCACCCCGGCTTCGGGGTGTTCGCGAAAGTCCACCGCGAGTTCCATGACGCGCTCGCCGAGGAGGACTGGACGCCGATCGCCGGCTATTCCGGCGTCGAGGAGAAAATCCTCTCCGGTACGCTCGACCATCAGGCCCGCACCGGCGCCGTAACCCGCCTCGCACGCTGGCAGCCGGGCGCCGCGGTCGATCGCACGGTCGCGCATGACTGGTGCGAGGAAGTCTTCATCGTCTCGGGATCGCTGTCGATTGGCACGCTTGCTGCAAAGCAGGACGGCGTTCGGTTGCCCGCCGGCACCTATGCCGTCAGGCCGCCCGACATCGTGCATGGTCCCTTCTTCAGCGACGACGGCTGCCTGCTGATCGAATTCATGTACTACCCTCCGCATTCATAACAAGCATTCCAGAGACCGCCGACCGACCCCTGCCGCGCAAAGCGGCAGACCCACGAGGAGAGACCACGATGACCGGACTGCGATCCGCCGCGGCCGCCGCCGCGCTGACTTTGGGCCTTGCCGCGCCTGCGCTCGCCCAGACCATTCCGCCGGGACCGCCGATCAACATGCAGATCGTCACCCAGCCGGGCCCGGCAATGCCGCAATTCACGCGCGTCGACCAGCCGCTGCTGCGCGACGGCCTCGCCACCAAGTCGAACGGCCGCATTCGCGTGACGCTCGCCTCCTGGCCGGAGCGCAACCTGAACGGTCCGGAGATCCTGCGTCTCGTCCGCTCGGGCCAGGTCGATATTGGCGCGGTGCCGCTAAACACGGTCGCCGGCGACGTGCCGCTGCTCGACGTGATCGATCTCGCCGGCCTCAACCCGGACCTTGAGCAGGCGCGGAAGGTTGCCGCCGCCATGCTGCCCGAGGTCAACAAGGAACTGGAGCGCTTCGGCGTCCGCATCCTCGCCATGTATCCCTTCGCGGCGCAGGAGTTCTTCTGCCGCGGCCAGGTGACCAGTCTCGCGGACCTCAGGGGCAAGCGCATCCGCACCGGCGGCGGCTCGTCCAACGACTTCGTCACCTCGATCGGCGGCCAGCCGACCGGCATCGGCTTCCCCGAGGTCTATTCCGCGCTGGAGCGCGGCGTGGTCGACTGCGCCATCACCGGCACCGGTTCGGGCAACTCCGCCCGCTGGTACGAAGTGACCCAGAGCCTCTACGCGCTGCCGCTGTTCTGGTCGGTCTCCGCCTATGTCGTGAACATCCAGTGGTGGAACCGGCTCGACCCGGCCGTGCGCGCCCTGATGGAAGCGACGATCAAGGAAGTCGAGGAGGCGCAGTGGAAGCTCGGCCTCGAGCAGACCGAGGACGGCATCGCCTGCAACACCGGCAACCGCGAGGGCTGCAAGCTCGGCCGCGTGCCGGACGCCAATCCGATGCGCGTGTTCCGCCCGGTTCCGGCCGATACCGAGGTGATGCGCGCGACGCTGAGCTCGACCATCCTGCCGAACTGGGTGAAGCGCTGCGGCGCGCGCTGCGGCGAGACCTACAACCGCCTCGTCGCACCGATCACCGGCGTTCGCTACGCCGGCAACTGACCGGATATCGAACCGCTCTCACGCGGGCAGCACCCGCCGCCCGCGTGAAAGCCCTGACGACAAGACAAGGCGATCCGGTCAAGGATCGCTTCTGATGGCCGCAACCGGCCGAGGGGACCGTCAATGCTGAACACCCTGATCGACGCCGCGGGCGCCGGGCGGCGTTCCGTGGCCTGGCTCGGCCGGATGATGGGCTATGCCGCGGGCTGGTGCTTCATCGGCACGGCGGGGCTGATCACCTTCGACGTGCTGGCGCGCCGGTTCCTCGGCTTCTCGACGCAGGCGACGACGGAGCTCTCCGGCTATGCGCTGGCCTTCGGCATGGCCTGGGGGCTGTCGCACACCCTGTCCATGCGCGCGCATGTGCGCATCGACGTGATCGTCAACCACTTCCCCGACCGCATCCGCTACTGGCTGCACCTGACGAGCCTCGCCTTCCTCGCGGTGCTGATCGGCTACCTGTTCTACGGGGCCTGGACGCTGGTCGAGGAATCGATGCTGTTCAACGCCACCGACATCTCGGTGATCCGCACACCGCTCGCCATCCCGCAGGGGCTCTGGGCCTTCGGCATCGGCATCTTCCTGCTGCTCATCCTCGCTCTCCTGATCGAGTGCTCCCTGCTGATCGTCGCGGGCCGCGGCGCTGAGGCGGAGTTCCTCCTCCACAGTCGCACCTATCAGGAGGAGGTGGCGGAAGCGCTGGAAGCCGTCGGCGAACCCAACGCTGCCGAAATCGCCAAATCCATCCAGCCCGAGGTGAAGCCGTGATCGCCGTCGTCTTTCTGCTGATCCTCGTCGGCATCATGCTCGGCATGACCTTCACCGGTCATGCCCCCTCCGGCGAACTGATGGGCGAGATCCTGCTGCTCGTCGGCCTGTTCGTCCTGTTCTTCGGCATGGGTATCTATGTCGGCGCGGCGCTGGGCGTGCTCGGCCTGATCGTCGGCTATGCCTTTTCCGACCGGCCGTTCTGGCTGTTCATCGGCCAGACCATCTGGAACCCGTCCTCGTCCTTCGTGCTGGTGGCCGTGCCGCTGTTCCTGCTGATGGGCGAGATCCTGCTGCGCGCCGGCCTCTCCGACCGGCTCTATCGCACGCTGAACATCTGGCTGAACCGGATGCCCGGCGGCCTCCTTCACACCAATATCGCGGCATCCGGCGTGTTCTCGGCCATCTCGGGCTCATCGGTCGCGACCGCCGCGACCATGGGCTCGGTCGCGCTGCCCTTCTTCAAGGACAAGCCCTACGATCCGAAAATGGTGCTCGGCTCGCTTGCCGCCGGCGGCGCGCTCGGCAACCTGATCCCGCCGGGCATCACCTTCATCATCTACGGCCTGATCACCGAGACCTCGGTCGGCGCGCTCTATGTCGCCGCCATCGGGCCGAGCATTCTGGTGGTCGCGCTGTTCATCGCGATCATCCTGATGAAGGCCAAGACCGCCGCCCCGCGCGACCCCGACGGTCCGCGCTATTCCTGGGGCGAAAAGTTCCGCAGCCTGATCGACCTCCTGCCCACCGCCATCCTTATCCTGATCGTGCTCGGCACGATATATGGCGGCCTCGCCACGGCGACGGAATCGGCGGCGCTCGGCGTCGTCGCGGCCATCGTGCTGGCGGCGATCGACGGCAAGCTCAACTTCAAGATGCTCAACGACTCGGCCGAGGCGACCGCGCGCAACACCGCGCTGATCGGCCTTATCCTGTTCGGCGCCTACCTGCTCAACTACGTCTTCACGGCGCTCGGCGTGCCGCAGGCGCTGGCCAAGCTCGTCTCCGAAATGCCGCTGCCGCCCTGGGCGATCATGCTGCTGATCATCGGCTTCTACCTGGCGCTCGGCACCTTCATGGAGGGCTTCTCCATGATGATCACCACGATCCCCGTGATCTTCCCGGTCGTCACCGCGCTCGGCTACGATCCGATCTGGTTCGGCGTCATCGTCGTCATGCTGGTCGAGATCGCGCTGATATCGCCACCGGACGGGACGGTGCTCTACGTGCTGCAGGGCATGAGAAAGGACGGCGGGCCGATCACCGACGTCTTCTCCGGCGTGCTGCCCTTCATGCTCGTCTATATCCTCGCGGTGGGCATCCTGATGATCTTCCCAAGCATCGCGCTCTGGCTGCCGACGGTGATGCGCTAGAGGCCGGATCGGCGGGGCGGCGCTCGTGGGTAGCGCCGCCATCTTGAGGCCCCATTGCGCTTTCAATCAGCGGAACGCGTTGCCTGACCTGGCGGTTCAGGTGGCGTTCAGTTCCCTGCGTCCAATGATCTGACCTCACAACCCTGCCGGGTCGTGCAGCGAGGGGTCTTCCGAGAGTAACCGTTGCTGCGGGGATTTGCCCGCCAACGCTTTATTCGTGCGCAGACCATCGTTATAGCACGTGCCCGGAAATCAACGCACAAAGTCGGCCTCGACCAGGCCGGCAAGAGACGAAAGCTCGGATATGACACGTGTCGCGATCGTCGGTGGCGGGCCGGGCGGCCTGTTCACCAACTACCTCCTCGACCGGTTCTGCGATGGCCTGTTCACGGCCACGCTGTTCGAGGCCTCCGACCGCCTCGGCGGCAAGGTGGTCACCGACCAGTTCGACAAGGGCAAGTCGCTGTTCGAGCGTGGCGTCGCAGAATATTACGACTACTCGCATTTCGGCCCGGACCCGCTGAAGCGGATCATCACCGAGGTGATGGAGCTTGACGTGGTGCCGATGGACGGCAAGGGCGTCATCCTCGACGGCAACATCCTCAACAACCGCCGGGACATCAAGAAGCACTGCGGCGAGGCGACGCTGAAGGCGCTGGACGATTTCCACGCCAAGTGCCGCGAACTGTGCTCGCCGGACGAATATTACGAGGGCTATTCCGGCGACGACAACAAGCACCCCTGGGCGGGCAAGACCTTCCGCGACGTGCTGGACGAAATCCCGGACGAGACCGCGCGCAAATATATCGAGGTCGCCGCGAAGTCCGACGTCGCCACCGAATCGCAGCTGACCAATGCGCTGAACGGCCTGAAGAACGTCCTGATGGACGATCCCAAATACCTGCGGCTCTATTCCATCGTCGGCGGCAACGAGCGGCTGATCGACGGTCTCGCCGAGCGCATCTCGGCCAAGGTGATGCTGGAGAGCCGCGTCTCGAAGATCACCCGCAACGAGGGCGGCACCTACAATCTGACGGTCCGCCGCAAGGGCCGCGACGAGGTGCACGAGTTCGACCATGTCGTGGTCGCGCTGCCGAACTACTGGGTCAGCCAGATCGAGTTCGAGGGCCGCGGCGCCCGCATGGCGATCCAGAAGCACCAGGCGCGCTACGACAATCCCGCGCATTACCTGCGGGTGACGATCCAGTTCAAGAAGCCGTTCTGGAACGAGCATTTCCAGGGCAGCTACATCATGACGGACGCCTTCGGCGGCGCCTGTATCTATGACGAGACCTCGCGCCATCCCTCCAAGCACGGCGTGCTCGGCTGGCTGATCCCGGCGACGCAGGCCCTTGCCCTGTCGAACCTCGACGACGAGCGGCTGATCGAGCTCGCGCTCGACTCGCTGCCGCAGGACCTGATCGCCACTGCCCGCAAGCAGTATCTCGAGGCGAAGGTGCAGCGCTGGGTCGGCACGATCTCGGGTCTCCCGGGCGGCCATCCGGCTCCCGAGCTGCGTGAGCGCCACCAGCCCGACGGCAAGGTGCTGCCGAACCTCTATCTGGTCGGCGACTACCTGTTCGACTCGACCGTCAACGGCGCCTACGATTCCGCGAACTTCGCCGTCGACATGATGATGGGCAAGCTGCGCGGCGCGGCCTATTCGGGCGCCCGCAAGAAGGCGGATCTCGAGAAGCAGAAGGGCGTGGTCGAGGAGGGCTTCGTCGAGTCGACGCTGACCGACGACTACCACGACGAATATGCCGTCGGCCTCTCCTACGAGGAGAGCTTCCGCGAGTATTTCGACGAGCAGTACAATGCCGACCTCTACGAGTGCATCTTCGGCATCAAGGCGCCCTACACGCTGCTGGACGTCGGCTCGGCCTCCGGCCTGACGCTGAAGTGCTTCGCCGATATCGGCATCGACGCCTGGGGCATCGAGAATGCGCGCCACGTGCATTCGCAGACGCCGAAGGAATGGCTGCACCGGAACCTGCTCGGCGACGTCACCAACCTGCCGTTCGAGGACCAGTCCTTCGACGTCATCTACGACACGTGCCTCTGCTACGTGCCGGAAGAGCTGATCGACAAGGCGATCCAGGAACTGTACCGCGTCACCCGCATCGGCATCTTCTTCGGCGGCATCACCGCCGACATGACCCGCGAAGTGATCGAGTATCACGACGTGTTCGACGGCGTGCTGACGCTGGAATCGACCTGGCAGTGGTCCGAGCGCTTCCAGCGCCACGGCTGGCGCCCGGCGGTCCACGACCAGAAGATCCTCAAGAAGGCGTGGAAGATCGAGTGCGACGCCAACGAGGGCGACTTCCCCTGGTATCCGGACATGGAGACCATGCGCTACTGCTTCTATGCCAAGCCCGATGCCGGCAAGTGGGTGGAAAAGCTCATGGCGGGCCGCGAGAAGGGCCCGACGAGCAAGCTGAAGCTGGTGGCCGGCGGCAAGCGCTGATCCGGAGCCGTTCCGCGTTTTCTTGACGCGACCGGTACCCACTTCGCTCGAAGACACTCTGGGTAGCAATCGATCTCAACGGTATCGAAGGCCGGGCTTTTTGCCCGGCCTTCTTCGTTTCTGCCGGGAGAAGGCTTGCATCGCGATGGATTTCGGGTGCATCGCGCCCTTGAATGAGGCAAGACGGGTGGAGCGCACTTCTCGCACCCCTCGCCCCGGGCAGGCAGGATCAAGAGCCGGACATGATCCAGGACAAGAACTACGTCGAGCCCGAAGAGGACGACGAGGAGGAAGAAGAGGACGTCAGCGCCGACGACATCAAGGCGATCCTGCGGTTCCTCTCGCCCTTCGCCGCGCCCTACAAGGGTCTGCTGGCCTTTCTCGGCGTCCTGATCCTGATCGAGGCGGGGCTCAACTTCTCCTTCCCCCTCGTCACGCAGTATCTGATCGACGAAGGCCTCATCAAGAAGGAGTGGCGCGCGCTCATCAACTCGCTGCTCTTCATGGGCATCGCGGCGCTGGCGGTCTCCGTCGTCGCGCTGATCGCCGACTACGTCTACACGCGCCTGTTCACCCAGATGACCAAGGACATCCGACAGCACCTGTTCGACCACGTGCAGTCGATGTCGATGCCCTTCTTCCACACGACGCCGACCGGCACGGTGCTGTCGCGCTTCTCCGGCGATCTCGTCGCGCTGGAAGCCGGCATTGTCGGCGTGGTGCCGCAGTTCATCATGCCGTTCATGGAGGTCATCTACGCGACCATCCTGATGTTCATGTTCGACATCTGGCTCGGCCTGATCGCCTCGCTGATCTTCCCGCTGATCCTGTGGTGGCCGCGCATCTTCGCGCGCAAGGCTTTCATTGCCGCCTATGAGAAGCGCCAGACCGAGGGCCGCCTGATCGGCGCCGTGCAAGAGAACGTCGCAGCCCAGCCGGTCATCAAGGCCTTCGGGCTCGCGCCCCGCGCGCGCATCGACTTCTCGGCGCTGAACACGTCATGGTTCGGCATCGCGCGACGCACGAATTTCGCCTCGGCGCTGGTCGAGCGCACCGCCCAGACCGGCCTCTACGTCATCCACATCGCGGTCTTCGCGCTCGGCGCCTACTGGGCCTATACCGAGCGGATCACGGTGGGCACGATCATCGCCTTCGAGGGCGTGTTCCTGTCGATGGGCTATGCGCTCACCAACGTCACGCAATACGTGCCGACGCTGGCGCAGGCCGCCGGCTCCATCCACCACCTCAACGACCTGCTTGCGGTCAAGCCGACCATGGTGGATCCGCCGGATGCGGGCGAACTGAAGCCGTTCGAACGCGAGGTGCGCTTCGAGACGGTCGCCTTCTCCTATCCGGGCTCGTCGTTCCGCACCGAGGGACTGGACGTCGCGGTGCCGAAAGGCTCCTTCCTCGGCATTGTCGGCCCGTCCGGCTCCGGCAAGAGCACATTCCTCAACCTGCTGATGCGCTTCTACGACCCGAGCGAGGGGCGCGTGACCATCGACGGCACGGACATCCGCACGGTGACGCAGGAATCGCTGCGCCGGCAGATGGCCGTGGTGTTCCAGGAGAGCTTCCTGTTCAACACCTCCATCGCCGAGAACATCCGCATGGCCTATCCCACCGCCACGATCGAGGAGATCCACGAGGCGGCGCGCCAGGCGGAGGTCCACGACTTCATCATCTCGCTGCCGGCCGGCTACGACACGGTGGTGGGCGAGCGCGGCGGCCAGCTCTCGGGAGGGCAGCGGCAGCGCGTCGCCATCGCGCGCGCGCTCGTGCGCAACCCCGCGCTGCTGATCCTCGACGAGGCGACCAGCGCCCTCGACGCCGCGACGGAAGCAAAGCTCAACGACACGCTGCGCAAGATCGCGGAGACGCGCACCGTGGTCTCCGTGACCCATCGGCTCGGCAGCGTCGTCACCGCCGACCGCATCATCGTGCTGGAGCACGGCCATATCGTCGAGACCGGCACCCACAGCGAGCTGCTCAGGCAGGACGGCCTCTACGCCACCATGTGGTCGCGCCAGCAGTCGGCCCGGCGCGTGGTCGCGCAGGACGATGACGAGGAAGAAGAGGAATAGGCCGGCCGGCAGCCTTCGTGGAGAGAACCATTGCTGTCCTGCGGGCACAAAAGGCAATCTCCTTCCCTTTCTGCTTATGACCCATCCTCTTATAATTGCTGCGTTTTCCTCGATGGAGGCGCGGCATGTCCGTCAGCGTGGCCGAACCGCATGCAACAGGCCTGAGGGGCGCGCTCGCCGCGCTCCGCCGCACCTTCGCGCCGGCGGACCATCTGGCGCTCTGGACGCTGACGCTGGACGGTGCGGTCGCCGGCGCATTGATGCGGGAGGGCAGCAGCTATCGGCTCGACCTGTTCGACGCCAAAGCCCAAGCCGAGGACCTCGTGGCGGGAGCCGGCGACATCGCGACGCTGGAAGAAGCGCTATCCCGCCGCCTCGGCGGTGCGGCGCGGCTTCACGCCACCGCCGCCTAGAGCGCCGCCCCTACAGCTGCGAGGCGTCCAGCGAGGTCAGCGCTTCCTCCGAACGCGCGAGAATCAGCTCCACCACCTGCTCCGCCGCATCCTCGGCCGTAACCGCATCCGAGCGCAGGACCAGAGCCGGGTCGAGGGGCGGCTCGTAGGTCTGGTCGCGGCCGGTGAAATGGGCGATGCGGCCGGCCTCGGCGCGGGCATAGAGCCCCTTCGGATCGCGCTCGCGGCAGGTATCCGGCGAGGCATCGACGAAGACCTCCAGGAACCGCCCGTCGTCGAACTGCGCCGCCACCCGGTCGCGATCGGCGCGGAACGGCGAGACCAGCGCCACGAGCACGATCAATCCTGCTTCGGTCATCAGCTTCGCCACTTCGCCGACGCGCCGGACATTCTCGGAGCGCGCCGAAGCGTCGAAGCCGAGATCGGCGTTCAGCCCCTGACGGAGATTGTCGCCGTCGAGAAGCGTCGTGTGACGGCCAAGCGCCACGAGCCGGCGCTCGACCAGATTGGCGATGGTCGACTTGCCCGAGCCCGGCAGCCCGGTGAGCCAGACGACCAGCGGCGCCTGCCCCTTCAGCCCGGCGCGCACGGCGGGCGTCACATCGGTCGGATGACGATGGACCTCGCGGGCGCGGTCGAGGCTCTCGACGATCATGCCGGCGGCCACCGTCAGATGCGTTGCGCGATCGACGAGGATGAAGCCGCCGGTCTCGCGGTTGTCCGCATAGGGGTCGAAGGCGATACGGGTTGCCGTCTCGATCTCCACCCGGCCGATGGCGTTCAGCGCGAACCCGTCCGGGGCAGGCATCCGGGCAAGGCTCGCAACATCCAGCCGGTCCACGAGGCGCGTGACGGTGGCGGGCACGGTAGCGCTGCCGATCTTCAGGAGATAGCGGTCGCCGGCGCGGCCAGCCTTCTCGTCCATCCAGACGAGGTCGGCGGCAAGGCGGCGCGCGGTCTCCGGGCGATGACGAGGGTCGGCGAGGAGGTCGCCGCGCGAAACATCGACCTCGTCCCAGAGAGTGAGGGTGACGGCGCGTCCCGCCTCGGCAATGGCCAGATCGCCGTCCTGCGTAACGATGCGCCTGACGCGCGAGCCGCGCCCCGAAGCCGCGACCACGACGGGATCGCCGACGGCGACGCGGCCCGACGCGATCGTGCCGGCGAAGCCGCGGAAATCGAGGCTCGCGCGATTGACCCACTGTACTGCCATGCGGAACGGCGCGGCGACGTCATCGTCCGTCGTCTGAACCTGTTCGAGGTGACGGATCAGCGTCGGCCCCTCGTACCAGGGCGTATTGCGGCTGCGGATCGTGACATTGTCGCCGAACCGCGCCGAGACCGGCACGGCGACCACCGAGCGGAAGCCCAGAGGCGCGGCGAAGGCATGGAAGTCCGCGACGATTGCCTCAAAGACGTCCTGCGAGAAGTCCACGAGGTCGATCTTGTTCACCGCCAGCACGACGTGGCGGATGCCGAGCAGCGAGACGATGGCGGCATGGCGGCGGGTCTGTTCCAGGAGCCCCTTGCGCGCATCGACCAGCAGGATGGCGAGCTCGGCAGTGGAGGCACCCGTCGCCATGTTGCGCGTATATTGCGCGTGGCCCGGCGTGTCCGCGACGATGAAGGCGCGGCGGGCGGTCGAGAAGAAGCGGTAGGCGACATCGATGGTGATGCCCTGCTCGCGCTCGGCCTCCAGCCCGTCGAGCAGCAAGGCGAGATCGAGATCCTCGCCGGTGGTGCCGAAGCGGCGCGAATCCGATGCCAGCCCCGCGACCTGATCCTCGAGCAGGCCGATGGAATCGTGGAGCAGGCGGCCGATCAGCGTCGACTTTCCGTCATCGACCGAGCCGCAGGTGATGAAGCGCAGCGCGCCGCGGTCGCGGACCGGAAGCAGGTCATTGGCGGGATCGAGGCCGAGCGGCCGGGTGGCGAGCGAGACGGTCATTTCAGAAATACCCTTCACGCTTCTTGCGCTCCATCGAGGCCTGCAGTGCGCCGTCCACGAGCCGACCCTGCCGCTCCGACGAGCGCGAGGCGACGATCTCCGCGATGATGTCCTCGACGGTGGCGGCCTCGGATTCCAGGGCGCCGGTGAGCGGCCAGCAGCCGAGCGTGCGGAAGCGGACGCGCTTCGTGATCACCGCCTCGCCGGGGAGAAAACGCATGCGCTCGTCATCGACCATGATCAGCGCGCCGCCGCGTTCGACCACCTTCTGCTCGGCGGCGAGATAGATCGGCACGATCGGGATGGCCTCGGCGCGGATGTAGTCCCACACATCCAGCTCGGTCCAGTTGGACAGCGGGAAGACGCGCATCGTGTCGCCGGGGGCGAGGCGGGTGTTGTAGAGCCGCCAGAGTTCCGGGCGCTGGTTGCGCGGGTCCCAGACATGACCCGACGAGCGGTGCGAGAAGATGCGCTCCTTGGCGCGCGCCTTCTCCTCGTCGCGGCGCCCGCCGCCGAAGGCCGCATCGAAGCCGTGCTGGTCGAGCGCCGTTTTCAGCGTCTCGGTGAGCATCTGACGGGAATACTCGCCGGTCTCGGTGTCGAAGGGATTGACCCCCGCCGCCGCAGCCGCCGCGTTGCTGTGGACGAGGACGTTCAGCCCATATTCGCCGGCCATCCGGTCACGGTGGTCGATCAGCGCGCGAAAGTCCCAGCCGGAGGCGATGTGCAGGAACGGAAAGGGTGGCGGCGCGGGATAGAACGCCTTGCGCGCGATGTGCAGCATCACGCTGGAATCCTTGCCCACCGAATAGAGCATCACCGGGTTGCGGAACTCGGCCACTACCTCGCGCATGATGAAGATGGCCTCGTCCTCGAGGCGCTGGAGGTGCGGCGAGAGCGGCCGGCGGGCCTCGCCGGATGAGAAGGTGTCAGCGCCCAGGGCACGGGCGGCGGAAGCAGTCACGACGGGATACTCCGATATGCCTCAGGCGAGCGGGAACGGGACCGGCGTGCGGCGCAGCCAGGGGCGCGCGCCGGGTGCGGCGTGAGCCTCGGCCGCGTCATTCGACGCCGGCTGGTAGTGGTGCGTGACGGCGACGATGCCGCCCGTCTCGATGGCGCGGGCCGTGCCCTCGTGAGCGACGTCGAACGTGTCGACGCCGGCGCGGACGAGCAGCGCAACCTGGTCGCGCAGCACATCGCCCGACGCTCGTATTTCGCCGGCAAATGAATAGCGGTCGCGCAGCAGCCGGGCGATGGAATAGAGGCGGCCATCGGCATAGCGCGGGATGACCAGTTTCACGAGCGACAGGCGCGGCAGGATGGCCTCTAGCCCATCGAGCTTCTCGCCAGAGGCGATGACGACGCCGAGCGGAGCGTTGCGCGCCTCCAGCGCCGTCCATTCGGCGATCAGCCGCGCCCTGGGCAGCGCCACGGGGCCGCTGTCGGGGAACGCCTCGCCCTCGGCGGGAAAGGTCCAGTCGTCGGCGACGCGAACGCCGTGCCGGAAGAGTGCCATGGTCAAAGTCCTGCCGTTGCGGCCACCGGCCGATGGATGCCGCATTCGGTCTTGCTCGTGCCGCGCCAGCGTCCGGCGCGAGCGTCCTCGCCAGCCGCGACGCGCGAGGTGCAGGGCGCGCAACCGATGGACGGATAGCCTTCTGCCACCAGCGGATGGGGCGGCAGGTCGTGAGCCTCGGCATAGGCGGCGATTTCGGCCGCGCCCCAGCCCGCGAGCGGATTGACCTTGATCTGCGTGCCCTCGGCCTCGAAGACCTTGAGGCCGCTCCGCGTCTCGGCCTGAAAGCGCTTGCGGCCCGACATCCACGCCGCGAAAGGCTCGAGCGCGCGGGCCAGCGGCGCGACCTTGCGGAAGCCACAGCAGGCATCCGGGTCCTGCTCGGCCAGTGCCAGCCAGGGGTCGCGCGCCCTGGCCTCGTCGGCGGAGGGGCCGCCGGCGCGGACGTCGGTCAGCCCAAGGCGGGTGACGAGCGCGTCGCGATAGCCGAGCGTCTCGCGGAAATGGCGGCCGGTATCGACGAAGATCACGGGAACATGGCGGTCGGCCTCGGCCGCCATGTGCAGCAGCACGGCCGATTCCGCGCCGAAGGACGAGACCAGCGCGATGCGGCCCGCGAACAGGCTGCCCAACGCCAGTTCCACAAGCGCGGCCGCCTCGCGTGAGCCGTGCAGGCGTTCCAGTTCCGCCGCCTCGGCCGACAGCGCGGCGAGCGGCGCAGGTCGGGCGCGGGTCAGGTCAAGCGTCGGCATAGAGCGCCTCGCGGAACGGCGCCTCGCCCACGCGGCGATACGCATCGAGGAACTTCTCGGCCGGCGATGTCCTGATCTTCAGATAGGTCTCGACGACCGTCTCCACGGCGTCCACCACCTCGTCGGAGGAGAAGCCGCGGCCGACGATCTCGCCGATGGAGGTCGTTTCGTCGCCCGAGCCGCCCAGCGTGATCTGGTAGAACTCCTCGCCTTTCCGGTCGACGCCGAGAATGCCGATATGGCCGACGTGATGGTGGCCGCAGGCATTGATGCAGCCCGAGATCTTCAGCTTCAGCTCGCCGATCTCCTCCTGCCGGTCGAGCGCCGCGAAACGCTCGGAGATGCGCTGCGCCACCGGGATCGAGCGGGCATTGGCGAGAGCGCAGTAGTCGAGGCCGGGGCAGGCGATGATGTCGGTGACGAGGCCGGCATTCGGCGTCGCGAGGCCTGCTCGCTTCAGCGCGGCATAGACGGCGGGAATGTCGTCGAGGCACACCCAGGGCAGAACCAGGTTCTGCTCGTGGCTGACGCGGATCTCGTCCGCAGAATAGCGCTCGGCAATGTCCGCGATCACGTCCATCTGCGCCGAGGTCGCATCGCCCGGCGGCAGGCCGGTCGGCTTCAGCGAGACGGTCAGGATGCCGTAGCCGGGCGTACGGTGAGCGTGGAGGTTGCGGCGGAGGAACCGGGCCAGTTCGGGGTCCGCGGCCTTCGCCTTGTCCAGCACGTCAGAATGCGCCGGGAGGGTGGCGAGCACGGGCGGCGCGAAATAGGACTGGATGCGCGCAATCTCCTCAGCCGGCAAAGTGAGTGCCGTGCGCCCGATGGCCGCGAACTCCCGCTCCACCGCCTGCCGCATCTCGTCCTCGCCCATCTCGTGGACGAGAATCTTGATGCGCGCCTTGTACTTGTTGTCGCGCCGGCCATCGAGGTTGTAGACGCGCAGGATCGCCTCGCAATAGGTCAGCAGGTCGGCCTCGGGCAGGAAATCCCTGATCCTTTTGGCCACCATCGGCGTGCGGCCCTGCCCGCCGCCGACGAAGACGGCGAAGCCGATTTCACCCTTGGCGTTCCGCTTCAGTTCGAGGCCGATATCGTGCACCTGGATGGCCGCGCGGTCGTTCGGCGCGCCGGTCACCGCCAGCTTGAACTTGCGCGGCAGGTAGGTGAATTCAGGGTGGATCGACGACCACTGGCGCAGGATTTCGGCATAGGGGCGCGGATCGCCGACCTCGTCGGCCGCAGCGCCGGCAAAATGATCGGCGGTGACGTTGCGGATGCAATTGCCCGAGGTCTGGATGGCGTGCATCTCGACCTCCGCCAGCTCCTTCAGGATCGCTGGCATGTCGGCCAGCCTGATCCAGTTGAACTGCAGGTTCTGCCGGGTGGTGAAATGACCGTAGTCGCGGTCGTAGGTGCGCGCGATGTGGGCGAGCCGGCGCATCTGGCGCGAGGACAGCGTGCCGTAGGGAATGGCGATGCGCAGCATGTAGGCATGGAGCTGGAGATAGACGCCGTTCATCAGCCTGAGCGGCTTGAACTGGTCCTCGGTCAGTTCGCCCGAGAGGCGCCGCGCCACCTGGTCGGAGAACTCGGCGACCCGCTCGTTCACGAAGGCATGGTCGAATTCGTCATAGCGATACATGGACAGAATGACCTTCAGAGGTGGGCGTAAGCTTCGGGCGGCAGCGGCACGGTGGGGCCGGTCGCGCGGATCAGTTCGCGCAGCGAGACGGGCCGCACGAAGCCACCCTCGCGGATGATCTCGATCAGCGCCGGCTCGACGATGAGGCAGGCGTCCTGGTCCGCGTTCGCTCTCGCGAGGAGGCGATCGCCGTCTTCCGGGGTCTCGGCGATCTCGGCTCGACCGATATCGATGGACCACGTGCCGTCGCCGTGGCGGAAGACCACCGCGCCGGTGGCGAGGTCGTTGGATGTGGCGACGACCGGCCTGAAGACCTTGGCCTTGCGCGCCTGCTGGGGATTGGCGGACATCGAGCGTCTCCTTAGGCCGCTTCTGCCAGCGGCAGAGCGAAGGGTTCGGCGGAAGCGATGTCGCCATGGGCGATCGCCTCGCCGATCAGGATGAGGACCGGGCCGGAAAGGTCGTCGCGGGCGGCAAGGCTCCGGAGCTCGCCCAGCGTTCCCGCGAACAGGCGGCGGCTGGCCCGGCCGGCATTCTCGACCGCGAGGACCGGGGTCGGGAGCGGGAGGCCGGCGCCGACGAGGCGGGCGACGATCCGCTCGGCCACCGACTTGCCCATGTAGAGCGCGACGGTGCTGCCTGCCGCCGCGAGATGCTCCCAGCCCTCCGGCTCCGCGCCGTCGGCTCCGTGGCCCGTCGCGAGGATCAGATGCTGTGAGACGCCGCGCAGGGTCAGCGGCACAGCGGCATCGGCGGCGGCGGCCAGCGAGGCGGTGATGCCGGGGACAATCTCGTAGGGCACGCCGGCGGCGCGAAGGGCCGCGATCTCCTCGCCCGCGCGGCCATAGACCATGGGGTCGCCGGCCTTGAGGCGAACGACGCGGCGGCCCTCGCGCGCAAGGCGCACCAGCAGCGCGTCGATCTCGCCCTGCATCACCGAATGGCGGCCCTTGCGCTTGCCGACGGAAATGCGATGCGCGTCGCGGCGGCCCATGGCGATGACGGCTTCGGGCACCAGTGCGTCATGGACGATGACGTCGGCGGTCTGGAGCAGGCGCTGGGCGCGGAGCGTCAGCAGATCCTCGGCGCCGGGGCCCGCGCCGACCAGGAACACCCTGCCCTCGACGGTCTCGCCTTCGGCCACATCGAGCGCCTTGCGCGCAATGATCTCGGCGCGGTCGAGTTCGCCGGCGAGCGCGGCATCGGCGGCACGGCCCTCGAACAGGTGCGTCCAGAAGCGACGGCGCGGCGCGCCCTCAGCCAGCCGGTCGTTGACGCCGCCGCGGATGCAGGCCGCGAGCTGGCCGAGGCGACCGAAGGCGGGTGGCAGCAACGCTTCGATCAGCGCACGTACCTTCTGGGCGAGGACGGGCGCATGGCCATCGGTGGCGATGGCGATGGAGACGGGCGCGCGATCGACAATGGCGGGAACGGCGAAGTCGGAGAGATGCGGCCGGTCGACGACATTGACCAGCACGCCGGCGGCACGGCCGACAGCCGCGATGCGCGCATCGTTGGCTTCATCGCCCATGGCGACGAAGAGAAGAGCCGCACCGGCCAGCAAGTCTGCATCGGGCTCGGCGACAACGAGCGTCACGCCGTTCACCGTCGCAAAATCCGCGAGGTCGGCCGAGGGTGCCTGCGCGCATAGCATCAGATCGGCCTCGGTGCGGACCAGCAGGCGAAGCTTCTGCAACGCCTGTTCGCCGTTGCCGGCGACGACGACGCGACGGCCGGCGACGTCGTAGGAGACGGGGAAGAACCTGAAGCGCGACACCGATGGCTCCTCAATGCGACGGAAACAGGCGCAGGGCCTTGAGGGTGAAATTGACGGCATCGCCGCGGGCGATGGCACGGCCGGGCGCGATCTCGGCCTCGACGGGCGGATGCCCATCCGCGACCCGCAGCTCGATGCGGCGGACGGCGCCGGCGCGGCGGACGCCAGCGACGGTCGCCGCGATGCGCGGCCCGCTGGCCGCTTCCAGATCGATATCGGCCGGGCGCACGAACAGCGCGGCGGGACCGGCCGGAACGGCTGGCGCGGCAGCAGACAGCGTGACATCGCCGAGACGGACCTTGCCGTCGACCACCACGACATCGAGACGCGTCGGCTGGCCGACGAAGCCGGCGACGAAGGCGCTCGACGGGCGGTCGTAGATTTCATCGGGCGTGCCGACCTGCTCGATGCGCCCCCGGCTCAGCACCGCGACGCGGTCGGCAAGCTCCAGCGCCTCGTCCTGATCGTGCGTGACGAAGATGGTGGTGTGGCCGGTGCGCTCATGGATCTCGCGCAGCCAGCGGCGGAGGTCGCGGCGCACCTGCGCGTCCAGCGCGCCGAAGGGCTCGTCGAGCAGCAGAACCTTGGGGTCGACCGCGAGCGCGCGGGCGAGCGCCACGCGCTGGCGCTGGCCACCCGAGAGCTGGCCGGGATAGCGCTTCTCCAGTCCCGGCAGGCGCACGAGGTCGAGAAGCTCCGACACGCGCCGGCGGATGTCCGTGCGCGAGGGACGCTCAGAGCGCGGGCGGACGGCGAGGCCATAGGCGATGTTGTCGGCCACGGTCATGTGGCGGAACAGCGCGTAGTGCTGGAAGACGAAGCCGACATGGCGGCGCTGGACCGCCAGGCGCGTCGCGTCCTCGTCGCCGAACAGCACCCGGCCCGAGGTGATCGGCTCGAGGCCGGCAATGACGCGCAGCAGGGTCGTCTTGCCGGAACCCGAGGGGCCGAGCAGCGCCAGCAGTTCGCCACCGCGAATGTCGAGGTCGATGCCGTCGAGCGCAGCCGTCGCGCCGAAGGCCTTGGTGATGGCCTCGACGTGGATGGCCGCCGGCGCCGCCTCAATGCCGGTGCGCGCCCGCAAGCTCGTCGCCGTATCGCCATTCGAGGAGTGATTTGGCGAGAAGCGTGACGAGGGCGAGGCCGGCGAGAAGCGAAGCGACGGCGAAGGCGCCAACGAAATTGTACTCATTGTAGAGGATCTCCACGTGGAGAGGCATTGTGTTGGTCAGGCCGCGGATGTGCCCGGAGACGACGGCGACCGCGCCGAACTCGCCCATCGCACGGGCATTGCAGAGCAGGACGCCGTAGAGCAGCGCCCATTTCACGTTCGGCAGGGTGACGGTCAGGAAGGTTCGGAGGCCCGAGGCGCCGAGGGTGAGCGCCGCCTCCTCCTCGCTGGTGCCCTGTTCCTGCATCAGCGGGATCAGTTCGCGCGCGATGAAGGGGAAGGTCACGAAGATGGTGGCGAGCACGATGCCCGGCACGGCGAAGATGATCTTGACGTCGTTCGCCTGGAGCCATTCGCCGAACAGGCCATGCGAGCCGAACAGGAGGACGAAGACGAGGCCGGAGACGACCGGAGAGACCGAAAACGGCAGGTCGATCAGCGTGATCAGCAGGCTCTTGCCGGGAAATTCGAACTTGGCGATGGCCCAGGCGGCGGCGAGGCCAAAGACGAGGTTGGCGGGCACGGCAATGGCCGCCACCAGCAGCGTCAGTTGCACCGCCGCCAGCGTCGCCTCGTCGGTGAACGCCTCAAGGAAGGCCGGCACGCCCTTGCGCAGCGCCTCGGCGAATACGGCGGCGAGCGGCAGGAGGATGAACAGTGCGACGAAGCCGACAGCGACCACAGTCAGCACCCTGCGGATGGCAGGCCGCTCGGCCGCGACCGGCCGCCAGCCATGCCCCTGAAACGCGTGTCGGGCCTCAGCCATGACCGAGCCTCCGCCGGCTCCAGGCCTGGGTCAGGTTGATGGCGAACAGGGTTGCGAAGGACAGCGCCAGCATGATCGTCGCGATGGCGGTCGCGCCGGCATAGTTGAACTCCTCGAGCTGCACGATGATGAGCAGCGGCGCGATCTCGGAGACGAAGGGCATGTTGCCGGCGATGAAGATCACCGAGCCGTATTCGCCGACGGCCCGCGCGAAGGCGAGCGCAAAACCTGTCAGGATGGCAGGCACCAGCGTCGGCAGGATGACCCGCGCGATGGTCTGGAAGCGGCTCGCGCCCAGCGTGGCGGAGGCCTCCTCGATCTCGCGATCCAGCTCCGCGATCACCGGCTGCACCGTACGCACGACGAAGGGCAGGCCGATGAAGGTCAGTGCCACGAAAATGCCGAGCGGGGTGAAGGCGACCTTCAGGCCGAACCACGCATCCAGCCAGAAGCCGACCCAGCCGTTCGGCGCATAGAGCGCGGCGAGCGCGATGCCGGCGACCGCCGTCGGCAGGGCGAAGGGCAGGTCGACCATGGCGTCGATCAGCGCGCGGCCGGGAAAGGTGTAGCGGGTCAGGACCCAGGCGATGACGAGGCCGAAGACGGCGTTCAGCGCCGCGGCGGCGAAGGAGAGGTAGAAGCTGGTTTCCAGCGCCGCGCGTACCCGCGGCTGGGTGGCGATGCCGAGGAGGCCACCGAGGCCGAGGCCGCTCGCGCGCCAGACGAGCAGGCTGAGCGGAATGAGCACGATCAGCGACAGATAGGCCAGCGCGAAGCCGAAGGTGATGCCGAAGCCGGGCAGCGCGCTCGGCTTCGCGATCGCGATCGCGCGGCGAAGACTCGCAGGACCAGTGAGCGCGAAAGCTGTCATCGGGTCGCCGCCGAGGGACGATGGATCTGGTCGAAGATGCCGCTGTCGGCGAAGTGCTCGGCCTGCGCCCTGGTCCAGCCGCCGAAGACCTGATCGATGGTCACCAGCCTGATCTGGGGAAAGCGGGCGAGATCGGCTGCGTCGGCGTACTGCGGCAGGTTCGGCCGGTAGAAATTGTGCGCGATGATACGCTGCGCCTCGGGCGAATAGAGGAAGTCGAGATAGGCCTGCGCCGCCGCGCGCGTGCCGCGCCGGTCGACCACCTGATCGACGAGGGCGACCGGCGGCTCCGCGAGGATCGACAGCGACGGGAAGACGATTTCGAACTTGTCCTCGCCGAACTCCTTCAGCGCCAGATGCGCCTCGTTCTCCCAGGAGATGAAGACGTCGCCGACATTGCGCTGGGCGAAGGTGGTCAGCGAGCCGCGCGCGCCGGTGTCGAGCACGGAGACGTTGCGGTAAATGGCCTCGACGAAACGCTTCGCGGCAGCCGCATCGTTGCCGGTGCGGTCGAGTTCGTAGGCCCAGGCGGCGAGATAGTTCCAGCGCGCGCCGCCGGAAGTCTTCGGATTGGGGGTCACGACGCCGACACCGGGCCGGGCGAGGTCGGCCCAGTCGCGCACGCCCTTCGGATTGCCCTTGCGGACGATGAAGACGATGGTCGAGGTGTAGGGCGAGGAATTGTTCGGCAGGCGGGTCTGCCAGTTGGCCGGCAGGCGGCGCGAATGCTGGGCGATGGCGTCGATGTCACCGGCCAGCGCCAGCGTCACGACATCGGCGTCGAGCCCGTCGATGACCGAGCGCGCCTGGCGCCCGGAACCGCCATGCGAGGCGCGGATCGTGACCTGCTGGCCGGCCTTCTCGCGCCAGTGGCGGGTGAAGGCCTCGTTGATGGCGCGGTAGAGTTCGCGCGTCGGATCATAGGAGACGTTGACCAGACTGACTGGCGGGGGCGCCGCCTGCCCGCGGGCGTAGATCGTGGTGCCGAGCACCAGCCCGAACGCCAGGACCACGCCGGCGGCGTCGCGAAGGCGGGCAGTGGCGGACGTGCTCGACATGTCTGGCTTCCTCGATGCGGCCGTGCCGGAAAGCGCCGGCCGAGCATCGGAAGAGGTCCGAAAACATGTGACTATTCAAGACGTTCCGGGAAATAAGACCAAACCCTTCGAATCCGCGGATGAAAGGGGAAGGGTCTTGTTGTCCCGGCACGTCGTCAGGAGGACAGGGTTCTCCCGCGAGCCGGAGCAGTCGGCGGGCCGATTGGCCTGATCTGGCAAAAGGCCGCCCAGGAGGAGAGAGGATTTCTCCGTGAAGTCGGCAGATCATCGGCGTCGGAGTAAATTCTTCTCCAACTCGACATGCGCCCTCCCGCCACCCGGCGGGCCGGGCGAGCCCCCGGCGCTTGCGTCAGGCGTCCATCTTGAGCGCGGCGATGAAGGCTTCCTGAGGAATGTCGACCTTGCCGAACTGGCGCATCTTCTTCTTGCCCTCCTTCTGCTTGTCGAGAAGCTTGCGCTTGCGTGAGATGTCGCCGCCATAGCACTTGGCGGTGACGTCCTTGCGCAGGGCCGAGATGGTCTCGCGGGCGATGACCTTGGCGCCGATGGAGGCCTGGATCGGGATCTTGAACAGGTGCTGCGGGATCAGGTCCTTCAGCTTCTCGCACATGGCGCGGCCACGGCTCTCGGCCCGGTTGCGATGCACCAGCATGGAGAGCGCGTCGACCGGCTCGCCGTTGACGAGGATCGACATCTTCACGAGGTCGCCCTCGCGATAGTCGGTGATCTGGTAGTCGAAGGAGGCATAACCCTTCGAGATCGACTTCAGCCGGTCGTAGAAGTCGAAGACGACCTCGTTCAGCGGCAGATCGTAGGTGACCATGGCGCGCGAGCCGACATAGGTCAGGTCCACCTGAACGCCGCGCCGGTCCTGGCAGAGCTTGAGCACCGAGCCGAGATAGTCGTCCGGTGTCATGATCTTGGCGCGGATCCACGGCTCCGAGATGATCTCGATCTTCATCGGATCCGGCATGTCGGCCGGGTTGTGCAGTTCCAGCAGCGAACCGTCGCGCAGCAGGATCTGGTAGACGACCGAGGGCGCGGTCGCGATCAGGTCGAGATTGAACTCGCGCTCCAGCCGCTCCTGGATGATCTCCAGATGCAACAGGCCGAGGAAGCCGCAGCGGAAGCCGAAGCCGAGGGCGGCGGAGGACTCCATCTCGAAGGAGAAGCTGGCATCGTTGAGGCGCAGGCGGCCCATGGCGGCGCGCAGGTCCTCGAAATCGGCGGCATCCTGCGGAAAAAGGCCGCAGAAGACCACCGGCTGCGCCGGCTTGAAGCCCGGCAGCGCCTTTGCCGTCGGCTTTCGCTCGTCGGTGATGGTGTCGCCGACGCGGGTATCCGCCACTTCCTTGATCGAAGCCGTGATGAAGCCGACCTCGCCGGGGCCGAGATCCGGCACGTCCTTCAGCTTGGGGGTGAACACGCCGATCTTGTCTATGTCATAGACCGCGTCCGTGCCCATCATCTTGATGCGCTGGCCCTTCTTCATCGAGCCGTCGATGACGCGGACCAGCACGATGACGCCGAGATAGGCGTCGTACCAGCTATCGACCAGCATGGCCTTGAGCGGCGCGGCGCGGTCGCCCTTCGGGGCCGGCAGGCGCTTCACGATTGCTTCCAGCACGGCCGGGATGTTGAGGCCGGTCTTGGCGGAGACCTCCACCGCATCCGAGGCATCGAGGCCGATCACGTCCTCGATCTGCTGCTTGACGCGCTCCGGCTCGGCCGCCGGCAGGTCGATCTTGTTGAGCACCGGGACGATCTCGTGACCGGCATCGAGCGCCTGATAGACGTTGGCGAGCGTCTGGGCCTCGACGCCCTGGCTGGCGTCGACCACGAGGATCGAGCCCTCGCAGGCGGCCAGCGAGCGCGACACCTCGTAGGCGAAGTCGACGTGACCGGGCGTGTCCATGAGATTCAGGACGTAGGTCTTGCCGTCCTCGGCCTTGTATTCGAGGCGCACGGTCTGCGCCTTGATGGTGATGCCCCGCTCCTTCTCGATGTCCATGTTGTCGAGGACCTGTTCGGTCATCTCGCGCTCGGACAGGCCGCCGGTCACCTGGATGAGGCGGTCGGCGAGCGTCGATTTGCCGTGGTCGATATGCGCGACAATCGAGAAGTTGCGGATCAGGTCGAGAGGCGTGTCGGTCATGGGCCGCACATAGCAGCAGCGGCCCCGGTTTGGAAGGATGTGCGCGATTCCGGCCGGCAGGAAGCCTGCCTGACCGAGATCAAGGCGGGACGAGCCCGGACGGGTGAGGGTCGCGGCATGTTCGATTCTGCCCCTTTCACCGATCCGGTTCTCTTCGCCATCGCCGTCCTCGCGCTGCTGGGCACGCCGGGACCGACCAACACGCTCCTGGCGACATCCGGCGCCCTAGTTGGGACGAGACGGTCGCTACCGCTGATCGGTGCGGAGATTGCCGGCTACCTGCTGGCGATCCTCGCCATCCACGCCCTCGTCGCGCCCCTGGTGGCCGCCTATCCGCCGCTCGGGCAAGCCCTCAGGATCGCTGCGGGGCTCTATCTCGTCTCCGTCGCCGTCGCCCTGTGGCGGCGGCCGATCCTCGGCGATGGGGGAGAACGCAGCATCGGCATGGGGCGCGTCTTCGTGACGACACTGCTCAACCCGAAGGCGGCCATCTTCGCCCTTGCCATCCTGCCCATGTCCGCGCCGGGGGCCGGCCTTTATCTCCTCGGCTTTGCGGGACTGGTCGCCGTGGCTGCGACGTCGTGGATCCTGGTCGGAGCTGGCATCGGCCGACTGACGGCCGGCGGGACACCGCGCGGCGTCACACGCGCCTCTGCCATAGTGCTGACCTGTTTCGCCGGGCTGATCGCGGTCGGCTAGCTTGCGCGCCGCGCCCGCGGGGTGCGACATTGTGGCCTTGCGGTCGATGAGAGGCCCCGATGACCCGCAAGCGCGAAGCCTACCAGAGCGGACACAACCCCAAATTCATGGTGGTGGTGGACGAGAGCCCCGAATGCGACCGCGCCGTCGTCTTCGCCGCCCGCCGTGCCTCGCGCACGGGCCACGGGCTGCAGATGCTGGCAGTGATCGAACCGAGCGTCGGCGACGGGCAGGCGCTGTTCGGGGTGGCTGACGTCATGCGCGCGGAGGCGCACGCGGAGGCGCGCGCGAAGCTCGACGCTGCCGCCGACCGGACGATGAAGCTCGTCGGCGTCGAACCCGAACTGGTGGTCCGCGAGGGCGTGCTGGCCGACGCGATCCTCGCCCAGATCGAGGACGACCCGGACGTCGCCATCCTCATTCTCGCTGCCGGCACCGGCAAGGACGGGCCGGGACCGCTGGTCTCGAGCCTTGCCCGGACGGCCGGCTCCTACCCGATTCCGGTCGCGATCGTGCCGGGACACCTTTCCGACGACGAAATCGCGGCGCTGGCCTGACCTTCGCCCCCTTGAATCCGGTTGACGGCGCCCCTCGCCCTCGCCACATGTCTCGTGGAATGGTTCGATTGAACCATTCCAAACCGGCCCCGGCCTTGAACCGGGCGTTCGAGGAGCCAGCCATGTTCATCCAGACCGAAGCCACGCCGAATCCGGCGACCCTGAAGTTCCTGCCCGGCCGCGTCGTGCTCGACGAGGGCACCCTGCACATGCCGACCCCCGAGGCCGCGAAGCAGTCGCCGCTGGCCGAGAAGCTGTTCGCCATCGACGGCGTCGCCGGCGTGTTCTTCGGCAACGACTTCATCACCGTGACCAAGGGCTCGGCCGAATGGCCGCACCTGAAGCCGGCCATCCTCGGCGCGATCATGGAGCACTACATGTCCGGCCAGCCGCTGGTGCGCGGCGAGGCCAGCCTCGTGCCGAACGGCGACGAGGAGTTCTTCGACCCGGCCGACGCCGAGACCGTCGACACGATCAAGGAGCTCCTGGAAACGCGCGTGCGCCCGGCGGTTGCGGCCGATGGCGGCGACATCACCTTCCGCGGTTTCAAGGACGGCATCGTCTATCTCGCCATGCAGGGCTCCTGCGCGGGCTGCCCGTCCTCGACCGCGACGCTCAAGCACGGCATCCAGAACCTGATGCGGCACTTCCTGCCGGACGTGCGCGAGGTCCAGTCCGTCTGACGGACCGGGCTGGCGATCGGCAATCGCCGCCACGGTGTCGTTCGGCACCCTTCCGGCGGCGCGCGAGAGGGTGTAGCACCCTGTCATGCTCGTCCTCGCACTCGATACGGCGCTCGGCGCCTGTTCGGCCGCAGTGCTCGACACCGGTTCCGGCCGCGTGCTCGCGCGGCGTTCCGAGCCGATGGAGCGCGGCCATGCCGAACGGCTCGTGCCGCTCGCCGCGGAAGTCTGCGGCGAGGCCGGTATCGGCGCGGGCGACTGCCGGCGTTTCGTCGCGACCATCGGCCCCGGCAGCTTCACTGGCCTGCGCGTCGCCATCGCCGCGGCGCGCGGCATGGCCCTGGCGGCGGGCGGCGACGCGGTGGGCATTCCGACGCTTGCCGCGCTTTCCGAGCCCTATCTTGCCGCCGCGGAGCCGGTCGCTGTCCTTGCCGCCATCGATGCCCGACACGACCATGTCTATGCGTCGTTGACCGGTCATGACCGGATGCTCGCCGTGCCGCCGCGCTACATGCCCGCAGCCGAGGCGGCCGGCCTTGCCGCGTCCGGCCCGGTGGCGCTGGTGGGTCCCGGCGCGGATGCCGTGCTCGGCGTCTGGCCGGCCGGCGCCTCGCCGCCGGTGATCCTCGACGAGGCCGCCTATTCCGACATCGCCGTCGTCGCGCGGCTTGGCGCTGCCGCCGACCCCTCGACCGCGCCCTGTCGTCCGCTCTATCTCAAGGCCGTCGACGCCAAGCCGCAGGCCTCCGCGCCGCTGTTCGGGAGGGCGCGGTGAGCCCCTTTCTCGACCTCTGGTCCTGGTGGCCGCAAACCGCCCTCGTCATCGACCGCGCCGAGACCGCCGATGCCGAGGACCTCGCCACTATCCATGGCGGCGCATTCCACCGCGGCTGGCCCGCCGACGACTTCGTCGCCATGCTGGGCGAGAACGCCGTGCTGGCGCATGTCATCCGCCGCCGTGCCGGCGCGCCGGTGGCAGGGTTCGTGCTGAGCCGCCTTGCCGCCGACGAGGCGGAGATTCTCACCGTCGCCGTCGATGCGCGCCTGCGCGGGCGCGGGCTGGCCGGCCGCCTGCTCGCCGAACACGTCAAGGACCTGATGCGCGCGGGCATCCGCCACCTGTTCCTGGAGGTGGAATCGGAGAACGCTCCCGCGCTGAAACTCTATGCGCGGCATGGCTTTGCGACGATCGGCAGGCGCAAGGGCTATTACAGGTCGGCAAGCGGCGCGGCGGACGCGATTACCATGCGACGCGAACTGCCGCCGCTCTGATGCTGGTACCCGGATTCCGCATCTTGCAATTTCGTCGCAATGTTCCCGTTTCGGACTCTTAAACCGTGAGTCGCCGAGAGGGTAGATTGGCAGTGATTCGCGGCGCGGGGCGGCGCTGCCGCGATGCCGCTGAAGCGGGGATGATGCGGGCCGCGTGGTGAAGGATCAGCGATGCCGGGCCTGGATCAGGTCGACGATGCATCCGGCAGCGGGCAACGCGCTGCAAGCGCGCTGTTCCAGCGCCCGATCCGCCTGTCGGCCGCCGCGACCGCCCTGCTCCTGTCATCCACTGCACTCGTCTCTGCCGAAGAGGCCGGGATCGACTTCGCCCAGGCCTTTTCCTCAGTCCGGCCGCATGAATGGGCCGCCTTCGGCCTCAATGTCGGCGTCGTCGTCTTCGGTGTCATCACCGGCATCGCGCTGCTGCGCAGCCGCACCAAGGCGTCGCAGGATCAGGTCCGCACCCGCGAGGAAATCAACGCGCTGAAGCTCGCCCTAGACCGGGCCAACGCGCTGCTCACCCTCGATCCGCACATCGTCGTCGTCTGGGGCGGCGACAAGGACGAGCCGGAGATCGTCGGCGACGTGTCGCTGGTCACCGAACTGCCGGCGGCGCGACGGGCACTCGCCTTCGGGGCCTGGCTGCCGGCGGAGCGCGCGGCGGAACTCGAGCGCGCCGTGGAGGCGCTGCGGCGTGGCGGCACACCGTTCCGGATGGATCTGGTGACGCTTGCCGGACGTCCAATCGAGGCCGAGGGGCGTGCCATCGGCGGTCGCGCCGTGCTGCGCCTGCGCCTCGTCTCGGGCGTGCGCGAGGAACTGATCCAGCTCACCGCCCGCCACGAGGCGCTGAGCCGCGAGACGCAGACGATCCGCTCGTTCCTCGGCTCCATCCCGGTTCCGGTCTGGCTGCGCGATGCCGACGGCCGGATCGCCTGGGTCAACGACGCCTATGCGGCGGCAACCGACGCGGAGACCGGCGCAGCGGCGGTGGCGGCCGGCACGGAGCTGCTCGAGTCGGGCGACCGCACCGAGGCCGCCCGCAAGCGCGGCGCCGGCGAACCCTTTGCGCGACGCGTGGCGGCCATCGCCGCCGGCCAGCGGCGCGTCTTCGACGTGATCGAACGGCCAGCCGCCGGCGGTGCGGCCGGCATGGCCATCGACGTGACCGAGCTGGAAACGGTGCGCTCCGAGCTTTCCGTCGAGATGGAAACGCACAAGCGCACGCTCGACCAGCTCGCCACAGCCGTCGCCATCTTCGATTCGGCCAAGCGGCTGGTCTTCCACAACGAGGCATTCCGCCAGCTCTGGGACCTGCCGCCGGCCTTCCTGCATCAGGGGCCGACCGACGGCGACATTCTCGACCGCCTGCGCGAGCGCGGCCAGCTGCCCGAGCAGTCGAACTACCGCGAGTGGAAGAAGAGCCTGCACACGGTCTACGAGGCCGTGGATACCGAGCCGCGCCTCCACGAATGGTCGCTGCCGAGCGGACGCTTCCTGCGTGTGGTGCAGAACCCGGACCCGGCCGGCGGCGTCACCTATGTTTTCGACGACCTGACCCAGCGCCTGCAGCTGGAATCGCAAGTCGCGGCGCTCGGGCGTGTCCAGCGCGAGACCATCGACCATCTCGACGAGGCGGTGGCGGTGTTCGGCTCGGACGGGCGGCTGTCGCTCTCGAACCGCGCCTTTGCCGCGCTGTGGGATTTCGCCGACGACGTGCTGGCGGCCAAGCCCCGGATCGACCAGATCGCCAGCCTCTGCCTGCCCTACGTCAGGGATGGCGGCGTGTGGACCGAGATCCGCTCGGCGGTGACGGCGCTCGCCTACGAGCGACGCCAGCATTCCTTCCGCATCGAGCGGACGGACGGCTCGGTTCTCGACACGGTCACCGCACCGCTGCCGGGCGGGGCAACGCTGGTGACATTCCGCAATGTCACCAACATGGTCATGGTCGAACGGGCGCTGACCGAGCGGAACGAGGCGCTGGAGGCGGCGGCCAAGATCCGCAACGACTTCGTCCACCATGTCTCCTACCAGCTGCGCACGCCGCTCACGACGATCATCGGCTTCGCGCAGGTGCTGGACGACCCGGCCATCGGGCCGCTGAACGAACGGCAGCGCGAATATCTCGGCTATATCGGCGCCTCCTCCGCCTCGCTGCTGTCGATCATCAACGACGTGCTGGACCTCGCCACCATCGATGCCGGGGTGATGCAGCTCGAACTGTCCGACGTCGACATCCGCGCCACCATGCAGGCGGCGGTCGACGCGGTGAAAGACCGGCTGGCGGAGAACCAGAACCGCATCGAGATGCGGGTTTCCCGCGAGATCGGCTCGTTCAAGGCTGACGCCCAGCGCGTCAGGCAGGTGCTGTTCAACCTGCTGTCCAACGCCATCGGCTTCTCGGGACGCGGCGGGCTGATCGTGCTCGATGCCGAGCGCGAGGGCGACACTATCGTCTTCAAGGTCCGCGACCAGGGCACGGGCATCGCGCCGGAGATGATGGGGCGGATGTTCGAGCGGTTCGAGACGCGCACGACCGGCACGCGCCATCGCGGTGCCGGGCTCGGCCTTTCCATCGTCCAGAGCTTCGTGCAGCTCCACAAGGGCCGGATCGAGGTCGATTCCGCACCGGGCCGCGGCACCCAGGTCAAGGTAACTTTCCCCGCCGACCTCGGCGACTATTCCAAGGCCGCCGAATAGGCTTTGGATGCCGGGCGGACGGCACGACCGGCGGTGGGACTGGGGCTGAAACGAAGCTTCGATTGCCTTCCGGCCGCCACGCGCGAGCCTCAAATATGCTCAGGCACACGCTTCATTAACGATAAACGCAGTTCACTGTGCGCCGAGATCGTTCGCGATCGCTTGCCGTCCCGATCGCTGTCGAGTTCAAGCGCCATGCCCGCTGCGTCTGTCGCCTACGCGTCCCCTGCCCGAGATCTCCCGCCTTCGTTTCCCCCGCCCGAAGCGTCGATGACAGAACCCTTCCGCCTCGCCCTGACCCTCGCCAACGAGGCGGAGACGCGCCGGCTCGCCATGGATCTCGCCATGGCGGCGCAGGCCAACGACATCATGACGCTGGAAGGCGACCTCGGGACGGGCAAGTCGACGCTGGCGCGCGCGCTGATCCGCGCCATCGCCGAGGATGACAAGCTCGACGTGCCGAGCCCGACCTTCGCGCTGGTCCAGCCCTATGACCTGAAGCGCCTGCCGGTGGTCCATGCCGACCTCTACCGCGTCGCATCGGCCGACGAGATCGCCGAGCTCGGCTGGGACGAGGTATCCGACAATGCGCTGCTGCTGGTCGAATGGCCCGACCGGCTCGGCGGCGCGCTGTCCGGCGACCGGCTGGAGATCACCCTGTCGCTCGCCCCCGGCAACGGGCCGAACGCCCGCCGCGCCGAGCTGATCGGCCACGGCGCCTGGGCGGCGCGCCTCGCCCGCATGGCGGCGCTGCGCACCTTCCTCGACAATGCCGGCTGGGGCGGATCGCTCCGCCGCCACCTTCAGGGCGACGCCTCCACCCGCAGCTACGAGCGGCTGCTCGACGGCCAGCGCCGCGCCGTGCTGATGAACGCGCCCCGCAAGCCGGACGGCCCGCCGGTGAGAAACGACCTGCCCTACAGCCGCATCGCCCATCTCGCCGAGGACATGGTGCCCTTCGTGGCCATGGCCGAGGGCTTGCGCGACGCCGGCCTGTCGCCGCCGGAGATCGAGGCCATCGACCTCGCGCAGGGCTTCCTGATCATCGAGGACCTCGGCAGCGATGGCGTGCTGAAGGACGGCGCACCGGCCGCCGAGCGCTATCTGGCGGCCGTCGACGTGCTGGCGGCGATCCATGCGCGCCCGCGCCCGGCAACGCTCTCGACGCCGAAGGGCCCCTACACGCTTCCCGCCTATGACCGCGAGGCGCTCGGCATCGAGGTTGAGCTGCTGCTCGACTGGTATCTGCCGATGAAGGATGTCCGCATCCCCGCGAGCGAGAAATACGTCTTCCTCCAGCGCTGGACGGAGCTCTTCAAGGAAGTGGAAGCGGCGCCCAAGACCTGGGTGCTGCGCGATTTCCATTCGCCGAACCTGATCTGGCTCGCCGGCCGCGACGGCGTCGAGAAGGTCGGCCTGATCGACTTCCAGGACGCGGTGATGGGGCCTGCGGCCTATGACGTCGCCTCGCTGGCGCAGGATGCCCGCGTCACTGTCTCCGAAGAGCTGGAGCTGCAGATCCTCTCCCGCTACGCCAGCGCCCGGAAGGCCGCCGACCCGTCCTTCGACATGGCTGCCTTCGCGCGGCTCTACGCCATCATGGGCGCGCAGCGGGCGACCAAGATCCTCGGCATTTTCGCCCGGCTCGACCGGCGCGACGGCAAACCGCAATATCTGGCGCACCTGCCGCGCATCTGGGCCTATCTGCAGCGCTGCCTCGCCCACCCGGCCCTTCATCAGGTGAAGCGCTGGGTCGACGACCGGGTACCGCCGCCTTGACGCAGACGGCTGCCCCACCGATCGACACGGCCATGGTGCTGGCGGCCGGTCTCGGCACGCGGATGCGGCCGATCACCGACCGCATTCCGAAGCCGCTCGTGGAGGTCGCGGGCAAGACGCTGCTCGACCATGTGCTGGATCCGCTGGCCGAGGCCGGCGTGACGACGGCGGTGGTCAACGTCCATCACCTCGCCGAGCAGATCGTGGACGCGGTGCGGACCCGCGAAAACCCGCGGATCATCGTCTCCGACGAGCGGGACCAGTTGCTCGATTCCGGCGGCGGCGTCGCCAAGGCGCTCGACCATCTGGGCGAAGCCTTCGTCATCCGCAATGGCGACAGTTTCTGGATCGATCGCGGCCCGTCCAACATCGCGCGCATGATCGCAGCCTTCGATCCGGCCCGGATGGACACGCTGCTGCTGCTGGCGGCGCTGCCCGACGCCGGCGCGCTCGACGGCAATGACAGCGTCGGCTTCGACGGCCCCGGCGACTTCTTCATGGATCGCGCGGGACGGCTGGAGCGGCGCGGCCAGCGGGTGGCCGCTCCCTATGCCTATGCCGGCGCGGCCGTCATGCGCGCGGCGGATTTCGCGGGCCGGGCGGCTGGCGAGGTCTTCTCGCTCAATGCCCTCTGGAACGCCTCGCTGGCACAGGGCCGGCTGCACGGCCTGGTGCTCAACGGGCTCTGGCTGCATGTCGGCACGCCGGACGCCATCGAAGCGGCCGAGGCGGCGGTTCGGGCCGGCTGACCCTTCCCTTTCGCGCCTTCCGGGTGTATTTCCCCGCCTCCTTTTCGCTTCCACCCGGTCCGATCCCGGGCGAAGGACACAAGATCATGGCCAAACGTTTCGACACGGGCTCCGGCCCGTCCCAAAGGCAGTTGCGCGTCGGCGAGTTGATGCGCCACGCGCTCGCCGAAGTGCTCCAGCGCGGCGAGATCCACGATCCCGTTCTGGAGACGCATATCGTCACCGTGCCGGAAGTGCGGATGTCGCCGGACCTGAAGATCGCGACCTGCTTCGTCATGCCGCTCGGCGGCGGCGACCAGGAGGCGGTGATCCAGGCGCTGGCGCGCAACAAGCGCTATCTGCGCGGCGAGCTCGCCCACCGCAACAATCTGAAATATGCGCCCGACCTGCGGTTCCGCATCGACGGCTCGTTCGACGAGGGCTCGCGCATCGATCGCCTGATCGACAGCGACGAGGTTCAGCGCGACGTGAAGAAGGCCGACCAGGACAAAGGCGATCTGGAATGAACCAGCCCCGCTCCAAGAAGGTCGACATCCACGGCTGGATCGTCCTCGACAAGGATTTCGACCAGACCTCGACGCAGGCGGTGTCGCAGGTGCGCCGCCTGTTCAACGCCAAGAAGGGCGGCCATGCCGGCACGCTCGACCCGCGCGCGACCGGGATCCTGCCCATCGCGCTCGGCGAGGCGACCAAGACGGTTCCCTTCGTCATGGACGGCCGCAAGACCTATCGGTTCACGGTCGCCTGGGGGGCGGAGACCGCCACGGACGACACCGAGGGCGAGGTGACGGCCCGCTCTGACATCCGGCCCGCCCGCGCCGACGTGGAAGCCCTGCTGCCGCGCTATACCGGCACGATCATGCAGGTGCCGCCGAAATTTTCCGCCATCAAGGTGGACGGCGAGCGTGCCTACGATCTCGCCCGCGACGGCGAGGAGGTGACGCTGGAGGCGCGCCCGATCACCGTCGAGACTCTGTCGCTGATCGCCTTTTCGGAGACGGAGGCAGAGTTCGAGGCCGAGTGCGGCAAGGGCACCTATGTGCGCGCCATCGCCCGCGATATCGGCCGCGACCTGAAATGCCTCGGCCATGTCACGGCGCTGCGGCGCACCCGCGTCGGGCCGTTCGGCGAGGATGACACCGTGACGCTCGACGAGCTGCGCGAGCTCGCCGAGGGCAAGATCACGGGACAGTCTCTCGACGATGCGCTGCTGCCCGTCGAGGCCGCGCTCGCCGAAGTGCCCGAGGTCAAGGTGACCCGCGACATCGCCGCGCGCCTGATGCGCGGCCAGAGCACCATCCTGCGTGGCCGCGACGCACCGATCGACGGGCCCGTCTGGGCTTCGGCCGGCGGCGATCCCATCGCGCTCTGCGAGGTGGAGCGCGGCGAACTGGTGCCGAAACGGGTCTTCGTGTTCGCGGCGTGACGAAGAGCAGGTGAACTACGCGCGGGTGCGTTGACGCACCGGATTTCACTCGCTATGACACGCGCCTTCGCCCAGATGGCGGAATTGGTAGACGCACTGCTTTCAGGTAGCAGCGCCGCGAGGCGTGGAGGTTCGAGTCCTCTTCTGGGCACCAATTTCGAGCGCCCGCATCGGTTCCTCCGATGCGGGCGTTTTCGTTTGGGGCGATGGCCTTCGGGCAGGCTGGCGCGACGCTGCATCGACATGTGCGACCGGGCTATCCTCGTCTCATGATCGAACTCGAATCAGGCGATGCCCGCGCCGCCGTCTCGCCATGCGGGGCCGAACTTCGCCGCTGGCGGGCGGGCGGGCGCGAACTGCTCTGGCACGGCGATCCCGGCTGGTGGGCGCAGTCGGCGCCGGTGCTGTTTCCGATCGTCGGCTGGGCGCGCGGCGGGCGCATCCGTTTCGATGGCATAGCGCGACCGATGGGCGTTCACGGATTCGCCGCGCAAAGCGCCTTCGCGACCGATGAATCCGGACCTGACCATGCCCGCCTGTCATTGCGCGAAACCGAGGCGAGCCTCGCGGTCTATCCGTTTCCGTTCCGGCTGACGCTCGAATACCGGCTCGCGCCGCGGAGCGTGACAATCACGGTGGAGGTGGAAAACACCGGCGAGACGTTCATGCCCTATGCCGTCGGGCTCCACCCCGGGTTCAGTTGGCCACTCGGCGATGGTCCGCGCGAGAACCATGCGGCTGTGTTCGAGACGGCCGAAGCTCCCGAGGTGCCCGTGATCGCGCCCGGCGGCCTGTTCAGCAGCGCCAGGCGACCTGTCCCTGTCGTCGATCGCAGGTTGCCGCTGAATGATGAGACCTTCGCGGCCGAAGCGCTGTGTTTCCTGAACGCGCGCAGCCGTTCGGTGCGCTACGAGGCAGGGACGACCGGCCCCGCGATCACGCTCGCGGCGACCGGCTTTCCGCATTGGGCGATCTGGTCGAAACCGGGCGCGCCCTTCGTCTCCATCGAGGCCTGGACCGGCCATGGCGACCCCGACGGTTTCGATGGCGAACTCAAGGACAAGCCGTCGATGCGGCTTCTGCCGCCCGGCGAATGCGATCGCCGCGCGCTGGTCATGTCGTACTCCGTCGGCCGCGAGGCATAGCGAGCGCGACTGCTTCGAGGCGCGGGTTCCGCGTGCGGCCTACCCCGTCAAAGACGTGGATGCCCGGCACAAGGCCGGGCATGACGACGGTGGCGGCAATCGAGATCGATCTACTTGCTGACGTTCCAGTAGACCGGCAGGCCGGCGACCAGCAGGCCCTTGAGGCTCGCCTGAAAGCCGCGCACCAGCCAGAACTGGCCGACCGGGATATAGGGCACCGTCTCCACGGCCCGCTCCTGGATCTGGCGCGCGATGGCCTGCCGCCCGGCGAGGTCGGGCGCCGTGGTGAAGGCGGCGCGCAGCTTCTCGATGGTCTCGTCGCAGGGCCAGCCGAACCAGGCGCGATCGCAGTTGGAGCGCAGCGCGAGGTGCCCCACCGGCTCCCACATGTCCGGCGCGGCCGGTCCGGAGAGGAAGGCCGACCAGCCACCCTGCGCCACCGGATTCTTCGAGGTGCGGCGGCTCGACAGCGTGCCCCAGTCCATCGCCTGATAGTCGACGTTGAGGCCGATATCGCGCATGGCCTGCGCGACCACGAGGGTCGCCGGGCTCAAGGCCGTCTCGGTGGCGTCGAGCAGGACGATCGTTTCGCCGTTGTAGCCGCTCTCGCGCACGAGTTGGCGGGCCGCCGCAACGTCCGCCGGCCGCCAGCCGGCATTCGAGAAATAGGGCGAGTCGCACATGAAGAATGACGGGCAGTTGGTGTAGAGGCTCTTGTCGTCGACATAGGCACGCAGCGTCTGCTCCTGGTCGACGAGGCGCAGGATCGCCTGCCTCAGCTTCGGATTGTTGAAGGGCGGCTGGAGCTGGTTCATGCGCATGACGCCCTGCAGCGCCGAGAGCCTGCCGACGGCGATGCGCGGATTGGACTTGACCAGCGCGATCATGTCCGGCGGCAGTTCCTCGAAAATGTCGATCTCACCGGCCTGCAGCGCGTTCAGCGCCGTCTGGGCATCGGGCATGATGATCCACTCGACGCGGTCGACATTGGCGCGCTTGCCGCCCGCGAGACCGTCCGCCGGCTCGGTGCGCGGCACGTACATGGGCGCCTTCTGATAGACGATCTTCGCGCCGGGCGACCATTCGCCCCTGACCATCATGAACGGCCCGGACCCGATGGGATCGGTGATGTTCTGCGTCGCCGGCGTCGCGGCGATGCGCGCGGGCATGATGAAGGGCACCATCGAGCTCGGCTTGCCGAGCGCCTCCAGCACGAGGCCCCAACGCTCCTTCAGCACGAGCGTCACGGTCTTCGCGTCGGTCGCGGTCAAGGAAGCGGTCTGCCCCATGAGCTGCTGGCCGAGGCCGTCGCGCTCGCCCCAGCGCTTGAGCGAGGCGACGACGTCGGCCGCCGTCACCGGCTGGTTGTCGTGGAACTTCAGGCCGTCGCGCAGCACGAAGGTCCAGGTCAGGCCGTCGGCGGAAACGGTGTGGCGCTCGACCATCTGCGGCTTGATCGCGCCAGAGGAATCCTGCGCGAACAGCGTGTCGTAGACCATGTAGCCGTGATTGCGGACCATGTAGTCCGACGTGGTGATCGGGTCGATCGTGCGCAGGTCGCCGAAGGGGCGAACCTTGAGCACCGTCTGCGCCATGGCCGGCAGCGCCGTCATGGTCAGCGCCATTGCCGCGGTCGCAACCGCCAATCGTCTCGTCCAGCGGATCATCTTCCATCCTCCCTGTCTCGTCATGCGTCGCCTTCCCGGCGTTCTTGCCCGCCTCGCGGGTGTTGGATCAGGCGCGGATCTGCCGCGCGAGTTTCGGATCGATGGCATCGCGCAGGGCATCGCCCAGCACGTTGACGGTGAGCACCAGCAGCGCGAGGGCAACGCCCGGAAAGGCGATCATCCACGGCGCGCGCTGCATGAAGGCGCGGGCCTCGGCCAGCATGTTGCCCCAGCTCGGAATGGTCGGCGGCGTGCCCGCGCCGAGGAACGACAGCACGGATTCGACGATCATCGCGGAGGCGAAGACATAGGTCGCCTGGACGATCACCGGGGCCGTGACATTGGGCAGGATGTGCTGGGCGAGAAGGCGCGGCGTGCGGGTGCCGCCGGCAATGGCGGCCTCGACATAGGGCTGCTCGCGGATCACCAGCACGGAAGACCGCACGATGCGCGCCATGCGCGGAATTTCGGCGATGGCGATGGCGACGATGACATTGCGAACGCCGGCCCCGAACAAGGACATCAGCGCGATGGCGAGCAGGATGCCGGGAATGGCCATCATGCCGTCCATCACGCGCATGACGATGCCGTCGAGCCAGCGCACGAAGCCGGCGACGAGCCCGATCAGCAGGCCGAAGACCACGGTAACCAGCGTGACCAGCGCGCCGACAGTGAGCGAGATCGCCGTGCCGTTGAAGGTGCGCGACAGCGTGGAACGTCCGATCTGGTCGGTGCCGAAGGGGTGAGCGAGGCTAGGCGGACGTAGGCGCTGCAGAGGGTTGACCCGCGCCGGATCGACGAAGAGCAGCGGCGCCAACAGTGCCATCATCGCGAAGAACAGGAGGATCAGCAGGCCGGTGAAGATCACCGGATTGGTGCGCAGGAACTTCGCCAGCCGGCCGAACCATTCGCTGGCCGCCTGCATCGCGGTCGCTGACGGCTGAGGCGGCGCATCGATCATCGCCATTGCGCCCTCAGTACCGGATGCGGGGGTCGAACAGCACGTAGCTGAGATCGACCAGGAGATTGATGAGCACGTAGACGCCCGAGAAGATCAGGATGAGTCCCTGCACCACGGGATAGTCGCGGCGCAGGATGGCATCGGTCGTCAGTCTCCCGAGGCCGGGAATGTTGAACACCGTCTCGGTGACGACGACGCCGCCGAGCAGCGCCGCGATGCCGACACCGACCACCGTGACGATGGGAATGGCGGCGTTCTGCAAGGCGTGGCGGACGAGCACGCGCAGCGGCATCAGGCCCTTGGCGCGCGCTGTGCGGACATAATCCTCCGACAGCACCTCGAGCAGGCTGGCGCGAGTGATGCGCGCCAGGAGCGAAGCGTAGAGCATGGCGAGGGCCATGCTGGGCAGGATGAGGCTGTTGAGACAAGGCCAGAGGCCATTGGCGAGTGGCACATAGCCCTGTGTCGGGAACCAGCCGAGGCCCAACGCGAAGACATAGACCAGCAGGAAGGCAATGACGAAGACCGGCGATGAAAAGCCGATCATGGCGAAGGCCATCACCGCCCGGTCCGTGCGGCTGCCCGCCTTTACCGCCGCGAGCGTGCCGAGCGGCAGGGCGATGACCAGCGCCATGACGATGGCCACCAGCGCCAGGAGGACGGTCGGCTCCACGCGCATGGCGATCAGCCGCGTCACCTCCATGTCGGAAAAGACCGAGCGGCCGAGATCGCCGGAAAGGATGCGGCCGGACCACGCCAAGAGCTGCTCGATGAAGGGCTTGTCGAGGCCGAGCTGCTGGCGGATCGCCTCGATCTGCGCCTCTGTCGCCTGATCCCCCGCGATGAGAACGGCGGGATCGCCGGGCGTCAGGCGCAGCAGGAAGAACACGAACAGCGCCACGAACAGGAGCACGGGCACGGTCGCGGCCAGACGCCGAAGCACATACAGCATCATGGCCGCATCGCCCCGTTCGGATATGTGCGCCGCACCATGCCCGCTTCCTCAATCTCGGCTTTTTGTAAAACGTTTCAAATGAAGCTGACACAGACATTCCCGCCCATCAAGCGATTTTTGCCGGCGCATCCATTGCATTCCTCGGAGCAGGTTGAAAGAATGGCGGCGAAGAATTGAACCGTTTCAATGACGGAGGCGCCATGGCCACGATCCGCGATGTCGCGCGGCTGGCGAATGTATCGATGGCCACCGTGTCGAACGCGCTGAACAGCGCCGACCGGGTCAGCGAGGAGTTGCGCGCGCGGGTTCAGGCGGCCGTCGACAAGCTCGGCTATGCGCCCCATCCGGCCGCGCGATCCCTGCGCAAGCGGACGAGCGGACTGCTCGGGCTCGTGGTCGGCGACATCACCAATCCGTTCTTCTCCGACCTGTTCGCGGCGGTCGAGGATGCCGCCGCCGCGCGCGGACATCTCGTCCTGCTGTGCAATTCGTCCGAGAAGGTCGAGCGCGAGGAAGCGCATCTGAAGATGCTGCGCAGCCAGCGGATCGACGGGCTGATCCTGGCGCCCACCGGCGCGGTGTCGATGAACCGCGCGGCGCTGCTGGCGCAACTCGAAGTGCCCGTGGTGCTGGTCGACCGCGCCATGGACGGGCTCGGCTACGATGCCGTCGTGCTCGACAATCGCCGCGCCGCCTTCGAGGCGACGAGCCACCTCGTCGCGGCGGGGCATCGGCGCATCGCGCTGATCAACGGACCCGACGTCGTGCGCACCGCGGCCGACCGCCTCGCGGGATACCGGGAGGCTCTGCTGGCCGCGGGCATCGCCTTCGATCCCGGCCTGGTACGCGACGCGGGTTTCCAGGAGGCGCCGGCCTGCCGCGCGGCGGTCGACCTGCTGCGCGCCGACGTGCCGCCGACCGCCATCTTCGCCACCAACAACCTGATGACGCTTGGTACGATCCGGGCGCTGGCCGATCTCGGACTGAAATGCCCCGAGGATGTATCGATCGTCGGCATCGACGACCTGCCATGGGCCGACTCGGTCTCGCCGCGCCTCACCGCCGTGGCCCAGCCGGTGCGCGCCATCGGCGAGACGGCGCTGAACATCCTGCTCGATCGCGTGACGGGCAGCCGGCTCGGGCCGGGCACCGTCACCGTCATGGCCCCCCGCCTGATCATCCGCCGCTCCTGCGGCACACCCTCGCCTACCGCAACCGAGCCTGCCCATGCCGCATGACCTGACCGACTTCAGCGCGACCGAAATCCGCACCCGGCTGCGATCTGGAGAGGTGACGTCGGTGGAACTGGTCGAGGCCGCCGTCGCCCGCATCGCCGTGGTGGAGCCGAAGGTCAACGCCATCCCGACGCTCTGCCTCGAACGGGCACACGAACAGGCACGCGCGGCCGATGCAGCCCGCGCCGCCGGGCGCGACACGGTCCTGTCGGGCATCCCCATCGTCGTGAAGGACAACAACGACGTCGCCGGCGTGCGCAACACGGGCGGCACGCCGATCTTCAAGGACCGCATATCCACGACCTCCGACCGCACCGTGGCGCTGATGGAGGCCAATGGCGCGGTGGTGCTCGGCAAGTCGAACCTCTCCGAACTCGGCGGCGCGCAGACGACCAACGCCGTCCACGGCACGACGCTGAACCCCTACGATGTCAGGCTGACCTGCGGAGGCTCCTCGGGCGGTTCGGCGGTGGCGCTGGCCACTGGCGAAGCCTGGCTGGCCCATGGCAACGACTATGGCGGAAGCCTGCGCATCCCCGCCGCCTTCTGCAACGTGCTGGGCCTCAGGCCGACACCGGGGCGCGTACCGCGCAAGCGGCTGACGGACCCATTCGACACGATTTTCGTCGAAGGGCCCATGGCGCGCTGCGTCGACGATCTCGCGCTGATGTTCGACGCCATGGTCGGCTACGATCCCGGCGACTTCCTCTCGGCGCCCGCCTCCGGACCATCGTTCTTCGCCGCCGCGCGCGAACCACGAAAGCCGACGCGCATCGCAGTCTCCGCGGATCTCGGCCTGCCGGTCGCCGCGCCGATCCGTGCTGCGGTCGAGGCATTCGCCGATCGGCTGGCAGGCGCGGGCGTCGCCGTCCACCGGGGTTACCCGGCGACGACGGGCGCGATGGACGCCTTCAGGGTGCTGCGCGGCGAGAGTTTCTTCGCGACCTGGGAGCCGCTGCTCGACCGACACCGCGACCTGTTTCCGGCTGCCGTCATGGGCGACATCATGCGCGGGCGCGACCAGCCGGGCCGGGCCATCGCGGCGGCCAACCGCGTGCGCACCGACTTCTACCGCCGCGCCGTGGACTTCCTCGACGACCACGATTTCCTCGTCTGCCCTGCGGCACAGGCCATGCCGTTCTCCGTCGATGTCCTCGCGCCGGCGGTGATCGATGGGCAGCCGATGCAGGACTATCTCGACTGGATCGCGGTCACGGCGATCTGGTCGCTCAGCGGCCTGCCCGCCATCTCCGTGCCGATCGGCTTCTCCGATACCGGGCTCCCGATCGGCGTGCAGATCCTGTCCCATGGCGACCGCGAGCGAGACCTCCTGCGCCTCGCCGCCTGGATCGAGCGGGAGTTCGCCCTGCCGAACACGCCCATCGATCCGCGATGACGGCCGCAGCCCCCAGCCCGCCTCCGGTTCCGACGCTGCCCCGCCGCCGACTGGCCGCGGGGCTCGATGTCAGCCTCGTCGGCTTCGGCGGCGCGCCGCTCGGCGATCTCTTCGGCAGGCTCGACGAGCGAGCCGCGCAGGACACGGTCGCGGCGGCGCTCGATGCCGGCGTGAACCTCATCGACACCTCGCCGCTCTACGGCCACGGGCTGTCGGAACACCGCATCGGCGCGGCACTGCGCGCGAGCGGGCGGACTGACATCGTTCTCTCCACCAAGGTCGGCCGCTGGATGGACCCGACGGCAGCCCCGGGCGACCGCTCCGGCTATGCCGGCGGCCTGCCGCACGGCGCGGTGGTCGACTATTCCTATGATGGCGCCATGCGCTCCTTCGAGCAGTCGCTGCTGCGACTCGGAACCGACCATGTCGACGTGCTGCTCATCCACGACGTCGATGTCTGGACCCACGGGGCCGACATGGAGCGGCGGTTCTCCGAGGCCATGAGCGGCGCCTACCGCGCTCTCGACCGGCTGCGTTCCTCCGGCGCGGTGAAGGCCATCGGCGTCGGCGTCAACGAGGCGGAGATGTGCGTGCGCTTCGCGGGCGCGGGTGACTTCGACGTGATGATGCTAGCCGGGCGCTACACGCTGCTGGAACAGGGCGCGCTGGACAGCTTCCTCCCCGTCGCGCTGGAAAAGGGCATCGGCATCATGCTCGCCGGCGTGTTCAATTCCGGCATTCTCGCCGGCGGTGCGGGCTCCGGCGCGCATTACAATTACCGTCCCGCGCCGCCCGCGATTCTGGCGCGCGCCGAGGCGATCGAAGCCGTCTGCCGGTCTCACAGCGTGCCGCTCCGGCAGGCGGCCATGGCCTTTGCCGCGGCTCATCCGGCGGTCAGGACACTCGTGCTCGGCGCCGTGCGGCCAGACGAGATCGTTGCCAATGTCGCCGCTGCCGTGGCGACCGTTCCCGCAGCTCTCTGGGGCGACCTGAAGGCCGCCGGCCTGATCGCCGCCCATGCACCGACGCCGGCCTGAGCCATGAGGATCGACGCCCACCAGCACGTCTGGCAGGTCGCGCGCGGCGACTATGGCTGGCTCGACAGCGCACCGGACGTGCTGCGACGCGACTATGGTCCCGCCGATCTCGCACCCCATCTCGCGCGCCACGGCATCGGCGCGACGATCCTCGTCCAGGCCGCGCCGACGGTCGCCGAGACGCATTTCATGCTCGCTGTCGCGCGCGAGTCCGGTTTTGTCGCAGGCGTGGTCGGCTGGGCCGATCTTGCCGCGCCGGACGCGCCTTCGGTCATAGCGGAACTGGCGCGCGACCCGCTCCTCGTCGGGCTCAGGCCCATGGTTCAGGACATTCCCGACGACGATTTCCTCACGAACCTCGTGCTTGGCCCGGCGCTGCGGGCCATGGTCAGCCACAGCCTCGTATTCGACGCGCTGGTGCTTCCCCGCCATCTGCCGCGGCTACTGGTTCTGGCGGACCGCCATCCCGATCTTGCCATCGTCATCGACCATGGCGCCAAGCCCTTCATCCGGGATGGAAGAATCGACCCGTGGCGCGCCGACATGGCGGCGCTGGCCGCACGGCCCAATGTCTCCTGCAAGCTGTCGGGCCTCGTCACCGAGGCGCCGGACGACTGGTCGGCAGACGACCTGAAACCCTATGTCCGGCACCTCATCGACGCGTTCGGCGCTTCGCGGCTGATCTGGGGCAGCGACTGGCCCGTGGTGAACCGCGCCGGCGGATACGATGGCTGGCATCGCGCGGCAGAGGCGCTGACATCTCCGCTCGGCGCCACCGGGCAGGACGCGATCTTCGGCGGCAACGCCGCGCGGGTCTACCTCGGGCGCGCAGCGGCGCATGGACAATCGGGAGCATGACGTGCTGAAGGGCCTCGACCCCATCCTCGGTCCGGATCTCCTCTGGGTCCTTGCGGCCATGGGCCATGGCGACGATCTCGCCATCGTCGATGCCAATCATCCCGCGGAAAGGATCGCGTCGGCCACCGTGTCACGGCGCATCGTGCGCCTGCCGGGACTCACCATGCCGCGCGCGGCGAGGGCCGTCCTCTCGGTGCTCCCGATCGACGATTTCGAACCGGAGCCGATCCGGCGCATGTCGGTGGTCGGCGATGCCGGTGCCGTGCCGGCCGTCCAGCAGGAGGTGCAGCTCGAAATCGGCCGGGCACTCGGCCGCGACATCGCGATGACGGGAGTGGACCGCTTCGCCTTCTATGAGGCGGCGGCGCAAGCCTTCGCGGTCGTTCAGGTGGGCGACCCGCGACCCTATGGCTGCTTCCTGATTCGCAAGGGCATCATCGCGGGCGAGGCGTGAGCGCGTTCGCCACACGGCCCGCAGAGCAGCCGTCTGCCACGGCGGCGCATCGGCAGGTCGCGGGCCGGCCCACTGTAGCGCTTGCGACCCTCGGTGAAGGTCCGACTGGTTCCGGACAAGCTGTCGGCGAACCTTATCCCGCTGCCGCCCATTGATCGGGGTCCTCGGTCATTCCGATCAGTGCCAAGCCCTGGGCGATGGATTCGAAATGGTCGGCGGAGGTGAGCTTCTCGCCGCCGAAGCGATCGGCGAAGAGGCGGCGAACGGCCGGCACGAAGGAGGTTCCGCCGGTCAGGACCACTTTGTCGACATCGCCCGGCGCGATGCCGGCGCTCGCCAGCGCCTGATCGACACTGTCCATGATCCGCGCGAGATCGTCGTCGATCCACGTGTCGAAATCGGCGCGCGTGATGGTCGAGCGGATGTCCAGCTCCCGCTCCGCGAACCGGAACTCGACGGCGTCCTGCGCCGACAGAGCGACCTTGGCCGCTGAGACGGAGCGGTAGAGCGGAAAGCCGAGATCGTCCTCCACGAGCTGGATGAAGTCATCCAGGGGCGAGGGATCGAGGGCGGCGCGCGCAAGCTTCCGCAACTCACGGAAATCCGCGCTGCCTTTCATCAGCGCAAGTTCGTTCCAGCGGGCGAGCGACGCATGGTAGTGGGCCGGAAGCGGCAGAACCTTGCCGAAAGACCGGTAACTGCTGCCCTTTCCGAGACGCGGCGAGATCACGCGGTCGACGATCCGGGAATCGAACGTGTCGCCGGCGACGCCGACGCCGGCGTGACCGAGCGGCTCGGCCCGCAGACCGCCGCCCACGCGCGAAAATCGCAAAATGGAGAAGTCGCTGGTGCCGCCGCCAAAATCGGCGACCAGCACGACGGCGTCGCTCTCAAGGTCGCGGGCGAAGGAGAAGGCCGCGCCGACGGGTTCGTAGACGTAGCGGGCGTGGCCGCCGCCGAGGCGGGCGAATGCGTCGCGATAGCGCTGCATCGCCAAGGCATCGTCGGGGCTGGCGCCGGCGAAACACACGGGGCGCCCGACGACGACACGGGCGGCCGACAGGTCGGGGCTCTCCGCGATGTGGCCGGTCAGTGTCTGCAGAAATGCCACCAGCAGATCCTCGAACCGGAATCGCTGTCCGAAGATCATGGTCGACTGGAAGGCCCGGCTCGCGGCAAACGTCTTGAACGACTGAATGAAGCGCAGCCCGGTGCGCTCTTCGAGGAAATGCTCGATCGCCCAGGGCCCGCCCTCGACGCGGGGCGGTTGGGCGACCCCCGTCCGCTCCTGCCAGAAGCACAGGGTCGAGGCGTAGACGCTGAGGCTGTCTCCGCCATGGGCGAAGCGGATGGTCTCGACACGTCCGTCGGCGCTGGCGACCGCGACGACCGTGTTGCTTGTACCGACGTCGATGCCGATCGACGCGGCGCGTGGGGCGCTCGACATGGGAGGCTCAGCTTGATTGAGGAGCGCGTCAGATAACGGCGTCAAACCGGCGTGACAAGGTCGGGACGGACCAATCCCAGTATCGTGTTGCCCGCTCACCGGCGAGCTGATCCCGGCAAGCCACCTGTCAGGCCGGCACTTCGACACTGCGTCCCCAGATCCGACCGAAACGCGAGGCCGCGGCGGATTGGGCCGTGGCGACGTGCCATCCGGCGAAATTGCCGCTACCGGCATGGGTAATCTTGCCCTCGCGGATCAACGGCTCCATCGCGTGCCAGATCTCCTCCCGGGGACCAGGCCGGTCCACATGGTGCATCTGGTGGCAATCGATGTGATCGGTCCCGAGCCCTTCAGACCGGCTGCAGGCGCGGCGAATGTGACAGGCCGACAGGCGACGATCGTTCCGTCCTGCGGCTTCTCGGGCCGAAACGCGAAACCATCTCAAGTCCTGGAGAAGAGTGGCGCACCCGGCACGATTCGAACGTGCGACCTTTGCCTTCGGAGGGCAACGCTCTATCCAGCTGAGCTACGGGTGCATGCCGACGCCGCGACAATCCGGCGACGCGCAGCCTGTGTAGCGGATCAGCCGGTGCGCCGCAATCGCCCTCGCGGCGTGATGGGATAGCGAGTGGCGCAGCGGCGCCCCTTCGGTCGCAGAGCGTCGCGGGACCGGCGTGATGCCCGCGTCGATGGAGCATTCCGCCCTTCAGCGGTCCATCCCGCCGCCGGCGATCACGCATCGTCGCGAAGCCGCAACGATCCACATTGTTGACAATCAACAATGTGGATCGTTCAATCCGCTGGAATTCCCGCCGATCCGCGGGACACAGACCAGGGAGGGCATCATGACGATCGACCGGCGGACATTCGCCTCGGCATTCGGCGTTGCGGCGGGCGCCGCCTTCATCAGCCGGCCGGCCCTTTCGCAGGCCGGCGGCACGCTGGACGAGGTGAAGCGGCGCGGATCGCTGCGCGTTGGCGTCACGCAGGCTCCGCCCTGGTACTCCAAGGATGCCCGCACCGGCGAATGGTCCTCCGGCGTCGGCGTCTCCGTCGGCAAGGCCATGGCCGCGGCGCTGAACGTGCGTTTCGAGCCGGTCGAGGTGACCTGGGGCACGGCCATCGCCGCTCTGCAGGCCAACCGCATCGACATCATGTACGTGCTGGACGCTACCCCCGAGCGCGCGCAGGCCGTCGACTTCCCGAAATCGCCGCTGCTCTACTATTCGCTGGCGGTGCTGGCGAAGGACGACCTTGCCGTGCGCAACTGGGAAGATCTCAACAAGCCGGAGGTGCGGATCGCCGTGCCGCAGGCGACCAGCATGGACCGGTTCCTTTCCGCCAATGTCGCCAAGGCCGCCATCCAGCGCTTCCCGGGCAATACCGAGGCGATCGCCGCCTTCCAGTCCGGCCGGGTCGAGGCGGTCTGCCTGTTCCATCCGCCGCTGATCGCCGCGCGCCAGCGCCTCGGCGCGGGCAAGATCGTGGTGCCGCAGCCGACCCAGTCAAACCCGTCCAGCGCCGCGGTGCGCAAGGGCGACACGGCCTTCGTCGAATGGGTCGATGCGCGCATCACCGAGTACTACAATTCGCGGCAGATCCAGGCCTGGTACGAGGAATTCCTGACCGGATTCGGCCTCGACCCGAAGGCGGCGCCGCCGATCATCAAGGAAATGCTCGGCTGAGCCGGCCACGGGCATGTATTCCTGGAACTTCGCGCCGGTTCTCGCCAACAGCGACCTGCTCCTCGCGGGGCTCTGGAACACGCTGGCGCTGACCTTTGTGGCGCTGGCCGGCGGTCTCCCCGTCGGTCTTGCGCTGGCGCTGGCGCGTCTGTCGGGCACGCGATCGCTGTCGGTGCCGGCCGGCATCGTCATCGAGGTGTTCCGCACCACGCCGCCGCTGGTCCAGCTGTTCTGGTTCTATTTCGGCCTGCCCATCGTGCTGAACGTCGAGATGACGCCCTATCTCGCGGCGGCGCTGACCTTCACCATCCAGTCCGGTGCCTTCTTCGCGGAGATCTTCCGGGCCGGCATCGTGTCGGTCGACAAGGGCCAGCGCGAGGCGGCCCGCGCCATCGGCATGAGCAGCACGCAGACGATGGCGCGCATCGTCCTGCCGCAGGCGGTGAAACGCATGTTCCCGGCCATGATGGAGCGCTCCATCGAGCTGATGAAGACCACGACGCTGGTCGCCACCGTCTCCTATGCCGACCTGCTCTATCAGGCGAACGAGCTCGCCCAGAAAACCTTCCGGCCACTGGAGGTCTTCACGGCGGCGGCACTGATCTATTTCGTCACCATCTCGCTGTTCAGCGCCCTCGGCGCGCTGGTCGAGCGGCGCATGGCGGCGAGCGGCGAAATGGCAGCGCGCTGATGGCCTATCGCTGGGACTTCGCGCCGATCCTCGACAACTGGCAGGCGCTGGCCGCGGGCATCGCCGGCACGCTGCGCCTGTTCCTGGTCTGCCTCGTCCTCGGCCTCGGCTTCGGCCTTCTGGTCGCATTGATGCGGATCGCGCGCCAGAGGCCGCTGCGCTGGCTCGCCATCGGCTTCATCGAGTTCTTCCGCAACACGCCGGTTCTGGTCCAGATCCTGTGGTTCTACTTTGCCCTGCCCATGCTGGTCTCGGTCGAAATCAGCCCGTTCATGGCGGCGATCCTCGGCATATCCCTGAACTCGGCCGCCTACTCGGCTGAGATCAATCGCGGCGGCATCCAGTCCATCGAGCCGGGGCAGTGGGAGGCGGCGCGCTCCATCGGCATGAGCGGCTTCCAGACGCTGCGCCGCATCGTGCTGCCGCAGGCGCTCCGGCGCGTGCTGCCAGCGCTGACCAATCGCGGCATCGAGATCTTCAAGATGACGACGCTCGCTTCCGTCGTCGCCTATGTCGAGCTGTTGCATCAGGGCAAGCTCGTCGCCTCCCTGAATTTCAACCCGCTGGAGGTCTATACGGTCGTCGGCGCGCTGTTCTTCCTCATCCTCTACCCGCTGGTGCGCGCGACCTACGCGCTCGAGCGGCGTCTCGCGCGGAGCGACTGATGGCCGGCCCCGTTCTCAGCCTCAAGGGTCTCGGCAAGCGGTTCGGCGCGAGCCCGGTCTTCTCGGGCGTCGATCTCGATGTCGCGAGCGGCGACCGCATCGCCATCATCGGCGCGTCGGGCTCCGGCAAATCGACGCTTCTGCGCTGCATCAACTTCCTGGAGCGACCGGACGAGGGCCGCGTGATCCTCGGCGGCGAACCGGTCGGCGAGGCGCGGCAGCGCGGCGGCGGCACGGAGATGCGCTATGACGAGCGCGCGCTGAACCGACTGCGCCAACGCGTCGGCATGGTGTTCCAGCAGTTCAACCTGTTTCCGCACATGACGGTGATCGCCAATGTCATGGAGGGGCTGGTGACCGTGAAGCGCATCGCACGTGACGAGGCCCGGCCGAAGGCGCTGGCCGAACTCGCCCGCGTCGGCCTCGCCGACAAGGCGGAGGCCTATCCAGCGCATCTCTCGGGCGGGCAGAAGCAGCGCGTCGCCATTGCGCGCGCTCTGGCCATGGAACCGGAGATCCTGCTGTTCGACGAGCCGACCTCCGCGCTCGATCCGGCACTCGTCGGCGAGGTTCTCAACACCATCCAGTCGCTGGCCGAGGACGGCCGCACCATGCTGCTGGTCACCCACGAGATCGGTTTCGCCTACCACATGGCGACGCGCGTCATCTTCCTCGCCGAGGGCGGCATCTACGAACAGGGCACGCCGGACGAGGTGCTGAAGGCGCCGCGCCGGCCGCTCACCCAGGCCTTCATCGCCGGCCATCGCCGGTTCAATTTCTGACGGGAACAGTGCCATGAGCAGCACCGCGGGCAGCGCCCAGGGCTATCTCGACGATCCGCGCAACGAGGCCGTGCTGGTCTATGTCGACGGCGCCTTCGTGCCGCGCAACGAGGCGCGGGTGTCGATCTTCGATTCGGGCTTCGTGCTGGGCGATGGCGTCTGGGAGGGCCTAAGGCTGAAGAACGGCCGGCTGATCCAGCGCGAGGCCCATCTCGACCGGCTGTTCGAGGGCGCCAATTCCATCGCGCTCGACATTGGTCGCTCGCGCGAGGAGGTCGCCGCTGCCATCGACGCCACGCTGGCGCGCAACGGCATGACCGATGGCGCGCATATCCGGCTGATGATCACGCGCGGTCTCAAGAAGACGCCGAACCAGGACCCGCGCTTCGTCATCGGCAAGGCGACCATGGTGATCGTCGCCGAATACAAGACGCCGCGGCCGGAGGCGAAAGCCAAGGGCATGTCGCTGTTCACCTCGACCTTCCGCACCAGCACGCCCGACGTCTTCGATCTCAGGCTCAATTCGCACAGCCGCCTGAACCTGATCCAGGCTCTGATCCAGGCGATCAATGCCGGTGCGGACGAAGCGCTGATGCTCGATCCCAACGGCTTCGTCGCCAGCTGCAACTCGACCAATTTCTTCATCGTGCGGCGCGGCGAGCTGTGGAGCTCGACCGGCAGCTACTGCTTCAAGGGCCTCACCCGGCAGGCGGTGATCGATGCCTGGCGAGCATCGGGCACGCAGGCGCTGGAAAAGGACTTCACGCTGGCCGAGGTCTATGGCGCCGACGAGGCCTTCGTGACCGGCACGCTTGGCGGCGTCACGCCCGTGACCCGGATCGACGGCCGGACGATCGGCACGGGCGCGCCCGGACCGATGACGCGGCGCGCATCCGAGCTCTATCAGGCATGGGTCGCCCGCTGATGCGCGCCGCGTCCGCCCCCGTGGACGAGCCGCTGGCGCAGATCAGGCGCGCAACCTTCCGCGACCAGATCGCCGAGCGTCTGCGCCATGCGATCGTCGACGGGCAGATCGCGCCGGGCAGCGCGGTGACGGAACAGCAGCTTGCGGCCGAATTCGGCGTCAGCCGCGGGCCGCTGCGCGAGGCCATGGGCCTGCTGGTGGAAGAGGGGCTGCTGGTTTCCGTGCCCTATACGGCGACACGGGTCGTCAGCCTGTCGCGCGACGATGTCAGCGAGATCTACTCGCTGCGAACCGCGCTCGAAACGCTGGCCTTCGAGCAGATCTGGGACCGGCGGACGCCGCAATTCGCGCGCACGCTGAAGGCGCGGCACAAGGAATTGCTGCTCGCCCTGCCGGCCGGCGACGGCTTCGCCTCCTCGCTGGCCGAGGTGAAGTTCCACTCGACGGTCTACGAGTTCTGCGGCCATCGGCTGCTTCTGGAGACCTGGCGGCGGATTTCGGCGCGGCTGCACCTCTATCTCGCCATCCACCAGAAGGCGCACGGGCGTGCGGGGCCGTTGGACGATGCGCACCGGCGCTATGTGGAGCTGGCGCTGGGCGACAGGCTGGATCTCATGCTGTCCGAGATCGATCACCACATGCAGCGCGGCATCGTTCAATTGCAGACCTATCTGCAGGACGGCAGCCTCGTCGAATCGACATCGACCCGCCGCGCAGACCCCAGGTCGGGTGGCGGCGCGCGCTGACGGCAATCGTCACGCCGTGACGATCCGGGCCGGACGCTCGAACAAGTTGGTCGTGATCCGGCGCGGGCCTCGGTGCGGCTGACGGGCAAAGCCGGGGCGCAGCACCTCCCGGTGCTGCGGGGCGACCCGTTCGCGTCAGGCCCCCTCCTCGACGAACCTCACTCCGACCGCCTGTTCGTCCCGCCAGACCACGCGGCAATGGCGGGTTGCCTGCCGGTTGCCCGACAGCCGAAGCAGGAACTCGTCGGGAATCGCGACCAGATCCTTCAGTCCGAGTTTGGCGCCCGTCTCGGAAATGTCCTGGATCACGCAGGGAACGCTGGATCCGTCCGCAGGATTCTCGATGGCGACAGGATAGACGACATCGCGCCGGTGCGCGCGACGCTTGTCTTTCTGCCCCAGCGCGGGGCCGGTTCGGGATGAGCGGAACGGCATGGCCATAGCATCCGAGTGGACTGACGGCCTCTCGGAATAGCAGACAGACGTTACGGAAGGCTTGCCTCAGCCACCGGAGATGCGCTCGATCTCGGCACCGCAGGCCGCGAGCTTGGTCTCCAGCCGCTCGAAACCCCGATCAAGGTGATAGACCCGGTTGACGGTGGTCTCGCCCTGTGCCGCCAGCGCCGCGATCACCAGCGAGACGGAGGCCCGAAGGTCCGTCGCCATGACCGGCGCTCCCTTCAGCGCATCGACGCCCTCGATGGTCGCCGTCTGGCCGTCGAGATGGATGTTCGCCCCGAGCCGCGCCAGTTCCTGCACATGCATGAAGCGGTTCTCGAAGATCGTCTCGGTGATCCGCGACGTGCCCTTCGCACGGGTCATCAGACCCATGAGCTGGGCCTGAAGGTCGGTCGGGAAGCCGGGGAAGGGGTCGGTCGTCACCGAAACCGGCTCGATGCCGTGGCCGTTGCGGGCAACACGGATGCCCTCGTTGGTGGCGCTGATCTCCGCGCCGGCCTGGCCCAGCACATCGAGCGCCGATTGAAGCAGTTCGGGACGCGCGCCCTCCAGCAACACGTCGCCGCCGGTCATGGCGACGCACATGGCGTAGGTGCCGGTCTCGATCCGGTCCGCGACGACCGCGTGATGCGCGCCCTTCAGGCGGGAGACGCCGGTCACCTCGATCACCGGCGAGCCCTGCCCCTTGATGCGCGCGCCCATCTTCACGAGGCAGTCGGCAAGATCGACGATCTCGGGCTCCTGCGCCGCGTTGCGGATGACCGTGGTGCCATCCGCGAGGGCGGCGGCCATCAGCGCGACATGGGTGCCGCCGACCGTCACCTTGGGAAAGTCGATCTCGGCGCCCTTCAGCCCCTTCGGGGCCGAGACGACCGCATAGCCCGCGTCGATCTCGATGGTCGCGCCGAGGCGCTCCATCGCCATCAGCAGGAGATCGACCGGCCGCGTGCCGATGGCGCATCCGCCCGGCAGCGACACGCGCGCCTGGCCCATGCGCGCGAGCAGGGGCGCGATGACCCAGAAGCTCGCCCGCATGGTCGAGACGAGCTCGTAAGGGGCGGTGGTGTCGACGATGGATCGCGCATTGAGCCGCACGGTCTGGCCGGTCAGCACCTCGTCGCCCGAGCGCTTGCCCGCGACCGTGACGTCGACGCCGTGATTGCCGAGAATCCGGGCGAGATTGTTCACGTCGGAGAGGCGCGGAACATTGGTCAGCGTCAGTTCGTCCTCGGTCAGCAGCGAGGCGATCATCAGCGGCAGGGCGGCATTCTTGGCGCCCGAGATCGGGATCGTGCCGTGAAGCGGGCTGCCACCCTTGATGCGGATGCGATCCATGCGGAACTCCTCGATGAGGGCGGCGGAAAGGCATGTTCCGGCGCGGGCGGAATCTCCAGCGGGCGGAGATTCGGCTCGGCGTGCGCCGTGCGCACCGTCTAGCCGACCAAACGGGGCGAAACAAGGAACGCGCCGCGGCGCCGGCAAGGCGGCCTAGCCGGAACCGTCCTGTTCCGGCTCCGCGCGGGCGCGCGCCTGATCTTTCCTGCGGCGCAGATTGGCCTTCAACTGGGCCGCAAGCCGCTCCGCGCGCGCGTCCCCGGCGCCGGATTTCGCACCCTGCGGCCGTTCCTCGCGCCCGGTATCGTCGGGTTTTGCATCAGAGCCCATGGGTCAAGGACTAGCGGCTGCCCAGCCTCGCGCGCAAGGGCGCACAGAGAAGACCCGCCACGGCTCTTGCATCCTCAAGCACCCTGTGGCAGGGAAGCGCTCCGTTCGACAAGGCGCTTCGTGCGTGGTCGCGGCCTGCTGCGGTAGCTCAGTGGTAGAGCACTCCCTTGGTAAGGGAGAGGTCGAGAGTTCAATCCTCTCTCGCAGCACCATCTTCTTCCTCTTGAAGATCAAAGAGTTGAGCCCTATCAATGGGTTGAGCGCGTCCTGACCGTGATACAGGACCGTGATACATGGCCTTCCGAATGCCACGCCCCATGAGCCGCTCCGACAGCCGCCTTGCCCAGTTCCAACAGCGGGTCCCTCACGACCTCACCGCGCAAGCCGCCGGTCGCCAACTAATTGTTATCCTGCCCCCGGCCACCCCAGGGGGGCCCGAAGAGGTCGTGTCGGTCACCATTGGGGCTACCGCTGTCAGGTTCTCCCTCCGCACCGCTGACCCCGCCCTGGCCAAACGGAGGCAGGCCGCCGCGCTGGAGCAGATGGAGCGTCTTTGGGCTGCGCTGAGGGCAGGCGCCGTCACGCTGTCGCCGAAGCAGCGTGTGGCGCTTGCCGGGACCATCTACAAGGCTTGGCGGGAGGCTCTCGACCAAGACCCCGTGCTGTCCGCGGAGGAGTGGTCTCGCGTCGCCGGGCGGGTAGCGGAGGCCCGCCGCGGTGGCCTTGGTGCGGAACTGGCGATCCCCCTCCCCGATGGGCAACATATCCAGGACGCGGTGGACGCCACGCTGGAGCGCATGTTTGGGCGCATGGCGGATGCCTTCCTCAGTCGGGAGGGGTTGATCCTGACGGAAGAGAGCCGGGCGGTCCTCCTGCTTGAGGTCGCGCGGGCCATGCAGGAGCAGGCTGAGCAAGCCGCGCGGGAGGCGGGTGGGGACTACAGGCCCGACGTGAACGCCCTGCGCTTCCCCGAGTGGACGGCCCCGACCAAGGACACCCCGACGACGACGGGCGGCGTCACCTACGCCAGCCTGTTCGCCGACTACCTTCGGCTTGTAGAGGTCCGGCCGAAGACCGAGCGGGAGTACCGGAAGACGTTCACGGAGGAGTTCGCGGGGTTCATCAAGGAGCGGGGCCACCATGACGATCCCCGGCGGGTAGCTACGGGCGACGTGGTGGCGTGGCGCGACAAGCTGCTTGCGGACGGTCTGTCAGCTAAGACCGTGAAGGACAAGAAGCTCGCCGCGGTAAAGGCCGTGTACGGGCGAGCCGAGCGTGACGGGCGCATGGTCAATCCAGCGGCCAAGGTGGAGGTGCCTACCCCGCGCAGGGTACGTGCTCGCGAGCGCGGGTTCACCGATACCGAAGCCGAAGCGATCCTTAAGGCCGCCGCAGCGTTCGTCGGTGGCAGACACGCACCGGAGATGGTGGCTGCTATCCGCTGGTCGCCCTGGATCGGTGCATACACCGGGGCTCGGATCGCAGAGATTACCCAGCTTCGTGCCGCCGACTTTCGTGACACGAACGAGGGTTGGTTCATACGGTTTACGCCCGAAGCGGGTGGCATCAAGGCGGATCAGTATCGCGATGTCCCAGTCCATCCGCATCTCGTGGACCTTGGCCTGATTACCTTTGTCCAAAGCGTCGGCATCGGGCCACTTTTCTACAAGCCCGAGAAGACCGGACAGGTGAGCAAGCGGCGGGCGGACACATCGGCAGGAAGGGTGTCTGGCTGGGTGCGTGGGATAGTGACAGACGCACGGGTGCAGCCGACCCACGGTTGGCGGCATCGGTTCGCCACCCTCGCCCGTCAGGTCGGTATGGACCCCGAAGCGCGGGCCTACATACAGGGCCACGCGCTTCCCGGTATGGCCGGGGTTTATGGGGACATGGCGGGGCTCGTGGCGCAGATCGGGAAGCTTCCTGCGATCAAAATCTAGCGCGCTCATCGAGTGCCACCTCTGGCGACATCCGATGAAAAAATCCGAAGGAGACATCTAATGGACGGCAAGCGCCGCTCCCCCCGTATCCCCCCACGCCCTGCGGTACATTGGTATTCAGCTGTCGCAGCCACAATGCTGGTCTTGTTGGCCACGCCCGCGATGTCCGAATGTAGGCGCGTCCCACCCGATGCCACGTTTGCAGGCCGCCTAGATGTCCTCAAGGCGCATTGTGTTGGCGACCCGCCGGTGCCTGCTGGATTGGCCCAACGCATCCTTGCAGCCGACCAGCGATGGTTCCGACCGGCTGATTGGAACTGCTACCGCGCAGCGAGATCAGACTATGTGAGGCAAGTGAACTCGTTCCTCGCAACCCTTGCGCACGACAAGGTCCAAGTGCAGTGCCTCGCCAACCGAGCACAGGTTTTGGACTACATGCTGACGAGGGTGCTTCAGGACCCAACGCTTCTCCAGGGGCGACAGTAAGCGCCCCCGACCACCGCCCGTCCACATGCCCTTGCCCTATCGGACGTGTCCGCACCTGCCGTGAAGGGCGTCCGCTGGAGTGGTCTTGACATTCTGGACACGAGCGACTCAGATGCTTTAGAGGCTATTGGACACCTCGGGACATCGGAGTGCATTATGTCGGCCATCATCGGCTATGCCCGGACCTCGACCATCGACCAGAAGGCGGGCCTGGAGGCCCAGCAGCGCGACCTCACAGCAGCAGGCTGCACCAAGGTCTTCTCCGAGCATCTGTCGTCGGTGGACGCCAAGCGGCCAGAGCTGGCCCGTGCGGTGGACTACGCCCGCGAGGGGGACACCTTCGTGCATCGACTCACGCTGCCGAGTGGCATGCATCGCATCGCCGTGCGCATCAACGGAGGCATGTGGCGCGCACCACTGGGATTGGCGCCGGTGGAAGACGACTTCGGCACCCGCGCCGGATTGGTGGTGGTGCCGTGATCATGACCATGATCATGATCGGGGCGGTGATGGGGATACCCCGGGAATGGCGGCCGTCATGGTGACCACGCTTCGCCAGCGCCTGGCCCTGTGGGGACGCTTCTGGTATCCCTGGCGATCCGCGGTGGCATTGCTGCTGCTGTGTCAGGCGGGTCAGGCCGTGGCCTCGTTGTTCGCTTGAGACGGACTGCCTATGCGCCACAGCACGACGAGCGCGCACAGCCACTGCAGCGCATACATCACGGTGCCCACGCTGTGCCACAACTTGAGGTTGTCGCGTGCAACGATGCGCGGCGACACGCCGTACTGGACGACAAATGCCAGCAGCATGCCTGCGATCACAAAGCCCAGGCAGGCTTTGGCCCAGGGCTGCAGGACCTGCTCCTTGTTGCGCCGGGACAGGACCAGCAGCAGGGCCGCGCAGGCGATCGACACCCAGGTCTGCGCGGCAAACAGCTTGGCAGCCATGAAGCCCGCGACAGCCGGCGTGGGCAAGTGGGCGAACAGCATGGGCACCGCCATGAAGCCTATGGCCGACAGGCTGCCCCACCACAGGGCAGCAGCCAGCAGGGGAATGCGCTCGTACAGGTTGCTCATGGGCTTAGGCCTTCCTCAATGATCGAGGCACAGGCACTGA
>JAIUOO010000034.1 GCA_020161695.1 Pseudomonadota bacterium | reverse complement strand
GCACCGGCCTCCTGCTCCTTCAGCATCCCGATGATCTGCTCTTCCGTGAACCGCGAGGGTCGCATCGTCCGTCTCCGTGATCGACGGACTCTACCCAAATCTGGAGGAGGTTCAGGGTCTCAGGTCATCGTAGCTGTCGCCGACGCTGCCCCCGGACGGCTCGATGCCAGCCTCCGCCAGGCGCATGGTGTAACGAATGCTGATGTATTGCGATTCGCGGTGCGAGTGACGGACGAGGCCCGCCTTGTTGGTCGGACGGCGCTCGTGGAGCGCCTGCTGCAGAGCAACCAGCACGAAGCTGGCGTGGCCGTGCGGGAGACGCGCCAGGCGACGATGCGGCGAGCGTAGGCGTCAATGACGAAGGCCACATAGACGAAGCCCGGCCAGGTCGAGACCTAGGTGAAGTCGGAGAGCCAGAGCCGGCTCGCCGCCGGCGCATGGAACTGTCGGTTCACATGGTCCAGCGGGCATGCGCGGCCTTGTCTTGCATCGTGGTGCGCACAGGCTTGCCGCCGATGACGCCTTGCAGGCCGAGGGCCTGCATCAGCCGCTCGACCGTGCACCGCGCCACGTTGAAGCCTTCGCGCACCATCTGCCGCCGAACCTTGCGCCCGCCGTAGACCTCGAAGTTCTCTAGGAAGGCGCTGGCGATCTCAGGCTTCAGCGCCATATCCCGCTGCGCCCGCCCCGACAGCTTCGCCGGATCGGCCCGCCTAGCGACTTGGGCATAATATGTCGAGGGGGGCGATCGGCAGAACCTTGCAGATCGGCTCGCCCCCCGTGGACCTCGCGCTGATCGTCGATGAAGGCGATTATGTTTTTGATCGGCAGTCTAGATCCGCCATCGCAAAATGCGCGCTGGCCTTGCGCTGGATCTCGTTCGCCTGCCGAAGCTCGCGGTTCTCCCGCTCCAGCGCCTTCAGCCTCGCCGTCGCATCCGTCGGCAGATCGGCTCGCCTACCGGCGTCGCTCTCCGTGCGCTTGGTCCACTCGCCCAGCGTCTGTGCCGTGCAGCCGATCTTCGTAGCGACCGAGGTGATCGCCGCCCAGCTGAAGTGTGTTCATGTTCGTGATCGAGGACCAAGCGCACCGTGCGGCTGCGAACTTCAGGCGAGATTTTGTCGCTCGTATTGCCCACGACGGCTCCACCTTCTCAGGGGTTGGAGCCTCCGACAAACCCAGGCGGTTCATTACACCCTCCGCACCCTGCTTCAGAATGAACGCCTTCTGCGCCTCTGAAAACTTGCTCGCCTTCATCGTCTTCCGCTCCTCCCAGCCAAGGGATTCTGGCGCGGACAACTCCAATCTCAAACGGTCCAGCCTCGGGGGATCAGATCAGGTCCTCAGGTTACGGGTGCAGTTCCTTCAATCAATGCAGGCCTCAGCGCGCTTCGCAGGGAACGCTCGAGCGTCGCCGCCACCTGCGCCTGCGAGGCCTTTTCGGCAAAGTCGTGTACAAGCTGCGGCGGCAGGCGCGGGGCCAGCGCCGAGACGAGGTCGACGAGGTCCGATAGGGTGGTCTCGAAATGCGCCTTCAGCTCCGCCTTGACCGAAACGGGCAGGCGGCCGTGCAGTTCCCGCGCCACCTCGACCGCCGATTCGTCAAGCCGCACGCCGGTTGCGACGACGCTGTTGACGCATAGGCGGACGAAATAGGGCAGGCAGCGTTCGACTTCTTCTGCGACCGATCGCATGAGGTTCCGCTATTGATGGTTCAGTTCCTGCCGGGCCCGATTCCGCCCCGGCCGGCAGGAGCCAGCGCTGTTGTCTCACCGCGGGCGGCCAAAGGCAAGAATCAGATGACGGGTCGACTGGAGACGGCCAGATGGCCGCGTGCGGGCCGCGCATGACCCGGCCGCTGGTCATCTGCGTCATCAACGAGGCCTGGTTCTTCCGCTCGCATTTCCTGCCCTGGGCGCGGGCGGCGGTGGCGGAGGGGTTCGAGGTCGTCGTCGTGGCGGCGCCAGGCGATGCCGAATGCGAGATCGCGGCCGCCAGCATCGGCTTCGTGGCGAGCCGGGCGACGCGCCGCGGGCTGCTGCCGCGTGGCCTGTGGCCCGCCGCCCGACAGGTCGCGCGGCTCGTCGACCCGGCGCGGCCGACCATCATCCATGCCTTCGGCCTGCACGGTATGGTGATCGCGGCGCTGGCCCGGCTCATGGAGCGGCCGGCGGCCACCGTCGTCAGCGTGACCGGGCTCGGCTTCCTCGCCAGCGGCACCGGTGCGGGCCGTGTGATGGCGGCGGCGGTCGCGAAGGGACTCGTCCGCTCGCTCGACGGCCCATCGACGATCTGGCTCGCCGAGAATGCCGATGATGCGGCGGCACTCGGCCTCGATACCGGCCGGGCGGCGGGCCGGCTCGTGCGGCTTACCGGGGCGGGCGTCGATCTTGCCGCTTTCGATCCGCAGCCCCTGCCGCCCGGACCGCCGCTGCGGCTGGTCATGGTGGCACGGATGATCCGCTCCAAGGGCGTCGACCTCGCCGTGGCCGCCCTGACGTTGGCGCGGACGCGGGGCATCGATGCGACGCTGTCGATCGTCGGTGCCCCCGATGCCGGCAATCCGCGCTCCTACGGCACGGACGAGCTTGCCGCCTTCGCGGCGGCGCCCGGTGTCCGGATGCTGGGCGCACGGCACGACATCCCCGCGCTGCTGGCCGCCGCCCATGCTTTCGTCCTGCCCTCGCGCGGCGGCGAGGGCCTGCCCAAGGCGCTGCTGGAGGCCGCCGCCGCCGGTCGTCCCGCCATCGTCACCGACGTTCCGGGCTGCCGCGATTTCGTCAGGCCGGGCGAGACCGGCTGGGTGGTGCCGGCCGGCGATGTCGAGGCGCTGGCATCCGCCATCGCAGCGGCTGCTTCCGCCGATCTGGCGGCGACGGGGAGCGCGGCGCGGGCGGCGGCGGAAGCCTCGGCGGGGATCGCAACCATCGCCGCCGGGGTCGTCGCGGCCTATCGGCGGGCCATGGCCGGCTGACGGCCCCAGCTGGCGCCGATCCGTCCAGCGGCCCGCCTTCGCGGCGGACGGCTTGCAACGCCTTCGCGGCCGGGTATTGCTGATGGCAGGATTCTGCCCGGAACCCGCTCCCGCGCCGTGCGGCGGCTGGCCGTGGCCGCCGGACCGCGCCCGATGCCCACACCGCCCCCGCCGGGGATGCCTGACGATCCGGTTGCCGCCGCGCTGGCGGAGTGCCGGTTCGCGCTCGTCGCGGCGGCATTGTTCTCGGGGCTCCTGAGCATTCTGGCTCTCGCCGGGGCCATCTACATGCTGCAGGTCTATGACCGTGTGCTGACCAGCCGCAGCGTGCCGACGCTGGTCGGGCTGACGCTGGCGCTTGCCGGCGCCCTCCTCATCCAGGGCGTGCTTGATATCGTCCGCCAGCGGCTGCTCGCGCGCATCGGCGCCATGGTCGACCGGCGGCTTGCAGTCCAGGTCTATGCGCTGAGCGTGACGATCCCGGTGCGCGTCGGCGCGCGCGCCGATGCCATGCAGCCGTCCCGCGACCTCGACGCGGTGCGCGGCTTCGTCTCGAGCCTCGGGCCAACGGTGTTTTTCGATCTGCCGTGGACGCCGGTCTTTATCGTCCTGTGCTTCGCGCTCCACCCCTGGATCGGCGTGGCGGTGCTGGCCGGCTGCCTGCATCTGTTCGCCATCACGCTGATGACCGAGCGCGCGACGCGCGGCCCGATGGCGATCGCCGCCCGCGAGGCGGCCACCCGAGCGGTGATCGCGGAGGCTTCGCGCCGCAATGCTGAGACCATTGCCGCCATGGGCATGCGGCAAGCGTTGGCCGAGCGGTACGGCGAGGTCAGTTCCCGGCTGCTGCGCGCGAGTGATGCGGCTACCGATGCGGTGAGCGCCTACGGCACCGTGTCGCGCATCCTGCGGCTTGCGCTGCAATCGGGCATTCTGGGGCTCGGCGCGCTGCTGGTGCTGATGGAACAGGCGACGCCCGGCGTGATGATCGCGGCCTCGATCCTGATGGGCCGCGCGCTTGCCCCGATCGAACAGGCGGTGGCGCACTGGAAGTCGTTCGTCGCGGCGCGCCTCGGCTGGAGGCGGCTGCGCGACACGATCCGCGCGCTTCCCGATCAGCCGGAGGTGCTTGCTCTGCCGCTGCCGCGCCGGACCCTGACACTCGACCAGGTGGTCTGCGCCGCTCCGGGTTCGCGCGAGCCCATCCTCAACGGCATTTCGCTGTCGCTGCTGGCGGGGCAGGCGCTCGGCGTGATCGGCCCGTCCGCTTCAGGCAAATCGACGCTGGCGCGCGTGATGGCCGGCGTCTGGGTGCCGCTGCGCGGTTCGGTGCGCCTCGACGGCGCGGCGTTCGGCCAATGGAGCGACGAGGCCCGTGGCCGGTTCGTCGGCTACCTGCCGCAGGATATCGGCCTGTTCGACGGCACGGTGGCCGAGAACATTGCGCGTTTCCGGCCCGGCGCGCAGGCCGGGGACGTGGTGGCGGCAGCCGAGGCGTCGGGCGCGGACGCGATGATCCGCAGCCTGCCGGCGGGCTACGACACGCGCATCGGCGAGGGCGGGGTGACGCTGTCCGGCGGCCAGCGCCAGCGTGTCGCGCTCGCGCGGGCGCTCTACGGCCAGCCCTTCCTCGTCATCCTCGACGAGCCCAATGCCAATCTCGACATGGAGGGCGAGGCGGCGGTGACACAGGCGATCCGCCACGTGCGCGAGCGCGGGGGCGTGGCCGTGGTGGTTGCCCATCGCCCGAGTGCGATCGCCGCTGTCGATATGGTCGCGGTGGTCAGGGAGGGCCACCTGCAGGCGCTGGGACCCCGGGACGAGGTGCTGAAGCGCGTGACGGTGACGCATCGCGGCGGAGGGCGGCCATGAGCAAGCCAGTTACTGGCCTGCCGCCGGCGCTCGCCGAGGATCTGGAGCGTCATGGGACGTCCTGCCGTCGCCTGATCGCGACCGGGGCCGCCGTCGCCGTCCTGTTCGTCGGTGGTCTAGGCGGCTGGGCCGCGACCGTGCCGCTCGCCGGCGCGGTGATCTCGCCGGGCTTCGTTGTGGTCGACACCAACGTCAAGACAGTCCAGCACTTGACCGGCGGCGTGGTCGGCGAAATTCGCGTGCGCGACGCCATGCGCGTGCGCGAGGGCGACCTGTTGATCCGCCTCGACGAAACGGTGACGCGCGCCAATCTTCAGGTCGTCGTCAAGCAGCTCAACGAACTCACTGCCCGACAGGCCCGGCTTGAGGCCGAGCGGGACGGCGCGAGCGATATCGTCGTTCCGGCAGCGCTTGTTCAGCATGCCGACGATCCCGAGGTCGCCCGCGCGCTCGCGGGCGAGCGCACATTGTTCCAGGCTCGCAGAATGGTGCGCGAGGGTCAGCAGCGGCAGTTGCGCGGCCGCATCGACCAGATCCGCGAGGAGATCGGCGGGCTTTTTGCGCAGGAGACCGCGCGGCGCCGGCAGGTCGACCTGATCCAGCGCGAACTCGTCGACATCCGCGACCTGTTCGGTCGTAACCTCGTACCGCGCACGCGCCTGGTCGAACTCGAGCGCGAGGCAGCCCGGCTCGCCGGCGATGTCGGCCAGTTCGTCGCCGAGCGCGCCCGCGCGGAAGGCCGCATCACCGAAAGCGAGCTGCAGATATTGCAGATCGATCAGGATCTCCGCCGCGAGGTCTCGACCGAGCTGCGCGAAGTCCAGACGCGCATCGGCGAACTGGTTGAGCGCCGGGTCGCGGCTGAGGACGTGCTGAAGCGCATCGACATCCGCGCGCCGCAGACCGGCATCGTCCACCAGCTTGCCTACCATACGGTCGGCGGTGTCGTTCCAGCGGGTCAGCCGATCATGCAGATCGTCCCGGGCGACGACGTGCTGGTCATCGAAATTCGGGTCGCGCCACAGGATATCGACAAGGTGGCGGTCGGACAGCCAGCTGTGATCCGCTTCACCTCGTTCCCGCATGGAACGACCCCGGATATCGCCGGCAGCGTCACCCGGGTCTCGGCCGATCTTGTCCGCGAGCAGCAGACCAACATGATGTACTTCACGGCGCGGGTCGCAGTCGGAGAGGGCGAGCTCACAAGGCTCGGGTCGAACCGCATCGTGCCGGGCATGCCCGCGGAGGTCTTCGTACGCACTAGCGACCGGACGGCGCTTTCCTATCTGGTGAAGCCGATTTCCGACCAGGTGAGCCGGGCCTTCCGCGAGCGGTGAACGCTTCGAGGCGTGCTATCCCGCGAGAGCCGTATGATCCGTTCCCATTAGATGGCCTGTTTCTTGGCAAGCCAAACATCGCCCTGACCTGCCACAACAGAAGTTGTCGTCAAGAGGCGTGCCGGGCAGTCGGCATTGTTATGACATTTCGGGCCATCTCGACGCTCGGAACGAGGCGGCCGATGATCTGCCGCGCCCTATCGTCGTCGCCGGCTTCCGCCGCCGCGATGAGGTCGTCGAGGATGGGCTGGAGCCGAGCGAGCGGTGCAGTCTGCGCCTCTGCTGCCACAATGCCGCGGATACCAATGTCGAACTGCGGCTCGTACTCTTCGAATAGGGATTCGGACAAGCGCTCGCCCGGCCGGGTACCAACGTAGGTGATGGCGATGCCCTTGTCCGGCTCGAAGCCGGCGAGGCGGATCATCCGGCGCGCGAGATCGTCGATCCGAACGGGCTGGCCCATGTTCAGCACGAGAATGGTCGAGCGCAGCACGCTCGCCTGAAGTGTGGTGACGCGCGCGGCGGTCAGCAGCAGATCTGTCGCTTCGCGCTTGGTCATGAAATAGCGAACCATGTCGCGGTGTGTGACAGTGATCGGGCCGCCGGCCTCGATCTGGGCGCGGAACTTCGGCACAACGGAGCCGGCCGTGCCAAGCACGTTACCGAAGCGCACTGCGACAAGGCGCGTGCGATGATGCGCGTCGCCTTGCCGAGTCTGGGGCGCAAAGGTTAGCGACTGGGTGTAGAGCTCTGCGATCCGCTTGGTGGCTCCGAGGATCGAGGCCGGCTTGGTAGCCTTGTCAGTCGAGATGAGGACGAAGGCGCCAGCGCCCGTCGCGATGGCAGCGTCGGCAGCATTGATTGTGCCGGCGATGTTGGTCTTGACCGCGTCCGCCACCTCGGTCTCGAGATGTGGCAACTGCTTCAGCGCGGCGGCGTGGAAGACGACATCGGGCGCAAAGGCCTGAGTGATCCGCATGATCCGTTCGCGATCACGGACGTCGCAGAGGCGTCCCTCGATCTCGGTTTCGCCCTCCGAGCGACGCAATTCGCTGCGCTGGAGCAGGGCGTGGAGTGCCACCTCCGAGTGGTCGAGAACCAGCACCCGTTCTGCGCCGAACTGCGCGCTGCGCAGCGCCAGTTCCGCGCCGATCGAGCCGCCGCCGCCGGTGACGATGATGCGCTTGCCCTGAACGAAGGCGCGCAGCGACATTTCGTCGACCTCGACGAGCGGGCGGATCAGCAGGTCGTCGTCGATGACGGTCTGCAACCGTGCCTGATGTTGGACATCGGTCGCATCCGTCGTCTCGAGTCGGATGGTCGGGATCCCAAGCCGGCGGAACGAGCCTATGAGGTTTTCCATCAGCGGCGTTTCGAGCATGGCTTTCGGTGCGACGATGGCGCGCTGGATGGTAATCCCCCGCTCGATGGCGCTGCGTATCGCCGTTTCGACATCGTCGGTGGTGCCCCAGACCGGTACACCGCGTACTGTCTGGTTCATCTCCTGCGCGACCGACGTGACGATGCCGAAGACGCGGATCGGGCCGGCAAGGCCGGTCTCGACGGTGCGGATGACCGATTCCGCGTCGGAGGCCCGGCCAACAACGACGGCTGCCAAGGGGTCGCGATGCTCCACTCCCCGGTGCCGCCAAGTCTTGAAGGACCGGTAGGCGATGCGTGGTCCGCCCAAAAGAATGATCTGCAAGCACCAATAGATGATCAAAGTGCGCCCGCCGAGCAATTTTGCCCCACCATAAATGCGCGGCGAAATCGCATAATCAGCTATAAGAAGAAGGGCAGTGAGAATCGTTGCTGCCTTAACAATGCTGAACAGATCAAACAGGGAGGCAAACCGCCACCGAGCAGAATATAGCGAACAGGCGTGGTAGAGACACAAGGCTAAAAGTGAAAATACAATGACCGGAAGTAAAATACTCTTCGAACTTAGATTTGGCTCATCGCGCAAAAATACTGCCAAAACAACAGCAGCGACGGTGGCTGCGAAATCATGCAAAATTACCGCGGCGATCTTCAGCGTCGGCTCGGTCGACTTTCGCGATAGGCTGGTAAGGTGGCGCAAATCAACCGCCATTAGCTGTCTCTAGGTCGTGTGGACAAACCTGATCCAGCATCGGATCGTTGCGAGCTGGACGAAGCCAAGGAAGCTGGACGCGAGCTTGTCGTAGCGGGTCGCCACGCGGCGTGAGTGCTTGATCTTGTTGAAGAAC
>JAIUOO010000033.1 GCA_020161695.1 Pseudomonadota bacterium | reverse complement strand
CTCATGCTCCTTCAGGATCCCGATGATCTGCTCTTCCGTGAAGCGGCTGCGCCTCATGTTCTGGTCCTCTCAATAGGCCAGAACGAACTTCAAGCTGGATTATCCCAGAGGGGCAACGTCACGTGAAGTCCGCGTCGAGATATGAAGCAAACGTCATTGGGTCGTGCGGTTTCGTCACGGTTTGAAGAAGGCCTCGCCAAAAGGTAGGGTTGCCTGCAATCTTGTCCTTCCGGACACTCCAGAAGCTGCGAAACGTCGTGTTTCCGATTTGCTCCAGAAATCTTTGATTCGCTTGGATATGTGACCCTTTCCCAACCCGTTTTCTTTTAGCTCTTGCAGATTCCTTGCTATTCCGATTGCAATAGATTCCAGCGCCACGAAGCCAACTTGCCCCGTGAACTTTCCACCTTCAAATTTTCTTAGGGCGTTATCTCCGAAGCAGGCATCTAGAATATCAAACACCTCCCGAAATTGGTTCCCAATTGATTCGTATTTTTCTTTGTCTTTAGATATTGATATTATTGTCTTATCGATGAATTCTTCCACATCATAAGCTGCATCAAAATTCGTGTGCGCAAAAACAAAGAAACGCATGACATACTCAAGGTGCTTTTGCACTTTTTTCCCAGAGTCCGTAATTCGTGAAACCGACTTGAAACTGGGAATATCCGCGCAATCCTCGATGTATTTGAAGAACTCTGGGCTCGACATAATGACAGCGCAGTTTCTCACTTCTTGCGGTTCTGCGATAGTGCCACCCGCATTTAGTCTTTGAAAAAGGTCGTATTTTGAAAGCTCGTCGCTAGTCCGTTTTAGTATCTGTATATTTATCTTTGAGCGCCGAAACTCAAATTGGAAAGATTTGTCCAGCTCGACTTGATCGCTAAGCGGAACGTTCCTGATGTTTGACGTCTTTTCCCAGACGACATTTTTTAGTGAAGGGAGATAAGTCGTGGGATGAAGCGGAACGGGTGGCAATGGCCTATTGCCTGGGTCTTTCAATTTTCCCATGAACTCAAGTATTGTAGAGATTCTCTGTAGACCATCAATGAGTTCCCACTGTGCATCGCCGGTTTCAAAGACAAATATTGGTGGAATCGGAATGCCAAGGAGTATTGACTCGACGAGCTTAGATTTCTGATGGTCATCCCAGCGAAACAGCCGCTGGAACGCGGGGTTGATCTTTATTTCGGAGTTCTCATACATTGTCGCAATCTCGCCAACTGACATGGCATAGCTGTCAGTTTTGACTTGACGCCGTGCTGTCTCAATCTCAGCGCTTAACATCGACATATCGACCTCCAGAGCAGCTCAACCAGCGATTGAGTCGCTTATCAAGAGCTTTGTGCCCAAATTCACAGACCTGATCAATGACCGTTGGGACGGCATAAGATTCTTCTTCGGACTGGCTAGCGGATAAACGGCGGCTGTTTGCGCAAACGAGGATTACGTAGGTTCTCTCGAACCTTTCCTCCTCTCCCCGCGTCTCATGGGTGCCCGATCCATCGACCCCGTTACGCCCTTTATGACCCGCCTCCTCCGCCTCGGCCGCGCCGGGCACCGCCGCATCCTTCGCCGGCGTCTGGCGCTCAGGCCTGCCCGACGATCTTGGCACGGAGATCAGGACCGAGCGCGACCAGCTCGGCGTGGTCATCCGCTGCCGCCGCGCGAACGCGACCTGCGTGCAGGGGGGCGGCCGGCCGCGTGACCGCGCTGGGCGCGTGGTGGTCCCTCGCAACTTCCCTCACGCGACATCTGCGCTTCCCTAACCCCGCTCTGCCCCGGCTGATCACCGGGGCCGGTCATGCTCTTGCCCGCGCCCCTGCGCGTTCTCTCCCGCGCTTCCCCCTCACCCGACCGCTGACGCGGGCACCCTCTCCCACGCGGAGAGAGGGGCACGGATCGGGCGCGCGAGGATGAGCACCGAGAAGCACATTCGCATCGGCCTCGGCGGCAACGTCGCGCAACATGGCCGCGGCATGCTCACGGTCGCCTGAACCTTTTCCTGATCCCCCGCGACCCAAGGCTCCCAGACCCACCGGAACCCGCCATGTCTCGCCCGCTTCTCGCTTCTCTCCTCGCCGCCCTTGCGCTCGCCGCCATCGTCCCCGCCGCCTCCGCCCAGACGCCCGGCTCGGCCGCCGATTTCGCGGGACGCTGGACCTCCACCAATCGGGACGAGCGCAGTCTGGAAATCCGCACCGAAGGCCAGCGCCTCGCAGCGACGCGGCAGTTCCGCACCGACGGCACGATCTGCACGCAGGTCCTGGCCGGCATGGTCAATCCCGCCACCCGCAGCGTCCCGCTCGATCAGCGAACCGAGTGCCGGAACGGCGCCAACGGCTCCGGCGCCGCGGCCTGCTCCATGCGCATCACCGGCGCCGACACGCTGAGTCTGACCTGCCCCGACATCAACCCGCGCACCTTCCGCCGCGCCGCCCGATGAGGCGGGTGTCCGTCCGTGCGCACGACCTTCTCCCCTCGCGGGAGGAGGTGGCGGAGGGGTCGCCGTCACCACGGGGAGGGCGCACCCGATCCCCCCAACTTCCCGCGTGACATCCGCGCTCCGCCAGCCACACTCTGGCACCGCTGACCCCCGGAGCCGGCCGATGTCCCCGAAGCCAAGCCTGCGCGCCCTGTCGCGTGCCGCCGTCCTCGCCCTCATCCTCACCGCGACGGGCAGCCTCGCGGCTCCCGCCTCGGCCCAGACGCCGCTGGAGCGCGGCCGTTACCTGATGAATTCCATCGTCGCCTGCGGCAATTGCCACACGCCGATCGGCCCGCAGGGGCCGGTGGCCGGCCGCGAGCTTGCCGGCCGGCTGATGGCCGACGAGCCGCCCTTCACGGCCTATGCCGGCAACATCACGCCCGACCCGGAAACCGGCATCGGCCGCTGGACCGATGACCAGATCGTCGCGGCGATCCGCGAGGGCCGGCGGCCCGATGGCTCGATCATCGGCCCGCCCATGCCCATCGAGCTCTATCGCGACATGGCCGACGAGGACGTGCGCGCCATCGTCGCTTATCTGCGCGCCGTGCCGGCGGTGCGCAACGCGGTGCCGCGCTCGGTCTATCGCATCCCGCTGCCGCCCTCCTACGGGCCGCCGGTCGGGCGCGTGACGGCTCCCGCGCCGGCCCAGCGGGTCGCCTATGGCGCCTATCTCGCGGGGCCGCTCGGCCATTGCACCGAGTGCCATTCGGCGCGGCTGCCCAACGGCACGCCGGACTTCGGCAACGGCCTCGGCGCGGGCGGCATGCAGTTCAACGGGCCCTGGGGCGTCAGCCACGCCGCCAACCTGACGCCGACCGGCCTTTCGCGCTGGAGCGACGATCAGGTGAAGGCGATGATCACGCAGGGCGTCCGGCCAGACGGTTCGCGCATGCTGCCGCCGATGGCCTATGGCTTCTACCGCAACATATCCGCGGGCGACCTCGACGCCATCGTCGCCTATCTGCGCTCGCTGCCACCGAAATAGCGGCGTGAACCTTTCGCGGCAGCGCGGCGACTGAGGGGGCCCCCGACACGACGGCCCCCAACGATGACCCTTACCGTCCGCCTCGCCCTTCCGGTGCTTCTCGCCGCCTGCCTCGCCGTGCCCGCCCCATCCGGCGCCTGACGGCGCCAGCTTCGCCCGCGAGGGGAGGATCGCGACGGCGCGATTCCCCGCTTGCCGCCGCAGCACATAAAGAAATCTTTATGTCTTTATTGCCTCTGCCATCCGGCCATGCTAGATCGCCCGCCGACAGGCCGGATATCCCTTCGGCCGCGCTTCCATTCCGAGGACACCATGGCGCTCGACCAGGGCAAGGACTTCATCGTCAAGGACATCTCGCTCGCTCCCTTCGGCCGCAAGGAGATCGAGCTGGCCGAAACCGAAATGCCGGGCCTCATGTCCATCCGCGCCGAGTATGGCCCGTCGCAGCCGCTGAAGGGCGCGCGCATCGCCGGCTCGCTGCACATGACCATCCAGACCGCGGTGCTGATCGAGACGCTGAAGGCTCTCGGCGCCGACATCCGCTGGGTGTCCTGCAACATCTTCTCGACCCAGGACCACGCCGCCGCCGCCATCGCCGCCGCCGGCATCCCGGTCTTCGCCTACAAGGGCGAGAGCCTCGAGGAATACTGGGACTACACCGCCCGCCTGTTCGACTGGCACGGCGGCGGCACGCCCAACATGATCCTGGACGACGGCGGCGACGCCACCATGCTCGTCCATTACGGCCTGAAGGCCGAGGGCGGCGACACCGCCTTCCTCGACAAGCCGGGCTCGGATGAAGAGGTCATCTTCTTCGCGCTGATCCGCCGCCTGCTCGCCGAGAAGCCGAAGGGCTGGTTCGCCGAGGTCGCCAAGGCGATCAAGGGCGTCTCGGAAGAGACCACCACGGGCGTCCACCGCCTCTACAAGCTGGCCGAGGAAGGCAAGCTGCTGTTCCCGGCGATCAACGTCAACGACTCCGTCACCAAGTCGAAGTTCGACAACCTCTACGGCTGCCGTGAATCGCTGGTCGACGCCATCCGTCGCGGCACCGACGTGATGCTGGCCGGCAAGGTCGCCTTCGTCGCCGGCTTCGGCGATGTCGGCAAGGGCTCGGCCGCGTCGCTGCGCCAGGCCGGCGCCCGCGTCATCGTCTCCGAGATCGACCCGATCTGCGCCCTGCAGGCGTCGATGGAGGGCTACGAGGTCGCGACCATCGAGGACGCCTTCTCCCGCGCCGACATCTACGTCACGGCGACCGGCAACAAGGACATCATCACCGTCGAGCACATGCGGCAGATGAAGGACCGGGCCATCGTCTGCAATATCGGCCACTTCGACAACGAGATTCAGGTCGCCGGCCTGAAGAACTTCAAGTGGGTCAACATCAAGCCGCAGGTGGACGAGATCGAGTTCCCGGGCGGCAACCGCATCATCCTCCTGTCGGAGGGCCGCCTGGTGAACCTCGGCAACGCCATGGGCCATCCGAGCTTCGTCATGTCGTCGTCGTTCTCGAACCAGACGCTGGCGCAGATCGAGCTCTGGGCGAATCCCGGCAAGTACGAGAAGAAGGTCTACACGCTGCCGAAGCTGCTCGACGAGAAGGTCGCGGCGCTGCACCTCGAGAAGCTCGGCGTGAAGCTGACCAAGATGAGCAAGGAACAGGCGGACTATATCGGCGTGCCCGAGAAAGGCCCGTTCAAGCCGGACCACTACCGCTATTGATCCGGCCGCAAGGTCGATGTGATGGGAAAGGCCCGGCGATGCGCCGGGCCTTTTCGTTTGGAAGCAAGCGGCGTCATCGAGTTTGCGTAATGCCCGGGCATGACGCGGTGGTAAAGGTTCTGCCTCGCTTAAGGGAATGGTCCGCGTTCCACGTCGAGATCGCGATGGCAGCGCCCTGCAACTCCTGGATCCCCTTCCCTCGGCCTTCGGCCTCGCCGGGGATGACAACGAGCCGCAATTTCGTCATCCCCGGCGAGGCCGAAGGCCGAGGGAAGGGGATCCAGACTTGTCCAAGCGCAGCTCTGACCGTGGATCCACGCCTTGCGAGCCCTCGTGCCGATAAGGCGATCCAGACCTGTCCGATCCCCGGTTCCCATCGTCCGAAAGCCTGTGCATTGTTCCACCATCCCGCGCCGTGTCGAACATCACCATGCCCCTGACGCTCTCCACTTTCACGGCCGGCATCATCGCGCCGCTGGTCGGCACGGCCAGCACGGTGGCGCTGGTGATCGCGGCCGCGCAGGCAGTCGGCGCGACGCCGGGCCAGACCATATCGTGGCTCGCTGCCGTCTCGCTGGCCAAGGGGCTAGCCGGCCTCGCGCTGACCTGGCGCTACCGCATGCCCATCGTACTCGCCTGGTCGACGCCGGGCGCGGCGCTGATCGGCGCCTCTTCGGGCATCGCCTTCCCCGAGGCGGTCGGTGCCTTCGTTCTGGCGTCCACGCTGATCATCCTCACCGGCCTGATCAAGCCGCTGGGCGACTGGGTTGCGCGGCTGCCGGCAGCGCTGGCCTCCGCCATGCTGGCGGGCATCCTCGTCAAGTTCGTCATCGATGTTGCATTGGCGGTTCCCGGCGCGCCGTGGCTGGTCTTGCCGCTTGTCGCGATCTTCCTCGTCATGCGGCTTGCGCACGCGGGAAGTGCCATGCTGGTCGTGGTGGCGGCCGGCGTCGCGCTGACCTATGCGCTCGGCCTCGCCGGGCCGCTGCCGACTGATCTCGGCCTTGCACGCCTCGAATGGACGACACCTGTCTTCGTGCCGTCCGTGCTGATCGGCCTCGGCGTGCCGCTCTACCTCGTCACCATGGCCGGCCAGAACCTGCCGGGCATCGCAGTGCTCCGCGCCTGCGGTTACGAACCGAAGGTCGGGCCCATCATCGCGACGACCGGTGTCGGCTCGCTTCTTTCAGCCTTCTTCGGTGCCCATCCCTCAAACCTCGCGGCGATTACCGCGGCCATTGCGGCGGGGCCGGATTCCCACCCCGATCCCGCCAAACGCTGGCCGGCAGGCATCGTCTACGGGATCGCCTTCGTGCTGATCGCGGCCTTCGCCGGCGTCGTTGCGGCACTGTTCGCAGCCATGCCCAAGGCGCTGATCGTGACCGTCGCCGGGCTTGCCCTGACCGGCGCGCTGATGGGTTCGCTCAGCGTCGCGATGGGCGATGAACGCACGCGATTTCCTGCATTGCTGACCTTCGCGACGACGGCTTCCGGCATGTCGATGCTCGGTATCGGCGCAGCCTTCTGGGGGCTTCTGATCGGCCTTCTCGCGCTTGCCGTCGAAAAGGCATGGCAGGCATGGCGCAAGGGTGGATGACCGTCACGAGGCAGTGAACATCGGGGCTCATCGCCTTGACCTTCGGGGGGCCTTGCCTACCTTTGGTGCAATCATCCGATTCCTCCAACCGAGCTGGAGATAAGGCCATGGGCGCCGTTGCCGCCACCACCGATGCCACCTTCGATACCGACGTCATCAAGTCGGACGCCCCGGTCGTCGTCGACTTCTGGGCGCCCTGGTGCGGCCCCTGTCGCATGATCGCGCCGGCCCTCGACGCCATCTCGGCCGAGATGGGCGACAAGGTGAAGATCGTGAAGGTGAATGTCGACGAGAACCCCAAGATCGCGTCGAACTACGGCATCATGTCCATCCCCACCCTGATGATCTTCAAGGGCGGCCAGCTCGTCGATCGCAAGACCGGCGCAGCGCCCCAGGCCGCCCTCAAGCAGTGGATTTCCGGCCACGCCTGACCGGCATAGCCATCCCTGCACGGACAAGCCGCCGGAAACGGCGGCTTTTCTGTATCCGGATGCGGGATGTTCCGGCTTTCGGGACCCTGGCGCGGCGATAGCATCGCCCGATGGAGATCGAAGCCGAGGAGCCGGTTCCGCGCAGGTCGCTGAGGCAGCGGGCCGGCGCGGCCGGCCGCCGCGCGCTTGACTGGCTGCTGCCGCCGCTCTGCCTCGCCTGCCGCAATCCCGTCGGCGACCATGGCGCGCTGTGTCCTGCCTGCTGGAGCAGCGTCGCCTTCATCTCGGCCCCCGTCTGCGACCGGCTCGGCACGCCGCTGCCCTTCGACCTTGGCCCCGGCGCCCTGTCGCCCGCCGCCATCGCCAATCCGCCGGTCTTCGATCGCGCCCGCGCGGCCTTCCGGTTCGACGATGTCGGCAGGTCGCTTGTCCATGCGCTGAAGTATGGCGACCGGCTGGAGATCGCCGCGCCGCTCGCCGGCTGGATGGCGCGGGCCGGGCGGGACGTGCTGGCCGATGCGGACGCGTTCATACCCGTGCCGCTGCACTGGACGCGCCTCGTCGGCCGGCGCTTCAACCAGTCGGCCGAGCTGACGCGCCACCTTTCCGCGCTCACCGGCATCGCCAACGAACCGCTTGTGCTGAAGCGCGTGCGGCGAACGGCGCATCAGGTGGGGCTCACGCGGGCGCAAAGGGCCGAGAATGTCACCGGCGCCTTCCGGATCGCCGAGGATCGCAAAGGCTGGGTCAGCGGCAAGCGGCTGGTGCTGGTCGACGACGTCTATACGACCGGGGCGACCATCGAGGCCTGCGCGCGCGTGCTGCGCAGGGCAGGGGCCGCGCGCGTGGACGTGCTGACCGCCGCAAGGGTTGTGGACGGCCCCTTCGCGGTCCATATCTGACCTCCTGGACCCCGAAACCACCGGATGCAGCGATGCCCGAAATCGTCATCTACACCAAGGACTGGTGCCCCTATTGCCAGTCCGCGAAGAGCCTGCTGACCACCAAGGGCGCGGCCTTCACCGAGATCGACCTGATGAAGCACCCGGAGCGCCGGGCCGAGATGATCGACAGGGCCGGCGGGCGAACCTCCGTGCCGCAGATCTTCATCGCCGGCAGGCATGTCGGCGGCTCCGACGACATCCATGCGCTTGACGATGCCGGCAAGCTCGACGCGCTGCTGGCGGCCTGACGGACGGATAGGGCGATGAGCGGGACATTCACCGCCGCCTGCGTGCAGATGCGCGCGGACGTGGACGTGAAGGCCAGCACGGATCAGGCGATCGCGCTGATCCGCGAGGCCGCGCGCGCCGGCGCGACCTATGTCCAGACGCCGGAAATGACCAACATCCTCCAGCCGGACAGGCCGAAATTCTTCGAGGCCATCCGCACCGAGGCGGAGGACGCGTCCATCCCGCTGTTCCAGACCGAGGCCATGACGCTCGGCATCTGGCTGCATGTCGGCTCGCTCGCCATCCGCATCGGCGAGAAGCAGGCGGCGAACCGGGGCTATGTCATCTCGCCGGACGGCGAGGTGGTCGCGGCCTACGACAAGATCCACATGTTCGACGTGACGCTGCCGAACGGGCAGACCTATCGCGAGTCCGCCGCCTATGCGCCGGGCGACGCGGCGGTGATGGCGGAGCTGCCCTGGGCCAGGCTCGGCGTCACCATCTGCTACGATCTGCGCTTTCCCCACCTCTACCGCTCGCTGGCCGAGCAGGGGGCCGGCGTGCTGGCGATCCCGTCGTCCTTCACGGTGCCGACCGGGCAGGCGCACTGGCATGTGCTGATGCGCGCCCGGGCCATCGAGAACGGCGCCTTAGTCATCGCCG
>JAIUOO010000021.1 GCA_020161695.1 Pseudomonadota bacterium | reverse complement strand
AAGGCGTTGAGCGTGTTGGTGCCCATGGTGTTGACCGCGACGATGACGACGGCGGCGATGCCGGCGGCGATCAGGCCGTACTCGATGGCGGTGGCGCCCGAGTTGTCCTTGGCGAAGCGAGCGAGAAGATTGGTCATTGGTAGTCTCCCTTTCTGATGGAGCCATCACACCACGCAGAGATTGAGAATCTCGTCTCGCAACAGCCGATAAAGACGTTTGTGCGTATTAACCTTGCCGCTTCATTAGACCAATCGAAGACCCGCCATTCCCGGCCCAAGCAGGCCGGAAGCCAACCGCGCGACGGGCGATGACGGCGACCGGCGGCCTCGCCATTTCCCCCATGTTTGCCTGATGCGCCCGGCGTGCCATGGTGCGCCGCCTTCATCAGGAATGCCCGCCATGCACGACATGTCCGCCGCGACGACTTCCGTTCCCGACTGGCTGGAAGCCGCCCTCGACTATGTGCCGCGCTGGGTCGACTTCCAGCTGCAGCAGGTCGACCAGCCGGGCTGCGCCATCGCCGTCGCCCATCGCGGCGAGATCGTCATGGAGGAGGCGTTCGGCGTCGCGGACCTCGCGACCGGCGAGGCTCTGACGCCGCGCCACCGCTTCCGCGTAGCCTCGCATTCCAAGACCTTCACCGCCGCCGGCATCCTGAAGCTGAAGGAACGCGGCCTGCTCAGGCTGGACGACGCCGCCGGCAGCTTCGTGCAGGGCCTGCATCCGGACGTCGCCAATGTCACGCTCCAGCAGATCCTGTCCAACAGCGCCGGCCTGTCGCGCGACGGCGGCAATGCCGGCTATTTTCCCGGCCTCCGCCCGTTCCTGTCAGCCGCCGAGATCAAGGAGGCGCTGACCCTGCCGCCGCCGCTGCCGGCCGCCGCGCGGTTCAAATATTCCAATCACGGCTTCAGCCTGCTCGGCCTCGTCATCGAGCAGGTGGCGGGCGAGCCCTATCGCGACTGGATCATGCGCGAGGTGGTCGGCGCGGCCGGCCTGACCGAGACCTTCGCGGATATCGGGCTGATGACCGAGGGCCCCTTCGCCAAGGGCCATTCGACGCGCCTGCCGGTCGGCCGCCGGCTCGTCCTGCCCGGCGACATGGCGACCGCCGACATGGCGGCCGCGACCGGTTTCGCCTCGACCGCTGGCGATCTCGCCCGCTTCTTCGCGCAGCTCTCGCCAAACTCCGACAGCCAGCTCCTGTCGCCGCTCACCCGGCGCGACATGAGCCGGCCGCACTGGCGCGACCGCGAGACGGCGCTCGACCGCGCCTACGGGCTCGGCACCATATCCGGCACGCTCAGGGGCTGGGACTGGTTCGGCCATTCCGGCTCGTTCATCGGCACGCTGAGCCGCACGGCGGTCTTCCCGGCCGAGGATCTGACCATCTCCGTCATCACCAACGCCATCGACGGGCCGGCGCAGGCCCTCGTCGACGGCATCGCCCATATCCTGAAAACGTTCCGCGAGCGCGGCGCGCCGGCGCCGGAGATCGCCGACTGGGCGGGCCGCTGGTGGATGATGTGGGGCGCCATCGACCTCGTTCCGGTCGGCAATCGCGTGCTGGCCTACGCCCCCGCCCTGCCGACGCCGCTGTCGGAGGCGAGCGAAATCGCCGTGACCGGGCTCGATTCCGGCACCATCGTCCGCGCGCCCGGTTTCGCCAGCCCCGGCGAGCCGGCAACCCGCACCCGCGACGCCGATGGCATGGTGTCGGAGGTCTGGCTCGGCGGGGTCGGCCTCGTCAGCGAGCCCGACTTCATCGAGACCATGCTGTCGCGCTTCGGCAGCTGACGGCCCTCAGGTTTCGGCCTCGACCGGGGCGGGCTCGGCGCGTGCCAGCAGCGCCAGCGCGACCAGCGCTGCCGCGACCGAGACGCAGGCCGAGATGAGCGCCGTCAGCTCCAGCGCGCCGGTGAAGGCCATCCGCGCCGTGCCGATCAGTTCCCCCGCCGCCGGCCCCGCGAGCCCGCTCGCCACCGCGACGGCACCGCCGAGCGTGTCGCGCGCCGCATCCGCGGCGGCAGCCGGCACGCCTGCCGGCACGGCCGTCGCCATGGCGCTGCGATAGATGGCCGTGACGATGCTGCCGAGCACCGCGATGCCGACCGCGCCGCCGAACTCGGCTCCCGTCTCCGAGATCGCCGAGGCGGAGCCGGCCTTTTCCGGCGGCGCGGCGCCGACGATCAGGTCGGTCGTCAGCGTCACCACCGGCGCCATGCCGAGCGACAGGATCACGTAGCCGACCACCACGACGGCAAGGCCGTGCGGTCCGCCGATCTGGGTCAGCAGCGCGAATCCCGCCGCGCTGGTGAGCAGGCCGCCGGTCATCACATAGGCGGGACGGAAGGCGCGCGTCAGTCGCGGCGCGATCATCGAGCCCGCGATGAAGCCGAAGGCGGACGGCGCGGTCCACAGGCCCGCCTCCAGCGGCGTCATGCCCAGCACGAGCTGGAGATATTGCGCGATCAGCAGGAACGAGCCGAAGGCGACCGAGAAACCGAGGACGTTGACCGCGACGGCGGCCGAAAAGGCCGGCGAGCGGAACAGGCGGAAGTCGATGAGCGGATCGGCGAGGCGCTTCTGCCGCGCCACGAACAGCACGCCGATCAGGATGCCGGCCGCGATCGGGGCCCAGGCGAGCGCACCGATGCCATGTTCCGCGATGCGCTTGATGCCGAAGATAACCGCCAGCACCGCGACCAGCGACATGGCGGCGCTGACGAGGTCCAGCCGACCGGCATTCGGGTCCTTGTATTCCGGCAGCAGCCACGGCCCGACCGCCAGAAGCAGGATCATGACCGGCACATTCGCGAGGAACACCGATCCCCACCAGAACTGGGTCAGCAGCAGGCCGCCGACCAGCGGTCCGATGGCGCCGCCGGCCGAGAAACTGGCGATCCAGACGCCGATGGCGACGGTCCGCTCCTGCGGATCGAGGAACATGTTGCGGATCAGCGAGAGCGTCGACGGCGCGAGCGTCGCGGCGGCGATCCCGAGCAGCGCGCGGGCCGCGATGAGCTGGTTCGGCGTCGTCGCGAAGGCCGCAAGGACCGAGGCGATGCCGAACGCGGCGGCCCCGATCAGCAGCAGCTTGCGCCGGCCGATCCGGTCGCCGAGCGTGCCCATGGTGATCAGCGAGCCGGCGACGAGAAAGCCGTAGATGTCGACGATCCAGAGCAGTTGCGACGAGGTCGGCTTCAGGTCGGCGGAGAGATGCGGCACCGCGAGGTTCAGCACCGTCAGGTCCATCGAGTAGAGCAGGCACGGCAGCGCGATGACGGCGAGGCCGATCCATTCCCGGCGGCCGGCCCTGGGGCTGTCTGCGGTGGCCGTTTCGGTCGAATGGGTCATGACGGGCTCCAATGGCGGACGGGCGTTGCGCGGCCCTTTCGGGGGCGGCGCGGGCAGATCGAATTTTCGGGACGGTCGACTATCCCATGGCCGGCCACCCGATCCTGTCAGCAGACAGGCGTGCGGCGGGGCCTGCGTCAGCCTGACGCGCGGGCTCGCTCTTCGATCCACCCGCCGAGCCAGGCGCAGGGCATGGCTGAAGCGACCAGCGCAAGCGGAAACCAGGCCGGGCCGTGGCCCCACATGGCGACGGCGCCGAGCCCCGCCAGGATCGTGCCGATGCCGCCGAGGACCAGCGCGTGGCGCAGCGGCCGGGCCGGCGCCAGCACGGCGGTGACGAGGCAGCCGAGCACGCCGAGCAGGCTGCGATAGGCCAGTGCGAACAGGAGCAGGCCATCAGACATCGGCCGGCCATGGCGCGGGAAGATGCCCGCCACATGCATGATGTGATCGATGGCATGCGACAGCAGCACAACGGTGCCGAGACCGGCGAGGATCGCGAGGGCGCTCCGATGCAGCGTGCGGCGACGGGGAACACGGACGGTAAAGGCAGTCATGGCGGGTTCCTCCTCTTCGGTCGGGCGGGCACGCAGGCTTGGTAGCGGGCGTCAGTCCGTGACGAGTCCGCAGGAGAGGTTCATCACCGCGCCGGTGATCGCGCCGCCTCGCGGCGAGGCGGCGAAGACGGCGGCCTCGGCGACCTCCTCGAGCGTCGGAAAGCGGCGCAGGGCCGGCATGTCCTGCGGCTGCGCCAGCATCTCCTCCACCGTCAGGCCCTCGCGGGCGGCGAGCGGGGCGAAGACCTCGCGGGCGTGGGAGCCGCGCGCGATCGCCTCCGGAACCGCGTTGGGCATCAGGCAGACGACGCGAATGTTGTGGGGGCCGAGTTCCACCGCGAGGCGCCGCGAAAAGCTCTCCTTGGCGGCGCAGGCGATGCCGTAGCCGAGGAAGCCCGGCCAGGTCAGGCGCGAGCCGGGCGTCGACAGCGTCAGGATCACGCCCGAGCCGGCCTTCGCCATCGGCCTCGCCACCGCCTGCGTCGTGACGAACAGCGCCCGCAGATAGGCATCGACCGGGTGGACGAAATCCGCGAGCGTCAGGTCGAGGAAGGGCGTGCCCTGCACATGGACGAAGCCGACGGCGACCATGGCGATGTCGATGCCGCCTGTCTCGGCCGCGACCGCATCGACGAGGGCATGCACGGCGTCCGCGTCGAAGACATCGAGCACCGCCGTATCCGCCGCGCCGCCGGCGGCCCGGATGTCGCCTGCGACCGCATCCAGCTTCGACGCGGTTCTTCCGGCGAGGAAGACGCGGGCTCCCTCACGCGCGAAGGCGCGCGCGGCCGCGCCTCCGATAGCGCCGCCGCCGCCGAACACCAGCGCCGTCTTGTGGTTCAGCATCATGGTTCGCGCACCCTGTTCGTGGACAAGACGAAACCGCTCCCGCACCACGCGGCGGCGCAGGTCTCTGGTCGTGCATGGCGTCAGCATGGCAGCCGGGGGCCCTCCCCGCGCCAGGTTCGACGCGAGGAGGGTCGGCGAGGGCCAATCCCTGGCCCCGTGACCTCGGCAGATCTGGTGTTGCGGCCGCTTCCGGCCGACCGCCTCAGGCGGCTGCGGCGGCGCGCTCCGGCCAGGGGTCGAGCCAGCCCTTCAGACGACTGAGGTCGTCGTGCCAGCGGCGGACGTGGGTGAAATCGGCCAGCGGAATATTGGCCTTCTGCGCCCAGGGCAGCGTGACGCCCGCCGCAATGTCCGCGATGGTCAGGCCGTCGCCGGCCAGCCAGCGGCTCGTCGCGAGCCGGCCATCCAGCACGGACAGGTGGCGCTTCGTCGCCTTGATCGCAGCGGCCTCGGCATCGGCATCGACCGGGCCCATGCCGAAATGCGACTTGATGACATGCTCGAAATAGAGCGTGCCGGTCTGCGGATTGAGCTCATGGGCGGCGAAGCTCAGCCAGCGCTGCACCTCGACCTGCCTTGCCGGATCGGAGGGCCAGAGATCGGAGCCGGCCTTGACCGCAAGGTGCATGGCGATGGCATCCGCCTCGAACAGCGTCAGATCGCCGTCCTTGAGGACAGGAACCTTGCCGGCCGGGTTCATCGCGCGGAAGGCCGGCGTCCGGTGTTCGCCCTTGCCGAGGTCGACATAGGCATAGTCGATCGGGCTATCCAGCAGCTTGGCCACGGCGCAGACTTTCCGCGGCATCATCGTCTCGGCGTAGTAGAGCTTCATCATCGCGCATCCTCCCGGACGAAAAGCCGTTCCATCTTGTTGAGCGAGGCGGTCCAGCCGCGCGTATGACCGAGGCGCGCGGCCTCGTCGTGGAGCTGCTCGTGGATCAGCGTCAGCATGCAGCCGTCGCCATCGGGGCGCGTCTTCACGGTGACCTGCGAGACGCGCTCGGCGGTCGACTTCCAGAACCAGGAGAAGACCAGCTTCTCGTTCTCGACGACCTCGCGGTACTCGCCATGAACGTCGTGCCGCTCGCCCTGGAACTCGAAGCCGACATGAAAGACGCCGCCGACACGCACGTCGAGCTCGATCACCCGCATGTCCTCAGGCGCGCCGGGCCCCCACCACTGGGCTAGTCTTTTGGGGTCCGTCCACGCGGCGTAGACCTTGGCCGGCGATGCGTTGAGCCAGCGTCGGATGGTGAGGCTGGGCCTGACGCCGGCACCAGCGACAGGCCGGGCGGCGACGGGTTGCGACTGGGCTGACATGCATCCTCCTCGAGCAGGGCCTGGAGACGGTCGAGCTGGCGTGTCCAGAAGATCTGGTAGCGGGTGAGCCAGTTCATCGCCTCCTCCATGGGCGCGGCGTTCAATTGGCAGGTGACGGTGCGCCCGGTCTTCGACCGTGTGACGAGCCCGGCATCCGACAATACGTCGAGATGTTTCATCACCGCCGGAAGCGACATGGCGAAGGGCCTTGCGAGCTCGCTCACCGATACCGCCTCGTGGTCGCCGAGCTGGGCCAGCAGCGCGCGCCGCGTCGGGTCGGCGAGCGCAGAGAATATCCGGTCCAGTTCGGCGTTCTGATACTTAACCATTGAGTTAAGTCTTAAGGCCGCCGCCGACCGGCGTCAAGAGGCTGCCGGCAGGCATTTTCCGCCGGCTGCGACAGCGCGCGGCAGCCCGCGCGCGCATGCGCGCCCGGAATGGCTCCCGGGCGCTCGTCCTGTCCTCGGTGCAGATTCAGGCGGCAAGCGCGGCGCTGGCCGCCGCCAGCCGCCGCTCGATGCGGACGAGACGCGGATCGTCCCGATGGCGCGCCTCGACGGCCCCGACCTTTGCGGCAAGCGCCAGCATGGCGTCGTTGCCGCGCAGCGTCTCGCCATGCAGCAGCCCCGCACCGGCCTTGCCGGCGCGAACCGCGATGGCGCCAAGTAGCGCGGCGCCGATGCCCCTGCCCTGCCAGTCGTCGCGCACCGAGAGCGCGAACTCGACCGTCCCGGCACTTCGGTCGATCGCATAGACCGCTTCCCCGACCATCGTCCGCCGGCCGCATTCGACCAGTTCGGCGACGAGCGGGAACACCGTTCCGCCCGCGCCGCCCAGCAGGCGCTCGACCTCGGCCCGCGCGAGCTCGTTGACGCCGCCGAGATAGCGGTTGTGCCGCGAGCGCATCGACAGCCCGCGCACGTGCGCCTGCAGCGCCTCCGAATCCGCCGCCACCATCGGCCTGATGTCGAGCATCAGACCGGCGCCGATGCGCAGCCCGTCAGGCCGGACCGGACTTGCCATGCAGGGATGGGGGACGACCGCGGTGCCCATGATCAAGCCGCCCGCCGCGTGGTGGCGTTGTTTTCCAATCCTGCGCCGGAGGCCAGCGTCCCGGCCGTTCGCTGTGGATCGCGGAGCGTCACTTCCGCCGGCCCGGCAATGGCGCAGACGAGGCTCAGCCCCGCGCGGTCGATGGCGAATTCCTGGCCCGGCTCGAGCAGGATGTCGCGGTCGTCGCGTTCCAGCGTGACCCACACAGCGCCCGACAGGCAGCGAACGGAGGTGCCCTCCGCATCGCCGAGGCGGATGAGGCCGCCGCGCTGGACATGAATGCGTGCATCAGCTTCGAGACAGACCATGACGGCCTCCTCCGGAATGGGATTTGGATGAGTGACGCGAATGTGACGGCCGGTTCTTTGTCAGCAGGAAGCTGCGCCGACCTCGACATGAGTGGAGGATGCGCGCATATGTGGCAGCGCACAAACGATCAATTCTCACTCACTGCATGAGTTCAGAGAATGTCAAAACGCCGCTACGACCTGCCGCCGCTCGGCTTCGTCCAGGGCTTCGAGGCAGCCGCCCGCACGCTCTCCTTCACCAAGGCTGCGGAGGAGCTGTTCCTGACCCAGTCCGCCGTCAGCCGGCAGATCAAGACGCTGGAGGAGCATCTCGGCGTGCAACTGTTCGAGCGCCGCCATCGCGCGCTGGCGCTGACCGACGACGGCAAGGCGTTCCAGCGCATCGCGGCGGATGTGCTCGACCGCCTCCAGTCGTCGATCAACCAGATGCGCGCGCGGGGCGCGGAGAACCAGCTCTCGGTGACGACGGTCACCGGCTTCGCCTCGCTCTGGCTGATCCCGCGGCTGAAGCGCTTCACCCGGCTCTACCCGCACATCGACGTGCATATCGTCGCCAACGACAAGCTGCTCGACCTCGAGCGCGGCATGATCGACCTTGCCATCCGCTACACCAAGACCGAGCGCGTCGCGCCGGGAGCGGAGCGGCTGTTCGACGAGGACATCCTGCCCGTCTGCCACCCCTCGCTGGTCGCCAGCAACGTCACGCCGCTGCGCCGGCCACGGGATCTCGCTCACCACACGCTGCTGCATCTCGACTATCACGGCGCGCGCAAGACCTGGTTCGACTGGGGCACCTGGCAGACCGTGCTGGGCATCGAGGATCTGAAGCCCGCGGGGCATCTCTATTTCAGCCGCTACGATCAGCTCATCCAGGCAGCAATGGCCGGACAGGGCGTGGCGCTAGGCGTCTCGCCCCTGATCAACGAGGCGATCCGGTCCGGTTCGCTGGTCGCCCCTTTCGACAAGCAGGTCGCCGGCCCGCATGGCTATTATCTCGTGCGCTCATCGGCCGGACAGGCGAAGCCGCAGGTGGCCGATTTCGTTGCCTGGCTGCACGAGGAGGTGCGGGAGGGCGCCGTCGCCGAGCCGTTGATGGACACGGTCGACCTTTGAGGGCGGCCCCTCGCCTCTGCCGCCTTGCCAAGCCCGGCAATCGCGGGCATAGAGGCGCTCGCAACGGAGACGTGGCCGAGCGGCTGAAGGCACTCGTTTGCTAAATGAGCATACCCCAAAAGGGTATCGAGGGTTCGAATCCCTCCGTCTCCGCCAAGCGTTTTTCCGTTTGTTTTCAGCCAATTCGGTTGGCCGCCAACGCCGGCTTTGTCACATGGGCACGGTCGCCTGACGGCTGGATTCGGCGGCGTCCCACCTTCGACCCTCGCCCGCGGCCGCTTTAGATTCTCGCGCAGCCGCGAACGGCTCGATCGGCTCAGTTCCACGGCCTCGGGACGGAGCGCCGCAAGCTTGATTGCGGAGACCGCGGAACCCGCGATATCGCGCCGACACGGCGCGAACGATCTCCACCCTTGCTGTTCCGCCCCGTGACTCGCGGCGGAGGTCGCGCGTAGTTTGTGCCGCGACAATCGAGGGGAGACACCAATGGACATTCATCGCTGCGGCACCATCAAGTCCCGGCGTCCTCCAAGCGACTGGTTCACCGGCGATGTCTGGCAGGAGCCCATCATCGAGGCGCCGGGTCCGGCCCGCGTGCGCTCCGCCGTCGTTCGCTTCGATCCCGGCGCCCGGACCAACTGGCACACCCACCCGCTCGGCCAGACGCTCTATGTCATCGCGGGGAGCGGGCTGGCGCAGACGCTGGGCGGCCCGATCCAAGAAATCCGCGCCGGCGACGTGGTCTGGATCCCGCCGGGGGAGAAGCACTGGCATGGCGCCGGGCCGTCGACCGCGATGACCCATGTCGCCATTCACGAGGCCCTCGACGGCAAGCATGTCGACTGGATGGAACCGGTCACCGACGCGCAATATGGCGGCGCGGCCGGCTGACGCTCGGGCCGCCCGCGTCGGGCCTCGTCGCGATCAGCCGTTCTTCTGGTCGCGGCGAAGCGTCGGCAGGCCGATGCCGGTGGCTTCGAACCCGCCATCGACGGCGAGCGTCTGGCCCGTGATGTAGCTGGCCCCCGGTCCGCACAGATAGACGATGGCGTCGGCCAGTTCTTCCGGCAGGCCGTAGCGGTTCAGCGGGATGGTGTCGTGATAGTCGGCCCGGATCTCCGGCGAATGGACCTTCTTGGCCATGGCGGTATCGACCGGGCCCGGCGCCACGGCATTGACCCGGATGCCGTAGCTCGCGAGTTCCACCGCCATCTGCTTGGTGAGGTGGCCGAGCCCGGCCTTGGACGTGCCGTAGGCGACGCGTAGCGTCGAGGCGCGCAGCGACGAAATGGACGTGATGTTGACGATGGCGCCGCCGGTCTCGCGCATCAGCGGGACGGCGGCCTTGGTCATGATGAACGGCCCCGTGAGGTTGACCGCCATGATCTCGTTCCAGGCCTCGAGCGGCGTCTCCATCAACGGGCCGAAATGGGCGATGCCGGCGTTGTTCACCAGCGCGTCCAGCCGGCCGAAGCGCGCGCGGACGGCGGCGATCGCCTGATCCGCATGGTCCGGCCGCGAAACATCGAGCGGCAGGGCCAGCAGCCTGTCCGGCTGGTTCAGCGCGCGTACGGCCCCATCCAGCGTCTCCGCCTTGATGTCGAGCATGGCGACCGACCAGCCATCGGCGAGGAACCGTGTCGCCGCAGCAAGGCCGATGCCCTGCGCGGCACCGGTAACGAGCGCGACCTTCGAAGAAACAGCGGACACCACGACCTCTCATCTCCGCGCCCTGCCGGCGCCGTCCGCATCCTCACCCAAAGCTCCCGGCGGTCAACATCGCCAGAAGGAGCGAGCCCGGGCGAAGACCGGCTCACCAGGCCAGCGTCTCGCCCTGATAGTCGAGGAAGCGGTGCGCCGGATCGTCGAGCGACGCCTCCAGCACCCGCGTCATCCCACTGACGCTCTCGGGGATCGTGAGCGGGGCGCTGGCACCGCCCATGTCGGTCTGCACCCAGCCGGGATGCAGCATCAGGACGCCGACTCCGACGGGGAGCGCGTCCCGCACGGCGAAGGACCGGCCTAGCGAATTGAGCGCCGCCTTGCTGGCGCGGTAGAGCTCGCTGCTGCCGGTATCGTTCAGCGCGACGCTGCCCATCCGCGATGACATGAAGGCCAGCACGCCGCCGCGCCTGACCAGCGGCAGCAGGCCGCGCGCCAGCCGGATCGGCGATATCGCATTGGTCAGGAACAGATCCGCGATCTCGGCCGCGCCCGCCTTGCCGGCATCCTGGTGATCGGGCCCCTTGATGCCCGCATTGACCAGGACGAGGTCGAAGCGCGCGCCGGCGAGCGCGCCGACCAGTTGCTCGCCGCCCTGTGGATCGTTCACGTCCAGCGGCAGGGTCCTGATCCCCTGCGTTCCGGCAAAGGGCGTCCGTGAGGCATCGCGGACCGTCGCGACGACCGACGTGCCGCCCGCGGCGAGGGCCTCCGCCATGGCGCGACCGAGGCCGCGCGAGGCGCCGATGATGAGAGCTTGCTTCAGGGCTGACACGATGACCTCGCCTTGGCGGAACCTGCCGGATGCGCGGTCATAGCAGGCGGGATGGCCGCGGTCAGGATGGTTGCGCGGATCGGCCCGACGCAGGGGTCTCGGCCGCAACGACCCGGGGTGGCCGCCCCCGCTCATCCCCCCGCCCTGCGATACCCGCGATGGAGCGATGCCGCCACGCGGTGGACGCAGCCGCCCCATTGTGGGATCAGGCCGGCCCACCCCAGCGCGGCAGCCCCGATTGTCCTCACTGTTCCAGAGACCCAACAATCTCCTCGGCATCGCCATGATGCTGATCGGCTTCTTCGTCTTCGCGGCCAATGACGCGCTGGGCAAGTGGCTGCTGGCGACCGCAACGGTCGGCCAGCTGATGCTGGCGCGCGGCGTGGTGGGGCTGATGGTCGTCGGCTCGACGCTGGCACCCTCGGGCCTCGCCCCGGTCCGGGCGCAAAAGCGGATCTGGCTGCAGATCGTGCGCGGCATGCTGTCGGCGACCGAATCGTCGCTGTTCTTCGTCGCGCTGATCTTCCTGCCCCTGGCGAGCGTCATGACCTACTATCTCGCCGGGCCGATCTATGTGACGGCACTGTCGCCCTGGCTGCTCGGCGAGCAGGTCGGCTGGCGGAGGTGGCTGGCCGTCGGGATCGGCTTCTGCGGCGTCATCATCGCCATCCAGCCGGGCACGGACAGCCTGTCGTGGGGGGCGATAGCCGCCCTCGCCGGCAGCATTGCCTATGCGTTCGTCATGGTCTTCACGCGCAAGCTCGCGGCGACCGACGGCCGCGTCCTGATGGGCTGGCAGCTTGTCAGCGCCATCGTCGTCGGGATCGGATTGACCGCCTATCAGGGCTTTGCGCCACTCGGCACCCTCGACATCGTGCTGATCGGCATCCTCGCCATCGGTTCGCTCGCCGGCAACTGGTGCGTCAATATCTCGCTGCAGCTGGCTCCGGCATCCGTGGTCGTGCCCTACCAGTACTCGCTGATCATCTGGGGCGTGCTTTTCGGCTACCTCGTGTTCGGCGAGGTAAGCGAAAGCCACACGCTGATCGGGGCCGCGATCATCATCGCCGCCGGCCTGTTCATCTTCCTGCGCGAACAGCGCCTGCACCGGGGCGCGACGAGCGGCAGCCCCTCGGTCAACAACTGACCTCGCGCGGGCCTGCCGCGCCCGCTCGACCGATCCGGAACGGGCCCTGCGGAATCGCGGTGGTTGCTGAACGGCGTCATCACCACCCGTTCATTGCCAAGTCATCGGGCTGACGTCAGGCTGCCTTCGCCACAAAGGAGGCGCATATGAGCATCTTCTCGTCGATCCTGAACAAGATCCTGCCGGGCCGCGCCCAGGCCGCGGAGCAGCCAGCGCCGCCGGCCGCGACCACGACCGCCCAGAATGCCCCGGCTCCGGCCGCGGCACCTGCGCCCGCCGCACCCTCCGCGACGCCGGCTGCAACGGCCCCTGCCGCCGCGCCGGTCGATGTCGTCGCCATCCTGACCGAAAAGGCCGCCAGGGCCGGCCAGAAGCTCAACTGGAAGACATCGATCGTCGATCTCCTGAAGCTTCTCGATCTCGATTCCAGCCTCGCCGCCCGCAAGGATCTCGCCAAGGAGCTCGGCTATGCCGGCGACACCAATGACAGCGCGACCATGAACGTCTGGCTGATCAAGCAGGTGATGAGGAAGCTCGCGGAGAACGGCGGCAAGGTGCCGGACGACCTCAAGGACTAGCAGCGACCGTGCAGTGCATGGGCGACGGCGGTCCTTCATCCGTCGTCGCTTTTCGACCACGTCGTGACAGGCTCAACCCCGGGGGGCACTCATGGAACAGATTCTGATCAATCTCGTCGCCGGCGCACTTGGCGGCAATGGCATCGGCAAGGCTTCGCCGCAGTTCGATCTCGGCACCATCGGCAATACGATCGCGGGCCTCATCGGTGGCGGCGCGCTGGGGCAACTCGTGCCCCTGGTCCTGCCGGCCGTCCAGGCCTCGATCGCCAGCGGAAACTTCAGCATCGGCGGCGTGGTCGCCAATCTGATTTCGGGTGGTGCCGGCGGCGCGATCCTCACCGCCATTGTCGGCCTGATCAAGAACAGGGCCGGCTAGTCGGCCCGGTCGGGAGATGCCGCGCCCGACACGTCGCGCGGCATCATCCCATTGAACGGACCTGCACGCCTCAACCCGACTGCGGCCGCCAGAATCAGCGCGCCATAAGCGCTTGCAAGATCGGAAACATTCCAAATTGCGGTGCATTCATTGATATTTGTTGACACGATAAGTCAGCTTACTTAGCAGAGCCCAGGGTTATCGCTCAGCGGTGGCCCGTGCCAGCCAGCGTCTCAAGCCAGCCAGCCGAACAATCAGGTCAGGCATAGGGGCTTGGGACAATGTCTCGCTACAGGTACGGGGCGCTCGTCGCGTCCGTTTCGGCGTGCGCGCTGATGGCATCGTTTTGCGGCGCGGCCGCGCAGTCCGGCGCCGACGAGATCACCGTGACGGCGACCCGCGAGGAGCGCCAGCGGCTGGACGTTCCGGCAACCGTCGATGTCGTGTCGCGCCGGCAGATGGAGGAGCGCCAGACGCGCGACATCCAGGACGCCGTTCGCTACATCCCCGGCGTCAGCGTCGAGCGCGTCACGTCCGCGACCGATCCCTGGAAGAATCTCGGCGGCTTCACGGTCCGCGGCGTTTCCGGCAATCGCGTTGCCATCACGGTCGACGGGGTGCGCATCATCGAGCGCATCACGGACGGCACCCGCGATCTCATCGACATTCCCTACATGAAGTCGATCGAGATCATGCGCGGGCCGGCCTCGGTGCTCTGGGGCGCCGACGCCCTCGGCGGCCTCGTCGCCTTCCGCACGATGGATCCGCAGGACCTGATCCGCGGCAACGAGCGCGGCTGGGGCGCCCGGCTGCATACGAGCTTCGACAGCTTCACCCGCGCGATCGTCAAGACGGCCATGGCCGGCGTCACCATCTCGCCCAATGCCGAAGCAATCTTCTCGCTGAGCCACGGCACGGCGTTGCAGCCGACCTATTCGACCGCGCGGGCTGACGGCGGCAGCTGGGGCTGCCCGGCGATCCGCGCCCTCCCCTGCAACATCACCGACCCGTTCCGCGCGCATAACTGGAACGGCTTCGCCAAGTTCGTATTCAGGCCGGCCGACAATCACGAGCTTCGCCTGACGGTCGAGCATTATTCGAAGATGACGGTCGCCACCCAGCTCTGGGATCGCGGCGTCGTGGCGACCGGCAGCTGGCGGAACGACAACTACTTCCGGGACCAGTATCTGGAGCGCCAGCGCCTGACGCTTTCCCATAACTGGACGCCGGGATGGGGCTGGATCGACGCCATCCGCACCAATCTCAGCTACTCGCCGCAGCGTCGCGGCCTCGACAGCTATCGCTACCAGACGGGTGTCGGCGGGGCCAATCTCAACCAGCAGCGCCTGACCTACGACATCCTCGACTATTCCGAGAAGTTCTATCAGGGCGACATGCAGCTGACGTCGAGCTTCAATCTCGGCCCGTCGCGCCACGTCTTCACCTACGGTTTCCAGGGCGATGTCGCGCGGACGGACTACTACCGTCGGAGCACGGTCAGCAACCTGACGACCGGCACCAGCACCACGACCATCGCCGGCGGCTTCAACTTCGCCAATGCGACGACGACGCGCGCCGACTTCTACGTCCAGGACGAGATCAGGCTGCTCGACGACCGCTGGACCATCACGCCCGGCATCCGGTGGGCCAATTACCGCATGACCCCGCGCCTCGGCGCCGGCTACCAGCCCGTTCCCGGCGCGGAGCCGCGCGAGGTCACGTCGAGCCGGTTCATTCCGCAGATCGGCACGATCTTCAAGCTGACCGACGTCTATTCGCTCTATGCGCGCTACGGCGAGGGCTTCAAGATGCCGACCGCGCAGCAGCTCTACCTCTCGCTGCCCAACGGCTGCGGCGCCGGCTGCAGCCTCATTCCGAACCCGACCCTCCAGCCGGAAAGCGCCCGTTCCTACGAGGCGGGATTCCGTGGCCGGTTCGAGCGCGGATGGTTCTCCATCGGCGCGTTCCACACGAACTACAAGAACTTCATCCAGAACTTCCAGACCGCGCCTGACGGCGTGAACATGACCAATATCAACCTGTCATCGGTCGTGCTCTGGGGCATCGAGGGTTCGGCCGAGTACCGCGTCACCGACGACATCCACGTCCATGCCGGCTTCTCCTACCAGTTCGGCAACCAGCGTTCGACGCCGACATCGCCGATCACCGCCTTCGATGCGGCGAGCCCGTTCAACGGCGTCCTCGGTCTGCGCTGGTTCAAGCGCGACTGGAATCTCGACGGCGAGGTGGTCAGCCGCTTCTCGGCACCGGTCTCCCGCGCCAGCGCCGCGACGGTCTACAAGCCGGGCGGCTGGTTCGTGCTCGACGCCTTCGTCAACTGGAAGCCGCGCGAGAATGTCACCGTGCGCGCCGGCGTCCAGAACATCTTCGACACCCGCTACTTCCAGAACCTGATGGGCAGCTACGCGGTCACCCCGACCACGGCGGTCGCCCAGCAGAACCCGCTCGAACTCCAGGTCCAGCCGGGCCGGACGCTGAAGCTCTCGGCGACCGTCGATTTCTGACGCAGCTCATCAACCGGCCCGCCCGTGCCCGGGCGGACCTGCAGCAGGGCGGCCCGAACCTTCCGGAATGGCAAGGCGGGCCGCCCCACCCGTTTCCAGCACGAGACCAGACCATGACCGACACCAGAGCCATCCGCGAAGTCCTCGCCTGTTCCGTCGCCGCCGCCGCCGAGGCGACCCGTGGCATGGGACGGGTGATGTTGTCGGTCTCCGACAAGGGGGCAACCCACGAGCGGATCGGCGTGGTGGAGACCGTCACGGTCGAGCCGGACGCCGTCTCGCTGTCGGGTGCCGCTCACGACTCCCGCATCGACGTGACTGTCATCAAGGGCGTCGTCGCCGACCGCTCCGGCAGGATGAAGGACAAGGTGCTGCCTCGCCTCGAATTCCAGGATGCCGGCGGCACGACGCTGTTCAGCATTATCGGCCTCGACGGCATCGAGCCCTTCGACACGGCGCTGGAAGCGGTCGGCGCCGGATCGCCGCTGCCCGAGAAGGAGCGGCCGACGCCTCCTGCCGGCGGCAATGCTCCTGCCGAGATCGCTCCCGACGATGTCGGCGCGAGGCCGCTCCATGCCGCGAGGGACGGCGGCGCGACCATCGGGGTCGTCTATCGCGGCAACGGCCTCGAGCAGCGCTGGACCGGGACGGTGGCCGAGGTCCGCCCCGCCATGGGCTTCATCAACATCATCCAGCCGGATTTCCATCTGCACCTGAAGGCGGGAGCCGTCACGCGCTGGCGCGGCGAGGCGGTCGGCGACGGCGTCGCGCTTCATGCGGAGGATGCCGAGGGCCGGCCGCTCGGCCTGATCCTCACCGGCCCCGCCTCCCTCGCCTGAGCGTGGCCCTGCCGTGATCACGAGCCTGAAGCAGATCTGGCGCCTTGCGGTCGTCTGCGCCTGGCGGCCCGGCGGGCGGCTCGGCATCCTGATCTTCGCGGCCGTGTTCGGCCTTGGGCTGGTCGGCATCCACATCACCGTCCGGCTGATCCGCTGGACCAACGACTTCTACAATGCCCTGCAGCGCCTCGACGTGACCGCGGCGGTGCAGCAGATCGGCGTGTTCTTCGTGCTGATCGCCGTCAGCGCGACGCTGCATCTGGCTGCGAACTACCTGCGCAAGCTCCTCCAGATCCGCTGGCGGCGCGTGCTGACCGACGCAGCTCTCGAGGCCTGGCTTGCCGGCCGCGCCTATTGGCACATGCGCGACCGCACGGAGCACGGGCTCGACAATCCCGACCAGCGCATCGCCGACGACTGTCGCATCTATGTCTATCGCCTGACCACCGAGGCGCTGGAATTCATCACCGCCATCGTCGCGCTGTTCACCTACGTCTCCATCCTCTGGTCGCTCTCGACCTTTCCCCTCGCCTTCACCCTGTTCGGCTTCGACGTCTCGATCCCCCGCTACATGGTCTGGGCGGCGCCGCTCTATGTCGCGATCTCGTCAGGCGTCACCCACTGGCTCGGCGCGCCGCTGGTGCCGCTGAATTTCGAGCAGCAGAAGACCGAGGCCGACTTCCGCTTCGCCCTCGCGCGGTTCCGCCAATCCGGCGAGCAGGTGGCGCTGCTGTCGGGCGAGAAGGCCGAACGGCGGCTGTTCGACCGGCGCTTCAGCGCGATCGTCGGCAACTGGTACCGGCTGATGAACCGCGAACTGATCCTCGGCTGCTTCACCCGCCCCTACATGCAGACCGTGCTGCGCATCCCGCTGTTCCTGGCGCTGCCGGCCTTCCTTGCGGGGCGCGTGACCTTCGGCGGGCTGATGCAGATCGGCTCGGCCTTCCAGAACGTCGTGACCACGATGTCCTGGTTCATCTTCTCGTACCGCGACCTCGCCGAACTGGCGGCCGCGGCCAAGCGCCTCGACAATTTCCTGGAATCGGCCGGAAGCGCGGCGAGGACGCCGAGCGGCGTCTCCCGCCATCCGGACGGCGGCGAAGCGCTCAGGCTGTCCGGCGTGGTGCTGAAGAGCCCGGCGGGCAAGGACATCCTGCATCTCGACGGCCTCGACATCCGCCGCGGCGAGGCTGTCTGGCTCAGGGGACCGTCCGGCCGGGGCAAGACGACGCTGGTGCGCATGCTCGCCGGCATATGGCCGGACAGCGCAGGGCGCGTCGGCCATCCGGACGGACGGATGCTGTTCCTGCCGCAGCAGGCCTATCTGCCCATCGGCTCGCTCAAGGACGCGGCTGTCTACCCGGCCGATGCCGCCGCCATCGCTGACGATGAGGTCATCGCGGCGCTGGAGGTCGTCGGCCTTGGCCGCCTCGCCGAAGCCGGCCTGCTGGAGGCCGATGTCACCTCGCTCGGGCTTTCGGGCGGCGAGCGCCAGCGGCTGGTTCTTGCGCGCCTGCTGTTCGAGAAGCCCGACTGGGTCATGCTCGACGAGGCCACCGGCGCGCTCGACGAGCCCGCGGAAAGGCAGGTGCTCTCGGCCCTGCGAGAGGCCCTGCCCGCCACGACTTTCATCCTCATCGCCCACCGCCGTCCCGTGGGCCTCGGCGACGTGCGCGAAGTGGAACTGGGCAGCGGCGCCCCCGCGCTGGCGCCGGCCTGATTCAGGCAGCGGGGCGCAAGGCTTCGGGATAGCTGAAGCGCAGACGACCGTGGGCGAAGTCGCACATCGCCTGCACCCGCGCCCGGCCACCCCGGGCGTGCCCCAATATCCGCCATGAAGACCGGGCGAGGAGGTCAGTCTCCCAACAGCGGCTCGGCATCGCGGCGCGCGGAACTGCGGATCTGTCCGGAACTGCGCCCGAACGGGTCGTGAGGGTCCGCCCGGCGGATGAAATCAGTCCCCGATAGGTCCCATCGGACCCCGCCTTGAGTGCGGCAACTCGCGGCGGAGCCCGATGGGGCGGCTCGATCACGGATGCGGGGTGATCGAACCAGCCGGGTGATCGATCGCGAACGAACCAGCGAACCGTTCACGATCGAGATCGAAACTGACGTCAAAGGCGTGACCGCCTCTCTCGTTGACCCGCGCTGGTGCAAAATGACTCTCAGCCGAAGATCAACTGGTCTCCTGTTACGTCGATTGCAGCGCAGCAATTCGTATTGTTGTGGCCATTCCGTAGGGCAAAAAGGCCAGCTGGCGGCAACTCGGGGGCGAGCAACGAACCAGCTGGCAGGTCATTACGTCGCATAGCCATCGACCACGACCCGGCTGATGGAACTCATCAGCCCGCCAAACGTTCCATATCTGTATCGCAGCGCATCAAAATAGCATGAGTGGAAAATTATTCCATGAACCCCCGGCTTTTTTGCTTCAGGGGGTATTTTTGCGTGCATTTCGGGCGCGGCAGAGAAAGGAACCTAAATGCTGGTGTTTGTTTTCGAGGGCGCCGGAGAGGCCTACGCGCTCACCTGTGACGAAAGCGGTCGCAATCTGCCGCTGGAGCGGGGGCCCTGGAGGCCCGTGGGGGCCATCAACATGCAGGACGGCGAGGCTCCGCGCGCCGGACTCGATACCGCTGCCGCGCTCGCCGCGATCGCGCGCGACGGCTACCACCTTGAGGAAGTTCGACCGGGCTAGAACGCGACGCTGAACCGGCGGGCGTGAAGGGCGAAATCCTCCAGGAGTTCGCGCCGAACCAACGAGGCGTGCTGGCTGCGCTGGTCGAAGGCACAACGCGTCAGGATCGACCCTTGAGCCCGATACTGATCGCGCTCGCCACGCTGCGCGCCGACTGCAACCCCGATGGTCGTCAGTCGATCGCACGCTCAACCGTGCGGATTCCGGTGTCGCGGCCGATTTCGATTCAGGCGTGCGAACCGGCAAAAGCGACGAGCGGGATCACCACCGAACGTCAGCTGGCGCGGCTATCGTCGGAGCAATTGCACGCCTCGGGCAGACTGTACTGATCTCGCCCGCCAGCCCGCCAATCGCGTGACCGGGTGTCAAACAGAAGGGCCACCCGGAGGTGGCCCAAGTTGGTGCAGATGCCGGGGAACAACCGCAGGAAGATCAGTAGCGCGCGACGACCGCAGACGGACCGGTCGAGAACAGGTAGTTCACGCCAAGCTTCACCGTGTGAATGTCGTGACGCGCCGTGCCAAAATAGGTTGGTCCAAGGGTGCGGGTACCGAAATTGTGGTACATGTATTCGGCTTTGACGGTCCAGTTCGCGGTCATCGCGTATTCGTAACCTGCGCCGACCGCAAACCCGGTGCGGGTATAAGCTTCAGGCCCGACGTTGCTAGCGAACGCGGCGCGCTGGAAGCCAAGACCGCCCGTCACGTAGAACAGCGACCGATCAACCGCGAAACCCGCGCGGGCGCGCAGCGACCCCAGCATCGTGTTTCGCAAATGCACCGCGCTGGCGGGGACACTGACGTTGTGGCCACCGATCGCGGTGTGCGAGAGATCGGCTTCCACACCAAGCACGAACTGGTTGATCTGGTAATTGAAGCCAAGCTGACCACCAATCAGCCCGCCGCCCGTGTTGGTTGGATAGACTACACCAGCGAGCGTTGTGCCATTTCCGCGCCCGAAGCCGTAGCCCACATGCGCACCGAGATAGAAGCCGGTCCAGCTGAACGCCGGCATCACGACCACGGCCGCGATCGGCTGGCGGGGCGCGCCAAGGTCGGCAGCCTGCGCGCCGGATGCGAGAGCGCCGACGGCAGCGCCGGCCAAGAGAATCTTCTTCATGCCATCTCCTCCGAATGATGACTTAGAGGTAGCACCGCAACCGCCGATCGTGACGCTACGTCAATACCGGTTCTTGGGTTTTTGCGCTGTGATGCAAAAGAACAACAGTGCGGCAGGCGGGGCAGAACCACAGAATGTCCGGATCGCTCCGGGCCTTCATCATGTCCGATCCAGCGCGTCGCCGTTCACGTCGCTGGTCCGGGCCCGATCGTGACCTCGATCTGCGTGGCGCGGCAGGCCCTTTGGAGCCGCACCGCGCGATCAGCCGGGCAAGACGGTCTCGCTGGTGATGTTGGTCGGTCTGAATCATCGGATGATGGCCGCTCGCCCGTCGGTCCGATCCGATGGAGGACCAATGGTATCGGCCTGACCGCCACCATCGGCAGGCCGATGTCGATCGGGAAGGTCGTCCGCGTGCAGGCCTCGCCACCCGGCGGAATTTTCGGCTGGCAGAACTTGGGCTAGATCAGAACTTTGGGCTGGAGCAGAACTTTGGGCTGGAGCAGAACTTCGGCCGGATCGGATCAGCGCGTGTGCCTGCCCATCCGCGAGGCCGCGCCTGCAATACCGCTGCAACAGCGTCTTGCCTTGCTCTTCCGAAAGAGCCGCAACCCGGTTCATCATAGATGGCGTTGCGAAGGTGGGATGGTGGGGGAAGCAGGACTCGAACCTGCGAAGGCGTAGCCAGCGGATTTACAGTCCGCCCCCTTTGCCGCTCGGGACATTCCCCCGTCCCAGACCCGTTGGACCAAAGGCCGCGGGGCGAGGTGCGCTTGATAGGGACGGCCCCCTGCCCTGTCAACCGGCAAAGCTCCGCATCCACCACCCGGCATTGCGGAGCCGGGCCGGCCGTGGGATGGAGAGCCCATGAGCAAGCAGCCGACCAAAGGCCCCGGTAAGCCGTTCCGCCCCTTCTCCCGGCCGGGAAAGCCGTTCAAGGGCCGCGGCGGACGCGTGCTGCGCGATCCCGCGCCCGACTACGAGAGCGGCACGGTTCTGCTCTACGGCTGGCACACGGTCTCGGAGGCGCTGCGCAATGGCGGCCGACGGATCCGCACCCTGCTCGCCACCGAGAACGCCGCCAAGCGACTGGACGAGGAAGGCATCGCCCATTCCGCCGAGATCGTGCCGGTGCGCGAGATCGACAGGCGCCTCGCCGCGACGCCGGACGCGCTGCATCAGGGCCTGTTCGCCGAAGCGGACGCTCTGGATGCGCCGGATATCGAGGACATGCCGGCCGAGGGCGTGCTGCTGCTGCTCGACCAGATCACCGATCCGCACAATGTCGGCGCCATCGTGCGCTCGGCCGCGGCCTTCGGCGTCAAGGCCATCGTCACCACCAACCGCCATTCGCCGGAAGCGACCGGCGTCCTCGCGAAGAGCGCCTCGGGCGGGCTGGAGCACGTGCCCTTCGTGACGGTGCAGAACCTGTCGCGCGCGATGAACCAGCTGAAGGACCGCGGCTTCCAGATCATCGGCCTCGACAGCGAGGGCGAGGCCGATCTCGACGCGGTGAAGCTGCGCGCGCCCGTCGCGCTGGTTCTCGGCGCGGAAGGCAAGGGCCTCCGGCAGCTGACGCGTGAAACCTGCGACGCGCTGGCGCGCATCGACATGCCCGGAGCGATCAAGAGCCTCAACGTGTCGAACGCCGCGGCGCTGGCGCTCTATGCGGTGACGACGCGGCTCGGCCTGCGCCGCTGATCAGCGGCGGCGGCGATTCGGCCGGACCGGCGGGTCGTTCAGCGTGATCACCCGGGCCTCGGAGCCGCTGGGATAATAGGGCCGGCGCTCCATCATCGGCGAGCGGCCGGGAGCCCCCATCACGGGATAGGCGCCCGAGCGCGGAAAGATCGGATAGACCGGCACCACCTCGCGAGGATGGGCATAGATCGGCGGCTGATAGATCGGCAGCGACTGCCCGTAATCCACTCGCGGCGCCTGCGGCACGACATAGCGCCACTCGCCCGCGCGGCGCTCGACCACGAAGCCACAGCCGCTGCAATGATGGCGATGCCGGACCTCGTAGCCACCCGGCCTGCGGTCATCGGCGATCTCGATGCGGCGGTACTGCGCCAGCGACGCCGTGGACATGATCGGCGTGACGACAAGCACGGCCAGAGCCGCACGACCAAGGGACCATCCCATGACGGTCGATCCTTCCCTGTGAGGGCGCCACACCCGCAAGCAACCTAGCGCAGGCGGCTTCGCTCGGGAAGCGCGCCGCCGGCAAACCACCGGCCGACCTGCGGACAGGGTGAATGCCCGCGGGCAGCCCCCGGTTCAGTTCGCGATCAGCAGCGGCGCAATAGTCCCGCTGGTCAGGAACAGCGCGGCCAGTGTCGCGGCGATATGGGCGAACCTGTAGAAGGCCTCGGTGCGGGCGGCCGCGATGACGGCCTGAGCGAAATGGGCCTGAGGCCGGCGATCCTCGGGCAGCAGCAGCCAGAGTTCGGTTCTCTTGTAGGGCCGCTGCGGCGCCTGCCACGCCTTGAGGATCAGGATGGCGGCCGTCAGAAGGAACGCGACGCCGCCGAACTTGAGCGACAGGATCGGCGTGCCCACGAGCCCGAACATGGCCGTCACGATGGCCAGAACGGCAAAGCCGCAGCCGCGCGCGGTCGACAGGAAAGCGGTATCGCGAACGAAAGGATCCATGGCAGCGCCTCGCCGAAGCCCTGTCCACGCTAGCAGGCGCTGCATCGCGCACGAACCGCCGGAGCCCGCTCTCACGCTCTGTTGATGGGCGTCAGCGGAAGCCGATCAGCCGCGCCAGCGCCGGCAGGCTGACCACGAACAGAGCGATCAGCCAGACCGCCAGCGAGCGCCCGTCGCTCTCGGTGCGGCCCGTGACCCGCTCGAAGATGGCCGCCGGCACGCCCGCGACGAGTACCGCGGTCACTGCCAGAACCAGGGAGGCGAAGTAGAATTGCAGGACCGGCGAGGTGATGTAGAAGCTCGCCAGAAGCGGGCGCAGCAGCACGAAGGCCGGCTCGAACCAGGGCGAGACGTGCATCCCGTTGACGAGGCCGAGGGTGGCGATGCCGATCAGATAGCCGTCCTGCTTGAGCAGTTTCTCGCGATCTTCCATCTCAGCCCCCCACGCGCGGCAGGAAGCCGTACATCGCCGCCAGCAGCAGCCAGACCATGCGCAGGATGATCAGCCAGAAGATGGTGGCGACCATCACCAGACCGTTGGGCACCAGCGCCGGCGTCACCGCGCGCGCGGCCTTGAGCACCGGATCGGTCACCTGGGCGAAGACGCGCCAGATCACCTTGTCGCTGTCGGGGCTGAAGATCAGCGACAGGAGGAAACGCCCGAGCAGCGTATAGAACAGCGCGGCCAGCACGAGATTGGGGCCGTGGTACAGCCAGTCGGCGGCGGAAAGGTTCATCGGCTGTCTCGGGAGGTGGGACGAAACGGGCGGGAGATTGCTCTCCCGCCCGGATGATCTGCAAGGAAGGCCGCCGTCAGGTGGTCTTCTCCTCCATGATCGTCTTGCCCTTCGGACGCCGGCATTCGTCGATGAACGCCTGCAGTTCCTTGGACGGCGCGGGGGTCAGGAGCGACACCACGTACATCACCAGGAAGCCGAGCGGCAGGCCGAAGGCGGCCGAGGAGATGTTGTTGATGTTGAACCACCCGACGCGCGAGGCGAGCGGGTTGCTGACCAGAACCGGACCATTGGCGATCGCGGGATCGGCGAGATGCTTCGCCATGTCGGCTGCCGAGATGAGCGGCGCGCCGGTGACCGGATTCAGCAGCGACGACATCCCGAAATACTGAACGCCGACATGCGGCCAGTAGCGCGTGATGACGAGGTAGAACAAGGTCATGCCGAAGCCTGCGAGAATGCCCCAGACCGCCGCCTGGGATGTCGCCCGCTTCCACCAGATTCCCAGCACGAGCGCCGGGAACAGGCCGCCTGCCGCCAGCGAGAAGGCCCAGGACACCATGGCGAGGATGTCCGACGGTCTTGTCGAGGCGACATAGGCTGCAACCGCCGCGACCACGACGAGCAGGATGCGCGACACGATCAGGCGCTGCTTGGTGGGCGCGTTCGGGTTGATCATCTTGTAGTAGATGTCGTGCGACAGCGCATTGGCGATGGCGAGCAGCAGACCGTCGGCTGTCGAGAGCGCGGCGGCAAGGCCGCCGGCCGCGACGAGGCCGGTGATCACATAGGGCAGGCCCGCGATTTCCGGCGTGGAGATGACCACCACGTCGGTGTTGATGTTGAAGTCCTGCCACCTGAGCACGCCGGCATGGCCCGCCACCGCGCTGCAGGCCTCGCGAACCGCATCAGCCGATGCCGCCGCCTTGCCGCAGATGGTGATGAGGCCGAGCTTGCCCCAGTTGTAGACCCACATGGGCATGTCCGCGATCGGCTTGCCGATCAGGGTCGAGTAGACCTCGAGCTTCGAGAACGCCGCATAGGCCGGCGCCGTGAAGTAGAGCAGGAAGATGAAGAACAGCGACCAGGCCACCGAGTTGCGCGCCTCACGAACGCTGGGCGTCGTGAAGTAGCGCATCAGGACGTGCGGCAGCGAGGCGGTGCCGACCATCAGGCAGAAGATCAGCCAGAAGTAGTTCGCCGGCGAGTAGCTGGTGAACGCTTCCGTATGAATCTTCATATTGGCGGGCGCGAGCCCGTTGGCCTTGAACTGGTTCTCCAGGTCTGAGATCTGCTGCAGCGCCTGCCCATAGGTGAGCTGGGGAATCGGCAGGCCGAACTTCTTCGCCGACATGATCACGACCGGGATCAGGTAGGCGACGATGAGGACGATGTACTGGGCGACCTGCGTCCAGGTGACCGCCTTCATGCCGCCGAGCATCGAGCAGACGAGGATGCCGGCAAGACCGACGAAGCAGGCGATCTCGAAGTTCATGTCGAGGAAGCGCTGGGCGATCAGGCCCGTACCGAAGATCTGCGCGACCACGTAGGTGAACGAGCAGGCGATCAGCACCATGACGCCGCACATGCGCGCAGTGTTGCCGCCGTAGCGGGCCGAGAGGAAGTCCGGGACCGTATAGGCGCCGAACTTGCGCAGGAACGGCGCGATCAGCACCGCCACCAGCACATAGCCACCCGTCCAGCCCAGCACGAAGGCGAGGCCGTCGTAGCCGAGCAGATAAAGCGAACCGGCCATGCCGATGAACGAGGCCGCGCTCATCCAGTCGGCGCCGGTCGCCATGCCGTTGTAGAAGGCGGGCACCTTGCGGCCGGCGACATAATATTCGCCGACCTCCGCCGTCCGCGTCACGATGCCGATGAAGGCATAGACGAGGATGGTGAGGCCCATGAACATGTAGCCGAGATAGCGGTTCGGCACGCCGATGGCCTCGAGGAGGCCAACCAGCACGATGAAGCCAAAGAACCCGCCCGTGTAGATGCCGTAGATCTTGCCGAGGTTCGACGTGAAATCGCCGCCCGAGGCTCGTGTGTCGGACATGACCGCCTCCTCACTCGTCTTCGGCCACGCCGCTGTCGCGGTCGATCTTGTCCTGGGCCTTGGCGAACCAGAACAGCATCACGACGAAAGCGATCAGGGACCCCTGCGCAGCCATGTAGAAGCCGAGCGGGAAGCCGGCGATCTTGATGCTGTTCAGGGGAGTGACGAAGAAATGGATGGCGTAACCGAAGAAAATCCACAGCCCCATCATGAGATACATGAGGTTGCTGGTCTTGGCCCAATAGGCCTTATCCTGCTGATCGGACATTCCGCGTTCCTCCGGGAATGCGCCTCTTGAGGGCGCTTTGGTTGCGGACCGAGGGCCGGATTCTCCTTCTGATTCGTGCTGCTGGACCCCCGCTCCAAGCAACGATGGTAATTTTTCTATGAAACTATGGTCGCTTAGACTTTAGGATAACGTCCCACCCGGTGCGGCGCGACATCCGCCGCCAGGCAATACGCCGCCTGCACTTGCCGGCATGGCGGGCCTGCCGGCGGCCCCACCGCTTACCCATCGACGAAAGTCTTATCGACGATTTGCCATGGCGACACGCGCGGCGAAGGCAGCCTAGCCAAGGCAGATCGCGGAGTTGTCTCACTCCAGCCAACAAGAACAAGGACCGGATCGTCGAGACGACGGCAGCCGGGTCCGCCACCAGGACAGCAGGAAGGAAACCGCCATGTCCATGAGCACCGCCTCGGGCGCAGGGGCCTCGCCCCGCCCGATGACCAAGGAGGAGCGGAAGGTCATTCTCGCCTCCTCGCTCGGCACCGTCTTCGAATGGTACGACTTCTACCTCTACGGCTCGCTGGCCGTGATGATCGGCGCGCAGTTCTTCGCGCCCTTCGACGCCAACACCCGCGCCATCTTCGCGCTGCTGGCCTTCGCCGCCGGCTTCCTGGTGCGCCCGTTCGGCGCTCTCGTCTTCGGCCGCCTCGGTGATCTCGTCGGCCGCAAGTACACCTTCCTCGTCACCATCGTGATCATGGGCGCCTCGACCTTCCTGGTCGGCCTCCTGCCCTCCTACGCCACGATCGGCTGGCTCGCTCCGGTCATCCTCATCGCGCTGCGCATGGCCCAGGGCCTGGCGCTCGGCGGCGAGTATGGCGGCGCCGCGGTCTATGTCGCCGAGCACGCTCCTCCGGGACAGCGCGGCTACTACACCTCGTTCATCCAGACGACGGCGACGGTCGGCCTCCTGCTCTCGCTCATCGTCATCCTCACGCTGCGCCTCTACATGGGCGAGGCTGCCTTCGCCGCCTGGGGCTGGCGCGTTCCGTTCCTCCTCTCGATCTTCCTGCTGGCGATCTCGGTCTGGATCCGTCTGCAGATGAACGAGAGCCCGGCCTTCAAGAAGATGAAGGAAGAGGGCACCCACTCGAAGGCGCCGCTGTCGGAAGCTTTCGGCCAGTGGAAGAACGCCAAGATCGCGCTGCTCGCCCTCATCGGCGGCACCGCCGGCCAGGCCGTGGTCTGGTACACGGGCCAGTTCTACGCGCTGTTCTTCCTGCAGAGCATCCTGCGCGTCGACCTGTTCACCGCCAACGTGCTGATCGCCTGGTCGCTGGTTCTCGGCACCGGCTTCTTCATCGTGTTCGGTGCGCTGTCCGACAGGATCGGCCGCAAGCCGATCATCCTGGCGGGCTGCCTGATCGCGGCCGTCACCTACTTCCCGCTGTTCACCGCGATGACCAAGGCCGCCAACCCGGCCCTCGCCCGCGCGCACGAGCAGGTGAAGGTGGTGCTGACCGCCGATCCGGCCGGTTGCGGCAACGTGTTCAACCCGGTCGGCACCCGCGTGTTCACGCAGCCCTGCGACGTGTCCCGCGTGGCGCTCGCCAATGCCGCCATCAAGTATGACTTCGTCAACGGCCCGGCCGGCTCGCCGGCGACCGTCACGGTCAACGGCACGGCGGTTCCGATCGACGCGCAGTTCGCCGCGGCCCTCGGCCGGGCGACGCAGGCCGCCGGCTATCCGGCTGCCGGCAATGCCGAGATCATCAAGGTCAACGGCTTCTTCTCCGCGCTCGGAGACGCCCGCGCCCTGTGGATCATCGGCATCCTGTTCATCCTCGTCATCTACGTGACGATGGTCTACGGCCCGATCGCGGCCCTGCTGGTCGAACTGTTCCCGACCCGCATCCGCTACACGGCCATGTCGCTGCCCTATCACATCGGCAACGGCTGGTTCGGCGGGCTTCTGCCGGCGACCTCCTTCGCGATGGTGGCCGCCACGGGCGATATCTACTACGGCCTGTGGTATCCGATCATCTTCGCGATGATGACCTTCGTGGTCGGTCTGTTCTTCCTGCCGGAGACCAAGGACCGCGATATCTTCACTTACGACAACAAGTAACCTCCCCTCGCGGAGGCAAGGCAGGCGCCGGGAGCGATCCCGGCGCCTGTTTCGTTTCAGGCGCCGGTCGCTTGCCTTGGACGCCGCAGGTTGATAGCGAAAGGCCGTCGCCACTGGCGGCTAGCCGGCGTAGCACAGCGGTAGTGCAGCGGTTTTGTAAACCGAAGGTCGGGAGTTCGATCCTCTCCGCCGGCACCAGCATCCCCACCACGACAAGCGGTGTTTTTCGTGGTCACAACCCCGTGACCGCACTGGACGCCCCGCGACATCAGGCAATCTCCATCGCAGTCTGTCGGCGCCTGTTCCGCCGCCGGGACGCAGACTGCTGGGAGAACCTCATCGATGACCACGATCAATCGCCGCCATGCGATGGCTGCCGGCGCGGCCGCGCTGGCCGCCCCCGCCATCGCCACGGATACGCTCGTCACGCGCGCGCAGGCGCAGGCGCCCGCCGCCGCGGCGCAGGCTCCCGGCTTCTACAAATACAAGGTCGGCGACATCACCGTCACCGCCATCAATGACGGCTTCTTCGCCCGTCCGGTCGAAGGCTTCATCCGCAATGCCGAACTGCCGGCGGTGCAGGCCGCGCTGACCGCGGCCTTCCTGCCGACCAATGCCATTCCGATCCCGTTCAACACGCTGGTGGTGGAGACCGGCGGGCGGCTGGTCATGATCGATTCCGGCAACGGCAATACCGGCGCGCCGACCTCCGGCACCTGGATGGCCAATTTTCGTGCCGCGGGCTTCGACCCCGCACGCGTCAACACGATCCTCATCAGCCATTTCCATGGCGACCACATCAACGGCCTGCGCCTGCGCGACGGCACGGCGGTGTTCCCCAATGCCGAGATTCAGGTGCCGGCCCCGGAATGGGCCTTCTGGATGTCGGATGAGCGCATGAACCAGGCGCCTGAAGGCATGCGCGGCGGCTTCCAGAACTCCCGCCGTGTCTTCGGCCCCATCGCCAACGACGTGAAGCGGTTCGAGCCGGGCGGCGAAGTCGCGCCGGGCATCACGTCCATCGCCGCCTACGGCCATTCGCCGGGTCATACCTGCTTCGGCATCGCCTCCGGCACGGGCAAGATGATCTACATGGCCGACACGACCAACCACCCCGCGCTGTTCGTGCGCAATCCCGACTGGTCGGCGGTGTTCGACCAGGATGCGGATGCCGCCCGCGCGGTGCGCCGCCGCCTGCTCGACATGGCCGCGACCGAGAAGACGCGCGTCCACTTCTACCACGCGCCCTTCCCGTCCAACGGCTATGTCGCCAAGGACGGCAACGGCTACCAGCTCGTGCCGGCGCAGTGGACGCCCTCGATCTGAGGCCATGCTCCGCCGTCGGCTGAATTGACAGCCGGAGTGCGGCGACGCATCACATGACCGTTCGCATCGGCGGCCGCCCCTCGGGGCGGCCACGGGAATGCGGTGCGCGGGGCGGCTCCGGCCGGCCCGCAAATCCGCGGCTGCCCCCGCAACTGTAAGCGGCGAGCCGGCTCCAAATGCCACTGGGGTTTCCCCGGGAAGGCGGAAGTCCGGCGACGACCCGCGAGCCAGGAGACCGGCCGGAGCGACGTCACTGTCCGAGCGTGCGGGAGGCGCGCCCGGGAGCGGCTCGCCGCTTCATCCGTGACACGCATGTCGCGGAGGGCCGGGCGGCTCCACACAGAGGCAAACCTCTCCGCGATCCCATCGTGATCCCACGCGGAGACAAGCCATGTCGCGCCAGCGCGCACCCTTCCCATCCCTCCCGGCCCCGGCCCGCCTTGCCGCCCTCGGGCTGTCGGTCGCGCTGCTGCCGGTGACCGCCCTCGCCCAGCAGCCGCCGACGCAATTGCCCGAAATCGTCGTGCACGGCGCCAGCACCGTGCCCGTGGAGGCGCCGCGCGTCGGCTCGGCGGTGACGGTCGTCACCGAAGAGCAGATCCGCAACCAGGGCGCCGCCTCGGTTCCCGATGTCCTGCGCCTCGTTCCCGGCGTCGCCGTCAACCAGTCGGGCGGCCGCGGCGGCCTGACCCAGTTGCGCCTGCGCGGCGCGGAGGCGAACCAGACGCTGATCGTCGTCGACGGCATTCCGATCAACGACGTCAATTCCGGCGATGCCGACCTCGCCAATATTCCGGTCGATGCCATCGAGCGCATCGAGGTCGTTCGCGGGCCGCAATCGGGCATCTGGGGCCCGAATGCCCAGGCCGGCGTGATCCTCATCACCACGAAATCCGGCCGTGGCCTGACCCGGCCCGAAGTGACCGCACGGATCGAGGGCGGCTCGTTCGGCACGCTGCAGGGCTCGGCGACGGTGCGCGGCGCGCAGGGACCGTTCTACGGCGCGCTGTCCGTCTCGGGGCTGCGCTCCGGCGGCTTCGTCGTCGCGCCCGGCACCACCCGGCCGAACGGCTCGGACATGGGCGCCCTCACCGCCAAGCTCGGCGCGGACCTGTCGGAATGGTTCAATGTCGAGGCGGTCGGGCGCTTCGTCAGCCGCACCGGCTTCTACAATCCCGGCAATTTTGCCTACGGGCCGCCATGCCCTCCACCAGACTTCTTCTGCACGCCTGATCCGCTCATGGGTCGTCTGACTAACGGCGTGGGCCGCGGCGTCGCCACCGATGCGCAGGGCCGTTTTGTCGCGACGCTGAAGCTGCTGGAAGGCGCCTGGACGCACCGCTTCTCAGCGGACGCCTCGCATCAGACCACCAACTCGCGCAACAGCTTCGTCAGCAGCTTCGGTTTCCTGGAAACCGAAGCGTTCTGGTCGCGAACGGAGCGCACGCGCGCCGAATATCGCACCGCCTACACGTTCGAGACGCCGTCCTTCCTTGGCGCACGCCATACGATCGTGGGCGGCATCGAAGCGGTGCGGGAACGCTTCCGCTACTACTACGAGAGTGATGGGTTTTTCGGCTACTCCCCCAATGACAGCTATGCCGGCGCCGGTCGCTTGCGTGAGCGAAAGGGCCTCTATGGCGAGTATCTCCTGACCCTCCGGACCGGCTTATCGCTTTCGGCCGCTCTCCGTCAGGACTGGAACTCATCCTTCCGTGACGCCGCTACCTGGCGCCTTACGGCAGCCCAGACATTCGAAACCGGCACTCGGCTACACGCCTCGGTCGGAAAGGGAGTGACCAATCCCACCTTTGTCGAGCAGTTCGGCTTCTTCGCCAATTTCACCGGCAATCCGACGCTCAGACCCGAAAGCTCCATCGGCTGGGATGCCGGTGTGGAGCAGCGCTGGTTCGGCGGGCGGCTTATCACGGACGTGACCGTCTTCCGGGCAAACATCGCGGATGCAATCGTCCGGACCCCGAGCTTTACAATCATCAACCTGCCGTTCCAGACGACGCGGCAGGGCGTCGAGGTGACCGCCACGGCGCGCCCGACCGACTGGCTGAGCATCAATGCCTCCTACACCTACACGGACACGCGCTCGGCCGAACTGGTCGGCATCGTCTATGTCGCGAAGGAGGCGCTGCGCCGTCCGCGCCACGCGGCGAGCCTGTCGGCGACAGCCGCGCTGCCCGACGACAAGACCAGGGTCACGCTGACCGTCGCCCATAACGGCAACATGCGCGACACGTTCTTCGGGCCGGCGGGATCGAGCGACGTCAGGCTCGGCGCCTACACGCTGGTCGGCGCGCAGATCTCCCACGACCTCACCCGCAACGCCACGATCTACCTGCGCGGCGAGAACCTGTTCGGCCAGCGCTTCCAGGAGGTCTACGGCTATCAGGGTCCGGGCGCGGCGGTCTATGGAGGCCTGCGCGTGCGCTTCGGCGACTGACGCTGATCCGGCGATTTGCCGATTCAAACGTTTCGCATCGCTCCATTGCCGCGCGCCCGTCGACAGGGCGCGCGGTTTCGGCCAGTCTCCAGCCCAACGAGCCGGACCATCGATCCGGCCTGACGGGAGGGAATCATGTCGCAGCGGATCGCGGTCGTCACCGGCGCGGGATCGGGGATCGGGCGGGCCTCGGCGCTCGCCCTCGCCAAGGCAGGCTATGCCGTGGTGGTCGCCGGCCGGCGGAAGGACGAACTCGACAAGACCGTGGCCATGGCCGCCGGCGGCACCGTCATCGCCGTGCCGACCGACGTCTCGGACGAGGCTTCGGTCGCCGCCCTGTTCGCCACGGTGAAAGAGCGCTTCGGCCGCGTCGATGTCCTCTTCAACAATGCCGGCATGGGCGCGCAGGCCGTGCCGCTCGACGAACTGCCGATCGAGAAGTGGAAGCAGGTCGTCGACGTGAACCTGACCGGCTCCTTCCTCTGCGCCCGCGAGGCGATGCGGATGATGCGCAAGCAGGACCCCAAGGGCGGCCGTATCATCAACAATGGCTCGATCTCGGCCTATGCGCCGCGCCCCTATTCCGCGCCCTACACGGCGACCAAGCACGCGGTGCTCGGCCTCACCAAGGCGATCTCGCTGGATGGCCGCGCCGACCGGATCGTCTGTTCGCAGATCGATGTCGGCAATGCCGCAACCGAGATGACCGAGCGCATGACCAACGGCGTGCTGCAGGCGGACTTCTCTGTGAAGGTGGAGCCGCGCATGGACGTGAAACATGTCGCCGAGGCCGTGGTTCACGTCGCGAACCTGCCGCTCGACGTCAACGTGCTGACCATGACGGTGATGGCCAACGACATGCCCTTCGTCGGGCGCGGCTGAGGCCGGTCAGGCGAGCTCGCCCCTGAGCCAGGCGAGATAGTCGGCATCGCCTCCCGGCACCTCGATGACGAGGAAGGCCGGCGTCCCGTAGGAATGGGCCGCGCGAAACGCGGCCCGCGCGGCATCCAGCCTCGCGCGGGTCGTCTTGACGATCATCACCGCCTCGTCGGCCCGTTCCACCGCGCCCTTCCAGCGGTAGATGGAGCGCATCTGCGGCAGGATGTTCACGCAGGCCGCGTGCCCGCCCTCCACCAGCAGCGACCCGATCGCCTCCGCCTCGACAAGGGTTCCGGCGGTCGTATAGACCAGAACCACATCGTCCGGCGCTGTTCCTGGCGTCATGTCGTCCCTCCCCGCATGCATCCTTCACGATCGCATGCCAGACTGGCCTGCCATGCCGGACTTCAAGCCCGACCCGAAGAAGATCGCCTTCGTCGCCTCGCCGGCCGCCGAGGCGCAGGACGCCTTCGCGCGGCTGACCGACCGCTACGGCGCCGTCGGCACCGACGAGGCCGAGGTGATCGTCGCCCTCGGCGGCGACGGCTTGATGCTGCAGACGCTGCACAAGTCGATCTCCACCGGCAAGCCGATCTACGGCATGAACCGTGGCTCGGTCGGCTTCCTGATGAACGAATACGCCGAGGAGGCCTTGATCGAGCGCATCTGGAACGCCGAGCAGTCGGTGATCCATCCGCTCGCCATGACCACGGTCGACATCCACGGCGAGAGGCACGACGCCCTCGCCATCAACGAGGTGTCGATGCTGCGGCAGACCTCGCAGATCGCCAAGCTGCGGATCCTCGTCGACAACCAGCCCCGCATGGACGAACTGGTCGCGGACGGTGTTCTGGTCGCGACCCCGGCGGGCTCGACCGCCTACAACCTTTCCGCCAGCGGGCCGATCCTGCCGCTGAACGCACCGTTGCTCGCCCTGACGCCCATTTCGCCGTTCCGGCCACGGCGCTGGCGCGGCGCGCTGCTTCCCGAGCGGGTCTCGCTCAGGATCGAGGTTCTGGAATCGGCGAAGCGCCCGGTCAGCGCCACCGCCGACCATCACGAGGTCCGCGACGTCGCCAGCGTCGACATCAAGATGGACACGACGAAGTCGATGGTGCTGCTCCACGATCCCGGCCATTCGCTGGACGAGCGCATCTTGCGGGAGCAGTTCGGCGCCTGAACGCCCGGAGACGACGGGTCGCCTTCGCCGACAGGCTTAACGCTTCGCTAATGGCCGCGCGGTAGAGTTGCCGTCGATGATCCGCATCGATTTCAACCGGCTGCGATTTCTCGTCATTGACGACAATGCGCACATGCGCCGCATCGTGCGGACCCTGCTGCACGGTTTCGGCGCGCGCGAAGTCTATGAGGCGGAAGACGGCGCGGCGGGCCTCGAAGCCTTCACCCACTACATGCCGGACATCGTCATCACCGACTGGTCGATGCCGATCTTCGACGGGCTTGAGCTGACCAGCATGATCCGCCAGCCCGGCGCCAACGCGAACCCCTATGTCGCGATCATCATGCTGACCGGCCATTCCGAGAAGAAGCGGGTGCTGGAATCGCGCGATGCCGGCATCACCGAATTCCTTGCCAAACCCATATCGGCGAAGGCGCTTTATCAGCGCATTCTGAATGTCGTCGTTAACCCGCGGCCGTTTATCAAGACCAAGACCTTCTTCGGTCCGGATCGGCGGCGGAACCACAATTCAAGCTATGTCGGCCCCGAACGCCGCAAGGGCGAGAAGGCCGACGTGATCAAGGTCCAGCCGCTTCTCGACAAGACCAAAAGCTCAGTGTGACGGAATCCAGCATGCCCAAGCCGAAGCAGCCAGCGCTCGACGAGGCCTCGGTCCAGGGGTTCAAGGATCACGAGGTCATCACGCCGACCCGAAACCTCAAATCCTTTGGCCGCAAGGCCAAGATCAGGGTCGATGAATTCGGCTTCGACATGGAGGCCATCGAGCGCGCCGAAGCGGCGCTGGCCGATCTTTCCGGCGAATTCGACGACTGGATGGCCAAGGAGGTCGAGCGGCTGACCAAGGCGCGCGACGCCATCGCCGCGACCGGCCTCAACGCCGACACGCGCAGCGCGCTCTACAGCGCCGCCCACGACATCAAGGGCGAAGCCGCGACCTTCGGCTATCCGCTGGCCGCGCGGATCGCCGACAGCCTGCGCCAGCTGCTCGACGGCATCGACGACGATCAGGCGGTGCCCCTCGGGCTCGTCCTGCAGCATGTCGAGGCGGTGCGCGCCATCGTGCGCGAGGGCGCCAAGGGCGAGGATCACCCGCTCGCCATCGCCATGGCCGACCAGCTCGGCGCCGCGACGAACCAGAAGCTGATCGCGATCACCGGCGCGCCGTCCATCGCGCCCTGAGGTGCGGCACCTCCCTCGTCGCGATGTCGTGGCGCGGCCTCAGGCCGCGGCAACCAGCGGGACTTCGACATCCGCATCGTCAAGCGCGTCATTGCCCGCGATCAGGTCGCGGGTGAAGGCGCGGGCTTCCTCGCGGGCGGCCTCGGCGGCGAAGCGGCGCAGCAGGGCGAGGAGCTGGTCGAGTTCGGTCGGCGCCAGGGGCGCATAGGCGGTCAGCACGCGCTCCACCATGCGGCGGCGCAGCTGCGCGTCGCCGCCGCGGAACGCGCCGGCGCCATCGTCGTGCCAGGCATCGAGCGCGGCGCGGAAGGCCGGATAGGCCGAGAGCGGCAGACCCGCCTTGTCGTAGAGGGCGCGGAAGCCTGCCCCGCGCCGGTCGTGGACAAAGCCGGCGGCCCGGCGGACGCCGAGACCCGACAGTTCCGCCAGCGCCTCCTCGAACAGCCGGACATGGCCGGAGAGCAGAGCGCGCAGCACGAGGCCGGTGGTCAGCTGGCCCGACAGGCGCAGGTGCCGCACCAGCGGCATCAGCCCCTCCCCGCCGCAACCGGCGGCAATCACCACGGTCGCTTTTTCGGACGCCTCGCGGACGATGCGGTCGGCACGGTCGGCGGCGAGCCATTCGCGCCCTGCGACGAAGGCGGAGAGCGCCGACGACAGCTTGACGACCAGCGCCTGCCGCGCCCCGGGGGACAGGTCTTCGCGAGCGAACAGCGCCTCGCGGATGTCGCCGTCGTCGCCGAAGCGCTCGACGATCCGGTCGATCGAGAAGGCGGGAATGTCGGCGTCGAGCGTGACCAGCGCGAGGCAGGCCTCGAGGCAGCCGACTTCGGCAATGGCGGCGCAGACCGGCGCCGGCAGGTCGTCGCGCTGGGCGATGGCATATTGCACCAGCGGTTCGCCCGAGCCGACGAGATCGACCAGTTCGGCATCGAGCAGCAGCGGCGAATGGCGCGCCACGAGACCGGCGATCTCCGGCTGATCCTGCAACAGCCCGATCAGCACGCTGTGCGGCGCGTCCTCGGCGGTCGCGAAGGCATCCGCGAGCGCCCGGCGCACCAGCGGCGACGGGTCGTCGAGCAGCGTGACCATGGCCGATTCGGCGGCGGCGCGGTCGTCGACCGAGAGATCCGAGTGGAGATAGGCACGGGCGAGAGCAGAGGTCGCATCTGCCCGGTCGCCCGCCGATGCGGTTTGGATCCAGCGCAGGAAATGCCGCACGATCATCGGAACAGGAACCTGAGGCGAGCTACTCGGGAGGTGGCGGAAAACCCGCCTGCAGGAAGGCTAGAGCGACGCGCTTAACAAAGCGTTCACCACGAAAATTAACGGGTCGGGGATCGCCGGCGGGATCAGCGGCCGCGCACGTCCGGCCGCAGATATTGCGACAGGTCGAGCGGCCCCGCGCGCCGGACGGTCTGGACCTGAACCGGGTAGAACGGCCCGCCGACGGCCTGCTGCGCCGAAGCCGGCGCGCCGGTGGCCGCCGGGGCCTGCGCTCCGCCCGAAGTCGCCGAAGGCGGCGTCAGCGCCGTCGCCAGATTGACGCGCGGCGCGCCGGCCTGATTGCCCCGCCCGAGCGCGGTCCAGGTCGCCGCGACGAAGGCGTTGATGGGCCCGCCATTGCCGGAGAACATCGAGTGGAAGGGACGGCCCGGATCGGCATTGATCCGTGGCACGGCTGACCAGCCGGCCGAGGCCGGCTCGGTTTCCAGCGACGGCGCCGCGGCCGCCGCAGCCGTCTGGGTGGTGCCGGTCGTCGCGGCGACCGTGGAGGTCCGTCCGGACGAGAGCACGCCGTAGACCTCGGCGATGGTCCGCGGCCGGCCCTGATCGAAGAAGATGCGGCGATTCGCACCGGCGGCGTCCGGGAACATGCGCGCGGCGGTCGCCTGCGGATTGGTCTGGTTCAGGTTGATCAGGCGCGAAGCGCCACCGGAACCGAGGAAATGCGCCATGTAGAGCTCGCCCTCGGTCGGGTCGCGCCCGGTCGCGGAGCGCAGTTCCGCGGCATTCCGGTTGGTGAAGGCGCCGGCCATCAGGGCGGAGACGGCGGGATCGTCGCGCAGCGCCAGGATCTGCTGCCGCGCGGCCGGATCGGCGACGGTCGGGCGGCCCGAGCCGTCGCGTCCGATCTGCTCGGCATAGCGCGAGAGGCCGAGATTGCGGCCTTCCTCGCGCATCATGGTCAGCCAGGTCGAATCGATGAACTGGAACAGGCCGCGTGCCGAAGACGAGGGCGCCTGCGCGGTCGGCTGGAGGCTCGATTCGCGCTGGGCCGTGCGCAGGAGATAGTCGAAGCCGGCGCCGGTCTTCTGGGCCGCCGTCTGGATCGCCGACACGACGCGGCTGACCCCGGCCTCGGCGGCCGTCGTGGGTCTGCTCTGCGGTTCGGCTGATGAGCGGAAGAGAAACATCTCGGCTATGTCCCGAGGGGAAGCCCCTCTGACGTTAATGGTGCTTCATTATGGTAAACGAAATCGTAACGAGCTGACCTAAGGGGAACCAGGCCATGGCCGACACCGCCGCGATCCCGGACGTCCGCCGCCATCAGCGCGGCGGCATCTACTTCGACGATTTCGCCGTCGGCCAGGTGATCCAGCACCGCATCACCCGCTCGGTCACGCAGATGGACAACATGCTGTTCTCCACGCTGACAATGAACCCGCAGCCCCTGCATATCGACCGGCAGTTCTCTGAGGCTTCCGAATGGGGCCAGCCGCTGATGAACTCGCTGTTCACGCTCGGCCTGCTGATCGGCATTTCGGTGCCGGACACCACAAACGGCACGCTGTTCGCCAATCTCGGCATGACCGACGTGAAATTCCCCCACCCGCTGTTCGAGAACGACACGATCCACTGCGAGAGCACGATCGTCGCCAAGCGCGAATCGAAGTCGCGGCCAACCATGGGCGTCGTGGAGTTCCATCACCGCGCCTTCAACCAGAACGACAAGCTGGTGGCCGAGTGCCTGCGCCAGTCGCTCGTCCTGAAGCGGCCGGAGTGACCGCGATGCGCTCGATGCTGTTCGTGCCGGCGGATTCGGAAAAGAAGCTCGGCAAGGGTCTCGAAAGCGGTGCCGACGCGTTGATCCTCGACCTCGAGGATTCGGTCGCCGCCGCCAACAAGCCGGCAGCCCGCGAGATGGCCCGCGCCTTCCTCGCCCGGCATGTGCCGACGAAAAACCGGCCGCTGCTCATGGTGCGCGTCAACGCGCTCGATACCGGCCTCACCGATGCCGACCTCGACGCGGTCGTCGGCGTCAGGCCGGACGCGATCATGCTGCCGAAGGCCGAGGGCGGGCGCGACGTCTCCCATCTCGACGCCAAGCTGACCGCGCGCGAGGCCGTTGCGGGTATCGACGACCAGACCATCAAGATCGTCGTCGTCGCCACGGAGACGGCGAAGGCCGTGTTCAGCCTCGGCACCTACGAGGGCGCGAGCCCGCGCCTGTCCGGCCTAACCTGGGGCGCCGAGGATCTGTCCGCCGACATCGGCGCGGAAACCAACCGCGCGCCGGACGGCCGCCACACCGAGCCGTTCCGCATCGCCCGCTCGCTCTGCCTGTTCGGCGCGGTCGCAGCCGGGGTCCAGCCCATCGACACCGTATTCCCGGCCTTCCGCGACACCGAGGGCCTGACGCGCGAATGCGAGGAGGCCCGGCGCGACGGCTTCACCGGCAAGATGGCGATCCACCCGGCGCAGGTGCCGGTCATCAACGCCGTATTCTCGCCGACGCCGGAGGCGATCGCCGAGGCGGAGGCCGTGGTTGCGGCCTTCGCGGCCAACCCGTCAGCCGGCGTCGTCAATATCAACGGCGAGATGTTCGACCGCCCTCACCTCACCCGCGCCGAACGGCTGCTCAAGCGGGCGGGCAAGCGCTAAGCCGACGCCGCTGGCAGCCCATCCGGGCCGCCCCCCCTTTCTTCATCCTCGGGCTTGGCCCGAGGATCCACAACTTGAACACCACCTTGAAAAGCAAGTCGTGGATGCCCGGCACAAGGCCGGGCATGACGCGTCCGGAATACCGATCGCGCTGGTCAGGCCTTCCGGCGCTCGTCGAAATTGCCGCCGCCGGGGGGCCGGGTCATCTTGAACATCTGCTCGGAGCCGACCTGAAAATACTGGTCGTAGCCGCCGCGCATGATCGGGTGCATCCGGCCGGTATCGACGATGCCATCGGCGATGAAATCATCGTTGATGTAGATGCCGACGACCTGGCCGATGACGAGGAAATAGTTGGTCACGCCTTCGAGCGAGGTCAGCGGCACGGTCTGCAGCCACTTGCATTCGAGCGCGGCGGGGGCGGCCTTCACGCGCGGCGCCTTCACATAGTGCGATGGCGCGGCCTCAAGGCCGGCGAAGTCCAGTTCGCTCTCGCCACGCGCCAGCGGCGCGGAGGTAGCGTTCATCGCATCGCGCAGGTCCCACGACACGAAGGAGCAGGTGAACTCGCCCGTCTCCTCGACGAAGGCGCGGGCGTCCTTCATGCCGCCGCCGGCAAAGGCGACCATGTGAGGCTTGTCGGAAATCGCGTTGAAGAACGAATAGGGCGAGCAGTTGACCCGGCCCTGCCCGTCGAGGGCGGTGATCCAGCCGATCGGACGGGGCGAGACGATGGCCTTGAACGGGTCGTAGCGCAGGCCGTGATTGGCAGCGGTGACGTCGTAATGCATCGGAATCAGCCTTCGAAACGCGTGGTGATGGCGGCCATGTCGGGGCGCACGCGGTCCTCGGCCCTGGCGGAGGGCGTGCCGATATGGACGAAGCCGGCAACCTTCTCGTGGGCATCGAGGCCCAGCCGGTCCGCCACGCGGCGGTCATAGGCCGGCCATTCGGTGACCCAGTTGCCGCCGAAGCCATGCGCGATCGCGGCATGAAGCAGGTTGAGGCAGACGGCGCCGGCCGACAGAACCTGCTCCCATTCCGGAATCTTCACGTGCGGGCCCGCACGCGAAACCACGGCGACGCAGACCGGCGCGCGCGTGAAGCGTGCCGCGTCGATCTCGACCTTCTTCGGATCGGCCGCCGCATCGTCGGACTTCACCAGACCGGCCAGAAAGGCACCGAGCTTCTCACCGGCCTGCCGGTCGATGACGACGAAGCGCCAGGGCGCGAGCTTGCCGTGATCGGGCACGCGCGCGGCCATGGCCAGCATGCTCGCAAGCGTTGCCGCATCCGGGCCGGGCCCCTGCATCAGGGCGAAGGGGGTGGAGCGGCGGGTCGTCAGGTGGTCGATCAGAACGGGGGATGCACTCATCGCTGGTCTCGCTTCGGGCGTGGTTGCGGCAGGGGCCGGCGGCGGCTCGCCCTCGCCTGGGAATGGCGCTTCAATCCGCCAAGGGGCACGATCGGCGCTTGCCTGCAAGCCTCTCCCGCACCAAAAAGGCCATAATCGCCCGCGACATGGGTCACGACATGACGATCACCCCTCGCCGCCTGCCCCTTGCGGCCCTCGCGCTTGCCCTCGCCTGCCTCGCCGGCGGCGACGAGGCTGCCGCGCAGTTCAGCACGGGCGGACCGGGCTCCGTCACGCCGCAGACGCCCGGCACCGACGCGGCGCCGCTGGCGACCGAGCCGCAGCGCCGGCGCCGGCAGATGCCCGGCGGCGCGGCGACGCCGTTCTTCACGCTGCCCGACGGCGCAATGACCTTCACGCCGCAGACCGGCACCAATCCGGCGCTGATGCCGAGCATGCCGGCAACCCCGACAATGCCGCCGCAATTCTCCGACCGCGCGGCCATCGCCTTCGACGCGCGGTTCCGGCAGGGCGGGCAATATGTCCGCGACGGGCTCCACTGGCGCGTCTTCGCCGACAAGCCCGAGCCGAGCGGCGCCTTCGCCCTCGTCGCCGAATCGCGCGACCCCGCGCCGGTCTTCGCGCTCAGGCCCGGCGGCTACATCGTCCATGTCGCCTTCGGCACCTTTTCGCAGACGCGCCGCCTCGCGGTCGGCGAGACGCCCCAGCGCGACACGATCATCCTCAATGCGGGGGCCGTGCGCCTCGTCGGCAAGGTCGGCGAGCGCGACATCCGCAATGCCCGCCTGTCCTTCGACATCTTCGCCGGCGGCCTGTTCGAGGGCGGCGAACCGCGCCTCGTCATGCGGCAGGCGCCCGCCGGCGACCTCATCGCGCTTCCCGAGGGCACCTATCACGTCGTCTCGGTCTATGGCGACGCCAATGCCACCATCCGCGCCGACCTGCGCGTGCGCGCCGGCCAGATCACCGATGCGACCATCCACCATCGCGCGGCGCAGGTGAGCCTGCGCCTCGTCCGCGGCGCGGCCGGCGGCGAGCCCATCGGCAATGCCGCCTGGACCGTGCTGACGCCTGGCGGCGACGTGATCAAGGAATCGATCGGCGCCTTCCCGGACATGGTGCTGCAGGAGGGCGAATATCTCGCCATCGCCCGCCACGAGGGCCGCGTCTTCAACCAGAAATTCCAGGTCGAAGCCGGCAAGGACCAGCAGGTCGAGGTCGTCGCGCGCTAGCGTGCGCCCTTCTCAGCTGGCGCAGCGCGCGAGATTGCCTGATCGCGGAAGATTGGCAGCCTCCAGCGAAGCTCGCGCGCCGCAATAGGTGCGCCGGCAGATGTGGTCGCGGTCGCTGACGCTGACGGCTCCGGAGCTCGTGCGCGTGAAGTCGAGCTGGCAGGCTCCCTCGGCTTCCCGGCGTTCGTAGCGCCAGCCCTGCGGGGTTGCCGAAGCACTGCCCTCGACATGGCAGGAATGCCCGTTGCCGCCGACGGTCTCCATGCGAAAGCGGGCGCTGCCGTTCGCCCCGACATCCAGCCGCAGGAGGGCGTGGCGGTTCCGATAGCAGTAGGCACCGGCAGGACTGGCCGGAGCCGGGCTGGCCGCAGCCCGCCCGGCAGCCGGCCGACCCCGACCGCAGCGTGTCTGCGACAGCCGCCAGTTACCCTCGCCGAGCGAGGCTATGTCCGCGATCCTCCAGCTGTCGCCCGCGCGCTCGAACTCGTAGCGGTAGTGATTGGGCTTGCCCAGGCTCATGAAGCGGACATCGACGCTGGCGCGGTTTTCTTCCGTTCGAGTCTCCATGCGGATCGTCCGCATGATCTCCGCCTCGTCATAATTGTTGCCGTCGCTGGTCAGCGCGAAGTCGATGCAGTCCTCGCGGTCGTTCGCGGCAAGCAGGCGCACCAGGCCGGGCTGGAAATGGCGGGCGCGGTTGGCCGGAAGGCGCATCCGGTCCATCGAACTGCGGGTGAGGCCGCCGGCATAGATGCCCTCGACGATCGCCTGAGGCGTCTGCGCCTGTGCGGCGCAGGCAAGTCCGAGCATCCAGACCAGAATGAGGGACACGGTCCATCGCATGTCGCACCTCCCGAACGGATCGTCGCTCGTGAAAGTTGCAGCTGGATGGCTCCCGCCGTCGTCAGTCTTTCAGATGATGACGAGCGCGCCCGCCTCAGCGCTCCGGACGACCGGATCGCGCATGGCAGGAACGGGCCGGCCAATCGCCGGCCCGGCTGGGTCTCATCCCGTCCGAACGGCGCCGGTCAGCCCGCCCCCAGCTTCCGCCGGACATCCGGCGGCGTCGCCTCGTCGGCGAGCTTTGCCACGAGCTCGTCGAGGCCGATCACTTCCTGCGCCTGGCTGCCGAGGCGGCGGACCGAGACGGTTCGCTCGGCGGCCTCCTTCTTGCCGACCGCGAGGATGACGGGGATCTTCTGCAGCGAGTGTTCGCGCACCTTGTAGGAGATCTTCTCGTTCCTGATGTCGGCGTCGGCCTTCAGTCCCGCCTTCTTGCAGGCGGCGAGCACTTCCAGCGCATAATCGTCGGCCTCCGAGGTGATCGGGCAGACCATCACCTGCTTCGGTGCGAACCAGAACGGGAAGCTGCCGGCATAGTTCTCGATCAGGATGCCGATGAACCGCTCCATCGAGCCGCAGATGGCCCGGTGGACCATGACCGGCGTGGTCTTCTCGCCGTCCGAGCCGATATAGAAGGCGCCGAACCGCTCCGGCAGGTTGAAGTCGACCTGCGTGGTGCCGCACTGCCAGTCGCGGCCGATGGCGTCGCGCAGCACATACTCGAATTTCGGCCCGTAGAAGGCGCCCTCGCCCGGATTGATGGCGGTCTTGATCCGCCCGCCGGACTGATCGGCGATGGTCTTCAGCACCTTCTCCATGACGGCTTCGGCGCGGTCCCACAGCGCATCGGCGCCGACGCGCTTCTCCGGCCGGGTCGAGAGCTTCACCACGATCTCGTCGAAGCCGAAATCCGCATAGGTGGTGAGGATCAGGTCGTTGATGCGGATGCACTCCGCCTCGAGCTGCTCGTCGGTGCAGAAGACATGCGCGTCGTCCTGCGTGAAGCCGCGCACGCGCATCAGCCCGTGCAGCGCGCCCGAGGGCTCGTAGCGGTGGACGATGCCGAACTCGGCGAGCTTCATCGGCAGGTCGCGATAGCTCTTCAGGCCATGCTTGAAGATCTGCACGTGGCCCGGGCAGTTCATCGGCTTGATGGCGAACCAGCGCTTGTCCTCGGCCTCGTCGCCGGCCGACTGGGCTGCGAACATGTTCTCGCGATACCAGCCCCAGTGGCCGGAGGTTTCCCACAGCGACTTGTCGAGCAGCTGCGGAGCGTTGACCTCGTCATAGCCGTGCTCGGCGAGGCGGCGGCGCATATAGGCGACGAGGGTCTGGAACATCGACCAGCCCTTCGGATGCCAGAACACGACGCCCGGCCCCTCCTCCTGGAAGTGGAACAGGTCCATCTCGCGGCCGAGCCGGCGATGGTCGCGCTTCTCCGCCTCCTCCAGCATGTGGATGTAGGCCTTCAGCTCCTCGTCGGTGCGGAAGGCGGTCGCGTAGATGCGGGTCAGCATCGGATTGTTGGAATCGCCGCGCCAGTAGGCGCCGGCCACCTTCATCAGCTTGAAGGAATTGCCGATCTGGCCGGTGGAGGCCATGTGCGGGCCGCGGCAGAGGTCGAACCAGCCGCCCTGGTCGTAGAGCTTGATGTCCTGACCAGCGGGGATCGCCTCGACCAGCTCGACTTTGAAGGCCTCGCCCTTGTCGCGGAAGATGCGCATGGCCTCGTCGCGCGAGACGACGCGCTTGGTGAAGGGCTTGTTGGCCGCGATGATCTTGCGCATCTCGGCTTCGATCGCCGCGAAATCCTCGGGCGTGAATGGCTCGTTGCGGAAGAAGTCGTAATAGAAGCCGTTCTCGATCACCGGACCGATGGTGACCTGCGTGCCGGGCCAGAGCTTCTGCACGGCTTCCGCCATGACATGGGCCGCGTCGTGGCGGATCAGTTCCAGCGCCTCGGGGCTTTCGCGGGTGACGAATTCGATTTTCGCATCGCCGCCGATCGGATCGGACAGGTCCGCCACCACGCCGTCGAGCTTCACGGCGATGGATTTCTTGGCGAGGGACGGGGCGATGGCCTTGGCGACGTCGAGGCCGGTCACGCCGGAATCGTAGGAACGCTGGGCGCCATCAGGGAAGGTCAGGACAGGCATTTTTCTCTCCGCTCACTCCTGCCGACGAAGCAGGTAAGGGTTTGGCATGACGATCAGATCGCGGCCCTGAGCGGAATTGCCGTCACGAGGCGGCATCAGCCGGGCAGCGAGGTGCGGAAATAGCCGACGCACGCGGCAAAAGCAAAGCATCGGGCGATGCCGGACGGCTGCGTTGCGCCCGGATCAGCCGTGTTCAGGTCACGCCACACTGACGCCCGGCAGGTGCCCCGGATTTCCGGGAACCCTGGCGCGCCGTCCCGCTTTTGCCTCCGGGTGCCGCAGACGCGGCGGCGGGATAGGCTTGGCGACATGCGGATTCGGGCACTCCTTCTCTGCCTCTGCCTGTCGGGCCTGGCCGCGCGAATGCCAGCCGCCGCGCAGGCGCCGGCCGCGACGCAGGCGATGACGCCGATGACCTTCGCGCTGGTCACCGGCGCGCCGGACTCCTGCGGCCCCGGCTGCTCGCAGTGGATCGTCGCGGAGGGGGTGATCCTGCCCGGATCGGTCGTCGCCTTCGACGAGTTCGCGCGGCAGCTCCGGGGCGCCCGCCCGCCGCTCGCGATCCACTCGCCGGGCGGCATCCTCGACGTCACGCTGGCGCTGGGGCGCATCGTCCGGCGGGCCGGCGTCGACACCATCGTCGCGCGCACCGACCGCTCCGGAGAGATGCCGGCGCTGGCGCTCGACGGCGAGTGTTTCGGCGCCTGCTTCTACCTGCTCGCGGCCGGACGCGGGCGCAGCGCCGCCCCCGGCGCGGTCGTCTCGATCAGCCCGGTCGACTTCCGCCACCCGGCCGGCGGCGAGCTGCCGGAAGCGCTGCGCGCGCGCCTCATCGCGGCAACGCTGGAGAAGGTTCGCGCCTACCTGACCGAAATGGGCATCGACCCCGAACTCGCACTCTATCTCGACGGCGAGCGCTACGAGCCCTTCTACCCCGCGCGCGGCCTCCTGGAGACCTACGGCCTGATCACCCGCGATGCCGCGAACTAGAGGGCGCGTCGACCGGCTCGCAGACCGGCCCGCCCCGCCGCCAGCGCCAGTTCCCGTAGCGCCAGGGGCGGAGCCAGCCCGCGCCGGGAGGCACGCTCAATGGCGGATTGTCGATGCCCGAGGTGCCGTAGGGGTGGCAGCGGCACAGGCGCGCCAGCCCCGTCCAGCCGCCGGCCCAGAGGCCGTGCCGCATCACCGCCTCGTCCATATAGGCCGAGCAGGTCGGCAGGTGCCGGCACCAGCGGCCGACCAGCATGGAGATCGAGAGCTGATAGGCCCGGATCAGGCCGTGGCCGGCAAGACGCGGCCAGCGCGACGGGCGGCGGTCGGCGAACAGGCTGTCGAGATCGTCGGTGCGGCTCATTCCGCCGCGGCGGCCGTGCGGGCAGCCTCGATCCGTCCGATGGCGTCGACCACGGCGTCGAAGGTCAGCAGCGTCGAGGCATGGCGGGCCTTGTAGTCGCGCACCGGTTCCAGCACGGCGATGTCGGCCCAGCGCCCGTCCGGCGGCGGACCGTTCTCCTTGAGCATCCGGCGCACCGTGTCGCGCAGGGCGCGCAGTTCGCCGGCGGTCGAGCCCACCACATGCCGCGCCATGATCGACGACGAGGCCTGCCCGAGCGCGCAGGCCTTCACGTCATGGGCGAAGTCGGTCACCGCGTCGCCATCCATCGCCAGATCGACCGTCACGGTCGATCCGCAGAGCTTGGAATGGGCCGTGGCGCTGGCATCCGGCATGGCCAGTCGGCCGATCCGCGGAATGTCCGCCGCCAGTTCCAGGATGCGCCGGTTGTAGATGTCGTCGATCAAGGCCGAGGTCTCCGCGCCCAAGATGAACAGCCGTTCATGACGCGTTCACATGCCGACATCATATATGCCTCGCAGGCAGGCATTAAAGCCCGGCGGCAGTCCGGGCAGGTCAACGATCGGAGGCCGATTGGACCGCCCCGGACCAGGGCAATTTGTCGCACCCGCCCAAGGTGCGTTTTGCGCGTCCGAAACGTTCTGGCCTTCGTATCCGGAAACGTCCCTCATCGGAGTATCAGTGCCATGGATGCCGTCGTTAAGACCCTTCCCCTCCCGAAGGGCGCGGAGGCTCTGCGTCATCGCCGTCCCAGCCGCGAGGAGGCCGAGGCCGCCGTCCGCACCCTGATCGAATGGGTCGGCGACAATCCCGATCGCGAAGGTCTTCTCGACACGCCCCGCCGCATGGTGAAGGCGTGGGAGGATCTGTTTCGCGGCTATGGCCAGTCGGCCGCCAAGGAACTCGGCACCGTTTTCGAGGAAGTCGGCGGCTACGGCGACGTGGTGCTGGTCCGCGACATCCCGTTCTTCTCGCATTGCGAGCACCACATCGTGCCGATCATGGGCCGCGCCCATATCGCCTATTATCCGCGCGAGGGCGTGGTCGGCCTCTCCAAGCTCGCCAAGGTCGTCGACATCTATGCCCGCCGCCTGCAGACGCAGGAGAACATGACGGCCGAGATCGTCAACGCGGTGGAGGAGAACCTCCAGCCGCGCGGCCTCGCTGTGCTGGTCGAGGCGGAGCACATGTGCATGTCGATGCGCGGCGTTCAGAAGCAGGGTGTGTCCACCATCACCACCGGCTTCACCGGCCTGTTCAAGAACGATGCCTCGGAGCAGGCGCGCTTCATGCAGATGATCCGCGGCTTCCGCTGAGATTCCCGCTGCAGGAATGCCGTGGCGCCCGCCTTTCCGGCGGGCGCCGTCGTTTGCGGCGTCAGAGCGACACGGCCTCGCCCGGCTTCGGCACCGCCACCTTCGTTTTGCCCCCGCCCATGGCGCCGACGAACTTGTCGGCGGTCTGGTCGATGATCGGAAACGAGCCGTAGTGGCAGGGAATGGCCGTCTCGAAGGCGAAGAACTTGCGGCAGGCGAAGGCCGCGGCGTCGCCGCCCATGGTGAAGCGGTCGCCGATCGGCACGAGGCCGATGGACGGCTTGTGCCACTCTGAAATCAGCGCCATGTCGGCCATCATGTCGGTGTCGCCCATGGCGTAGATGTTCGGGCCGCCCTTCACCTTGATGACGAGGCCGTTGGGATTGCCGAGCGCGTCGCTGGCACCGTCGTGGAAGTCGCAGGAGGAATGCACCGCATTGGTCAGCGACACCGTGAAGTCGCCCTGGTCGGTCGTGCCGCCGGAATTCATCGGGTCGAAGGCCTTCAGGCCCTTGTGCGCCAAAGCCATGCACAGGTCGAAATTGGTCACGACCTTGGCGCCGGTCTCGGCCGCAATCGCCAGCGTGTCGCCGACATGGTCTGAATGGCCGTGGGTCAGGAGGATATGCGTCGCATCGGCAATGGCCGCGGCGCGCTCACCCTTGAACGAGGGATTGCCGGTCAGGAAGGGATCGATCAGCACGACCGACTTGGCAAAATCGAGCCGGAAGGCCGAATGGCCGAACCAGGTGAGCTTCATGGCGACTTCTCCTGCATGTGGGGATGTGGGCGTGGTCGAACCCGAGTATAGGCTCCGGGGTGATACCCTCAATGTGACGCAGGGATTTTTCCGCTCATGGCAGTCATCGACCTGGCCGATCTGCGCGGCGCGGTGGCGACCGGCCAGCGCCTGATCGGCATCGATCTCGGCACCAAGACCATCGGCCTCGCCCTGTCGGATGTGATGTGGACCATCGCGACGCCGCTCGAGACGATCAGGCGGGTGAAGTTCACGCCCGACGTCGCGGCCATGCTGGCGCTGGCCGAGCAGCATGGCGCCGGCGCGCTCGTCATCGGCCTGCCGAAGAACCTCGACGGCACCGAAGGGCCGCGCGCCCAGTCGACCCGCGCCTTCGTCCGCAACCTCGTGCCGAAAACCGGCCTGCCCATCGTCTTCTGGGACGAGCGGCTGTCGACCGCCGCCGTCACCCGCACCTTGCTGGAAGCGGACGCCTCCCGCGCGCGCCGCGCCGAGCTCGTCGACAAGATGGCCGCCGCCTACATCCTTCAGGGGGCGCTGGACCGGCTGGGATACGGTGATTTCGGCGGAGGATAGTTGAAGGTGACGATTGTTGCCGGGCACCGCCCAAGGGGTTGCGTCATGCCCGGGCTTGGCCCGGGTATCCACGACCTCCTCCATCGGCGGTATTCAAAGCGTGGATGGCCGGGACAAGCCCGGCCATGACGTGGTGAACGCAGAATCCGTTCAGCGCGCCGTGAGGTCCAGCTCCCACGTCTGCCCGACCAGATCCACGCCGAAGGAATGGTGCTTTTCCTCGGCGGTCAGGACGAAGCCCTCGGCCTGATAGATGCGCCGGGCGCTCGCGAGGATGTCGTTGGTCCAGAGCATCATGCGCCGATAACCAACCTGCCGCGCGAAGGCGATGCAGTCGGCGACCAGCCGCCGGCCGAGGCCGAGCCCGCGCGCGGCCTCGTCGACATAGAGCATGCGCAGCTTGGCGACGCCCTCCCCCGCATCGATGCAGAAGACCGAGCCGACCACCTGCCCGCCCCGCTCGGCGATGAAGGCCCGCTCCCGCGCGGGGTCGTGGCCCTTGAGGAATTCCGCCCCGATCTCGGCGACCAGCGCCTCGAACGTGTCGTCCCAGCCGAACTCCTCGGCATAGACCCGCGCCTGTCCCGCAATGATCGCGCCCATGTCGCCGGGCTTGTGGCGGCGGACGATCACCTCATCGCCGCCCTCGATCATCAGCCGCTCGATCAGGCCCATGGCGCCGACCAGCCTGCCGCGATCGGCCGCGCCGAGCCGTTCGAGCACCGCGCCCATCTCGTCCCGCGAGGCCCGGTCGTAGGGCGCGAAGGTCACGCGTCCCGCCTTCGTCAACGTCAGGATGGAGCGGCGGGCATCATCTGCCGATGGCGTGCGCGCCAGCCAGCCGGCCGCCTCGAACTTCTTGAGGATGCGCGAGACATAGCCGGCATCCAGGCCGAGTTCGTCGCAGAGCCCGGCCGCCGTCAGTCCCTCGCGCGCGAAAAGCTCGTAGAAGACGCGCGATTCCGTCAGCGACCAGGGCGCGTCGAGGTAGCGGCCGAGCAGGCCGATGGCGCGCGTGTAGAAGCGGTTGAAGCCGCGCATGGCGGCAACGTCAGGGTCATCGGCGGACAGCGGCATGTCTTCTCTCCCGGAGCCCGGGAGGATCATGCCATTAGTTGACGGCGTCAACTATTCAGCGCAACTCAATGGGCCGCGGCAGCATCTCGGTGATCTGCACGCCGATGCGATTGCCGTTGATGACCACCTGTCCGCGCGCGATCGGCATGTCGTTGGCGAGGATTTGCACCTCGTCGTCCTCCGTGGCATCGAGTTCGATGATGGCGCCGCGGGCCATGCGCAACATCTGGTGGATCGGCATTGTGGTTGTGCCGAGGACCACCGAAATATCGAGCGAGACTGTTTCGAGCTGCGCCATGTCACCCATTGCCGATGCACTTATCCAAGTGCCGACCACCCTGACCAAACATGGTGAACGAGTGGTAAACAACCGTGCCGATTTGACAGCCTCGCTGCTGGCCCCCGCAGGCTCGCCGCCGGTCGAGTGGCTGATCAGCAACGCGCCGGTGGCCTATGACGAGGCACTCGCCGCCATGGAGGCGCGCGTCGCCGCGATCGCCGAGGGCACGGCCGCCGAATGCGTCTGGCTGCTGGAGCATCCGCCGCTCTATACCGCCGGCACTTCCGCCCGTGACGGCGGCGTGATCGATGCCCGCTTCCCTGTCTTCGAGGCCGGGCGCGGCGGGCAGATGACCTATCACGGGCCGGGCCAGCGGGTCGCCTATGTCATGCTCGACCTCAACCGCCGCAGGCGCGACCTGCGCGTCTTCGTGGCGGCGCTGGAGGACTGGATCATCGCGACGCTCGCGGGTTTCAACATCACGGGCGAGCGGCGCGAGGACCGCGTCGGCGTCTGGGTGAAGCGCCCCGACAAGGGCGAGGCCCACGAGGACAAGATCGCCGCTATCGGCATCCGCGTGAAGCGCTGGGTGACGCTCCACGGCATTTCGCTGAACGTCGAGCCGGACCTGACGCATTTCGACGGCATCGTGCCCTGCGGCATCGCCGACCCCCGCTACGGCGTCACCAGCCTCGTCGATCTCGGCCTGCCGGTGACCATGCCCGAGGCTGATGCCATCCTGCGGACAGCCTTCGAGGAACGTTTCGGCCCGACGATATAGCCTGCTGGAGTCCGCGCCATGCCCGCATCGATGGTCGAGACCTATCGCGCCATGGCCTACAACAATGCGTGGGCGAACCATCGCCTGCTCACGGCCTGCGCGAAGCTGACCCCGCAGGAGTTCGCGGCGACACGCACCAGCTTCTTCCCGAGCCTCGCCGCGACGCTGAACCACAACCTGACCATCGACTGGTTCTATGTCGACGCGCTGGAGGGCGGCGATCTCGGCCCGAGGGCGTGGGAGGTCGAGATCCCTCATCCCCTCGTCGCCGACCTCGAACGCGAGCAATCTGCCGTCGATCGCAGGCTGATCGCGGTCTGCGAGGCGCTGACCGAGGACTCACTCGGCGCGAACGTCCATGTGAACCGCATCACGCGCGTGCAGGTGGAGCGGCGCGACCGCCTGCTGCTGCATCTCTTCCAGCATCAGTTGCATCACCGCGGGCAGGCCCACGCCATGCTGGCGGGAACGGCGGTGAAGCCACCACAACTCGACGAGTTCTTCTCCATCGGGGAAGCGCCGCTGCGGGCGGAGGAGTTCAGGGAACTCGGCTGGACGGAGGCGACGGTGTGGGGTCGTTCCGGGTAGCGCAACCACAGTCCGGATTGCAGAGTGATGGCATTTTCTCTATGCTGATATCATTGCCATCACTCTGCAGGATGCGCCATCGATGCCCGCCGTGACCATCCGCAACCTTTCCGAGGAGGCGCATCGCGCCCTCAAGGTGCGCGCCGCCCGCCACGGCCGCAGCACGGAAGCAGAAATGCGCGCCATTCTCGAAGGCGCCGTCCGGCCGGCACAGCGTGTTCGCCTCGGCACGGCGCTGTCCCGGCTCAGCCGCAAGGCCGGGCTGACCAATGCGGATTTCGAAGGCCTCGATCAGGTGCGCGACATCAAGCCTGCTGAACCGCTGAGCTTCGAATGATCGTTCTCGACACGAACGTCGTTTCCGAGGCCATGAAGCCCGAGCCGAATCCCGGCGTCCAGGCATGGCTCGACGAACAGGCGGCGGAGACGCTCTATCTGTCGAGCGTGACGATCGCGGAGTTGCTGTTCGGTATCGGTACGCTTGCCGCCGGCCGGCGCAAGGACAAGCTGACGGCGACGCTGAACGGGCTGCTAGACCTCTTCGATGGCCGCATCCTGCCCTTCGATACGCCGGCGGCTCGCCACTACGCCGATCTGGCGGTCAAGGCCCGCAATGCCGGCAAGGGTTTTCCGACGCCCGACGGCTATATCGCCGCCATTGCCGTTTCCCGTGGGTTCGCCGTGGCGACGCGCGATACGAGCGCTTTCGATGCCGCCGGGGTCGCGGTCATCGATCCATGGACGACAGCGCGCTGAGGCCGGATTGGCGTCACGGTTGCCGCCCTCACAACGTCGGCAATATCGCCATTTCCCCGGCCCGCACCGCCTTCGTCTCCGCCTCCGTCGCCTCGCGCCGGTCGATCCGGTCCACCTTCGCGCCCAGCGGCCCGTTCATGGCCTCGCGGACGAGGTCGTCCACCGCCGCGCGCGGCCCGGTCACCACCGCCTCGACCGTCTCGTCGGCGCGGTTGCGCACCCAGCCCGACACGCCGCGCTCTTCCGCTTCGCGGCGGAACCACTGGCGGTAGCCGACGCCCTGCACGATGCCGGCAATGACGAGATGCTGCGTTAGCTCGCCCACGGCAGCACGTCCTCCCGCCCCTTCAGCTCGGCCTCACGCGCCGTGATGAAGTCGCGCGTCACCGGCACGGCGTCGCGCTTCTCGGAGAGCAGGAGCTGGTAGACCATGTTGGAGCCGTGGAGGAAGCCGAGCTCGACGGCGGCCAGATAGAACTCCCACATGCGCGCGAAGCGCTCGCCCTGCATGGCGACGACCTCGCCACGCACGCCTTCGAAGTTCTCGCGCCAGGCCTTGATGGTCCAGTAATAGTGCAGGCGCAGCACCTCGCAGTCGTCCACCCACAGGCCGCAGCGCTCGGTGGAGGCGAAGACCTCCGAGAGCGCCGGCACATAGCCGCCGGGGAAGATGTATTTGCGGATGAAGGGCGCGGTCGTGCCGGGCGGCGACATGCGCCCGATGGCGTGGATCATGGCATAGCCGTCGGAGCCGCAGAGCCGCTTCACGGTCGAGAAATAGTCGTCGAAGTGATTGACGCCGACATGCTCCATCATGCCGACCGAGACGACGCGGTCGAAGGTGCCGGTCAGTTCGCGATAGTCCTTCTCGAAGAAGGTGACGCGGTCGGCGACACCCGCTTTGTTCACGCGGTCCTTGGAAGCCGCGAGCTGGTCCGGCGAGACGTTGATGGCGGTGACCTTCGCCCCGCAGACGGCCGCGAGATAGGTCGCAAGCCCGCCCCAGCCGGAGCCGATCTCGGCCACCGTCATGCCCGGCTCGATGCCGAGCTTCGCCGCGATGTGCCGCATCTTGGCGACCTGCGCGTCCTTCAGCGGCATGTCCGGCCGCGAGAAGTAAGCGCAGGAATAGCTCATCGTCTCGTCGAGCCAGAGTTCGTAGAAGGCTCTGGGATGGTCGTAGTGGCTGGAGACATTGGCCGCCGCCTGCCCAACCTTGTTCGACTGGTGCCGGCGCTTCAGCGCCCGCCAGACCTTGCGCAGCGCCTGCTGCACCGGGTGCGAGCCGAGCCCGGTCCGGTTCACCGAGAACAGCATGAGCAGGTCGAGGACCTTGCCGCCCTCGATGGTCAGTCGGCCGTCCATATAGGCCTCGGCCGCCGCCAGTTCCGGATTGAAGAACAGGTCGCGCTGCACCCTGGCGTCGTGCAGCTTCACGGTCACGTCCGGGCCGTTCTCGCCCGAGCCGAAGCTTTCCTTCCCGCCATCGTGGTGCAGGACGGTCAGCCGGCCGTTGCGGATGAAGCGCGAGAGAAGATGGCCAAGGATACTCATGCCGGACTCGTGCTCATGGAATCTGCCCCGGAAAATGCCTCGATGCCGCGTCAGCCGCGAAAACCCTGCCGCGCGAAGCGGTCGAGACCGGCGATATAGCGGCTCGGGAGGTTCCAGGCGAGCGCGGAGCCGCGCACCGCCTCATGAAAGTAGCGCCGGCGCGGCCGGATGCCCTCCCGCACGCTGCCGCCATCATAGACGAGGCACGACACCGATCGGGCCGCGAGCCGCACGCGCACCGTGCGCTTCACGTACCAGCCCTCGTCGACGCCCTCGTAGCGGTCGAGCACGGCCACATCGCGCGCGTCGATGCGCCAGACGACGCCATGGACGATGTGCCCGCACTTGCCGCGGATCGCAGCATAGCCGTCCAAGGTGAAGAACAGCCGATGGTCGGCGAGGTGGCCGATGCCGAGCGGCACCGCCTTCGGTGCCCGGCGCGCCATCTGTGGCACGCTCATGTTCGAGCCATAGGCGAAATAGAGCATGCGACAGCCTAGCCTGCCGGCAGCCGGTCCGGCCACCACCACGCGCGGCCCTGCCCTTCCCGCACCCACCTCGCGATTCCCGACCCGCCATGCTTTGGTGCGATTCCAGAATGGGGAAACGCATCATGGCCAAGAAGCCAAAGGGTCCGACCGGCATGCGCAAGGGGCTGACCGCCTATGGCGATCCCGGCTTCTCGCTGTTCCTGCGCAAGGCCTTCATCAAGGCGGCCGGCTTCTCGGACGATGCGCTCGACCGTCCCATCGTCGCCATCACCGACACCTATTCCGACTACAATCCCTGCCACGGCAATGTCCGCACGCTGGTCGAGGCGGTGAAGCGCGGCGTCATGCTGTCGGGCGGCCTGCCCTTCGCCTTCCCGACCGTCTCGATCCACGAGAGCTTCTCCAATCCGACCTCGATGTTCCTGCGGAACCTCATGGCCATCGACACCGAGGAGATGATCCGCGCCCAGCCGATGGACGCGGTGGTGATGATCGGCGGCTGCGACAAGACCGTGCCGGCCCAGCTCATGGGCGCGGCCTCCGCCAACGTGCCGGCGATCCAGCTGATCACCGGCCCGATGCTGGTGGGGCACTACAAGGGCGAGATTCTCGGCGCCTGCACCGACTGCCGCCGGCTCTGGGCCATGCACCGCGCCGGCAAGATCGACGAGGCCGAGATCGAGGCCGTTTCCGGCCGCCTCGCGCCCACCGTCGGCACCTGCATGGTCATGGGCACGGCCTCGACCATGGGCTGCCTCACCGAGGCGCTGGGCATGGCCCTGCCCCACACCGGCACCATCCCCGCCACCCATGCCGACCGCGTCCGCGCGGCGGAGGCCTCGGGCCGCGAAGCCGTGAAGCTGGCGAAATCCGGCCTGAAGCCGACCGACGTGATCACCCAGGGGTCGCTGCGCAACGCCATGGTCGTGCTGCAGGCCATCGGCGGCTCCACCAATGCCGTCGTCCACATGGCGGCGCTTGCCGGCCGCCTCGGCCTGAACTGGGACCTGGAAGAGCTCGACCGGATCGGTCGCGACGTGCCGGTCCTGCTCGACCTCAAGCCCGCCGGCTCCAATTACATGGAGCATTTCCACTGGTCCGGCGGCGTGCCGAAGCTCCTGAAGGAACTGCGCCAGCACCTCGACCTCGACGCGCCGACCGTCACCGGCGAGCGCATCGGCGACTGGGCCGAGCGCGCCGAGGAAGTGCCGAACCAGACGATCATCCGCCCCCTCGCCCAGCCCTTGAAGAAGACCGGCGCCCATGCCGTGCTGCGCGGCTCGCTCGCGCCCGGCGGCGCGGTGATCAAGGCGGCGGCCGCGACGCCGAAGCTGATGGTCCATACCGGCCGCGCCGTGGTCTTCGAGGATGTCGAGGACATGACCAACCGGATCGACGACCCGAACCTCGACGTCAACGCCGACGACATCCTGGTCATGCGCAATGCCGGGCCGAAGGGCCATCCGGGCATGCCCGAGGCCGGCCTGCTGCCGATCCCGAAGAAGCTGGCGACGCAGGGCGTCACCGACATGATCCGCATTTCCGACGCGCGCATGTCCGGCACCGCCTACGGCACCATCGTCCTGCACGTCACGCCCGAGGCAGCGGAGGGTTCGCCCTTGGCGCTGGTCCGCTCCGGCGACCGGATCAGCCTCGACGTGCCGAACCGCCGCGTCGACCTTTTGGTGTCGGACGAGGAACTCGCCATCCGGCGCAAGGCGTGGAAGAAGCCCGCGCACATGCGCAAGCGCCAGCGCGGCTATCGCAAGCTCTACCTCGACCACGTCACGCAGGCGGACAAGGGCTGCGACTTCGACTTCCTGGAGAAGTGAGAAGGCAGGCCCACGCCCTGTCTGCTCCCTCAAGCCTGACCTTGGGCCCCGGGGGCGATCCGTCAGCGACGAAGATCGTGTGCCTGCCGCCCACTCATGCGCCCGACATGGTTGCGCGCGGAACGATCCCGTGATGGAAGACGCGGGCCCGCCCCCGCGACACCTCTCATGTTCCCGATCATCGCCAGCCTGACCCCCGTCTTCCTGATCATCGTGCTCGGCGCCTGGCTGAAAGCCATGCCGCTGATGGAGGATGCCGGCTGGCGCGGGCTGGAGCGCGCCACCTACTACGTCTTCTTCCCGGCCATGATCATCATGACGATGGCGAAGGCGGACCTGCGCAGCGTGCCGGTCATCGCCATGGGCCTCGCGCTGATCGGCGGCATCCTCGCCATGACCGCGATCCTGATGGCGCTGCGCCCGCTGCTCGCCCGCTCCTTCGGCATGGACGGTCCGGCCTTCACCTCGGTCTTCCAGGGCGCGACGCGCTGGAACTCCTTCGTCGCCATCGCTACCGCCGGTGCCCTGTTCGGCCAGATGGGGCTGACCCTCACCGCCATTTCCGTCGCGGCGATGATCCCGCTGCTCAACGTGCTGGCCGTGGTGATGCTCCAGCACTATGCGCAGGACAAGCCGATCGTCCTCGGCCCGACGCTGAAGGCCATCGTCACCAACCCGTTCATCTGGTCGTCCGCCATCGGCATCGCGATCAACGCCGTCGGCCTGCCCCTGCCGACGATTGCCATGCGCTTCGGCGACATTCTCGGCGCCGCCGCGCTCGGCACCGGCCTGCTGCTGGTCGGCGCGGGGCTGGATGTCGGCGCCGCGCTCAGGCCGCGCGCGCTCACCTGGGTCACCACCGCGCTGAAACTGCTGCTCATGCCCGCCATGGCCGCCGGCATCGCCTTGGCTCTCGGCGTCGGCGGCGTGCCGCTGCAGGTCGCTATCCTCAGCGCCGGCATGCCGACCGCCTCCGGCTCCTACATCCTCGCCCGGCAGATGGGCGGCGACGCGCCGCTGATGGCGGAGATCCTGACGGTCCAGACGCTGATCGCGGTCGTCACCATCCCGATCATCCTCGCCCTCGCCGGATAGGAAAAGGGCGCGGCCCCTGAAGACCGCGCCCTCTGAAACGTCCGGCCGAACCGCCTTAGCGGAACGTGTGCGGATAGCGCTCGTCGGCGCGCACGCGCGGGTGGCGGACGCGCGGCGGCGCCTCGTAGTAGTAGTCCTGGCGCTCGTAGTAGGTCGGGCGCTGGTAGTAGGCCGGGCCCTCGTAGTAGCCGTAGCGCGGCCGCGGCGCGTAATAGCCGTCGTCGTAATAGTAGGCGCGGCGGTTCTGGTCGGCGGCGATGGCCGCGGCACCGAGGCCGAGCACGCCGAGCGCGATGCCCGCGCCGATCGCGGCGCCCCGGTCGCCATGGTAGTGGCGGCGGTAATACTGCGCCTCGGCGGGAGCCGCGGCCGCGGCAACGCCGGCGGCGACGACAATGGCGGCCACGGTGGCCTTGATCGTGTTGGAAAGCATGACGATGCCCCTTTCCGTTCGCTTGGGACGCTTCGTGGCGCGACGCGCCTCGACTTCAAGCTCCCGTTTCAAACGTTGCCGGACACTAGGGGTTCCGCGCTGAACCCGTTCTGAACGAAGAATGTCCGCACCATGGCACCGCGATGAACAGGCGTTCAGCCGGCATCGGCTCCAACCTCCGCGACATCACGCGAACCGGAACCCGCTTCGCCCGAAAACGCTGTCGGTCAGGCTTCCGGCACCGCCTCGATGATCACGAAGGCCTGCGCCATCGGGAAATCGTCGGTGATGGTCAGGTGGATCAGCGCGCGATGGCCGGCCGGCGTCAGGGAGCGCAGCATGTCGAGCGCGCCGCCGGTCAGTTCCATGGTCGGCTTGCCCGAGGGCAGGTTGGCGACGCCCATATCCTTCCAGAACACGCCCTTGCGGATGCCGGTGCCGAGCGCCTTGGCCATCGCCTCCTTGGCGGCGAAGCGCTTGGCATAGGTCGCGGCGCGATGCGCCCTGCCCTCGGCCCGCGAGCGCTCCTTCTCGGTGAACAGGCGGTGCGTGAAACGCTCGGCGTGCCGCTCCAGCGACTTCTCGATGCGCCTGATGTCGCAGAGGTCGGAGCCGATGCCGATGATCACGCTAGCGCCTCCTGACGGCGATGATCGTCAGCGCCAGCCCGCCGGCCGCGATCAGAAGCCCCAGCAGGACCAGCGGAATGCGCTCGCGCGGGGGATCGTCAAGCACCACGATGTCGTCGCAGGTGGTGCCCGGCACGACGCGCAGCGTCTCGTGCAGCGGGCGGCCGTTCGGGGCGTGGCGATACTTCACCAGCGCGATCCGGCATTCCTGCACCATCGGGCCGATGCGCCGCTCGTAGACGAAGGTCGGCACGCCGACCGTGTCGCGCGACGAGGTCGCGATGTTCGATTCCACCCAGCGCGCCGTCACCGGCTCGCTGCGGCTCGCCACCGCATACTGGATCAGCGGCCAGGCATTGGGCGCGGTGATGACGAGGCCCATGAACAGCACGAACAGGCCGACGAACAGGCGCGAACGCGAGGCGCCCGCCTGCGGCGCCGTGCCGGCCGCGCCGTCGCCGCCGCTCATGCCTTGGCTCCCGCATTGCCCTGGATGCCGCGCGAGCCCGGCTTCACCGCAGGCAGGCTGGCGAGCTCCGGCGGCAGGTCGTCCGCCGCATAGTCCGGCACGTACCAGGACAGCAGCGAGACCAGCGGCACGCCGACATCAACCTTGCCGGCCGAGCGGTCGACCAGCACCGCCGCGCCGACCGTCTCGCCGGGATGGCCGGCAATGGCGGCAAGGCACTCGCGCGTCGACAGGCCGGTGGTGACGATGTCCTCGACCACCAGCACGCGGGCGCCGGCTGGTATCTCGAAGCCGCGGCGCAGCTTGAACTCGCCGTTCTCGCGCTCGACGAAGATCGCCTTGGCGCCGAGCTGCCGGGCCGTCTCGTAGCCCGGCACGATGCCGCCGACGGCCGGCGACACCACGTAGTCGATGCGGCCGAAGCGCTCCTTGACCTTCTCGGCCAGCGCCGCGCAGAGCCGCGCGGTGCGCTCGGGGTCCTGGAAGACGAACATCTTCTGGAGGAAGACGGGGCTGCGCCTGCCCGACGACAGGATGAAATGGCCTTCCAGCAGCGCGCCGGCGGCGCGGAATTCTGAGAGCACGTCGTCGGGGGTCATGGGCGGTCGCGTCCGTTCGAGTTTGACGGGAGAGACGCCGAATGGGGGGAGGAGTCAACCACGCCCCCACTCCCCTACTCGAACATCCTCACCGCATCCGCCGCCATCGGCAGGCTCTTGATGCCCCCGATGATCGCGTTGAGGTGTTTCAGGTCCCAGACCTCAACGTCGATCACCACGTCCGTATAGTCGGCCGTCTTCCGCTGCATGCGCAGGTTGTCGATATTGCCGTCATTGTCGGCGATGACCTGCGTGATGCGCGCGAGCGAGCCCGGCTCGTTGCGTGATTTCACCGCGACGCGCACGGGGTAGCGGGCGCGGCGGGCCTCGTCGATGTCCCAGCGCACGTCCAGCCAGCGCTCCGGCTCGTTGTCGTAGGCCGCCAGCGCCGGCGACTGGATCGGATAGATGGTGATGCCCTCGCCGGGGGTGAGGATGCCGACGATGCGGTCTCCCGGCACCGCGCCGCCATCGGCCGCGAAGCGCACCGGCAGGTCGAAATTGATGCCGCGGATGGGGATCGCCCCCTCGGTCTCCGGCACCTGGAACTTCAGCGCCGCCTGTCCGCCGACGCCGAACCATTCGGCGGTCGGCTTCGGCCCCAGCGGCACCTCTTCCTTGAAGTCGGGATAGACCGCGCGCAGCACGTCCTCGGCGGGAATCTCGTCGCGCCCCACCGCCCAGTAGACATCCTCCACGGTGGCGCGGGCGATGCGCTTGAGGCCGGCCTTCAGCACCTCGTCGGAGAAGGGCTTGCCGGCCCGGTTGAACAGGCTCTGCACGATGCGCCGGCCGAGCCCGAGATATTGCGCGCGGGTGGCGGCGCGGGTGGCGCGGCGGATGGCCGAGCGCGCCCTGCCCGTCACCACGATGTTCTCCCAGGCCGGCGACGGCGTCGCCTTGGGGTCGGTGATGATCTCGACCTCGTCGCCGTTCTGCAGCTCGGTCACCAGCGGCCGCTCGACGCCGTTGATGCGCGAGCGCGAGCAGTGATTGCCGATATCGGTGTGCACCGCATAGGCGAAGTCGATGCAATTGGCCTTGCGCGGCAGGGCAATCAGCCGGCCCTTGGGCGTGAAGCAGTAGACCTGGTCGGAGAACAGTTCGAGCTTGGTGTGCTCGAGGAACTCCTCGGGGTTGTCGCCGTGCGCCAGCATGTCCACGGTGTGGCGCAGCCAGGCATAGGCGCTGCTCTCCTTCTCGAAGGCCGAGATCTCCGCGCCGTCCTTGTAGAGCGCGTGGGCGGCGATGCCGAACTCGGCGATCTGGTGCATGTCGTGGGTGCGGATCTGCATCTCCACGCGCTGGCTGCCGGGGCCGATCACCGTGGTGTGGATCGAGCGGTAGTCGTTGCCCTTGGGCGTCGAGATATAGTCCTTGAACCGCTGCGGCACCGCCGGCCAGGTCGTGTGGATGACGCCGACGGCGCGGTAGCAGTCGACCACGCTGTCGACCAGCACGCGGAAGCCGACCACGTCGGAGAGCTGCTCGAAGGAGACCGACTTCCGCTCCATCTTGCGATAGATCGAATAGGGCTTCTTCTGGCGGCCGCTGACATCGGCGCCGATGCCCTCGCCCGCGAGCTTGCGGGCCAGCTGCGTCTCGATCTCCTCGATGGCGGCGGCGCTGGCCTCGCGCTGGCGCGCCAGCCGGGCGATCAGCGCGTTGTAGGCCTCCGGGTTGATCTGGCGGAAGGCCAGGTCCTCCAGCTCCTCGCGCATTTCGTGCATGCCCATGCGGCCGGCGAGCGGCGCATAGATGTCGAGCGTCTCCTGGGCGATGCGGTCGCGCTTGGCCGGCGGCACGTAATGCAGCGTGCGCATGTTGTGGAGCCGGTCGGCGAGCTTCACCAGCAGCACGCGCACGTCGGAGGTGATCGCCAGCAGCAGCTTGCGCAGGTTCTCCGCCTGCACGGCCTGCTTCGAGACGAGGTCGAGCTTCTTCAGCTTGGTCAGACCGTCGACGAGTTCGGCGATGTTGGCGCCGAACTTCTCGCGGATGTCCTCCTTGGTCGCCGCGGTGTCCTCGATCGTGTCGTGCAGCAGGGCCGCGACGATCGTCGCGTCATCCAGCTTCAGGTCGGTGAGGATCGCCGCCACTTCCAGCGGGTGCGAGAAATAGGGATCGCCGGAGGCGCGCTTCTGGCTGCCGTGCGCGAGCATGGCATAGACATAGGCGCGGTCGAGCAGGGCCTCGTCGGCCTTGGGGTTGTAGCGCTTGACGCGCTCGACCAGCTCGTACTGCCGCATCATGGGGTGGGCAAAACTCCTCGCGATCCGCGGTAAACACCGAGGATATCATCCTGATACCGGCGCACCGCAACAATCCGTCGCGTATAGCCGCCAACGAAAAAGGCGGCCCGAAGGCCGCCTCGACGCATCAGCACCGAAACCGGGCTCAGAGGCCCTCGTCGTCGTCGGTATCCTCCGGCGGCTTCAGCCCCTCGAGGCCGCGCAGCAGGTCTTCCTCGCTCATGCGGTCCATGGCGACCGGGGCATCGTCCGAATCGGCGCTGCCGCCGGCGGAGATCATCGGCACCGCATCCGGCTCCGGCTCGTCCACCTCGACATATTTCTGCAGCGAGTGGATCAGGTCTTCCTTCAGGTCGTCGGGCGAGACGGTCGCATCGGCGATCTCGCGCAGGGCGACGACCGGGTTCTTGTCGCGGTCGCGGTCGATGGTGATCGGCGCGCCGGCGGCGAGCATGCGCGCGCGGTGGCTGGCGACCAGAACCAGCTCGAAGCGGTTGTCGACCTTGTCAATGCAATCCTCGACGGTGACGCGAGCCATCGGTGTTCCTTTGAGAGCGTGGCGCCCGGAAAGCGGGTCGGATGTGCGGAAAGTGGCGGTGTATAGCCGCAGCCGGCTTCGGAAACAAGTGCGCTGGCCGGCGCGCCGCTTCCGGCCTGCCGGACCTTCGCCGGCAGATGCTTCCTGCCATACCAGTTGACGGGCGAGGCCCGCCCGCTTCATAAGCCGATATCGGTAAAGGGTGACCGTTCAAGGAGGCGCATCCATGACGCCGTCACGGCGCGATCTGGTCGGCGCTGCCGCCGTCCTGTCCCTTGCCTGCGGGCCGGGAGCGCGCCATGCGTCCGGACAGGCTGCCTCCCCCATCAAGGTGGTCATCGCCTTTCCGCCCGGCGGCACCAGCACGGCTTCGATGCAGCCGATCTTGCCGTTCCTTACCCGCTCGCTCGGCTCGGACATCGTGCTCGAATACATGGCGGGCTCCGGCGGCGACCTCGCGGCCTTCGCCGTCGCCAAGGCCAGCCCGGACGGGCGCACCCTGCTGTTCGGTCATGCCGGCCCGCTGGCGATCAATCCGCATCTGCTCCAGCAGAGCTTCTTCGACCCCGCCAGGGACCTCGTCCCCGTCGCGCAGGTCATCGCCTTCCCCATCGTCCTCTGCGCGCATGACAAGCTGAACGTGAAGGACCTCGACGGCCTGATCGCCGCCGGCAAGTCGCGCGCGCTGGTCACCGGCTCGTCGGGCAACGGCTCGATGCAGCATCTGGCCGGCGAGGTGCTGCGCCGCGCCGTCGGCATCCAGACCCTCCACATCCCCTTCGCCGGCGGCGGCCCGCTTCAGGAGGCGCTGGTCAAGGGCGCGCTCGACATCGTCTGCGAGACCGGCTCGAACGTCGTCAGGCACATCCAGGAGGGCCGCCTCATCCCGATCGCGGTGATGGCCGAGAAGCGCCTCGCGAAGCTGCCGGGCGTGCCGACTTTCGCGGAGCTCGGCCGCGCCGATCTGGTGATCGATGCCTGGTTCGGCCTCGTAGCGCCCGCGGCGACCCCGTCCGACATGCTCGGCCGCATCGAACAGGCGACCCTGCAGGCCCTGCGCGAGCCTTCGGTTGCGACCGCCTATGATGCCATCGGCGGCATTCCCGCCCCGCTCGGCCAGGCGGCCTTCGCCGCCAAGGTGGCCGCCGAAACCGTCAGGTGGCGCGATACCATCGCCAGCGCGCGCATTTCGCCGCTCGGCACGCAGACCGGCCTGCCCGACCGGCGCTGAGCGGAAAAACCGGTAAAACCGGCGCAGTCTTGCAGTACCGCTGAAAAGTTATGTTAGGATGATTCCAGACAGGGCCGACCTGTCGACAACGTCATTGCGCGTGCGGACCTTTTCAAAAGCCCCGACTTTTCAAGACCCACGACGATTGCCGGCCAAAGGGATTTCAAGGCATGCAGAACGGCCAGGAACGGATCGCCCTCTTCATCGACGGCGCCAATCTCTACGCGACCGCCAAGACGCTCGGCTTCGACATCGACTACAAGCGCCTGCTCGGCGAGTTCCGCGCGCGCGGCTATCTGCTGCGGGCCTATTACTACACGGCGCTGGTCGAGGATCAGGAATATTCCTCGATCCGGCCGCTGATCGACTGGCTCGACTATAACGGCTTCACCGTCGTCACCAAGACGGCCAAGGAGTTCACCGACTCCATGGGCCGCCGCAAGGTGAAGGGCAACATGGACATCGAACTCGCCGTCGATGCCATGGAACTCGCGCCGCGCGTCGATCACATCGTCCTGTTCTCCGGCGACGGCGACTTCCGCTCGCTGGTCGAGGCGCTGCAGCGCAAGGGCGTCAAGGTGTCGGTGGTCTCCACCGTTTCGGTCCAGCCGGCCATGATCGCCGACGAGCTGCGCCGCCAGGCCGACGAGTTCATCGATCTCGCCCACCTCTCCCAGCGGGTCGGCCGCGATCCGTCCGAGCGCGCGCCGCGCCCGCCGGTCGGGCAGGACGTGCCGGGCTTCGTGCGCGACCGTCCGCGTCCGGCAAGGCCGGTCGCGCCCACCTCCCCGGTCAGCGGCGACGATTTCGCCGACCGCTGACGCATCATGTCCGTTCCGCAGAATCCGGGCCGGGACTGCCCGCTCTGCCCGCGCCTTGTCGCGTTCAGGCAGAAGCACCGCGCGCTCAGTCCCGGCTGGCACAACGCGCCGGTGCCCTCGTTCGGCGCCGACGACGCACGCCTGCTGATCGTCGGGCTCGCGCCGGGGCTGCAGGGCGCCAACAAGACCGGCCGCCCCTTCACCGGCGACTGGGCCGGCGACCTGCTCTACGAGACGCTGATCGCCTACGGCTTCGCGAAGGGCACCTATGACGAGCGGCCCGACGACGGGCTCGAACTGATCGGCACGCGCATCACCAACGCCGTGCGCTGCGTGCCGCCCGAGAACAAGCCGACGACGGAGGAAATCCACACCTGCCGGCCGTTCCTCTCGGCGACCATCGCCGCGATGCCGCGCCTGTCGGCCATCGTCACGCTCGGCAAGATCGGCCATGACAGCGCGGTCAGGGCGCTCGGCGAAAAGCCCGCGCGCCTGCCCTTCCGCCATGGCGGGGTGGCCATGTCCGGGTCCATCACCGTCTTCTCCAGCTATCATTGCTCGCGCTACAACACGAATACCGGGGTGCTCACGCCGGAGATGTTCCGGGCGGTGTTCGCCGCCGTCAGGGACCATCTCGACCGCGGCTGAACCTTTTCGGCCGCCGCGCCTACGTAAGTCCGGCCAGCATGACCGGAGGAAGCGCGGCGCCATGACCACCCTCACCCGCCGCAACCTGCGCATCGCGGTGCTCCTCGCCGCCGCCATCGGCACGCTCTTCTGGCTCGGCGTCTGCGTCAGGGTGCTGATGGTCCCGCCGCCCCGGCGCGACGGCTTCGAGATGCTCGGCGCCATCCTCGCCACCGCCTACTTCCTCGCGCTGGTCCTGCCGGCGCTGGCGCTCGGCATCCTCGGCCGCTGGCTGCCGTTGGGCGCCGTGCTCGGGGCCGTCGCGGTCGCGATCGCGACCGACGCCGTCATGCCCTGGATTCCGTGGTCGATCTTCGCCGGCGGCCTGTTCTGATCACGGTTTCGTGACTGCCCCTGCGGCATCCACAATTATGGCGCTAGGTGTTCCCATGACGACCAGCCGCACATTGCCGGTCCGATTCACGGGAGAGAACACGATGAACCGCCGCCACGCCCTCAAGCTTTTCGGAACCGCGGCCGCCGTCGGCGCGGCCATGTCGATCCCCGCCTCCCACAAGGTCTTCGCGCAGGCCGCCGCCGGCCCGTTCACCCTGCCGCCGGTCGGCTACGCCTATGACGCGCTCGAGCCGCATATCGACAAGATGACGATGGAGATCCATCACTCCCGCCATCACGCCGCCTTCCTCGCCGGTCTCAACAACGCCTCGCAGACCTATGCCGACCTGAAGCCCGCCAATACCGAGCAGGTGCTGCGCGAGCTGTCGAAGGTGCCGGAGAACCTGCGCACCGGCGTCCGCAACGCGCTCGGCGGCTATTGGAACCACGTGCACTTCTGGGACATCATGACGCCCGGCGGCGCCAAGCAGCCTTCCGGCGCGCTCGCCCAGGCGATCAACGCGGCCTTCGGTGATGTCGACAAGATGCGCCAGCAGTTCAACCAGGCTTCCGTCGGCCGCTTCGGCTCTGGCTGGGGCTGGCTGGTGGTCGGCCGCGACGGCAAGCTCGCCGTCGTCTCGACGCCGAACCAGGACAACCCGCTGATGGACAACGTCAAGGGCGTGGTCATGGGCATCGACGTGTGGGAGCACGCCTACTACCTGAAATACCAGAACCGCCGCCCGGACTACGTCACCACCTGGTGGAACGTCGTCAACTGGGACAAGGCCGCCGCCAATTTCCAGAAGGCCATGGCCTGACGGACCCGCGCATTCCGCCTGCCGCATGACCTCCTTCAAGCCCCGCCCGCCCAGGCGGGGCTTTTTTGTCGGCTGCGTCAGGCCTTGGCGTAGCTGAGGAACTCCAGCAGCGAGCCGTCGGGATCGCGGAAATAGACGCTGGTCGCAGATCCCCTCACCCCGTTGGTCGCCACCGGCCCGAGTTCGACCGCAACGCCATGGCGGTCGAGATGGGCCGCCGCCCCGGCAATCGGCCCTTCCCATTCGAAGCAGATATCGGAATTGCCGGGCATGACCGGCACCCGCGCGACCGCGTTGACCTTGCCGATGCCCGGGCCATGGCAGTTCAGGCGGATGTCGCCGATCCGGTAGGCGAAGCCTGCGCCACGGGGCACGACCTCGGCGCCGAGCACGTCGCGGTAGAAGGCGTTGGACCGTTCCCAGTCGCTGACGTGGATCACCACATGGTCGAGCTTGAAGGCCAAGGGGTCGTTCCTTCATTTGCGGGACGCTTTTTGCGGCTGCGCCATACGATCAAACGCAACCTCGTCGTCATGCCCGGGCTTGGCCCGGACATCCACGAATTCCTTCCGCGCCGTGTTCAAGTCGTGGATGGCCGGGCCAAGCCCGGCCATGACGGCGAGGACTGTGATTCTCCGAACGCTCCCTCGGAGGGTTGGCTTACCCGCGGTCGCGCATGATCCGCGCCTGGTCGCGCTGCCAGTCGCGCTTCTTCTCGGTCTCGCGCTTGTCGTGAAGCTTCTTGCCGCGCGCGAGCGCCAGCTGCAGCTTCGCGCGGCCCTTCTCGTTGAAATAGAGCTTGAGCGGCACGACGGTCAGCCCGTCGCGCTGCACCGCACCGGTCAGCTTGGCGATCTCGCGCTTGTGCAGCAGCAGGCGGCGCGGCCGTTTCGGCTCGTGGTTGAAGCGGTTCGCCTGCAGATATTCCGGGATATTGCAGTTGAACAGGAAGAATTCCTCGCCCGAGGGCCCGGCATAGCTTTCGCCGATGGTCGCCTTGGCGGCGCGCAACGACTTCACCTCCGTGCCGGTCAGCTGGATGCCGGCCTCGAAGGTTTCGAGGATCTCGTAGTCGAAGCGGCCACGCCGGTTGTCGGCGATCAGCTTGACGTTCGGGTCCTGCTTGGCGGCCATGATCCCTGCGACGATCCCGTCAGTTCATCAGGCCGGCATGGACCAGCGCCTTCTTGAGCGCGTCCTTGGTCGCGGCCGTCACCGGCACGATCGGCAGGCGGGTTTCCTCCGACATCCGGCCGAGCATGGCCAGCGCCGCCTTGGACGGAGCCGGGCTCGGCTCGAGGAACACCGCCTGGTGCAGCGGGAACAGCTTGTCCTGGATCTCCAGCGCCTTGGCGTAGTTGCCGGCGAGGCAGGCGTTCTGGAACTCGGCGCAGAGGCGCGGCGCGACATTGGCCGTCACCGAGATGCAGCCGTGGCCGCCATGGGCCATGTGGGCGAGCGCGGTGCCGTCCTCGCCGGAGAGCTGGATGAAGTCGCGGCCGCAGGCCTCGCGCTGGGCCGAGACGCGGTCGAGCTTCGCGGTCGCGTCCTTGACGCCGACGATGTTCTTGATCTCGGCGAGGCGCGCCATGGTCTCGACCGTCATGTCGATCACCGAGCGCGGCGGGATGTTGTAGATGAAGATCGGCAGCGAGGTGGCCTCGGCAACCGCCTTGAAGTGCTGGAACAGCCCTTCCTGGTTCGGCTTGTTGTAATAGGGCGTGACATGCAGCAGCGCCTGCGCGCCGACCTTCTCGGCATGCTCGGAGAACTCGATCGCGTCCCGCGTATTGTTCGAGCCGGCCCCGGCGATCACCGGCACGCGGCCCCTCGCCTCCTCCACGGCCCAGACGATGACCTGCTTGTGCTCGTCATGGTTCATGGTCGGGCTCTCGCCCGTCGTGCCCACCGGCACGATGCCGTGCGAGCCTTCCTCGATCACCCAGTTCACATGGGCGCGGAAGCCCTTCTCGTCGAGCTTGCCGTCCTTGAACGGCGTGACGAGGGCGGGCATCGATCCCTTGAACGTGACTGTCATGGTTGGATCTCCGGCGAGGCGAACGGGCGAACGCAATGGGCGTGCCCGGCAAAAGGTCGGTCACAAAGCCTTCAGAAGGCGGGAACGTCAAGATCGAAAGCCGTAAAGTCCGGTAATCGGTGGCATTCGCAGAGTTGATGGCGCCCGCGATGCGGAGAGCCAGAACCACTTCTGCCCCACCTCTCGGAACATACCTGAAACCATAGCACAGAGCGTTACGCTAGGCAAACATTCCTTGTCTCTCGCCACCGCCCGGCCTCGCCACGTCAACGCACCCTTAACCACGACGCCCTGATTTTCCCGGCCCCGTTCAGGACTCGCTAAGGAAAACGGCCTGATAACGACCCTTCATTGGCCATATTCCGCCTGCGGATGAGGGCCGCCCGCGTTGCGTATCAGGACGGATCCCCCAATGGCGCCGACCTTTTTCCCCGTGCCGCGTCTCGCCCTCATGGCCGGCGTCGCCCTTACCGCGCTCGTTGCGGCCGGCTGCGCCAACGGCCAGTCCGAGATGGACGCCGTTCCCGCGACGGCACAGGCCTATGCCGCGGCTCCCGAGACGACCGCCTCGATCTCGCCGTCGGAGCGCGCCTGGCGGCCGGCCGGTGGCGCCGCGAGCGAGGCCGATGTCACGCGCCTCGGACAGGTGATTGCCGCCGCCCGCGCCGGCCGCATCGAGCAGGCGACCGCGACGCGCGCCCAGATCGCCGACCCCGTGGCGAAGGTCGTCGCCGAATGGGCGATCCTGCGCTCCAGCGACAGCATCGGCTTTCCGCGCCTTGCCGCCTTCCTGCGGGAGAATCCGAGCTTCCCCGGCGCCCAGCGCATACGCATGCGCGCCGAAGGCTCCCTGCTTGAGGACAATATCGCGGCCTCCGAGGTCCGCGCCTATTTCGCCCATCGCCAGCCCTCCTCCGCCAAGGGCCGCATCGCGCTCGCCATCGCGCTGAAGCAGGGCGGCGACAACGACCGGGCCGTGCGCCTTGCCCGCGAAACCTGGCGCAGCTTCGACCTTTCCGCCGATACCGAGCAGCGCCTGCTCTCGGCCTTCAGCGGCTCGCTGACATCAGCCGACCACAAGGCCCGGCTCGACCACATGCTGCACGACAGCCAGGACGCGACCGCCATGCGGGCGGCGCAGCGGCTCGGCGCCGGGCAGGTGGCGCTCGCCCGCGCCTTCCTCGCCATCGGCGCGCGGCGCACGAATGGCGGCGCCCTGCTCGCGGCGGTGCCGGCGTCCCTGCATCGCGATCCCGCCTATCTCTTCGCCCGCGCCCAGTGGCTGCGCCGCGAGGACCGGGCCGACGAGGCCGCCGCCATCCTGATCAATGCCCCGCGCGATCCCGCCGTCCTCGGCAAGCCGGAGGACTGGTGGACCGAGCGCCGCGTCATGGTCCGCAAGCTGCTCGACGCCGGCAAGGCTCGCCTCGCCTATCAGGTGGCGACAACCCATGCCGTCCGTGGCGGCGCGGCGCGGGTCGATGCCGAGTTCCACGCCGGCTGGCTGGCGCTGCGCCATCTCAACGATGCCGGCGCGGCTTTGCGCCATTTCGAGGCGGCCCGTCATGCCGCCAACACGCCGATGTCGCTGTCGCGCGCCTATTATTGGATCGGTCGCGGCCACGAGGCTCAGGGTCATCAGGCGCAGGCGCGCGCGGCCTACGAGGCCGCCGGCCGCCACTCGACCCACTATTACGGCCAGCTCGCCCGCGCCAAGCTCGGCCTCGACACCCTGCCGATCCGCCGTCCGCAGGACACGACCCCGTCGAGCGGCGCCTATGCGCGGGCGCTCAACCTGCTCTATCGGCTTGACGAGCGGGACATGGCCCGCGCGATCCTCGCCGATCTCGGGCTCAGGGCCAGCGACCATGGCACGCTCTATGCCGCCGCCGAGGTTGCGGCGCGCAGCGGCGACGCGCGCGGCGTCACGACGCTCGGCAAGCTCGCCAACAATCGCGGCCTGCCCTTCGACACCCACGCCTTCCCGACCATGGGCATTCCCTCCTACGCCCATGCCGGCCCGCCGGTGGACCGTTCGGTGGTCTTCGCCATCGCGCGGCAGGAATCGACCTTCGACGCGCGTGCCATGAGCCATGCCGGAGCCCGCGGTCTCCTCCAGCTGATGCCGGCGACGGCCCGCGCCACGGCCCGGACCTATGGCCTGCCCTTCGACCAGGGCCGCCTGACCTCCGACCCCGCCTACAACGCGCGCGTGGGCGCGGCGCATCTCGGCGAACTGATCGCCGAGTTCAATGGCAGCTACATCCTGACCTTCGTCGCCTACAATGCCGGACGCAGCCGCGCGCGCGAGTGGATCGAAAAGTATGGCGACCCGCGCGACCCGCGCGTCGACCCCGTCGACTGGGTCGAGCGCATTCCGTTCACCGAGACGCGCAACTACGTCCAACGGGTGATGGAGAATGTGCAGGTCTATCGGGCGCGGCTGGAGAACAGCCACGGTCTCCGCATCGAGGCCGACCTCCGGCGCGGCCGGCCGAACTGACCCCGCAGCCCGCCGTCGCGGCTCAGTCATCGATTCAAGGCGGAGCATGAAAGTCGCGCCGGATCAACGGCTTGGCCGGCAACAATGACGCTCTGATTCCGATTCAACCGGCCTCGCGGCCACGGTCGGCCTCAATAGCCTCAGCCCCGGCGCCCACTTTCTCGGAGGCTGTTTGAGAAGGTCGCGCTTGCAATGAAGGAAAGTACGTCCTTCGAGGCTCGCTGCGCTCGCACCTCAGGATGAGGAGGATGGTGGATCGCACCTGGGTCGATGAAGCGAAAGCGGCATCGCTCCTAACGACCCCGTATGCCAGTCCCTCACTTCCTCATCCTGAGGTGCGAGAGCTTCGGCTCTCGCCTCGAAGGACGCACCTCCTCCATGCTGGGCATGCCCTTCAGGCCCTACGCGGCCTTTCCAGACAGTCTTCGAGGGTCGTCCGCGGCTGGGGCCGATCAGCCGCGCAGCGCCTTCCTGATCGGCGCCTGCACTTCGGCCACCGGCTCCATGGCCTCGACCAGTTGCACATAGGACGAACCCGGCAGCGGCGGCGCGAACACATAGCCCTGCGCGCTGCGGACGCCGCGCCGGCGCAGCGCCTCGACCTGGTCGAAGGTCTCCACGCCCTCCGCGACCACGTCCATGTTCAGGTGGGCCGCGAGGTCGATCAGGCTGTCGACGATGGCCGTCGACTGACGCTCGGCACCGAGCGCGTCGATGAACAGCTTGTCGATCTTCATGACGTCGACGCGCAGCTTGAGGAGATAGCTCATGCCGCCGTGGCCGGTGCCGACGTCGTCGAGCGCGACGCGCACGCCCATGTCCTGGAACCGCGCGATGATCGCCCGCGCCACGTCCATATCCGGCAGGGGGTCGCGCTCCGTCACCTCCAGCAGCACCTGCGACAGCTTCACGTCGGCACTGCCGAAAATGGCGACCACGTCGGAGATGATGGTCTCGTCGCGGAAATGGGCGGCGCACAGGTTGAAGCCGCACTTCAGCTCCGGGCGGTTGCGGTAGGACGGTCCGAGCTCGGCCGCCGCCTGCCGCATGACCTCGAGCGTCAGCGGGAAGATGAAGCCGGAGCGCTCGGCCTCGCCGATGAAGGCTCCGGGCGAGATCATCGTGCCGTCGGGCTTGCGCCAGCGCACCAGCACCTCGCAGCCGACGATCCGGCCGGTGTCGATGTCGAGGATCGGCTGGTAGTAGGGAATGAACTCGCCGCCGGCGAGCGCCTGCCGCATGCCGACCATCGGGTCGCCGCGGCGGCCGGCGAGCAGCATCAGGCCGGCGATCAGGAGGCCGAGTATAGCCCCCAGCACGGTCGCCAGCATGACCATCCAGCCGTCGCGGTTGCGCCATGCGCCTTCGGAGGCGGTGACCGTCACCTGCACGGGAAATGACCGGGAGGCGATCACCGCGTTGACATCGAGACTGCCCTCGACGCCGCCAGGGCCCCGCATGGACACCAGTTTGCCGCCGGGCGTCACCTCGATGTCGATGCCCAGTCCGATGTTGGAATCGTGGACCGACTGGTAGGGCACGAAAAGGCCGACCGAAACGAGACCGCCGACGGCGTTCGTCTCGCTCGAGCGCCAGATGACGCGCAACGCGCGCGCGTGCGGCCCGCGCGCGACGACCACCGCCAGCGACAGGCGGCGGTCGCGAGTGACGAAGGGGGTCGAGGCCGAGGTGATCTGCACCAGGCTGCCGATATTGTTGCAGCGGATCGCGCCGTTGGCGTCGAGGACCGCGACCTCCTTGAGGACCGGCGACTCGAACACCAGCAGCCGCATCGCCTCGCGGTCTTCGGGCAGGCATTCGTCGAGGCCGCGCGAATCCGCGTCGCGAAGCGCCAGAACCGCACGCTCGATGGAGCCGTCGATGCGCTGGACGATCATCTGCGCGGTCTCGCGCAAGTGCTGATTGAGCGAACGGGCGAGCCATGCCTCGGCGCCGAGGAAGGCGCCAACAGGCATCATGACGGCGACGATCGTCGCAGCCATCCAGATGAGGCTTCTTGACCCCGAGCCTGCGCGCACCACCGCCCCGCCTAAGACCACGCAACCCGCATTCGTTGGCAGGATCACGCAAGAACTTAAGAAGCTTAATGCCCGGGAATTAATGGTCCATTGCTTGACGGGGCGTCAGGAACCCTGTTCACGCGCATTTTCCTGCGCCTCCACCACGGCAAGCGCGGTCATGTTCACGACGCCGCGCGCCGTGACCGAGGGCGTGAGGATATGAGCGGGGCGCGCCTGGCCGACCAGGATCGGCCCGACGGGCAGCGCATCCGCCAATACCTTGATCACCTGGAAGGCGATGTTGGCTGCCGACAGGTTCGGCATGACCAGCACGTTGGCGACGCCGGTGAGGCGCGACTGGGGCATGACGCGCTCGCGGATGTCCGGCTGCAGCGCCGTGTCGGCATGCATCTCGCCGTCGACTTCAAGATCGGGCGCGCGGTCCCAGATGATGCGCAGCGCCTTCTGCATCTTGACCGCGTCGGCGTCGTCGTAGCTGCCGAAGTCGGAATGCGAGACCAGCGCGATCTTCGGCTCGAGGCCGAAGCGGCGGACATGCTCGGCCGCGATGCAGACCATGTCGGCCAGCTCCTCCGGCGAGGGATTGGCGGTGACATGGGTGTCGGCGATGAAGAGCGGCCCCTTCGAGGTGATCAGCAGCGACATGGCGGCGAGGCCGTTCGCCCCGTCCTTCAGGCCGATCACCTGCCGGATGTGGCGCAGGTGCGTGTTGAAGCGCCCCTCGACGCCGCAGATCATGGCGTCCGCGTCGCCGCGCGCCAGCGCCACGGTGGCAATGGCCGAGTTCGACGTGCGGACGATGGTGCGCGCGGCGTCCGGGGTGACGCCGAGGCGGCCGGTCTTCTCGTGGTAGGTCGCGACATAGTCGCGGTAGCGCGGGTCGGATTGCGGATCGATCAGCGTGAAGTCCTTGCCCGGCCGGATCGACAGGCCGAACCGTTCCAGCCGCTGCTCGACCACCGCCGGGCGGCCGATCAGCACGGGATGGGCGAGGCCTTCCTCGATGACCACCTGCGCGGCGCGCATGATCCGCTCGTCCTCGCCTTCCGCGTAGATGACGCGCTTCGGGCCCTGGCGGGCCTTGTCGAAGACCGGCTTCATGAGCAGACCGGAGCGGAAGACGAAGCGCGTCAGACTCGCCTCGTAGGCCTCGAAATCGGCAATGGGGCGCGTGGCGACGCCGGTCTCCATCGCCGCGCGGGCGACAGCCGGCGCGATGCGCAGGATCAGCCGGGGATCGAAGGGCGAGGGAATGAGGTTGCCGGCGCCGAACGTGCCGACCTCGCCGCCATAGGCACGCGCGACCACATCGGACGGCGCCTCGCGCGCGAGATTGGCGATGGCGCGCACGGCGGCGAGCTTCATCTCCTCGTTGATCGCCGTCGCGCCGCAATCGAGCGCGCCGCGGAAGATGTAGGGGAAGCACAGGACGTTGTTGACCTGGTTCGGATAATCCGACCGCCCGGTGCAGATCATGGCGTCCGGCTTCGCCGCGCGGGCCTCCTCCGGCATGATCTCCGGGTTGGGGTTGGCCAGCGCCATGATCAGCGGGCCGGCGGCCATGCGCTGGACCATGTCGGGCTTCAGCACGCCCGCCGCGGACACGCCGAGGAAGATGTCGGCATCGCCGATGATGTCGCCGAGCGTGCGGGCATTGGTGTTCTTGGCATAGACCTCCTTGTAGGGGTCCATGAGCTTCTCGCGATCCTTGTAGACGACCCCCTCGATGTCGGAGACCCAGATGTTCTCGACCTTCGCGCCGAGCTCGCGCAGAAGGTTGAGGCAGGCCATGGAGGCCGCGCCCGCGCCCGAGGCGACGATCTTCACGTCCTCGATCTTCTTGCCCATCAGCGAGAGCGCGTTGGTGACGGCAGCGCCGACGATGATCGCCGTGCCGTGCTGGTCGTCGTGGAAAACCGGAATGGCCATGCGCTCGCGCAGGCGCTTCTCGACCTCGAAACACTCGGGAGCCTTGATGTCCTCGAGGTTGATGCCGCCGAAGGTCGGCTCCAGCGCCGCGACGACATCGACGATGCGATCGACCTCGCGGGCATCGATCTCGATGTCGAAGACGTCGATCCCCGCGAACTTCTTGAACAGGACCGCCTTGCCCTCCATGACCGGCTTGCCGGCGAGCGGGCCGATATCGCCGAGGCCGAGCACGGCGGTGCCGTTCGAGACCACCGCGACGAGATTGGCGCGCGCCGTCAGTTCGGCGGCCTGGGCGGGGTCGGCGACGATGGCCTCGCAGGCTGCCGCGACGCCCGGCGAATAGGCGAGCGCGAGGTCGCGCTGATTGCCGAGCGGCTTGGTCGCCTGAATCTCCAGCTTTCCGGGTCGCGGATAGCGGTGATAGACGAGCGCGCCGGATTTCAGGTCGTCTGTGATGCTCTTGGACATGCAGCCTCCCCACGCCGGATGGTCATGCGACGCCTGCCCCTGAAGGTCAATGATCGGATGCCTGCCATGCCGCGGATGAGGCCGCAGATCGGCCAATCGGCCTTATCGGCGGGGAAAATCCGGCGTTCGGGCGCTTCCCGATTGCGGCAGCGCGGCGCGCGGGCTAATCCGGCTGCGATCAACGGGATGCGAACGTGACCACAGAACGCAGGAACGGCCTGACCTATGCCGAGGCGGGCGTCGATATCGACGCCGGCAACCGCATGGTCGACATGATCAAGCCGCTGGTGCGGGCGACCGCCCGGCCGGGCGCGGACGCGGAGATCGGCGGGTTCGGCGGCCTGTTCGACCTGAAGGCGGCGGGCTTCAGGGATCCGGTGCTGGTCGCGGCCAATGACGGCGTCGGCACCAAGATCAAGATCGCCATCGACACCGGCAAGCACGACACGATCGGCATCGATCTCGTCGCCATGTGCGTCAACGATCTCGTGGTGCAGGGCGCGGAACCGCTGTTCTTCCTCGACTATTTCGCCACCGGCAAGCTGTCGCCGGAGGCTGCCGCGCAGGTGGTCAAGGGCATTGCGCTCGGCTGCAAGGAGGCGGGCTGCGCCCTCATCGGCGGCGAGACGGCCGAGATGCCGGGCCTCTATGCCGACGGCGACTACGACCTCGCGGGCTTCTCGGTGGGGGCCGCCGAGCGCGGCACGCTGCTGCCGCGCCGGGACGTCGCCAAGGGCGACGTGGTGCTGGGGCTCGCTTCCTCCGGCGTCCATTCCAACGGCTATTCGCTGGTGCGCAAGATCGTCGAGGTCTCCGGCCTCGGCTGGGAGGCGCCCGCCCCCTTCAATCCCGCCAAGACGCTGGGCGAGGCGCTTCTGGAGCCGACGCGGATTTATGTGAAGAGCGTGCTCGCCGCCCATCGCGGCACGGGCGCGATCAAGGCGCTGGCGCATATCACCGGTGGCGGCTTCGTCGACAACATCCCGCGCGTGCTGCCCGAGGGCCTCGGCGTCGAGGTGAACCTTGCCGCCGTGCCGGTGCCGCCGGTGTTCGGCTGGCTGGCGAAGGTCGGCGGGCTCGACCAGGCCGAAATGGTGCGGACCTTCAACTGCGGCATCGGCATGGTGGCCGTGGTGGCCGAGGCCGAAGCCGAGAACCTGCTCGCGGCATTCAAGGCCGCCGGCGAGACGGCCGTCACCCTCGGCCGCGTCACCGAAGCTGCCGCCGAGCCGCGCGTCACCTTCTCCGGGGCGCTCAAGCTGTGAGCCGCAAGCGCGTCGGTGTGCTGATCTCCGGGCGCGGCTCCAACATGGCCGCGCTGATCGAGGCGGCGAAGGCGCCGGACTACCCGGCCGAAATCGCGCTCGTCGTCTCCAACAAGCCTGGCGCAGGTGGGCTCGCCACGGCCGAGGCCAACGGCATCACGACGGCGACCGTCGATCACCGCGCTTTCAAGGGAGACCGCGAGGCCTTCGAGCGCGCTGTTCATGCCGAGCTCGAAGGTCACCGCGTCGATATCGTCTGCCTCGCCGGCTTCATGCGCATCTTCACGCCCTGGTTCCCCGGACAGTGGGAGGGACGGATGATCAACATCCACCCATCCCTCCTGCCCGCCTACAAGGGGCTCGACACGCACGCGCGGGCTCTGGCCGACGGCGCGAAGGTCCATGGCGCCACCGTGCACTTCGTCGTGCCCGATCTCGATGCCGGGCCGGTCATCCTGCAGGAGGAAGTGCCGGTGCTCGAAGGCGATACGCCGGAGACACTGGCCAGGCGCGTGCTCGAGGCCGAGCACCGCATCTATCCGGCGGCGCTGCGGATGATCGCGACGGAATACCGGCTGGTGTGAGCCTCAGGCCGCCCTGATCCACGCCTTGTTGTCGTGGAAGGCGGCGCCGCCGAAGGGCGCGACCGCATCGGCTCCCGTCAGCGTGTTGATGCCGCGTCCGCCCTCGTGGGCGGAATTGGCCCAGATGCCCTCGGCGATCAGCGTGCCCGCCCGCGTCTGGTCGGTGACCTTGGCGTGGAGCACGATGGCGCCGCGCGGCGAGCCGAGTTCGACCCGCGCGCCGGTCTCGATGCCGAGCCGTTCGGCATCCGCCGGGTTGATCATCACCTCCGGCCGCCCTTCCCGCTTCTTCGAGGACGGCGTTTCGGCAAAGGTGGAGTTCAGGTAGCTGCGCGCCGGCGAGGTCGCGAGCTTGAAGGGGTAGTCGGCGTCCGTCGCTTCGATCACCTCCCAGTGGTCGGGCAGCGAGGGCATGCGGTCGATCGGCCCGAGGCCGCCGATATTGGCGTTCGGCACGTTCGGCCAGTCCGGCTTGAAGCGGAACTTGCGGTCGCCGTAAGCGAAGCCCTTGAGATAATGGGCGTCGTCGAATTTCGGCTGCACGTCGCGGAAATTGGTCGTCTCCAGCTCGGCCAGCGTGCCCCAGCCGGAATTCTGCAGCGTCCAGTCGATGATTTCCCGCGGGCTCATGGCGAAGCCCTTGTGATCGGCGCCGAGACGGCCGGCGAGGTCCGAAATGACCTCGTGGTTGGAGCGGCACTCGCCCGGCGCATCGACCAGCTTCAGCCCCAGCATGATGTGCTGGTGGCCGCCGCCCTGGTACATGTCATCGTGTTCCATGAACATGGTCGCGGGCAGCACCAGATCGGCCATCCTGGCCGTATCGGTCATGAACTGCTCGTGGACGACGGTGAACAGGTCGTCGCGCGCGAAGCCCGCGATCACCTTCGACTGGTCGGGCGCGACGTTCACCGGATTGGTGTTCTGGATGATCAGCGCGGTCACGGGCGGGCCGTCCGAGCCGTCGGGCCGGGCAAGCGCCGACCGCTCGCCGGTCAGGATCGCGCCGATGCGCGACTGGTCGAGTGTGCGGATCGAGGGATCCTTCACGTCCAGACCTTCGATCAGCGACTTCCGCCAGTGATAGATCGCGCCGTTATTGTGGAAGGCGCCGCCGCCCTCGTATTTCCAGGCGCCGGTAACGGCGGGAATGCACGAGGCGGCGTGCATGTTGACCGCGCCGTTGCGCTGGCGGCCGAAGCCGTAGCCGAGGCGGAAGAAGGTGCGCTTGTTCTCGCCAACGAGCCTGGCGAAGGCCTCGATCTCATCGACCGTCAGGCCAGTGATATCGGCCGCCCACTGGGGTCCGCGCGATTGCAGATGCGATTCAAGTTCCGCCGGGACGTCGGTGAAATCGTTGAGATATTCGCGGTCGGCATAGCCGTCGCGGAACAGCACGTGCATCACCGCGCAGGCGAGCGCGCCATCGGTGCCGGGGCGCAGGACGAGGCCGAGATCGGCCTGTTTCACCGTGTCGGTGCGGTAGATGTCGATGACGACGATCTTGGCGCCGCGCTCCTTGCGGGCCTTCATGGCGTGGGTCATCACGTTGACCTGCGTGGACACGGGATTAGTGCCCCAGATCACCACGACGTCGGATTTCGCCATCTCGCGCGGATCGACGCCGGCGAGCCGCCCCGTGCCGGCGATGAAGCCGGACCAGGCCATGTTGGTGCAGATGGTGGAGAAGAAGCCGGAATATTTCTTCACGTGGCGCAGGCGGTTGATGCCGTCGCGCTGCACGAAGCCCATCGTGCCGGCATAGTAGTAGGGCCAGACCGTCTCGGAGCCGTAGCGCTTCTCGGCCTCCAGGAACCGCTCGGCGGTCATCGCCATGGCCTCGTCCCAGGAGATGCGCTGGAACTCGCCCGAACCCTTGGCGCCCTTGCGGATCAGCGGGTGAAGCAGCCGGTCGGGGTGGTGGATGCGCTCGGCATAGCGGGCGACCTTGGCGCAGACGACGCCGGCCGTGTAGCTCTGTCGCGGGTCGCCGTGAACGCGGCCGATGGTCTTGCCGTCGATCACCTCGACGTCGAGCGAACAGGCCGACGGGCAGTCGTGCGGGCAGGTGGACTGGCGGCGCTCGATGCGAAGGGGTGCGTTCATCAGCCGTTCCCGGGGGAGAACCTCAAGTTGGATCGGCTCCAGTCTATGTCATGAAGCCGCAACGAAAAAGGCGGGCCGAGGCCCGCCTTCGCGCATGCGATATGTGCAGATTCGATCAGGCCGAGATGATCTCGTTCTCGGAGAAGAACTGCGCGATCTCGATCTTGGCATTGTCGGCCGAATCCGAGCCGTGGACCGAATTCTCGCCGACCGACAGGGCGTAGAGCTTGCGGATCGTGCCGTCGGCGGCCTGCGCCGGGTTGGTCGCGCCCATGACTTCGCGGTACTTGGCGATGGCGTTCTCGCCCTCGAGCACCTGGACGACGACCGGGGCCGACACCATGAAATCGACGAGCTCGCCGAAGAACGGACGCTCCTTGTGGACGGCGTAGAAGCGGCGCGCCTCGGGCAGCGACATGCGGATGCGCTTCTGGGCGACGATCTTGAGGCCGGCGCCCTCGATCACGGCATTGACCGCGCCGGTCAGGTTCCGCGTCACGGCGTCCGGCTTGAGGATGGAAAAGGTGCGCTCGATGGCCATGGTCGGTCCCTTGGGATGGCGTGGAAAGCTTGAGATGGCGCGCTTCTAGCAGCGCCCCTCCCCGCCCGCAACGCCCCGTCGGCCTGTCGTGACGGCAGTCTCGCTGCGCCTGATGCCTCTGCGGGCAGCCCGCGCCCGTTCGATGAACCGCAAATGAAGGGCAGGATCAGATCGAGTTCAGCGCGCCGGCCCTAGCCTCCGTCCAACGGTTGCGGAATGCGCAGCCGCTGCGACTGGAGATCACAGAATGCGCAAGCTCGTTTTGACCGCGATGGCAGGCCTTGCCGGCCTCTCGGCGGCAGCATTCACACCGTCCAAGGCGGATGCCAGCCCGGCCGTCGCCCTCGAACTCGGACTGTCGGCCGAGACGCTGACCCCGGTCCAGTGGGGCGGCTATGGCGGCGGCTATTACGGCCGCCCGTACCGTCCCTATGGCGTCTATCGCCCCTACCGTCCCTATCGCCCCTACGGCGTCTACCGCCCCTATCGTCCGGCCTATGTCGCGCCGAGCTGCTGGGTCGAGCGCCGCTGGGTGCAGACGCCCTGGGGTCCGGAGCCGCGCCGCGTGCGCATCTGCCGCTGACATTCCGGAGTAGTCGCGCGGGTCTCCGACGCCCCACCCAACCTGATCCGCGCGGATGCCGACCCGTCGCCAGTTCCACTGGCGGCGGGTCTCGTCGTTTGGGGGAAGCGCGCTCCCCTGCCCTGATCCGGCTCTCGGGGCGTCAGTTCTCGAGGGTCAGTTCTCGAGGGTCAGTTCTCGAGGGTCAGTTCTCGAGGGTCTTGGACTTGAACAGCATGCCGGCAACGGCGCCGGCGAGCGTCGGGACGATCAGGAACAGCCAGACCTGCGCCAAAGCCGTGCCGCCGACGAACAGGGCCGGCCCGAAGGAGCGCGACGGATTGAGCGAATTGCCCGAAACCGGCACGAAGGCGAGGTGGAGCACGGCCAGGGTCAGGCCGATGGCGAGGCCTGCGACCGGCGTCGATCCGGCCTTGGAGGTGGCGCCGAGGATGGCGACGAGGAACAGGAAGGTGGCGACGAACTCTGCGATGGCTGCCGAGGCCATCGAATAGCCGGACCAGCCGGTCTGGCCGAGGCCCGCGGTCGCGACGTCATAGCCGCCGGTCTTGCCGGCCAGCATCACGTAGAGGATCGCAGCGCCGGCGATGGCACCGGCGAACTGCGCGATGATGTAGCCCGGCACTTCGGAGGTCGGCATGCGGCCGGCCGTCCAGACGCCAACCGTGACCGCCGGATTGATGTGACAGCCCGAGATCGGGCCGATGCCATAGGCCATGGCCGTGACCGCGAGACCGAAGGCGAGACCAATGGGCAGGATCGCGAGGGTCGATAGCGGCTGGGCGCTCGCCAGCGCGCCGCCGTGTCCACCGAGCGTGATCGCGCCGCAGCCGATGATCACCAGCGCCGCGGAACCGACGAACTCGGCCAGATATTTCTTCATGGACCCGTTCATGATCTCGTCCTCTCCATGCCCGACTCATTGACGGCCGGAACGGACAGATCATAGCACTGGCGGCGGGCGGCACTTGCGCCGTTTCCGGGAGGGGCCGAGGCGCTGCAACGCATGCGCGCCAGCACGAAACTTGCCTAGCCCGTCCCGTTCGGCGAAAAGCCTGCCATGCTGCAGATCAACGACCTCACCGTGCGCGTCGCCGGCCGCGTGCTCATCGACAACGCCTCAGTGGCCCTGCCGCCCAATGCGCGGGTGGGGTTCCTCGGCCGCAACGGCACGGGCAAGTCGACGCTGTTCAAGGTCATCCAGGGCGACCTCTCGGCCGATTCAGGGACGATCAAGCTGCCCTCGCGCGCGCGCATTGGCGGCGTCGCGCAGGAAGCACCCGGCGGGCCTCAGACGCTGGTCGAATTCGTGCTGGAGGCCGACAAGGAGCGGCAGTCCCTGCTCGCCGAGGCCGAAACGGCCAACGATCCCCACCGAATCGCCGAAATCCAGACCCGCCTCGTCGATATCGACGCGCATTCGGCGCCGGCGCGGGCGGCATCCATCCTTGCCGGCCTCGGCTTCGATGCCGCGGCGCAGGCGCGCCCCTGCTCCGACTTTTCCGGCGGGTGGAGAATGCGCGTCGCGCTCGCCGCCGTGCTGTTCGCCGAGCCCGACGTGCTGCTGCTGGACGAGCCGACCAACTATCTCGACCTCGAAGGCACGCTCTGGCTGCAGGACTATCTCGCGCGCTATCCGCACAGCGTGCTGCTGATCAGCCACGACCGCGACCTGCTCGACGCCTCCGTCGAGCACATCCTGCATCTCGACCAGGGCAAGCTAACGCTCTGGCGCGGCAATTACACGACTTTCGAGCGCTCCCGCTCAATCGAGATCGCGGTGCGCGAGAAGACGATCAAGAAGCAGGAGGAGCGGCGCGCGCACCTGCAGTCCTTCGTCGACCGGTTCAAGGCCAAGGCATCCAAGGCCCGGCAGGCGCAGTCGCGCATGAAGATGCTGGAGAAGATGGAGACGGTGGCGGCCATCGTCGATCGGGACGTGCCGCCCTTCATCATCCCCGCGCCCGCGCGCAAGGCTTCGCCGCCGATCCTCAACCTCGAGGGCGTGTCGGTCGGCTATGCCGAGGGGCACCCGATTCTGCGCCGCCTGGACCTCAGGATCGACGACGACGACCGGATCGGCCTCCTTGGTGCCAACGGCAACGGCAAGTCGACCTTCCTGAAGCTGATCTCCGAGCGCTTGCCGGCCATGGGCGGCCGGCTCGTGCGCGCCGACAAGCTCAAGATCGCCTATTTCGCCCAGCACCAGCTCGACGAACTCCGGCCCGCGGAAAGCGTCTACCAGCACATGCGGCGGCTGATGCCGGCCGATCCGGAGGCCAAGGTGCGCGCCGCCTGCGCCCGCGCCGGCTTCTCCGGCGAGCGGTCGGACAGCAAGGTGTCCTCGCTCTCCGGCGGCGAGAAGGCGCGGCTCCTGTTCGCCATCGCGGTGTTCGAGGGGCCGCACCTGCTCATTCTCGACGAGCCGACCAACCATCTCGACATCGACAGCCGCACGGCGCTGATCGAGGCGCTGAACGATTTCGACGGCGCGGTGATGATCGTCTCCCACGACCGACATCTACTGGAGGCGACGGTCGACCGGCTCTGGCTGGTGCGCGAGGGGACGGTGAAGCCCTTCGACGGCGATCTCGACGAATATCGGCGCATCGTGCTGTCGGGCAGTTCCGCCCCGGATACCAAGCCCGGCAAGGGAACCGGCAGGTCTGCCGAGCAGGCCGCGGCGGGAGCCGCCACGCCGGCGATGCCGCGCGCGGACGCCAAGGCGCTGGCGAAGCGCGTCGCCGAGATCGAGGCGACGATGGACAAGCTGCGCGCCGATATCGAGAAGATCGACCGCATCCTCGCCCAGCCCGGCTATTTCGAGGCGCATCCGGACAGCGCCGCACAGGCCGCGAAGACGCGCGGCGTGCGCGAAAGGCAACTCGCCGAGGCTGAGGAAGCCTGGCTCGCGGCCAGCGGCGAGCTGGAGGCGGCGGGGTAGCGCGGCTGCCAGCCGGCGATTGGCCAACCCCGCTCAATGCTCCTTCAGCGACTTGCGCCAGCGTGCGCGCAGGACGCTGGGACGCTCGGGATAGCGGTCGTCGAGGAAGCTCGCCTCGCGGATGCGGTCCGTGCGGAAACTGCGGAAATCCTTGCGCAATTCGCACCAGGCGACCAGGTGCCGGACGCTGTCGAAATAGCCGACCGCCACCGGCCAGACCGTGCGGTCCGTCTCCCGCCCCTGTTCGTCCTTGTAGCCGAGGGTGATCTTGCGGCCGTCGTGGATCCAGGAGCGCACGCGCGCCACGTCGATCCGGTCCGGCGTCGGCTCCCAGGCCGGGCCGGTGCGTGAGGCCGGGTCGAGGGCAAGGTCGCGCAGACGCTCCGGCACGATGGCGGCAAGCTTGGCGATGAGATCCTCGGCGGCGCGCGCGAGCGCAGGGTCCGCGCGCGACTGCACCCAGCGGGCGCCGAGGGCTGCCGCCTCGATCTCGTCCGCCGTCAGCATGAGCGGCGGCAGGTCGAAGCCGCCCTCCAGCACATAGCCGAGCCCGGCCTCCCCGCGAATCGGCACGCGCTGGCCGACGAGGGCGGAAATGTCGCGATAGATCGTGCGCTTCGACGTTTCGAGCTCGGTCGCGATCGCCTCAGCGGTCAGCGGCCGGCGCGAACGGCGCAGGATCTGGATGATCTGGAACAGTCTGTCCGACGGTCTCATGGGGGTGATGCTCCGACAGGACTACTGACAGCATTCTGTCAGCATGGTGGCATCAGACCAATGACAAGACATCAAGCCGTCCATCGACGGCGCTTATGGAATGCGGAAACGCCTCATCCAGGCGGAGACCATGATCGCCGCGAGAACGACTCCGGTGGCGGCGATGAAGACCATGACCGGCACATAGCCGACGCGGCCGATGGCGACGCTCGCCGGCAGCGCGACGAAGGTGATCGCCGCGAAGAAGGTGGCATTGAACAGGGCGAGCGGGATGGCCCGCTTCTCCGGCGGGGTTCCGTCGCAGATCCAGGCGGAGATGACCGGGAAGCCGACGGAATGGCCGAGACCGAAGACGAAGCCGGCCGTCACGGCGAAGGTCACGTTGTGGGCGAGGGCTGCCATCAGCAGCCCGGCGGCGAGCACGATGGCGCCGCCGGCGACCACGAGGCGACGGTCGACATTCTCGACCAGCGCCAGCAGGCCGAACCGAGCGCCGAAGATCGACAGGGTGAAGGAGGTGAAGAAGGCGCCGACCGTCATGCCGCGTTCGAGCATGAGCGGCGCCATATAGGCGCCGATGAAGCCGAACATCGAGCCATAGACCACGGCCGCCAGCATCGGCAGGAAGATGCGACGCGAGGTCATCAGCCCGGTGAGACCGCCGACCTCTGGCTGCGCCTTCTCGCCGGGCCTGACGGTCCAGAGCAACGGCAGGGCGAGCAGGCCCGGCAGGCTGCCGAGCAGCAGGAACAGGCGCGCGCCATAGGCGTGGTAGACATATTCGGCCAGGATCGGCCCGAAGGCATAGGGCAGCGGCGCCATGGCCGAGAGCAGCCCGAAAAGCTGGACGAAGCGCTCCTGGGTCAGCCGCGTCGTGCCATAGGTCATGACCGGGGCGTGGAACAGCGCGAAGCCGACGCCCTGAACCAGCCGCGAGGCGAGCGAGCCGAAGAAGCTGTCATAAGTGACGGCAAGGCTCGCCAGCCCGAGGCAGGTGAGGACCGCGCCGATGCGCACCGTCGGCAGGAGCCCGATCCGGTTGGCCACGGTCCCCGAGAACAGGCTCATCAGCACCAGCGGGATGCCGTAGATGGCGATGAGCAGGCCGATGTCGCGATGGGCGAAACCCGCCTCCTCCCAGACCACCGCCAGCAGGACCGCCTGCTGGTTGGTCAGCGCCGTCAGGAAGATGGAGATGCCGAGGCGGGCATATTCGAAACGGGCGGCGCTATCGATGAATCCGCGCGGGCGTCCTGGTTCGTCGGGAACGCTCACGCCCGCTTCTCCCAGCGGCCCGTCTCGCTCTGCTGCCAATAGGTGCAGGCATGGCCGCCGCCCTTGGCCTCTTTCCATTGATCGCGCGCGCGGTCGATCGCATCGGGGTCATTGCCGTCGAACATGAGCACGACGCGCTCGTAAGGCGTCATGTCCGCCGGCAGCGGCGCGCCATCGACCAGAAAGCGCACCGTCGCGTCGTTCGGCCGGCCCTGTCCGGTGGTGATCAGCACGGGTTGCGCAGCCGGGTCGGGTTCGCGGTCGGTTCCGTGCGCGAGGAAGCTCTCGTCCGAATATGTCCAGAGCAGCGCGTCGAGGGCATCGACGCGCTCCTGCGTGGTCGCCTCGACGGCGACCCGCCATCCCCGTTCCACCGATTTTTCGAGCAGCACCGGCAAGACCCTTTCGAGCGGCTGGTGCTGCAGATGGTAGAACAGGATGTCGGTCACGAGTTCAGTCGTTTTCGCATGGCTAGAAGCAGGCACGTAACGCCAGGCCGATCGTCTCCGCCTCCTCGCGTCATGCCCGGCCTCGTGCCGGGCATCCACGAATTGCCTTCGGCGGCGTGTTCAAGTCGTGGATGGCCGGGACAAGCCCGGCCATGACGTGGAGGCCTGTATCCTACCTCAGCATTCCCGCAGACGCTTAGCTTTCGCAGGCGTCCGCCACCAGCCGGTCGAGGAGACGAACACCCCAGCCGCCGCCCCACGAGCGGTTGAGATCGTTCTTCACCGAGTTCATCGCCGTGCCGGCGACGTCGAGATGCGCCCAGGGCGTATCGCCGACGAAGCGCTGGAGGAACTGCGCCGCCGTGATCGAGCCGCCATAGCGTCCGCCGGTGTTCTTCATGTCGGCGAACTGGCTGTCGATGAGCTTGTCGTATTCCGGCGACAAAGGCATGCGCCAGACACGCTCGCCGGTGGCAAGGCCCGAGGCAGTGAGGTTCTGGGCGAGTTCGTCGTCGTTGCTGAACAGGCCGGCATGCTCGCTGCCGAGCGCCACCATGATCGCGCCGGTCAGGGTCGCCAGATTGATCATGAACTTCGGCTCGAAGCGGCCCTTGGCATACCAGAGCAAGTCGGCGAGGACGAGGCGGCCCTCGGCGTCGGTGTTGATGATCTCGATGGTCTGGCCCGACATCGAGGTCAGGATGTCGCCGGGACGGTAGGCATTGCCGTCCGGCATGTTCTCGACGAGGCCGATGATGCCGACCGCGTTGACCTTGGCCTTGCGCGCGGCGAGCGCGTGCATGGCGCCGACGACGGCGGCCGCGCCGCCCATGTCGCCCTTCATGTCCTGCATGCCCTCGCCGGGCTTCAGCGAGATGCCGCCGGTGTCGAAGCAGACGCCCTTGCCGATCAGGCAAACCGGCGCCGCGCCGTCCTTGCCGCCATCCCAGCGCATGACCACCATCTGGCTTTCCTTGCGGGACCCCTGCCCCACTGCCAGCAACGCGCCCATGCCGAGCTTCTTCATCTCCTTCTCGCCGAGAATCTCGACATCGACGCCGAGACGCTCCAGCGCCGAGGCGCGCCTGGCGAATTCGGGCGGCGAGAGCACGTTCGGCGGCTCGTTGACGAGGTCGCGGGCGACATCGACGCCGTCGGCGATCCCCTCGCGCGATTTGAACGCCTTGCGCGCCGCCTTCTCGTCCGCGACGAGGATGGTGACCGAGCGCTTCTTCGGCCCTTCGTCACCGTCCTTCTTCTTCGTCTTGTAGCGGTCGAAGGCGTAGAAGCGCAGGCGCAGGCCGAGCGCGAGGTCTGCCGCCTGATCGGCGGAAAGCGGGCCGGCGACCGTGTCCGCGAGGATCGTCGCCTCGGTCACGGCGTCGGGCAGGCGACCGCAGATGGCGCCGCCGAGGCGGATGACGTCGAGCTCCTTCCAGTCGGCGGGCTTGCCGGTGCCAGCCACGAGCAGCCGGCTGGCCGCTACCTTTTCGGGCGCCACGATATCGAGGAACGAGCCCGACTTGCCCTTGAACCCGTCGGCGGCGGCGGCGCGCGCGAGCAGGTCCTTGGCGGACGCGAGCAATGCTGCTGCCGTTTTCGAGAGCGCGAGATCGGAAGCTGCGAGAATGACGGCAAGACCCGAGGGGGCCGATCCGAGCGGGGCGAAGGTGATCTTGAGGCTGTCTGGCATGGGCCCGAGGATGAAGCTCAATGGAATCAGGCACAACGCCTGCAAGACACACACTATCGTGACGTTGTGGCCGGGGGGAGACGCCATGGCGGGAATCGGCTCTGCGACCTTGCGCATGCCACGATCGGCCACTACCCCTGATGGATCGATCAGCGGGCGGCCAGCTGACGAGCTGGACTTCCGCCTGCGAGCATGAGCCGGAAATGGGATCCCTCGAACGCTACATTTTCCGGCAGGCGCTGGTCGCCTTCGTCGCGGGCCTGTTCATCCTGACGCTGGTCGTCTGGATCACCCAGGTTCTGCGTCAGCTCGATCTCGTGACGAACAGCGGCCAGACGATCGCACTGTTCTTCCTGATGACCAGCCTCGGCATTCCGGTCCTTCTGGCGCTGATCGCGCCGATCGCGCTGTTCATCGCGGTGATGCAGACGCTGAACAAGCTGAACGGCGATTCCGAGCTGATCGTCATGGCGGCGGCCGGCGTCTCCCCGGCAAGGCTCGCCCGCCCCCTGCTGGTGCTGACCGCGATGGTCATGGTGCTGGTCGGCTCGCTGTCGCTGTGGCTGACGCCTTCCTCGATCCGCCATTTCCGCCTGCTGCTGACGCAGGTTCAGGCCAATCTGCTCACCGCCATCGTGCGGCCCGGCCAGTTCACGCAGGCCGACCGTGGCCTCACCTTCCATATCCGCGATCGCGCTCCTGGCGGCGTTCTGCTCGGCATCGTCGTGTCGGACACCCGCGACGCCGCCGTCCACATGACCTATGTGGCCGAGCGCGGCGTGATCAGCGAGCAGCGGCAGGGCACGTTCTTCGTGCTGGAAAACGGCAATCTGCAGCGCCGCGAGATGAAGGACGGCACCACCTCCATCGTGGTGTTCGAGCGCTATGCCTTCGACCTGTCGCAGCTGACCCAGGCGGCGGAAACCATTTATAGACCATCGGAACGCTATACGTCCGAGCTCATGAACCCGAACCCCGCCGATCCCATGCTGGAGCGGTGGCAGGGCCGGTTTCGACAGGAGCTGCACGACAGGTTCGCCGCGCCGCTCTACCCGCTGGCCATGATGTGTATTGCGTTCGCCATGCTGGGACATGCCCGCACCACCCGGCAGAGCCGGGGCACCGCGATCGCCGGGGCGATCGCCGCGATGGCCGCCATCCGCGGGCTGGGTTTCGCCGTGTCCGGCATGGTCGCGGCGCGGCCGGCCGCAGTGCCGCTCGTCTATCTCATCCCGATCGCGACCATCGTGCTGTTCGGCGCGATTTCGCTCGGCTGGCTGAGGCCACGGGCGCCGCAGGCGGTCTCGACCTATCTCGGCGATCTGTCGGACCGGATCGTCCAGCGCTTCACCGAGCGGTTCGCGGCGGGAGGCAGGGCGTGATCGTCTCTACCTTCTCCCGCTACATGACCCGCAAGTTCATCGGGGCAGTGGGAAGCACGTTCCTTGGCACGTTCGGGCTGGTGCTGATCGTCGATTTCGTCGAGCAGCTGAGGCGCGTCGAGGACTCGACACGGGCCCCGACCCAGCTTGTCGCGCTGTTGACGATCTACCGCGTGCCGGCCTTCGTCGAGGTCGTGCTGCCCTTCGCCGTGCTGGTCGGGGCGATGCTGTGCTTCCTCGGCCTGTCGCGAAAGCTGGAACTGGTCGTCGCCCGCGCCGCCGGCCTCTCCGCGTGGCAGTTCCTGGCGCCTGCCATCATCGTCGCCCTGCTCATCGGCGTCTTCGCCGCCACCGTCTACAATCCCGTCGCCTCCGACTTCCGTGAGCGGAGCATGAAGCTGGAATCCCAGCTGTTCGGGCGGATCTATGCCGCGGAATCGCGCACCAACTTCTGGCTGCGGCAGGCGACCCCATCGGGACAGGCAGTCATCAACGCCGCCTCCGCCACCAGCCGCGGCCAGCGGCTCACCGGCGTCAGCGTGCTCGTCTACAACACCGACAACAGCTTCAAGGAACGGATCGACGCCGACAGCGCCGACCTGTTCGACGGCTACTGGCAGCTGAACAAGGCGCGGGTGACGCCGGTCGGCCGGGAGCCGGAGAAGCACGAGACGCTGCGTCTCGACACCCGGCTGACCGCCGAACAGGTGCAGCAGAGCTTCGTGATGCCCGAGCAGGTCTCCTTCTGGGAGCTGCCGCAGTTCATCGAGCTGGCGCGGCGCTCGGGGCTTCCCGCCGCCCGTTTCGAGCTCCAGTACCAGCTTCTGCTGGCCCGCCCGCTGCTGCTGGTCGCCATGGTTCTGGTGGCTGCCGCAGCGTCCCTGCGGTTCGCGCGGCTCGGCGGCCTCGGCCGGACGATTCTGGGTGGCGTCGTCGCCGGATTTTTGCTTTACGTGGGGTCCGAACTGGCTGGGAATCTCGGGCGCTCCAATCTGGTGCCCCCGGTGCTCGCGGCCTGGTCGCCTGCATTTATCGGTGCGTTGATGGGTTTCATGGTTCTTTTGAAGCAGGAGGATGGTTGATGCGCCTCGCATCCACCCGGCCTCCGGCTTCTCCGGCCCGAATCGCCCGCCCCGCCCTGACCGTGACCGCAAGCGCGCTGACGCTGCTTGTCGCGGCGGGAGGGCTCGCGCCCGCACGCGCGCAGTCGGTCCCCGCCGATCCGGTCGAGCGACGCCTGTTTATCCAGGACCCGACGGTCATCCAGAACCAGTCGACGGCACGTACGCCGATGTCGCCGTCGCTGGAGCAGCTGCCGGGCGCACCGCCGACCTTCACGACGACGCAGCGCGGCTCGCCGATGCAGGTGAACGCCAACCAGCTGGTCTATGACGAGCGGACGAGCCGTGTCTCCGCGCGCGGCCGGGTGCAGATCTATTACGACGGCCGGACCATCGAGGCCGACCTCGTCACCTACGACCAGCGCGCGAACCGGGTTCGCGCCACCGGCAATGTCCGGATCACCGAGCCGTCGGGCGTGATCGCCCACGCGCAGGATCTCGAATTCGACCAGAATTTTGCCGACGGCTTCGTCCGCTCGCTGAACCTCGAAACGCCGGACCGGCGCTTCATCGGCGCCGCCAACGTGACGCGCGAGAACGGCGAGACAACGATCTTCGACCGGGCGACCTACACGGCCTGCGATTCCTGCCGCGCCGACCAGACCAAGCCGCCGACCTGGGTCATCAAGTCGAAGCGGATCATCCACCGCGAATCCGAGCGGATGATCTATTTCGAGGATGCCCGGTTCGAGATGTTCGGCCTGCCGATCGCCTACATGCCCTACATGCAGGCGCCGGACCCGACCGTCCGCAAGGCCTCGGGTTTCCTGATGCCGGGCGTCGCGGGCTCGAACCGCACCGGCGTGGGTATCGAGGTGCCCTATTTCTGGAACATCCAGGCCAATTACGACCTGCTGATCGCGCCGCGCTACTACATCCGCCAGGGCTTCATGCCCGTGGTGGAGTGGCGTCACGGCTTCGAGAGCGGCTATTACACCATCCGCGGCGCCGGCATCTTCCAGCAGGACCGCAACGCCTTCACCTATTCGGACGGCACGCCGGAAGTCGGTAACCGCAGCTTCCGCGGCATCATCCACACGACAGGCATGTTCCGCCTCACCGAGCGCTGGTCGGTCGGCTGGGACCTCAACCTGATGTCGGACACGGCCTTCCTCAGGGACTATTCCCTGATGCTGCCGGGGCAGACCGAGGCCAATTCCCGGCTGTTCCTGCGCGGACAGGGCGAGCGCAGCTGGTTCGACCTGTCGACGACGCGCTATGTCGGCATCACCGCCACCGATACCGACAACAAGGTGCTGCCGGTTACCCACCCGGTGCTGGACTATTTCCGCGTCTATGACCGCTCGGTCGTCGGCGGCGAACTGTCCTGGCGGACCAGCATCGTCAGCCTGTCGCGCGAGGCGGCGGACGTGTCGGTCCGCAACCCGCTCGTCCCGATCACCTGTAACCGCCTCCAGCCGCGTGCGCCGGGCGTCAATCTCGACCCGTCGAACTGCCTCGTGAACGGTATCGACGGCACCTATTCCCGCGCTTCGGCGGAAGTTGCCTGGCGGCGCCGCATCACCGACGCGCTGGGTCAGGTCTGGGAACCCTTCGTCTCCGTGCGCGGCGACGTGACCTACCACCACCTGAAGGACAATGCCGCGGTTCTCGGCTCGTTCGACCGGCTGGCGACGGGCAGCGGCCAGCAGCACACGCGCGTCATGCCGACCGTCGGCATGACCTACCGCTATCCGTGGATCGCCGGCACTGAATACGGCACCACGGTCATCGAGCCGATCGTCCAGTTCATCGCCCGTCCGAACGAGACCAATATCGGCCGTATCCCGAACGAGGACGCCCAGAGCCTCGTCTTCGACGACACCAGCCTGTTTCAGGTCAGCAAGTTCTCCGGCTGGGACCGCGTCGAGGGCGGCGGACGGCTGAACTACGGCCTCAACCTCACCCACCGCTTCGTCAACGGCTCCAGCGTCAACGTGCTGTTCGGCCAGTCGCGGCACCTGTTCGGCGTCAATTCCTTCGCCTATGGCGATCCGAACGTCGTCGGCGCCAATGTCGACATGGCGAGCGCCGGCGCCAATTCCGGCCTCGACAAGCCGCGCTCGGACTATGTCGCGCGCTTCATGTACCAGATGGACAGCAATTTCCGGTTCTCGGCGCGCGGTCGCTTCGACGAGCGGACCTTCGCCGTCCAGCGCGCGGAGCTCGACGCGACCGGCCGGTTCGGCAATGTCGCGGTCACCGGCACCTACGCCTATCTCGCGCCGCAACCGGTGCTCGGCTACATCGTGCCGCGCAGCGGCGTCGGCGCGGCCATGTCCTACACGGTCGCCACCAACTGGACGCTCTACGGCGCGGCGCGCTTCTCGTTCGAGCGGCAGAATCTCGCGGCCAATTTCACCAACGCGCTGCCGATCACCGAACGCAACAAGATCGAGGGCCTGACGCTCGGCGTGAACTATCTCGACGACGCCATGCAGCTCGGCTTCTACTATTCGCGCGACTTCGCCGCCGAGGTGGTGACGCTCAACAATGTCACCACGACGCGCGACGTCCACCGCTTCATGTTCCGCTTCAATCTGCGGACCATCGGCGAGCTGACCCTGTCGCAGAACGTGTCGAACTGGTTCAACCCACCGGCGCAGTGAACGGCCCCGCTGCCCTGATTGCGCCACCGTCTTGCGCAACGGAGCCCTTTCCCGCCATCAACCCAAGGAAGGCGCAGCCATGACCTTCGCGCGTCCGTTCCTCGCAGCCGCCCTGGCGGTCACCCTGTCGGCCGCTGCCGCTCCCGCCACCGCGCAGGACGGTCAGGTGATCGTCATCGTCAACGGCCTGCCGATCACCAGTTTCGACATTCCCCAGCGCCAGCGGCTGCTGCAGATCCGCGAGGGCCGCCCGCATTCGCGCGAGCAGGCGCTGGACGACCTGATCAACGACCGCGTCAAGTTCAGCGAGGCGCGGCGCTTCAAGGTCGAGGCGAGCGAGCAGCAGGTCAACGCCGCCTATGCGCAGGTGGCCCAGCGCTCCGGCATCGATCCGCGCGGCTTCGACCAGGTGCTGCGCGCACAAGGCATCGAGCCGCGGGTCTATCGCGGCAAGCTGCGCGCCGACCTCTCATGGTCGAACATCGTCGGCGCCCGCTACGGGCGCACCATCTTCGTCACCGACACGCAGCTCGCCGACGCCATCTCGCGCCGCCAGCAGGGCAATACGCGCTCGGTGAACTACGTGCTGCGGCCGATCGTCCTCCTCGTTCCGGCTAACGCCCCCCCTGCCCGGGTCGCCCAGCGCCTTGCCGAGGCCAATGCCCTGCGCGGCCGCTTCACAAGCTGCGCCACCGATCTCGAACAGGTGAACCGCATCCCGGATTCGGCCGTTCGCGAACAGTTCCGCCGGCTGAGTTCTGACCTGTCCCCGCAGTTCCGCCAGGTGCTCGACCAGACCGCCGTCGGCAAGCTCACCCAGCCGAGCCGCACCCAGCAGGGCATCGAGATGGTCGCGGTCTGCGCCAAGGAAGACATCAACGCCAACGACACGACCGTCCGCAATCAGGCGCGCGAAGAAATCCAGACCGCCGAGATGCAACGCATCTCGCGGGATTATCTGGCGCGCATCCGCCGCACGGCGGTGATCGAATACAAGGACGGGCGCGGCGGGCGCGGCCGCAGCTGAGCCGCCGCCATGCTGCCGCTCGCCGTGACCATGGGCGAACCGGCCGGTATCGGACCGGATATCGCCCTGATGGCGTGGCGCGACCGCGCCAGCCAGCAACTGCCGCCCTTCTATCTCATCGGTGACCCCGAACTGATGGAGAAGCGCGCCGCGCGGCTCGGCATCGGCGTGCCCATCGTCGAGGTCCTGCCCGAAGAGGCCATCGACAGCTTCGCCTACGGCCTGCCGGTGGTCGCGGCGGAAGGCACGGAGGACAATTCGGCCGAAGACCTGCCGGGTGCGCCGACCACGGACACGGCCTTCATGGTCATCGAGGCCATCCGCGCCGGCGTCGACCACATCCGCTCCGGCCGGGCGCGGGCGATCGTCACCAACCCCATCGCCAAGTCGGTGCTGGCGGCGGCCGGCTTCAGCCATCCCGGCCATACCGAATTCCTCGGCGAGCTCGCCCGCCCGTTCCGGGTCGGCCCCGTCCGGCCGATCATGATGATCTGGAGCCGCGAACTGGCGGTGGTGCCGGTCACCATCCACATGCCGCTCGCCGATGTGCCAGCGCGGCTGACGACCAATCTGATCGTCGAGACCGGCGCCATCGTCGCCCACGACCTGGCGACGCGCTTCGGCATCGCGGCGCCGCGCCTCGCCATATGCGGCCTCAACCCCCATGCGGGCGAGGACGGCCTGATGGGCAGCGAGGACATCGACGTCATCGCGCCGGCGGTCGCCGAACTGAACCGCATCGGCATTGCCGCCACCGGACCGCACCCGGCCGACACGCTGTTCCACCCGGAAGCCCGCAAGGGCTACGACGTCGCGCTCGGCATGTATCACGACCAGGTGCTGGTGCCGGTGAAGACGCTCGCCTTCGACGAGGGCGTCAACGTCACGCTCGGCCTGCCCTTCATCCGCACCTCGCCCGATCATGGCACGGCCTTCTCGCTCGCGGGAACGGGCAAGGCGCGGCCGTCCAGCCTGATCCACGCCATCGCGCTGGCCGGCCGTCTCGCACAGCCACGGGCCTGAAGACGTGAGCGCGATCGACCACCTGCCGCCGCTGCGCGAGGTCATCGCCCGGCACGGGCTGATGGCGAAGAAGTCGCTGGGACAGAACTTCCTGCTCGACCTCAACCTGACCAGCCGGATCGCCCGTGCTTCCGGTCCGCTCGAAGGCGCGACCGTGGTCGAGATCGGCCCCGGCCCCGGCGGCCTCACGCGCGCGCTGCTCGCGGGCGGGGCCGCGCGCGTGATCGCGGTCGAGCGCGACCCGCGCTGCCTGCCGGCACTGGAGGAGATCGCGGCGCATTATCCGGGAAGGCTGACGGTGATCGAGGGCGACGCGCTGGAGGTGGACCTCGTGCCCCATATCGGCGGCGCACCGGCCCGCATCGTCGCCAACCTGCCCTACAATGTCGGCACGCAATTGCTGACCGGCTGGCTGACGCTTGACCGTTGGCCGCCCTGGTACCGGTCGCTGACGCTGATGTTCCAGAAAGAAGTCGCCCAGCGCATCGTCGCCGCGCCTGACACCGACGCCTATGGCCGGCTCGGCGTGCTCGCCGGCTGGCGCACGGAAGCGCGCATCGCCTTCGACGTCGGCCCCTCGGCCTTCGTGCCGCCGCCCAAGGTGACCTCGTCGGTGGTGCATCTCGTGCCGCGCGCCGACCCGATCCCCTGTCGCGTCGGTGCGCTGGAGCGCGTGACCGCAGCGGCCTTCGGCCAGCGGCGCAAGATGATCCGGCAGAGCCTCAAGGGCCTTGGGCGCGATCCCATGGCGCTGATCGAGACGGCCGGCCTCGATCCCACCGCGCGCGCGGAGACGCTGACGATAGCGGAGTTCTGCACGCTGGCACGCCTGCTGGACGCCTAAAGCGTCAGGACGGCAGGCGTCCGGCTTCCAGCACCTTGTCGAGGTCGCGGCCGAGTTCGCCGATCAGCGCCTCCAGCTTCGGCCTGCGACGCTGTTTCAGCCGTTCGGCATGGAGGATGGCGCGCAACTCGGAGAAGGCGCGAGCGATATCTTCGTTGACGAGGATGTAGTCGAAATCCGCCCAGTGGCCGATCTCGTCGCGCGCCGTACGCAGGCGCTTCAGGATCGCCGCGTCGTCATCGCTCGCGCGGCGCTTCAGCCGGGCGATCTGCTCGGTGACCGAGGGCGGCAGCAGGAACACCGTCGCCATGTCCTCCCGCACCATGTCGGCAAGCTGCCTGACGCCGGCGACATCGATGTCGAACAGCACGTCCTTGCCGGCCGACAGCGCCTCCTCCACCGCCCTGCGCGGCGTGCCGTAAAAATTGCCGTGGACCTCGGCCCATTCGAGCAGTTCGCCGGCATCGCGCATCCGCTCGAAAGCGGGGCGGTCGATGAAGTGATAATGCACCCCGTCGATCTCGTCCTTGCGGCGCGAGCGCGTGGTGACGGAAACGGACAGGGCAATGTCCGTCTCGTTCTGCAGGAGCTGGCGCGTCAGCGTCGATTTCCCCGCACCCGAGGGCGAGGTGAGGATCAGCATCAGGCCGCGGCGGGCGGTGACGGCATCCGACATCGGCTCACTCCAGGTTCTGCACCTGCTCGCGGAACTGCTCGACGGCAGCCTTGAGCGACAGGCCCGTGGCGGTCAGCGACACGTCGTTGGCCTTGGAACAGAGCGTGTTGGTCTCGCGGTTGAATTCCTGCGCGAGGAAATCGAGCTTGCGGCCGACCGGACCGCCCTCGGCCAGCAGCTTGCGCGCGGCGGCGACATGGGCATCGAGGCGGTCGAGCTCTTCGCGGATATCGGCCTTGGAGGCCAGCAGGATCGCCTCCTGATGCAGGCGGTCAGGGTCGAAGGCCTTTCCGGTGTCGAGAAGAGCCGCGACCTGCTCGGCAAGCCGGGCGCGGATCGCCTCCGGCCGGCGCGCGGGATTGTCCTCGGCCTCCTTCTTCAGCACGGCGATCTCGTCGAGGCGGGTCGCCATCACGGTCTCCAGCGCGGAACCCTCGGCGGCGCGCATGGCGGAGAGCCCGACCAGCGCCTTGTCGAGGCCGGCCAGGGCGGCCGACTGGAGCGCCTGCCGCTCATCCTCGCCCTCTTCCGGCTCGACCACGTCCACGACGCCGCGAATCTGCAGGAGGCCGTCGATGGCCGGCGCGCGTGCATCGATCCGCTCGGCGATCAGGCGCGCCGCCTCGGCCACCTGTGCCAGCACCGTCTCGTTGATGCGGACTTCGCTGACGGCCGCCTCGCGCTTGACGTTCAGCGAGGCGAAGATGCTGCCGCGCGTGACGGCGGCCGCGATCTTCTGCCGGACAGTCGCCTCCACGACATCCATGCCGGAGGGCATGCGCAGTTTGATGTCGAGGCCCTTGGAATTGACCGACTTGATCTCCCACGCCCAGACGGACGCGCCGGAGACGCCTTCCGACCGGGCAAATCCGGTCATGCTTGCAAGAGCCATGGAAACCTCGGAAACGCGCTGACAGGCAGGCGGTTAAGTCGCCGCCGCCCGGAGGTCAAGCGGCGCCGCCCGCGCGCCCGTCAGCGGGTTGCGCGCGGTGGCGTGCCGGTCGCGGCCGGCGCCGGTGTATCGGCGGCCGAGGTGCGGTCCTGCGTGGCGTCGGGGCTCGCCCGCTCACGCTCGATGCGGCGCCAGTTCGCGACGTTACGATTGTGCTGCTCGAGCGTCTCGGCGAAGACATGTCCGCCAGTGCCGTCCGCGACGAAGAACAGATCGCGGTGGCGAGCGGGGTTGGCGACCGCCTCCATGGCGGCGCGGCCGGGATTGGCAATCGGCGTCGGCGGCAGGCCGTCGATCTGATAGGTGTTGTAGGGCGTCAGGCGCTGGATCTCGGAGGCGAGAATGCCACGCCCCAGCGTGCCGCGGCCGCCGACAATGCCATAGACGATGGTCGGATCGGACTGCAGGCGCATGCGGCGCGTCAGGCGGTTGACGAAGACGCCGGCAACGCGCGGGCGCTCCTCGGCCTTGCCAGTCTCCTTCTCGACGATGGAGGCGAGGATGACCAGTTCCTCAGGCGTCCGGATCGGCAAATCCGGCCCGCGACGCGCCCAGATCTGCTGGACGAGGCGGTTCTGGAACTGCGTCATCTGGTCGACCATCTGCTGGCGCGACGTGCCGCGGGTGAAGCGATAGGTGTCAGGCAGCAGCGAACCCTCGCGCGGAATGCGCGCGATGTCGCCGGTCAGCACGTCGTTGTCGCGCAGGCGGCCGACGATCTGCTCGGAAGTCAGGCCCTCGGGGATCGTGATGCGGTACTCGATGGGCTTGCCCTCGAGCACGATGGCCAGCGCCTCGGCCGTCGAGGCGCCCCTGGGGAACATGTACTCGCCCCATTTCAGGTCGCCGCGCACGCCGTAGAGCTGGACCGCGCCGGAGAAGACCAGCGCGCTGTTGATGACGCCGTTGCGCTCCAGCGTCTGGGCGACCTGCTCGGCGGTCGAGCCACGCTCGATGAACACCGCGCGATCCTGCTGCAAGGGGCCCGGTGCGACGAAGGCCTGCCGCGCATAGACGAAGCCGAGAAGGCTGCCGACCAGCCCGACCAGCAGGATCGACATGATCAGGTTGCCGATCACCACCCACTGGTTGCGGGCATGGCGCGAGGCGGGCGGCGGCGGCGGCGCGGCCTCGGGCTCGAGGGCGGCGCGGGGGGATTTGAGGGCCGGGCGGGAGCCGTTCTGCGGCGTGAAGGGGCCGGAAGAATCGTTCATTCGTCTCAGCTCTGATGAGGGGCGCGCGTCATCCGTAGTGATGCGGAGGGAATGTGGCGAAAGACGGGTTTCCCCTTACGCCGCGGCCCTGAATATCACGGAAGCATTGGTGCCGCCGAAGCCGAAGGAGTTCGACAGGACGGTCTCGATGGCGCGCTTGCGGGCGACATGCGGGACGAGATCGATGGCCGTCTCGACGTCGGGATTATCGAGGTTGAGCGTCGGCGGGGCCACCTGGTCGCGGATCGCGAGGATCGAGAAGATCGCCTCGATCGCGCCGGCGGCGCCCAGCAGATGCCCGGTGGAGGACTTCGTGGACGACATCGAGACGTCGCCGGGGTTGTCGCCGAGCAGACGCAGCACCGCGCCAAGCTCGATCTCGTCGCCGAGCGGCGTCGAAGTCCCGTGGGCGTTGATGTAGTCGACGTCGTCTGGGCTCATCTTCGCGTGCTTGAAGGCCGAGAGCATGCAGCGGTAGGCGCCGTCGCCGTTGGGCGCCGGAGCGGTGATGTGGTAGGCGTCGCCGGACATGCCATAGCCCACCACCTCGGCGTAGATCTTGGCGCCCCGCTTTTTGGCGTGCTCGTACTCCTCGAGGACGACGACGCCAGCGCCTTCGCCCATGACGAACCCGTCGCGGTCCACGTCCCAGGGCCTGGACGCCTTCGGCGGGGTGTCGTTGAATTTGGTCGACAACGCCTTGGCCGCGGAGAAGCCGGCAATGCCGAGCCGGCAGATCGCCGCCTCGGAGCCGCCGGCCACCATCACGTCGGCGTCGTCCAGCATGATCAGCCGGGAGGCATCGCCGATGGCATGGGCGCCGGTGGCGCAGGCCGTCACTGCCGAGTGGTTGGGGCCCTTGAAGCCATAGCGGATGGAGGCGTAGCCGCTGATCAGGTTGATCAACGCCGCCGGGATGAAGAACGGGCTCAGCTTGCGGGCGTTTCCGCCCTCGACCAGGATCGAGCCCTTGGCGATCTCCTGCAAGCCGCCGATCCCGGAGCCGATCATCACCCCGGTGCGGATGCGATCGTCCTCGCTCTCCGGCGCCCAGCCGGAGTCCTTGACCGCCTGCGCAGCCGCGGCCAGGCCGAAGACGATGAACGGGTCCATCCGCCGCTGTTCCTTGGGCGAGACCCAATCGTCCGGATTGAACGAGCCGCTGGCGCCGTCCCCGCGCGGAACGTGGGCCGCCACCTTGGCCGGCAGGTCCGAGACATCGAAGGACTGGATCGCGCCCAATCCCGACTCGCCCCGGATCAGACGGTCCCAGGTGACATCGACGCCGCAGCCAAGCGGCGATACCAGACCCATGCCGGTTACGACAACGCGTCTCATGGCGCTCCAACGTTTTGGCGATGATGGTCCCTTGGCGCCGCCCGCGCCGGACGGCGAACGGCCGCCGGCCCGTCCATCGGCCTTAAGCGGT
>JAIUOO010000020.1 GCA_020161695.1 Pseudomonadota bacterium | reverse complement strand
TTGACCGCGTCATAGCGCGTCATGTCCTGCTCCTGCAGGAAATAGGCGGCGTGGCTCTCGCGCTCGGCGAAGATCGCGACCAGCACATTGGCGCCAGTGACCTCCTCACGGCCCGACGACTGGACGTGGATCACCGCGCGCTGAATCACGCGCTGGAATCCGGCGGTCGGTTTGGAATCGTCGGCGCCGTCGGTGACCAGATTTTCCAGTTCCGATTCCAGATAGGAACCGAGGCTGCGCCGCAACTTGTCGAGATCGACATTGCAGGCCCGCATCACCGCGGAAGCATCCTGATCATCGATCAGCGCGAGCAGCAGATGTTCGAGCGTCGCGTATTCATGGTGTCGCTCATTGGCCAGCGCCAGAGCGCGATGCAGGGATTGTTCGAGGCTGCGCGAAAAAGTCGGCATTCGGTGTCCAGTCTTTTGTCTTCCGTGAAGTCGGCGCCCCTCGCCCCTTCTGTCTGTCGCCTATTTCTTCTCCATGACGCACTGCAAAGGATGCTGGTGTTTGCGGGCAAAGTCCATCACCTGCGTCACTTTGGTTTCGGCGACCTCATAGGTATACACGCCGCACTCGCCGATCCCGTGATTGTGCACATGGAGCATGATGCGGTTGGCCGCCTCGTGGTCCTTGCTGAAAAACCGCTCGATCACATGCACGACGAATTCCATCGGCGTGTAATCGTCGTTGAGGATCAGGACGCGATAAAGGCTCGGCCGCTTGACCTGCGGTCGCGTCTTGGAAATGACCGCGGTTCCAGGCGCGCCCGGATCGCCATTACGGCGGCGCTTGTCGTCGTCCGCCATCACCACACGATCGGCGCTGGGAGCGGTCGCCGCCGGCACCCGAACGGGTTCGGGCCGGGATTCGCGCTGAGATTCGCGCTGAGATTCGCGCCTTGCCTGAGCCATGCTGCCAACCGGGTGGCGGCTGCCGGCTGTCTGTTCTGCTATCGTGCTGCGCTTCCCAGTCATCGCTTTCGGTCGTCGTCCCGGACCCTCGATCCGGCCTTTCGTCGTGCCGGATTGAAACAGTTCCAGCCTCGCCAGCTCCCGTTGGCTATCATAAAGGCGCCCTGCTTTTACTTCCAGACCGCCGGCCCTCAGGTTCCGGAACCCTCAGATAGCCATCAATTTAACGCTCGCAAGCCGCCCGGCGCGCGGCGAGATCGCCTTTTCCACAACGACGCCGCCGGCTCGTGGACCGGCAGTCATCAGGACGGCATTGGCACTTCGTTAGCCATCCCGCGAGGAACGCGGATGGTGAACGCGGCTTAACCTGGCATTCGCTGCGTATTTTACCGGCTTTTCATGGCCGCCGTTCAGACTGCGCTGCAATCGATAGACAGGCTCTGCATGCACGACAGCAGGCAGGCCTCGGGCAAAACAGCGGCAAAGTCAGCGGGCACTCACATGATCAGGCAAAACCTTGCACGGCGCTTCATCGCGGCCTGGAGCAATTTCAAACGTGCCAATGCGGGCAACGTCGCCACCACCTTTGCGCTGGCCACCATCCCGATCGTCGGCTTTGTCGGCAGCGCGGTCGATTACAGTCGGGCAAACTCGACCAAGGCAGCCATGCAAGCCGCCATCGACGCCACCGCGCTGATGCTGTCGAAGAATGCAAGCTCGATGACCGCGGCGCAGATCAGCACCAAGGCCAACGACTATTTCAAGGCGCTGTTCACCCGGCCCGAGGCGAAGAACATCCTCATCACCGCATCCTATACGACCACCGGCGGCTCGCAGGTCGTGCTCAACGGCAGCGCCACGGTGAACACCAATTTCATGGGGCTGATGGGCTACAGCAATATGCCGATCAGCGTTACATCGACCGCCAAGTGGGGCATGAACAAGCTGCGCGTCGCGCTCGCGCTCGACAATACCGGCTCGATGTCGGACGACGGCAAGATGACTGCGCTCAAGACCGCCACCAAGAACCTGCTGACGCAGCTCCAGAGCGCGGCCACCAAGGACGGCGACGTCTATGTGTCCATCGTTCCGTTCGCGAAAGACGTGAATATCGGCGCCAGCACCTTCAACCAGAGCTATATCGACTGGACCGACTTCGACGAGAACAACGGCAGTTGCAGCACCTCTCCGCGGTGGGGCTGGTACAATACGAAAACCGACTGTGTGAATGGCGGCGGCAGGTGGAATTCCACCAACCACAACCGCTGGAACGGCTGCGTGACCGATCGCGGCGGCTCCAACGCGCCCGACAGCAACAACTGGGACCAGAAGGTCGATGCGCCGACCACGACCGCCGCGTCCAAGTATCCGGCCGAGCAGTACGATGCCTGCCCGGCGGCGATCCAGGGACTGACCTATAATTGGACCACGCTCAACTCAATCGTCGACAATATGTCGCCGAACGGCGGCACCAATCAGCCGGTCGGCCTGGTCTGGGCCTGGCAGTCGCTGGTCGGCGGCGGCCCGCTGACCGCGCCGGCGAAAGACCCGAACTACATCTATTCCGACGTGATCATCCTGATGTCTGACGGTCTCAACACCCAGGATCGCTGGTACGGCAACGGCTCGACAGTCTCGACCAGCGTCGACAAGCGCATGTACGACTCGACAAAGAGCGGCATCGGCACCTGCGCCAACGCCAAGGCCGCCGGCGTGACGATCTACACCATCCACGTCAATACGGGCGGCGACCCGACCTCGACCCTGCTGCAGAATTGCGCGAGCGGCAGCGACAAATTCACCGAGATCAAGACCGCCAATCAGTTGATCTCGACGTTCCAGTCGATCGGCACGGCACTCAGCAAGCTGCGCATCGCCAACTGATCAACGTCACACGGGACAAGCGCGGTCCCTGGAGAAGGCCCGGCCGGTTGCCGGGCCTTTTTTATATCTCTTCTGTGTCGTCGATCAGCGCTCGGCGCGCAGCCGCATCGAGAATACCGACACCGGGCCGCGGTCGCGGTTGTATCCGGGATTGACGATGAGCTGATAGTCCGCCGTCGCCACGAAACCTTCGCGTAGGCGCACGGCATAATAGGTTTCGAGGATCTTCTCGGTGCCGTAGTTGAGACGGCCGTCGCCGACTAGCACGCCATAGCCGCCGGCCGCGAAGTAATCGCGATGATCGCGCGACAGCGCATTGATCGCACCGCCGAGACCGACCGTGTCGTTCGGCCGTCCCCAGGACGCGCCCTTGATCGACAAGCCTCCCGACAGCGACGCATCGATATCGGTGAATGCGGAAATCTCGTTGCGGCCGTTATTCCAGCTCCAGCGGCCAAACACGCCCACCGTGTCCGACAACGCCTGCTCCCAGTTCACCACATAGCCGAACTTGGTGTTGCCGCGCCGTGCCCGCACGATCGCATCGTTGATGTCGAGGCCCGGCGTCGCCGCGACGAGATCGAGCGCGTCGCGATAGCGGCCGGAAAACGTGTTGTGCATCCAGCCCATCAGCTTGATCTTGCCGGGCAGATCGGCAATCGCATAACGCTGCTCGAATTCGGTCACGTAGCCGCCGCGGCGGAACAGCGCCATGTCGAAATTGCTGGAATTGGGCTCGTTGCCGACCAGGAAATAGCCGGTCCGCAGCGCCCATTGCTTCTGATTGAAATCAGCCACGGCGCCATAGGTCAGTCCGAGCCGGTCCGCCGGATAGTCGAATGCGCCCGCCGCCCAGATCGACCAGTTCAGGAAGTCCTCGCGCGGATCGTTGGCAAACGAATTGGTATCGAAAACGTCGTGTACCGCGAATTTGCCGACCTGGATGCTAAGGCGCGACACATCGCGCTTGCCGGCCATCTGTCCGTAATCGCTCTCGACTGTTTCCTGCTCACCGCCAAATCCGAAGGTGTGGCGCAGGAACAGACGCGACGTATTGTAGCGCGGATAAGCGAAGTCCGATTTCTGCGCCTCGCCGTTCGGAAATCCGCCCGCGCCCGCGGTGCCGTTGAAGCCGAAGCCCTGCAGCAGTTCAGGATTGTAATAGACTTCACCGCCGTCCCAGACGCGGACACCGAGAAAAACGCTCGCGGTCCACGTCGCCTTCGCCTGCGGCCACGGCGAAAAACTGTTGGCGCCGTAATACGGCGACCGAAACGCCGGATAACCCTGCAAGACATAGGTCGATTGGCCATGCATTTCCCAATCGATGCCGCTCCCCTCCGTTGCTGTCTTCGCAGATCGGCCCGGCAGATCGGTGAACCGATAAGCAAGGCCGAGGCGCGCGGTCCACAGATCGAAGCGCGACCCATAGGCGGGGCCGCCCGGCGGCGACACATCGCGCGTGCCGAAATTCGTGTACAGCACTTCCGCGCGCAGCGACCACGGCGCCGAGAAGGCGTATTCGACACCGGCGCCGACGGTCCAGCCGAGCCGCAGATGCGAGCCCGCGACATTGTCATCGGCGTCCGGCGCGGACATGCGCGACGTATGGCTGATCGCAGCCGCGAAACCGCCGGTCACGTAGCCGAGCCAGTCGTCTTGCGCGTGGCCGACACGAAGCCGCACGCTGCCAAGGCCGCCGAGTGCTTCGGTCACAAGACCGGCCGGCGACGTGCCCGCCCACATGGCATCCGCGTGCGGTTGCGAATCCGGAACCGTGACGTCCGCTTCGACGCCGAACACCGTGCCGTTGCTCGTCTGCACGTTGTAGCCGCCGAACAGGCCGCCCGAGAGACTGCCAAAGCCGGGCTGGCCGGCGGGCGACGGCGCACCGCTTAAGGCCGGGGCGATGGTGCCGCGACCGTAACCGACATGCACACCAAGATAGCTGCCGTCCCAGCGCGCCGTTTCCGCGGCAGCGGCAGACGTCGCAAGGGAAACGACCTGCGAAACGGTCAGTAGCGCGGAGCCAGACCAGGCACACAAACGCAACGTCGTCCGGATCATGGGGCTACCCGATTGGCGCGCGAACGTCGCCGAGCCGGATGACAGACCGATGACATCAGGCCGTCCTCGATACCGCCCGCCGGCCATTGATCGAAAGAGCCATTGTTCGGCTGCCCCCTGCAAAATCGCGATGCAGCCGCCTGTCTGGTTTGTTGAGAAACCACCGCCTGTGCCCCGCTGTGCCGCCATTCCCGTGACCGGGCGGCTTCGTGCGCCACTCGGCCGGGGCCTGCTCTCCGGCTCATGATCCGGTCTGAGCGCTACCCCACTCACTACTATACTTTGTTGCAACTAATTCGTAATAGCAAAACTAACTCGGATACAATGCTTGAGCCTTTTCACCGCGAGTCTTGTCCGGAGCGCAGGCCCCAGACAGCAAAAAGCCCGGCGTGAGCCGGGCTTCTGCAACGATCCGCCGCGAAACGCAGGCGGGATCGAGACTTTCCGTGGAGGATCGGCCAGAGGCTGACCGGTCCCGACGTCGCGTTCTTACTTGGCCTTGCTTACTTGGCCTTGGCGACGATCGCTTCGAACGGCTTGTAGGTCTCCTTGGCCAGATCGGCATAGAGCGCGCCGAGCTTGTTGGCCTGCGAGACGAAGCCTTCGTAGGCGTTCTTCGCGTAATCCGTCTGCACCTCGATCGCCTTGTCGAGCGACTTGACGCCGAGCAGTTTCTCGAACGCAGCGGTGCTCTCTTCAAACGACTTGCGCGAATAATCCGCGACTTCCGTCGCAATCACCTGCGCCTTCGACGAAACGGCGCCGAACGCCTTCACGGCGAGATCGACGTTCTCTTTACCGACCTGCTGCAGGTCTTCAAACGACTTCACCATTGTCATCTCCCTGACTCCGCCATCTGGCGGCCGTTGCAAACCGCCCCAGCCGACCGGGCTAGGCATGCCGCCAAAATAGTGCACCGCAACATAAAGTCAAGTTTTATTTTGCGATGCAAAATGAGATGGAACTCCGAAGCTAAATGTTCCGGAAAATGAAAGGCTTAGTTAAGAGTTCGGAAACCCCCCTGGCCTACGGTGATGGCTTCTGCTGCCCGTTCGGGCAGCCTGTCTGATGGCAGGATCGGACACAGCGTTAACCCCTCGACCGGATTTATCAGGACAGGGCGCGCGCGGTCACATTTCCTCCTCATGACAGCGAAATGGTCGACTTTGGCGCAGAGCCGCCGAAACGGGTACGGGGACGCATGTTGCGAGCACGAATGGGCCGCGGGCTCCGCTATGGAGCTTTAGCGCTGACGACCATCATGGTGGCTGGCGCGCTCACCAGCGATCCGGCGGAAGCACGCCGGCGCAAACCTCATCATGCCAAACATCACGCGGCCAAAGTGAAGGCGTCGCGGGCCTATACCCCGCCCTATTCGAGCCTCGTGGTCGACGCGAATTCCGGCGCCGTGCTGCAGAACACCAACGGCGATGCGCTGCGCCATCCGGCATCGCTCACCAAGTTGATGACGATCTACCTCACCTTCTCGGCTCTCGATTCCGGCCGGCTGTCGCTCGGCGACGGTCTTCCGGTCTCGGTCAATGCCCTGAATGCGCCGCCCACCAAGATGGGCATGACTCCGGGCGGTACCGTGAATGTGCGCGACGCCACGATGGCGCTGGTCACGCGCTCGGCCAATGACGCTGCGGTCCTGCTGGCCGAGGGACTTGCCGGCAGCGAGGAGGCCTTCGCCCGCCTGATGACGCAGAAGGCCCGCCAGCTCGGCATGAGCTCGACGGTCTTCCGCAACGCATCGGGTCTGCCGAACAGCGAACAGGTCACGACGGCCCGCGATCTTGCGAAACTCGCCAACGCGCTGCTGCGCGACTACCCGCACTACTATGCAATCTTCTCGGTGCAGAGCTACTCCTACCGTGGGCGCACCCTCGAGAACCACAATCGCATGCTCGGCAGCTACGACGGCGCCGACGGATTGAAGACTGGCTACACGAACGCTTCGGGCTTCAACCTCGTGATGTCGGCGATGCGCGACAACCGCCGCCTGATCGGCGTCGTCATGGGGGGCAGCAGCGCCGCCCAGCGGGACCGCACGATGGCTGCCCTCATGGATCGTGGCTTCACGCTCGCTGCGGCCATGCAGCTCTCGCCGTGGACCTCCGTGCGCAAGCCGCCATCGGCCCGCTACACGGCCGCACAGTTCGATCCCGGCGCCAGCTTCGCCGAGGCCTATCGTCCGCCGGCCGCCCCGTCGAAGCAGGTCAGCCCCAAGTATGCGGGCTTCGTTCCGCCGGCCCCGGCAACACCGGCCGCAGCCCCCGCCGCCTTTACCGCGGCCCCGCCGGCGCCCACCCCCGCCGCAACGGACATGCCCGCGCTCGGCAGTTGGGTGATTCAGGTCGGATCCTTCAGCGAGCCGCAGGCCGCCCAGGCGGCCCTCGAGCGTGCGACCGCGGCGCTGCCGGACGCGCGCTCGGCCTCGGCGATCGTCGACGAGGTGCAGATGGCCAACCGAGTCTTCCACCGCGCGCGGCTCATAAACCTGTCGCAGGACCAGGCCGTCGAAGGCTGCAAGCGCCTCGAAAAGCGGAAGGTCTACTGCTCGGCGCTCCAGGTCACGGCGTGGAACACGCCTAACGCGCGCTGAGCGCCTTGCGGATGTAGGCGACGAAGGGCCGCTTGTGGCGGCCCTGCCAGAGCGCGAGGTCCCAGGCGTCGTCCGACGGCGCGAGGCCCGGCCCGTTCGGCGTGAACACCGACACCTTCTCCAGTCGCCCCTGCATCCGCACCGGCAGGAACGAGACCCGGTAGTTCGGTCCCTCGTAGGCCGATAGCCGGGCCGCGTCGGCGGCGGTCAGGCCGCCCACCACCCTGCCCGACACCGTGCCGCCGCGCCGCTCCACCAGGATCGGGTAGCCCTTGCCGGCAGCCCGCCGGCGCACGAAGCCGCCCAGCGTCGCCGGCTCGAAGGCCGACGGCGGCAGGCGGCGGCCGAGCACGATCGCCGTGACGTCGGGGTCGAGCAGCGTGCCGTAGAAGAAGAACCGCATGGCCACGCTCCTCGCGCCCGGGGGCCCTAGTGGTGGCCCGAGCCGGCGTCGTCCGGCAGGGTGACGCCGCTGGCGCCCAGCGCCGCCTTGAGGTCGGTCTTGAGCCGCTCGAGGCCGGCATCGTCGGCCGCCTCGCAGCGCGCGACCAGCACCGGCTGGGTGTTCGAGGCGCGCAGCAGCCACCAACCGTCGGCGGTGCTGACGCGCACGCCGTCGATGTCGGAGAACGTCGCGCCGGCCTTCTGCAGCCGCGCCTTGACCTCGTCGACCACCGCGAACTTGCGCTCGTCGGCGCAGTCGAAGCGCAGTTCCGGCGTGTTGACCGGCTGCGGCAGGCCATCGCGCATCTGGGCCAGCGTCTGGTCGGCGTTGGCGACGATGTTGAGCAGGCGCAGGCCGCAATACAGCGCGTCGTCGAAGCCGTAGAAGATGTCGGCGAAGAACACGTGGCCGCTCATCTCGCCGGCCAGCGGCGCGCCGACCTCGGCCATCTTGCTCTTGATCAGCGAGTGGCCGGTCTTGAACATCATCGGCTTGCCGCCCGCCTTGGCGATCTCGTCGAACAGCACCTGGCTCGCCTTGACGTCGGCGATGATGGTGGCGCCCGGCCGGGTCTTCAGCACGTCGCGCGCCCACAGCACCAGCAGCTGGTCGCCCCACAGCACGCGGCCCTGGCCGTCGACCGCACCGATGCGGTCACCGTCGCCGTCGAAGGCGATGCCGAGGTCGCAGCCCGACTTCTTCACCTCGGCGATCAGCTGCTCGAGGTTCTTCGGCACCGTCGGGTCGGGATGGTGCGCCGGGAAAGTGCCGTCGACCTTCTCGTTCAGCACGATGTGCTCGCCCGGCAGCTTGCTCACCACCGAACGGATCGACACGCCGACCGCGCCGTTGCCGGTATCCCAGGCGACCTTCAGCTTCTTGCCCGGCGCGACGTCCTTGAGCAGGCGCGCGGCGTAGGCCTCGAGCACCGGCGTCTTCGTCTCGGTGCCCTGCCCGCTCTCCCAGTCGCCCTTGCCGGCGATGGCGCCCAGCTTCTGGATCTCCTCGCCGAAGAACGACTTCTTGCCCAGCATCATCTTGAAGCCGTTGTAGTCGGGCGGGTTGTGCGAGCCGGTGATCTGGATGCCGCCGTCGGCGTCGAGGTGGTAGACCGCGAAGTACAGCATCGGCGTCGCCGCGAGGCCGATATTGACCACGTCGACGCCCGACGCGCGCAGTCCCTCGATGCAGGCCGCCGCCAGTTCCGGAGAGCTCAGCCGGCCGTCGTAGCCCAGCGCCACCCGCTTGCCGCCCTTGCGCCGGACGATCGTGCCGAAGCTGCGGCCGATCGCGCGCGCGTCGGCGGCGTGCACGGTCTTCCCGACGACGCCGCGGATGTCGTACTCGCGCAGGATGGTCGGATCGAACTTGTGGCCGGTCTGGCTCATTCGCGAAGCTCCGCTTGCTCGTTGGATCAGGCCTTCGGGCGGGGACGCCCGATGCCGTCGTAGGCGAACCCGAGGGCCCGCATTTCCTCGGGATTGAAGATGTTGCGCAGGTCGACGATGCGCGGCTGGCGCATCGCCTCCTTCAGGCGCCGCGGGTCGAGGCCGCGGAACTCGTGCCACTCGGTGATCACCACCAGCACGTCGGCGCCGCTCGCCGCCTCGTAGGCGGTGCGCGCGAACGAGATGCCGGGCAGCACCTTGGCCGCCTCGGTCATGCCCTCGGGGTCGAACGCCACCACCTTGGCGCCGGCCGCCAGCAGCGCCGGCACGATGTCGAGCGACGGCGCGTCGCGCATGTCGTCGGTATTGGCCTTGAAGGTGAGTCCGAGCACGCCGACCGTCAGGCCGGACACCGAGCCGCCGCAGAACTCGATGACCTTGCGGGCCATCCGCTTCTTGCGCGAGTCGTTCACCGCGATCACCTGCTCGACGATGGTCTGCGGCGCGTCGGCCTCGCGCGCCGTGTAGGCCAGCGCCAGCGTGTCCTTGGGGAAGCACGAGCCGCCGAAACCGGGCCCCGGGTGCAGGAACTTGCGGCCGATGCGGCCGTCCAGCCCGATGCCGCGCGCCACGTCGTGCACGTCGGCGCCGACCTTCTCGCAGAGGTCGGCGATCTCGTTGATGAAGGTGATCTTGGTCGCCAGGAAGGCGTTGCCCGCGTACTTGGTGACCTCGGCCGTCTCGATGTTGGTGAACACCATCGGCGTCTGGATGAGGTTGAGCGGCCGGTAGATCGCGGCCATGACCTCGCGCGCCTTGTCGCTCTCGACGCCGATCACCACCCGGTCGGGCTTCATGAAGTCCTCGATCGCCGCGCCCTCGCGCAGGAACTCCGGGTTGGAGCAGACGTCGAACGCGGCGGCCGGCTGGGTCTCGCGGACGATACGCGCGACCTCGCGGCCGGTGCCGACCGGCACGGTCGACTTGGTCACCACCACCGTGTAGCCGCGGATCGCCTCGGCGACCTCGGCGGCGGCGGCATAGACGTAGCTGAGGTCGGCATGGCCGTCGCCGCGCCGCGTCGGCGTGCCGACCGCGATGAACACCGCGTCGGCCTCGGCGACGCCGTCGGCCAGCCGCGTCGTGAAGGCCAGGCGGCCCGCCTTGACGTTGTCGGCCACCAGCTTGTCGAGGCCGGGCTCGTAGATCGGCATCTCGCCGCGGCGCAGCCGCTCGATCTTGCCCTCGTCCTTGTCGATGCAGGTCACGTCGTGACCGAACTGCGCGAAGCAGGCCCCCGACACCAGGCCGACATAGCCCGACCCGATCATGGCGATGCGCATGGTCTCAGCCCTTCATCAGCCGGCCGAGCAGCGCCCGCGTGTCGGCCTTGGTGTCCTCGCGGTGCAGCGCCACCGCGACGTTGGCTTCGAGGAAGCCGATGCGACTGCCGCAGTCGTAGCGCTGGCCGCCGTAGCGCAGCGCGTGGAACGGCTGCTGGCCGATCATCTTCGCCATCGCGTCGGTCAGCTGGATCTCGCCGCCGGCGCCGGTCTCGTGACGGTCGAGATGGTCGAACACTTCCGGGGTCAGCACGTAGCGGCCGATGATCGCCAGCGTCGACGGCGCCGCCTCGGGCTTGGGCTTCTCGACCAGGCCAGTCACCGCGGCCAGGCCGTCCTTCTCGTCCTTCACGGCGGCGATGCCGTAGCTGCTGGTCTGGGCGCGCGGCACGTCCATCACGGCCACGACGTTGCCGCCGGTGCGCTCGTGCGCCGCGACCAGCTGGCCGGTGCAGCTCGGCGTGTCGATCGTCAGCTCGTCCGGCAGCAGCACGGCGAACGGCTCGCGCCCGACCCAGTCGCGGGCGCACCACACGGCGTGGCCGAGGCCGAGCGGGCGCTGCTGGCGGGTGAAGATCGCGTTGCCCGGCTTGATGGTCGCGTCCTGGGTCTGCTGCAGTTCGCGCGCCTTGCCGCGCTGCTGCAGCGTCGCCTCGAGCTCGTAGGCGGCGTCGAAGTGATCCTCCAGCGCGCTCTTGTTGCGGCCGGTCACGAACACGAATTCCTCGATCCCGGCGGCCAGGCATTCCTCGACGGCGTACTGGATCAGCGGACGGTCGACGACCGTGAGCATCTCCTTCGGCATCGCCTTGGTTGCCGGCAGGAAGCGGGTGCCCAACCCGGCGACCGGAAGAACGGCTTTGCGCACTCGCTGCATGACCCATCGACCTCGTTAGCCTGCCCCGCTTCCGGTCCCGCCACGCGAGGGCGGGTGGAAAAGGCGCCCGTTGTTGCCATGCCGGCAGGGACCCCGCAAGGCCGACCCCTCAATGCCCCCCGAGCAGGATATCCTTGGCGCGATTGATACGCGCTGCGAGGTCGGCGCTGCCGCCGACATCGGGATGGACCCGCTGGATGAGCCGCCGGTGGGCGGCCTTGATCTCTTCCGGCGAGGCGCCCTCGGCGAGGCCGAGCACCGCCAGCGCCTCGTCGCGCGACATGTCGGTGCGCGGCCCGCGCGGCGGCGGCGCCTCGTCGCGCGCCCGGGCGGTGCGCCAGTCGGCGCCGAGGCGGCGGTCGAGGTAGGCCTCGAGCACCCGCGCCGAATCGCCGTCGCCCCGGCACTCCTCGTGGAGCTGCAGCAGGTCGGCGTCGGCCAGCCCGTCGAGCGTGCGCCCGGCGAACCGGCCGGCCAGCACGGTGCCGCCGACATCGCCGGTGCCGTGGTCGATCCAGGCCTGCAGGAAGGCGGTCCTGACCTCGGTGCGGCCGCCCGTCCCCGGCGAACTGAAGCCGCCCGACGGCCGGTTGCGCAGCCAGCGCGCGACCAGGCCGGTCACGACGAGGCCGGCCAGCCCCATCAGCTCGGGCATGATGCTGGGCAGGAAGCGCATGCCGAAGACCAGACCGCCGCCGACGCCAACCAGCGCCGCGAGGACCAGGATCATGCGGAGGAAGCGGGCCAGCGACGACGGGTTGGCGCGCAGCAGCCAGAACAGGCCGAGGGCGACGACCGCCAGGCCGAGCAGTCCGAGGAGGACGACCGGCATCGCCCTAGGGGCGCGGCGCCGGGCGGCCGGGCGACGGCGTGCCGCCCGCGGCCGGTTGCGTCGACTGCTGCTCGGCGCGCTCGCGCTGGATCTGGCGCCAGCGCTCGACGTTGCGGTTGTGCTCGGCCAGCGTGTTGGCGAAGGCATGGCCGCCCTGCCCGTCGGCGACGAAGAACAGCGCGCGGTCGCGCGCCGGGTTGAGCGCGGCGAGGATCGAGGCGCGGCCCGGGTTGCAGATCGGCCCGGGCGGCAGGCCGGTGACGACGTAGGTGTTGTAGGGCGAGTTCGACTGCAGGTCGGCGCGCGTCAGCTCGCGGTTGAACGGCGCCTTGCCGAGGGTGATGCCGTAGATCGTGGTCGGGTCGCTCTCGAGCTTCATGCGCCGGCGCAGCCGGTTGATGTAGACCGCGGCCACGCGGGCGCGCTCGGCCGGCACCGCGGTCTCCTTCTCGACGATCGAGGCCAGCGTCAGCGCCTCGCGGCGGTTGGCCAGCGGCAGCCCGGCGGCGCGCTTGCGCCACGCCTCGTCGAGGGTCTTGTCCATCGCCTCCTTCATGCGCATCAGCAGGCCGTCGCGCGTGTCCTCGCGGGCGAAGAAGTAGGTCTCGGGCAGGAGGTCGCCTTCCTTGAGGTCGAGCGTGATCTCGCCGCTCAGCGCCTCGGTCTTGCGCACCAGCTCGACGACCTCGGCGGTGGTCATGCCCTCGACCACGGTCAGCCGGCGCTGGACCTGCTTGCCCGACTGCAGCAGCTCGAGCAGCGACCACATCGAGACGTGGGCCGGGACCTCGTACTCGCCAGCCTTGATCGGCTTCGGCGTGGGATCGATCATCAGCGCGACGCGGAACAGGCGCGGGTGGTTCAGCACCCCTTCCTCGTTCAGCAGCTTGGCCATGGTCTGCGGACCGGCGCCGCGCGGGATCACGACGTTCTTGGTGGCGGCCAGCGGCCCCGGCTCGGTCAGGATGCGGTTGCCGAGCCACAGCGCACCGCCCATCAGCGTCACGAACAGCGCGACGAAGAACAGGACCCAGCGGAAATAGCTGAGCACGCCCTGCCCGCGGTCAGACGCTGCCGAGGATCAACGAGGCGTTGGTGCCGCCGAAGCCGAACGAGTTGCTGAGGACGTGGCGGACCTTGCGCTGCTTGGCCTGCTTCGGCACCAGGTCGATGTCGCAGCCCTCGTCGGGTTCGTCGAGGTTGAGCGTCGGCGGAACCGCCTGCTCGTTCAGCGCCTTGATCGAGTAGATCGCCTCGATCGCGCCGGCCGCGCCCAGCAGGTGTCCGGTCGCCGACTTGGTCGAGGACATCGACAGCTTGTAGGCGTCGGCGCCGAACGTCTTCTTCACCGCGCCGAGCTCGATCACGTCGGCCATCGTCGAGGTGCCGTGGGCGTTGACGTAGTCGATCTGGTCGGTACCGAGGCCGGCCCGCTTCAGCGCCGCCTTCATCGCCCGCTGCGCGCCGTCGCCGTCCTCGGACGGGGCGGTGATGTGGTAGGCGTCGCCCGACAGGCCGTAGCCGAGGATCTCGGCGTAGATCTTGGCGCCGCGCTTCTTGGCGTGCTCGTACTCCTCGAGCACCACGACGCCCGCGCCCTCGCCCATGACGAAGCCGTCGCGCCGCTTGTCCCACGGCCGCGAGGCCTGGGTCGGGGTGTCGTTGAAGTCGGTCGACAGCGCCTTGCAGGCGTTGAAGCCCGCGATGCCGATGCGGCAGATCGCGGCCTCGGCGCCGCCCGCCACCATGACGTCGGCGTCGTCCCACTGGATCAGCCGGGCGGCGTCGCCCAGCGCGTGGGCGCCGGTCGCGCAGGCCGTGACCACCGAGTGGTTCGGGCCCTTGAAGCCGTACTTGATCGAGACCTGGCCGGAAGCCAGGTTGATCAGGGCCGACGGGATGAAGAACGGGCTGACGCGGCGCGGGCCGCGATCCTTCAGCACCAGCGACGTCTCGTAGATCGTCTGCAGGCCGCCGATGCCGGCGCCGATCATGACGCCGGTGCGGTTGAGCGACTCCTCGTCGGTCGGCTTCCAGCCCGAGTCCTCGACCGCCTGCTCCGCGGCGGCGATGCCGAAGATCAGGAACTTGTCGAGCTTCCGCTGTTCCTTGGGCTGGATGTAGCTGTCGACGTTGAAGTGGCCGTTGGCCTTGTCCCCCGCGGGCACCTCCCCCGCGATCTTGGTCGCGAGGTCGGTGGTATCGAAGGCCTGGATGGATCGAATGCCGGACTCGGCGGCCATCAGGCGACGCCAGTTGGTGTCGACGCCGTCACCCAACGGCGTCACCATGCCCATGCCGGTTACGACGACTCGACGCATCGTCCGCCCTCGCTGCTGGTCAGGAGACGATCGTTACTTCGCGTTGCTCTTGATGAAGCCGATCGCGTCGCCGACGGTCTGGATCTTCTCGGCCGCGTCGTCCGGGATCTCGATGCCGAACTCTTCCTCGAACGCCATCACCAGCTCGACCGTATCGAGGCTGTCGGCGCCGAGGTCGTCGATGAACTTGGCGTCTTCCTTGACCTGCGCCGCTTCGACGCCCAGGTGCTCGACGACGATCTTCTTAACCCGCTCGGCGATGTCGCTCATTGTCTTGTCCTTCCCGTGTTCTCAACCACAAAAAAGCTCGCCAAGGGGACGGCGATTTGGGCTCTTATACATAGGTGCCCCCCCATTGGCTAGCGCCGGAAAGCCCACGAAATCAGGCACTTGTGGGAACAAATGCGTGCGAATCGTGGCCCCTCCGGGTGCAATCAGATCATCGCCATGCCGCCGTTGATGTGCAGCGTCTGGCCGGTGACGTAGGCCGCCTCGTCGGAGGCGAGGTAGACCACCCCGGCGGCGATCTCCTCGGGCGTGCCCAGCCGGTCGGCCGGCACGCGGGCCAGGATGCCCTTCTTCTGGTCGTCGGTCAGGACGTCGGTCATCGGCGTCGCGATGAAGCCCGGCGCGACGCAGTTCACCGTGATGGCCCGCGAGGCCAGTTCCTGGGCCAGCGACTTCGACATGCCGATCAGGCCGGCCTTGGCGGCGGCGTAGTTGGCCTGGCCCGGGTTGCCGGTGACGCCGACGATCGAAGTGATGTTGATCACCCGGCCGAAGCGGCGCTTCATCATCCCGCGCATCGCCGCGCGGGTCAGGCGGAACGTGCCGGTCAGGTTGACCTGCAGCACCTTCTCCCACTCCTCGTCCTTCATGCGCATCGAGATGTTGTCGCGCGTGATGCCGGCATTGTTCACCAGGATGTCGAGCTTGCCCATCGCCGCCTCGGCTTCCTTGGCCAGGCGGTCGATCTCGGCCGGGTCGTCCATGCGCGCGGCGATGACGTGGGTCCGCTCGCCCAGCTCGGCCTTCAGCGCCTCGAGCGCCTCGGCGCGCGTGCCCGACAGGGTGACCGTGGCGCCCTGGCGGTGCAGCGCGCGGGCGATCGCGCCGCCGATGCCGCCGGAAGCGCCGGTGACGAGCGCGGTCTTGCCGGTAAGGTCGAACATTGGGCTCTCCTCGTTCTTCTTCTTCAGGTCAGACCGTCTTCAGGAAGGCCTCGATGTCGGCCGGCGTGTTGAGCGCCACGCCGGTCATCTCCTTGTCGATGCGCTTGACCAGGCCCGACAGGACCTTGCCCGAACCGGCCTCGACCAGCGCCTGCACGCCCTGGCCCTTCATGTACTGCACGCTCTCGCGCCAGCGCACGAGACCGGTGACCTGCTCGACCAGGCGCTGCTTGATCGCCGCCGGGTCGGTGACTTCCGAGGCCAGCACGTTGGCGACCAGCGGCACGCGCGGCGTCGACAGCGTGACCTTCTGCAGCGCTTCCTGCATGGCATCGGCGGCCGGCTGCATCAGCGGACAATGGAACGGCGCGCTGACCGGCAGGAGCATACCGCGCTTGGCGCCGCGCGGCTTGGCCGCCTCGATGCAGCGCTCGACCGCGGCCTTGTGGCCGCTGACCACGACCTGGCCGCCGCCGTTGTCGTTGGCGACCGCGACGACCTCGCCCTGCGCCGCCTCCTTGCAGGCCTCCAACGCGCCGTCCAGTTCGATGCCGAGCAGCGCCGCCATGGCGCCCTCGCCGACCGGTACCGCCTTCTGCATCGACTGGCCGCGCAGCTTGAGCAGGCGGGCCGCGTCGGCCAAGGTCAGCGCGCCGGCGGCGGTCAGCGCCGAGTACTCGCCCAGCGAGTGGCCGGCGACGTGGCTGGCGAGCGAGGCCAGCGGCTTGCCGCCGTCCTTCTCCAGCACCCGGACCACGGCGATCGACACCGCCATCAGGGCCGGCTGGGCATTCTCGGTCAAAACAAGGTCCGATTCGGGACCTTCGCGCATCAGCTTCGACAGGTTCTGCTTCAGGGCCTCGTCGACCTCGCCGAAAACCTCGCGGGCGGTGGGAAAGGCATCGGCCAGGTCGGCGCCCATGCCGACGGCCTGGGACCCCTGTCCCGGAAAGACAAACGCGCGACTCATGGGTGTTTCCCCTGGTTTCTGGGCCGGAATGCAGCTTTCCGGCTGAAAAGCGGCCCCCTCATACCCCACTCGGAGCGTGGCCGGAACGCCTTGATTTCGGGGGGTGAGCCTGTATAACCGCCGCTCTTCGGGGCCTGAATCGGCCTCGATCTCCTTGCCGGTCCCCCGCAATTCCGCATCGGGCCGGCTAGATCCGGGCGGTTGCCGGTCGGCCACCCGTTTCCCTCGGGGAACGGACGCACGACGAACTCCGGGTCGCTAACAGCCACAAGGAGCCGTTGGTTACATGGCACTTTACGAAAACGTCTTCATTGCGCGTCAGGACGTCCCGACGACGCAGGTGGAGACCCTGACCACCCAGTTCTCGGAACTGGTCGCGGGCCTCGGCGGCACCGTCTCCAAGAAGGAGTACTGGGGCCTGCGGTCGCTCACCTACCGCATCAAGAAGAACCGCAAGGGTCACTACACCCTGCTGAACATCGACGCGCCCGCCGCTGCCATCAAGGAGCTGGAGCGCACGATGTCGATCAACGAAGACATCATCCGCTTCCTGACGGTGCGCGTCGACGAGCTCGAGGAAGGTCCCTCCGCCGTCATGCAGCGCAGCGCCGAGAAGGCCGACCGTCCGGGCGGCGACCGCGATCGCGGCGACCGCTGGGGCGACCGCCCCCGCCGCGAGCGTCCGCGCTTCGGCGATGAAGCCCCTGTCGCCCCCGCCACGGGAGAAGAAGAATGAGCGCCCAGCGTCGTCCGTTTACCCGTCGCCGCAAGAGCTGCCCGTTCTCCGGCGCCAATGCGCCGAAGATCGACTACAAGGACGTGCGCCTGCTGCAGCGCTTCGTCTCCGAGCGCGGCAAGATCGTGCCGAGCCGCATCTCCGCGGTGTCGTCCAAGAAGCAGCGCGAGCTCGCCCAGGCGATCAAGCGCGCCCGCTTCCTGGCGCTGCTGCCCTACATCATCGCCTGAGGAAGGACGTAAGTCATGCCGATGAACGTCATCCTGCTGGAGCGCGTGCCGAAGCTCGGTCAGATGGGCGACGTTGTGAAGGTGAAGCCCGGCTTCGCCCGCAACTACCTTCTGCCGCAGAAGAAGGCCCTGCGCGCCACCAAGGACAACATTGCCTACTTCGAGTCGCAGCGTAAGACGCTGGAGGCCCAAAACCTCGAGCGCCGCAAGGACGCCGAGGCCGTGGCGGCCAAGATGGGCGACCTCAAGGTCACCCTGATCCGCCAGGCTTCCGAGGCCCTGCAGCTGTACGGTTCGGTCACCTCGCGCGACATCGCCGACGCCGCCAACGCGGCCGGCGTGAAGCTCGGCCGTGGCCAGATCGAGCTCGACAAGCCGATCAAGGCGCTGGGCGCGCACAAGATCAAGGTCCACCTCCACCCGGAGGTCGCGGTCGAGATCAGCGCGCTGGTTGCCCGCTCGCCGGACGAGGCCGAGTTCCTCGCCAAGGGCGGCACCCTGGTCGCCGAGACCGAGCGCGCCGCGATGGAAGCGGCCGAGGCCGCGCAGCGGGCCGCCGAGCAGGCTGCCGCGCTGTTCGAAGCCAAGTCCGCCGAGGGCGCGGCCGAGGGCGAGGGCGAAGCCGCCGCCGCCGAGGAAGCGCCGGCCGAAAAGCAGTAACGAGGCCCCGTGCCGTCGTTCTGGCGCATGCCACCGCTCCGCGGTGGCATGCGTTTTTTTTGCCCGGCCCTGCCCCGGCCCGCCGCGCCATGAGCTGGCGGATCGGCGCGCTGGCGATCGCGGCGCTGGTCGCCCTGCCGCTGCTCGGCGTGGCCTCCAGCCTGCTGGTCCCGCAGGCCGAGCTGTGGCGCCACCTCGCCGCGACGCAACTCGGCGACATCTTCTTGAACACGCTGGTGCTGCTGCTGGTCGTCGGGATCGGGACGACCGCGATCGGCACCGGGACGGCGTGGCTGGTCACGACCTGCCGGTTCCCCGGCAGCCGCACGCTGCAGTGGACGCTGCTGCTGCCGCTGGTGCTGCCGACCTATATCATCGGCTACGCCTACGCCGACCTGCTGGCCTATGCCGGGCCGTTGCAAAGCGCGCTGCGCGGCGCCACCGGCTGGGGCCGCGGCGACTACTGGTTTCCCGATCTCGGTTCGGCCGGCGGGGTGGCGCTGCTCTTCACGCTGGTCCTCTACCCGTACGTCTACCTCGCGGCGCGCAGCGCCTTCCTCGCCCAGTCGCGGGCCCTGATCGAGGCCAGCCGGATCCTCGGCCACGGACCGTGGCGGACCTTCTTCGGGGTCGGCCTGTCGCTCGCCCGCCCGGCGATCGCGGCCGGCGTCGTGCTGGCCCTGCTCGAGGCGCTCGCCGACTTCGGCACGGTCCAGTACTACGGCGTCCACACCCTCACGACCGCGATCTACCGCACCTGGTTCGGGATGGGGAACCGCGAGGGCGCGGCGCAGATCGCCGTCGTGCTGATCGCGCTGGCCATCCTGCTCGTCGCGGTCGAGCGATCGGCGCGCGGCCGCGCCCGCTACGACGTCGCCTCGACGCTGGTCCAGGCCGCCGAACCGGCAAGGCTCGGCCCGCTCGCCGGCCTCGCCGCCCTGCTCGCCTGTTTCCTGCCGGTGCTGCTGGGCTTCGTCGTGCCGACTCTCCACCTCGTCCACCTCGCCGCGTCGTCCGACGCCTTCGTCGCCGACCGGCGCTTCGTGGCCGACGCGATGAACAGCCTCGCGCTGGCGAGCGCGGCGGCGGCGATCATCGTCGTCCTCGCCCTCTTCCTTGCGTATGCCGGACGGCTGTCGCGCCAGCGCTCGGTCGCGCGCCTGGTCGAGTTCTCGACGCTCGGCTACGCGATCCCCGGCGCGGTGATCGCGGTCGGCATCCTGTTGCCGCTGGCCGGCGGCGACCGCGTGCTCGACTGGCTGTGCCGCGGCCTGTTCGGCGTGCCGGCGGTCCCGGTCCTGAGCGGCACCGCGCTGGCGCTCCTGCTGGCCTACACGGTGCGCTTCCTCGCGGTCGGCCTCGGCAACGTGTCGCCCGGGCTGGCGGCCATCGACCCGGCAATGGACGACGGCGCGCGCATCCTCGGCGCCGGGCCGCGGCAGGTGCTGCGCTACATCCACGCGCCGATGCTGCGCGGTCCCGCCCTCACCGCGGCGCTGGTGGCATTCGTCGAGGTGATGAAGGAACTGCCGGCGACGCTGCTGATCCGGCCGTTCAACCTCGATACCCTGGCGATCGGCGTCTACCGCTTCGCCTCCGACGAGCGGCTCGCGCAGGCGGCGGTCGGCGCACTGGTCATCGTCGCGGTGTCGTTGGCACCGGTGATCGTGCTCAGCCGCACGATCGCGAAAACGAAAGGTCCCTCGCTGCGCTCGGGATGACAGGAAAGGGTTGTCATCCCGAGCGCAGCGAGGGACCTATCCCCTGCGGCCGACGCCTTATTTCCAGCCGGCGCGGTCCATGATCTTCAGCGCCTCGGCGTTGTTCAGCGCGAACACGCGGGCGTTGAGCTGGTCTTCCTTGAACGGGCCCAGCGCCTGGAGCTCGGTCGACAGGGCGACGCCCGCCACCACCGGGTACTCCGAGTTGCCCTCGGCGAAGTATCGCTGGGCCGGCGGCGATACCAGGTACTCGAGGAACTTCACCGCCGCGACGCGGTTCGGGGCGTGGCGCGCGACGGCGCCGCCCGAGATGTTGACGTGCGTGCCGCGGCCGGCCTGGTCGGGGAAGATCACGCCGACCTTCGCCGCGACCTCGCGGTCCTCCGCCTTCTTCGAACGCATCAGGTTGGCGAGGTAGTAGGTGTTGGTGACGCCGATCTCGGCCTCGCCCGCGGCGACGCCCTTGATCTGGTCGGTGTCGCCGCCGCGCGGCACGCGCGCGAGATTGGCCGCCACGCCGCGCGCCCAGGCCTCGGTCTTCTCCGGGCCGAGCGCCGCCAAGAGCGAGCCGACCAGCGACTGGTTGTAGATGTGGCCCGACGAACGGATCAGCAGCTTGCCCTTCCACTTCGGATCGGCCAGCGCCTCGTAGGTCTTCGGGGCCTCGGCCGCCGGCACCTTCTCCTTGTTGTAGACGATGACGCGGGCCCGCTTGGAGAAGCCGAACCAGGTGTTGTCCGGGTCGCGCAGGTGGGCCGGCACGGCGGCCGCCAGCACGTCCGATACGACCGGCTGCAGCAGGCCGAGCTGGCGCGCCCGCTCGATGCGCCCGGCGTCGGTCGTCAGGAAGATGTCGCACGGGCTCTTGTCACCCTCGGCCTTCAGGCGCTCGACCAGCGGGTCGGGTTCGGCGTCGATGCGGTTGATCTTCACCCCGCTCAGGTCGGCGAAGTTGCCGTACAGCGCCTCGTCGGTGTTGTAGTGCCGGGCCGAATAGATGTTCAGCGTGCCGTTCTGGGCGCGCGCCGAGGGCAGGAACAGCAGGCCGGCACCGAACGCCGTACCGGACTTGAGAACGAAGCGCCGCTTCACGAAGGCCTCCCGATTGCACCACGTGCGAATGACTTGCAGTCACGAGATAACATTGGGGGTATTGCGCCGCAAGCCAATTGCGACTGCGTCGCACCCCTAACTCGGGGTGCGGATGTGTACGCTCCTGCGTGAAGCGTGCAAGGAGCTTTGCCTTGAAATTGCCATCTGGACTAACATTTCCGTGAAGGTCCCCATCACGAAGGTCGGCAATGCTCCTGGCCCGGGTCCTCGCCCGCATCGTGGACGAAGGACAGCTCACCATCATCGACCCCGCCGGACAGTCGCATACCGTCCGGGGCTCCCGGCCGGGCCCCGCCGTGACCATGCGGGTCCACGACCGGAAGACGGCGACCCGGCTGGTGCTGCGCCCGCGGCTGGCGCTGGGCGAGGCCTACATGGACGGCACGGTCACCATGGAGGACGGCAGCCTCTACGACCTGCTCGACCTGGTCGGCCGCAACACGGCGGCGCTCGACGCCACCCCGTTGGTCAAGTGGTCCTACGCCCTGCAACGCTGGATGCGCGTCCTGCAGCAGTACAACCCGGTCGGCACGGCGCAGAAGAACGTCGCCCATCATTACGACCTGCGGGACGAGCTCTACGACTACTTCCTCGACCCCGACCGCCAGTATTCCTGCGCCTACTTCTGCGACGGCGACGTGTCGCTCGAGCAGGCGCAGGCCGACAAGAAGCGGCACATCGCCGCCAAGCTGCTGCTCAAGCCCGGCCAGAAGGTGCTCGACATCGGGTCGGGCTGGGGCGGCATGGCGCTGTTCATCGGCAAGAACTTCGGCGTCGACGTCACCGGCGTGACGCTGTCGCGAGAGCAGCACGCGGTCTCCAGCCGGCGGGCCCTGGAGGGCGGGCTGGCCGACCACGTGCGCTTCAAGCTGCTCGACTATCGCCACGAGCCCGGGCGCTACGACCGCATCGTCTCGGTCGGCATGTTCGAGCATGTCGGCGCCGCGCATTACGTCGAGTACTTCTCGAAGGTGAAGGACCTGCTGGCCGACGACGGCGTCATGCTGCTGCACGCGATCGGCCGCATGGAGCCGCCCGGCGGCACCAACACCTGGCTGCGCAAGTACATCTTCCCGGGCGGCTACACGCCGGCCCTGTCGGAGGTCCTGTCGGCGATCGAGCGGGTCGGCCTGTGGGTCACCGACATCGAGATCCTGCGCCTGCACTACGCCGAGACTCTGCGCCACTGGCGCGAGCGCTTCCTCGCCAACCGCGACCGCATCAAGCAGCTCGCCGGCTACGACGACCGCTTCTGCCGGATGTGGGAGTTCTACCTCGCCGGCTGCGAGGTCGCGTTCCGTTACATGAACCAGATGGTCTTCCAGGTGCAGATCGCCCGGCGCCAGGACGCGGTGCCGATCACCCGCGACTACATGCTGGAAGTCGAGAAGAGCCTGCCGCTGCGTTCGTCGATCGCCGCCGAGTAGGCTCGGCCCGGCGTTCCGATATTCGCTGCTGCCCTGCAGCGCGGAACGAATCGCACGCGGCGGGTGCAAAGCCCGCGGTCGCGCGCGCACACTCCGCTCCCCAAGTTTTCACCGGGAGTCGACCGGCATGTCTCAGGCCACCGGCCCGCTCGAGGGCATCAGGGTCCTCGATCTCACCGCCATCCTGTTCGGGCCCTACGGCTCGCAGACGCTGGGCGACTGGGGCGCCGACGTCATCAAGGTCGAGTCGCTGACCGGCGACGGCTGGCGCTACACCGGCCAGTCGCGCAACCGCGGCATGAGTGGGCAGTTCATGGCCGCCAACCGCAACAAGCGCAGCATCGCCATCGACCTCAAGACGCCCGAGGGCAAGGACGTGCTGCGCCGGCTGATCCCGACGGTCGACGTGCTGGTCACCAACATCCGTCCCGCCGCCATGGGGCGCCTGGGCTTCGGCTACGAGGATTGCCGCGTGCTGAACCCGCGGCTGGTCTACGCCGCCGCCACCGGCTTCGGCCAGGACGGGCCGTGGGCCGCCCGCCCCGCCTTCGACGAGGTGGTGCAGGCGGCGTCCGGCCTCGCCTCGGCGATCGGCACCGACGACGAGCCGGCCTTCGTGCCGAGCCTGGTCGGCGACAAGCTGTGCGGGCTGGCGCTCACCGCGGCGATCAGCGCCGCGCTTCTGCGCCGCGAGCGCACCGGCCAGGGCCAGCTGGTCGAGGTGCCGATGCTCGAGACGGTCGCGGCGTTCAACAGCATCGAGATGCTGGGCGGCCACGCCTTCGTGCCGTCGATCGGCCCGTCGGGCTACAAGCGCATGAAGGAACGCAAGCCGGTGAAGACCAAGGACGGCTGGCTCACCATGCTGCCCTACTCCGGCGACAACTGGTGCACCTTCTTCGAGTCGGTCGGCCATCCCGAGTGCATCGAGGAATTCGGCGTCCGCGACCCGGTGAGCCGCGCCGCCAACATCGACAGGATCTACGACAAGATGCGCGAGATCGCGATCACCCGCACGACCGCCGAGTGGGAAGCGCTGTTCCTGAAGATCGACGTGCCGCACGCCTCGTTCGCCAAGCTGACCGAGGTCCAGGACCAGCCGCACCTCAAGGGCGTCGGACTGTTCGTCGAGCTCGACCACCCGAGCGAGGGCAAGATCCGCCAGGCCCGGCCGCCGGCGCGCTTCTCTGAATCGCCGGCCGGCATCCATCGCCTGCCGCCGCGGCTCGGCCAGCACACCGAGGAAGTGCTGCGCGCCGCCGGCTACTCGGCCGACGAGATCGCCGCGCTGGTCGACCGCAAGGCGGTCGCTACCGGCGCGTGACGGGAGCCCTCGCGCCCAGCAGGCGCACGCGCTCCGACAAAGCCGGGACTGAACTTGCGGCCGCCACGAAACGGCGGTCGGCGGTGACCACGTAGGCGTCCTCCCGCAGGGCCAGGGCGAGATAGAGACAGTCGTACACCGGATGGTTCAGGTCGCCGGCCAACCGAAAGGCCGCCGGCAGGACTTCTTCCAGGGGGATGGTCGCCACGGGGGCCGTCAGCAATTCCTTGAAGCGCTCGTCGGCTTCGCGGCCGGAAAGTTCACTACGCACCACCCGGCGCCAGAGGGCGTTCGCGACCTCGAGTTGCCACAGGGAAGGAGCGACGAGATCGTCGGCTTCGAGCAGGGCGTCCGCGGCGTCGCTGCCGTCTTCCGCCAGCACCCATTTCAGGGCCACCGACGCGTCGACGACGACCGTCACCGGGAGTCCCGTTCGGCCCGGATCAGGTCGGCGGAATCGCTCAGCTTGCGGTCGCCGGTGGCCTCGCGAAACGCCCGGGCCCGCTCGCGAAAGCCCGCCCGTCCCTTGCGCAGCGCCTGCTCGAGGATCAGCCGATGCTCCGCCTCGGCGCTCCGCCCATTGGCGGCAGCCCGGGCCTTGAGCGCTTCGACGACGTCGCGGGGAATGTTCCGGACCAGAAGTTGAGGCATTGGCCGATGCTATCATTTGATAGCATCGGCCTGCAACGACCCCGCCAGCCTGGCACCCAATAAAGGCCGGGCTCATCGGTTCTTGACCTGTTCTCTGCCCCGGACTATAACTTCCGTCATCAACCGGGCATCGCCTGTGGAGCAAAATTGCGATCCGGCGAGGCTGTCCCCCGGCGCCGCCGCAGACTTGTTCACGTCATTAAGGTAATGCTGTCCACGCTCCGATTTCCGGGGTGAGCGTCCCCCTCGCGTTTCATAAGAAGCTCTGCATGGAGCCGTTGAAAGATCCGACCAACGTCACGCGCCTGCCCGGCGCCGAAGACATTCGCCTGCGCGAGCCGCCGCACAATTTCGAGGCGGAACAGGCGCTGCTGGGCGCGATCCTCGTCAACAACGCCGCCTACCAGCGGGTCGCGGAGTTCCTCAGACCGGAACACTTCGCCGATCCGCTGCACGGCAAGCTGTTCGACTCGCTGTCCAAGCTGATCGAGCGCGGCCAGGTGGTGAGCGCGGTCACGCTCAAGACCTACGTCGAGCAGGACGAGGACATGAAGGCGGCGGGCGGCGCCGCCTACCTCGCGCGGTTGGCGGCGGCGTCGGTGCACGTGATCGACGCCGGCGCGTTCGGCCGCGCCGTGCACGACCTCTTCCTGCGTCGCCAGCTGATCGACATCGGCGAGACCGTGGTCAACGGCGCGTTCGGCAGCGGCGACGTCGAGGACACGGCGATCGCCCAGATCGAGACCGCCGAGAAGAAGCTCTACGACCTCGCCAGTTCCGGCCAGACCGAGGGCGGCTTCAAGGCCTTCCGCATCGCCCTGACCGAGGCGATGAACGCCGCCGAGGCGGCCTACAGCCGCGACGGCGGGTTGACCGGCGTGGCGACCGGCCTGTTCCAGCTCGACCAGCTGCTGGGCGGCATGCATCGCTCGGACCTGATCATCCTCGCCGGCCGCCCCTCGATGGGAAAGACCGCGCTGGCCACCAACATCGCCTTCAACGCGTCCAAGGCCTACCGCGAGGAGATCGTCGACGGCCGGCCGAAGGCGGTGGATGGCGCCGTCGTGGGCTTCTTCTCGCTGGAAATGTCGGCCGAGCAGCTCGCCACCCGCATGCTTTCCGAGCAGGCGGAGATCTCGTCCGAGAAGATCCGCAAGGGCGAGCTGATCAGCGCGGACTTCGACCGCGTGCTGTCGGTCAGCCACGAGCTCGAGCATCTCAATTTCTTCATCGACGACACGCCGGCGCTGTCGATCGCCGCGCTGCGCACCCGCGCCCGCCGCCTCAAGCGGACGCACGGGCTGGGCATGATCGTGGTCGACTACCTCCAGCTGCTGGCGCCGTCGGGGCGCGGCGGCCGCGATGCCAACCGCGTCCAGGAAGTGTCGGAGATCACCCGCGGGCTCAAGACGCTGGCCAAGGAACTCGACGTGCCGGTGCTGGCGCTGTCGCAGCTGAGCCGCGCCGTCGAGCAGCGCGAGGACAAGCGGCCGCAATTGTCGGACCTGCGCGAATCGGGCTCGATCGAGCAGGATGCCGACGTCGTCATGTTCGTGTACCGCGAGGAGTACTACCTCAAGAACAAGGAGCCGAAGCCCGGCACCGAGGAACATCTCAAGTGGCAGACGGACATGGCCTCGGTCCATGGCCGCGCCGAAGTCATCATCGGCAAGCAGCGCCACGGCCCCACCGGCACCGTCATGCTGCAATTCGAGGATCAGGTGACCCGCTTCTCCGACCTCGCCGACGCCGACAAGCTGCCGGAACGGCTCGAATAGGCATGATGATTCCTGAGAACGAAGCAGGCGCGACGCTGACCATCGACCTCGGCGCGCTCCAGCGGAACTACCGGGCGCTCGCCACCATGGGACCCAAAGCGCAATGCGCTGCGGTCGTGAAGGCGGACGCCTATGGCATCGGCATCGAGAAGGCGGGCCCGGCGCTGGCGCGCGCGGGGTGCCGGACCTTCTTCGTGGCGCACATTTCCGAGGGCAAGCGCCTGCGCGCGGCTGCACCGGATGCCGCGATCTACGTGCTCAACGGCCTGTTCGGCGAGGCGATCGACACCTATGCCGCGTCTGATCTCAGGCCCGTGCTGGGCAGCCGCGAGGATGTCGAGGCCTTCGCCGCCTTCTGCGAGACGGCCGGGCGCCGGCTGCCGGCCGCTATCCATGTCGATACCGGCATGAACCGGCTGGGGCTCGACCTCGCCGAAGCCGCCCTGCTGGCCGAGCCCGGCCCGGCCGCGCTCGCCTTCGAGCCGGCGTTGCTGATGAGCCATTTCGCCTGCGCCGACGAGGCCGGTCATCCGCTGACGGCGCGGCAGATCGACCGTTTCGCCCAGCTGCGCGGCTTGTTTCCGGGCGTGCCCGGCTCGCTCGCCAATTCGGCTGGTTGCGCCCTGCCCGCCTCGCATCACGACATCATGCGCCCGGGCGTCGCGCTTTACGGCGCGCGCTTCGTGTCGGGCCGGGACCCGCTGGAGCCTGTGGTGCGGCTCGATGCCCCCGTCGTTCAGGTCCGCAGCGTCGCAAAGGGGCAGACCGTCGGCTATGGCGCGGCCTGGACCGCGCCCCGCACGAGCCACATCGCCATCGTCTCCGTCGGCTATGCCGATGGCTATCTGCGCCAGGCCGGGTCGACCGACCGCAAGACGGGCGCGCCCGCGCGCGTGAACGGCGTCCTCTGCCCCCTCGCCGGCCGGGTCTCGATGGACCTGATCGCCATCGACGTCACCGATGCGGGTCAGGTCGCCAAGGGCGACGCCGTGACGCTGATCGGCGATGGCATCGGCGTGGACGATGTCGCGGAAGCCGCCGGCACGATCGGCTACGAAATCCTGACCGGCCTCGGCAGGCGCTACCACCGGCGCTATGTCGACTGAACTGCGGGCGCGACGGGTGGATGCGATCATGATATACGATTGCGAGTTCGTATATCATGGAGGCGTCGATGAAGGTCGCAAAGTGGGGCAACAGCCTTGCGGTCAGGCTTCCGCAGCCCGTCGTGGATGCCCTGGAACTCGCCGAAGGGGACGAGATCGAAGTGAGCGTCAACGGCGCGCGCGCGCTGGCGATCGCGCGCGCCCCCGATACCGAGGCGCTGCTTGGTCGCCTGAGGCGCTTGCGCGGGTCGCTGCCAAAGAACTTCCGCTTCGACCGGCTCGAAGCCAATGAGCGCTGACAGGCCGTTTCTGGATACGAACATCCTGATCTACCTTCTGTCGAACGACGTGGTGAAGGCTGACAGGTCAGAGGCTCTTCTGCGTGCGGGCGCCGTCGTCAGCGTGCAGGTACTCAACGAATTCGTCTCCGTCGCGCGTCGCAAGACACGGCTGACCATGGCCCAGATTCGAGACGCCCTCGCCGTCATCCGCGCCTTCTGTGTGGTGCGCCCGCTCGACATCGAGACCCACGAGCGCGCACTGACGATCTGCGAGCGTTTCGGCCTTTCCGTCTATGACGGCTTGATCGTGGCGGCGGCAGGTCATGCTGATTGCAAGATGCTGTTGACCGAGGACATTCAGGACGGCCAGACCATCGAAGGCGTCACCATCACAAACCCCTTTCGGGCCTGACACTCGGCCCATCAGAGCAAGATCTCCTCCATGGCCCGCGCGCTCACCACCTATGTCTGCCAGTCCTGTGGAGCGACCTACGGCCGCTGGCAGGGCAAGTGCGAGAGCTGCGGCGCGTGGAACACCATCGCCGAGGAGAGCGTCGCGGCGACCGGCGTCGGCGGCGCGCCGGTGAAAGCCAAGGCGGGTGGCGGCAAGGCCAAGGGCCGCGCCTTCGCACTGGCCGGCCTCGACGGCGCGAGCGAACAGGCCCCGCGCATGGAGACGCAGGTCGGCGAGCTCGACCGCGTGTTCGGCGGCGGCCTCGTCAGGGGCTCGGTGATCCTGCTCGGCGGCGACCCCGGCATCGGCAAGTCGACGCTCTTGATCCAGGCCTCGGCCCGCCTCGCGCGCATGGGCCATCGGGTCGTCTACATATCCGGCGAAGAGGCGGTCGATCAGGTGCGGCTGCGCGCCGAGCGGCTGGGCCTGACGGCATCGCCGGTGGAGCTTGCCGCCGAGACCAATGTCGAGGACATCGTCGCGACGCTTGCCGAAGGCCCTGCCCCGCGGCTCGTCGTCATCGATTCCATCCAGACCATGTGGACCGACACGGTGGAGAGCGCGCCGGGCACGGTCAGCCAGGTGCGCTCGGCTGCGCAGGTGCTGATCCGCTACGCCAAGAAGTCGGGCGCGGCGGTGATCCTCGTCGGCCACGTCACCAAGGACGGCCAGATCGCCGGCCCCCGCGTCGTCGAGCACATGGTCGATGCCGTGATGAGCTTCGAGGGCGAAGGAGGCCATCATTTCCGCATCCTGCGCTCGGTGAAGAACCGTTTCGGCCCGACCGACGAGATCGGCGTGTTCGAGATGACCGGCAAGGGCCTGCGCGAGGTGCCGAACCCGTCCGAACTGTTCCTTGCGGGGCGGGACCTCGGCGCGCCGGGCACAGCGGTCTTCGCGGGCATGGAAGGCACCCGTCCGGTGCTGGTGGAGATCCAGGCGCTGGTCGCGGCCTCGACGCTCGGCACGCCGCGGCGGGCGGTGGTCGGCTGGGACCCCTCGCGCCTGTCGATGGTTCTAGCGGTGCTCGATGCCCATTGCGGCGTCAGGCTGGGCAGCCACGATGTCTATCTCAATGTCGCCGGCGGCCTGCGCATCGCCGAACCGGCGGCGGACCTCGCGGTTGCGGCGGCGCTGGTTTCCTCGCTGTCGGGCGCCGTCCTGCCGTCGGATGCCGTCCATTTCGGCGAGATCAGCCTGTCCGGCGCGGTGCGGCCGGTGGCGCAGGCGGCGGCGCGTCTGAAGGAGGCGCGCAAGCTCGGTTTCGTCCGCGCCGTGGTGCCGGAGATCGCGCGCGGCGAACAGGCCGAAAGCGGCCTGACGGTGCAGGCCGTGACCCATCTCTCGACGCTCGTCGCGGACATCGCCGCCTCGGGCGTCGGGCGCGCCAAGCCCAAGGCTGTCGCCGGCGAGTGACCGCGCCGACGCGATGGACGTTGGTATGGTTCTTGATACAGTCGGCTCCACAACAAGGGGAGCCTCGCCATGTCCTTCGTCATCCGCCGCCGCACGCTGATGGCGGGCCTCGCCGCGGGGCTCGCGGCCCCATCCCTCGCCCGCGCGCAAGGCCGGTTCGAGGGCAGGACGATCCGCCTCATCGTGCCCTTCCCAGCCGGCGGCGGCACGGATGTCGCGGCGCGCCTGCTGGCGGAGCGCCTCGGCCCGGCGCTGAAGGCCCGCCTCGTTGTGGAGAATCTGCCCGGCGGCGGCGGCTCCATCGGCTATCGCGCGGCCGTCGCGGCCCCCAATGACGGCTCGGCGATCCTTCTGACCTCCTCGGCCATCGCGACCATGCCGTTCCTCTACCCGGCGCGGAACTACGATCCCCAGAAGGAGCTGATCGCCGTCTCGATGATCGGCCAGGGACCGAGCCTGATCTGTGTCGGCCCGCACGTGCCGGTGCGCACGCTGAAGGAGCTGATCGATCTCGCCAAGTCGAAGCCGGGCGAGCTCTCCTACGCCTCCGCCGGCATCGGTTCTGGCCTGCATCTCTCGGCCGAGGTCTTCATCAAGATGGCCGGCATCAATATCAAGCACGTGCCCTATCGCGGGGCGGCTCTCGCCACCAGCGACATCCTTGGCGGCCGGATCGACGTGATCGTCGATATCCTGACCTCGGTGCGTCCGCTGGTCGGGGACGGCAAGCTGCGTGCCCTTGCCATCACCTCGAAGACCCGCTCGCCGCTCGCGCCGGAATATGTGCCGGCGGCCGAAACCGTGCCGGGTTACGATTTCGCCGCATGGTTCGGCGTCTACCTGCCATCTGGCGCGCAGCAGGCGCTGGCCGACGAGTTGCAGGCCGCGATCGCGACGACGCTGACCGACGCCTCGCTGAAGGAGCGCTACGCGGTGCTCGGCATGGAGACTGCCGGCACGACGCCTGCCGCTTTTCGCACCTTCATGGCGGCCGAGCTGGATCGCTGGGGCCGGGTGATCAAGGATCTCGGCATCACCGCGGAAGGTGGCTGACGCCGCCCGCCGCGCCGGCCCGCGACGCAATCTGCCGCGACCTTGGCGGCCATGGACACATCCCTGTCTGAATAGGATGATCCAAGGCATCGTCCCAGTTCGTTTCGCGTCTTCTTCACGCGAGCCGGTATCCAATTCGCCCGAAAACGCCGCAAGCGCCCGGAGCTCCCGACATGAACTACATGCGCCGCGTCTTCCTCGCGGGCGTCCTGCTGCTGCTGCCGCTCGCCGTAACCGCCGGCGTGATCGGTTGGGCCGTGACCTTCATCTACGGCTTCGTCGGACCGGGCACGTTCGTCGGCCGCTTCCTGACCTCCATCGGGCTGGGCTTCTCGTCGTCGTCGCTTGTGGCCTACCTGATCGGCATCCTCGTCGTTCTGGCGGTGGTCTATGCGCTCGGACTGGTCGCCATCCTGGTGCAGGAGCGCCTGCAGGATGCGCTCGACCGGATCATGCGGCGTATTCCGCTGGTCGGCACGCTCTACGACCTCATCCGCCGCTTCGTTTCCATGGTCGACCAGCGCGACGTGGACGGGCTGAAGTCGATGAGCCCGGTCTGGTGCTTCTTCGGCGGGTCGGACGGCGCCGCCGTGCTGGCCCTGCTGCCGAGCCGCGAGCCGGTCATTGTCGAGGGACGGAACTATCTCGGCATCCTCGTGCCGACCGCGCCGGTGCCTATCGGCGGCGGCCTGATCCACGTACCGGAGGACTGGGTGAGGCCGGCCGAGATCGGCATGGACCAGCTCATGAGCATCTATGTCTCGATGGGTGTGACAACGCCCAAGGGTCTTGCCATCGCGGCCCAGACGAAGGCGCTGCCACCCACCAAATCCGCATAACTCCCCACACCTTTTCCTGAGCCGGTCCTCCTCTACCTTTGGCTGCTACGCGCCGCAGAGCGCGACTGACCACGGGAGAACGCCATGACCATCGACCGACGCCTGTTCCTTGCCGGCGCCGCTGGCTTCGCCACGGCCGGCGTGGCGAGCCCGGCAGTCGCGCAGGCAGCCTGGCCGAACCGCCCCGTCCGCGTGATCGTGCCGTTCCCGGCCGGCGGCACGACGGACGTCGTCGCCCGCATCCTCGCCGAGCGCCTGCAGGCGAGCCTCGGCCAGCCCTTCGTGGTGGAGAATCGCGGCGGTTCCGGCGGCGCGATCGGCGCCGACATCGTCGCCCGCGCCGAGCCGGACGGCCATGCCGTGATGATGCACAACCTGACCTTCCCGTTCACGACAATGGTGATGGAAGTGGCCGGGCGACGCATGCACCGGTTCGAGGATTTCGCGCCGGTTTCGCTCGCGGTGAACGTGCCGATGATGTTGATGGCGCATCCAAGCGTCAGAGCGGCCAACCTGAAGGAATATGTCGAACTGCTGAAGTCCGACCGCTCGCTCAACTACAATTACGGTTCGACCGGTCCCGGCTCGACCATGCACCTGCTCGGCGAGATGGTGAAGAAGACCGGCGGCATCGAGATGCAGCACATCCCGTTCCGAGGCGCCGCGCCGCTGGTGCAGGACCTTCTGGCGGGCCGGGTGCAGTTTGGCGGCGACCAGCTGTCATCGTCGCTGTCGCATCTGCGCGCCGGCACGCTGAAGGCGCTGGCGACCGTCGGCGACAAGCGGCCGACGGCGCTTCCCGATGTGCCGACCGTCCGGGAGCTCGGCTTCGCCGGCATGGAGGTCAACGGCTGGAACGGCATATTCGCGCCAGCCAAAACGCCGCCGGAGATCATCGCTCGACTGCAGGGCGCGATCGCCGCGGCCATGGCGACGGAGGCCGTGCGCACGCGCCTGACCGGAATGGGGGCCGAGGCGACAGGTTCGGGGCCTGCGGAACTGCAGGCCGCCGTCGATACCCAGATCCGCAATTTCCGGCCGATCATCGAGGAATTGCGCATCAATCCGGAGGGGTGAGCAGCTTCGGCCACAGGCGGCAAAAGAGCCTCCGAAAGCCGCGACGCGACGGGGTGACGCGGGCAATCGGCCCCGCTATAAGCGCGGGGTCGCGCGAGACGACGACTCGGGCGCGCCTGCCACGTCCCTGCGGAGCCGAAAATCGATGCCGGTCACCTATCTCGATATCGGCCTCGCCGTGATCATGCTGATATCGGCGCTTCTGGCGATGGTTCGCGGCTTCGTCCGCGAGGTTCTGTCCATCGCCTCGTGGGGCCTTGCGGCGCTGACCACCTGGTACGCCTATCCGCGTCTCCTGCCGCTCGCGCAGACGCAGGTCTCCAACGAACTGCTCGCCAAGGCGATCGTCATCGCCGGCGTGTTCCTGACGGTGCTGATCGTGGTCTCGCTGATCACCATCCGCATCTCGGACGCCATCCTCGATTCCAAGATCGGCGTGCTCGACCGGACGCTCGGCTTCCTGTTCGGGCTCGCGCGCGGCCTCGTGATCGTGGTCGTGGCATTCGCCTTCTTCACCTGGCTGGTGCCGGGCCCGAACCGGCCCGACTGGGTCACCAAGGCCAAGTCCTATGCCGTGCTCGACCAGACCAAGGACTGGCTGATCGCGCAATTGCCGCAGGACATCGAGGGATCTGATATCCTGCGCCGCCTCAACCGCAGCCAGACGCCGCCCGCGGCGCCCGGTGCGACGCCCCCGGCAACGACGCCGCCGGCCGCAGGCACGCCGCCCGCGACCCCGCCGCGCCAGCCCTGAGGCCAGGTCCATACGGCCATTGTGCATGGTCGCCGTGCATGGGGAGGCCCTTCTGTTCCGGCGTATCGGCCCGCATATGACGCGACGGGCAGACGACCGAGGCTTTTGAGACGAGGACCCGATGACGCCGTCGCTGGAAATCCGCCATCACGAGGCGGACCTGGACGAGACCGACCGGATGGATGGCCCCGATCTGGAGTCCGACCGCCTGCATGAGGAATGCGGCGTGTTCGGCGTGTTCAGCCATCCCGACGCCGCGGCCCTGACCGCGCTCGGCCTGCATGCGCTCCAGCATCGCGGTCAGGAAGCTGCCGGCATCGTCTCGTTCGACGGACAGCGCTTCCATTCCGAGCGCCGCCTCGGCCTCGTCGGCGACAATTTCTCCAAGCGCGAGGTCATCGAACGCCTGCCCGGCCAGTCGGCGATCGGCCATACCCGCTACTCGACAACCGGCGGCACGATCCTGCGCAACGTGCAGCCGCTGTTCGCAGAGCTCGAGACCGGCGGCTTCGCGGTCTGCCACAACGGCAACCTGACCAACGGCCTGACGCTTCGCCGCCGGCTGATCGCGGACGGTGCGATCTATCAGGCGACGTCGGACACCGAGGTGATCCTGCATCTCGTCGCCCGCTCCAGACGCAACCGCTTCACCGACCGCTTCATCGACGCGCTCGGCCAGATCGAGGGCGGCTATGCCTTCGTCGGCATGACCAACAAGAAGATGATCGGCGCCCGCGACCCGCTGGGCATCCGCCCGCTGGTCATCGGCGAACTCGACGGCAAATTCATCCTCACCTCGGAATCGGTGGCGCTCGACATCATCGGCGCGCGCTTCGTGCGCGAGGTCGAGAACGGCGAGGTCGTGGTCATCGACGACAAGGGCCTGGAATCGATCAAGCCCTTCCCGTCGCGCCGCAAGCGCCCCTGCATCTTCGAATATGTCTATTTCGCCCGGCCGGACTCGATCGTCGACGGCAAGAACGTCTATGGCCTGAGGAAGCAGATCGGCGCGATCCTCGCGCAGGAATCCGGCGTTCCGGCCGACGTCATCGTGCCCGTGCCCGATTCCGGCGTTCCGGCGGCCATCGGCTACGCCCAGGCGGCCGGCATCCCCTACGAACTCGGCATCATCCGCAACCACTATGTCGGCCGCACCTTCATCCAGCCGACCCAGTCGGTGCGCGACCAGGGCGTCCGGATGAAGCACTCGGCCAACCGCGCCGTGGTCGAGGGCAAACGCATCGTGCTGGTCGACGATTCGATCGTGCGCGGCACGACCTCGCGAAAGATCGTGCAGATGATGCGCGATGCGGGCGCGCGCGAGGTGCATTTCCGCATCGCCTCGCCGCCGATCAAGTTCCCGGACTATTACGGCATCGACATGCCGGATCAGGAGAAGCTGCTGGCCGCACATATGTCGATCCCGCAGATGAAGGACTATCTCGGCGTCGACTCGCTGGCCTTCATCTCGATCGACGGGCTCTATCGCGCGCTCGGCGAGCCCGGCCGCAATGCCGCGCAGCCGCAATTCACCGACCATTACTTCACCGGCGACTATCCGACGACCATCACGGATCTCGTCGGCGAGGCCGCCAAGCAGCTCTCGCTGCTCGCCGAGGCGAGCTGAGACGGCGATTCTGGACAGTCAGCCAAGCCCATGACCGACAAGCCTCTTTCCGGGCGCATCGCCTGCGTCACCGGCGCCTCGCGCGGCATCGGCAAGGCGACCGCCCTCGCCCTGTCGGCGGCGGGCGCGCATATCGTCGCCGTGGCCCGCACCCAGGGCGGCCTCGAAGCCCTCGATGACGCCGTCAAGGCCGCCGGCGGCGAAGCCGCGACGCTGGTTCCGCTGGACATCCGCGACGGTGACGGCCTCGACCGCCTCGGCCTTGCGATCCACGAGCGCTGGGGCCGTCTCGACGTGCTGGTCGCGAACGGGGCGATCCTCGGGCCGATCTCGCCGCTCGGCCATGTCGTGCCGAAGGAATGGGATCAGGTCGTCGCGGTGAATCTGACGGCGCAGTGGCGGCTGATCCGCTCACTCGACCCGCTGCTCCAGCAGTCGGATGCCGGCCGCGCCGTGTTCGTGACGTCGGGCGCGGCCACGTCGTGCAAGCCGTTCTGGGGCCCCTATTCCGCCACCAAGGCGGCGCTGGACGCGCTGGCGCGGACCTATGCGGCCGAGACCGAGCAGACGCCGATCCGCGTCAACCTGTTCAATCCGGGCCCGATCCGCACCACGATGCGCGCGCAGGCCATGCCCGGCGAGGACCCGCAGACGCTGGAGCCGCCGGAAGCGCCGGCCGCCGCGATCCTGTCGATGTGCCTGCCGTCCATGACCGAGACTGGTCGGCTCTACGACTATCCGGCCCGCGCCTGGAAGAGCTTCCAGCGCCCGGCCTGAACGAAGTCAGGCCGCCCGGCCGATCCCGGCAGCGCCGGCATCGTAGCGGCGGCGCGCCGTTTCCACGGCGCCGATATGGGCCTCCGCCCAGAGCCGCAGCGTGTCCACGGCCTGATGCAGCGTCATGCCCAGCGGGGTGATGGAATATTCGACCGTCACCGGCACGGTCGGGATGGCGTGGCGCGACACAAGCCCGTCGCGCTCCAGGCTCTTCAATGTCTGCGACAGCATCTTCTGCGACACGCCGTCGATCTCCCGCCTGAGCTCGTTGAAGCGCTTCGTGCCGCGCGCCAGCAGGATCAGGATCAGCACGGCCCATTTGTCGCCGATCCGGTCGAGCACGCGCCGTGTCGGGCAGTCGGCGGCGAAGACATTGGGCGGCAGATTTGCGCCGACTGGCGGGGCGGCCTGGGCCATGGGCGTATCCTCCACGTAACCTCGTGACCGGAAGGTGCCTTCTTTACAGGTTGGTCTACATAGCACACTTGGTCTCCATTGGTTACTTACCAGATGGAGCCCTCTCATGAAAGTCGCACTGCTCGGCGCATCCGGCATGGTCGGATCGCGAATCCTCGCTGAACTCTCCCGCCGCGGCCACCAGGTCACCGCGCTGGCGCGCAACCCGGGCAAGATCGCCGCGCTGCCGGGCGTCACGCCGAAGGCCGTGGACGCCTTCGACCAGGCGGCGCTGGCGGCGGCTTTTTCCGGCCACGACGCGGCCATCAGCGCCGTGCATTTCACCGCCTCCGATCCGGCTGTGCTGATCGGTGCGGCCAAGGCGTCGAACGTCGCGCGCTATCTGGTGGTCGGCGGCGCCGGCAGCCTCGAAGTCGCGCCCGGCAAGGCGCTGTTCGACACGCCGGAATTTCCCGCGATCTACCTGCAGGAAGCCAAGGCCGGCGGCGCCTTCCTCGACCTCCTCAAGGCAGCGGCTGCGCTGGACTGGTCCTTCCTGTCGCCGTCCGCGCTGATCAGCCCCGGCGGGCGCACGGGCAAGTTCCGGCTCGGCACGGATCAGCTTCTGGTCGATGCCAATGGCAAAAGCGCCATCTCGGCCGAGGACTACGCGATCGCCTTCGTCGATGAGCTGGAAGCGCCGAAGCACAGCCGCCAGCGGTTCACGGTCGGCTACTGAGCCTGCCGGCGGGAGGCGGCCGTCCTGCGGATCAAAGCTGTGCCTCACCGCGCAGGACCGGCACGCAACCCCCGCCGACCGTTGCCCGAAACCCGTCCTCCGCTCGACGGGCCGTGACGCGCAGAAGGCTCGGCCGCCCCATCTCGACGCCTTGCGTCAACTCGAACCGCGCGGCCTCGCCGCCGTCGAGGGACAGCAGCAGGGCGCCGAGCGTGGCGCTGGCCGAGCCGGTCGCAGGGTCTTCCCAGGTTCCGGCGAGCGGGGCGAACATCCGCGCTCGAATTCTGGCGCCGTCCCGCGCGTAGAGAAACAGCGACAGCCGCCCCTCAAGTCCGGCATGCGCCGCCGCCAGCCTTCGAAAGGCGGCGATATCCGGCAGGGCGCGGCCAAGCGCCTCGGCACGAACTTCCGCCAGTACGAAGCGGACGCCGACCGAGGCCTCGGTCGGCGGGTGCGCGGCGGTGACGATATCGGCGGCCATCAGGCCCGCGCAGGCGGCGATGCCGCCCGCCGGCAAGACCATGCCGGTCGAGAGATTCTGGGGCGCCGCAATCGTCGCGCCGATGACTGCTCCGTCCTTGTTCCGCTCGACCTTGACCTCGACCAGCCCGGCCAGCTCCTCGAACAGCAGCACCCCGTCGCGGTCGCGCCCGTGGCGTGCCAGCACGCAGGCGGTTCCGACATTGGGGTGCCCGGCGAAGGGCATTTCGGCGGTACGGTTGAAGATCCGCACCCGCGCCGTGTGCGCAGGATTCTCCGGCGGCAGGACGAAGGTCGTCTCCGAGAGGTTCATCTCGGCGGCGAGCGCCAGCATCTCGGCATCCGACATGCCGCGGGCATCCGTGAACACGGCCAGCGGATTGCCGCCGAACCGGCGGTCAGTGAAAACGTCGACGGTCTCGAAAGCATAGGCGGGCACGACAGCCTCCCGGTCCGGGTCGGCTCCTTCATGCCATCGATGCCGAGGCGGCAGAAATGAAGATCGGCAATGAATCCGATCACGCCGACCAGGTGCGGCGCCGCTATTGAATCTTCCGGCCCGTCTCGGCGTAGGGGTTGTCCGTCTTCTTCAGGTGGAAGCGGATCGGGGTTCCCGCGAGATCGAAGCTGTCGCGCAGGCCGTTCACCAGATAGCGCAGGTAGCTGTCGGGCAATTTCTCGGGGCGCGAGCAGAAGGCGACGAAGGTCGGCGGACGCGTCTTGGCCTGCGTCATGTAGCGCAGCTTGACGCGCCGGCCGGAGACCGCCGGCGGGGGATGGTGGTCGACCGTCTCCTGCAGCCAGCGCACCAGCGTGTTGGTGGTGATGCGCTTCTGCCACGGCACACGGGCGTCGAGGATCGCCTGCATCAGGCGGTCGAGCCCCTGCCCCGTTTCCGCTGAATTGGCGACGACCGGGCAGCCCTTGATCTGCGGCAGCCAGTGGTCGGCCTCCTCGCGGAGCTTGGCGGCCTTGCCGCCCTTGTGCGGCACCAGATCCCACTTGGTGAAGGCGAGCACGACGGCCCGGCCCTCCTTGGCGGCGAGGTCGGCGATGCGCAGGTCCTGGTCCTCGAAGGGCTTCTCGGCGTCCATGCAGACGACGACCACTTCGGCAAAGCGGATGGCGCGCAGCGCGTCGGCCACCGACAGCTTCTCCAGCTTGTCCTCGATCTTGGCGCGCTTCCTCAAACCCGCGGTATCGACGAGCCGGAACCGGCGGCCGCCCCATTCCCAGTCGACCGAGATGGCGTCGCGGGTAATGCCGGCCTCCGGGCCGGTCAGCATGCGGTCTTCGCCGATGAGGGCGTTCACGAGGGTCGACTTGCCGGCATTCGGGCGGCCGACAATGGCGACGGGGATCGGCTTTCCGAGGTCTTCGGGCGGCGCTTCCTTGTCGCCCGCGCTGATGCCGTCGTCCTCGTCGGCCTCCGCGTCGTCATCCTCCGCCGTCGGCTCGGGCATGAGTGCAGCAAGGGCGTCGTAGAGCTCGTTGAGACCCTCGCCATGCTCCGCCGAGAGCGGCACTGGGTCGCCGAGGCCGAGGCCAAAGGCCTCGTAGGCGCCGGCCATGCCGACCTTCCCCTCGCTCTTGTTGGCGGCGAGGATGACCGGCTTGCCAGACTTGCGCACCATCTCGGCGAAGGAACGATCGTCGGGGGTGAGGCCGACGCGCGCGTCGATCATGAACAGGATCGCGTCGGCGAGGCGGATGGCCTCTTCCGTCTGCTGGCGCATGCGCGATTCGAGCGTGCCCTCGCGGCTGTCCTCGAGACCGGCCGTGTCGATGATCGTGAATTCGAGATCGGCGAGGCTGGCCTCCCCCTCGCGCCGGTCGCGCGTCACGCCGGGCCGGTCATCGACCAGCGCGATGCGCTTGCCGACGAGACGGTTGAACAGCGTCGACTTGCCGACGTTCGGACGGCCGACGATGGCGAGGATGAAGCCCATCGGGATCGGGTCAGCGGCCGCGACGCGGCTGCTCGGCCGGCGGCTGTTCGGCCGGCGGCGCCTGCGACGGCGCATTGGCCGGCTGCGGGATCGAGCGGTCGATGCCGGGGACGCCCTCGGGGAACACCGCCTGACGGTCGCCGGGCAGCGGCGGCTGACGGCGTTCGAACATCGCGGGAATGTCCTGCAGGCTCTCGCAACCGCCAAGCGCCGCGGCAGCGAGCGAGACGGCCCCGGCGCGCAGGAAGAAGCGGCGGTCGGTGCGGAGACAGGTCACGGGGCGGAAGCGATTCATGGTGCGTCCATCAGGCTCGCGGAAAGGGCGCGCCGGCTCAGGAGCCGGCGGTGAAGACGGTCGACATCAGTTCGGCCCGGCCGCGCACGCCCTGCGGCGTCTCCGTGTCATCGGAGATGGCCTTCAGCCAGCGCTCGGCATTGGGCTTGTCGCCCGCCCTGAGGGCAGCCAGCGCCAGAAGCTCGCGCGCCGAGTGTCGGAACGCGTTGCCCGCGACGGCAAGCGCCTCGACGCGGCGCGCGACCTCGGCGGCAGGCGCCGTGTCGACCAGGAGATAGGCGGCCCGCACGCGGGCGACGTCCTGAAGCAGCGGGCCGATGGCCGCATCCGCGGCGAGCGCGTCGTAGGCCCGCACCGCGCCGTCCTTGTCGCGGGCCGCAAGTTCCGTCGCCTGGCGGAAGCGCGACAGGATGCGATAGCCGGACGGGGCGTCCGCCGCGAGCGCCTGGAACTGCTTCTCGGCCTCCGCGCCATCGGTCCGCGACAGGCGCAGCGCCGCCTCGAAGCGCGCACCGGCCGCAGCCGACGCCTGCGCCTGCTGGTACTCGTAGAAGCGCCAGCCGCCGATGACCGCCACCACCAGTACGGCGATGGTCAGCATGTGCGGCCAGAATTTCTTCACCAGCGCCTCGAAGCGGGCCTTGCGCAGGTCCTCTTCGACTTCGTCGAAAATGTCGGCCATCGTTCCGTCCAGGGCAGCCGGCGGGAGCATCGGTCACGCCAGCCTGAAAAGCGGCGCGGAACCTATCAACTCCCCCTCTCCGACGCAAACGCGGCGGCGGTGCGGCAGAAGCGGTTCGTCCGGAAGATGCCGGGCGCGGCAATGCCACTTGCACGATTGTTGTGACAAATATGCGCGTCTTCCCCATCCACGCCACAATTGGGGACCAGAGGAGCTTATCCTCGATCCATGTCCGCTGCGGTCCGGCTCGATCTGGCCACGCCGCCTCGGAAGTGTTAGCGGTTACGTCTCACGCGTGCTCCCGGTCGAATGAACACAGCTCATCAGACATCCGCCGATCCCGCCGCCGCCGTCGAGGCACCGCCCTTCCCGGGCGATTCCTACGATCCCGCGCGTGCGCGTCAGGCGGCGCGTCGGCTGAAGGGGGCTCGCTGGCGCCGTCTGGTCCTGTTCTTCTCCGCCATTGTGGTGGCCGGGGCCGCCGCAGGCGGCTTTACCCTTGCCAACCGCGACGCCCTGCTGGCCGCCATGCCGCCGCCGGCGCCCCCCGCGCCGCTCGTCGCGGCAGCGCCTGATGCGTCGACCCCCTCTCTTGCCTCGGCTTCGTCGCGTTCCGTCCAGCTGCCGGGCGCCGCCTCGCCGGACAGCGACCCGAACAAGGTTCAGGCACGCGTGGTGATGCCGGCCGATCCGGAGCCGCCGGCACCTGCTGCCGTGCCGGTCCAGATGCAGGACAGCCAGAGCCCCGCGACGCCGCGCTCGATTCCGCTCGGTGGCGGACGGTTCGCGGCCGCCGACGAGACGCCCGCCCTGCCGGCCGGCGCGCTCGGATTCGCGCCGGTCCCCGCGCCCCGGCCCTCCTCCGCTCCCTGAGCGACACATCCCGGGCCGAAACATCCCGGCGAAAGCCAGCCACGCGGTCGAAACGCCGCGCGCCTAGAAGGGCTGCCTTCGTCCGGAGCCCTTTCCCATGCGCGTGTTCGGCTGGGCCCTCGCCTTCGCCCTGATCGGCCTCGTCGGCGGCTATGCCGCGACGCTCGGCATCGGCATCGTCCTGATGGAGGTCTATGGGGTCTCGCAGCGCGAGGGCGCCGCCGCCATGGGCCTCGCCTTCGTCATCGCGCCGATGGGCGCTTGCATCACGGCCATCGTGGCCGCCGCGACGGCCGCCGTGATCACCAGCAGGCGTCAGAGAGAACGTATCGGCGGCACTCTCCCCCCACGGCAGCCATGGGGCCGGACCGCACGCGGAGTGGCCGGCGGCCTCGGCGGCTTCGTGCTCGGCTATGGCGCGGCGGTGCTGATCCTGTTCGCCTTCTACCAGCTTCGCGGATCGCCCTATTTCGAGAGCTATGCCTGGGCGTTCGCCGCAGCCTGGCTGCCCTTCGTCCTCGGCATCGCAAGCGCCGCCGGCGGTGCGTGGTTCGCCATGCGCGAGCAAGCAGCGCGCGCGGCCTGACGCATCAGGCGAAAGCCTCGGCGTAACGCTCGGGCTTGAAGCCGACCATGACGCTGCCCGGACGCTCCAGCACGGGCCGCTTCACCATGGTCGGATTGGCGAGAATGAGTCCGAGAGCCCTGGCGCGATCGAGGCCCGCCTGATCGGCCGGCGGCAGCGCCTTGAAACTCGTACTCTGGCGGTTCAGCACGGCCTCCCAGCCGAGAGTATCCATCCAGCCCTCGACACGGCCGGCATCCAGTCCCTCCGCACGAAAGTCGTGAAAGCGGTAGGCGATGCCCTTCGCGTCGAGCCAGTTGCGCGCCTTGCGCACCGTGTCGCAGGTGGTGATGCCGTAGAGAGTGACTGCCATGGTTGTTCCACCGGGTCGCGATTCGCGGGCACCTGCCGCGCTTCGCTCCTTCTGCGCAGGCCGCTACGGACCGGCAAGCGCCCAGCGCCCGAGCTCATCATAGCGCGCCTCGCCATGGCGGCTGCGCACCAGCACGACATCGCGAACCACCCAGCCCGGTACCTGTTCGGCGGGAATGGGATCGAAACCACCATCGACATACCCAATCGTCAGATGCGGCGTGAAACTGTCACGTGCGGCCCGCCAGAAGCCGCCCGCCGCCAGCCCCCGCCGCAGCGTCCGGGCAAGCGCTGCCAGCGGCGGAATACAGGACGGTTCGCAGACGAGCACCAACGCGCGGCGGCGAGCCTTGCCGAAGCTCAGCGCCTGAACGAGGCGAACAGGAATGGCCGGGATGTCCAGACCCGCGCCGACGCGCCGGATCTGGCGCAACCCATCCGGCGACAGACCGTCCCAGAGCCCGACGCCTGCCAGCGACACATGCAGCACGCGCGCCGGACGCCAGTCGATGCGAAACCGTTGCCCCGCCAGCAGTTGCCTCCCGCAGACGGCGATCGCATTGGCGACTTCCGGCGGCGGCAAGGCCGCGAAAAAGACCGTGTCGCGGCTCGCCTGCGGCGGCAGGCCGAGAGCGAGCGAAAGCTGACGGCTGTCGGAAACCCGCATGAGTTTGCTCCGCGGGGAGCTTATGTTTCTGTTTTGTTCTCGTAAACAGCATGCGTACCTGCTGGGTTTGCAGGCCGTTGAAGAAATTGCCTCAAAGCGTCGGATGAACAGGTCAGCCTGCCTCGAGCGAGCGCACACTTGTGCGCTTCACTCCCACTCGATCGTGCCGGGCGGCTTCGAGGTCACGTCGTAGACGACGCGGTTGATGCCGCGCACCTCGTTGATGATGCGGGTCGCGGCGCGGCCGAGGAAATTCATGTCGAAGGGGTAGAAATCGGCGGTCATGCCGTCGACCGAGGTCACGGCACGCAGCGCGCAGACATGGTCGTAGGTCCGCCCGTCGCCCATGACACCCACCGTGCGGACCGGCAGCAGCACCGCGAAGGCCTGCCAGATCGTGTCGTAGAGCCCGGCCTTCCTGATCTCGTCGAGATAGATCGCGTCGGCCTTCCTGAGGATGTCGAGCTTCTCGCGGGTGATCTCGCCGGGAATGCGAATGGCGAGGCCCGGCCCCGGGAACGGATGGCGGCCGACAAAGCTCTCGGGCAGGCCGAGCTCGCGGCCGAGCGCCCGCACCTCGTCCTTGAACAGTTCGCGCAGCGGCTCGACGAGCTTCATGTTCATGCGCTCGGGCAGGCCGCCGACATTGTGGTGGCTCTTGATCGTCACCGAAGGCCCGCCGGAGAAGGAGATGCTCTCGATCACGTCGGGGTAGAGCGTGCCCTGCGCGAGGAACTCGGCGCCGCCGATGGCCTTGGCCTCCTTCTCGAAGACCTCGATGAACAGGCGACCGATGGTCTTGCGCTTCGTCTCGGGGTCGGTGACGCCCGCGAGTTCGCCGAGGAAAAGGTCGGCCGCGTCCACATGGACCAGCGGGATGTTGTAGTGGCCGCGGAACAGATCGACGACCTGCGTAGCCTCGTTGTGCCGCATCAGGCCGTGATCGACGAAGACGCAGGTGAGCTGGTCGCCGATGGCCTCGTGGATCAGCACGGCCGCGACCGACGAATCGACGCCGCCGGACAGGCCGCAGATGACCTTGCCCTTGCCGACCTGCGCGCGGATCTTCGCGATCATCTCCTGCCGGTAGGCGGACATGGACCAGTCGGCCTTGGCACCGGCGATCTTGTGGACGAAGTTCTGGATCAGCTTCGCGCCGTCCGGCGTGTGCACCACCTCCGGGTGGAACTGCACCGCGTAATAGCTGCGCTTCTCGTCGGCGATGGCCGCGAAAGGCGCATTGTCGGAGGTGGCGACCACCTCGAAGCCCTCGGGCAGCTCGGTGACGCGGTCGCCGTGGCTCATCCAGACCTGATGGCGGCTGCCGGGCTCCCAGACGCCGTCGAACAGCCTGGTCGGCTTGTGCACGTCGAGGAAGGCGCGGCCGAACTCGCGGTGATGGCCGGCCTCGACCCTGCCGCCGAGCTGCTGGGCCATGGTCTGCTCGCCATAGCAGATGCCGAAGACCGGCAGATGCTCGTCGAAGATGAGCTGCGGCGCGCGCGGCGAGAAGTCCTCGGTCACCGAGGCGGGGGAGCCCGACAGAATGACGCCTTTCGGCTTCAGCCTCCGGTAGGCGGCTTCCGCCGACTGGAAGGGGTGGATCTCGCAGTAGACGCCCGCCTCGCGAACCCGCCGCGCGATCAGCTGGGTCACCTGCGAACCGAAGTCGATGATCAGGATCGTGTCGTGGTGGGCGGTCGGGTGCTGGGTCATGGAAAGCCCCTAAAGGATCAGCCTTTGCGCTGCAAGATCGCGCAATAGAAGCCGTCGGTGCCGGTTCGCAGGGGCGACAGCTGGATGCCGAACCCGCGCGGCGAGACCAGATCGTCGCGCTCCGACAGCGTGTCGGGCGCCAGCGCCAGAATCTCGCGCGGATCGACCGATGCGAAACCGGCATTCGCGTCGAGGAAGGCGGCGACGCGCTCGTCGTTCTCGCGCGGGATGACCGAGCAGGTGATGTAGCAGATGCGGCCGCCGGGCTTCACGAGCGCGGCCGCGCGCGCGAGCACGAGGTCCTGTTCCTTCATGCGCTCGTCGAGCGCGCCGGGGCGCACGCGCCATTTGGTGTCGGGATTGCGCCGCCAGGTGCCGATGCCGGTGCAGGGCGCATCGACGAGCACGAGATCGATCCTGCCCGCCAGATCGGCGAGCGGCTCGTCGCCCCGGCCCTTCGGGGTGCGCACCTGCACATTGCGCGCGCCCGCGCGCGCGAGGCGGTCGTGGATCGGCGCGAGCCGGCGGGCATCGGCGTCGGTCGCGTAGATCTGGCCGGAATTGTCCATCAGGGCCGCAAGCTCCAGCGTCTTGCCGCCGCCGCCGGCGCAGAGATCGACCACCTGGAGGCCCGGCGCCGCGCCGGCCAGCGCCGCGACGATCTGCGAGCCCTCGTCCTGTATTTCGAACTGCCCCTTCAGGAACTCGGGCGTCACCTGCAATGTCGGGCCGCGGCCATCCTCGCCGGCGGAGAAACGCAGGCCCGTCGGCGCGTGCGGGGTGATTTCGGGGTGGAGATGGGCGAGTTCGGGAACGATGCGCGCGCGCTCGGTCTTCAGCGTGTTGACGCGGATATCGATCGGCGCGCGCTGGCTGAGCGCCTGCATCTCGGCGACGAGGCCCTCGCCGAAGGCGGCCTCGAGATCGCCGGCAAGCCATTCCGGGAAGTCGCCGGCAATGTGGGCGGGAGCATCGTCGAGCTTCAGCGCCTTCAGGCGCTTCTGCTCGGCCTTGGACAGCTGCTCGGGCGCGAAGCGCTCGCCGGTGCAGAGAGCGGCGATGGCGGCGGCATCGAGCCCGCGCGCCAGCGCAAGGGAGCCGAGGAGGACGGCGCGCGGTGTCGCCTCGCCCATCACATGCGCGCTCGACGCCTTCCGGCGCAACGCGTCATAGACGAGGCTGGCAATGGCGGCGCGGTCCTTGGAGCCGGCGAACCGGTGCGCGAGGCCCCAGTCCTTCAAGGCATCGGGCGCCGGCCGGCGGCGGCCCTCGATATCGGCGAGAACCTCGATGGCGGCGGTGAGGCGGGCGGAAGGGGTCACGGCAGCTCCGGCGAGGCGCCCTCGCCCCGCAAGGCCGTTCTGTTAGACGGATCGGCGGCGTTACCGCAAGGCTTGCGGTGCCTCAGGCGACCCGCACGGGCTGGAATGCGGTCACGCTGTTGCCGGCGGGCGGGCGGACACAGTTGCGGCCGGCCGCCTTGGCCGCATAGAGCGCCGCATCGGCCGCGGCTATGGCGGCTCTCAGGCTCTCGGCCTCTCCAAAGCGGCCCGTCCCGACGCCGATGCTGATGGTGACGATGCCGGCATGGCTGTGCTCGTGGCAGATGGAAAGAGCCTCCACCAGCCGGCGCATGCGCTCGGCGACAAGCACCCCGTCCAGCATGTCCGCATCGGGCAGGATCGCGATGAACTCCTCGCCGCCATAACGGCCGACGATATCGACCCCGTCGCGAACGGCTTCGCGAATGGCAGCACCCGCAAGCGACAGGCAGCGGTCGCCCTCGGGATGTCCGTAGCTGTCGTTGAAGCCCTTGAAGTGATCGACATCGATCATCAGCACGGCGAAGGGCCGCCGGCTGGCCTCGGCGCCGGCGAACAGCGCTGCGGCGCGCACATCGACGCCCCGGCGGTTGGCGAGCCCGGTCAGGGCATCGACATGGGAGATGCGCTGCAGGTCGTCGGCTGTCCGGCGCAGGTCCTTGGCGACGAGATTGTCCTTAAGCCGCAGGAGGTAGGAGCGACGGACGTCGCGCTCGATATTGTAGTTGGCGATCAGCGAGACCCACGCGGCGATGACCAGACCGTAGGAGGCGGCCGCCGCGGCGGCGTTCGGCATGCCGCTGTCGATATAGCAGGCGGCGCCGTGGACGATCGCAGTGATCACGGAGAGGCCCAGCGCATAGGAATAGGCCGGCCGCAGGACCGCATTGGCGTAGATCAGCACGATCACGACGAAATACTGATAGTGGTTCGCCAGCGGGTCGGTGGAGACAAGGAAGATGGCGAGGATGCCCGCGATCATCGACGCCGGCACCGATGTGATGATCAGGTTGCGCGCGACCGCGCCGAGCGGGCGGTCCAGCAGCAGCGAGGCGACGATCATCCAGGGCGTGACCAGCGCCAGATGGATGACCAGCGCCAGGGCGAACGTGTCGTTCGCGAGGAAATAATCGCCGACGAGGAAGGAATTGTAGACGACCACCGTGCGCACGCTGACGAGGCGCAGCAGCTTGGCGCGCCGCACGCCCAGGTCGGCGTCGAAGCGGCTTTCCAACGGCTCGGGAAAGACCAGATTCCAGCGCGGGCTGGCCTGGGCCTTCGCAATGTCGTCAGCGGTGACCTTGATGTCCTGCATCCTGACCGGCGGGAATGAGGGCATTTGCGCGGGCGAATGTGCGCCCGAAGCGTCAATGGCCGGCTAATTCGGTCGATCGGATTTGCTGAAATTCCCGCCTTATGCGGCGCCATGGTTGATCGTTCCTTGCGCGGCAGCGGGTCCTCACACGCCGCGCCCTCGCAGTCCGCATTGGTCAGGCGAAAAAAATCGCGGGCGATTGAACCTTGGCGCCAACGGCAGCCACCCATTGCCGAAGGGGTGACATCCTTCCCCGAACCCAAGGACCTCACCATGAACGCTCTCAAGTCTCTTGCTCTCGCAGGCGTCGCCGTTGCCGGTCTCGGCATGTTCGCCACCACCGATGCCGAAGCCCGCGGCTTCCGGGGCGGCGGCGGCTTCCACCGCGGCGGCGGGATGCACTTCGGCGGCGGCCGGCATTTCGGCGGACGCCATCTGCATCTCGGCCATCGCCATGGCTTCCATCGCCATCACCACCATCATCGCCACGGCTTCTGGCGCCATGGCCACTGGGTCGGTGCGGGTCTCGGCGTCGCCGTGGTCGGGTCGAGCTGCTACCGCTACCGCTGGACCGACACGCCCTACGGCCCGGTTCGCCGCCTTGTGAACGTCTGCGCCTGGTAAGGCCGCAGCCCGCAGTGCATGCCTCCCGTTCCCAACTTGGCCCCGGTCCTGCGACCGGGGCCTTTTTCCCCTTCCCGCGCCGGCTCGCCCGCCGTCAGAGCGCGGCGATCAACACGCCGACCAGCATGGCCATCAGCACGAAGCAGCCGAGGAAAAAGATGCCGGAACGGAACCGCAGATCGTTCGAGCCGATGTGAATGAAGGAATGGCCAATGCGCGTGACGACGAAAGCCCAGGCGAGCGTGGTCATCAGCCAGCCGGTGGCGCCGACATGGATCGCCATGATGACCAGCACGTAGAACAGGACGGGCGTCTCGAACTGGTTCGAAAAGTTGTTGGCGGCCTGCTTTGCACGTGTCGGCCACGCTTCGCCCGACAGAGCGATTTCCTTCAGTTTCACTTCACGTCGATACAGGGCCTTGCGCCTGAAGAAGCCCATGGTGAGAAGGATTGCGATGGTCCAGCCGACTTGCGCCAGCAAAGGCCAAACAAGCGAGGCTCCACTCGGATTCATCAAACCCACCGATTTTTCTCCCTACATTCCCGCTATGCGGCGATTTGTCTGGTGTGTCGCTAGGGAACCGATCATTATACAGGGAGGTTGGTCAAGGAAATACCCGATTTCATCGGTTCGATGCCGCCTAACGGCGCGACTCGCGCGCCGGCGTTCAGCGGAAGGCAGATCTTCCGCCTCGAGTTTTGGGGAGACCACACATGCGTCTTACATCCTTCAGGAATCTGGCCGCGACGGCTGCCATTGGCGCTCTCGCTCTCGGCTTCACCGTCCTGGCCCCCGCTTCGGCCCAGGCTTCGTCGGCGACCCGCTCGGCCATCACCTCGCCGGTGATGGACCATGCATCGCCGGTTGAAATGCAGCGTCGCGGTGGTTTCCGCGGTGGCCCTCGCCACGGCTTCCGCCACGGTCACCGGCATGGTCATCGCCACGGCCGCGGCTGGGGTCCGGGCGCCGCCGTCGGTCTCGGCGCCGCCGCGCTGATCATCGGCGGTGCTGCCGCTGCTGCCTCCGCCCCGGCCTATCGCGAGTGCTGGGTCGAGCGCCGCTGGGTCGACACCCCGTGGGGCCCGGAGCCGCGCCGCGTGCGCGTCTGCAACTAAGCAGCCACGCTTCAAACAGGAAATGGCCCGGCCTCGCCCGGGCCATTTTTGTGTCTGGAACTGGGGGCGCCAACCCGGAGCCCCTCATGACCCTTGTCTCGATCAGCCGCCGCCTCGTTGTCGCGGCCATTCCGACCCTGGCGCTTGCCGCCTGCGCCCAGCCGCGCGCACAGGTGGACGAAACCCGCCCGGCACCGCGCATTGTCGATCCGAAGACGGAACTCGAGCGACGCGGCCGCTAGGGGCGTGCGTCAGACCCGCCCGCCATTCGGATAGTTCGGGCTCTCGCGGGTGATCGTCACGTCGTGGACGTGGCTCTCGCGCAGGCCCGCGCCCGAAATGCGGACGAATTCGGTCTTGGTGCGGAAATCGGCCAGATCCTTCGCGCCGGTATAGCCCATGGCGGCGCGCAGGCCGCCGACGAGCTGGTGGACGACCGTATTCACCGGCCCCTTGTAGGCGACCTGCCCCTCGATGCCCTCCGGCACCAGTTTCAGCGTGTCCTTCACCTCGGCCTGGAAGTAACGGTCGGCCGAGCCGCGCGCCATCGCGCCGACGGAGCCCATGCCGCGATAGCTCTTGTAGGAGCGTCCCTGCCACAGATAGACCTCGCCGGGGGCCTCGTCGGTGCCGGCGAGCAGGCCGCCGATCATGGCGACTTCGGCGCCGGCGGCGAGCGCCTTGGCGAGATCGCCCGAGAATTTGATGCCGCCATCGGCGATGACCGGAGTGCCGGAAGCCTGCGCCGCCTCGACGCTCTCCATGATGGCGGTGAGCTGCGGCACGCCGACGCCGGCGACGATCCGCGTCGTGCAGATCGAGCCCGGGCCGATGCCGACCTTGATGGCGTCGGCGCCGGCATCGATCAGCGCCCTGGTCGCGGCGCCGGTCGCGACGTTGCCGGCGACGACCTGAACCTTGTTGGACAGGCGCTTGATGCGCGTCACCTGGTCCAGAACCTTCTGGGAATGACCGTGGGCGGTATCGACCACCACGAGGTCGACACCGGCATCGATCAGCAGCTCGGTGCGCTCGAAGCCCTGCTCGCCGACCGTGGTGGCGGCGGCGACGCGCAGGCGGCCCTGCTCGTCCTTGCAGGCATTGGGATTGGCGACCTGCTTCTCGATGTCCTTCACGGTGATCAGGCCGGTGCAGCGATAGTGCTCGTCGACGACCAGCAGCTTCTCGATGCGGAACTGGTGCAGGAGGCGCTTGGCCTCCTCCTGGGTGACGCCCTCGCCGACCGTCACCAGCCGGTCCTTGGTCATCAGCTCCGATACCGGCTGGTCGGGGCGGGTCGCGAAGCGGACGTCGCGGTTGGTGAGGATGCCGACCAGCTTGCCGGCCTTGCCGTTGGGACCGCGCTCGACCACGGGGAAGCCGGAGAAGTTGTGCTTCTTCATCAGCGCCTGGGCGTCAGCCAGCGTCTCGTCGGGATGGATGGTGATCGGGTTCAGCACCATGCCGCTCTCGAACCGCTTCACCTGCCGCACATGATCGGCCTGCACGTCCGGGTCGAGGTTGCGGTGGATGACGCCGATGCCGCCCGCCTGCGCCATGGCGATCGCCATGCGGTACTCGGTGACGGTGTCCATCGCCGAGGAGATGACGGGGATATTGAGGGAGATCGAGCGGGTGATGCGGCTCTTCACATCGACATCGCCCGGCATCACGTCCGACAGGCCGGGCCGCAGCAGCACGTCGTCGAAGGTAAGAGCTTCCTCGAAGGTCTTGATGAGGGCCATGGCCAACTCCGCGCGGGTGAGGGAAAAGCCGTCTCGGCCCTCTCGACTCGGCAAGAAGGACGGCGGCGGCTCGCTTTAGGGTTGGCGATGCCTGCTAACACGACTCGATGGCGGCTCCAATAAGCGTTTTGCGGATTTTTCAGCCTTTTTGCCGGCACAGCCATGCGCGTGCTGCCGTGGCGACACCGGCTCGCGATTTCGTGACGGGAGCGGCCCCGGGCGCGGCACGCGCGGATCGCCATATTCGCGATTGAACCATTCAGGCCGCCACAGCGACACACGGGTGAAATATCCGGAGTCGCATATGTTCCTCGATCCTCGCTTTCTTGCGAACGCCACGATGATCGCTGCCCCAACACTGATGTTCCTCGCCGCCTCCTCGGTCCTGCTCCTGATGACGGGGCCGGGTTCGGCACGGTCGCAGGAATTGCAGCGCGTGGAGATCCGCGGCGGCGAAAGCGTCTCGGTGCCCGGCGCCAACGGCCGCCAGATCACGCTCAGGTTCTCGCGGGTGATCTCGGACGGGCGCTGCGCCAGCGCAGCCGGCTGCCCGCGCGCGGGATCGCCGGTGGTCGAGGTCGAGGCGGTCGGAGCCGGCACGCCGACGTTCCGCATGTCGCCGGCCGCTCATCTCGCCGCGCCCTTCGTGCCGGTCCAGGGCCGCTTCGTCGCCTTCGGCGAGCTCGTCTCGCCGCCGCGCGAACTGTCCACCGCCAACCGCGCGCCGGCGCTCGACGCCTATGTCCTGCGCCTGACTGTCAGCCCCTGAAGTCTTCCCAGCCCTTCCGCACCCCTGCGCGATGCCCTATGTGACCGGTGATCGGTCGAGGGCATCATGGTCACACGGGATGAAGTCGCGCGCGCACTGGAAAAGGTGAGGCTGCCGACGAGCGGGCAGACGCTGACGGCCTCGGGCCGGCTCTCCGACATTCTCGTCAACGGCGACAAGGTCATGGTGTCGATCGGCATCGACCCGACCGAAGCCGCAGCCATGGAACCCGTGCGCGCCGCCGCGCAGTCGGCCATATCGGGCATTCCCGGCGTCGGGCAGGCGCTCGTCGCGCTGACGGCGGACCGGCCGGCGGAGCGGGGCCAGCGGCCGCCGCCCTCCACCCAGCCGCATGTCGCGCCGGGACGGCCGAGCCAGCCGCCGACGCCGAAGGCCGCGACCCTGCCCGGCGTGAAGCATGTCATCGCCGTCGCCTCGGGCAAGGGCGGCGTCGGCAAATCGACGACCGCCGCCAATCTCGCGCTGGCGCTGGCGGCGGACGGCCGCAAGGTCGGAATTCTCGACGCCGACATCTATGGCCCGTCCATGCCGAAGCTGTTCGGCCTGTCGGGCAAGCCGCGCGTGGTCCAGGGGCGGACCCTCGCCCCGCTCGAGGGCTACGGCGTCAAGGTCATGTCTATCGGCTTCATGGTCGAGGAAGAGACGCCGATGGTCTGGCGCGGACCGATGGTGATGAGCGCCATCACGCAGATGCTGCGCGAGGTCGCCTGGGGTGAGCTCGACGTGCTGGTGGTGGACATGCCGCCCGGTACCGGCGACGCGCAGCTGACCATGGCGCAGGCGACCCCGCTCGCCGGGGCCGTGATCGTCTCGACGCCGCAGGACCTTGCCCTGATCGACGCCAGGCGCGGCGTCGCCATGTTCCGCAAGACCGAGGTGCCGATTCTCGGCATCGTCGAGAACATGAGCTATTTCATCGCGCCCGATACCGGCAACCGCTACGACATTTTCGGCCATGGCGGCGCGCGGCGCGAGGCCGAGCGGCTCAAGGTGCCGTTCCTCGGCGAAGTGCCGCTCGACATGAAGCTGCGGGAACGCTCCGATTCCGGTCAGCCGATCGTTGCGACCGAGCCAGATAGCCCGCACACGCTCGTCTATCGCGATATCGCGCGGCAGGTCTGGGCAAGCCTCACCGGCACGGGCGACGTGACGATCAAGCCGCCGCCCAGCATCGTGATCGAGTGAGCGGGACCATGACCGACGCCGCTTCGCCCGCTGGGGAAACCCGTCTCGACCTCAAGGGGCTGAAATGCCCCCTGCCCGCGCTCAAGGCGCGCAAGGCCCTGACCCGCCTGCCGGCCGGGGCTCTGCTGATCGTGGACTGCACCGATCCGATGGCCGCCATCGACATCCCCAATCTCGTGCGCGAGACAGGCGATGCGCTGGAGGGTCAGGAGCGTACCGACGGCGTGCTGTCGTTCCGGATCAGGAAGGCGTGAGGCGCCTCACACCGCGCCCTGCAGCACGCCGCGCGCGTTGAAGTGGCAGGTGAAGGCGCGCTGGCCGTAACGGCCGTGGCTGGCGAGACCGCGCAGCTCGTAGCGCCCGCCTGCAGTGCGCGCGGCACGCGGCTCCAGGCTGATGGCGGCGCGGCGAATGCCCATCATCTGCGCGGCATCCGCCCTGCACCAGCCATGCATGGTGCCGTGATGATGGCGGCGGTGCCGCGCCTCCGCCGGGAAGGATGTGGCGGCGGTGACGGCGGCGAGCGAGAGGATGAGGAGGGCGGGCTTCAGCATGCGGGTCTCCCGAAAATCTTCCTTCCGCATTGAAACACGAGTCCCGTGTCGGTGCCGAGACGCCCGACCGGGCTTTACGTTACGCGGCCGGCATCCCATCTTGGCCGCGACAAGGAAGCGCCAATGTCCCTGATTGCAGCCGTGATCTACGGCCCCGACGACGATTGCGACGGCCTTCTGGCCGAGGTCGCGCACGGCTGGATGGCGCGTGGCCATTCGGTCGCCGGCGTCGTGCAGATCAATGCGGGCGCCAGCTGCGCCGATCTCGACATGGAACTGGAAGTGCTGGGGTCCGGCCGGCGCATCTCGATCTGCCAGGATCTCGGCGCGGGCAGCGTCGGCGCCTGCCGGCTCGATCCCACCGGCCTCGCCGAAGCCGCGGCTGCGGTCAGGGAGGCGATCGGCCGGCCGGTCGATGCCGTGCTGATCAACAAGTTCGGGCGCATGGAAGCCGAGGGCGGCGGACTGGTCGCGGAAATCGGCGCCGCCGTGGCAGCCGGCCTGCCGCTGGTCGTCGGCGTCCCCAGGCGCTTCACGGCGGCCTGGGACGCATTCGCGGGCGGAATGGATGTGAAGCTAGCCTGCGACCGCGCGGCGGTCGACGGCTGGTGGGCTCAGGCGCGGCTGGCTGCCTCGGTTGCCTGACCGGCAGCGGACGGCCGGCGACGCCGGAGCCGAAGCTCCGGCGCCGATGTCCGGCGATCACATGCCGCTGGCCCCGCCGAAGGCGCTCGAGGGAACCTGTTCGATATCGACCCGCGGCACCGCCGCCGAGGTCCCGAAGATCGGGCGGACGGCCCGGTGGCGGCGCATGGTCGCGCCGTGGCCCATGGTCGCGGCCTGATCGACGCCCGCGACGCCGGGGGTCACGGTGAAGCCGGCGGAGCCGTCTTCGGCAAGGGCCGGAGCGGACAAGGCGAGGCCGAGCGCGGCGGCGAGAATGATCCTGTTCATGGCGTCTCTCCGTGGTCTGTTGCCGTGCCTTCCGGCACCGAAGCACGGTCGTGCTTCTGGAAGCGGATACGCAGGACGGAGGGCTGCCGTTGCACGCTCACGCGTCGTTGATGCGCTGTGAGACGCGCGTGAAGATGGGCTGCAGGGAATGTCAGGCCACGAGATCGCGCGACAGGGTCTCGAACAGGCGCGCCCACAGGCGCGTGCGCGGCACGAGGCACGAAATCTCGATGTGTTCGTAATGCGTATGCGGCCCGTCGCCGATGACGCCAAGCCCGTCGAGGGTCGGCACGCCCAGAGCTCCGGTGAAATTGCCGTCCGAACCGCCGCCGGCAATGCGCTCGCCGGCGGCCGGCCACTCCGAACCCTTCAACAGCGCGGCGGCGTGATCATATAGCCGCTGGATGGCCGGTGTCTTGGCGTAGGAGGGCCGGTAGAGGCCGAGCGTCACGTCGAGCTTCACGTCGGGGTCGTGCGGCTGGAGCGCCAGCAGCCTGCCCCGCACCTCGGCCTCGGCCTCGGCGGTCGGCACCAGCACGTAGACGCAGGCGCGCGACGAGATCGGCACCATGTTCTCGTGGGTGCCGCCGGAAATCGTGCCGACGTTCAGGGTGATGGTGCGGCTGTAGTCGGTCATGGCCTCGACGGCCAGCACCTGCCGGGCCATCTCGCGGATCGCGCTGCGCCCGCGCGCGTGATAGGCGCCGGCGTGGGCGGGTTTGCCGGTCGTCTCCAGATAGTAGCGGGCGATGCCGTGGCGGCCGACGGTGAGCTTGCCGCCCTCGCCCGAGGGCTCGGCCACCAGCACGATGGCGTGGCGCTTCGCCTCCGCCTCGATGTGCGGACGCGAGAACGGGCTGCCGACCTCCTCGTCGGGGATGAACATGACCGAGACCGGCAGGCGCGGACGCTTGCCCGTGGCGTGCAGGTGGGTCAGCGCCGCCACGGCCATGGCATTGCCGCCCTTCATGTCGTAGATGCCCGGCCCGTAGGCGCGGCCGTTCTCGACGCGCCAGGGCAGCGGCCCCGCCAGCGTGCCGACCGGATGGACCGTGTCGATATGGCCGAGCACGAGGATGCCCGGTCCCTCCTCCTCGCCCGCGATGCGGCCGATCAGGATGTCGCCATAGCCGTCCGTGCCGGGGATGCGCTCGATGGCCGCACCGGCTGCGACGAGCAGGTCCTCCGCGTGATCGGCCATGCGGTTGACGCCGGCGACGTCCTGGGTGGGGCTCTCGATCGCGACCCACTGCCGGACGGTTTCGAGGAGGGATTCGGTGGTGAAGTCGCTGAAAGCCAGACCGTCGCTCACGCCGGAAGCACCTTTCCAGGGTTGAGGATGCCCTTGGGGTCGAGCGCAGCCTTGATCATGTGCATCACGTCCACGGCCTCGCCGTGCTCCTCGCGCATGAACTTCATCTTGCCGATGCCGACGCCATGCTCGCCGGTGCAGGTGCCGCCGAGCGAAATGGCGTGGCGCACCATGCGGTCGTTGATCTCGTTCGCCTGCTTCCACTCGTCCGGGTCGTCCGGGTCGATCTGCATGCCGAGATGGAAGTTGCCGTCGCCGACATGGCCGACGAGGGTCGTGCCGAAGGTGCGCTGGGAAGTGTCCTGACGCACCGCGCGGATGACATCGGCGAGCGCCGAGATCGGTACGCAGACATCGGTGCCGAAGCCCTTGGCGCCCGGCCGCAGCGCCCGGATCGCCCAATGGATGTCGTGGCGGGCCTGCCAGAGCTTCGCCCGCTCGTCGGCATCGGTCGACCATTTCCAGTTGGTCGCGCCCTCGCCCTTGGCGAGTTCCTCGACGATGGCCGCCTGTTCCTCGACCGCCGACTGGCTGCCGGCGAACTCGAAGAACAGAGTCGGCGTCACCGGCAGGCCGAGCTTGGAATAGCCATTGACCGCGAGGATGGCGTTGTCGTCGAGCAGTTCCACCCGCGAGATCGGCAGGCCCATCTGGATGGTCTGGATGACGGTATCGACGGCGGCCTCGACGCTCGGAAAGGCGCAGATGGCGGCCGCCATGACCTCGGGAATGCCGTAGAGGCGAACAGTCACCTCGGTGATGATGCCGAGCGTGCCCTCCTGTCCCACGAAGAGGCCGGTGAGGTCGTAGCCCGCCGACGACTTCTTGGCGCGCGAGCGGGTGCGGATGACGCGCCCGTCGGCCAGAACCACGGTGAGGCTGACGACGTTCTCGCGCATGGTGCCGTAGCGCACCGCGTTGGTGCCGGAGGCGCGGGTCGCGGCCATGCCGCCGATGGTCGCGTCGGCCCCGGGATCGATCGGGAAGAACAGGCCGGTATCGCGCAGGTGCGCGTTCAGCGTCTTGCGCGTCACACCGGCTTGCACAGTGGCGTCAAGGTCTTCGGCGCGGACGCTGAGGATCTGATTCATGCCTGTGAGGTCGAGCGAGACGCCGCCCTTGACCGGGATCAGCGCACCTTCCAGCGAGGAGCCCGCGCCATAGGCGACAACCGGCGTGTCATGCGCGTTGCACAGCCTGACGATGGCCGAGACCTCCTCGGTCGAGAGCGCACGACAGACAGCATCCGGCAGATGGGCGGGATGGCGCGACTCGTCGCGTCCGTGCTGCGCCCGATCCGACTCGGAGGTGGTGACGCGGTTGCCGACGAGCGCCTGCAGCGCCTCCAGCAAAGCGGGCTTGATGTTCGAGGCGGCGGGCGCGTTCATCGGGGCGATCTTGGGTAGAGCTTCGGAAGGGGCCGACATTCAAGACACCAAGCCGGCGAGATTCCAACCGGCACGGCGCAGGCCAGCCCCGCAAGGCGGTGTCAGGTCACCGCGCGGGTTTCGACTTGCCATGTCAGGTCCGGCGCGATGGTGACCAGATTGAAGGCCGGCCCTTCCTCGCCATCGCGGCCGGTGGCCGAGGCGGAGGGGACGCCGACGAGCGCGATGCGGTGGCCGACAGCCTCCCACTCCTGACGGCGCGCCTCATGAAGATGGCCGTGCAGGACGAGCGGACAGCGGTGACGGGCAAGGACATGTAGCAGCGGCTCGCCGTCGCGCAGGCGCTTCAGCCGCGACAGGCCCTCTGCGACTGGCGGGTGATGGATCGCGATGACCGGCAGGTGTGTCGCCCGGTCGATGCCGGCGAGCATGGCGTCAAGCCGGGCGAGCTGTGCCGGCCCGACTACTCCTTCGGCCGAGAAGGTCCATGTCGGCGCGCCGGAGCAAAGGGTGATCACCGCCGCGCGACCCACGAGGTCGAGGCGCGGAAAATGGGTGCGCAGGTCACCGGAGGCTTGAGCCGGACCGAGCCAGCGGAACAGGTGCTCGCGAATGCGGGCCGTCGTATCGCTCGTATAGGCATCGTGATTGCCCGGGGCCCACGAGACAATTTCGGGATCGCCCAGACGAGCCAATGCAGTCGCCGCGCGCGCATATTCCGACGACAGGCCGAGCTCGATCAGGTCGCCGGTGACCGCCGTGAAATCGGGCGAGGCGGCGAGCACCGCCGCCGCCGTCTTCTCCCAGATGGCGTCGTCATGGGCGCCCGGCTGGCGCTTCCAGTTGATCCAGCCGAGGACCGGCTTCAGCCGCCAGGGCCATTCCGCGGGGAACGGCACCGGCGACAGGTGCAGGTCGGACAGGTGCGCGATGACGGTCACGCCGGCTGCGTCGCATGTTCGCGGGCCGCCAACAAGCCGTCAGGTCAGCATCTGCATGTCGCCGTCGATGGAGATCGCCTGCCCGGAGATGGTTCGCCCCTTCGGCGAGGCAAGGAACAGCATCTGGTCCGCAAGCTGCCGCGCCGTGACGAAGGTCTTCAGCGAGGTATTGGCCACGGCCTGCTGTTCGATCTCGCGGAAAGCGACGCCGCGCGACTGGGCCTTGGCCTCCAGAACGCGGCGGATCCGGTCGCCCTCGACCAGCCCCGGCAGGATGGCATTGGCGCGGATGCCGAACTCGCCGAGTTCGACGGCCAACGACTTGGTGAAGCCGATGACGCCCCATTTCGCGGCCGAATAGGGCGTGCGCAGCGCGAAGCCGAAGCGCCCGGCCACCGAGGCGAGGTTGATGATCGAGGCGTTGTCGCTCTGCTTCAGATGCGGCACGGCGAGGCGCGCGCAGTTGAACTGGCTGGTCAGGCAGATGTCGATGCAGCGGTCCCAGTCTTCCGGGTTGATCTCCTCGACACGACCGGTCGGCCCGGCAATGCCGGCATTGTTGACCAGCACGTCGAGGCCGCCGAGGCGATCGATGGCGGTGTCGAACAGGGCTTTCACCTCGGCCCGGTTCGACACGTCGCAGGGGCTGGACCAGATGCCTGGGTCGGTGCGGGCGAGCTCGTTGATGGCCTCGCGGTCGACGTCGCAGACATGGACCTTCGCCCCCTCCTCCGCGAAGGCGCGGGCAACCTCGCGGCCGATGCCGTTGGCGCCCGCCGTGACCAGCACGCGCAGGCCCTTGATGCCGAGATCCATGGAATGCTCTCCCTGATGCTTGTTGGTGTCAGTCCGCAGCCACGTCGGCGGCAAGGCCGCCGCGGGCGATGATGAAGTCGGCGGCGCCCCGGATGTCGGCGGCGATGGCGGCCCGTGCGCCCTCGCCGTTGCCGGCCCTTATCGCCGCCAGCGCCTCGGCATGGAAGCGCACGGCACCGCCGGTGGCGAACCTATCGGGATTGGCGCCGAGGTCGAGATTGAGGATCGGCCCGGCCTTCAGCCAGAGGCCGCCGATGATCTCGACCAGGGTCGGCAGGCCGGTCGCGGCATAGATGGCGAAATGCAGGTCCTTGTTGAGGCGCACCGCCTCGGCGAGGTCGGGCCGCTTGACCATGCTCAAGCCCCGGAACGCCGCCTCGGACTCCCCAATGCGGGCGATATCGGCGGCAGAGGCGGAAGCGGCGGCGCGCTCGGCGGCAAAGCCCTCGAGCTCGATCCGCACGGTCGTGAGTTCGCTGAACTGGCCAATCGTGAGAATGGGCACGCGCACGGCGCGGTTCGGCGCCACCTCCAGCGCCCGGTCGGCAACGAGGCGGCTGACCGCCTCGCGCACCGGCATCATGGACACGCCGAGCGCCTCCGCAGTGCCGCGCAGGGACAGCTTGTCGCCCGGCGCGAGACGGCCCTCCATCAGGAGCTCGCGCAACTGGCCGTAGACCTTGTCGCCGAGGGTCTCGCGCTCCAAGGGGCCAAGGGCGGTGAGGGCTTCGGCGACGCTCATAATCTGCAGGCGTTTCCGTGGAGGGGCTGGACAAAGCCAGCCGTTTGAGAAACCATAACTGTGATCACAGATCACGGCAAGCCGCATGGCCGCCGGCTGCGAGAGGGGAACAACCACTCCGCAGATGAACAGGTGGAAACGCAAAGGAGACGTCCCATGCCGCTCGACACGAGCCTTTCACGCCGCACGATTCTCAAGGCCTCCGCGGGCGCGGCCGCCCTCGGCACGCTCGGCGCTCCGGCGATCAGCTACGCGCAGTCCGAGGCCATCAAGCTCGGCCATATCACGCCGCGCACCGGCTTCCTCGGCCCCTTGGGCGAATACGCCGTCCAGGCCATGCAGCTGGCGGTGGAGGAAGTGAACGCCGCCGGCGGCGTCAACGGCCGCAAGATCGAGGTCATCTACGACGACAGCCCCAATCCGCAGCAGGCCTCCGCCAAGGCCGAGCGCCTGATCCAGCGCGACAAGATCTCGGCGCTGATCGGCGAAATCTCGTCAGCCTCCGCGCTCGCCATCGCGCAGGTCGTGCAGCGCGAGAAGGTGCTGTTCATCAACACGGGCGCGAACTCGGACGCGCTGCGCGGCTCGGACTGCCAGCGCTACATGTTCCACATCGAGGCGCAGAACTCGATGTATGTGAAGGCGGTGGGTCGCTCGCTGGTCGCCAACGGCCTCGTCACCGGCAAGAAGTGGTATTCGCTGACGGCTGACTATGCCTTCGGCCACGACCTCCTCAACGTCGCCAAACGCTTCATGGCCGGCAACAACGCCAACCATGCCGGCGACGACCTGATCCCGACCGATCTTGCCGACTTCTCGCCCTTCCTGCTGAAGATCAGGCAGGCGCGCCCGGACGTGGTGATCCTCAACCTCGCGGGAACGCAGATCACCAACTTCCTCAAGCAATATGCCGAGTTCGGCCTGACCTTCCCGGTCGCCGGCTTCGGCTTCGACACGGCGCTCGCCTGGGGCGCGGGCCCCGGCAATTTCGGCGGCATCTGGCCGGCTCTCTGGCATCATCTCGTCGACACGCCGAACTCGAAGAAATTCGTCGCCGCCTTCAACGCCAAGCACCGCCGGCCGCCGGAGAACCAGGCCTGGGGCGAGTACTGCTCGCTCAAGATCATCGCCCAGTCGATGGCCGAGACGCGCTCGACCGATCCGACCAAGATCGTCGAGCATTTCGAGAAGGGCGCGAAGTTCGACGTGCTGAAGTCGCGTGAAAGCTACTTCCGCGCCCGCGACCATCAGATGATGACCGAGATGTACGCCATCACCGCGCTGCCTCAGGCGCAGGTGAAGAACCAGTGGGACATCTTCTCCTCCTCGCCCCCGGTGCCGGGGCCGAACGAGAGCCTCGAGGTGATCGCGGCGACCGAGGAAGAGAACAAGTGCGTGTTCCGCTCGGCGTGAGGTGAGACGTCCGGGGCGGTCATCTTGCCCGCCCCGAACACTCAGCCAGCGAAAACTGTCGTCATGCCCGGCCTTGTGCCGGGCATCCATGAATTCCGTCATCGTCGCGTTCAAGTCGTGGATGGCCGGGACAGGCCCGGCCATGACGGCGAGACCGGTGTCGCTCCGCCTCCGCAAGGGCGCCTTCCTGCCACGAGATGCTCGACGTGCCAGACCTGATCCCGCTCATCTCGCAGATCCTCAACGGCCTGCTGTTCGGCGCCTATTACGTGATGATCGCGCTCGGGCTGTCGATGATCTTCTCGCTCGGCGGCATCGTGAACCTCGCCCACGGCGCGTTCTATGCCATCGGCGCCTATCTCGCGGTGACACTTGCGCCGCATATCGGCTTCGGCGGCGCGCTGATCGCCTCGCCGCTGGCGGTCGCGCTCATCGGGCTCGTGATCGAGCGCTACCTGCTGCGCCGCTTCTACACGGCCGACCCCATCCTCGGCCTGCTCCTGACCTTCGGCCTCGCCATGGTCGCCGAACAGTCGCTGCGCATCCTCTATGGCGCGGCTCCCGTCCCCTTCTCGATCCCGCAGGCGTTGCGCGGGCAGGTCTTCCTCGGCGAGTTCGTCTATTCCCGCTACCGGCTGATGATCCTCGGCACGGCCGTTCTGTGTGTCGCCGGCCTCTGGGTGCTGCTGGCCAAAACCGCTTTCGGCAAGGTCGTCCGCGCCGGCGTGCAGAACCCCGACATGGTCGGCGCGCTCGGCATCTCGCTGAAGCCCTACATGACCGCCGTCGTGATGATCGGCGTCGGGCTCGCGGCCCTTGCCGGCGTGCTGATCGCGCCGATTGCCGGCGTCCATCCGGCCATGGGGCAGGAGATCATCACCTTCGCCTTCGTCGTCGTGGTGATCGGCGGCCTCGGCTCGTTCTGGGGCGTGGTGGCGGCCGCCTGCATCGTCGGCGTGACGCGCGGTGTCGCCGCCCATTTCTACCCGGCCGCGACCGAAGCCTCCGTCTATCTCCTCATGGTGCTCGTCCTGCTGCTCAGACCCCGCGGCCTGTTCGGCGAGCGCATCCAGAAGTTCGAGTGACCGCATGACCGCCTCGACGCGCAACCTTCTCGCGGCCCTTGCCGGGCTGGTCGTCCTGCCCTTCCTCATGCTGTCGATCGGCCTGACGCTGACGTCCGCGACGGACGTCGTGATCTTCGCCATCGCGGCGCTCGCCCTGAACATTCTCGTCGGCCATACCGGCCTCGTCTCGTTCGGCCACGCCACCTTCTTCGGCATCGGCGCCTATGCGGCCGCGCTCGCGCAGCGGCACTTCCTGCCCGGACAGATGCTGCTGCCGATCCTGTTCGCCATTGTCTTCGTCGGCGCCTTCTCGGCGCTGGCCGGCCTTCTCATCCTGCGGCGGCGCGGCGTCTATTTCTCGCTTCTGACGCTTGCGCTCGCTGCGGTCGCCTTCACCGTATCGTTCCGCTGGACCGAGCTGACCGGCGGCGAGAACGGCCTCGGCGGTCTCGTGCGCCCGGTCTGGCCGGGGCTCGACCTCAACGACCCATGGCTGTTCTACGGCTTCGTCGCCGTGATCAGCTTCGGCGTCGTCTTCCTGCTCCAGCGCTTCCACCGTTCGGCGGTCGGCACCGTTCTCGTGGCGATCCGCGAGAACGAGACGCGCGCGCGCTTCGTCGGCTACGACACCACGCGCTACAAGCTGATCGCCTTCACCATTTCGGCGACGCTGGCGGGCTTTGCCGGCGCGCTCGCGGCCTTCCACCACCGCTTCACGTCCGCCGACGCGCTGCATATCCAGGCCTCGGGCGAGCTCCTCGCCATGGTGGTGATCGGCGGCATGCGCTCGTTCCTGGGCCCGGCCCTCGGCGCGCTCTTCTTCATGCTGTTCCGCGAGTATCTGTCGCTGTTCACGTCGAGCTGGCTGCTGTTCTTCGGTCTCCTGTTCGTCGCCTTCATCGTGTTCTCGCCGACCGGCCTCGTCGGCGTCGCCGAACGGCTCATGGCCCCCTTCCGCAAGACCGAAGAGACCGATGCGGCCATGGCCGCGCGGCGGGTCGAGGACGTCGGCCCGGTGCCGCGCGAATTCGTTCGCGAGGGCAAGGCGGATGGCGGTGCGGTGCTCGCGGCCGACGGTATCGTCAAGAGCTTCGGCGGTATCCGCGCGGTGCGCGGCGTCTCCTTCACCGTTCGCGACCGCACGCTGCACGCGCTGATCGGCCCGAACGGCGCCGGCAAGACTACCGCCTTCAACCTCATCTCCGGCATGTTCCCGCCCGACAAGGGCTCGGTGACGCTGGAAGGCCACGAGGTCGGCGGCCTCTCACCGCAGGCGATCACGCAGGCCGGCGTCGGCCGCTCGTTCCAGATCACCAACCTGTTCCCCGGCTTGACCATCGAGGAGAACGTGCGGCTCGCCATCCAGGCGCGGCATTCCGGCCGGTTCGGCGTATGGGCCGAGGCGACCGCCCTGCCCGGGCTCGGGCAGGATACGACGACGCTGATGCGCTATCTCGGGCTCGCCGGGATCGAGAAGGTCGAGGCGGGATCGCTGTCCTATGGCGGCCAGCGCCTGGTCGACATGGCGCTGGCGCTCGCGACGCGCCCGCGGGTGCTGCTGCTGGACGAGCCGCTCGCCGGCCTCGCGGCGGCCGAGCGCAAGCGCGTCGGCGACATCATCAAGACCATTTCCGGCGACATCCCGGTCCTGCTGGTCGAGCACGACATCGACCGCGTGTTTCAGCTCGCCGACCACGTCACGGTGATGAACGACGGCGAGGTGCTGGTCGACGGCACCGTGGAGGATGCGCGCTCGTCCGAGAAGGTTCAGGCGGTCTATCTCGGCTCGGGCGCCCATGCGATCGCCGCCAAGGAGCGGGCATCGGCCGCCACCGCCGAAACGCTGCTGGCGTTGAAGGACGTGAACACGTTCTACGGCAAGAGCCATATCCTCAACGACGTCACCATGGACGTGAAAGCCGGCGAGATCGTCGCCCTGCTCGGCCGCAACGGCGCGGGCAAGTCGACCGTCCTCAAGACCATCACCGGCATCGCGCCGCCGGCATCCGGCATTGTCTCGCTCGGCGGCGATGCGCTCGCGGGCCTGCCGCCGGACCGGGTGGCACGGCTCGGCGTCGGCTATGTGCCGCAGGGGCGCGGCCTGTTCGCCGGCCTCTCGGTGAAGGACAACCTGATGCTCGGCCGGCTGAAGCGGCGCACGGGGGCTGGACGGCACTGGGACGAGGACCGCGTTCTCGCGTTCTTCCCGCGTCTCAAGGAGCGTTGGAACACCTCGGCCGATTTCCTGTCGGGCGGCGAGCAGCAGATGGTGGCGGTCGCCCGCGCGCTTGTCGGCGACACGCGGCTCCTGTTGCTGGACGAGCCCTTCGAGGGCCTGTCGCCGGCCATTACCGAGGAACTGTTCGAGGCCTTCGACAAGCTGCGCCACGAGGTCTCGATCATCATCGTCGACCACCATCTCGAACTGGCGCTGGCGCTGTCCGACCGCACCGTCGCCCTGGAGCGCGGCTCCGTGACCTGGTCCGGCGCGTCGAAGGACCTGCGCGACGACCTTGAACTGCGCCGCAAGGTGCTGTGGCTGTGAGGTTCGGCCACCCCTTCGTCGGGAGGCGTCTCAATCAGCCCCCCACCCCTGCCCCCTCCCCGCCGCAAGCGGGGGGAGGGGAAAAGGCCCGCGCCCTTCCTCGACGCCACCCCCGCATGCCACGCTTGAGGTCAGGCCACATCCCCCTCCCCCCGCTTGCGGCGGGGAGGGGGCAGGGGTGGGGGGACAAGATGGCGCGAGAACTGGATCGCCGCATTCCCGTTGCACGCCGCCTGCGGCGCGAGACGACCTATCAAGAGCGCCTCGTCTGGAACGCTATCCGACAGTTCGACATTGACGGTTTTCATCCACGCCGCCAGGCACCCATCGGACCCTTCATCGTCGACTTCGCCTGTCACGGTCTAAAAGTGGTCATCGAAATCGACGGTGATCATCACGCTTACGGCGAGCAATTGGAGCGCGACAATGCGCGAGATGCCTACCTCGCCGCACATGGCTATCGCGTCGTCCGCGTCACCAATCAACACATTGCCGAAAGCAAGGACGGAGCAGTCGAGATGATCTTCGCCACCTGTCTGGACCGAAGCACTTCGAGACATCCCACCCCTGCCCCCTCCCCGTCGCAAGCGCATGGAGGGAAAGATGCGACTCTCGCCGGCGGCAGCATGGCGGGATCGACCAGAGAGAATTTGCGAGGTTCATGACATGCCGAAAGTCGCCATCGTCGGTTCAGGCCTGATCGGCCGGGCCTGGGCCACCGTCTTCTGCAGCCATGGGTGGACCACGGCGCTCTACGATCCGGTGCCGGGCGTCGCGAAGGCTGCGAAGGCCCATATCGCCCGCAACCTGAAGGAACTGGCGGCGCTTGGCCTCGTCAAGGACCCCAAGGCCTCCGCCGAGAACCTCGTCGTCGCCAAGGACCTCGCCGACGCGCTGAAGGGCGTCGCGCTGGTGCAGGAGAACGGCCCGGAGACCGTCGAGGCCAAGATCGCGATCCATACCGAGATCGACAAGCTGGCGCCGCCCTCGGCCATCGTGACGTCCTCGACCTCGTTCCTGTTCGCCTCGCTCTGGGCCAAGGACCTGAAGCACCGCAAGCGCGTGATGGTCGCCCATCCGGTCAACCCGCCGCATCTCGTGCCGATCGTCGAGCTCTGCCCCTCCCCCTGGACCGACCCGAAGCTGGTGGAGAAGGCGCGCGGCTACTACGAGAAGGCCGGACAGGTGCCGGTCACCGTCCGCAAGGAGGTCAACGGCTTCGTGCTGAACCGGCTGCAGGCCGTGCTGATGGCGGAAGCCTTCGATCTCGTCGGCTCGGGCGTCGTCAGCCCGGAAGACCTCGACAAGACCATCCGCGACGGGCTCGGCCTGCGCTGGTCGTTCCTCGGTCCGTTCGAGACCATCGAACTGAACGCGCCCGCCGGCATCCCCGACTACAACCGCCGCTACGGGCCGAGCCTTGCCAAGCTGACCGGACGCGACGTGTTCACCGCGAAGAACGAGAAGGCGATCATGGCGGAATGGTCCGGCGAGCAGGCGCCGGAGCGCATAGCCCGCCTGTCGAAATGGCGGGATGGCCGTTTGGCGGCCTTGAAGGCGCACAAGAGGCAGGCCAAGAAGAAGCCGTCCTGATCAATCGATCAATCAGGGGCGGAGCATGCGGCCCGCTCCTGCCGCCCCGCGAAGGAAACGCGAAGGAAACCTCCATGGCCAAGTCCAAAAAGGTCATCATCACCTGCGCCATTACCGGCTCGATCCACACGCCGACCATGTCGGAATATCTGCCGATCACGGCCCAGCAGATCGCCGAGAATGCGATCGCAGCGGCCGAAGCGGGTGCGGCCATCGTCCACCTCCACGCGCGCGACCCGAAGGACGGCCGCCCGGACCAATCGGTCGAGGCCTATGAGCCGTTCCTGAAGGTGATCAAGCAGCGCTCCAACGTCGCGGTGAACATCACTTCGGGCGGCGCGATGACCATGACCGTGGAAGAGCGCGTGAAGCCCGCCGCCCACTACGCGCCGGAAGTCGCCAGCCTCAACATGGGCACGATGAACTTCGGCCTCTATCCGATGCTGGAGCGCTACAAGGACTTCAAGTACGACTGGGAGAAGCAGTATCTGGAGGGTTCGCGCGCCGGCATGTTCAAGAACACGCTGGCGGACATCGAATACATCCTGACGACCTGTGCCAATAACGGCACCCGCTTCGAGGTCGAGTGCTACGATATCGGCCACCTCTACACGCTGCGGCACTTCGCCGATCGCGGCATTATCAAGCCGCCGTTCTTCATCCAGTCGGTGTTCGGGATCCTCGGCGGCATTGGCGGCCACTACGAGGACGTGGTGATGATGAAGCGCACCGCCGACCGCCTGTTCGGCGACCAGTATCGCTGGTCCGTGCTCGGCGCCGGCCGCAACCAGATGCCGATCGCGGCCATGTCGCTGGCCATGGGCGGCAACGTGCGCGTCGGCCTCGAGGATTCGCTGTGGATCGGTCCCGGTCAGCTCGCCAAGAGCAACGCCGAGCAGGTCACCAAGGTCCGCCAGATCATCGAGGGCCTCGGCCTCGAAGTGGCGACGCCGGACGACGCCCGCGAAATCCTGGAGCTAAAGGGCGGCGACAAGGTCAATTTCTGACGCTTTCGGCGGTTCCGGCCGCGCCCCGCGCGGCCGGAACCGCCCGTTTCACGCCCGGATCAGGTCGGCCGCCTTCTCGCCGATCATGATGGACGGCGCATTGGTATTGCCGCCGATCAGGGTCGGCATGATCGAGGCATCGACGACCCTCAGCGCCTCGACACCGCGCACACGCAATTGCGGGTCCACGACAGCGCCTTCGTCGACGCCCATCCGGCAGGTGCCGACCGGGTGATAGACCGTGTCGACCTTGCGGCGCAGCAGGTCGACGATCTCGTCATCGGTAGAAATCCCGGCGGTGACGATGTCCTTCGTCGCCTGCGCGGCGAGTGGCGGCGCATTCATGATCCGCCTCGTCAGCTTGAATCCCTCGACCATGGTCGCGACATCGTCGGGATGTCCGAAGAAATTCGGGTCGATCAACGGCGCCGCCGCCGGATCGGGGCCTGCCAGCGCGACACTGCCTCGGCTCTTCGGTCGGAGCACGCAGACATGGCAGGAAAAGCCATGGCCGAGCGTCTGCTTGCGCGCGTGGTCCTGGACGATGCCGATGACGAAATGCAACTGGATGTCGGGGACGGTTAGGTCCGGCCGCGTCTTCAGGAAGCCGCCGGCCTCGGCGCAGTTGGTGGCGAGGAGCCCACGCCGTTCCCGCTTGTAGCGGCCCCATTCGCGCGTCAGCTTGACGCCGCCAGCGGGTGACAGGCCCATGAAGTCCGAATTTGCCGACTTGTAGGCGAAGACGAAGTCCGGATGGTCCTGCAGGTTCTGCCCGACACCCGGCAGGTCGGCGACGACGGGAATGCCGAAGCGCGCGAGATCCGTTGCCGCGCCCAATCCCGACAGCATCAGCACCTGCGGCGACTGCAGGGCGCCAGCCGAGACGATGACCTCGCGCCGCGCGCGGGCAATGCGGGTCTCGCTGCCGAGCCGATATTCAACGCCGACCGCCCGCCTGCCTTCGAACAGGATGCGCGTCGTGCGTGCGCCGGTGACCGCCTGCAGGTTGGTCCGCTTGCCGAGATGCGGCAGGACATAGGCGCGCGCGGCGCTGCAGCGCTCGCCGTTGCGATGGGTCACCTGATAGTAACCGATGCCCTCCTGTTCCTCGCCGTTGAAGTCGGCGTTCTCCCGCAATTGCAGATGCCGACAGGCGTCGATGAAGAACTCGCCGCAGGGGCTGTCGCTGCGCAGGTCGGAGACGGAGAGCGGCCCGTCGCGTCCGTGCAGCGGCCCGTCGAGGCGCTCGTTGCCCTCGGACCGGCGGAAATAGGGCAGCACCTCGTCATAGGACCAGCCGGCATTGCCGAGGCTCGCCCAGTGGTCGTAGTCCCAGCGGTGACCGCGAACATAGATCATGGCGTTGATCGCCGACGAGCCGCCGAGCCCCCGCCCGCGCGGCTGATAGCCGACGCGGCCGCCGAGCCCCTTCTGCGGCACGGTGGAGAAGCCCCAGTTGTTGATGCGCGTCGGCAGCATGGCGACGACGGCCATGGGCGTGTTGACGACGAAACTGTCGCCGCCGCCCCTGCCCGCTTCCAGCATCAGGACCGAGGTCTGCGGATCTTCGCTCAGGCGCCCTGCCAGGGCCGAACCCGACGATCCCCCGCCCACGACCACGAAATCGGCGATCCCGTCCGCTGCCATGGCTCGCTCCCTTGAAGCCGATCACCCGCAGAGCGGCGCCGGCCGGTGTCTTTCCGACTTGGGGAGCAATGAAGGCGCGGCAGGCGCTGGCCGCAAGAGCGGTAAAAACCGCACCGCCGGGTCAGCGGCGATGCGGTTTGTCAGTCGGCAATTCCTGGCTATTCAGGCGTAGTTCGCCCGAAGCGCCTCGAACCGGGCGATCTGCTCGGGCAGCAGCTCGCGCTGGGCATCGCGGCGCACGAAGATCTTGAACATGGCCTCGCCGGCGCCGTTGTAGAACTGGATCGACAGCGAGCGGCGGCCGTGGAACTTGCGGTCCACGAAGCAGACTTCCGTGCAGTTCGACGCCTTCAGGTGGCCGCCGATCGGGCTGTCGCCGTGGACGTTGAACCAGCCATGGCCGGACGAGCCTTTCACCAGCGGGCCATGGCACTCCAGCACCACGTCCGGCGTGTTGACGATGAACAGGATCTCGCCCCAGCCGGTGACGTCGTTCCAGATGTCCTCGAAGGCGGAGCCGGGAGCGGCAACGCTCTCGCCGGCGGGCAGCATGGCCAGCACGTCGCGGACGGGCACGCCGTGCTCGCGTGCGACGTTCTCGATGACGCCGTCGGGCTTGGCGGCCAGCGCTGCGCGCGCGGCCGCCAGCCGGTCGTCGATCGCGATCACTTGACCGGTCATGATCTCACTCGGCCGCGATCGAGGGCTTGCCGCGGTTGTCGTCGATCAGCACGGCCTCGAAGCCCTCGAACTCGGGATGGCCCATCGAGGTCGGCTTCGCCTGCGGCTGGCCGGCGCGGGCATGCGACTTGCGGAACTGCTCGGACTGGGTCCAGGCGTTGAAGTCGGCCTTGGTCTCCCAGACCGTGTGGGAGGCGTAGAGCGTGTGATCCTCGCGCTCCGGACCCTTGAGCAGGGAGAATTCGACGAAGCCCTTGAGCTCGTTCAGATAGGACTGGCGGGTGCGCCAGATCGTCTCGAAATCGGCCTCGGCGCCCTTGATAACCTTGAAGCGGTTCATCGCGATATACATGGCAGTCTTCCTTCCTGGCCGGCGTTCCGGACGATCCGGGCGGCTGGCTGTCTAGTTGAGTGTGTAGCCAATGCGGGTGGAGATGGTCATCGAAGCCGGCCCACCCTCCGGCATCGGGGGGAACGGCACGGCGCGGCGGACCATCGACAATGTCGCCTGATCGAGCATCGGCACGCCCGACGAGGCGGTGACCGCGACGGAAGTGACCTGCCCGCCGCGTGTCACGGTGAAGGTGAAGCCGACGCTGCCGCGCTGGCCGCGATCCTGGGCTGCCTGCGGGAAAACCTTGAACCGCGCGACATGGGCGATGGCGCGCTGGCGATAGCTCGCGACCGCCGCCGCATTGGAGCCGCCCGAAGCCGCATTGCCCGCTGCCGCCTGCCGGTTCTGGCTGCCGACGCCGTCGCCGCGCGGCGAGGAGGCGGCGCGGCTCTCAGTCTGGCGGGCGGCGCGCGCGGCACGCTCGGGCGACGGGGCTGCTGCGACGTGCCGGGTCGGACGGGTGCGGGAGGCATCGGTCGGTGCCTCGCGTCGGGTCGGTGGCGGCCGCGTCGCCTGCCGGCGGACGACCGGTTCGCGGGACTGTTCGCGCCGGACGACCGGCGGCGTCACCGGGCGCGGCGGCGTGGTGGCGAGTTGCGGAGGCGCGGGCGGCGGTTCGACCGCCGGCGGCGACACCATGGCCTGCACCTCGGACGGCTCTGGCGTCTCGGCACGCTGGGTCGGATCCTCAGCCGGCTGCGGCGGTGTCTCCTGGACGGGCTGGGGCTGCGCTTCCGGCGTTGGTGGGGGCGTCTCCCGGGCGGGTTCCGGCACAGGCTGCGCCTCGACCGGAGGCGGCTCGGGCGCGCGGTCCATGATCGGCAGCGCGTCCGGCATCGGCGGCGGCGGAAGCTGGTCGATGATGCGCTCGGCCGTGCTGACCGGATCCGGTTGGGCGACCGGCGGCTGTTCGGCCGTCGCATCGGTCGGCTCGGCAACGGCGGGCTCCGGCGGCGTCTCGGCCGGGGGCGCCTCGATAGCCCGACGCTGCTCGGTGACGGTCGAGGGAGTCTGGCCGTCCTCCTTGCCGCTGGCGATCTCCTGCTGCGCCGACGCTGCCTGATCGGCCGCGGCGACGAGTTCGACGGGAATGCCATCCTCGCCGTCCGCAGGCAGAACCGGCGCATGGAGGCTCGCCCAGACGAACAGCGCGACCGCGCCGACGTGGAGCAGGATCGAGGCGACAACCGAGGCGGTGACCCGCTTCGTCGGCTTGTCGGCCGGGAGCGCCGCGTCGCGTGCCGTCAGAGCAATGTCGGGGGCAGCAGCCGACGCGCCGGCCGATGTGACCAGAACCTCCGGCGCTGCGGCACCGGGCGGCGGCGCAGCGATGGCAACGACAGGCGGAGCGACCAGTTCGCCTGCCTCCTGCCGGACCGCCCTCACAGCCATGGCGATGACTGCGGCCTCCGTCTTGGGCGTGCCGCTCGCGGCAACGCCATCGGCCGCGGACAGAATCGGCTCCAGCCTGTCGGGAAGCCGGGCGCGGGCGCGGACCGGCATCGCCATGTCCGCCCTGCCCCTCCGAGCTGCCGCGCCGCGGGCCATGGCCGCCTCAGAACTTCGCGGCCATGCTGACGGACACGGAGCGGCCCGGCGAGCGCAGGAGTTCAAGCGTCGGCAGCGCGGCCGACTGGCCGGCCACGTCGATGGCGTTGAAGTAGCGGGCGTTGAAGACGTTGAAGATGCCCGCGCGCAGCGTGACGTTCCGGTTGATCTCGTAGGAGCCGAGCAGGTCGAAGACGGCATAGGCCGGCGGCTGGAAGATGTTCGCGGCGCTGACCCGTGTCTTCGCGAGCGCGGCCTTCATCCGCGCCTCGATCATCCAGTTCTGCGGGCTTGAGTAGCGCACGCCGGCGGTGCCGGTGAGCGGATCAACCGAATCGATCGGAGCGCCCGTCGTCTGGTCGATGCCGTTGGCATAGGCCAGCGCGCCGTAGACCATCCATTCCGGCGTCATGCGGTACTCGCCGCGGGCCTCGAAGCCCCAGATCCGAACCGACGAGAGGTTCTGGTACTGCGAGACGCCGAACGGATAGGCCGGGTTGGTCCGGTCGATCACCACCGTCTGGATGAAGTCCTTGTAGAGGTTGTAGAACGCGCTGACCTGGAAGCTCGAGCCGTTGGCAAAGCGACCACGCAGGCCCGCCTCGAAGCTGTCGACGGTTTCCGGACGCAGGCCGAAATTCGGCACGATCGCATAGCCCTGCGCCGGGTTCTCGTAGGCGAAGTTCGCGTTGTCGTAGGGCGGAGCGCGGAAGCCGCGCGCATATTGCCCGAACAGCCTGAAATTCTCGGTGAGGTCGTAGGTCAGACCGAGCTTGGGCGAAACGGCGAATGCCGAGACATTGCCGACCTGCAGGCCGGAATTCGTATTGTAGAACGCGGCGTCCGGCCTCGGCGACAGGTGGTAGTAGTCGAAGCGGATGGCCGGGATGATCCGCAGCGCGCCCCAGGTGATCGTATCCTGAATGTAGAAGGCGGCCTGCGTCGTCTGCGTGTCGGGGAAGTTCTTGTTCGGATAGACCTCGCCGCCGACCGGACCGGGAATCGGCAGGCCGGTTCCAAGGTTGATCTCGATGCGGTTGCGGGGACGCGACGTGCGGGTGAAGTCGGCCGTGAAGCCATAGACGAAGCGGTGGTCGAGACCGGCGAACTGGCGCTGGGCCGAGAACTGAGCGCTGGCGCCGAAAATCTGCTGGCGGAAGTCGAAATCCGAGACCCTCAGCCGGTTGGCGGGAGCCGGAGCCACGACACCCGAGCGGCGGGATTCGTCGACATGCTCCTGGCGATCGAAATCGGTCGCGAAGGCAGTCAGCATGATCTCGTCGGCGATCGCCCAGGACAGCTGCTGCGTCCAGTCGAGGCTCAGGCGAAAGCGCTTGTTGGTGTCATGCGCGATCTGCTCGGTGACGGTTGCGGAACGCGATGAAACGATGTCGGTCGCGACCCCGCGCCAGAGCGCCTCGCCGGTCAGCCGCCAGCGGCCCGATTCCGGGGTTTCATAGATGAGCTTCGTGAGGATGTTGTTCGACTGGAAGGCGGCCGGGTTGGCACGCCGCGTCGCCGAATTGATCTGCGTCTCGGTGCCGTCGCGCCGGGTGTAGGAGAACAGGAACTCGAACGGGCCCTGCCGGGCAGCGCCGGTATAGGTGTGGGCGAACGAACGATTGACGCTGTCGAAGGACAGCTTCGTGCCGGCATACCAGTCGCGGCCGACCTCGCGCAGATAATCGGCGGGATCCTTGGTCACGAAGGAGACGACGCCGCCGATGGCATCCGAGCCATAGAGGGCCGAGGCCGGGCCGCGGATGACCTCGACGCGCTTCAGGCTGTCGTAGTCGATGATGTCGCGGGTGTAGAGGCCGGGGCCGACGTTCGAGCCGGGATAGTCCGGCACGCGCTGGCCGTCGACTTCGAGACGAACGCGATTGTCGCCGATGCCGCGGATGAAGAAGTTGCCGGCGCCGACACGGGTCGGCGAATTGCTCACCGCGAGGCCCGGCTCGTTGCGCACGAGGTCGCGCGGCCCCTGGATCAGCTGCTGGTCGATCTGGCGATCGGTGATCACCGTCACGACGCCGGGGGCGTTGTAGACGGTCGACGGCGCGCGCTCGGCGGAGACGGTGATCTCGTCCTGGGCGGAGGAAACGCGGCCCGCGGCGTCCTGCGCGAAGACCGGACCGGACGACAGGGCGAGAAGGGAAACCGACGCCATGAGCGCCGAACGTCCGAGACGGATGTGCATGATCGAAACCGCAAGCCTGAATTCAATTGTGTTCGGCTGGCTGGCTCGACGCCTCGGCGTCCGGCTGGCTGGCATTTTTTGGCCGCGGATCGTGGTCGTCCCGGCTCACTTGACGATGCCTAAATAACCTGACTACCAATGTCAACAATAAGCCCAGCCGATGCATTTTTGAATGCTTCCAAGATATTGGGCCTCATTGTTGCAGTTCTAAACTAGGTGCCCCCGATGATGTCCGCTCCCATTCAACCGTCGCATCGGGCTTCATCCGCGCCGCATTCCGACGCGGCCAAGGATGGCCACGAGACGATCCCGACGGTTGAGGTCGGATCGATCATCGGCACGGGGCGGGAGGCGGTGATCGTCCACAAGGGCGAGCGCTACCGCCTGCGCATCACCGCCAACGACAAGCTGATCCTGACCAAATGACCGTGCTTTCGTTTAACCGGGCCTCGCGGCTGTCGCGCCGCTCCCTACTCGCCGGCCTGGCGCTGGCGGCCGTCGCCCTGCGGCCGGGGATCGGTCGCGCGCAGGCTGCCCAGCGCATCGTCGCCGCCGGCGGTGTCATCACCGAGATTCTCTACGCGCTCGGCCGTCAGGACCTGATCGTCGGGGTCGATACGACCAGCCTGCATCCGCCCGAGGCCATGCGCGACAAGGCCAACGTCGGCTACGTCCGCGCGCTTTCTGCCGAGGGCGTGCTGTCGCTGAGGCCGACCGTTCTGGTCGCCATCGAGGGCGCGGGGCCGCCCGACACGGTGAAGCTGATCGCTGAGGCCGGCGTGAAGGTCGAGCGGGTCGGCGAGGACACGTCCGAGAAGGGCGTCGTCGAGCGCATCCGCGTCATCGGGCGCCTTGCCGGCGTCGAGGCGAAGGCCGAGGAACTGGCTGCGGCGGTCGAGCGCGATTTCGCGTTGCTGAAGCAGCAGCGCGACGCCGTGACGGCGAAGAAGCGCGTGCTGTTCGTCCTTTCGCTGCAGAACGGCAGGGCCATCGTCGGCGGCAAGGGCAGCAGCGCCGATGCCATCATCGCCCATGCCGGCGCGATCAACGCCGCCGAGGCCGTCGAGGGCTACAAGCCGGTGACGGACGAGGGAATCATCTCGGCTGCACCCGATGTCATCCTGATGATGCAGCGCGGCAATCACGCGGCAGCCCCGGCCGAGGTCTTCGCCCTGCCCGCTTTTTCCGCGACCCCGGCCGCTGCCCGCAAGGCGCTGGTGACCATGGACGGCCTCTACCTGCTCGGCTTCGGCCCGCGCACGCCGGAAGCCGCGCGCGACCTGATGGCGGCGGTCTACGGGCTCAACGGTGACAGCGGGAGCCGCCGGCCGTGACCATGATCGCCGAGGCGGCCACCGTCTCGACCCTGTTTGCGTCCCAGCGCCGCAAACTGGCGGTGGCGGGCGTCCTGTTCGCCCTGCTGATGGCCGCCCTCGCCGTCATCTCGCTCGGCAGCGGCGCGGTGAAGATCGCGCCGGCGCGCGTGCTCGAAGTGCTGCGCGGCTGGGTGGCCGGCGATCCTGAGATCATGGCCAGCCGCGAGGCGCTGGTGATCGTGTCGATCCGCATGCCGCGGCTGCTGCTCGGCGCGATGATCGGCGCGGCGCTCGCCGTCTCGGGCGCGCTGATGCAGGGCCTGTTCCGCAATCCGCTGGCCGATCCGGGCCTCGTCGGCGTCTCGTCCGGCGCGGCGCTGGCCGCAGCCTTCACCATCGTGCTCGGCGATCGCATCTTCGGCACGGTTTCGGCGCAGCTGCCGTTCATCCTGCTGCCTTTCGGAGCCTTTTTCGGCGGCCTCGCCTCGACCCTGATCCTCTATGCCATCGCCACCCGCCACGGCCGCACCTCGGTTGCCGTGATGCTGCTCGCCGGCGTGGCGCTCGGCGCCTTCGCGGGGTCACTGACCGGCCTCCTCTCGTTCATCAGCGACGACCGGCAACTGCGCGACCTGACCTTCTGGGCGCTCGGCTCGCTGTCCGGGGCGAGCTGGACCAAGGTGATGGTCATCGCGCCGCTGGTCCTGCCGGTGCTTCTCGCCGTCCCCATGCTGGCGCGCGGGCTCAACGCGCTGCTGATGGGCGAGGCCGAGGCCTTCCATCTCGGCATTCCCGTGCAGCGGCTGAAGAGCGCGGCCATCGTCATGGTCGCGGTGGCGGTCGGGGCAAGCGTCGCGGCCGCGGGCGTCATCGGCTTCGTCGGCATCGTGGTGCCGCACCTGCTGCGGCTGATGTTCGGGCCGGACCACCGCATGCTCCTGCCCTTCTCAGCCCTGCTCGGCGCAACGCTGCTGACCGGCGCGGACCTTCTCGCCCGCACCATGGTCGCGCCAGCGGAACTGCCGATCGGCATTCTCACCGCCGCGATCGGCGCGCCCTTCTTCCTCTGGCTGCTGCTGCGCCGCGACCGGAGCCTCGACGCATGACCGCACTGCTCCGCGCCGACAATGTCGGCGTCGCCTATGGCCGGGCGAAGCCGGTGGACGACGTGTCGCTGACGCTCGCCGCTGGCGAACTGATGGTCGTCGTCGGGCCGAACGGCGCCGGCAAGACGACGCTGATGAAGCTGCTCACCGGCGAGATCAGCCCCTCCGGGGGGCAGGTGATTCTCGACGGCGAGGACCTCGCCCGCATTCCCGCCTGGCGGCTGGCGTCGAAACGCGCGGTGATGGCGCAGGCGACCCGCCTCGCCTTCCCGTTCACGGTGGCGGAAGTGGTCAGGATCGGCATCGACAGCGTCGGCCGGGCGCTGACCCGCGCCGACCGCGAGCGGACCATCGGCGAGGCCCTGCGGGCCGCCGATATCGGCCACCTCACCGGCCGCAGCTACCAGACGCTTTCAGGCGGCGAACAGCAGCGCGTGCAGTTCGCGCGCACATTCGCGCAGCTCAAGGCCGGGCAGCGCATGTCCGACCGACAGGTGCTGTTCCTCGACGAACCGGTGGCCAATCTCGACCTCGCCCACCAGATCGCGCTGATGGAAAGCGCCGCGACGCTCGCGAGCGAAGGCGTGGCGGTGATCGCCGTCCTGCACGACCTCAACCTCGCGGCGACCTTCGCCGACCGCATCCTCGTGATGCATCGGGGCCGCGCCCACGCGCTCGGCAAGCCGGCCGATGTCGTGACGCGCGCCAATGTGGAGCTGATCTTCGGCGTCGACATCTGCCGCGAGAACGGCTCGGCGGACGGCCTGCCGGTGGTCCTGCCGCAGAACTATGCGCGCAGCCGGATGGAGCGCGGGGCAGCCTGACCGGCCTTGCGCGCCAGCGCGCGAGGCTCGATGTCGGCGAGGCTGGTCTCCTCCAGCGGCTGGAAGAAGCCGCGATGGGCCCTGAACATCAGCTTGGCGACGGGATCGCCGGACTGATCGGTCATCAGGAAGTTGGCCGGGCAATCGGCCGGCTCGAAAGCACGGACGATCTCGGCGACCTTCATCTCGTCCGCAGCACGGACGAGCCTCAGCCCGCCGTAACGGCCGCGCTCGGCCTCGAGCAACCCAGCGCGGGACAGGGCATGGGCGGTCTTCTGGACGTTCAGGAAGGTGATGCCGGTCGCCTCGGCGAGCTCCGCCGCCTTGACCGCATGGGGCCAGCGCGCCGAAAGCTCGGCCATCAGGCGAATTGCATCGACGGTGCGCTGGTTGAGCCACATGCATCGTGTCTAGCCCAAGAGCGGCGGCCGCGAAAGCACATTCTGCCCTGATTTCAGCCGCTTGACCGGGCATTCCGCCGCAGTGGCGCGCGCGTCTGACGCGGGGTGCGGCGCGACATGTCGCGGGCCCGACAGTTTCCCGCGGAAACAATTGAACGGTTCGCTTCCCCGCCACGACACACGGGCGATGGCCTTCTGCCACACCCCAGGGAGAGCCCCGATGAACCGCAGACCGCATGCCAGAGCCGCCGCGATCGTCTCGTCCTTCGTCGCCGCCACCCTCTTCGCCGCAAGCACCGCCCTCGCCTCGACGGCAAGCTCCTTCGCCCCGCCGCCGCCGCCGGACGAGACGCCAGCCCCGGCTGCCGCCGCACAGCAGATGCAGCAGGCCAACCCCATCGACCAGTTCCGCCAGACCCTCCAGGCCTTCGGCTCGTTCCATACCCATCCGCTCTATGGCGAGGTGTGGAAGCCCTCCGAGCAGATCACACCGCCCGGCTGGTCGCCCTATCCGGCGTGCCACTGGCAGTTCGACCGCGAGCAGCGGACCTGGGTGTTCAACGACCCGACCGAGTGGGGCAGCATCGTCCACCGTCACGGCCGCTGGGCCAACGACCCGCAGCACGGCTGGATCTGGGTCGCCGACGCCAATTTCGGGCCTGGCTGGGTCATCTGGCGCAGCGAGGCGCGCAGCGTCAGCTGGGCACCGATGCTCCCCGAACAGCTCGGCAACCAGCCGCCGCGCGACGGCTGGCAGCGTCAGGACCTCGCCTCGCTCCACTCCGGCTGCCGCCAGAGCCCGCCGCCGGCGCCCGTGGCCGCCTACCGGCCGCTTCCCGATCCGGGCCCCGTCGCGATGATGGGCCATGGCGGCCCCGCCTACGTGTCCGGCGGCCCCGTCTATGTGCCCGGCGGCCCGGTCTTCATTCCCGGCAGGCCGATCTTTGTGCCCGGCCGGCCTCCGGTGATCGGCGGCGGCCTGCCGCCCTCCTGCAGCACGGGAATCCGGCCGTCCTGGTGCCGGCCGATCTGTGCGGTGCGGCCGCATGCGCCGGGCTGCCGTCCCCACGGCCCGCATATCGGCCACAGGCCCGGCCATATCGGCAATCCCTGCGGCCGCTTCCCGACCCTCGTCGCCTGCCGCACCGCCCATCGCCCGATGCCGCACCGGCCCTTCGTGCATCGCCCCTTCCACACGCCGCGCTTCGTTGCCCGGCCGATGCAGCACAGGCCCTTCGTCGGGCAGTTCCGCGGCGGTCCGCGGATGGCCATGGGTCATCGCGGCTTCACCCGCCGCTGACCTGATCCAGCGAGGCAAGCGAACCTGGCGGCCCCGGAGCGATCCGGGGCCGTCGGCTTTTCAGAAGCTCCGGAATCAGTTGGTCAGGCGCAGGCGCGTGAGCTGGCCGCCGATGTCGCGCAGCGTGCCGTCGAGCTGCGCCGCCGACGTCATGTAGACGAACTTTTCGGCGCTCGAGGCGCAGTACTGCATCACCGCCTGGACGGGATCGCCGCTGGTGTTGATCTGGATCGTGTAGATGGTGATGCCGGCCGCCTTGATCGCGTCGCACATCTGGCGCTGGCGGGCGTCGATCTGGGCGCTGGTGGCGTAGAATCGGCTCTCCGTGTTGACGCCGTCGGAGATCAGGATGATGACGTTCTTGTAGGCGTAGTTGGGATCCTGCGGCGGGGCGTTCATGGGAATGCCCGGCGTCAGGGCCTGCCAGGCCCAGGCAAGCCCGATGCCTTGATTGGTATTGCCGGCCGGCTGCATCTGGGCAACCGTCGAGCGCAACTGGCCCCAATTGGTGGTCAGCCCCTGCATCTGGGTCGGTGTGCCACCGGTTTCGTCGCGATCGACCGCCGGAAAGCGGTTGGATCCGCCGGTCGGGGTCGCGTTCGAGATGTCGAAATTCTGGTCGCGATCCTGAATGGCTCCGTCCCAGTCCACCGAGCAGGACTGGCTGCGGCGCCCCCGACAGACGACTGCGTCGGACCATTCGATCCATGCCGCATCCCTGAACTGGTTCCCTACATTCACGACCTTGGCGAACGGGATGATGGCGGTCAGAACATCCCCATCGGTGCGCGCGTTCGACTGAAGCTGGTTGAGAAGGTTCAGCGTCGCGGTCTTAAGATTTGCCATCTTGCCCGAGCTCCCCATCGAGCCGGTATTGTCGAGCGCGAGCGCCACGCGCAGGCGCGTGAAGCCCCAGGTGGTCTTGGCGGTCGAGCCGATCGGCACCTGCGGAATGCCGACGATCGGCAGGAACGTCGTGGACATGTTGATCTGCGCGGTGAGCTGAAGGGTCGAGTTGGTCACCTGGATATCCAGGATCGGCGTGGGCACGCCCGGTTCCTGGAACTGGATTGCGAAAAAGGCCTGGGCGTCGGCGGCGATCTGCGCCTGCGTCTTGCCGGTGGCGCGCGAGGAGGCGGAGACGGCGGCCGCGTCAAGCGCGGACTGCAACCTGGCGTGCAGCCGGGCGGCGGCCTGATAGTCGATGGCCGCGCCGACAAGACCCATGATCGGGACGATGCAGATGGCGAACAGCACCGCGACGGCGCCGCGCCGATCTGCGGAGAAGGATGATAGCGTCCGGCGCACGATCGAAGTGAAGCGCACCACGGAAGGTCTCTCGCTCTGGTATTCGAGCACCATGTTTGACTTTAAAAACTTAAGAAATGATGGCCCCGGGCGCGAAAAGCTGCCCGCCGGCGGTGGATAAGTGCTCGCCGTGCGACCACATGGCGCGCGGCTATGCCGCATCGGACAAAGGTCCGGGTTTTGCTGTGCAGGGCGCCTTCCGCGGCCATATAGACGATCGAACGACGCAACAGAGAAACGGAATCACAACGCATGATGGCATCCAGCACCGACCGCCGCCCTTCCGCGCTCCGCGCGTTCCTTGCGGGCGAGGCCGCTGGCGGCATCGTGCTGATGGCGGCGGCCGCTGCCGCGATGATCGTCGCCAATTCGCCGCTGGCGCCGACCTATTTCGCCGCGCTCAAGGCCTATATCGGCCCGCTCAACGTGCTGCACTGGATCAATGACGCGCTGATGGCGGTGTTCTTTCTGCTCGTCGGGCTGGAGATCAAGCGCGAGTTTCTCGACGGGCAGCTATCGACCTGGCCGCGACGCATCCTGCCGGGCATCGCCGCCGCCGGCGGCATGATCGCGCCGGCCATCATCTATGTAGCGATCAATGCCGGACAGGCCGAGACGCTGCGCGGCTGGGCGATCCCGACCGCGACTGACATCGCCTTCGCACTCGGCGTGCTGGCGCTGCTCGGCAAGCGGGTGCCCGTTTCGCTGAAGATCTTCCTCACCGCGCTGGCGATCATCGACGATCTCGGCGCCGTGGCGATCATTGCCGCCTTCTACACAGCCGACCTGTCGCTGGCCTGGCTGGGCGGCGCGGTCGCGGTCCTCGCCGTCCTCACGATCCTCAACCGCCGCGGCGAGGAGCGGTTGCCGATCTACCTCGCGCTCGGTGCGGTGCTGTGGGTGTTCGTGCTGAAATCGGGCGTCCATGCCACTCTTGCCGGCGTGGCGCTCGCGCTGACCGTGCCGCTGCGGACGTCACCGGGCCGGCCCGACGATCCGCATTCGCCGCTCCACACCCTCGAACATGCACTGCATCCGTGGGTCGCCTTCATGATCGTGCCCATATTCGGCTTCGCCAATGCCGGTGTGTCGCTGGCTGGCATGAGCATCAGTGCCTTGCTCGCACCGGTGCCGCTCGGGATCGCCGCCGGCCTGTTCGTCGGCAAGCAGATCGGCGTGTTCCTCACCACCTTCATCGCGGTGAAGCTCGGCTGGACCGACTGTCCGGAGGACGCGACCTGGCCGCAGGTCTACGGCGTGTCGCTGCTCTGCGGTATCGGCTTCACAATGAGCCTTTTCATCGGGCTTCTCGCCTTTCCGAACTCCGCCACGCTCCAGGACGAGGTGAAGATCGGCGTGCTGGCGGGTTCGCTTCTGTCCGCTTTCGTCGGCACGCTGGTCCTGCTCATCGCGAAGCGGGAAGCCCGGCCGACGCCGAGTTGATCCGCGCCCGCGACGCGCCTCAGCGCAGGAAGCCGTCGAGGATGTCGTCGAGCCGCTTGGTGGGCGCCGCCTGGCACTCGCTGGTGACGCGGGTCAGCACCTGCTCGTAGGTCATGGTGCGGAGGATGTCGCGGTTCTTGTGGAAGGCCGAGGCGGAGAGGTAACCGAGGAACCACTCGCGATATTCCGCGGCCTGCGGCGTCGTGCGCACCCGCAGCCAGACCGAACACTGGTCGGTGCCGTGGCCGAGAATGCGGATGGCCTCGGCCGGCGAAGCGGCGCCAAGAATGGCTGCAAGGGCGAGGATCGGTCCGAGGCGGCGCATGGTCGTCTTCTCCGGGAAGCGCACCGGACGGACCCGGCTGCGCGGCGGCGAGAGACTAGCCGCCGGCCATGCCTTGGCAAGCGCAATTGGACGTCAATGCCGATATGGAATGCGAAACGATTGAAATCGTTGCGCCGCAGCACGGCGGAAAGCGCATCCGGCCCATGCACGGCGACGAAAAACACCGTCGGGGCCATGACTTAGGCTTGCCATCCGGCGGCGGAGGCCGTTGGATGGCGGCAACGGCCGGTCAAGAGCCGCCCGATGCCCGAAACGCCCGACGAGATGCCCATGGCCCGCAAGTCTCCTTCCGACCTCCGCAGCGCCCGCTGGTTCGCGCCCGACGACATGCGTTCCATGGGGCATCGTTCGCGCTGGATGCAGATGGGCTACGCCCCCGAGGACTGGGTCGGCAAGCCGATGATCGCCATCCTCAACACCTGGTCGGACGCCCAGCCCTGCCACGCTCACTTCAAGGACCGCGTGGAAGACGTGAAGCGCGGCATCTTCCAGGCCGGCGGCTTTCCGATCGAGTTGCCGGCGCTGTCGCTCTCCGAGAGCAACGTCAAGCCGACCACAATGCTCTACCGCAACATGCTGGCGATGGAGGCGGAGGAACTGATCCGCTCGCACTCCGTGGACGGCGCGGTGCTGATGGGCGGCTGCGACAAGACCACGCCCGCCCTGCTGATGGGCGCGACCTCCGCCGGCCTGCCGATGGTCTACGTGCCTGCCGGCCCGATGCTGCGCGGCAACTGGAAGGGCAACACGCTCGGCTCGGGCTCCGACGTCTGGAAGTACTGGGACGAGCGGCGCGCCGGCAACATCTCCAACCGCGACTGGTCGGATGTCGAGGCCGGCATCGCCCGTTCATACGGCGTCTGCATGACCATGGGCACGGCCTCGACCATGACGGCGATCGCCGAGGCCATCGGCATCACCATGCCCGGTGCCTCCGCCATTCCGGCGCCCGACGCCAACCACAAGCGCATGTGCGCGGCGGCCGGCCGGCGCGCCGTAGAGATGGTCTGGGAAGACCTGACGCCGACCAAGATCCTCACCCGCGCGGCCTTCGAGAACGGCATCACGGTCGCCATGGCCATGGGCTGCTCGACCAATGCCATCATCCACGTCATCGCCATGGCGCGGCGGGCGGGCGTCGACATCAGCCTCGCGGATTTCGACAAGGCCAGCCGCAAGGTTCCGGTCATCGCCAATGTCAGGCCGAGCGGCGACACCTACCTGATGGAGGACTTCTTCTATGCCGGCGGCCTGCCCGCGCTGATGACGCGGCTGACGGACCACCTTCATCTCGGCGCGATCACCGTCACCGGCCGGCCGCTTTCCGAGCAGCTCGAAGGTGCCGAGGTTCACAACGACGACGTGATCCGCTCGGTCGACAATCCGATCTATGCCGAAGGCGCGCTCGCCGTACTCAAGGGCAACCTCTCGCCCGACGGCTGCGTCATCAAGCCGAGCGCCTGCGAGCCGCGCTTCCTCAAGCACACCGGCCCTGCCCTCGTCTTCGACGACTATCCCAGCATGAAGGCGGCCATCGACCGCGACGACCTCGACGTCACCGCCGACACGGTGCTGGTGCTGCGCAATGCCGGCCCTCACGGTGGCCCCGGCATGCCCGAATGGGGCATGCTGCCGATCCCCAAGAAACTGGTGAAACAGGGCATCCGCGACATGGTGCGCATCTCCGACGCGCGCATGTCCGGCACCAGCTACGGCGCCTGCATCCTGCACGTCTCGCCGGAGGCCCATATCGGCGGACCGCTGGCTCTGCTGAAGACCGGCGACATGATCGAGCTCGACGTCGATGCCCGCACGCTCAACATGAGGGTCAGCGACGAGGAACTCGCAGCCCGGCGCGCGGCCTGGCAGGCCCCCAAGCCGCATTACGAGCGCGGCTACGGCTACATCTTCACCAAGCACATCAAGCAGGCCCATGACGGCTGCGACTTCGATTTCCTCGAAACGCAGTTCGGCGGACCGGTCGATGAACCCGTGATCTTCTGACGGGGTTCGTCGCACTAATCGATTTAACCGGGCTACACGCTGCGATACCGTAGCCTTGAAGCGGCCGGACAACGAAGCTGGCTGCACAGGGAGAGCCCGATGAGCCTGAAGCCCGAAACCACCGAGAAGCTGAAGGGCGTCTCGACCGCCACCCTCTGCACGGCACTGTTCAAGCGTGGCCTGCGCAACCAGTTCATCCAGGACGTACGCCCGCTCAACCCCTCGCTGCCGAACATGGTCGGCGAGGCCTTCACGCTGCGCTACATCCCCGCGCGCGAGGATCTCAACCCGCTGTCGGTCTTCCTCGACCGCGGCCATCCCCAGCGCAAGGCGGTCGAGGACTGTCCGCCCGGCGCGGTCATGGTGATCGACAGCCGCAAGGATGCACGGGCGGCCTCTGCCGGTGGCATCCTGGTCTCGCGGCTGATGAAGCGTGGGGTCGCGGGCGTCGTCACCGATGGCGGTTTCCGCGATTCACCGGAGATCGCGACCCTGTCGATTCCTGCCTACCACCATCGTCCGTCGGCGCCGACCAATCTCACCCTGCATCAGGCCATCGACATCAACGTGCCGATCGGTTGCGGCGACGTGCCGGTCTGGCCGGGCGACGTGGTGGTGGGCGATGGCGAAGGCGTGATCGTGATCCCCGCCCACCTCGCCGACGAGGTCGCGACGGAGGCGGTGGAAATGACCGCCTTCGAGGACTTCGTCACCGAGAAGGTTCTGGAGGGCCGTTCGATCCTCGGACTCTATCCCGCGACCGAGGAGCAGACCAAGGTCGATTTCGCGGCATGGCGGAAGGAAAAGGGGCGCTGAACGCGCCTCACCACCACGGGTCCGGCAGCCTGTTGAGCATGTAGAGCGCAGACAGGATGCTCATCAGCGTGATCACCGAACCGCCGGCGCCGCGCGCGCCGCCGAGGCAGCCGCCGAAGAGCAGAACAAGAATCAGCAAGGACGACGAGAAAACCGGTCCGCGTGGAGGCTCTCTCCCTGTCGATCGGAGCCGTCGGGCTCCGGCCTTCGGGAGCGACAGCGCGCGAACCGGTATCCGGCTCAGGCGGGCGTCACTGTGGCTCGATGCGCGCCTCGCGCACGATGCGCTGGTAGCGCTCGCGCTCGGAGCGGGAAAAGGCGGTGAACGCGTCCGGCGTATTGGGGGACGCCACGGCGCCGATCTCTTTCAGCCGCGCCACCACGTCGGGCCGCGAGAAGATCTCCTTCACGTCGGCGGCGATCTTCTCGGCGACGTCCCGCGGCAGGCCGGTCGGCGCGAACAGGCCGTGCCAGGTGCCGATGTCGAAGCCGGGGAAGGTCTCCGCGATGGTCGGGACATCAGGTGCGGTGGGGCTGCGCTGCGCCGAAGTGACCGCGATCGCCCTGACCGTGCCGCCCTGCGCCTGCGGCCAGGCGAAGGTGATGTTGTCGAAGGCGAGATGGATGTGCCCGCCGACGAGCGCATTCATGATCTCGTTCGACGACCGGAACGGGATGTGGGTCATCGGCGTGCCGATGAGGTTCGAGATGATCTCGGCCGGGATGTGGTTCGACGCGCCGATGCCCGAGGAGCCGTAGTTCAGCTTGCCGGGATTGGCCTTCGCATAGGCGACGAATTCCGCGAAGTTGCGGGCCGGAATGTTGTTCGCGATCACCAGCATGTTCGGCAGGGTCGCGAACAGGCTGATCGGCTGGAAGTCGCGGTCGGCGTCGTAGCTCAGCTGCTTGTAGACATAGGGTGCGATGGCGTGGGTGCTCGCCGTGCCGACGAACAGCGTGTAGCCGTCCTTCGGGCCGCGCGCCGCCGCGCCTGCACCGACCGTACCGCCGGCGCCGGCGCGGTTCTCGACGACGAACGGCACGTTGTATTTTTGCTGCATCGCCTGCGTGAAGATGCGGGCGAACAGATCGGTCGTGCCGCCGGCCGTGAACGGCACGATGACGGTCACCTGCCGCTGCGGCCAGGCCGGCGTCTGGGCCACGGCCGCGGTGGATATGAGCGCAAGCGCGCCGGCCAGCGCGGCGAATAGCTTCTTCATCGATTTCCTCCCGGCAATTCTTGATGGTCACGCCCCATGGGCGGCCTGCCTTGGAGCCAGCCTAAACCGGTTGAATCGCCACGCGCAATGGCGGAGCCATGCGGCAGGCAGACGCTGCGCGCGGTATTTTCGGAACGAAGTCGAACGTCGCCCGTTACCTCCCGAAGAGCAGCTCGGGAGGGTCCGATGAAGATGCAGAGCGCGAAAATCGACTGGAGCGGCTCGCACGGTGCGATGGGCATGAACATGATGGCAATGGGTGACCCGCAGCCGCCCATGCCGGAGCCCTTCCCCTCGCCCATGCCGCCACCGATCCCGCCACAGCCGGAACAGCCGGACCCCGATCCGGGATTGCCGGAACCGGCGGACCCGATCAATCCGCCCGACACGATGTGACGGGCCGCCCGACGCGACGGAGCGGTTCATGGCGCGTCGCATTTTCGTGATCGCTGCGACGGGAACGTCGTGGCGTCCGGCCCGTTGTCCCGTCGAGGGCTGGGACAGCAAAGGGAATGCGACCTATGGGCAATCATCCTCAGGGCCAGAAGCCCGGCATGGACAAGGATCGCGACCAGCAGAACAAGCAGCACCAGCAGGGTGGCGGCGCCGGGCAGCAGCACGGCGGCAAGCACGAGCCTGGTCGCGGCGGCGACAAGGATCAGATGCGCCCGGACCACGACCGCGACAAACAGCGCGGCTGATCCGCCGCCGGTTCGATATGGAAAGGCCCGCCGGACCGGCGGGCCTTGTTGCATGCGCCCAATCGTCGAATGAGACCGCGGCGCCTCGGCGCGGCAGCGGAACGGCCCGCGCCGATCAGCGGGCCGTCCTCAGGCCGGGTTACCAGTAGTAGCGGCGGCGCCAGTAGCGACGGCGCCAGTACCGACGACGCGGCCCCCACCAGCGGCGACGCCAGTAGCGGCGGCGCCAGCGACGGCGACGCCAGCCCCACTGCATCTCGGTCGGAGCCTCGGAAGCCGGCGCGGCGGGAGCCGGCTGCGCCACGGGCGCTGCCATAGCCCCTGTCGAGCCGATGGCGCCGAGCGCTACGGCCCCTGCGGCGACGGATGTGAAGAAATGTCTGCGATCCATGTCTTCCTCCTTGCTTTCGATCCGCCGACGATGGCGGCGGCGAGTTGAACTCGGAATGAACTTCCCTGTTGGGCTATTGTTCAGGAAACTGTTTCCCTTTCGCGCGCCCGAGGCGATAACAACGTACTGCGTGCATGCATTCGTGGAGCGGACCGCCATGACGGCGACCAAAGAGCCCCTGGTCATCGGCCTGTTCGAGAAGCGGACTTTTTCGATCCAGTACATCGTCGCCGACCCCGAGACGCGGCGCTGCGCCATCATCGACCCGGTTCTCGACTACGACGAGAAGGCCGGCGCGACGGCGACGCGCAGCGCCGATGCCCTGCTCGATCTGGTCGCCGAGCACGGCCTCACCGTGGAATGGATTCTCGATACCCATCCGCATGCCGATCATTTCTCGGCGGCGCCCTATCTCAAGAGCCGCACGGGCGCGCCAACCGCGATCGGCGCGAAGGTGGTCGCGGTGCAGAAGCTCTGGCGCGACATCTATCACCTGCCGGATTTTCCCACCGACGGCTCGCAATGGGACCGCCTGTTCGCCGACGGCGACACATTCGCCATCGGCACGATCCCGGTGCGGGTGATGCACTCGCCGGGCCATACCCTGGCTTCGGTTACCTATGTCGCGGGCAATGCCGCCTTCATTCACGACACGCTGTTCATGCCCGACAGCGGCACGGCGCGCTGCGATTTCCCTGGCGGCTCGGCCAGCGCGCTCTGGCGGTCGATCCAGGCCATTCTCTCGCTTCCCCCGGAAACGCGTCTGTTCACCGGCCACGACTACCAGCCCGGCGGACGCGAACCGCTCTGGCAGAGCACGGTGGCCGAACAGGCGCGCCAGAACATTCATCTGACCAAGGCAGGAAGCGAGGACGAGTTCGTCGCGGTGCGGACCGCGCGCGACCGGACCCTGCCGATGCCCAAGCTGATCCTTCATGCGCTGCAGGTGAACATCAACGGCGGTGCGCTGCCGCCGCCCGAGGCCAACGGCAAGCGCTACCTGAAGATCCCGCTCGACGCCCTGCCGGATGCGGTCTGGGGCTGAGGCGCGCCGCCGCTAGCGCGGTGGATTGAGCGCCTCCATCGTCTCCAGCAGCAGCGGCCGCATCCGCTCCAGGAAGGCGGCCGGCGTCCAGTCGCTGACGCGCGCGGCGATGTGAACCGCGCCGAGCGGCTGTCCTTCCTCGTTCACCAGCGCGCCTGCCAGCGTGATGTCGCCCGGCACCGCCTCCTCGACCGCCATCGAGTAGCCATCGGCGCGCGCGCGATCGATCAGCTCCATGATGGCGTCGATGTCGGTGATGGTCTGCGGCGTGCGGGCCTCGCGCGGGGATTCCGCGATGATCCGCCGCGCCTCGTCACGCGGCAGCCTGGCGAGGATCGCCCGCCCGCCAGCGGTGCAGAAGATCGGCATCCGGCGGCCGACGACGGTCGTGTAGAAGGGCGCGAGCCGGCTCGGCTGGCGCATCACATAGACGATCGTCGGCCCGTCGAAGAGGCTGAGATCGACGCGCTCATCGCAGCGCTTCCTCAGCTCGATCAGGTGCGGCGTCGCCAGTTCGACGAGCGGGTGCGAGCGGATGAACTGGAACGAAAAATCGAGGACGGCGGTTCCCAGCGCGTAGCGACGGGTAGCTGCGCATCGTTCGAGGTACCCGAGTTGCGCCAGCGTGTGCACCATGCGCTGCACGGTGCTCTTGTCGAGACCTGAGCGCTCGCTGATCTCCTGCAGCCCGAGTTGCCGGCTCGTTCCGCCGAAAGCGCGCAAGACTGCCATGCACTTGGCGATGGAATTCACAAATAGCGGATTCTCTTTGATTTTTTTGTCCAAAGCCAATGCCTCCCCCGCGTGGACGCCCGCTAGCGTCAGTATTACAATACACTATCACGTATTGCATTGTAATACACCGAGGGGATTGAAATGAGTTCTGCCACGGCCGTATCGGCGGCAAGCGACGGCACCCTGAACGACAAATCGCGCAAGGCGATCTGGGCCGCCTCGATCGGCAACCTGCTCGAATGGTATGATTTCGGCGTGTATGCCTATCTGGCGACCCTGATCGCCGCGAAGTTCTTCCCGAGCACCGACCCCACCGCGTCGCTGCTGGCCGCCTTCGCTGCCTATGGCGTCGGCTTCCTCGCACGCCCCTTCGGCGGCATCGTGATCGGCCGTCTCGGTGACACGAAGGGACGCAAGGCGGCTCTCGTGCTCACCATCTTCATGATGGCCTTCGGCACGATCGGCATCGGCATCCTGCCGTCCTACGAGTCCATCGGCATCTGGGCGCCGATCCTGCTGGTGCTGTTGCGCATCGTGCAGGGCATCGCCGCCGGCGGGGAGTGGGGCACGTCCACCGCCTTCATCATCGAGTGGTCGCCCCCGAAGCGCCGCGGCTTCTTCGGCTCGTTCCAGCAGGTGTCGACTGCCGGCGGCTCGCTGCTCGGCTCCGCCACCGCCGCGATCCTGACCTCGACGCTGACGGCGTCTGCCATGCTCGAATGGGGCTGGCGCGTGCCGTTCCTGCTCGGTGCCGTCCTGCTCGTCGTCGGCGTCTACATGCGCCGGAACGTCGAGGAGACGCCGCACTTCGAGGCGAGCCGCGAAGCGGCAACCGGCGCGCCGGTCGCCTCCGGCTTCCCGCTGGGTGCGATGGCCTTCGGTTTCACCATCTTCTGGACGATCGCCTACTACACGCTGCTCGCCTGGATGCCGAGCTTCACTCAGCGCTTCGCCGGCCTCACGCCGTCCGAGGCGCTCTGGGCGAACACGATCGGCCTGATCGCCATGGTTCTCGCCATCCCCGTGTGGGGCGCGCTGTCGGATCGCATCGGCCGCCGTCCGCTGTTGATGGCGAGCGCGCTGAGCATCGGCGCCCTCGCCTACCCGCTGTTCTCGCTGATGGCGGCGAAGGGCGGCTTCGCGCTGGTCCTGCCGATCCAGATCCTGTTCGGCGTCCTGCTGGCGCTCTATTCCGGCCCTGGCCCGGCGGCGATCTCGGAGATCTTCCCGACCCACCTGCGCTCGACCTGGATGTCGGCCGGCTACACGCTGGCGGTCGCGGTGTTCGGCGGCTTCGCGCCGTTCATCGCGACGTGGCTGATCCAGAAGACGGGCTCGCCTGTCTCGCCGACCTACTTCTACCTGGTGCCGGCGGCGGTCATCTCGCTCGCCGTCATCCTGAAGCTGAAGGAAACGGCCGGCGGCAAGCTGCACTGACGGAACGGCGCGGTCCCTCACGGGGCCGCGCCATCCATCTGGTCTCGTGCGTCACCGGAGCAATGCGCGATGAAACTGCCGAACCGCCGCATTCTCATCACCGGCGCCGCTTCCGGCATCGGCAAGGCGACGGCCGAACTGTTCGCGCGCGAGGGCGCGCAGGTTGCGCTGCTCGACCGGGATGGCGACGCCGTCTCCACGGTGGCGGCCTCGATGTCCGACGCGCGCGCGCATGTCTGCGACGTCACGGACCATGACGCCGTCGGCAAGGCGGTCGCCGCGGCCGCCCGCGCCATGGGCGGCATCGACGGCGTGGTGAACGCCGCCGGCATCGACCTCATCCGCGACTTCGCGACGATGACGCCGGCCGAGTGGCACCGCGTTTTCGCCGTCAACGTCACCGGCACCATGTCGGTCTGCCACGCGGCGCTCGACGCGCTCTCCGCCAATGCGACCGCCAGCATCGTCAATCTCGCCTCGGGCGCGGGCCTCTTCCCCATCGCCAGCCGTACCGCCTATTGCGCTTCCAAGGCAGCCGTCGTGATGTTCTCCAAGGCACTGGCCGTCGATCTCGCGCCCAGCAACATCCGCGTCAACGTGGTCTGCCCCGGCGCCATCGAGACGCCCATGCTGCGCTCCGGCATCGACGCAGCCGAAGACCCGCCCGGCATGCAGGAGGCAGTGCGCAACCGCGTGGTGCTCAAGCGCATCGGCCAGCCGGCCGATATCGCCGCGGCCATTCTATTCCTGACCGGAGCGGATTCGACCTTTGCCACCGGTTCAACCCTCGTCGTGGACGGAGGCCGGGTCTTTCACTGACCGATCCGTTCCCGGCAACAACCATGCGCGGTGCTCGCTGCATCGCAGATCCGGAGTTCGCCCATGCTGATCCGCTTCGACGGACAGACCGCCATCGTCGCCGGGGCCGCGCGCGGTATCGGCCAGGCCATTGCCCGTTCGCTGGCCGCCGACGGGGCGCGCGTCGTCGCCTGCGACCTGCTGGTGGAGGAACTCGAACCGTTGGCTGGCCCCGTCGAGGGTGGCGGCGAGATCATCGCCGCGAAGGTCGATGCGACCGACGAAGCCTCTCTCGCCGCGGTCGTCGCGACCGCCGGCAGGCCTGACATCGCCGTCTATGTGGCGGGCGGCGTGCGCGGACAGAAGCCTCGTCCGCTGGACGAGGTCAGCGCGGCTGATTTCGACGCCATCGTCGATGCCAACCTCAAGGGTGCATTCCTGTTCGCGAAAGCGGTGGCCGCCCCGATGAAGGCGAAGGGCCGCGGCCGCCTCATCACCATTTCGAGCCGTGCCGGCCTTGCGACGAGCTTCACCGGCATCCAGAGCTATGCCGCCTCCAAGCACGGCCAGATCGGCCTCGTGAAGCAGCTCGCGCAGGAGCTCGGACGCTTCGGCATCACCGTCAATTCGGTCGCGCCGGGCTTCATGGCGACCAGCCCCGACTACGAGCGCCAGTGGAACAGCTGGGCGCCGGAGTTCCGCGAGAAATTCGCCGAGAATATCGCCATGCGCCGCATGGGCGAGCCGAAGGACATTGCCGACGCCGTGACCTTCCTCGCCTCCGACCGGGCCTCGTGGATCACCGGGCAGACGCTGGCCGTCACCGGCGGGCCGCTTCTCTAGTCACCGAATCCATCCTCAAGATCAGCCAAGGCGGGAGAGAGACCATGACCGACTATTCCAAGATGGAACCCTGGCAGTGGCCGGAGGAGCACTGGCGCGGCCTCGTCAATCACGTCCGCGCCGGCCGCACCTACAAGCCCAAGGCCTGGAAGGGCGGCGCGCGCTGCGCCTTCGCCCTGTCCTTCGACTCGGATCACGAGACCAACGAGCTGCGCGACGGCGGCAAGTCGGTCGGCCGCATGGCCTGGGGCCAGTACGGCAACCGCGTCGGCGTGCCGATGATCCTCAATCTGCTCAAGAAATACGACGTTCCCGCCACCTTCTTCGTGCCGGCGGTCGCCGCCCTGCTGCATCCGGACGAGCAGCGCCGCGTCGTCGCCGAGGGTCACGAGATCGGCCTTCACTCGTGGATCCACGAGCTCAATTCGGTGCTGTCCTATGACGACGAGCGCAACATCATGATGCGCTCGGCCGACACGCTGGAGAAGGTCACCGGCGTCCGCGTTGTCGGCTCGCGCACGGCATCGTGGGATTTCTCACCCCACACGCTGCGCATCACCAAGGAAATGGGGCTCGCCTACGACACCTCGCTGATGGCCGATATCGACTGCTACGAGTTGCTGCTCGACGGCGAGCCGACCGGCGTGGTCGAACTGCCGGTCGAGTGGATCCGCGACGACGCGCCCTATTTCATGATGCTGCGCTTCCAGAACCTGCGGCCCTACACCCCGCCGGAGGGCGTGTTCGACATCTTCCGCCGCGAGTTCGAGGCAGCCTACGAGGAAGGCGGCATCTTCCAGCTGACCTGCCATCCACACATGATCGGCTATCGCTCCCGCATCTGGATCATCGAGGAGCTCATCCGCCTCGCCAAGGCCAAGGGCGACGTCTGGTTCGCCACCCACGCCGATGTCGCGGCCTACGCCCGCGACAACGCGGCCGACTGAGCGGCGGGGCCATGGCCAAGGTCGCACTGGTCACGGGTGCGGGACGCGGCATCGGCCGCGCCTGCGCCCTCGCGCTGGCGGGGAAAGGCTTCGACATCGCGCTCGTCGATCTGCTCGAGCCGGACATGGAGAAGACCGCCGGCGACATCCGCGCGCTGGGTGTCGCGGCCCTCGCCTTTCAGGCGGATGCGAGCAGCTTCGCGCGCGCCCACGAAATCGTCGATGCCTTGATTGCCGATCGCGGCCGGCTGGACGTGCTGGTCAACAATGCCGGTGCGCCGGCGCCGAAGCCGATACTGGAGATCACCGAAGACGAGTTCGACCGCGCCATGGCGGTCAATCTCAAGAGCTGCTTCAACTATATCCACGCGGCGGCGCCGATCATGCTGAAGCAGGAGGACGGCGGGCGGATCGTCTCGATCTCGTCGCTGAACGCCCTGTCGGGCGGCGTCACCAGCGCCGTGAGCAAGCACGCCTATGCCGCGGCGAAGGCCGGCATTCTCGGCCTGACGCGTTCGCTCGCCAAGGAACTCGGCCCGAAAGTGTCGGTCAACGCCATCTGCCCGGGTGTCATCGCGACCGAACTGCTGCGCGACCTGATAAGCCGCCGCGAGGAGGATCTCGTCTCCGGCATCGCCATGGGGCGTGTCGGCACCCCGGAGGACGTGGCGAGCATCGTCGCCTATCTCAGCACCGACGCGCACATGTTCATCACCGGCCAGCACTTCGTCGTGGACGGCTTTCAGTGGAAGTGCTGACGCGAGACGAGGGGCTAGCGTTTCGTCTTCTAGCGTTTCGTCTTCTTGGGCTGCGCCTTCGGCTCGGCGGGCGCTTCCTGACCGAGCCTCGCTGCCCTCAGGCGGGCCATCGTTGCGGAGCGCTTGGCCTGCTCGGCGTCAACGATAGCGCGGAATGCCTTGTCGGTGGCGGTGTGACGGTCAACTGCTGAAGACTTGGACATGGGCGTCATATGGGGTTGCGGGCAGGAATTGCCACCCCAAGAGCCCGGACGGGCATGTTGCAGACCGGGAGGACGGCTGATCCGCCCCGCCCGACAGCTGCCCGCCAACCCCTAGATCCGGCGCTCGCCGAAAACATGCGGCGTCACTCCGCGCGGGCGCGCGGCGTCAGCCGGCGTGGTCGCCACGAACGAGGACTTGCCGCCCTCCAGCTCGGCCGGCAGGATCATCATGCGGATGAACGTGTTGGTGGCGGCGTTCAGATTGGTGCCGACCACCGGCTCCTGCCCGGACTCGAACCAGGCCTGCCCGGACGTGATGAGGTCGGTGTGGTCGCCGACTTCGGCCAGCAGCCTGCCGGTCAGCAGCCGCCTGATGCCCGGCCCGCGATGGTGATGCGACGGGGTCTGCATGCCGGCTGGCTGGTCGATCCGGTCGACGCGGACGATGGCCGGCCCGGCAACCGGTGGAGCCCGCCGCGACAGGACCGGGGTCAGGGCCTCGCTGCGATGGACTTCGTCGCCCTCCGAGACTTGGAACAGCCAGGCGCCCTCGCCCGCCGTCACCATGTCGCCAGCGTTCAGGAACGTGCCGGCTTCGGCACCGATCCGCTCTTCGGCGCCGCCCGCCGAGACGGTCGCCTCGCCCGCGGGCACGAACAGGAAGCCGAGCGTCGCTGGCGGCAGGCGGCAAGCCTGCCTGGCCTTCAGGTCGAAGACGGAGATGCGCCAGGATCGGTCGGTCATCGCGCCCTCACGCCTTCGCTTGCCGCATCACGGCGTTCAGGATCGGGCTGCCGGCCTCCATATATTCCGACAGGATGTCGAAATGACCCCAGCGCGGCAGGACATGAACCTCCGGGTTCAGGCCGCTGCGGTGGAGGTGGTGACCATAGCGATAGGACTGGTCGATCCACTGCCACGGCTCCAGCCCGCCGACGAAGATCGACACGGGACATGAAGCCTTGACCGGCCGGCGCTCGACATCGCGGCGGCGGGCGATCTCCTCGGTGAGACGCACCTCGGCATTGACGGTGGTGCCCATGACCGGGCGCGGATCAAAGATGCCGCTGATCGCGACCATGCCGGTGATGAAGGATGGGTTGTCCCATGCGTGCGCCAGCACCTCGGCCGCAAGATGCGCGCCGGCGGAATGACCGGACAGCGTGATGCGGGAGGAGTCGCCGCCGAAGCGGCCGATATTGCTACGGACCCAGTCGACCGCCGCGATTGCCGATTCCGCCACGCCGTCGAGCGTCGAAGCCGGGCACAGCTCGTAATTGATCACCACCGTGACGATGCCGGCTGCGACCAGCGGCTCGGCGACGAAGGCGAAGTTCTCCTTGTCCTGGGCACGCCAGTAGCCGCCATGCACGAAGACATGCACCGGTCTCGGGCCAGCGGCTCCAGTCGCGGCATAGACGTCGAGCCGGCGCAGCGGATGGTCGCCGTAGGCGATGTCCGCCTCGCGCGCCAGCCTTCCAAGCGCGGCGGCGTTGACTTCCGCGCGCCCGGCCTGCGCGTCCTTGAAGTTGGGGAATGCCGCCTGCGGATTGTACTGGAACTCGTGTTCCTGCGGCGTGAGGCCGGTCCAGAGCGGGGCGAGGCTCGACATCGCTTGGTCTTCCTTCATGCGCGGCGCCCGTCATGGCGACGGAGCATCAACCATTACCATTCCATTCAAAACCAATACGCCCGATTCCCGCATGCCAGAGTCGCGCGTCACCGACCTTTTGAGTATTGACGACAAATCATGTAGTGACGGACCTTCATCGGCATAACCAAATCGGACCATGCTCCACCCAATGCGCCAGCAGGCCGGATCGGAAGCGATCAACTCCCGCCAGAAGGCCGATTCCGACGGACAGATCATCTATCAGAGCCTGAGCGGCTCGATCGTCGATGGCCGCCTGAAATCGGGAACGCGGCTGCCGACGGAACGGGCGCTCGCCAGCCGCTACGGCGCTGCCCGCAACACCGTGCGCCGGGCCATGTCGCGGCTGGCCGAGGAAGGCCTGATCGAGCGCCATGTCGGCCGCGGAACCTTCGTCGCCAAGGTCGCGGCGCCGGCGCCCGCCGCCCATTCCGAGCCGGAATTCAGCCTCGGCGACCTTCTGGAAGCGCGGCTGATGTTCGAGCCGATGCTGGCCGAACTCGTCACCGAGCGCGCTGCCGACACGACGCTCGCGGCACTTTCGACCTATCTCGAGGCCCTGAACACCGCGTCCACCTGGGCCGAGTTCAAGGAGGCGAAATACGCGCTGCACCTCGCGATCGTGAAGGCTTCGGGCAATGCCTTCCTGGTTTCCGTCTTCGAGCGGATCATCACGGCGCGCAGGCAGGCCGGCTGGGGCCGGCCGGGCGGCCACCACGTTCCCATCGGCGCGGTGCGCGAGGCCGCCGTGCGCGACAACGCCGCCATCGTCGAGGCGCTCGGCCGTCGCGACACGGAGGCGGCGCGCGAGCTTATCCGCGCCTATCTGCTGCGCACGCTCATATCGGTCGGCGGCAGCTGAAACGATCCGGCTTCAGCGGCGGTCGAAGCGGCGCTGAACGGCGCGGCTGACCAGCATGAAAGCGAGCGCGGTGATCAGGATGGCGAGGCCCGGGAAGGCCGACATCCAGGGCGCGAACAGGATGTAGTCCTTGCCCTGCTGGAGGATCGAGCCCCAGTCCGGCGTCGGCGGCTGCACGCCAAGACCGAGAAAGCCGAGCGCCGACTGTATCTGCAGCACCAGCGGGAACAGAACCACGCACTGCATCAGCACCAGCGGCACGACATTGCGTGTCACGTGGTTGACGAGGATGCGACCCTCGCCGAGCCCGGAACTGCGGGCGGCCTCGACATAGGTGCGCCCGGTCTCCGAAATCGCGCCGGAGCGGGCGATCCGGTAGAAGGACGGCACGTAGACGACGGTCAGGGCGAGCGCGAGATTGGTGGTGCTCGGCCCGAGGATTCCCGTGACCATGATGCCGAGAATGATCGGCGGAAAGCTCAGCACGACATCAGTGAGCCGGCCCAGCAGCATGTCGATCCGCCCGCCGAGAAAGCCGGACACGATGCCGAGCGCTCCGCCGATGACGGCCGCCGCCGCCAGCGCGCCGGCGCAGACCAGCAGGGTGATCCGGGCGCCGTAGACGATGCGCGCGAAGACATCGCGGCCGACATCGTCCGTGCCGAACAGATGAAGTGCGGACGGCCCTTCCAGCGACTTGTCGACATTGATCGCGAGAGGCGAATAACCGGTGAAGAGACCCGGAAACAACACGACCACGGCAATGAAAGCGGTGATGGCGAGTCCCACCGCAAGATCGGGCTCGCGGCGGAGCCTGCGCAGCAAGGCGGAACCCCCACGAGGCGAAACGGTCTCCACCGCCGTCATGATTTCCGTCCCTCGCCGGCTGTGCGCATCGTGCCCATAAAATCCGCCCCTAGCCCACCTGCACGCGCGGATCGATCACGCGGTAGAGCATGTCGACGCCGAGGTTCACCGCCATGGCCAGCACCACGACAATGAGCAGCGCCCCCTGCAGAACGGGATAATCGCGCGTCTCGATGGCCGAGAGCATGAGCCGGCCGAGGCCGGGTAGCGAAAACAGGCTCTCGATGATCACGGCGCCGCCGAGGATCTGGACGAGGATCAGCCCCATGAAGGTGACGAGCGGGATCGCGACATTGCGTAGCACATGGCGGAAGAACACCACGTTGCGCGTCATGCCCTTGGCGACGGCTGTGCGCACATAGTCATCGGAAAAGGCCGAGACGACGCTCTGCCGGACGAACTGGCTGTAGGCGGCGGCTTGCAGAACCGCGAGGCTGACGATGGGCAGCGCCATGATCGACAGGTTCTCGCGGAGCGACTGGGCCGGCGACACGTAGAGCAGCGGCGGTGACCAGCCCGTCGCGGTGGAAATGCCGACGAGCAGCATCAGCCCGACCCAGAAGACCGGCGCGGCAAGCCCCAGAAGCGTGAAGGACTGAATGGCACGGTCGACCAGTTTGCCTTCGTTCATGGCCGCGACCACGCCGAGCGGCACGCCGATGGCGGTGGCGAGCACGAGGGTCGCCACCGAGAGCTGGAGCGTCACCAGCAGCGCCGAGCCGATCAGCCCGCCGACCGGCTGGCCGCGCGTCCAGCTGGTGCCGAGATCGCCTGAGACGACCCGCGACAACCAGCCGAGATATTGCCGCCAGGCCGGCTGGTCGAGCCCGAAGAACTCGCGCAGCGCCTGCGTCGCGACGGGGTCGCTGGTCTGGCCGAGCATCTGGCCCACCACGTCCCCCGGCACGCTGCGCATCATCAGGAACACGACGATGGAGGCGAGGAGCGCAGTCAGCACCGACGCGGCCAGCCGCTTGATCAGATAGACGGCCATGGCTCTCTTTCAGATGGGCCGGACCGGCCGGGGCGCCGAACGCCCCGGCCTGTTGCACCGTCGCGTCAGGACGCTATCCACGTCCTGGCGAGACCGTAGAACCAGCCGGTGGCGTGCTGGTCGTAGTTGCGTACCTTCTCGGCGCGCACCGTCACGTGATCAGCGCTGAACAGCATGATGGTCGGGACGCTCTCGGCCATGATCTGCTGGAAGCGGCCGTAGATGTCCTTGCGCTTGGCCGGATCGCTTTCGGTCCGCCCCTCGTCGAGCAGCTTGCTCGCCGCCTCGTTCTTCCAGTTGCGGAAGTCGGCGCCCTGCGGCATCGACCGGAAGTGCCGGTAGAACAGCAGGTTCGGGTCAGGAACCGTCGCCCAGTCGTTGAAGGTGAACCCCATCTGCTTCGACTGGAAATTGCGGATCCAGACGCCGATCTCGACGCGCTGGATGGCGAGCCTCACGCCGATCTTCGCGAGCTGTTCGCGCAGCGTGACGGCCGCCGCATCCATCCAGTCATAGCCGATGATGGTGGTCAGGGTCAGGTCGAAGCCATTGGGATGACCGGCATCGGCAAGGAGCTTCTTCGCTGCCGCGATATCGACCTTCTGGTTCGGCAGCTTGTCGATGGGAACGCCCCAGGCTTCCTGCATGCTGGCGACCATCGTGCCGATCACCACGCCGTAGCCGCCGACCGAGGCGCGCATGATCTCGTCCTTGTCGACAGCCAGCGAGATGGCGCGCCTGACGCGCTCGTCGTCCAGCGGCTTCAGTTCGGAGCCGAGGTCGATGGCCTTCTGGTTGAACGAGGGCGTCCGCCCGACCACGAGGCCGCGGACGTTCTCGACCTGCCGGATGTCCTGCGGCCGGGTCAGCGGCGCCATGTCGATGCGGCCGTTGCGCAGGCCGACGAGCAGGCTGGCGCCGCTCGGCACGCTGACGAAATTGATGCGGTCGAGATAGGGAACGCCCGGCTCCCAGTAGTCGGCATTCTTGTCCAGCGTCACGTTGCTGTTCGGCTTGAACTCGGCGAGCTTGAACGGGCCGGTGCCGACCGAGACCTGATTGAGCCTGGTCTTGGCGTCGGGCGCGTCGAAATAGCCCGTCGGCACCACCGCGCCGTATTTGTTACCCATCGTCATCAGGATGGCGGCATTGGGCGACGACAACGTCATCTTGATCGTGTGGTCGTCGGTCGCCTCGATCGCGCTGATCAGGCCGAAATCGCCGGCGCCGGGCGAGCCGTTCTTGGAATCGCGGATGTAGTTGTAGCTGTAGGCGACGTCCTTGGCGGTCATTGCCCCGCCGGTATGGAACTTCACGCCCTTGCGGATGCGGATCGTATAGGTCAGCCCGTCCGGCGACAGGTCATAGCCCTCGGCGAGAAGCGGCAGCGCCTTGCCGCCGGAGGTCTCGTAGAAGAGGCCCTGATACATCAGCACGGTGATGCGGATGCGTGCCTCGGCGCCCTGATGGAAGGGGTCGAGGCCCGGGGCCTCCAGCAGCAGGCCGACATTCAGCGTGCCGCCGCTCCTGGCGCCGGTCGCCTTCGGACCGTAGAGGTCGTCCGCGAGCGCAGGGCCGACCAGGGCAGCGGCAACAGCCATGCCGCCAAGCGCCAGCAGGGCGCGGCGATCCAGATGGTTGAGAAGGGTCGGTAGCGTCATAGCTCGTCTCCGTTCGGGCCGTGTCCCCTCTGTCCCCCGTCCGAGCCCGCGGCGGAGGCGGTAGAATGGCGTAGGCCTATTCGCGATAGGCGACGGTCATCTCGATCTCGACCGCGGCATTGCGCGGCAGTTCGGCGACGCCGATGGCGGAACGCGCGTGGCGGCCGGCCTCGCCGAAAATGTCGCCCAGCAGGTTGGAGGCCGCGTCGAGCACCTTCGGCTGGTCGTTGAAACCGGGCGCGGAGGCGACGAAGCCGCCGACCTTCAGGATGCGCTCGATGCGGTCGAGCGATCCGAGCGCCTGTTTCAGGCAGGCAAGGCCCTGAAGGATGCAGATGCGGGCCTCGCCCTGCGCCGTTTCGAGCGACACCTCGGCGCCAACCTTGCCGCGCACCAGAATGTCGCTGCCGATCTTCGGCAATTGCCCCGAGACATGGGCAAGGCCGCGATGCAGCGTCACGGGAATGTAGTTGAAGGCGGGCTTTGCGGCCTCAGGCAGATCGATGCCAAGGTCGGCGAGCTTCTTCTCAAACATGGGCGGGCTCTGTTTCGTTCAGGAGCGATCGGACGAGGCCGTCGAGATCAAGCACCGGCTGAAATCCGGCATCGGCCTCGAAGCGGCTGCCATCGACCAGCGGGAACAGCGCCGCCGGCGCAATCCGCTCATAGGCGATGCGCGCCGCGGGACGGAGGTCGCGGATCCGCGCGAGGATGTCGGGCACCGAGGCCGTGAAGCCGGCAAGGTTGTAGATGCCGCGCAGCGGCGCGCCATGTGTCAGGGCCGCAAGCATGGCCTCGGCGACGTCGGAAACCGCCATGAAGTCGAGCGGCCGGTCGTGGAAGGCGATGTTCGCCGGCTGGCCTGCGGCAACCTCGGTGAAAACCCTGACGATGGCGCTCGCGACGCCCTCGTACCAGAGGCCGGGGCCAAGGACCAAGGGAAGGCGGAGGCCGACGACCTCCAGCCTGCCACGCCGCGAATGATAGGCGGCGGCGCGCTCGGCCAGTTCCTTGGTCAACCCATAGGCGGGCAGCGGGCCGGTCGGGTCGTCTTCGGTGACGGGCGCGGGGCCATAGGCGGAGGCCGGCCCATAGACCACAGTCGAGCTCGCCCAGACGACCCGCGACACGCCTGCCTTCGCAGCTTCGTCGAGAAGCGTCGAGAAGCCGCTGACGTTCACGGCGATGGAGCGGGAAAGATCGGCCTCGCCTGTGCGCATCAGGCCGAGACGCCCGGCGCCATGCGCGACGCAGGACACGACGAAGCGCGGCCGATAGCGCGCGAAGACTGCCGCGACCGCCTCCCTGTCCTCGATCGAGCCGGTGACATCCGTCAACGCGTCCGCCACGTCTGCAAGCAGGTCGTCCGCCATGACCGGACCGAAGACGACCGGACACGCGCCTGCGCGCACCAGCGCGCGCACGACATGCGATCCAACGAAACCACGGCCGCCCGCGACCAGAACGGTCGTGCCTGAGAGGTCCTGACGGGCGGAAGACGGTGTCATCGCCGGCGCCTATTTGACCGCGAAGCGTTCGACCGCCTGCCAGTCGATCTCGACGCCAAGGCCGGGCGCGTCGGGGACGGGAAGACGGTCGCCCGACGCTCGCAACGGATTGCGCAGAAGGCCGTCACGCAGCGGATTGGTGCCGAGATCGTACTCGACGAGCGTCGGCCGCGGCACGTTGTTCGAGTGCGGCGAGGCTGGCAGCGACGCCACGAAGTGCACGGCCGCCGCGAGGCCGATGCCGCTGCCCCAGACATGAGGCGACAGCCTCAGGTGATGCTGGATCGCGAGCGCGGCGATCAGCCTGCCCTGCCATAGCCCGCCGCACAGCGACAGATCCGGCTGGAGCACGTCGACGGCGCGCCGCTCGACGAGATGCTGGAAGTCGTGGACCGTATAGAGAGCCTCGCCGGTCGCGATCGGCACCGGGCTCCAGCGCTGCAACAGCTCATAACCGCGGATGTCCTGCGGCCCCAGCGGCTCCTCGACCCAGCCGATGCCGTGCGGCGCCATGCGCGCGATGCTCTCGCGCGCGAGATCGAACGTATAGTTGGAATTGATGTCGACCATGATCTCGACATCGGGCCCGAGGATGCGGCGGGCCGTGGCGACACGGTGCTCGTCATTGGCCGGCGAGACGCCGATCTTGATCTTGACCGCCTTGTGGCCGGCTTCGGCCATTGCGGCGATCTGCGGCTCGAAATCGCGCTCGCTGTTCTCGGTGAGATAGCCGCCGGAGGCGTAGATGCTGACCTCGCTGGCCTGCCGGCCGCCGATCAGGCGATGGACCGGCAGCTTCAGCACCTTGCCGGCGGCGTCCTTGGCGGCCATGTCGATGCCCGAGACCGACCAGGTCAGAGCGCCCTGCACGCCGAAATGGTAGTGCCGCGCGTAGATCAGCGCGAAGACCTGCTCGACATCGAAGACATCCGCGCCGACCAGATAGGTCTTCAGCAGCGGCAGCATGGCGATGTTGACCTGCGGAATGCCCCAGGCCTCGCCGATGCCCTCGGTCCCGTCCTCCAGCGTCAGGCGCACGATGGTCGTCGCGCGGGCGGTGGCCAGCGACTTCGCCATGCCATAGGCCTTGCCCGCCGGCAGGGCCGCCTGAACCGCGATGAAGGCGATATCCTTGATTTTCATGGGCGCTGCGCCGCTCACCAGTTCAAGCCGGATCATTCTCGCCCAATAGTGAGCCAATCCAACAGCCGGTCAAGGCGGCAGGGCCGCCGATGGGGAGCAGGGCCGCCATGCCCAAACGCTTCCGGTCGCGGTCAGGTGGAGCAATTCGACGAGCCGGCAGGTGCGGAGGCCGCAATGGCGCGACGCCGCTGGTTCGCGCGACGCGCCGGGACCACCACGCGATTCTCCCGCCCGACAGGAGGCGCCCGCGTGTGCGCTACCCCTTGTCGAAACAGCGCCGGTCCCGCGCGGCAAGGCGCCCGAACGGACACCGCGAGCGCAAGCGTTCGAGGGGCGCGAGCCCCGGAACAAGATGCTGATTTTGCTGGGAAACGCCGGCTGGCTGGGGGACCTGGACTCTCAGCCACAGTGGGCAACGCGAAACTCGGGCGAAAAGCGCGAAAAATGCCCTGTTTCAGTAGGTTGCCCGACGGTCAGAAGAGCGCCGTGACAGGCCCAGTGGTCACACCGGTGGGCAGAAAAGTCAAGCTTCACACGCCCATCGAGAAGCCAAGCGACCTATCGCTCCAAGTTCGCGACATTCGTATCAACCACCTGACCTCAGACCCATTGCGGTGGGCTGCGAGGGCCGGCAACATGGCGGGCTCAGAAAACCGGCCTCCAATTTGCGGCCGACCAACAAGCCGCCGGAAGCATTGTCTGCCAATTGGACCGACGAGGAAAACGACGCGCTCGTGGCGGACTATTTCGCCATGCTGGCCGACGATTTTGCCGGTCGGCCTTACAACAAGGCCGCCAACAATCGCTCCCTTCAGACACGCATCGGCCGAAGCCGAGGGGCGATCGAGTACAAACATCAGAACGTGAGTGCCGTTCTCCTTGGCCTCGGGCTCGACTGGCTGGAGGGCTACAAGCCTGCTTTGAACTTCCAAACTCCGCTCGTGGATGCCGTCGTTGGTTGGCTCAACAACCATCCTGACTGGTTTGCCAATATCTCGATCCGCGTGGCTCTACCCGGGTTCGAGGAGGCACCTCCTCTTTGGATTGGCCCTCCCCCGCAGATGCGGAATGCGCCCGAACCCGAAGAGTGGGCTCGCCTTCATGAGGTGGCTCTCCAACATAACGTGGCTGAACGTGATTCCCGGAACCGGCTCTTGGGCCGAGCGGGCGAGGAAACAGTTCTCGCCTACGAGCGCAAAGCTCTCCGCGGCGTCGGTCGTCCCGATCTCGCCGAGGCTGTGCGATGGGTCTCAGACGAAGATGGCGACGGGGCTGGTTACGATATTCACAGCTTCGAACCGAGCGGCCGTCGCAGGCTCATCGAGGTTAAGACGACGGCAGGCTGGGAAAGGACCCCGTTCTATCTAACACGTAACGAGTTAGCCGTTGCCGAAGCCAGCCCCGACGAGTGGCGGCTGGTCAGGGTCTGGAATTTCCGTCGGGAACCTAAGGCGTTCGAACTCCAGCCCCCGCTCTTGGCCTCACTTGCACTCACGCCGACGGTATTCGAGGCACATTTGCGATGAGTAGAACGCAATTGACTGGTCGCCCCTCTCCCGAGGTCGGCTAACCGGCTGATGAATTTAACGATCAATTCAGCTGAGAGTCTGACTCATAAAGATCTGCTTTGGGATCAATGGCTTGCGATGCGCCTGGCGAGGAGCTGGACGGAGGCGATGAAGAGCCAGGCGGTGGCGCTTTCGATGGTTCTCTCGAAGTCCT
>JAIUOO010000019.1 GCA_020161695.1 Pseudomonadota bacterium | reverse complement strand
CGCGGTGAAGGAGCAGGTTCAGTCTCTTGGAGCAAAATTCCTGGCGGTCGAGGACGACGAGTTCAAGGCGGCCGAGACCGCCGGCGGCTACGCCAAGGAAATGTCCAAGGAATACCAGGCGAAGCAGGCGGCGCTGACGGCCGACCACATCGCCAAGCAGGACATCGTCATCACCACCGCCCTCATTCCGGGCCGTCCCGCCCCGAAACTGGTATCGGCGGCCATGGTCGCGTCGATGAAGCCGGGTTCGGTGCTGGTCGACCTCGCGGTCGAGCGCGGCGGCAATGTCGAGGGCACCGAGGCCGGCAAGGTCGTCACGACGGCCAATGGCGTGAAGATCGTCGGGCATGCCAACGTTCCGGGCCGCGTCGCCGCGTCCGCCTCGCTGCTCTACGCCAAGAACCTCTTCGCCTTCCTCGAGACGCTGGTCGACAAGGAGACGAAGGCGATCAAGATCAACGCCGAGGACGAGCTCCAGAAGGCGACCATGCTCACCCATGGCGGCCAGGTCGTGCACCCGGCCTTCGCCGGCAAGGCCGAGGCTCCCGCCAAACATGTCGAGCCGTCCACGGTCGAAGCGAAGACGGTGACCAAGGCCGGCGCGGGCAAGGCGCCCGCCAAGGGACCGGCCAGACATGTCGAGAAACCCGCTGCCAAGGCGAAGAAGAAGGGGGACGCGTGATGGAGAAGTCCGGTCTCGAAGCCGCGCTCGACCAGCTCGAGAAAGCGGTGTCGTCGGTGCGCATGGCGCTTGCCGATGATCAACTCGCCGATGCCGCCAGCGCGGTCGCGCATGGCGTTTCCGGCGGGGCGATCGATCCGTTCGTCTTCCGCCTCGCCATCTTCGTGCTGGCGATCTTCGTCGGCTACTACGTCGTCTGGTCGGTGACCCCGGCGCTGCACACGCCGCTGATGTCGGTGACCAACGCCATTTCCTCGGTCATCGTGGTGGGTGCCCTGCTGGCGGTCGGTGTCCAGGTCATGGACTCGGGAACGGTGCTCGCCCGCATCTTCGGCTTCATCGCGCTCGTCCTCGCGGCGATCAACATCTTCGGCGGCTTCCTCGTCACACAGCGCATGCTTGCGATGTACAAGGCGAAGGACAAGCCGGCGGCGAAGAAGGGCTGAACCGATGTCGGCAAACCTCGCGGCCCTCCTGTATCTCGTCTCCGGCATCCTGTTCATCCTCAGCCTTCGCGGGCTGTCGAGCCCGGAATCCTCGCGGCAGGGCAACCTGTTCGGCATGATCGGCATGACCATCGCCGTGCTGACGACGCTGGCCTATGCCCGCCCGTCCGGCATCGGCGCCTGGATCCTGGTCCTTGGCGGCATCGGCATCGGCGGCGGCATCGGCGCGGTGGTCGCCCGCCGGGTGCCGATGACCTCCATGCCGCAGCTCGTCGCGGCCTTCCATTCGGGTGTCGGCCTTGCCGCCGTCTTCGTCGCGGCGGCGGCGCTCTACGCACCCACCGCCTTCGACATCGGCGCCCGCGGCACGATCAAGGGCCTGTCGCTGTTCGAGATGGGTCTCGGCGTCGCCATCGGCGCGATCACCTTCACGGGCTCGGTCATCGCCTTCCTGAAGCTCGACGGGCGGATGAGCGGCAAGCCGATCCTGCTGCCGCAGCGCCACCTGCTGAACATCGCGATCGCGGCGGCGATTGTCGTGCTGCTGGTCGTCTTCATGCGCACCGAGAGCACGCTGGCCTTCTGGCTGATCGTGCTTCTGTCCTTTGTCATCGGCGTGACGCTGATCATCCCGATCGGCGGCGCGGACATGCCGGTCGTCGTGTCGATGCTCAACTCCTATTCGGGCTGGGCGGCGGCGGGCATCGGCTTCACGCTCGGCAATACCGCGCTGATCGTCACCGGCGCGCTGGTCGGCTCGTCGGGCGCAATCCTGTCCTACATCATGTGCAAGGCGATGAACCGCTCGTTCGTCTCCGTCATCCTCGGCGGCTTCGGCGGCGAGGATGCGGCGGCCGGCGGCTCCGCCGAGGCGCGCCCCTACAAGGCGGGCTCGGCCGAGGACGCGGCCTACATCATGAAGAACGCCCAGAAGGTCATCATCGTGCCGGGCTACGGCATGGCGGTGGCGCAGGCCCAGCACGCGCTGCGCGAGATGGCCGACCTCCTGAAGAAGGAGGGCGTCGAGGTGAAATACGCCATCCACCCGGTCGCGGGCCGCATGCCCGGCCACATGAACGTGCTGCTGGCGGAAGCCAACGTGCCCTATGACGAGGTGTTCGAGCTCGAGGACATCAATTCCGAGTTCGCGCAGGCCGACGTCGCCTTCGTCATCGGCGCCAACGACGTGACCAACCCGGCGGCCAAGACCGACAAGACCTCGCCGATTTACGGCATGCCGGTGCTGGACGTGGAAAAGGCTGGCACGATCCTGTTCGTGAAGCGCGGCATGGGCGGTGTCGGCTATGCCGGCATCGACAATGACGTGTTCTACCGCGACAATACGATGATGCTGCTGGCCGACGCCAAGAAGATGGTCGAGAGCATCGTCAAGAACCTCGGCCACTGACGCGGCCGGCCATTGAGGCCCCGGAGGTCTCTCGATTAGAGTTTGAAGCGGGGCCATCGGCCCCGTTTCGCTTTTCCGGGGGGCTCCATGCTGTTCATGGTCGTCGAGCGCTTCGCCAATCAGGATGCCATCCCCGTCTATCGCCGGGTGCGCGACGAGGGACGCCAGCTGCCCGAAGGGTTGACCTATGCCGGGAGCTGGGTGGAGCCGAATTTCGATCGGTGCTTCCAGCTAATGGAATGCGACGACCTGTGCCTTTTGCAGGAATGGGTGCTTGGCTGGCGCGGGTCCGGCGTGACCTTCGAGATCGTTCCCGTGGTTCCGAGCGCGGAAACGCGCGAGGTGGTGGCGCCCTTCCTCGACCGGACCGACAGATGAGCATCATGATCCGCCCCTACGCCACGGCCGACCGTCCCGTGGTCGTCGCACTCGTCCATGAGCTCAACCTGTTCGAGGATGCCATTTCCGGCGACCGGGCGAAGGACCTGAAGGCGGCGGAGGCCTGTCTCGACAGCGACCTGAAGCGGGTCGAGCGCGATGGCGGGGCCATCGTCGTCGCCTGTGACGGCGGCGAGGTCGTGGCGATGATGGCCTTCGTCATCGACCAGCCGCAGCCCTATCTGCGCGCCGAGGTGGGGCAGGTGGGCTGGGTTGCCGAACTCGTCGTCGACGAGCGCCATCGCGGGCAGGGGATCGGCACGATGCTGCTGGAGGAGGCCGAGCGTCTGGCGCGCGCGAATGGGCTCCGGCGCCTCATGATTGGCGCCATTGCCGGCAACCACATCGCGCGCAAGGCCTATGAGCGCTACGGCTTCCGCCCGGCGGTGATCGAACTGTCGAAGGATCTGGACTGACCGGCAGGGCCGGTCAGTTGAACAGGCGATAGGTCTGGCCGGACCGACCGCCGAGGCGGTTGAAGCCTTCGCGGGCGCCCGGATGGTTCTCCTCGACGCTCATCGCCTTGGTGTAGGAGCCGAGCGCGCGCTCGTTGTCGCCCGTGCGCTCCAGCGCCTGGCCGCGGGCAACCCAGAGATCGGCATTGCGCTGGTCGAACTGCACGGCCTCGTTGAAGTCGTCGAGGGCCGCCTTGTTGTCGCCGAGCGCGAGATAGCTCAGGCCGCGGCCGTAATAGGGCTCGGAATTGTTGGGAGCGAGGCCGAGGGCGGTGGTGAAGTCCTCGACGGCCTGGCGATGGTTGCCCTGCGCCGCCCAGACGAGCGCACGGTTGTGATAGGCCTGCGCGTTCGAACCGTTGATCTGGATCGCGCGGTTATAGTCGTTCAGCGCTTCGTTGTGGCGGTTCTGCGTGCGGTAGACGTTGCCGCGGCCGACATAGGCGGCGGCGTAATTGGCATCCGCCGCGATGGCGCGGTTGTAGTCGGCGAGGGCGAGGTCCGCGCGGCCGGTCTGGCGGTGGACGAGGGCGCGGTTGGCCAGCGCCTGCACGTAGTTCGGATCAAGCTGGATGGCGCGCGAGAAATCCGCCATCGCCTCCTGCCGCCGGCCCGTGCGCGCGAGCACGGTGCCGCGCATGTTGTAGGCCTGCGGGTCGTTGGGGTTGCGCTGAACCACGTCGCCGAGCGAGGCGAGGTTGGCGGTCGAGCCGAGATAGCTGGATTCGCTGTCGTCGCCGCCGGTGGTCGCGCCGACGACGCCGGTGCCGCCCGTGGACGAGCAGCCGGCCAGCGCCAGCGCGCCCGCGCCGAAGGCAGCGCGCCGAAGGAGCCGGAGGATGTCTGGGGCGGAGTTCGTCAAACGGCTGTCCTCGTCAATCGCGCCGGACCGGGCCATTTCGGGCCCTACGCGGGGAGCCGGCAGCAAGGGACCGCCGGAAACGACACGGCCCGCGATGATCGTTCGTCGCGGGCCTGTCAAAAATACGGCGAGAACCGAAAGAAAGCCTAAATCAGCGCGCAGCAGCTGCGGCGGGAGTGCGGGGCTTCGCCGGCTTCGCGGGAATGAGACCTTCGCGCTGGGCCTTCTTGCGGGCCAGCTTGCGGGCGCGGCGCACGGCTTCGGCCTTCTCGCGCGCCTTCTTCTCCGACGGCTTCTCGAAATGGCCGCGCAGCTTCATTTCGCGGAAGATGCCCTCACGCTGCATCTTCTTCTTGAGAGCCTTCAGAGCCTGATCGACATTGTTGTCGCGAACGAGAACCTGCACGCCGGTTGTCCTTGGTAAGGCGTAAAAGCCGCATCTATTCTTGGACGAGCAAGACTCGCGCGGAGAAATCCGCTGCGACAACCTTGCCCGAGAATTTGTGGCCGATAGCAGAATCATGGGCGCTTGTCCACGCCAAAGCCGCGCGTTTGTTGAATTTTGAAGTCCTCGTTTGCGTCGCGCCGTTCCGGCCGCTATATCGGGGGTGATTTCCCGATCCATTGATCGATACGAGGCGACCGCCTCGGCCCCGGCCCCCCCCGGCCAGGGCGCGGGGGCGGCCACGCTTCCGGACGGTCGTCCCGGAACGGCAAGAGACCCTGAAGAGGCCAAGCCATGACCCAGCTTCTGATGCCCAAGGCGACCGCCGTCTGGCTGGTCGACAACACCGCGCTCTCCTTCGACCAGATCGCCGCCTTCTGCACGCTGCACCCGCTCGAGGTGAAGGCGATCGCCGACGGCGAGGCGGCGCAGGGCATCAAGGGCGCCGATCCGATCATCACGGGACAGCTGACCCGCGAGGAGATCGCCAAGGCCGAGCAGGACCCGACCTACCGGCTGAGACTCGCCCCGCCGAAGGTGAAGCTGCCCGAGGTGAAGACCAAGAAGGGGCCGCGCTACACGCCGGTCTCGCGCCGCCAGGACCGGCCGAACGCCATCCTCTGGCTGGTGCGCAACCATCCCGAACTGAAGGACGCGGCCATCATGCGCCTCGTCGGCACCACCAAGCCGACGATCGCCGCAATCCGCGACCGCACGCACTGGAATTCCCAGGCCCTCAGCCCGATGGATCCGGTGACGCTCGGCCTCTGCTCGCAGATCGACCTCGACTTCGAGGTGAATCGCGCCGCCAAGGAACGCGGTCCGGTCGACGCGACGCCCGAGCAGACCCTGCTGCCCGCCGACCAGACGACGTCGGCGCCGGCCCGGTTCGATCCCTTCGAGCGCCCCGAAGCGCCGAAGCGCGAAGAGCGCTACGACGCCGAGAAGGTCTTCGCCAACCTCAAGTCGATCAAGACCGACGACGAGTGACGGTGGCGGGAACCCTTTTCCCGCGCATCCCGACGTTGTAACCGGATGCGCCCCGCCACGTGCGGGGCATTCCGCCGATTCGCCGCCTGCCGGAGACCGATCATGGCCGATGACGTCCGTAGCCCGATTGCGCTGGAGGGTCTCGACCTCGCCGCGCTCGTCGCAAGCCGCGTCTGCCACGATGTGATTTCGCCGGTCGGCGCCATCGTCAACGGCCTGGAGCTGATGGAGGACGGCGCGGACGCGGCGACGACGGAACTCGCGCTCGACCTCATCCGCAAGAGCGCAAGGACGGCTTCCGCCCGCTTGCAGTTCTGCCGCATCGCCTTCGGCGCGGCCGGTTCGGCCGGCTCGGCCATCGACACACGCGACGCGCATCAGGTGGCGACCAACTTCCTCAACGACGACCGCACCACCATCGACTGGCATATCGCTCCCGCCTTCCTGCCGAAGAATCGCGTGAAGCTGCTGCTCAATCTGCTGCTCTTGGCAGCCGGCGCCATTCCGCGTGGCGGCACGATCAAGGTCGAAGCGGTGGGCGAGGGCGACACGACCGGTTTCTCCGTGACGGTCACGGGCCTCAATGCCCGCATTCCGCCCCATGCGGTCGAGCTTCTCGCCGGTATTCCCGCCAACGAGCAGGGCACGATCGACGCCCATGCGATCCAGCCCTACTACACCGGCCTGCTCGCGCGCTCCGCCGCCATGACGGTGACGATCGAGAAGGTCGACGACCACGTCGACATCCGCGCTGCCTGAGCCGTGGCGCGGCTGACGCAAGGTCAGCTGAATCTCTTTTGAATCAAATATTTCGCCCCGTCGAACCAGGCGGCTGGCGGTAATTTCGTTTCAACAAGATTTAACCCTTTTCCGTGACACTTCGGCGTGATCGGACGGCTGCCATGGCGGCCTGTCCTTGCTCCTTCCTGTCCGGGTCCCGACGATGGATGATCTGCTCCGCGAATTTCTGACCGAGACGAACGAGAGCCTGGACGTCGTCGACGTCGAGCTCGTCCGGTTCGAGCAAGACCCGAACAATGCCGGAATCCTCGGCAACATCTTCCGCCTCGTCCACACCATCAAGGGCACCTGCGGCTTCCTGGGCCTGCCGCGCCTCGAAGCGCTCGCCCACGCGGCCGAGACGCTAATGGGCAAGTATCGCGACGGTGCGCCGGTCACCGGCGAGGGCGTCACGCTGATCCTGTTCACCATCGACCGCCTGAAGGAAATCCTCGGCGATCTCGAAGGCGCGGGGAACGAGCCCGAGGGCGATGACGGCGACCTGATCTCGCAGCTGGAAGCCATGTCGGCGGCGGCGGGCTCGGCGCCCGCTCCCAGGGTGGAGGAGCCGAAGGTCGCGAAGGGGACGCTGGCCGACCAGACGCTGGAGCGCGCGCTGCGTCCGGGCGAGGTTTCGCTCGACGAGCTGGAGCGCGCCTTCCGCGAGACCGAATCCGAAGTGGCCGCAACGGCAGTGCCGGAGATGGCCTCCCCGCCGATCGCTCCCGAGGCGAAGCCGGCGAAAGCCGACAAGAAGGCGGCCGCGCGGCCCGCCAAGGCCGCCAATGCTGGCCCGTCCGAGGACGATGCCGAAGGCGGCGTGAAGGGCCAGCAGACCCTGCGCGTCAACGTCGATACGCTCGAACAGCTCATGACCATGGTCTCGGAGCTGGTGCTGACCCGCAACCAGCTTCTGGAGATCGTGCGCCGCCACGAGGAGTCCGAGTTCAAGGTGCCCCTGCAGCGCCTGTCCAACGTGACGGCCGAGCTCCAGGACGGCGTCATGAAGACGCGCATGCAGCCGATCGGCAATGCCTGGCAGAAGCTGCCGCGCATCGTCCGTGATCTCGGCAACGAACTTGGCAAGCAGATCGAACTGGAGATGCACGGCGCCGAGACCGAGCTCGACCGGCAGGTCCTCGACCTGATCAAGGATCCGCTCACCCACATGGTGCGCAACTCCGCCGATCACGGCCTGGAAAGCCCCGAGCAGCGCCGCCTCGCCGGCAAGCCCGAGAAGGGCACGATCAAGCTCGCCGCCTATCACGAGGGCGGACATATCGTCATCGCCATCTCGGATGACGGGCGCGGCCTCAACACCGATCGCATCCGCAAGAAGATCGTCGAACAGAACCTCGCTTCCGAGGCCGAGCTGGAGAAGCTCACCGAGGCGCAGATCCACAAGTACATCTTCGCGCCGGGCTTCTCGACGGCGGCGCAGGTCACCTCCGTCTCCGGCCGCGGCGTCGGCATGGACGTGGTGCGCACCAATATCGACCAGATCGGCGGCACCATCGACCTGAAGTCGGTGCAGGGCGAGGGCGCCACCGTCACGATCAAGATCCCGCTGACGCTCGCCATCGTCTCGGCGCTGATCGTCGAGAGCGCCGGTGACCGCTTCGCCATTCCGCAGCTGTCGGTGATCGAACTCGTCCGCGCCCAGCAGAACTCCGAGCACCGGATCGAGCGGATCAAGGACACGCCGGTCCTGCGGCTGCGCAACAAGCTGCTGCCGCTCGTCCACCTGCGCCAGCTGCTCGGCATTGCCGGCGGCGAGCCGCTGGATGAGACCAACGGCTTCATCGTGGTGACGCAGGTCGGCAGCCAGACCTTCGGCATCGTGGTCGACCAGGTGTTCCACACCGAGGAAATCGTCGTGAAGCCGATGTCCTCGAAGCTGCGCCACATCACCATGTTCTCGGGAACGACCATCCTCGGCGACGGTTCGGTGATCATGATCATCGACCCGAACGGCATCGCCTCGGCGATCGGCACGGACGTCTCGGCGACGGCCGACGAGGCGGAGGCCGACAGCCGCCGCGGCGACGCCCGCCAGCTGATCTCCATGCTGGTTTTCCGCGCCGGGTCGCGCGAGCAGAAGGCGGTTCCGCTATCGCTCGTCACCCGCCTCGAGGAGGTTGCGGTCGACAAGATCGAGCAGGCCCATGGCCGCCATCTCGTCCAGTACCGCGGCGCGCTGATGCCGCTGATCTCGGTGGCTGGCGAGATGCGTCTGAAGAGCGAGGGCTCGCAGCCCCTGCTGGTCTTCTCCGATGCCGGCCGCTCGATGGGCCTCGTGGTCGACGAGATCGTCGACATCGTCGAGGACGCGCTGAACATCGAGGTCGCGGCCGAGGTGCCGGGCATGCTCGGTTCGGCCGTCATCAAGGGCCAGGCGACCGAGATCCTCGATATCGGCCACTACCTGCCGCTCGCCTTCGAGGACTGGTTCAAGCGCAAGGAGATGAATGCGGCGGCGCTCACCCGCAAGCTGCTGTTCGTCGACGACTCACCGTTCTTCCGCAACATGCTGACCCCGGTGCTGAAGGCCGCCGGCTATGACGTGATCACCGCGTCGGCAGCGGCCGAGGCGCTCGACATCCTCAAGGGCGGCGACCGCTTCGACGTCGTCGTTTCGGATATCGAGATGCCGGAGATGAACGGCTTCGAGTTCGCCGAGGCCATGCGGTCCGACAAGCGCCTCGCCGCGATGCCGGTGATCGCCCTCTCGTCGCTGACCAACCCGGCCGCCATCGAGCGGGCGCGGGTCGCCGGCTTCCACGACTATGTCGCCAAGTTCGACCGTCAGGGCCTGATCGCGGCCCTGAAGGAGACCTCCGTCGACTACGCCCAGGCGGCGTGACACCCGATCGCGCAAGGATCAGCCCGATGCAGAAGACCGCCACCGACGATGTCACCGAATATGTGACCGTCCATATCGGAGGCCAGTTGTTCGGCCTGCCGATCTCGCGGGTGCAGGACGTGTTCATGCCGGACCGGCTGACGCGCGTGCCGCTCGCCCATCCCGATATCGCTGGCGTGCTGAACCTGCGCGGCCGCATCGTCACCGCCATCGACATGCGCGTGCGCCTTGGCCTGACCCGCGACAAGGACGCCAAGCCCGCAATGGCGGTCGGCATCGAATCCCGTGGCGAAAGTTATGGCCTGCTGATCGACTCGGTTGGCGAGGTGCTCAAGCTTTCGCCGGATTCGCGCGAGCAGAACCCGATCAATCTCGATGCCCGCTGGGCCCGTGTCTCGGGCGGCGTGCATCGTCTGGACGGCCAGCTGATGGTCATCCTCGATGTCGATTCCGTGCTCGCCATGGGCGGCGAGCAGATGGCTGCCTGATCTGTACGAAGCGTAGGACCGAAGCCGATGAAAACCTGTCTCGTGGTCGATGATAGCTCGGTGATCCGCAAGGTGGCTCGCCGGATTCTGGAGGGCATGGGCTTCCAGATCGAGGAAGCCGAGGATGGCAAGAAGGCGTTGGAGTTCTGCTACGGCACCATGCCGGAGGCGATCCTGCTCGACTGGAACATGCCGGTGATGGACGGCTACGAGTTCCTGCGCGAGTTACGCAAGCTGCCCGGCGGCCAGGCGCCCAAGGTCGTGTTCTGCACCACCGAGAACGATGTCGCGCACATTGCCCGCGCCATGCATGCCGGGGCCAACGAATACATCATGAAGCCCTTCGACAAGGACATCGTCGAAGCCAAGTTCGCCGAAGTCGGCCTGATCTGATCCGCGGGGCGGCGCCAGCCGCTCCCCTTCGTGTGCGTATTCGAGTAGCGGCGTATGAGTGTAGCGTCAGTGACAGGTTCCCCGCTGGGAACCGTGGCCCCTGCGGCCGATCCGATCAAGGTGATGGTCGTCGACGACGCCGTCGTGGTGCGCGGCCTGGTCGGCCGCTGGGTGGCCGACGAGGCCGACATGATCCTGGTGGCGAGCCACCGGTCGGGTCGCGATGCCGTCGCAGACATCTCCCGCAAGAAGCCTGACGTCGTCATTCTCGACATCGAGATGCCCGACATGGACGGGCTGACCGCGCTGCCGTTGATGATCGCGGAAAAGCGCGACCTCATGGTGTTGATGGCCTCGACGCTGACGCGTCGCAATGCCGAGATCTCGCTGAAATGCCTCTCGCTCGGCGCGGCGGACTATGTGCCGAAGCCGGAGTCCAACGCGGGCGTCACCACGTCCCCGGCATTCAAGCGCGAGTTGATCGACAAGATCCGTGCGCTCGGTCGCCGGCGCAAGGTCGCGGGCCGGACGTTCCGCGCCTCCGCACCTCCCGCGCCCGCCGCCGTCGGCCAAAGGGTCGCCGCGCCCTCGATCGTGCCGCCGTCCGTTGCCTTCCATGACCATGCGGTGAAGCTCCGGCCCTATGGCACGACGCTGCCGAAGGTTCTGCTGATCGGTTCGTCCACCGGCGGCCCTCAGGCGCTGACTGTCGTGCTGAAGAGCCTCGGCTCCTTCATCGAGCGCGTGCCGGTGCTGATCACCCAGCACATGCCGCCGACCTTCACCACCATCCTCGCCGAACATGCCGCCAAGGCGACCGGCCGCCCTGCGGCCGAGGGACGGGACGGCGAACCTGTCCTTCCCGGCCGGATCTATGTCGCGCCCGGCAGCAAGCACATGGTCGTCAAGAGGACCGGCGGCACGACGGTATTGCATCTCGAAGACGGTCCGCCGATCAATTTCTGCAAGCCGGCGGTCGACCCGATGTTCACCTCGGCCGCCCAGGTCTGGGGCGCCCAGGCCTTCGGATGCGTGCTGACCGGCATGGGCCATGACGGCGCCCACGGCGCCGGCGACATCGTGTCGTCAGGCGGCAGCGTCATCGTCCAGGACGAGGCCACCAGCGTCGTCTGGGGCATGCCCGGCGCGGTCGCTCAGGCAGGCCATGCCGCAGCTGTGCTGCCGCTCGACCAGATCGCCCCGAAGATTGTTCGTGTGTTCTCCGGAGACCGGTCGTGACCCCTCTCGACTACGACTACCTTCGCGGGTTCCTCAAGGCGCGCTCCGGCCTCGTGCTGTCCAATGACAAGCAGTATCTGATCGAGAGCCGCCTCATGCCCATCGTGCGCAAGCAGGGCATGGCGGGCATTTCCGAACTCGTCCAGAAGCTGAAAGTGCCCGGCAACGAGGCGCTCGCCTCGAAGGTCACCGAGGCGATGACCACTAACGAGAGCTTCTTCTTCCGCGACAAGACGCCCTTCGACCACTTCAAGGAAGTGATGCTGCCGGCGCTGCTGAAGGCGCGGGCAGCCCGCCGCCATATCCGCATCTGGTGCGCCGCTGCCTCGACGGGGCAGGAGCCCTATTCGCTGGCGATGATCCTGAAGGAGATGGGGCCGCAGCTCGCGGGCTGGCGGTTCGAGATCATCGGAACGGACCTGTCCGGCGACGTGCTCGATCGCGCCAAGGCCGGCTCCTATACCCAGTTCGAGGTCCAGCGCGGCCTGCCGATCCAGATGCTGCTGAAGTACTTCACGCAGAACGGCGACCAGTGGGTGATCTCCCCCGAGATCCGCTCGATGGTCCACTACCGGACGCTGAACCTGCTCAACGACTTCTCGGCGCTCGGTCAGTTCGACATCGTCTATTGCCGCAACGTGCTGATCTATTTCGACCAGCCGACCAAGATCGACGTGCTGAACCGCACTGCGCGCCTGACCGCTGCCGATGGCTATCTGCTGCTCGGAGCGGCGGAGACGGTGGTCGGCCTCACCGATGCGTTCAAGCCGGTGGGCGACAGGCGCGGCCTCTACGTGCCGGCTGAAAAGGCCGCCCAGCCCGCGCCGAAACTGGTCGCGCTTGCCGGGGGCCGGGTGGCCTGACGGCTCTCCCGATCCGGCGGAGAATGGCAGGGCGCCCATGGGCGCCCTTCGTCATGAGGGGGCGTCATGCTAGGCGTGCGCGCACAGGCTTCGTGACCGCCGAGACCGATCCCCGATGATCACCGATCCCGTTTTCTACGCGGTCGCCGTTCCCGCGGTCACGCTCTACGGGTTGTCGAAGGGCGGCTTCTCGGGCGTCGCAATTCTCTCGACGCCGCTGCTGGCGCTCGCCGTTCCGCCGATCCAGGCGGCGGCGATCATGCTGCCCGTGCTGATCGTGCAGGACGTGGTCACCGTCTGGAGCTACCGGAGGACCTGGGATGCGCGGACATTGCTGCATCTCGCTCCCGGCGCGCTCCTCGGCATCGCTGCCGGGTTCCTCTTCGCCTCATGGGTTTCCGATTCGGCCGTCAGGATCATCGTCGGGCTGATCGCGGTGTCGTTCTGCCTCGACCGCTGGATTCGCAGCGGCGCGCGCATCGATGCGAGACCGCACGACTGGCGTTCGGCGACCGTGCTCGGCGCCATCTCCGGCTATACCAGTTTCGTCATCCATGTCGGCGGGCCACCGTTCAACATGTATGCGCTGGCGCGCGGCCTGAGCCGCGACGCCTTCGTCGGCACGGCCGGAGTGTTCTTCGCCGCGGTGAACCTCGTGAAGGTCGGGCCGTTCGTCGCGCTGGGGCAGTTGACCGTCGAGAACCTTGGCACCGCCGCTGTGCTGTTCCCACTCGCGGTCGCGGCGAATCTCGCGGGCATCTGGATGGTCCGGCGCGTGCCGGCGGACCTCTTCTACCGCCTGATCTACGGCCTGACCTTTGCAGTCGGCTGCTTCCTGCTGGTCAGCGGCATCAGGGCCTATCTCTGACCCCGGAACAGAAAAGGGCCGCCCGAGGGCGGCCCTTCCTTATCCGATCCCGAAGGATCGAAAGGCTCAGTAGCGAGCGACGACGGCCGACGGGCCGGTCGAGAACAGGTAGCTCACGCCCAGGCGCACGGTGTGCGTCGTGGTCTTGAAGCTCGCATTGGTGATGCCAGCGACCGGCGAGCCGACGTAGTTCACGTTGCGGCGGCCGAAGTCGGTGTAGCGGTACTCGAGGCTCGCAACCCAGTTCGGGGAGAAAGCGTACTCGACGCCAGCGCCGACGGTCCAGCCGAAGCGGGCGCCCGAAGCGCTGACGCCAACCGGCGCGCCGATGTCGATGGCGCGGTGGTCGAGACCGGCATAGGCAACACCACCCGTGGCGTAGACATGGACGCGATCAACCGCGACGCCGAGACGGGCGCGGGTCGAACCCTGCCAGTTCAGACGGGTGAAGTAGTCAACGTTCGCCGCGCGAGCCGAACCGCGGAGGCTGGAAGCCTCGATGTCGGTGACGAGGCCGAGAACGATGTTGTTGATCTGCCAGTTGTAGCCGAGGTGGACACCGCCGGTGACGCCGTTGGTGCTGTACGAGCCGGTGTTCGCGAGGGTGTTCGCGGTGACGGCGGTGCGGCCCCAGCCGTAGCCGATCTGGGCGCCGACGAACACGCCGGACCAGTTGAACACCGGAGCGATGACGGCGGCGGCAACCGGGCCGCGCGGCGAGCCGAGGTCGGCGGCCTGGGCGCCGGTGGCGAGGGCGGCGACGGCCGCGCCTGCGAGGAGGAACTTCTTCATGGCTATGTCCTTGTCATTGCCGGCCGCAGTTTCCCACCGCCGTGCCTCTCTATGTGTCCGCGATGGACGTTGATAGCCGGCCCCCTCCGTGGCCATCCTCGTCCGAACGGAGTGCGACGGATAAAGGCGGAAGGTTAGAAATCAACTACCAATCGCGTGAGGTGTGGGGACGTTCCCGGGTTCCTCAATGATCGGATGAGGTCTGTGTCGCGGAAGACACAGATACCGTTGCGTCAAGTTTGGTGCGATGCGGCAAGGTGTGGGGAATGCTGCGAGAATGGCCGCTTTTGAGCGCGGCATTGATTCTCGCCATCTCGCCAAGTTGAACGGCGCGCGGAGCCCGCTTACCGTCGGGCAGGAAACGCCCGAAACAGCATGCAGGGACGCCGACATGAGCGCCTATGACGCCGATCTCGAACGGAACCCGGCCAACTATCAGCCGTTGACGCCGATCACCTTTCTGGAGCGCGCGGCGCGCGTCTTCCCGGATCACCCGGCGGTGATTCACGGCCGCATCCGACGCAGCTATGCCGAGTTCTATTCCCGCTCGCGCCGGCTCGCCTCGGCGCTCGCGAAGGCGGGCGTCGGCAAGAACGACACGGTCGCGGCCATCTGCGCCAACACGCCCGCCATGCTGGAGGCTCACTACGGGGTGCCCATGTGCGGCGGCGTGCTCAACACGCTGAACACGCGGCTGGACGCGGCGATCATCGCCTTCTCGCTCGACCATGGCGAGGCCAAGGTCTTCATCGTCGACCGGGAGTTCTCGAAGCTCGCGCGCGAGGCTCTGGCGCTTGCCAAGGTGAAGCCCATCGTCATCGACTATGACGACCCCGAGTATGACGGGCCGGGCGAGCGGATCGGCTCCATCGAATACGAGGCCTTCATCGCCGCCGGCGATCCCGACTATGCGTGGCAGCGGCCGGGCGACGAGTGGGACGCCATTGCGCTGAACTACACGTCCGGCACGACGGGCAACCCGAAGGGCGTCGTCTATCATCACCGCGGCGCCTACCTGCTCGGCATCGGCAATATCGTGACCTGCGGCATGGCCAAGCATCCCGTCTATCTGTGGACGCTGCCGATGTTCCACTGCAACGGCTGGTGCTTCCCCTGGTCGATCTCGGCTGTCGCCGGCACCCACGTGTGCCTGCGCTGGGTGCGCGCCAAGGCCATGTACGACGCCATTGCCGACCATGGCGTGACGCATCTCTGCGGCGCGCCGATCGTCATGAGCCTGCTGCTCAACGCTCCCCCGGAGGAAAAGCGCGAGATCGGCCGCACGGTGTCCTTCTTCACCGCCGCCGCGCCGCCGCCCGAAGCGGTGCTCGCCGCGATGAAGGCTGCCGGCTTCGACGTGACCCATCTCTACGGCCTGACCGAGACCTACGGCCCTTCGGTCATCAACGACTGGAATCGCGACTGGGACACCCTCGACAGCGCGGGCTACGCCGCGAAGAAGGCGCGGCAGGGCGTGCCCTACGTGGTGCTGGAGGACATGACCGTCATGGACCCCGAAACCATGGTCCGCGTCCCAGCCGACGGGCAGACCCTTGGCGAGGTCATGATGCGCGGCAATGTCGTGATGAAGGGGTATCTCAAGAACCCCAAGGCCTCGGACGAGGCCTTCGCCGGCGGCTGGTTCCATTCCGGCGATCTCGGCGTCCTCTATCCGGACGGCTACATCCAGCTCAAGGACCGCTCGAAGGACATCATCATCTCCGGCGGCGAGAACATCTCCTCCATCGAGGTGGAGGACGTGCTGTTCAAGCATCCGGCGGTGCAGGCGGCCGCCGTGGTGGCCAAGCCCGATGACAAGTGGGGCGAGACGCCCTGCGCCTTCATCGAGCTGAAGCCGGGTACGAGCGCGACGGCGGAGGACATCATCTCCTGGTGCAAGCAGCACCTCGCCAGCTTCAAATGCCCGCGCACCGTGATCTTCACGGAGCTGCCGAAGACCTCGACCGGCAAGATCCAGAAGTTCGTTCTGCGCGAGATGGCGAAGGCGGCGTGAGACGGACTGTCTGACCCTTCGTTTCCGTCACGGCCGGGCTTGTCCCGGCTATCCATGTCTTCAACACTGGGTGCGGAAAGTCGCGGATGTCCGGCACAGGGCCGGGCATGACGAAGCGAAGCCCGCGGCATCAAGACCGCAACGGGGGGAGGACGCTTATGGATGCCGATGTCATCGTGGTCGGGGCCGGGCTCGCGGGCCTCGTCGCCACTGCCGAATTGGCCGCCGCCGGCCGCAAGGTGATCCTGATCGACCAGGAAGGCGAGCAGAACCTCGGAGGGCAGGCGTTCTGGTCCTTCGGCGGGCTGTTCTTCGTCGACAGCCCCGAACAGCGCCGCATGGGCATCAAGGACACGTTCGATCTTGCCTGGCAGGACTGGCAGGGTTCCGCCGGCTTCGACCGCGCGGAGGACGACTGGGGTCGGCAATGGGCCGAGGCCTATGTCCACTTCGCCCATGGCGAGAAGCGCGCCTGGTTGCATGAACAGGGCATGCGCTGGTTCCCGCTGGTCGGCTGGGCCGAGCGGGGCGGGGGTCTTGCCACCGGCCACGGCAATTCGGTGCCGCGCTTCCACGTCACCTGGGGCACCGGGCCGGCTGTCATTGCGCCGTTCGAGAGGCGGGTGCGCGAGGCGGCATCGCGCGGGCTCGTTGACATGCGCTTCCGCCACCGCGTCAACGGGCTGACGAAATCGGCCGGCGTGGTGGACGGTGTCGAGGGCGAGATCCTGGAGCCGACCGGCGTCGCGCGTGGCGAGGCTTCGTCGCGCACGGCCACCGCGTCGTTCGCGCTGAAGGCGCAGGCCGTGCTTGTGACCTCCGGCGGCATCGGCGGCAATTTCGACCTCGTCCGTAAGAACTGGCCGGAGCGGCTGGGCAAGCTGCCGGACTTTCTCGTCTCCGGCGTGCCGGCCCATGTCGATGGGCGCATGCAACTGATCACGGAGGGCGCCGGCGGGCGCATCGTGAACCGCGACCGCATGTGGCACTATGTCGAGGGCATCCGGAACTGGAACCCCATCTGGCCGCATCACGGCATCCGCATCCTGCCCGGCCCCTCGTCGATCTGGCTCGATGCCATGGGCAAGCGCCTGCCCGCGCCGAACTTCCCCGGCTTCGACACGCTGGCGAGCCTCGAACACATCGTGAAGACCGGCCACGGCTATTCGTGGTTCGTGCTCTCCCGCGCGATCATCAAGAAGGAGTTCGCGCTGTCGGGCTCCGAGCAGAACCCCGATCTCACGGGCAAGTCGATCGCGGGTATCCTGTCGCGGCTCGGCAAGGGGCTGCCCGGCCCGGTTCAGGCCTTCATGGACAAGGGCGCCGACTTCATCGTCGAGAACGACATCCTGACCCTCGGTCGGCGCATGAACGAACTGGTCGGCACCAGCCACATCGACCCCGAGGCGCTGAAGCGCGAAATCGAGGCGCGCGACCGCGAGATCGACAATCCCTTCTCGAAGGACATGCAGGTCATCGCCATCCGCAGCATGCGCAACTATCGCGGCGACAGGCTCATGCGCACCGCACCGCCGCACAAGATCCTCGACCCGAAGAACGGGCCGCTCATCGCGGTGAAGCTCAATATCCTCACCCGCAAGACGCTCGGCGGCCTGCAGACGGACCTTGACGGGCGGGTGCTGACTGAAGGCGGCGTGCCGCTCGGCAATGTCTATGCGGCGGGCGAGGTCGCAGGCTTCGGTGGTGGCGGCGTCCACGGTTATCGGGCGCTGGAGGGCACGTTCCTCGGCGGCTGCATCTTCTCCGGCCGCACGGCCGGGCGCGCGGCGGCGAAGGCGGTGGGGTAGGGGCGTTCGTCCCGTCATGCCCGCCCTGGTGGCGGGCATCCACGACTGGAACACCGCATGACACGAATTCGTGGATGGCCGGGACAAGCCCGGCCATGACCGGTAGAGGTATTTCCCTCCGCCCGACGATCGTCGCTGGACACCACCCGGAACGGCAAACCCATGCTCGGCATCCATGACTTCTGGCTCTTCGTCCTCGCCGGCCTCCTCCTGAACATCACGCCGGGCCCCGACATGGCGCTGGTGATGGGCCGCTCGCTGCGCGACGGGGCCAAGGCCGGCGCGGTGGCGGCGCTCGGCATCGGCGCCGGCTCGTTCGTTCACATCGCGGCGGCGGCGCTCGGCCTGTCCGTGATCATCGCGACCTCCGCTTTCGCCTTCGCCGTCGTGAAATGGGTTGGCGCGGCCTATCTCATCGTCATGGGGCTGATGCTGCTGCTGGCCCGGCCGGTAGACGCGGCGCGCGCGGAACTGAAGGCGGCATCGCTGCCGTCCGTGTTCCTGCAGGGGTTCCTGACCAACGCCCTCAATCCGAAGGTGGCGTTGTTCTTCCTTGCCTTCCTGCCGCAGTTCATCGATCCGGCCGCGCCCCACAAGGCGCTGGCCTTCATCGTGCTGGGTCTTGCCTTCAACGTCACGGGCACCGCCTGGAACCTGCTGGTCGCCTGGGGTGCTGCCAGGGCGGCCGGCTTCTCGGCCGTCCGCACCGCGCGGGTGTGGCTCGACCGCGCGCTCGGCGCGCTGTTCCTCGGTCTCGGCATCCGTCTGGCGCTCTCGGAACGGCTCTGACTTCCGACTAAAGTGTGGGGCAAACCCTCCCGAAGGAGGGGCGGGCGCCGGCTTGTGCTTTGACCTGCGCCCATGACAATTCCCGCCAGCCGGCCCATGGATGCCGGCCAGGGCAGAGCGGCAGCAAGACCGCGCCAGAACGATTGCAAGGAGACGGCTCATGGATGCGCCCGCACCCTCCCGCTATCCCGGGGTCTATGCCGCGTGGCAGGCCGATCCGGTGGCGTTCTGGGCCGAACAGGCCAAGGCCATCGACTGGGTGACCGCGCCGCAGACGGTCTTCGATGCTTCGCAGGGCGCCTATGGCCGCTGGTTCGTCGATGGCGTCTGCAACACGTGCTTCAACGCGGTGGACCGCCATGCGGCGAGCCGGCCCGATCAGGCGGCGATCATCTACGACTCGCCGGTCACCGGCACGAAGCGCAGCATTTCCTTCGCAGAGCTGAAGCACGAGGTCGCGGCCTTCGCGGCCGTGCTGCAGGGCCTCGGCGTCACCAAGGGCGACCGCGTCATCGTCTACATGCCGATGGTGCCGGAAGCGGCCATCGCCATGCTCGCCTGCGCCCGCATCGGTGCGATCCATTCGGTGGTGTTCGGCGGCTTCGCGGCCAAGGAACTCGCGACCCGCATCGACGATTGCCAGCCGAAGGTCATCGTCTCGGCCTCGTGCGGCATCGAGGGGCAGAAGGTCGTCGCCTACAAGCCGCTGCTCGACGGCGCCATCGAGCTGTCGGCCGCCAAGCCGCAGGCCTGCATCATCCTGCAGCGGCCGCAGGTCGCCGCTGATCTCATCGAGGGCCGCGACCTCGACTGGACCGATCTCGTCGCATCCGCGAAGGCCTCGGGCCGCGAGGCCGACTGCGTGCCGGTGGCCGCCACCGACCCGCTCTACGTGCTCTATACGTCCGGAACGACCGGCAAGCCGAAGGGCGTCGTGCGCGACAATGGCGGCCATCTCGTCGCTCTCAACTGGTCGATGACCAATCTCTACGGCGTGCAGCCCGGCGAGGTGTTCTGGGCTGCCTCCGACGTCGGCTGGGTCGTCGGCCATTCCTACATCGTCTATGCGCCGCTGATCGCCGGCATCACCTCGGTCCTCTACGAGGGCAAGCCGGTCGGCACGCCCGATCCCGGCGCCTACTGGCGGGTGATATCCGACCACGGCGTCGCGGCCATGTTCACCGCGCCCACCGCCTTCCGGGCGATCAAGAAGGAAGATCCGAACGCCGAGCACCTGAAGCGCTACAAGCTGGACAAGTTCCGCACGCTGTTCCTCGCCGGCGAGCGCGCCGACCCGGACACGGTGCTCTGGGCCGAGAAGATCCTCGGCGTGCCGGTCATCGACCACTGGTGGCAGACGGAAACCGGCTGGTGCATCGTCGGCAATCCCGTGGGCCTCGGCATGCTCACCGTGAAGCCGGGGTCGCCGACAGTGCCGATGCCCGGCTACGACGTGCGCATCGTCGACGAGGCCGGCAAGGACTTGCCGGCGAACACCATGGGCTCGATCGTGGTGAAGCTGCCGCTGCCGCCGGGCGCCTTCCCGACGCTCTGGCATCAGGACGAGCGGTTCAAGGAGAGCTATCTCAGCCAGTTTCCGGGCTTCTACTCGACCTCGGATGCCGGCTTCGTCGATGACGACGGCTACCTCTACATCATGGGCCGCACCGACGACATCATCAACGTCGCGGGACACCGACTCTCCACCGGCGGCATGGAAGAGGTGCTGGCCTCGCATCCCGATGTCGCGGAATGCGCCGTCATCGGCATGGCCGACAGTCTCAAGGGCGAGGTGCCCTGCGGCTTCGTCGTGCTGAAGGCGGGCGTCAACAAGCGCCCGGAGGAGGTCGAGAAGGAGCTCGTCGCGCTGGTCCGCGAGAAGATCGGGCCGGTCGCCGCGTTCAAGCTCGCCATCGCCGTGACCCGCCTGCCTAAGACCCGTTCTGGCAAGATTCTGCGCGGCACGATGAAGAAGATCGCCGATGGCGCCGAATGGTCCATGCCGGCGACCATCGACGATCCCGCAGTCCTCGCCGAGATCGAGGAAGCGCTGAAGACCCGGCGCTAAGGCGCCGTCAGAACATACCGTTGCCGTGGGCCATGGTTTCCGGGATCGGCTGGATCACGTCCCAGTGCTCGACGATCTTGCCGCTCTCCAGCCGGAAGATGTCGACGATCGCCACGCCGCGCTCGTTCGGCTCGCGCTTGGCGTGGACGTGCAGGACGACGAAATCGCCCTCGGCGAAAACGCGCTTGATCTCGCTTTTCGCCTGCGGCGTCCGTTCCTTGCGGAAGGCAATGAACCGTTTGAACCCTTCGATGCCGTCTGGTGCAATGGGGTTATGCTGGATATAGCGCGGGCCGAAATGCACGGCGGCCGCGTCGAAATCCATCTGATTCAAGCCCTTCTCGTAGAAGTCGAGAACGACGCGCTTGTTGTTCTCGGGCGTGGAGCCCTGGGCGGAGGCGCCCGCTGCGGCCACCGGCACCGACGCCATTGCCAACCCGAACGCACGGCGATCCATGGCACCCTCCACCAGACGATCCGGGACGGCGCAAGCTACTGGCGTTCCGGATCGCAGGCCATATGTGCGTTCAGGCGGGCGCTCACTTCGTGGTGAGGGGGAGGCCTACAGCCCGTCGAACAGCGCGGTCGAGAGATAGCGCTCGGCGAAGCTTGGAATGATCACGACGATGGTCTTGCCGGCGCTTTCCGGCCGCTTGCCGATCTCGAGCGCCGCGTGGACGGCAGCACCCGCCGAAATGCCGGTCGGAATGCCCTCGGACTTCGCGAGTTCCCGCGCCAGCGCGAAGGCCTGATCGTTGGAGACCTGCACGACCTCGTCGATGACCGCGCGGTCGAGGATGTCCGGCACGAAGCCCGCGCCGATGCCCTGGATCTTGTGCGGGCCGGGATTGCCGCCGGACAGGACCGGCGAGTCGGTCGGTTCGACGGCGACGATCCTCACGTCGGCCTTGCGGGCCTTCAGCACCTGTCCGACGCCGGTGATCGTGCCGCCGGTGCCGACGCCCGACACGAAAATATCGACCGTGCCGTCGGTGTCGTTCCAGATTTCCTCGGCCGTCGTGTGGCGGTGAATCTCGGGGTTGGCGGGATTCTTGAACTGCTGGGGGATGATGGCATTCGGGTTTTCTGCGGCCAGTTCCTCGGCCTTGGCGACGGCGCCCTTCATGCCCTTCGGGCCTTCGGTCAGCACGAGTTCGGCACCAAGCAAAGCCAGCATCTTGCGGCGCTCCAGCGACATGGTCTCCGGCATGACGAGGACCAGGCGGATGCCGCGCGCCGCCGCCACGAAGGCCAGGGCAATGCCGGTATTGCCCGAGGTCGGCTCGATCAGCACCGTGTCCTTGGTGAGTTTTCCAGCCGCCTCGATGGCATCGATCATGGCGACGCCGATGCGATCCTTCACCGAGGCGATCGGGTTGAAGAATTCCAGCTTGGCGAGGATCGTCGCCTTCGAGCCATGGGTCTTGGCCAGCTTGTCCAGCTTCACCAGCGGCGTGTCGCCGATCGTCTCGGTGATCGAGTTGTAGATGCGGCCACGGCCGGGCTTGCGGGTCTTGTCGGGTGAGACATGGGCGGTCATCGAAGCACCTCGGCGGTGGAAGTCGGGCCGGGATAATGGGGCGCGATGAGAGAATTTTCTATCTGCGAGCTGTTGGTGTGACCAATAAAGATCACGCGTTCTTGCCTTCATCGGGCGCATAGAAGAAAAATCTTCGTCGAACCCTATCGGGAGAACACATCGCGGCGCGCTGCGTTCCCCGCGACGGGCAATGCCGGCAACGACGTCACAGCACCATCTGCGTCTGGGTGACGAGTGCCACGGCCTTGCCGTCGCCGCGGGTGATCCGGGTCTGCCAGACCTGCGTGCGGCTGCCGCGATGGACCGGGGTCGCGGTCGCGGTGAGCATCTCCCCGACAGGCCCGGCGGCGAGGAAATTTGTCTTGCTCTCGATGGTGGTCGTGCCCTTCGCGCCCTGAGGCAGATTGATGAAGGTCGCCGCCGCCCCGACCGTATCAGCGAAGGCCATCAGCGCGCCGCCATGGACGATGGAGCCAGCCGTGCAGAGGTCGGGTCTCACGGTCAGTTGCGCCACCACCTCGTCGGCGCGCGCCGAAACGAATTCCACGCCCATCAGCACGGCGAAGGGCAGGGGGTGGTTCTTCAGCATGTCGAGTGCGGAGGCGGTCATGACGGGCTCCCTGGTCAACGGGAAGGCAGGCTGGCCGGCTGCGTCGCGGGGGTCAATGACCTCGGTGGTCATCGGATCGCTTGCCGGCTGGCTTGCCGGGTTTCCTGATATTCAACTCACCGGTTGACAATCAGGGTTCGACAGGCAATATTCAACGCCATGGTTGAATATCAGGCCGCCCAACTCGACATCGTCTTCCACGCCCTCGGCGATGCAACGCGCCGGCGGATGCTGCGCGACCTGGCGCAGGGCGAGCGGACCGTCGGGCAACTCGCCGAACCCTTCGCCATCTCGCTGGCGGCTGCCTCCAAGCACATCAAGGCGCTGGAGAATGCCGGTCTGATCCACCGCGAGGTGCGCGGCCGCACGCATCATTGCCGGCTGGCCGCCGAACGGCTCGCCGCCGCGCATGAATGGCTCGGCTACTACGAGCGGTTCTGGACCGGCCGCCTCGACATTCTCGAACGGCTCCTCCGCGAGGAGACCGCACAGACATCCCCAGCCCCCGAAGGAGACGACCCATGACCGCAACCCTGCTGCGCTCCGCCTATGGCGAGCTTTCCGAACCGATGACGCTGACCATTCAGCGGGTGCTTCCCGGCACGGTCGAGCGCGTCTGGGCCTATCTCACCGAGAGCGACCTGCGCCGCCAGTGGCTGGCCTCAGGCGAGATGGAGATGAAGCTCGGCTCGACCTTCGAGTTCGTCTGGCGCAACAGCGAACTGACCGATCCGCCCGGCAAGCGGCCCGAGGGCTTTGCCGAGGAGCATCGCCTGACGAGCGAGATCACCGAGCTCGATCCGCCCAACAAGCTCGGCATCACGTGGGGCACGACCGGCGGCGTCACCTTCGAGCTGACCCCGCGACGCGACGGCGTGCTGCTCACCATCGTGCACAAGCGCGCCACCGACCGCACGACCCTGCTCAATGTCAGCGCCGGCTGGCACGCCCATCTCGACATTCTGGAGGCGAAGATCGGCGGCGGCGGGCAGGCCGAGCCCTTCTGGGAGGGCTGGCAGCGCCTGAAGAAGGACTACGAAGCCCGGTTCCCGGCGTGATGCCTCACGGCGCCACGGTTGCCAGTGCCTCGAGCACGGCATGGGCCGCGGCGATGCGGGCGGGGATGGGCACGGCCCGGTTCGCCAGGATGACGATGCCGATGCGTCGTTCGGGCACGAAGGCGACATAGGCGCTGAAGCCGCTCGTGGAGCCGGTCTTGTTGAACAGGGCCGGCCCCGCGGGCCTCTGCGGCGCCAGCGCCGTCGCGGCATGCGGGTCCATGGCCATGGTCGTGGCATTGCCGGCCTGCAGGCGCTCCAGCGCGACGGGCCAGGGGTACTGCTCCCAGCCGAGCCCCTGCACCATCTCGCCGACCCGGAAATGGCCGGCCTGAGTCGCCGCGACGGCGCGGCGCATGGCCGGCTCCAGCGCATCCGGGCCGATATTGGCCTCGACGAAGCGGATGAGATCGGCGGCCGAGGTCTTCACCCCATAGGCTTCCGCGTCGAAGACGGCCGGGCTCACCCGTGTTGGCCGGTTCTGCCGGTTGTAGCCCATGGCATAGCGCGCCATGGCCGCCTGCGGCACGCGGATATGGCTGTCGCGAAGGCCGAGCTTCGGGAAGACGTCTCTCTCCATGAGGTCGGCGAAGCTTCGTCCCATGGCAGCGGCGGCGAGATGCCCGAACAGGCCGATGCTCGGGTTTGAGTAGCGGCGCTGCAGACCCGGCGCGGCTGCCGGCCGGAACGCGCGGAAATAATCGACCATGGTCGCGCTGTTGCGCACGGTCGCCGGCAATTGCAGCGGCAGGCCGCCGGCAGTGTAGGTGGCAAGATGCAGGAGGCTCGCCTTGTCGATGGCGCTGCCGGCAAGCTGCGGCATGAAGCGGCTGGGGCGGTCGCCGAGCGACAGTCGCCCCTGCGCCTCGGCATAGGCTCCGAGCGTCGCCGTGAACGCCTTGCTGACCGAGCCGATCTCGAACAGCGTGTGTTCATTGACCGGCTGGCGCGTCTCGCGCGAGGCGATGCCGAAGCTGAAGAACCGCTGCCTGCCGCCGGCGGTCACGGCGACGGCAAGGCCCGGTATGTCATGCTCTGCGAGCAGAGGGCGCATCGTTCCCTCGACCAGCGCCGCAATGCGATCGGGCCGTTCCTGCGCGCGGACCGGGAGCGATGCGAGGCACAGGATCGCGGCGGGGAGGGCAAACTGCCGCGCGACTCGTGGGAGCGTGATCAAGGCGGATTTCCGTCTCGTGGAAACAATCTGCATCGGGCGCCTGCCCGTGGCGCCGTAGGGGCAGGCTGCGGCGCAACAAAAAGCCCCGCGCGGTTTCCCGGCGGGGCCCTCGTCGTCCGGCGGCATTTCATCCGTACTCGCCAGACTTTCGAAACTGCTTGTGCCAGCAGGCCGTGACGGCCGTGTGACGCGGCTGCGGCGCAATTGTTGCCGCAGCGAAAAGGATCAGGCGGGAATCCGCTCTTCCAGCTCTGACGGCTCGCGCAGCACGTAGCCGCGGCCCCAGACCGTCTCGATGAAGTTCTTGCCATCGGAGGCGTTGGCGAGCTTCTTGCGCAGCTTGCAGATGAAGACGTCGATGATCTTCAGCTCGGGCTCGTCCATGCCGCCGTAGAGATGATTGAGGAACATTTCCTTGGTCAGCGTCGTGCCCTTGCGGAGCGAGAGCAGCTCCAGCATCTGGTATTCCTTGCCCGTCAGGTGCACGCGCTGGCCGCCGACCTCGACCGTCTTCTGGTCGAGATTGACCAGCAGGTCGCCGGTGGTGATCACCGACTGGGCATGGCCCTTCGAGCGGCGCACGATGGCGTGGATGCGGGCGACCAGCTCGTCCTTGTGGAACGGCTTGGTCAGATAGTCGTCGGCGCCGAAGCCGAGGCCGCGAACCTTGTCCTCGATGCCGGCAAGGCCCGACAGGATCAGGATGGGCGTCTTGACCTTGGCGACCCGAAGCGACTTCAGCACTTCATAGCCCGACATGTCGGGCAGGTTCAGGTCAAGTAGAATGATATCGTAGTCGTAGAGCTTGCCGAGGTCGATGCCTTCCTCGCCCAGGTCCGTCGTGTAGACGTTAAAGCTCTCGGACTTGAGCATCAGTTCGATGCTCTTCGCGGTGGCGCTGTCATCTTCGATCAACAGAACGCGCATGCCCATCCCCTTCCGCTGACCCTAAGTCGGCTACCCCGCCCGAGCGGACGAAGCAGGCGCCTGGCATAGCGATCCCGTGCCCCCGCCGCCGCGCGGGTAGCGCTTGGGATCCGTCCCCGTTCACTGATTCGACGCTACGCCCTAATGGTTAACAAACAGTGATTCGCGGGGGCAAGAGTCTTCGCAAAATATTTCTGCGACTCACTCCAACCCTCTGTCGAATCGACCATTTCGGTCGGCTCGTCGAGGTACGGGTCCTGCCTTTCCGCAACCGGGGCGCGTCGTGGGTCGTTGCAAACGAACCCCTAACGGCTGCGGACGCCATTAATCGGCTGACAACGATCATTAACGGGGCGAGTTAAGGAAGGGTTACGACGCCGGGCGGAATCCGGGCGCGAACTGGCTTTACTTTGAATCGAACCCGAGCGGAGCCGTTAAATCTCGCCACGGATCGGGCCCGCCGCGGCGGCAGCGGGCCATTTTCGGCGGCGAACCGGGGAAGGGACGAGCCGCACCGAATGGGCAGTTTCTACCGGGGGCATGGTTAACCGCTGGTAAACGGTTCCGGACAGTCCGTGCAATTGGCGAGACTTTTCGCGATTTGAGCGAAAGCATGCGGCAAATTCTGCCGGCTGGCGTTTACCCATGGCCCCGGCGTTAACCCTTCATTGACCATGACGGCGGAAGGTGGGCGCAGCCCCCCCGAAGGGGCGGCCCTTGCAGGACATGTCATGCGCGCGCTTGCCGACCAGATCGCCGATATCGACGGCGTCGCCATCTACGGGCGCGTCGCGGGCGTGCGCGGGCTGATGGTCGAGGCTGCCGGGCCCGTCCATGCCATGTCGGTCGGTTCGCGCGTCACCATCGAGACCGGCGCGCGGCCCATCCCCTGCGAGGTCGTCGGCTTCGCCGGCGACCAGGCGCTGCTGATGCCTTTCGCCGGGCTCGAGGGCGTCAGGCGCGGCTGCAAGGCCATGGTGCAGATCGCGCCGGCCGCCGTGCGCCCGAGCCGCGCCTGGCTCGGCCGCGTCGTCAACGCCATGGGCGAGCCCATCGACGGCAAGGGCCCGCTGCCGCAGGGCGGCGACCCCATGCCGTTCCGGGCCGATCCTCCCGCCGCCCATGCCCGCCGCCGGGTCGGCGCGCCGCTCGACCTCGGGGTGAGGGCGCTCAACACCTTCCTCACCTGCTGCCGTGGCCAGCGCATGGGCATCTTCGCCGGCTCCGGCGTCGGCAAGTCGGTGCTGCTCTCGATGATCGCGCGCAATGTCGAGGCCGACGTCTCGGTGATCGGCCTGATCGGCGAGCGCGGCCGCGAGGTGCAGGAATTCCTCCAGGAGGACCTTGGCGAGGAGGGCCTCGCCCGTTCGGTCGTGGTGGTGGCGACTTCCGACGAGCCGGCGCTGATGCGCAAGCAGGCGGCCTATCTCACCCTCTCCATCGCCGAGTATTTCCGCGACCTCGACCAGCAGGTCATGCTGATGATGGATTCCGTGACGCGCTTCGCCATGGCGCAGCGCGAAATCGGCCTCTCGGCCGGCGAGCCGCCGACCGCCAAGGGCTATACGCCAACCGTGTTCTCCGAATTGCCGCGGTTGCTGGAACGCGCCGGCCCGGGCGCGGGCGAGGGCGCGATCACCGCCATCTTCACCGTGCTGGTCGATGGCGACGACCATAACGAGCCGGTGGCCGATGCAGTGCGCGGCATCCTCGACGGGCACATCGTCATGGAGCGCGCCATTGCCGAGCGCGGCCGCTACCCCGCCATCAACGTGCTGAAGAGCGTCTCGCGAACCATGCCGCGCTCGGCCGATCCGGAATACTGGCCGGTGATCCAGCGGGCGAAGCGCACGCTCGCGACCTATGCCGACATGGAGGAACTGATCCGGCTCGGCGCTTACAGGGCGGGCTCGTCGGCGGAAGTCGATGAGGCGATCCGCCTGCAGCCGGCGCTCGAGGCTTTCCTCGGCCAGCGCAAGGAGGAGGCGGCGTCCATCGGCGACGGCTACCGGAAGCTCGCCGCGATCCTCGACGGGGCGGAAATCGGTGCCTGAACCAGCGCCGATTTCGTCAGGTTTCGTCAGGACTTATGAACGTCCGTTTACCAAACATCGTACTTTCCGGAAACGGAATCTCAACCTCGCGGCCCTATCTTCACCTTTCATAAGGGGTAAGGCGTCCCTGGGACGGGCGCCGAAGACGACCGTACGCCGTGTGTGTGGCGTGCGGAATGCGGGGACTTCTGGGAGTATGAGTCGATGAAGTCGCGAGAGACTTTGATCCGCCTGAAGCGATTCCAGGTGGATGAGAAGCGCCGCCAGGTGGCGCAGATCGAGATGATGATCGCCGAGTTCGAGCGCATGGCCGCCGACCTCGATCGCGAGATCGTCACCGAGCAGAACCGCGCCAATGTTCACGACCCGGCGCATTACGCCTATCCGACCTATGCGAAGGCCGCGCGCACGCGGCGCGACAATCTCCTCGGCTCGGCCGGCGAGCTGAAGGGCCAGCTGGACGACGCCAAGGCGGCGCTGGCCGAGGCCTTCGAGGAGCTCAAGAAGGTCGAGATCCTCGACGAGCGCGAAAGCGCCCGCGACCGCGCCGCCGATCAGGCGCGCGAACAGGCGGAGATGGACCGCATCGGGCTTTCTCGACGTGGCGCCTATCTCGGCGCCTGAAGCGCCGAGCTTGAGGCGGACCCGCAACGGGTCGGACAAGAAAACTGGGCGCGGCCATCGAGCCGCGCTTTTTCTTTTGGCCGCGCCTTTTCTTTCCTGGTCGTCAGGTCTGGGCGACCGCCCTCCGCTCGACATCCACGCGCCACCCGCCGGGCCCGCCGTCGATGGTCACGAGGTTCCACGCCGCCGGCTCGTCCTTGCCGTCCGCCCGCGCCGAGGCGGAGGGCACGCCGACCACGGGGATCGGGCCGTCAGGGCCTTTCAGCGGGCGTAGCGTGCCCTTGTGCGTGTGGCCGTGCAGCACCAGTTCCGCGCCCTGGCGGGCCAGCGCCCTTGCGAGCTCGTCGTGGTCGTTCAGCCGCTTCTGGAAGCCGATGTCGAAGGGCGGGTGGTGGATCATGACGACCCGCGCCATGCCTTCGGCCTTGAGGTCCTGCAGGAGTTCCTCCAGCGCCACGATCTGCCGCGCGCCGACCGCGCCGGCCGCCGAGAAGGCCGGCGTCGGCACGCCGCTGTTGAGGCCGATCAGCGCCACCCTTCCGCGGCGGCGCAGGTAGGGGAAGGCATAGCCGCCTTCGGCCTCGTCGACGCCATCGCCAAGGAACCACGGCCGCCAGTGCAGCACGATCTCCGGCACGGTCTGGCGCATGTAGGCGTCGTGGTTGCCGGGGACGAACGACACGCGGTCCGGCTCGCCGATGCGCCACAGCACGGCGCGCGCGGCCGGGTACTCGGCGGCGAGGCCGATATTGATGAGGTCGCCGGTGACGGCGACGTGGTCGGGGGCGGCCTTGGCGACGTCCAGGAGCAGCCGGTCCAGCACCGCCATGCTGTGATGCTGGCTGCGGCCGCGTCGCCAGTTGAGATAGCCGGTCAGCCGCTTGTTCAGGAGATCGCGCAGCGACGGCTCCGGCAGCGGGCCGATATGGAGGTCTGAGAGATGGGCGAGGCGGAACATGGGTTCTGCCTAGTCGAAATCAGCCCGGATGGGAATCCGGCCGCAATGCAGCGGTCAGGCGCTGCCGAACAGGATGCCGGTCAAAAGGACCAGCGTGCCGCCGACCACGATCTGGAACACCGCCTTGAGGAAGGGCGTGTCCATGTACTTCCAGCGGATCCAGGCGATGGCCCACAACTCGACGGCGACGATGGCGATGGCGATGCCCGTGGCGATCCAGAAGCCGTTGGGCCAGGTCGTGGGGATCAGATAGGGCAGGGCATGGCCGAGGCCGCCGATGGCCGTCATCAGGCCGCAGGCCCAGCCGCGGATCACCGGTGAGCCGCGACCCGACAGCTTGCCATCGTCGGACAGCGCTTCCGTCAGGCCCATCGAGATGCCCGCGCCGACGGCGGCGGCGAGCGCGACGAGGAAGGTGCTCCAGTTGTCCTGCGTCGCGAAGGCGGCGGCGAAGACCGGCGCGAGGGTCGAGACCGAGCCGTCCATCAGTCCGGCAAGGCCCGGCTGAACATAGGTCAGGACGAAGCGCTGGTGGGCGGTCGCGTCCTCGGCGCTCCTGACGTCCTCGGGCAGGAGTTCTTTGCCGAGACGCTGCGCGAGGCTCTCGTGCTGGCCCTCGGCCTCCGCCAGTTCGACGAGCAGCTGACGGACGCCGACGTCGCGCGCGCCTTCGGCGGCCCGGCGATAGAAGGTCTGAGCCTCTGCCTCCATGGCCTCCGCCTCGGCGCGGATCGTGTCCAGCGACAGGTTGGTGGTGAGCCAGACCGGCTTGCGCTTGAGGAAGCCGCTGACGTCCTGCCGGCGGATCAGCGGCAGGAACTCGCCGAACTTCTCGCGGTATAGCGCATAGAGGCGGGAGCGGTGGCCGGCCTCTTCCTCGGCCATGGCAACGAACAGCCTGGCGCTCGCCGGATAGTCCGGCTCCAGCCGGCGGGCGAAGGCCTGGTAGATGCGCCCGTCCTCCTCCTCGTTGGTGATGGCGAGGGCAAGGATCTGCTGTTCGGAAAGGTCGGCGAATGCGAGCACGGCGGCACCTCAAAGAGGCGCTACATTAGAATTGCTATAAAGAATACACAAGGCCACCCGGCCACTGAAAAAGAAACGGGCGCCCGCGGAAAACCGCAGGGCGCCCGGTACGCGTCGCCTCGATCAGAGGGGAGGGTGACCTCAGCGACGGGAATAGATGCCAAGGGCGACGGCGGTGGCGCTGTCGCGGACCTCGATCGCCGGCTGCCAGCGGAAGGCGCCACGACGAGCGAAGAAGGAAGAGATCAGCGAGATGAGCATGACACGCTCCGGGTTCGGGTGCTGCCTGCTTGTGCAATGCAACATGGCAATGATTTAGGCGCGTTGCGGTTTTCCCGCCAGCGCCGATACTGCATGGCCAGCCATGCAAAAACGATTTGCCTCGTTCATGGTCCGGCAATGTCTCATTCCAGAGATTGATGAAAGCGAAGACGGCATGATCCTCCTCAGCCCCGACCGCCGTTCGCGCCTCACGCCACTTCTGCACGCCTATTGGCGCTTTTCGCGCGGAATGACGCTCGGCGTGCGTGGCTGCGTCATCGACGAGGCGGGCAGGGTGCTGCTGGTCCGGCACAGCTACACGCCCGGCTGGCACTTTCCCGGCGGCGGCGTCGAGGTGGGGCAGACTATGAAGGCAGCGCTGGCCGACGAGCTCAAACAGGAGGCAAATGTCGAGCTCGCCGGCGAGCCTCGGCTGGTGGGTCTGTACCTCAATTCGCGTGCGTCGCAGCGCGACCACGTGGCGCTCTACCGGGTCGATGCATGGCGGCAGCCGGCGCCCTTCGTACCGACGCGCGAGATCCTCGAGGCCGGCTTCTTCGCGCTGGAGGCGCTGCCGGAGGACACGACGCGCGGCACCCGCGAGCGGATCGGGGAGATGTTCGCGGGGCGGGAGCAGAGCGAAATCTGGTAGCGGCCGGCCCTACCGTCGCCGGCCGATGAGATAGACGGCAATCGCCAGCGCGAACAGCAGCGCGGTCATGCCGAAGACCAGCGGCGCGTCGCCCGGCCGCGCCTGCCATCCGGCCGGCGTCCACTCGCGGGCGAGCCCATAGGCGGCCGGCGCGAAAGCGTAGAAGGCCTGCCCCGCCGCGACCATCAGCGCCACGGCGCGCGGCACGTCCTCCTTGACGAACTCGACCTGTGCGATGAGCGGCGGCAACGAGACGAGATTGCCGATGCCGAGGCCGAACAGGATGACACCGATCCAGATGAGGACGGGCGAGGCGCCGCCGCCGGCCATCAGCGCCAGGCAGCCGCCGATCTGGATGGCATAGCTGATCGAGGCGACCAGGCGCCGGTCGGCGCCCGCCGGCATGAGCCAGCCGACCAGCGAGCGCCCGGTCACCGCGGCCACCGTCGCCGTTGCCATGGCGATGCCGGCCCACTCAGCGCCGAGGACAGGCACCATCAGCGAGAACATGTGGGCGATCAGCCCGACCTGCGCGAAGAGCGCCAGCGAGGTGCCGAGCGTCAATGTCAGGAAAGCGGGATCGCGCCAGATCCGCGCGCCGGGCAGGGGCCGGGCGAGCGGCGAGGTGAGCGAGACGGTGGGGCTGCCCGGCGCATCGCCGTCCGGCGATTGTCCGAGGCCCTCGGGGGTCGGGGCGAAGACGCGGTCCGACAGCACCCACAGCAGGACGACGATGACCGTGCCGATCACTGCCACCGCCATGGGGAAGCCCAGCGCGCCGATGGCGAAGACCCACAGCGGCGAGAACACCACGCCGCCGACGCTGGCGCCGTTATAGGCCATGGCGAGTGCGGCCGGCCGGGAGCGCACGAACCACTGGGAGACGATGGCATTGACCGCCGCCGCGCCCAGCGTGATCCAGCCGGTGCCGGAGAGCGCCGCCGCGACGAAGAGCTGCCAGGGGCTCTGTGCCAGCGACCAGCCGACGAGGCCGGCGACCAGCGCGATCGCCCCTGCCTTGGTGGCGCGTGGAATGCCGAAACGGCGATAGATGGCGGGCAGGTTCGCGACCGTCGCCGCGCCCGCGAGATAGTGGATGGTGATGGCGGAGGCGACGAGGCTGACAGGCCAGCCGCGCGTCGCATGGATCGTGTGGAGGAAGACCGGCGGGCCGTAGAAGCCGAGGCCCCAGCCGGACATGGCAAGGAAGAATGCGCCGGCGACCACGGTCCAGCCGAAGAAGCGCGGTCGGGCGGCAGTCGGCTGGGGCGGCATGGGCTCACGGATCAGAAATGGATGCGGACAGGCGGCAGGCGCTCATCCTGCCGTGCAGTCTGAACCACTCGGCGCGCCGATGCTTCGGCGCCGGCCGAAGGATAGCCACCCGAAAACGCCGGGCGGCATGACGCAGCCGGGATGGCGTGACCGGAAACGCCATGCTATGCGCGCTGCATGACGGGTTGCAGGCTTTTCAGGGTGCAGCGACGACGACGGCCGGCGTGATTGCCGCAAGCCGCCGTTTCCGTTCGCCCTTCTGCTGAGCCCTTGAGAGCCATGCCCGACCTCACGCTCGACCTCCATCCCGAGGCCCCGTCCGACCACGCCGCCATCGAGCGCCTGCACGAACGCGCCTTCGGCCCCGGCCGCTTCGCCCGCACCGCCTTTCGCCTGCGCGAGAACGTTCCGCCCTTCGCCGACCTCTGTTTCACGGCGCGTGTCGGAACGCTGCTGGTCGGCTCCATCCGCCTGTCGCCGGTCGAGATCGGCTCCGGCTTCGCGGCGATCCTGCTCGGCCCCATCACCATCGATCCCGCCTTCCAGAGCCGTGGCATCGGCGGCGCGCTGATGCGGCGGTCGCTGGAGACGGCCAGGGCCAGGGGGCACAGCCGCGTGATCCTCGTCGGCGACGCTCCCTACTACCAGCGCTTCGGCTTCAGCGTCGTGCCGCCTGGCAAGCTGACCCTGCCGGGTCCGGTCGATCCGGCGCGGTTGCTGCTCTGCGAACTGGTCGATGGCGCCTTCGAGGGCGTGTCGGGGCCGGTGCGCGGCGCGCAGGCTGCCTGAAACGGCTTCCCTCCGACGGCTTGGAGAATCGCCCCGGTCGGCGCACTGTCCACCTCCCCCGGCCCAAGGAGGAACCCCATGCTGCGCCGTGATTTTCTCAAAGCCCTGTTCGGCCTGCCGGTCGCTGCCGCAGTCACGGCAGCAGGCGCGACCAGCGCCGAGGCGTCCTGGCTGTCCGATGGTGCCCGCCGCACCGGGCGCGGCGTCAGCCGGGCCGGCCGCAGCCTCAATCGCGGCGTGACCCGCGCCGGGCGCAGCGTCGGCCGGGGTGCGCGCAGCGTCGGCCGCGGCGTTAACAGGGGCGCCCGCCGCGTGCGCCGCCAGATCTTCGGCCGCCGCAGGGACTGACGGGCCTTCCCGAAAGACCGGCGAGGGCTATCGGCCCTCGCGCGCCCAGACGGCAGTCACAGCGCCCAGCAGCAGCACCAGGCCCAGAATGCCGGCGAAGGCCGGCAGGATGCCGATGCCGCGGATCACCGAGGCGTCGCGCTGGCGGATGCCCATCCAGTCCTCGCCGCGCAGCGAGGTTGCCGAGCGCGTCGGCACGATGCGCGGGATCGACAGGCTGCCGCTCTCCGAGATACGCCAGAGGCCGCCACCGGTGGCGCGGACCAGCGGTTCCAGGAGCCGCAGCGTCGAGGTCACGTCGGTGAATTCGCGCGGGTTCGGCGGGCCGACATTGATGAGGCGCGTCAGGCGACCGGCCTGCGCGCGCCACAGTCCGAGTTCGGTGACGTCGACCTGGCCGCGCCAGAGGCCGGGCTCGGCCTCCTGCAGCGTCACCGGCTCGCTCGCGCCCGACGGGCGTGTCAGCACGACGGTTTCCGGCCGCTCGGCCATGGTCTGCAGTTCGACCGCCAGCTGGCGTCCGCGCACGGCGAGGCGCAGGCTTTCCTCTTCCAGCTCCGGCTCCTTCATCAGCCAGTGAGAGAGGCGTCGCAGCAGTTCCAGATGCGGCCCGCCGCCCTCGTAGCCGCGCGCCCAGAGCCAGATATGATCGGAGAGCAGCAGCGCGACACGGCCCTCGCCCTGCCGCGACAGCAGCAGCAGCGGGCGCTGATCCGGGCCGTCCATGACGGTCGCGGCTCCCTGCGCCGGCTGGCGGCTCTCGATCAGGCGGAACCAGCGGCTCCAGTTCGGATTGCCCTCCTGCGTCATGCCGGGCAGGGCGCGCGTCACCGGATGGCGGCGGCCCTGGTCGGAGACACGGGCGTGAAACGGCCGCTCGATGACGTCGCCGGTCGGCGCGGCGGGAAGGATCGTCTCCAGCGGCGTGTCGTTGATCGAGGCGGAGGTCGCGTGTTCGGGCCCGGCTGCGATCAGCAGAGCGCCGCCGCCGCGGACATAGCGGGCGATATTCTCGAAATAGATCAGCGGCAGCACGCCCTGCTGGGCGTAGCGGTCGAAGATGATCAGGTCGAATTCGCGGATCTTGATCTGGAACAGTTCGCGCGTCGGGAAGGCGATCAGCGACAGTTCGTTGATCGGCGTGCCGTCCTGCTTCTCCGGCGGCCTGAGAATGGTGAAGTGGACGAGGTCGACGCCGGCATCGGACTTCAGAAGGTTGCGCCAGGTGCGCTCGCCGGCATGAGGCTCGCCCGAGACCAGCAGCACGCGCAGCTTCTCGCGGATGCCGTCGATGATGACCACGGCGCGGTTGTTGATCGGGGTCAGCTCGCCGTCGAGTCCGTCGACCTCGATCTCGATGATGTTGGCGCCGGCATGGGTGATCTGGACCGAGACATTGGTGGCAGCGCCGGTCGTCACCGTGCGCCGCTCGATGATCTCGCCGTCGCGGCGGATCGAGACGGAAGCCTGCGCGGCCGCGCCGCCGGTGCCGTTGTCCTCGATGCGGAAGCCGATGGTCTGGCTCTGCTGGACGATGCCGAAGCGCGGCGTCTGGGTCAGCACCACGCGCCGGTCGCGGTCGGTGGAGCGTCCGGTGATCAGCGCGTGGACGGGCGCCTGGAAGCCGATGGCCGCTGCCTGGCCCGGCACGTCATGGACCTGCCCGTCGGTGACGAGGATCGCCCCGCCGATCCGCTCGGCGGGAACGTCGGAGAGGGCCGAGCGCAGCGCCTCGAACAGATGCGTGCCGTCGGTCTGCCCGTCGGATGCCCCGGCATCGACCCAGCGCACCTCGAAGCCCGGCGAGCGCGCGAAATTGCGTTCGATGGCGGCCTTGGCCTCGTCGGTGATACGGGCGCGGTCGGCCAGTGACTGGCTCGCCGAACGGTCGAGCACCACGGCGACGACGGTGCGCAGCGGGTCGCGGTCCTCCTGCGTGAAGACCGGGTTGGCGAGCGCCAGCAGGCCGAGCGCCATGGCGCCGATCCGCCACCACGCCCCGCGCGAGCGCGAGACCAGCAGCAGGGCTGCGACGACGACGACCGCCAGCGCGGCGGCTGCCAGCGCCCAGACGGGCAGGATGGGGGACCAGACGACGCCGAAGTTCATCGCTCAGTTCCCCAGCCGTTCGAGCAGGGCAGGGACGTGGACCTGATCGGTCTTGTAGTTGCCGGTCAGCGCATACATCACGAGGTTGACGCCGAACCGGAAGGCGAGTTCGCGCTGGCGCGCCTCGCCCTGCACCGGCAGCAGCGGGTTGCCCTGCCGATCGATCGCCCAGGCCGAGGCGAGATCGTTCGACGAGATGATGATCGGCGACACCGAGTCGGAGGCGCGGGCCGGCCGCGCCGCCTCGTCCTCGGTGGCGGGCGGGATGGCCTCCACCCAGGTCGTGCCCTCGGTGTAGCGGCCGGGAAATTCGCGCAGGATGAAGAAGGCACGGGCGAGCACGTGGTCGCGCGGCACGGCCTCGAGCTCGGGAATGTCGAGGCCGGCAAGGATGCGGCGCAGCGTCGCCTGGGCGGGGCTCGTCTGCCCGGGACGCGCGGTCAGGGCGTCGCGGGTGTCGAAGATCACCATGCCGCCCTGCTTCATGTAAGCGTCGAGCTTCAGCAGGGCCTGCGGCGAGGGCTCCTGCGCGCCGGCCACGATCGGCCAGTAGAGAAGCGGGAAGAAGGCGAGCTCGTCGCTGGCTATGTCCACCGACTGGGGGGCGGAGGGCTCCAGCGCGGTACGGGCCGACAGGAAGCGGCTCAACCCCTCCATGCCGGCGCGGGAGACTTCGTCCACCTCGCGCGAGCCGGTGACGACATAGGCGAGACGCGTCGCCTGCGTGGCGCGCACGGCGGCATCGTCGGCGGCATTGCCGGTCGACAGCGGCAGGCGTTCCTGATTGCGCCGGGTCTGCGCCTCGGCCGAATGCAGCGCGCTGCCCGCGAGGATGGCCAGAGCCGCGACGGCGGCGGTGCGCATGCCACGCGCGCCCATCAGGCGCGCCAGCCCGCCGGCGATGGCGAAGACCGCGATCCCGTCGAGAAGCAGCAGCAGCAGGGCGGCAATCAGCAATGGCGACCTCAGATCGACGGGTTCACCAACACGATACCGCTCGATCGTGGCATTCAGGCGGCTGAGGTCCAGGGGTTTCAGCCTTTCCTCGGGGCCGAGAACGTTGACCGCGACCGTGCCCTCCTGCGGGCCGTAGAAGCCGGGCGGGAAGTCGAAGGTCGCGGGGTCGCGCCGGTCGGCGGGGATCGGCTTCGCGGTCGCCGGCGGGCGGATGAAGGCGCCGAAACCGTCGAGGACGCGGGTCGGCGGCACGCGTTCGCTGGCGCGCGGCTGGCCGGGAATGGCCGCCAGCCCCTCGGCGGCGGGCTTGCCGGCGGCGGACAGACCCGCGACGCGCTTCAGCATGTCGACGAAGGCGCCGGACAGCGGCAGGTCCGACCAGGCGGTGTCGGCGGTGATGTGGAACAGGATGAGGAGGCCTTGCCCGCGCTTCTCCGCGGTCACCAGCGGCGTGCCGTCGGCGAGCTGCGCCCAGGTCTTGTCGGCGAGCAGGCCGTCGGGCTCGGCCAGCACCTGCCGGCGGACCCGGACATCGGCAGGAACGGGAATTTCGGCGAAGGGGCTCTCGCGGCCGAAGGGGGCGAGGGCCTGCGGCGTTTCCCACGACAGCGCGCCGCCGAGCTGGCGGCCGCCACGCCTGAGCTTGACGGGGACGAGGTCGTCGTTCTGCGCGCCCGCGAGGCGGGTGCCGGCGAAGCGCAGCAGGATGCCGCCGCCATCGATGAAGCGGTTCAGCGCGTCGCGCGCGGTGGGCGTGACCGTGCCGACATCAGTCAGGATGATCATCGGCACGCGGCTCTCGACGAAGCGAACCACCGCCTCGGAGGGCGAGGCGCCCTCCACCGTGCGGATATCCGCGAAGGGCTCCAGAGCCCGTCCCAGATAGTAGGTGGGCGAGAGCAGGGGCTGTGCGGTGTCGGCGGTGCCGCCAGAGACGACGCCGATGGTGCGGCGCGCCCAGCGGGCGTCGATGAGCTGGACCGCGCCGGCCGAGCGCTCCGACACGATGTCGAGGCGGGTGATCTCGTTGCGGATCTCCACCGGCAGGTCGAAGCGGACGTCGGCCTCGGTCGCGCCGGGCTCGAAGGCATAGGCCGCCTCGCCGAGCGGCAGGCCGCGCGTGTCGAGCGCGCGCACCCGGCCTACCTGCGCGGGGCCTGCATCGGCGCGGATGACCTTGGCCGAGAAGCCGCCGGCCGTGTTGGTCGCGCCGGTCAGCGCGATCGGGGCGGGCGTGCCGCCGTCATAGACCGTCAGCGCGTGATTGCCGGCAACCCGCCGCAGTTCCTCGACGAAAGCGGCCGAAGCGCCGGTGTCGATGCCGTCGGTGAGCCAGACGATCTCCGCCTGCGGCTGCGCCCCGAGGAAGCGGGTCAAAGCGGGGAGGATGCCGGCCCGGTCGGGCGTGTGGGGCAGGGGTTCGAGCGAGCGCAGCCGCTCGCGCACCGAGCCGGGCGTTTCCAGCCCGATGTCGATCACCGGCCGCGCCGTCGAGGTCAGCGACACCGGCCGTCCCGCGCTCTCTGCCGCGGCGACGATCTGGTTGGCGACCCGCAGGCGCTGCTCGAAGGCGGCGGCCGAGGCCCAGCCATCGTCCATGAGGATCAGCACCGGCCCTTGCGATCCGGTCGTGGTCGCAGGCGGGTTCCACAAGGGGCCTGCCATGGCGAGGATGACGATGGCGGCCAGCAAGAGGCGCAGCAATGTCAGCCACCACGGGCTGCTCGCCGGGGTCTCTTCCTTGGGCGCGATGTCGATCAGGATCCTGGTCGGCGGGAACTGCACGCGGCGCGGGCGCGGGGGAACGAGGCGCAGCAGCCACCAGAGCGCCGGCAGGGCGGCCAGCGCGAAGAGGACCAGAGGCGAGGCGAAGACCAGCGGCAGGCCCAGCATCAGCGTCGCCCTCCCGCCATGCCGAGATCGCGCGAGCCCGGCCCCATGCGCTGATGCAGCGCCAGGATCGCCGAGGCAGGCGGCATGTCCGTGCGGTGGATGCCGAAACTCCAGCCACGCTGGTCGCATTCGCGGCGCAGCTCCGCGCGGTGCGCGGCGAGCCGGGCCACGTAGTCGTCGCGCCAGGTTTCGGCGCGGCCGGCCGTGATGGTCAGCTTCTCCTCCATCTCCTCGAACTCGACCCGTCCCTTGTAGGGGAAGGTCTCCTCGATGGGATCATTGATCTGGAGGACGTGGCCGCGCGAGCCGGACGAGGCGAGGCTGCGCACCTCGTCGGCGAATTCGGCGATGGGCACGAGGCAGTCGGACAGGATCACCACCTCCGACAGTCGCGACACCGGCGCCTTGGGCGGCAGGTTCTGCCCCGCCTTGCCGGCATTGGCGATCAGGGCATCGGCCATGCGGTCGATGATGGCGCGGCTCGCGGTCGGCCGCATCAGGCCGGGAATCCCGACCCGCTCGCCGCCGCGCACCATGATGTCGGCGAGGGCGAAGGCGATGACGACGCAGCGGTCGCGCTTGGTCTCCCAGGCGAGCGGCGAGACGAACTGCATGGAGGGCGAGCAGTCCGGCCAGATCCAGACGGTATGGGCAGCCTCCCATTCCTGCTCACGCACATAGAGGTGCTGGTCGCGCGCCGAGCGCCGCCAGTCGACGCGGGCGGCCGGCTCGCCGTCGACGAAGCGGCGGAACTGCCAGAAATTCTCGCCGGTACCGGCGCGCCTTCGGCCGTGCAGGCCGTGGACGACGGTGGCGGAGACGCGCCGCGCTTCGAGAACGAGGCGCGGCAGCGCGGCCGCCAGCATCTCGCCATCGCGAGTCAGGCGGCGGGCATGGTCCTCGCGGTTTTCGGGCTGGGCGAGGCCGAACATGTCAGGTCATCCGATCGGCTTCACCAGCGTGGCGATCGCGTTCTCGACCGTCAGGCCGTCCGCCCGTGCCGCGAAGGACAGGGCCATGCGGTGCTTCAGCACAGGCTCGGCGAGCGCCAGCACGTCGTCGACGGAAGGAGCGAGGCGGCCGTCGATCAGCGCGCGGGCGCGCACGGCGAGCATCAGCGCCTGCGAGGCACGCGGGCCGGGACCCCAGGCGATGGCCTGCGCCAGTTCGCCCTTCACGGCGCCGGGGCGGGCGGAGCGCACCAGTGTCAGGATGGCATCGACGACGGAATCGCCCACCGGCAGGCGGCGGACGAGCCGTTGCGCCGCCATCAGGTCGTCGGCGGTCAGCGCCTGTTTGGGCTTGGCCTCCTGCGCGCCGGTCGTGTCGAACAGGATGCGGCGCTCGGCCTCGAGGTCGGGATAGCCGACATCGACCTGCATCAGGAAGCGGTCGAGCTGCGCTTCCGGCAGGGGGTAGGTGCCCTCCTGCTCCAGCGGGTTCTGCGTCGCTAGAACGTGGAACGGCTTCGGCAGGTCGTGGGTCTCGCCGGCGACCGTGACGTGATGCTCCTGCATGGCCTGCAGCAGCGCCGACTGGGTGCGCGGCGAGGCGCGGTTGATCTCGTCGGCCATCAGCAACTGCGTGAAGACCGGCCCCTTGACGAACCGGAACCCACGTTGGCCTGTGGCGCTCTCCTCCAGCACTTCGGAGCCGAGAATGTCGGAGGGCATCAGGTCGGGGGTGAACTGGATGCGCCGCGCGTCCATGCCGAGAACGACGCCCATGGTCTCGACCAGCTTGGTCTTGGCGAGGCCCGGCAGACCCACCAGCAGGGCATGGCCACCCGACAGCACCGTAATCAGCGCGTGGTCGATCACGTCCTGCTGGCCGAAGATGACGGCGGAGATGTTGGCGCGCGCGGTGCGCGCCTGCGCGGCCGTCGTCTCGGCCGCCTTGATGATGGCGTCTTCCATCCGTTCGGCGGTCTCGGCGGTCATGTGCTTTTCCTTCGAGGCTGAACGTAGCTGCACTGCATCATGGCCCATGCATTGCGGCCGGGATAGCCGGCTCTTACGTTTGTCACAGGTCACAAGCGGCCAAACTATGGTCGCGGGACCCCGGTTCACTCAAACGTGAGGCTGTCAGGCGTGGCTGTGGAACCACCAGTGGCAGGCGGGCTCGAAGGGCTCGCCCAGGAGGTGAAGAAGGTCAGGGGGCCGCCGCCGGTGCACCTCTGGAACCCGCCCTATTGCGGCGACCTCGACATCCGCATCGCGGCCGATGGCACCTGGTTCTACATGAAGACGCCGATCGGCCGCCTGCCGCTGGTCAAGCTGTTTTCCTCGGTGCTGAAGCGCGAGGAGGGCCGCTATTTCCTGGTCACGCCGGTCGAGAAGATCGGCATCGTGGTGGATGATGCGCCCTTCGCCGCGGTCGAACTGCGCGTCGAGGGCGAGGGGCGGGAGCGCCGGCTTTCCTTCCGCACGCAGGTCGAGGAATGGGTCGAGGTCGGCCTCGACCATGCCCTGCGCTTCGAGAAGGAAGACGGCACGGACGGCGTGAAGCCCTATATCCATATCCGCCGCGACCTTTGGGCGCGGGTCTCGCGCGCGCTTCTTCACGACCTCGCGGATATCGGCGAGGTCGTTGCCGTCGCCGGCATCGACTGGTTCGGGGTCTATGCTTCGGGGACCTTCTACCCCATGGTCCGCGCCGATGAACTTGAGGGGTTGATGTGATTCCAGTCTCGCCGGAGCAGTTCACGGCCGCGGTGACCGAGCGGCTGTCGCTCGATATCCCGCGGGAGCCGCAGGACCTGTTCCGCGGGCTCGGCCCGCCGCGGGGGGATGCCGGCGACCACACGATCAACGAGGGCAAGCCGGCGCGGCCGGCCGCCGTGCTGATCCCGGTCGTGTCACGGCCCGAGCCGACCATCCTGCTGACGCAGCGCTCCGGCGACCTTCCCGATCATTCCGGCCAGATCGCCTTTCCGGGCGGCAAGATCGATCCGGGCGACGCAACGCCGCTGGACGCGGCCCTGCGGGAGGCGGAGGAGGAAATCGGGCTCGACCGCCGGCATGTCCGGCCGCTGGCCTATATGCCGGCGTTCCTGTCGCGGACCGGCTATCTCATCACGCCCGTGATCGGTCTGGTCGTGCCGCCCTTCGAACTCACCATCAACCCGCGCGAGGTGGTCGATGCCTTCGAGGTGCCGCTGGCCTTCCTGATGGACCCGAAGAACCACCAGCGCCAGTCGCGGGAGTGGCAGGGGCAGGTGCGGCACTTCTACGCCATGCCCTACGGCGACCGGTACATCTGGGGCATCACGGCCGGAATCCTCCGCAACCTCTGGGAACGGCTCGCCGACCAGGAGACGAGCGGAGCAGCCTGATGCGGATCGCCATCAACCTGCTGCTCTTCGTCCTGCCCTTCGTGCTCTATTTCATCTGGCTGCACCTGAAGGAGCGGAGCCCGTTCCTGAAGGAGCACTGGGACCGGCAGCCCGTGGTCTGGCTCGGCCTGTTCGGCTTGGTGCTCGGCGGCGGCTACTTTCTCTACCACCTCGCCTATCAGGTGCGTGATCCGAATGTCGTCTACCGGCCCGCCCGCGTGGAGAACGGCATCTATTATCCGGCCGAGATGGAGCGCCGTCCGCCGCCGGCTGCGCCGTCGCCGTCGACACCGCCCCGATGACCGCGCGCGCCGACCTGCCAGCATGGTTCCGCGAGGGGCCGGCGCGCGCGCTGATCGATGCCCTCTCGGCGGCAGGCGCGGAAGCGCGGCCGATCGGCGGCGCGGTGCGCAACTGGCTGGCGGGCAGGCCGTCGGGGGATATCGACATCGCGACGACGGCGCTGCCCGAGGTGGTCTCGGCCACCGCGCGCGGCCTCGGCCTCAAGGCCGTGCCGACGGGCATCGACCATGGCACGGTCACCGTCGTTGCCGATGGCGTCGGCTACGAGGTCACGACGCTGCGGCAGGATGTCGAGACCGATGGCCGCCATGCCGTCGTCCGGTTCGGGCTGGACTGGCGCGAGGACGCCGCGCGGCGCGATTTCACCATCAATGCGATGAGCATCGGCCGAGACGGCGAGGTTCACGACTATTTCGGTGGCCGGGCCGACCTTGAGGCTGGCCGGGTCCGCTTCATCGGCGACGCGCGCGCGCGCATACGCGAGGACCGGCTGCGCATCCTGCGCTTCTTCCGGTTCCATGCCGAGTTCGGCCGGGACGGGCCGGATGCTGCGGGGCTTGCCGCCTGCATCGCAGAGAGGGAGGGGCTTCAGGATCTCTCGCGCGAGCGCGTGCGCGCGGAGCTCCTGAAGATCCTCCTCGCCCCGCGCGCACCGGCAGTGCTGCAGGCCATGGCGGATGCCGGCCTGCTGCACCGGCTGCTTGGCGGCGTGCCGAACGTGCCGATTCTGGAGCGGCTGGTCGCGATCGAGGCGGCGGCTGGCGCAACGCCCCTTGCGGCACGCCGTCTCGGCGCCCTCGCGGTGCTGGTGCGCGAGGATGCCGACAGGCTCAGGGAGCGTCTCACGCTTTCCAACGAGGAATATCGCCGGCTCGACGCCATCGGTGCAGGGTGGCACGGCATCGGCCCCGAAGGCGGGGAGAGCGCCGCCAAAGTCGCTTTGTTCCGTGCCGGGCCACGTGCCTTTGCCGACCGCGCGCTGGTGGCTTTCGCGCGCTCGGCCGCGCCGCTCGACGCGCCCGAATGGCTGGAATTGGTGTCTCTGCCGAAGCGCTGGCAGGCTCCGTCGCTACCGGTCAGCGGCGAGGATCTGATGCGGGCCGGGTTGCGGGAAGGGCCGGAAATCGGCGCGGCGCTCGCCTGGATCAGGCAGGCCTGGATCGACGCCGGATTCCCGACCGGAGCCTCGGTGCGGCAAGAACTCGTTGATCTTTACTTGAGTTCGGCGCGGCTTTGAATCGCATTGCAGGGGTTCTGCTCACGCATGGTTGTCTGCAACCATCTTCGCGCAATTAATTGCTGGGCAAGTTTTTTTTGCTTGATTGCGTATGTGGGTCCGGCTGCCCGGCCGATCGACAATGGTCTTTTGCGAGTATGATGCGTATCCAGAACGAGACCATGGACACGTCGCAGCGTGAATTGCCCTTCGAAATCTACGTTTCGATGGTCGATGCGCTGTACGAGGATCTGCGCTCGTTTTTCTCCGGGCTGGCGGCCGCGCTCGCCGGTATGCTTTACGCGGCGTATCTAACCGGCAACCCGATACTCTGGGCCTTTCCGGTCGTCATCGTGCTGGTTGGCGCCGTCCGGGGCGCGCGCATGGTGCGCTACAAGACGGTTCGCCGGAGCCTCGACACCTATGACGAGGCGCGTCGGTGGGAGCGCGAATACACGCTCGGCGCGAATCTGTTCGTCTTCACCATCGGCCTGTGGTGCTTCGCGACCTTCCGGCTGACCGACAGCATGGCGGCGCATCTGTTCTGCGTGTCGGTGGCGCTGTCCTACATGGTTGGCATCATGGGGCGGAACTTCGCCAACGCCCGGTTCGTCGACAACCAGATCCTTCTGATGTGCGTGCCGCTGGTCACCGGCATGTTCCTGACCGGCGTACCCGACTACATCATCCTCGCCTTCTTCGCCCTGCCGTTCTTCGGCAGCGTGCGGAAGATCGCGACGCGCCTGCGCGACATCCTGCTGAACGCGGTGGTTGCCCAGCGCGACGTCTCGCTGCTGGCGGCGCGCTTCGACACCGCGCTCAACAACATGCCGCATGGCCTGGCCATGTTCGATGCCGACGGCCGCCTGCTGGTCCTCAACAACCGCTGGGCGGACATCCTGCCGTGCGATCCGGATTCGGTGCGCTCGGGCGCGCGGGCGCAGGCGATCCTCGCCGCCTATGTCGAACTCGGCGTCGTCAGCGAACGCGATGCGGCGCGGGTGATGGATGGCGTCACGCGGCGCAGCGACGATCTTGCCGCCGAGCAGATCGAACTGACCGCCAACGAGCGCAATGTCGAACTGACCTTCCAGCCGATGTCGTCCGGCGGTCTGGTCATCGTCATCGAGGACATCACAGAGAAGCGCCGTACGGAGGCGCGGATCGCCTACATGGCCCGGCACGACGCGCTGACCGGCCTGCCGAACCGCTCGCTGTTCCAGGAGCGTCTCGACGCTGCATTGGCCGTCGCCGATGCCGACCAGTTGCTGGCGGTGCACTTCGTCGATCTCGACAATTTCCAGCAGATCAACGACACGCTTGGACACGCCGTCGGCGATTCCCTGCTGGTCGAGGTCGCCGATCGCCTGCGCTTCGTCGTCGGCGAGAACGACGTGGTGGCGCGCTTCGGCGCCGACGAGTTCGTGGTGCTCCAGAATGGCGCGCGGACGGTCAACGATGTGACCATGCTGGCGGACCGGGTCATCGGAACCGTCTCGGAGATCACCCAGATCGACGGCAAGGGCGTCGCCTGCGGCGCGTCGGTCGGCATCGCGCTCGCTCCGCGCGACGGACGCGACCCCGACCAGTTGCTCAAGAGCGCGGACATGGCGCTGAAGCGGGCGAAGGACGGGGGCAGGGGTATCCTGCACTTCTACGAGGAAGAGATGGACCGCAAGGCGCAGGCGCGCCGGGCGACCGAACTCGACCTGCGCAAGGCCATCCAGAAGGACGAGCTCGCGGTCTATTTCCAGCCGCTGCTCAACCTGAAGACCCTCGAGATCACGACCTGCGAAGCCCTGGTGCGCTGGCCGCACGCGACGCGCGGCATGATCTCGCCGGGCGAGTTCATCCCCATCGCCGAGGAGACCGGCCTGATCATCGAGATCGGACGGCAGGTACTGCGCAAGGCGTGCCATGCCTGCGCCGCCTGGCCGAACGACGTGCGTGTCGCGGTCAATCTGTCGTCGGTCCAGTTCGAGCGCGAGGACATCGTCGCCCTCGTCGGCGAGACGCTGGCGGCGACGGGGCTGGCGCCCGACCGGCTCGAACTGGAGATCACCGAAACGCTGCTGCTGCAGGATTCAGCGGCGATTCTCGGCGTCCTGCAGGCCCTGCGCGAGATGGGCGTGCGCATCGCCCTGGACGATTTCGGCACCGGCTATTCGAGCCTCAGCTACCTGCACAAGTTTCCGCTGCACAAGGTCAAGATCGATCGGTCGTTCGTCCGCAACATCGAGACGGACAAGAAGTCGGCGAAACTGCTGCGCGGCGTCACCCGGCTTGGTTCGGAGCTCGGCCTCTCCGTGGTGGTCGAGGGTGTCGAGACCCACGAACAGCTCCGGATCATCGATGCGCCGGGCGTGGTCAGCGAAATCCAGGGCTTCATCCTGAGCCCCGCGATTCCCGCCGATCAGGTGCGGTTGATGATGGGTCGCCCGGCCAAAGAGCTGCTCGCCAGCGCCGCCTGAGGCGATCCCGCACGACATGCCGTAAGGACATAGGTATTTCACCGGGGCCGGCGCGCCGCTGGTGCTTTCGCGCGCTCGCGTCTGCGCGGACCTTGCCGGTCGAGGGCCAATTGCCAGCGTGGAATCTACCCGCAATGCGGGTATTTCCGTGCATTTGTATCAATGGTTGCTCATCGTGATTGCGAGAAGCCCGAATTTCGGGCTTCGGCGACGAGCGCGCGGTATCGCCGGAAAATCATGTATGATAGCTTGTCTCAACCTATGCAACTTTGACGCGATGCAGCGAAGTAATTCTCTGCCGTGCGGCGGAGGTATCATAAGAACGAATAGCGACCCTGACAGGCTTTCTCTGATCGCGTTAACGATGTTTTAACCAGACGCTTTCCAGCGGTTAAAATTTGATGAACAATTACCCCACGTTGCAAGGCGGACGGCGACGCTTCACGTGGGGCCATTCAGATGAATACGGTTAACGCCGCCAGTATATTTGCGCAGAATGTAACCGACCTCATTTCCAGGATTGAATACCGGCGCGCGGAAACGGACGCCGACAAGGAAGCGATCTACCGTCTCAGGTATCAGTGCTATCTGCGCGAAGGTGCCATCCAGCCGGACGAGAGTGGCCGGTTCAGCGACAACTTCGACGCAGCGCCGAATGTCTGGATATTCGGCCTGCATCTCGATGGGCAACTGGTCAGCTCCATCCGCGTTCATGTCGCGAGCGCCGAGCATCCGATCGCGCCGGCCCTGGCGATCTTCCCCGACATTCTCGGTCCCCGCATCGAGCGCGGCGAGGTGATCGTCGATCCGACCCGTTTCGTGGTCGACTATGAATGTTCGCGGCAGAATCCGGGCCTTGCCTATGCCACCGTGCGCCTGGGCATGCTGGCGTCCGAACACGGGGATGCCGACTATGCGCTCGCCACCGTGCGCACCGAGCATCGCGCCTTCTATCGCCGGCTGCTGTTCATGGAACCGATCGGCGAGCCGCGCGCCTATCCGAACCTCAAGGACCCGATCAACCTGATGGGCGTGTCCTTTCCAGAACTGCGCCAGCGGGTCTATGATCGCTATCCGTTCATGATGTCGACCGCAGCCGAGCAGGAGCAGCTTTTCGGGCCGAAGCGCCAGACGCCGAAGGCCAGGGAGGGCGGCAAGGGTCAGGCGGCGGCCGCGTAACCTCGCTTGGCAGGTGACGCATGCGGTCCGATCGCAACAGGCCGTTCGATGCCTTCAGGCGGGGCTCATCGCCGTCCGCGCCGCGTTCCGATGGCTGGATGCGCGAGACCTACGTGCTCCCCCGCGAGGACGCCCGAGCCAAGGCCCGCGAAATCCTCGTGAGGTTCCCGCGGGCGGCCTACATGACGGAGGTCGAGTTCTGGCAGGAACTGGATGATGGGCGCATCGAGTTCACGATGCGCCGCCTGCCATCCGCCGACTGAGCCTCAGGCGGGCTCGCGCTCGCGGCGCGTTTCAGCCTCATCCTCGTCCTCATCGACGACGCCTTCGGCGTCCTCGTCTTCTTCGTCCTCTTCGTCCTCTTCGTCGCCGCCGTCATCCTCCATGTCGATGTGAGCGAGGGCGACGAGCGGGATCGCCTCGCGGAAGAGATCGCCTTCCTCGCCGATCCAGAGGCACACGGCCTCCTCGGCAGAAACCGACGCAACCGTCAGCGGCTGGCCGCCGGACTTCAGCATCACGACGTCACCGGGATTCATGGTCATTGCTGCCTCCTGTTGGGACGGGATGGAGGCTAGCCGTGCTCGGTGACGGGCTGATCACAGCCGGCGCCGCCGGGGATCAGGCGTGGGTGTCGAAACCGGCTGGCGGGACCAAGAGCCGGTATCGGCATTTCTCGCGTTCGCCGCGCAGGTACATGTCGCTGTCGCGCGGCAGCGCGACGATCTCCACGAACCGCGCCCCGAGCCGCTCGCAGGTGCGCCGCGAGGCGGCATTGTCGGGGTTGCAGGTGATCCAGACCTCGTGCTGGCCGTTGGCCCGCATCAGTGGGAACAGCAGGCGGCAGGCGCGTTCGGCATAGCGCCGGCCGCGGAAGGCCGGCAGCACCTCGTAGCCGACATGGCCGCCATAGAGCACGAGGTCAGGCCCGTCGCCGACCCGCAGGCGGATGGCGCCTGCCGGCTCGCCGCCGGCCGCGATCGCGAATGTGTAATAGGGGAACCAGCCCCTGGCCGCGTCGGCCGGATGCAGGCCGCTCAGCACGAGCGATACCTCGCCGTCGCGGCCGATCAGGCCGTCCGGCGCGGCGAGACCGGTCATGCCCGGCGCGCGGTGAGGCTCGCCATCAGCGCGCGGATGCCACCGGTCCAGGGCGCGCATTCGGTCGACAGACGGACACGGTTGGTGAGCGCGCCGAGCTCGTCGCTGGCGATGGTGACGATATCGCCGACCTTGTGCGTGAAGCCCTGTCCCGGCGCATCGCGGTCCTGGATCGGCGCGAACAGCGTGCCGCAATAGAGCACCAGTCCGTCGGGATATTGATGGTGCGGGCCGATGGCCTGTTTCGCGAGGTCCTCGACGTCGCGGGAGATCGCGGCCATGTCGCTGCGTCCGTCCATGACGAAGCCGTCCTCGCCGGTCACCTTCAACTGCACCTTCATCCGGCGGACATGGCCGATGCCGAAACTCCCATCGAACAGGCGCACGAAGGGGCCGAGCGCGGCGGAGGCGTTGTTGTCCTTCGCCTTGCCGAGCAGGAGGGCCGAGCGGCCCTCGACATCGCGCAGGTTGACGTCGTTGCCGAGCGTCGCGCCAACGATGCGACCCGCCGAGGAGATGACCAGGACAACCTCGGGCTCCGGGTTGTTCCAGGTCGAGATCGGGTGGATGCCGACATCCGCGCCGGTGCCGACCGAGGACAGCACGGGAGCCTTGGTGAAGACCTCCGCATCCGGGCCGATGCCGACTTCGAGATATTGCGACCAGAGCCCGCGCTGCTGCAGGTGCTTCTTCAGGGCTGCTGCTTCCGGCGAGCCGGGCTTCAGACCCTTCAACTCGCCGCCGATGATGTCGCCGATCTCGGCGCGGATCGCCGAGGCGCGTGCCGGATCGCCCTTGGCCTGTTCCTCGATGACCCGCTCGACCATCGAAACGGCGAAGGTGACGCCGGCCGCCTTCACCGCCTGCACGTCGATGGGGGAAAGCAGATAGGGCCTCGCCGGGTCGCGGGCTGTTTCGACACTGTTGGCGAGGATGGCGGCCAGATCGCCGATGCGCTCGCCGGGAATGGCGGCGACCGCAGAGGCGGGATCGGCGAGGTCGAACAGGTCGGCCGTCGTCGGGAAGGCGGCCGTCACGTCGAAGACGCCGCCATCGCGGATGGCGGCGACCGAGGGGCCGAGGCCGGGTCTCTGGACGCGACCGACGAGCGTTCCCGTCAGCCCGTCGGCGGGGAGGGTGGTCTCAGGGGCAAGGGTGAAGGTCATCGTGCTTGTCACATTCCCGAACCGCGAAACCGGTGCCCAATCTGCCGTGGGCGCTCCTAGATGCAGCGCCCGCCATCGACCTCCAGCACCACGCCGGTGAGGAAGTTGCCGGGATCGGCGGCGAGGAACAGCGCCGCGTCGGCAATGTCCTGCGGCGTCGACAGGCGGCCCATCGGGATGGAGGCGATGAACTTCTTGCGCATTTCCGGCGTGTCCTCGCCCATGAACATGCCCAGCAGCGGCGTGTCGCCCGCAACCGGCGCGAGGGCGCAGACGCGGATCTTGTCGGGCGCCAGTTCCACCGCCATCGACTTCGACAGGAGGTTCACCGCGCCCTTGGAGGCATTGTACCAGGCAAGGCCGGGGCGGGGGCGGAGGCCCGCGGTCGAGCCGACATTGATGATTGCGCCGCCGCCGTTCTGCCGCATGACCGGCACCACGGCGTGGGCAAAGTGGAAGATCGACTTCACGTTAACGTCGAAGACCCGGTCGAAGGTCTCCTCGTCGACTTCCAGCATGGGGCGGTTGCGGTGCGAGGTGCCGGCATTGTTGATCAGCACATCGACCGTGCCGAAGCGCTCGACGGTCTTGGCGACAGCACGCTGGACGTCCTTCGCCTTGGAGACATCGCACTTCATGCCGAAGGCCTTGCGGCCGAACGGCTTGGCGGCGGCCTTGGCGCCTTCCTCGTTGAGATCGAGGACGACGACCCTGGCGCCCTCCCTGGCAAAAGTCTGCACGATGCCGAGCCCGAAGCCCTGCGCGCCGCCGGTGACGATGGCGACCTTGTCCTTGAGACGCATGGAATCCCCCTGTTGGGATGCTTGTGTATCAGTCATGCCGCATTTTCTTCACGCGAAACGGTGCCAGCTTCGCCTGAAAATGCGCGCGTTCAGCCGTGATTGATGACGACGGTCTTGGAGGCGGAGAACTCGTAGAGTGCCTCGAAGCCCTTCTCGCGGCCGTGGCCGGATTTCTTGACGCCGCCGAAGGGCAGTTCGATGCCGCCGCCCGCGCCATAGCCGTTGACGAAGACCTGGCCGCAGCGCATGGCGCGCGCAACCCGCATGGAGCGCTTCGCGTCACGGCTCCAGACGCCGGCGACAAGGCCGAAATCGGTGCCGTTGGCGAGGCGGACGGCATCGGCCTCGTCGTCGAAGGGAATGGCCGAGAGGACCGGACCAAAGACCTCGTCCTGCGCCAGCGCGTTCGAGCGCGGCACCGGGCCGAACAGGGTCGGCGCGACGTAGAAGCCGCCCGGCGGCAGGTTGGGGGCCAGCTGGCCTTCGGCGATGACGGGCACGCCCTCGGCGCGGGCGCGGGCGACGAAACCCTCGACTCGGCTTTTCTGGCCGGCATTGATCATCGGGCCGCAGTCGAGGTCCATGTCCCAGGTGCCGACGCGAACGGTCCTGAAGCGGTCGGCGACGCGCGAGACCAGCTCGTCATAGGCCGCCCGCTCGACCAGCATGCGCGAGCCCGCCGAGCAGGTCTGGCCGCCGTTCTGGACGATGGCGTTGACGAGGGTCGGCACCGCCGCGTCGAAATCGGCGTCCGCGAAGACGATCTGGGGCGACTTGCCGCCGAGCTCCAGCGTGCAGCCGATATGGTTCTTCGCGGCAGCCGTCTGGATCAGCGTGCCGACCTCGGGGGAGCCGGTGAAGGACACGAAATCGATGCCGCGATGGCTGGACAGGGCCGCGCCCGCCTCCTCGCCGAGACCCGAAAGGATGTTGAGAACGCCCGGCGGGAAGCCGACCTCGAGCGCCAGTTCGGAAATGCGCAGGAGCGACAGGCAGGCGTCCTCGGCAGGCTTCACGACGCAGGTGTTGCCGCAGGCGAGCGAGGCTGCGACCGACCGGCCGAAGATCTGCGCGGGGTAGTTCCACGGCACGATATGGCCGGTGACGCCGTGGGGATCGCGGACGACGGCGACGGTGTAGCCGTTGAGGAAGGGAATGGTCTCGCCATGCACCTTGTCGGCGGCGGTGCCGTAGAACTCGAAATAACGGGCGGTCGCGGTGATGTCGGCCTTGCCCTGGCGGGCGGGCTTGCCGGTGTCGATGCTCTCCAGCAGCGACAGTTCGTCGTGGTGGGCGAGAATCGCTTCGCCGATCTTCACCAGCAGTCGGCCGCGCTCCGTGGCCGTCATGCGGCTCCACGGGCCTTCCTCGAAGGCCTTGCGCGCGGCGGCGACCGCCTTGTCGATATCGGATGCGCCGGAACGCGGCATGTACGCGATGACCGCACCGTCAGACGGGCCGATCGCGTCGATGACGCGGCCGTCTGCGGCTTCCGTCTGCTTGCCGTCGACGATGTTGAAGACCTTGCGCGGGGCGCTGCCGGCAAGCGTTGCTGAAAGGGTCATGGTGTCCTCCCGGACGGTTCGGGGCCGGAGGTGGCCGGCATGTCGGCGCGCAAGCTAGCCGCGACGATGCGCCCGGGAAAGGTGCCGCATGCATGGGAGACCCTGCGGGCGGCGATCCCTAGAGCCGAGTCGCGAGCTGGGCGACGGCCAGAAGGCCGCCCGCGCCGGCGGCAAGGCCGAGCAGGAACAGGACGAAGCCGCCAAGCCCCGAGAAGCTGATGCCACTCCTTGTCGGCCGAGCGGCCGGCAGGGCTCCAGCGGGGGCATCCGGCTGGGCCGTGCCCGGGGTCGCCGCGGGCGCCAGCGCTGCCTGCGGCATCGGCGACCTCGTCTCCGCGGCTGCGGCGGCGGGCTGCGGCCTGTCGAGAATGGCCGCGGGCATGTCGGCGCGGGGCAGGGCCGGTGTTTCCGGCAGGGGCGAAACCGGCGGCAGTGCCAGCATGCGCTCGCGCTCGATCAGGCGGCTCGCGACATAGGTGGTGATCCGCTCCGCCACCACGCCGGCATCATCGCTCTCGGCCATGATGCGCCGGCCGTTCCGCGTGTCCTGCAGAAAGCGGTAGGTGCGCTTGTCACGTCCCATCTCGACGAAGGCGATCATGTCGATCCACAGCCGTGGAGTCTCGCCGGGCGTGAGGCCGGCGTCGAACAGGTCGATGCCCTTGGGAACCTGGTCGAGCACGGCGCGGACGCGGTCGTGAAGGATCGCGAGGCGCGCGAACTCGGCATCGCGCAGGGCCACGACCACGCCGGTCCGTTCCGCCTCCTCGATGCGGATGGCGCGCATGGTGTCGGTGAGGGATGTCCTGCCGGTCGCGTTCGTATCCATCCCGGTCCTTCGGAGGTCGCGGGCCCGCAGCCGGGCCGTGGTTAACGGAATATAACCACTCCACCCGCCGGGCCAAAGGCCCGTGAACCCGATGAGGCGAGGTTTCCCGGCGAGATTGCGGCCTGTCCTGCCGCTTCAGAGCACAAGCCTTCCGCAATGACGTGCACACGCTGAAGCTCGGCGTGAACTACCTGTTCTCGACCGGTCCGGGTGTGGTGACCGCCCGCTATTGATTCTGCTGGATGTCGGATGGGACGAGCGGGCCGCCTTCGGGCGGCCATCTCGCCTTCAGCCGCCGTCCGGAAACGCACCGAGCTGGCGCAGCGCCTCGCCGGCGACCATGGCGACCGATACCGCGACGTTGAGCGAGCGCATGGCCGGCCGCATCGGGATGAGGATGCGCGCATCGGCCGCCGCGTGGACATCCTCGGGCACCCCGGCCGATTCGCGCCCCGCCATGACGACATCGCCGGGCCGGAAGGCGAAATCCGCGTAGGGCAGGGCGGCGCGGGTGGTCATCAGGACGAGGCGGCGACCTTCGCCCGCGCGCCAGCGCTGGAAGGCGGCGAAGTCGTCGTGGCGCGTCCAGGACACGTGGTCGAGATAGTCCATGCCCGAGCGCCGGAACGACTTGTCGGAGACGGGAAAACCGGTGGGCTCGACGATGTCGACGGCAAGCCCGAGGCAGGCGGCGAGCCGCAGGATGGTGCCGGTGTTCTGGGCGATGTCGGGCTGGTAGAGCGCAAGGCGGATCATGGCGCCAAGAACTCGCGCCGCGGCGCCTGTCCGGTCAAGCCGGACGTGGCAGGGCAGGTGCCCGCCGCGCCCATCCGACGAAGGTGCGATGCAGTGCAGCGCGGGGTTCCGCGCCATGCACTGGACATCACCTTATAACGGTGCGAATAAGCGCCAGCCGACGGTGGTTTCCCGGCGTGGATTCCCATGCCCAGACGATGGGCCGGCCGGTGCGGCGGCGCCCCTTGAAGGCTGCCGGGCACAGGCTGCGGTCCACGGCAGGCTCCTTGCGGGCCGGACCGAGCTGGCGGCGCTATCCGGGGCCTGAAACCGGCCGACGAGCGAAAGGACGACGAGAGTGGCAAGCGTTCAACATGCCGAGGGCGATCGCCGCGACTTCCTGTTCCTGGCGACCGGGGCGGCGGCGGCAGTGGGTGGTGCGGCCGTGGTCTGGCCCTTCATCAGCCAACTCGCGCCCGACGCCGCGACGGTTGCGGCCGGTGCGCCGGTCGAGCTCGACCTGTCCTCCATCGCAGCCGGCGCGCAGATCAAGATCCTGTGGCGCGGCAAGCCCTATTTCGTCCGCAACCGCACCGAGGCCGAGATCAAGGCCGCGCAGGATGTCGACATCTCGACGCTGCGCGATCCCGAGACCGATGCCCATCGCGTCAAGGAAGGCCACGCCAAGTGGCTGATCACCGCCGCCAACTGCACCCATCTCGGCTGCGTGCCGCTGGGCAACCAGGGTGACTATGGCGGCTGGTTCTGCCCCTGCCACGGTTCGCATTTCGATACGTCCGGCCGCATCCGCAAGGGCCCTGCGCCCAAGAACCTTCCGGTTCCCCAGTACACGTTCGTCAGCGAGACGCGCATCCGGATCACCGGCGCGGCCGCCGCCTGACGCCAGCGCAGCTAGAAGGTCACGACCATGCAGGGTCATTCCCACTACGTCCCGAAGACCGGCATCGGCAAATGGTTCGATGCCCGGCTGCCGCTGCCGCGTCTCGTCTATGATTCGTTCATCGCCTATCCCGTCCCGAAGAACCTGAACTATTTCTGGACCTTCGGCGGCATCCTCTCGGTGATGCTGGTCGCCCAGATCATCACCGGCGTCGTGCTGGCGATGCACTACACCGCCCATGTCGACCTCGCGTTCAACTCGATCGAGAAGATCATGCGCGACGTCAACTACGGCTGGATGATCCGCTACCTGCACGCCAACGGCGCCTCGATGTTCTTCGTGGCGGTCTATGTGCACATGCTGCGCGGCCTGTATTACGGCTCCTACAAGGCGCCCCGCGAGATCCTCTGGATCCTCGGCGTCATCATCTACCTGCTGATGATGGCAACGGCGTTCATGGGCTACGTCCTGCCCTGGGGCCAGATGTCCCTGTGGGGCGCGGTGGTCATCACCAACCTGTTCTCGGCCATTCCGGTCGTCGGCCCGACCATCGTCGAGTTCCTGTGGGGCGGCTATTCCGTCGACAATCCGACGCTGAACCGCTTCTTCTCGCTGCACTACCTGCTGCCGTTCATGATCGCGGGCGTCGTCGCCCTGCACGTCTGGGCGCTGCACGTCACGGGACAGAACAACCCGACCGGCGTCGAGGTGAAGGACATCAAGAAGGACACCGTGCCCTTCACGCCCTATGCGACCATCAAGGACGCCTTCGGCATCATCTGCTTCTTCATCCTCTTCGCGTGGTTCGCCTTCTTCCAGCCGAACTATCTCGGTCATGCCGTGAACTACGTCCCTGGCGACCCGCTGGTGACGCCGGCGCATATCGTGCCGGAGTGGTACTTCCTGCCGTTCTACGCGATCCTTCGCGCCATCACCTTCGACATCAACCTGATCGTCTTCGTGATCCCCTCGAAGCTCGGCGGCGTGCTGGCCATGTTCGCGGCGATCGCCGTGCTGGCCTTCCTGCCCTGGCTGGATACGTCGAAGGTGAAGTCGACCGCCTATCGCCCGCTGCACAAGCAGTTCTTCTGGGCCTTCGTGGTGGTCTGCGTGATGCTCGGCTGGCTCGGCTCGAAGCCCGCCGAATATCCCTACACGGTGCTGTCGCTGATCTTCACCGGCCTCTACTTCGCCTATTTCCTCCTCGTCCTGCCGCTGCTCGGCCTGTTCGAGACGCCGAAGGCGCTGCCGGCCTCGATCGCCGACGCCGTGCTGGAGCAGGAGCGGAAGAAGGGCGGCGCCCCGGTCACCGCCGGCGCCAATGCCGCGCCGCAGACCAAGGGCTGAGGGCAAGAGAGAACAGGATCCATGACGATGAAGCGTTTCTCTCTCGTTCTCGCCGCCGCAGGCCTCATCGGCCTCAGCGCGGCCATGCCGGCGGCGAAGGCCGCCGAGCAGCTCAACCCGCCGCGCTACGGCTGGTCGTTCGCCGGCATGTTCGGCATGTACGACCGGGCGCAGCTGCAGCGCGGCTTCCAAGTCTACAAGGAGGTCTGCGCCTCCTGCCATTCGGTGAGTCTCCTGTCGTTCCGCAACCTGTCGCAGCCGGGCGGCCCGGAGATTCCGGCCGCGCAGGTCGCGCAGATCGCCGCCGACTGGCAGCACAAGGTTCGCGAGATCGGCGATGACGGCCAGCCGGCCGAGCGCGCGCCGCGCGCCTCCGACCGCATTCCCGGCCCGTTCGCCAACATCAAGGCGGCCGAGGCGGCGAATGGCGGCAAGGCTCCGCCGGACCTGACGCTGATGCCGAAGGCCCGCTCCTACGAGCGCGGCTTCCCCTGGTTCATCATCGACATGTTCACGCTCTACCAGGAGCATGGCGCCGACTACGTGAAGGCCTTCCTGACCGGCTACGAGCAGGGTCACGAGACGCCGCCGGGCACGCACTACAACAAGTACTTCCCCGGCAATTTCGTCGGCATGCCCAACATGCTGCAGCCCGACCAGGTGACCTATTCCGACGGCACTCCGCAAACGGTGCAGCAGTATGCGGCCGACGTGACCGCCTTCCTGATGTGGGCCGCCGAGCCTCACATGGAACAGCGCAAGCGCATCGGCTTCCAGGTTCTGCTGTTCCTGCTGGTCTTCGCCGGCCTGACCTACTTCACCAAGAAGAAGGTCTGGAAGGACGTTCACGCCTGATCGGCGCGACGACCGGACAGCACATGACGAGGGCCGCGTGAGCGGCCCTTTTCGTTTGTCGCGGGTGCTTGCCACCGCTCGCCGCTTTGCCGATCCTCGCACGCGGCGCGTGAATCTCCGGAGCAGACATGACCAAGGCCGTTCTCGGCGTGATGGGCGGATCGGGCATCTATGACCTGCCGGGCCTCGAAGGGCTGGAGGAGGTGGCCGTATCGTCGCCCTGGGGAGAGCCTTCCGACCGGCTGAGAAGGGGGCGGATCGGCTCGACGGAGATCGTCTTCCTGCCGCGCCACGGGCGCGGCCATGCGCTTTCCCCGTCCGAGATCAACTATCGCGCCAACATCGATGCGCTGAAGCGGGCGGGCGTCACCGACCTCGTCTCGCTCTCGGCGGTCGGTTCGTTCAGGGGCGAGCTGCCGCCGGGCCATTTCGTGCTGGCCGACCAGTTCATCGACAAGACCTATCTCAGGGCGTCCAGCTTCTTCGGCCGGGGTTGCGTCGCGCATGTCGCCTTCTCCCACCCGGTCGCGCCGCTGCTGCAGAAGCGGCTCGCCGCGGCCGCCGAGGCGGAGGGCATTCAGCACCAGATTGGCGGAACGGCGGTGTGCATGGAGGGGCCGGCCTTCTCGACGCTGGCCGAGAGCCTGTTCCACAAGGCGCAGGGCTGGGACCTGATCGGCATGACCTCGATGCCCGAGGCCAAGCTCGCTCGCGAGGCCGAGATATCCTACGCCTTTGTCGGCATGGTCACCGACTACGACGCCTGGCACGAGGAGGTCGGGCCCGTGGACGTGGCGCAGGTGGTCCATCATCTCGGCGCCAATGCCGACAAGGCGCGCCGGCTGGTGGCGCGCCTTGCCCGCGATCTTCCGGGGGATCACGAGCCGTGCCCGATCCATTCGGACCGGGCACTGGAACACGCGATCATCACCGCAAGGGAGGCGCGCGATCCGGCGCTGGTGGCCAAGCTCGACGCCGTGGCGGGGCGGGTTCTCGGCCGCTGAGGCGCCCGCGGGATGCGGTCCGTGGCCGGATGCGGAGGCGCTGCTTGCGGCTACATCCACATCCCGTAGCGCCAGCCGCCAACGGTCCAGAACACGAAACCGGCGAGGATCTTCACCACGAGCGCAACGGCGATCATGGCGGGAATGGCGGCGAGCGCGGCCTTGAAGAAGAAGCCGACGAGCCGGAAGAAGGGCATGTCGATGGCCGTGACGGTGACCGGTGTCGCCGCCGCCGGATAGGCGGCCTGCTGCGGCATCGGGCCTGCGGGCATCGCGCTTGAAGGCATGGTCATGGCGGGTCTCCTGCTGCTGCCGGCCGCGGTTCTTGTCGCGCCGCTCTGCCGGGTCGTTGTCGCGCCCGAGTCTAGAGGTAGGAGAGGTCAGGGCCGGGCCCTAGTGAATTCGCGGTAAGGTTGGCGCCCTGAACGGCGAAGAGCCGTCGGCGCTGGTCGCGGCGACGGCTTTTGCGAGAGGGGCGGAGACGGTGGGGTGCCCCTTCGGCGCGCCTGGACGAAGCGACGCCACTTTCGGTGAGGACGTTGCGCCGCCCTCAGCGGCAGGCAACGGCCGGATTGGAGGAGCCGGAGCAGGTGCGGCCGAAATTGCGGCCGGTGCCGACCCACTGGCCGTTGCGGTTGCGCTCCCAGCCAGCGCCGAAATTGGAGCCTGTGCCGGTGATGCGGCCGCGCGAGACATCATAGCCGCTGCCGAAGCGCGAGCCGGTGCCGGTGACGCGGTTGCCGCGCACCTCATAGCCGCCGCCGAAATTGCGGCCTGTTCCCTGGTAGGTGGTGGTGCGGCTGCGGCGCGAGCGCTGGACGTCGTAGCCGCGGCCGAAGTCGCGACCTTCGCCCTGCAGGTTGCCGTAGCGATTGGTGGTGTACTGGACGGGCTCGACGACGTGGCTCGGCGGCGCGAGGCCGGCGGTGGCGATCTGGCCGGCGATCAGCAGCGACAGGGCAAGGCTCACGTTCAGTCTCCCGATGTGGTGGTTTGTTGTTGGGAGCCTTGTGGAACCGCCACGTTTCAGCAGCGTGCTGGACGCGATACCTCCGTCTTTCGCGATCAGACCCGCCAGGGGCTGCGGCTGAAACGATCCATGACGAAGTCGAGAAAGACTCGCACCTTCGGCAGCCGCTGCCGGCCGGCGGGGAAGACCAGGTGCATCGGAACCGGCTCGGCAATGTGACTGTCTTCCAGCAGCGGCACCAGAGCCCCCTCGCGGATGGACCGGGCGACCACGAGATCGCCGAGCCGGGCGATGCCGACGCCGCCCAGCGCCAGCGCATGGGCGCCCTCGGCGGTGCCGACGCGGACCGGTCCGCGCACCTCGACGAAGCGCGGGCCGGCTGCCGAGACGAAGGGCCACAGCGCCATGTCGGGCGTCGTCGCGATGGGGATGCAGACGTGGCGGGCGAGGTCGTCCGGCTGCGTCGGCCGGCCCATGCGCTGGAGATAGGCCGGGGAGGCCACGATGACCCGGCGCACGTCCGCGAAGCGGCGCGCGACCAGCCGGTCGTCGCCGACCGGCCCGGTGCGGATGCCGACGTCGATGTCCTCGCCGACGATGTCGGCGATGCGATCCTCGATGCCGAGTTCGAGGCTGACGCCGGGATGAGCGGTCATGAAGTCGGACAGGACAGGCGCGAGCTGGATCATCGCGAAGGCCGTGCCGCAGTTCACGCGCAGCACGCCCTGGGGTCGGCCCCGCGCCTCCATCACGCTCGCCTCCGCCTCGTCGATCGCGCCGATGATGCCGCGCGCCGCAGCGTAGAAGGTCCGGCCCTCCGCCGTCAGCGCGATGCGTCGCGTGGTGCGCTCGACGAGCCTGACGCCGAGCCGCGCTTCCAGCCGTGAAATGACTTTCGAGACCGCCGAGGGCGTCAGGCCAAGATGGTCTGCCGCGGCGGTGAAGCCGCCCCGGTCGATGGCCGCGACCAGAATCTCCATTTCGGCGGCGCGATCCATTGATGATCCATGGGCACGAGATTGATGAATTGTGCCATGATTATTGATGTGAGGGAATGGACTAGCGTGCTCCGGTGCAATCTTCCCCACACCGACCCGGAAGGCCGCCATGTCTGTTTCTGCTACCCACCGTCCGATCCGCAGCTATGCCGAGGCGCGGGCCATGGCAGCACGCGAGCGTGCCATCGCTCTCTCCGACCTGTGGGAGGCTCTGCGAAACCGGGTAGCGGGCGCGATCGAGCGTCCGCGTCTGTCGGACTATGTCGAGGCGCCGGCCATCGGCATGAAGCCGGACCCGTCGAAGGACATGACCAGCTCGCCGTGCTGGTTCACGCCGGTATTGAGCGAGAAGACGATGCCCCAGCCGGGCCGCGAGGCCAGCGGGCGCTTGCTGGTGCATTCCGAGAAATAAGTCACGGTATCGCCTGCCTTGACGGGCTTCGGCCAGCGCATGTTCTTGAAGCCGCCGGAGGGGCCGCCCTGCTGCACCGGCAGGCCCTTCGCCGCGCGCGCCGCGGCAACGCGCCGGGCATGCTCGACCCGCATGCGCATCCACATGCCGCCGGTGTGCCAGCCGGCAGCGACCAGTGCGCCGAAATGGCTGTTGCGGCCGGCTTCCTCGGAAATGTGGAAGGGCTGCGGATCGTATTTCGCCGCGAAGGCGATGATGGCTTCGGCGGTGAACGTATGCGCGCCGAGCTCGTCCCGCTGGCCGATGACGATGTCCTCGTACATCACGCGACCTCCGCGCTGCGGCGACCGAAGAAGATCGGGTTGGTCTGCACCAGAACCGCCTCGCCCTTCTGGTTCACCAGTTCGAAGCGGCAGCGGACGATGCCCATTTCGGGCCGGGAGGCGGAGGATCGCGTCTCGAGGATTTCGCGGCGCACGGTGAGCACGTCCCCGGGATGGACCGGCTTCAGCCACTGCACCTCCTCGAGGCCGGAGCTTCCCATCGACGTCGAGCCGACCATGAACCCGTCGCAGTTGAGCCGCATCAGGATGGCGCTGGTGTGCCAGCCGGAGGCGGCGAGCCCGCCGAGCCACGAAGCCCGGCCGGCCTCTTCGTCGAGATGGAAGGGCTGTGGGTCGAACTCCGTCGCGAAGGCGATGATCTCCTCCTTCGTGACCTCGTATCGGCCGTAGGTGGTGATCTCGCCGGGAACGAAGTCCTCGAAGGCAGGGTGGGGAATGGCTGTGTCGGGCATGCTTCTGAGGCCGGAGCGGCGGGTTCTGGTGGTGGCGGCCAAGGTATCATGACCCGCTCCGCCCCGCGCAAGGCGGCGGGATGGCCGAGGCCGAGAGCGCAGAGCGCCTTCAGCCGGGCTTTGCCAGCAGGCCCGCGGCCAGCGTGCGGAAGGCCTTGATCATCTTTGGCAAGGCAGCTTTCGGGTCGTCGCTGGCTGCGATCCAGAGCGCGGCGTTGAGCGCTGCGCCGGCCAGAAGCCGCGCCATGGCCTCGGCATCCACGGGCTTCAGGGTTCCCTTCGCGATCAGCCGCTCGACCGTCTGCCTGGTCGCTTCGAAGCAACTGTTCTGGCTCGGCCATTGCGAGGGATCGCCGAGGACCGCGGGGCCGTCGAACAGGACGATGCGCTGCACTTCGGGTTCCAGCGCCATTTCGATATAGGCCGTGCCTTCGGCCAGCAGCCCTTCCCAATCATCCTGCGACCGCGCGCCGATCTGCTGCGCCCGCGATGCCATTTCAGCGTCGATCTCATGGACGACCGCGGCCAGCAGCCCGCGCTTGTCGCCGAAGTTGTGATAGAGCGCGCCGCGCGTCAGTCCGGCTTCGGCGGTGAGCGCGTCCATCGAGGCGGCATCGTAGCCCTTCTCGGCGAAGGCCCGGCGCGCTGCCTTGATCAGCTTCGCACGGTTCTCCTCCATCGTCTCGGCGCGGCGCCTGGCGGTCATTCAAGTTCCTCGTTCACATACGAAGTGTATGTGAATTGACATACGCGGCGTATGTGTGCAGTTTCACATACACATCGTATCTCAACGGACGCCGACTTGTGAACTAGCAAGTGCGGCCTGCAAGCGACGAAGGGGCCAGACATGGGCCAGCGCCAAGCAGTCTTTCCAGCCGACCGTCACGCTCTCTATGAGGCGCACGGCTATTCGGCCGCGATCCGCTCCGGCGATCTGCTGTTCGTCTCCGGACAGGTCGGCAGCCGCGAGGATGGCACGCCGGAGCCGGATTTCAGGCGTCAGGTCGAGAGGGCCTTCGACAACCTCGGGGCGACGCTGCATGCGGCTGGCTGCACCTTCGACGACATCGTCGATGTCACCACGTTCCATACCGATCCCGAGAACCAGTTCGAGACGATCATGACCGTCAAGAACCGGATCTTCAGCGAAAAGCCCTATCCCAACTGGACGGCGATCGGCGTCAACTGGCTCGCTGGTTTCGACTTCGAGATCAAGGTCATCGCCCACATCCCCGCCGAAGCGTGAGGCCCTGTCGGGCCGGCCTTTAGTTGGCGAAGCGGAAGTGCAGCACGTCGCCGTCGGCGACCACATATTCCTTGCCTTCCAGCCGCAGCTTGCCGGCATCGCGCGCGCCGGCCTCGCCGTTGAGCGTGGTGTAGTCGGCGAAGGCAATGGTCTCGGCGCGGATGAAGCCCTTCTCGAAATCCGTGTGGATGACGCCGGCCGCGCCGGGGGCCTTGGTGCCCTTGGTGATGGTCCAGGCGCGGGCTTCCTTCGGCCCCACCGTGAAGTAGGTGACGAGCGAGAGCAGGTCGTAGCCGGCGCGGATGACGCGGTTGAGGCCGGGCTCCTCAAGGCCGACGGCCTCCAGGAAGTCCTTCTGGTCCTCGAGCGGCATGACCGCGATCTCGCTCTCGATCTTGGCCGAGACGACGACCGCCTTGGCGCCCTCGGCCTTGGCCCGCTCGAACACCTTGGCCGAGAAGGAGTTGCCCTTGTCGGCGGAGGCTTCCTCGACGTTGCAGACGTAGAGCACCGGCTTGGTGGTCAGGAGGTTGAGCATGGCGAAAGCCTTCTCTTCCTCAGCCTTCACCTCGGTCATGCGGGCGGGGCGACCGTCGCGCAAGTGCACGAGAGCGCGGTTGATCAGGTCGACCTGTTCCTTGGCCTCCTTGTCGCCGCCCTTGGCCTTCTTCTCGGCCGCGACGACGCGCTTCTCGAGGCTTTCGAGATCGGCGAGCATCAGCTCGGTCTCGATGGTCTCGATGTCGGCGATCGGGTCGACCTTGCCCTCGACATGGGTGATGTCACCGTCCTCGAAGCAACGCACGACATGGGCGATGGCATCGACCTCGCGGATATTGGCGAGGAACTGGTTGCCAAGGCCCTCGCCCTTGGAGGCGCCGCGCACGATGCCGGCAATGTCGACGAAGGTGATGCGGGTCGGGATGATCTGCTGCGACTTGCCGATGGTCGCGAGCTTGTCGAGCCGCGGATCGGGCACGGCTACGTCGCCGACATTCGGCTCGATGGTGCAGAACGGATAATTGGCCGCCTGCGCCGCCGCCGTCTGCGTCAGCGCGTTGAAGAGGGTCGACTTGCCGACGTTCGGCAGGCCGACGATGCCGCATTTGAAGCCCATGGGAGCAATTCCATCATCAGGTTTGCGCGCCTTGTCGAGCGCGCGAAAGGGGGTGTCAAGCTTTGGACGGATCCTTGGCCTCGCCGGGCCGTTTCACGTCGTTCCAGCCGCGCCCGTCCATGGCGAGGTGGATGCGGTTCTGGAAGCCAGGATCGTCGCCCGACGCGAGCAGTTCGGCATGGTCGGAGCAGGCGTCGCAGAGATCCTCCACCCAGGGCATCTCCGCCTTGGCGAAGTCGTTCAGCACGTAGGAGTGGACGAGGTTCTTGTCGCCGGGGTGGCCGATGCCCATCCGCACGCGGCGATAGTCGTTGCCGCACTGGGCGGTGATCGAGCGCAGGCCGTTGTGGCCGGCATTGCCGCCGCCGGTCTTCACGCGGAGCTTGGCGGGCGGCAGGTCCAGTTCGTCATGGAAGACGACGACCTGCTGAAGTTCGATCTTGAAGAAGCGCATGGCCTCGCCGACCGCCCGGCCGCTCTCGTTCATGTAGGTGCCGGGCATGAGCAGGAGCGCCTTGTGCGTCCCGACAGTGCCTTCCGCGCACAGGCCCTGGAAGCGCTGGCGCCAGGGCGAGAAGCGGTGCCGGCGATGGATCGCTTCGGCCGCCATGAAGCCGATATTATGCCGGTTGTTCCTGAACTTCGCCCCGGGATTGCCGAGGCCGGCCAACAGAATCATCGGTCTTCCCCAACGAAAAGGGCGCCCGGCAAGGGGCGCCCCGATGTCGTGGTGATCGGGGCGATGCCCCTCGGGATCACTTCTTGGCTTCGGCGGCGGGGGCCGCAGCCGCGGCCGCGTCGGCGGCCGGCTCCTCGAGCACGGTCGGCGGCACGATGGAGAGCAGCGTGGCGTTCTCCTTCGAGGCCGGGCGTGCGCCCGCAGGCAGCTTCACGTCCTGGACGTGGATCGTGGAGCCGATGGTCAGTTCCGAAATGTCGATGTCGACGGCTTCCGGAATGTTGTCCGCCTTGCAGAGCAGGGTGAGCGAGTGAACGACGAGGTTCACGGTGCCGCCCGCCTTGACGCCCGGGGAGACATCGGCGCCCACGACGTGGACCGGGATGTCGACCGAGATTTCCGCACCCTCGCCGAGGCGCAGGAAATCGACATGGACCGGGGTGTCCTTGACGGGATCGAGCTGGTAGTCGCGCGGAATGACGCGGTGCTTCTCGCCGCCAACCTCGAGGGTGAGGACGGTCGACTTGAAGTGTCCGGCGTAAATGCGCTGGTGAAGGGTCTTGTAGTCGAGCGAAATCAGGACGGGAGCCTTCTTGTCCCCGTAGATAACGCCGGGCACGCGGCCCTGACGACGTTCTGCGCGTGCGGCCCCCTTGCCGCCCTTCGCGCGGACCGTCGCCGACAACGTTGCGTTGGCAGCCATGGTCTTCATCTCCAAAAGAAAGACCCGCGGCGGAAGCCTCCAGGGGTGCGGAGATGCCACGGGACGGCCGGCCTATAGCGGAAACAGGCCGAGCGGGCAAGGCCGCGCCGCGATGGGCGCGACCCTCGCCGCGCGTCAGAGGTCCGTGCGCTCCTCGTCCAGGGGCTTGCGCACCTTCATGTTGAAGCGGCCGTTGTAGATCGGCAGGCCCTTCGTGGTCGGACCGGGATACTGGACGATCAGGATCTCGCCGCCGGTCTCGGTGGAGAAGGCGCCCTCGAAATGCGGGTCCGGGTGGAACAGCATGGCGCCGGGGGTGCAGAGGTGGCCATCGATCCGGAACTCGCCCTTCAGCACGTACCAGACCTGCGCGAAGTCGTGGTTGTGGATCGGGTGGTGGGCCCCGGGTTCGAGACGCAGGATGCCGGCATTCGGCTCCGTCGGCCGCTCGGGCCGGGGGTGGAACAGCATCTTGCCGGTCTCGCCCGGCCAGCGGATCGTTTCCCATTCGACATCATCGACATGCTTCACCTCATAGGGCAGGTGTCGTCCTGCCCCGGCCCGGGCTGCTTCGCTCATCGCTTCCTCCATGATGCCGCGCCCTTGGCGGGCGTCGGCGCTTCAATTGTCCGCCGCGCCCGGCGGACCTTGTCGTGGGATCGCGGCGCCGTGCCGCGCCCACCATTCGACCGCCACGGCGCTTTCGTGCTCCATGGCGGTGATCATCAGGATTTCGGCTTCGCTCGTGCCGGCGCTCCAGGCCATGTGCGGCGTGGTCGACTGGAGATGGATGGAATCGCCGGCGGCCAGCGTCACCACCTCGTCGCCGATCTGGAAGGCGACGGTGCCGGAGAGCACGAAGCAGAATTCCTCGCCGGGATGCGACACCAGCGGACCGTGGGCGCCACCCTTCGGAAAGCGCAGGCGAAAGGCTTCCATCAGATGGTCGCGACGCCCGGAGGCGAGCTGCGTCCACGCATAGCCATCGCCGTCCTTGCCCGAGCGGGCTGCCGGAGCCTCGGTCTCGCCCGCGCGAACAATGCGGAAGGGCGCGCGCTGCGGCGCCTCGCTGTCGAACAAGGCGGCCGGGGCCAGGTCGAGCGCGCCGGCGATCTGCAGCAGATTGCCGATGGAGCAGGCGACCTGGCCGCGTTCCAGGCGCGACAGGAAGGTCGTCGAAAGCCCGGCTGCCCTACCGAGGTCGTCCAGTGTCATGCGGAGCCCCTGGCGCGCCTCGCGGATGCGTTCGCCAATCCGGCGCAACGATTCCTGTTCTGCGCTTCGGGGAGCTATTTGATCGTCTGTTTTCATACTAAGCACTTTCGATTTGCTTGCAGTGAAAGTCAAGGCTGTGTGGCGCAGGCCTGCGGCAGTGAAGCTGGCGTCGCCGGTTTTGGTGGCGCGGAGACGAAACATCCGCTGGCTAGCAGTTGACGGGTGCGTCGTTGGATCGGCGCGGCGCGCCTCGGGAACTGCGCGGCAGGGGCCCGGTCGGCAGCGTGGTCAACCGGCGCTGGCTCTGGAATGCTGGGAGGCCGGCGGATGACGATCAGGATGCGAGGGAGACGGCACGTGCGAGTTTCAGTGAATGCCTGTCTCGTCGCAATGCTCATGGCATCGGCTCCCGCCCATGCCGGCCAGGTCTATTTTCGCCTGTCCGGCGGCGCGCCGGCGAGCGATCCGTGTCTCGGCCGCAGCTATGACGAGGCGCACCTGCGTCGTAATCCGCGCCAGAAGGTGACGCGCATCCACCTGCGCCGCGAGCGTGTGTCGGTGCCGGATGAGAACGGTGCGGAGCGGTTCACCGTCAGGATCGGCTTCCGCCTGCGCGGCGACGGCGACGCCTATGCCGTCAACGGCATCTGCACGACCAACGGGGCGGCTGCCGACTGCACCGGCGAGGGCGATACTGGCGAGTTCCGGCTGGAGCTGCGCGGCGACGATGTCCGTGTTTCCGTGGAACGGCTGGAGGTCGAGGGCGCGCGCGGATCGAGCCCGGACCTCGCCGCGAGCGACGACCGCGTGTTCCTGCTCCGCCCGGCGCCGCTATCGGCGTGCCGGTGAGGGCTGGTCCTACTCCTCCTCGCGGCCGAGGACACCGTCGAGGGCGGCCTTCAGGTTCTCGAGGGATAGCGGCCGGTAGGTGAAGACGACGCGGCTGGCGCCGGCCGGCACCTCGACGCCGCGGAACAGCACGTCGGTGCGCAGCAGCGGCTTGCGGACACCGTCGACCTCCACCTGCCAGCCGGGATACCAGGGCTCGTGCAGCGTCAGGACGGCGGTCAGCCGGCTCTCGACGGCAACCTCCACCCGGTCCGGGCGCCAGGACACGATCTCCGCGCGGCCGGGCGGCCGCGTCGGAACGGGAGCGGTGAGCGCTGCTGCGGGGCCCGTGGGCTTGGCGACCGCCAGGGCGGTAACCGTGCGCTGGTCGCTGCGCGGCTCGGCAGCGGGGGCAGGCGCGGCCTGCGAGGCCGCATAGGTCTGGCTGAGGTCGTCGTCCTCGTCGACCATCACCTCGCGGCCGTCGGAAGCGGTGCTCGGATAGCGGCCGGCCTCGACGAAGGCATCGGCATCGGCGACGCGGACAATGGTGGACAGCACGACGCGGGGCGCCGCCTGCGGCAGGCGATAGATCCAGGCCTGCGGGCCGTCCATGATGGTCTCGATCGTCTGCCACTGGCGCAGGTGCGGCATCAGTTCGATCGGCCGGTCGAGGACGATGTATTCGAGGCCGAGTGCCCGCGACAGGTCGCAGCTATAGCTGGAGAACGAGGCCGGGAAGCGGCGGTGGAACACCGTATAGGGGCTTTCGCCGGGCGCGACGAGGCGGTCGTAGGAGCCGATGCGCAAGGGGTTGTAGCCGTTGGTGGCCTCGAACCCATAGACCATTGCGGCGTTCTGCCAGGGGCCGCCGAGGCCGACGATCTCGACGCGCGGGCGGACGGCACCGTGTGGCTGACGCTTCATCTCGCGGGTGAGGGTGGCGATGATCGAGCCGTCCCGACCGCTCGGCCGTTCAAGGAAGGCGTAGTTGGTGCGCGGTTCGGCGTTGAGGGATGATCCGGCATTCAGCAGGACCAGTTCGCCGGCAGTGAACACCGTCGCAAGCGTTGCCACCGCAAGGCGGGCGCGCGGCGCGCGGGCGAGGACGAGCAGGGCGATCAGTCCGGCATAGATGGGCGCGACCTTGGCGATGGCGATCATCGCGTCAACCGCCTTGCCGGAGCCCGCCGAGAAATGGACCGCCCAGCCGAGCAGACCCGCCACCGCCAGCGTGCAGATGGCGAGGATGACCGGCGGCACCCGCGGCAGGCCCTTGCGGACATAGTCGGAGAGCAGGTGTCCGGTGAGATAGGCCAATGCCAGCACGAGGATGAACAGGCCGCCGACCGGCCGGCGGAACTGCGAGATGCCCGGAACATGCTCGAACAGCCAGGGGAAGACCGGCGTGTAGCGGCCGAGCGCATAGACGACGGCACCCACGGCGACGGCGGCCATGACCCGCCGGCCCGAGCCCCAGAGGCGCCCGCCGGCAAGGCCGTGCCAAAGCACGAGCAGGGCCGTGAAACTGCCGGCGAACAGGTAGTTGAAGGCCCGGTCGGTGCCGTCGAGGCCAGGGCGGGTGCCGTGGCCCGGCCCCCAGTCGCCGAGCACGGCCTGCTGGATCGAGCCGAAGATGTTCGGCACGAGGAAGTTCGCGGCATTGACCGGATACCAGGACGACAGCAGCGCGTTCTGCAGGTCGATTGCCGGGCGGTTCGAGAAGGCGGCGAACTGCGCGGTCAGAAGCAGCGGCACGGCCATCAGCGCGACGCCGGTCAGGCCCATGACGATGAACAGCGGCAGGCGGCTCAGCGCGAAGCGAGCCGGCGAGGGCTGGTTGAGGATATGCCGCGCGGCGAGCACGACCAGCACGAAGCAAAGCAGCAAGGGCGTTTGCGTGCGGCCGAGCGCGATGATCACGGCGATGACGGCAAAGCCGATGGCCGCGAGGAACGAGCGCCGGTCGAGAGAGGCCTCCAGCAGCAGCCAGGCCAGCGGGAACAGGCCGAAGGAGGTGATGATCCCGACGTGGTTCATGCGGCCGGCGACGACGCCGCCCAGCATGAAGATCGCGGCAGCGAGCACCGAAGCGGCGGCCGGCCAGCCCTGGCGGTGGCCATAGACGCCGAGGGCGAGGCCGCCGACCAGCAGGTGGGCGAAGACGATGAAGTCGAAGGCGAAGAGCGAGGGCGAGGGATCGAACAGCGCCCAGACCAGGAAGGGCGGCGAGAAGATCAGCGATTGCGGGTCGGCGATGCTCGGGTGGCCGGCATAGTGGTAGGGGTTCCAGAACGGCGTCCCGCCGTCATGGATCGCGCCTGCCAGAAAGCGGAAGAAGGCGTAGAACTGGTTCTTGGAATCCCAGGGAACGACGAGGTCGTTCAGCCACCACTGCATCCACGCTGCGGTCCAGACCAGCGTGATGGCCGCAAGGGTCAGGACCAGAGTCGCGGACGGCCGCGACAGCGCGGAGCGCAGGCGATCCGGCCACGGGCCGGCAAGCACATGAGACCGCGCGCGCGCAAAGGGCGCGCGACCCGCATTATCGACAGCCAACTCAATCCCCCTGAGGCGTGAACGACGCCTCCCATATCCGGATCACTGAATCGTGAAGTTTCGGCTTTTTCAAGCGAATTGTATGGTTCTAAAGACGTTTCCGTCTGAACTGCGGCCGATTGGCCGCGGCATTGTGACCGGATCGGTGGCGGATTGCGGCAATCGCTTCGGGATGGGCGCAAGGGAGACCGCAGTTTCGCGGCTGCGGCGCCGGCGTGATAGGCTCCGCCCATGTCGACCATCGAGCGCCCGCAATCGACCTATGGTGGCCTTCGCGGCCTGATTGCCAACTTCGCCACCCGTTTTTCCGGGCTGGGCGAGGCGGCTGGGCGCCGCTTCAACGACCTGATGCCGAAGGGGCTTTATGCCCGTTCCCTGATCATCGTCATCGCGCCGATCGTGATCCTCCAGTCGGTCGTCGCCTATGTGTTCATGGAGCGGCACTGGCAGCTCGTGACGCACCGTCTGTCGGCGGCGGTGACGCAGGACATCGCGGCGCTCATCGACATCCAGAAGACCTATCCGCAGGACCGCGACTACGAGACCCTGCGGCGTATCGCGCGCGACCGGCTGAACCTGATGGTCGAGATACTGCCGCCCGAGCCGCTGCCGATCTCCGGGCCGAGGCCCTTCTTCGACGTGCTGGACGGTGCGCTCTCCCGCGAGATCGCGCTGCAGGTCGGCCGGCCGTTCTGGATCGACACGGTCGGCAATTCGGCGCTGGTCGAGATCCGCATCCAGCTCGAAGACAATTCGGTCATGAAGGTCTTCGCCCGGCGCGGCATGGCCTATGCCTCGAACAGCCACATCTTCCTGGTCTGGATGGTGATCGCCTCGCTGGTGCTGATCGGCATCGCCATCCTGTTCCTGCGCAACCAGATCCGGCCGATCCAGGCGCTGGCCGCGGCGGCCGAGGATTTCGGCAAGGGCCGCGAGGTCGTCGGCTTCCGCCCGCGCGGGGCGAGCGAGGTGAGGGCGGCGGCCCAGGCCTTCATCGAGATGCGCCGGCGCATCGAGCGGCAGATCGACCAGCGCACGACCATGCTGGCCGGCGTCAGCCACGACCTCAGGACCGTGCTGACGCGCTTCAAGCTGGAACTGGCGCTGCTGTCGGAGGGGCCGGAAACGGAGGCGCTGCGCCGCGACGTCGACGAGATGGGCCGCATGGTCGAGGGCTATCTCGCCTTCGCCCGCGGCGATTCCGGCGAGCCGCCGGCGCCGACCGACATGGAGGCCTTCCTGAAGGAACTGGCCGCCGATACGGAGCGCTCCGGACACAGGGTCTCGGCCGATTTCCACGGCGAACCGATCGTGACGGTGAGGCCCGACGCGTTCCGCCGGTGCCTCGCCAATCTCGTCGGCAACGCCGCGCGCTATGGCGATGCCATCGCGATTGTCGGCCATCGCGACCACCGCTGGCTGACCGTCACGGTGGATGACGATGGGCCGGGCATTCCCGCGGACCGGCGTGAGGACGTGTTCAAGCCGTTCCTGCGGCTGGACGATGCGCGCAATGTCGACGAGGGCGGCTCGGGACTGGGGCTGGCCATCGCCCGCGACATCGCCCGGTCGCATGGCGGCGACATTACCCTGTCGGACAGCCCGCTCGGCGGCCTCAGGGCGACGGTGCGCGTGCCGATCTAGGCTTCCACGGGTTCCGCGATGGCCCCGCCGAACAGGCGGCGGCGCGCGAGAAGCGCGATGTCGTGGGCAAGCAGCGACAGGTGAGCCGCGACGATGGCCGCCGAGAGCGCCATGCCGAACAGCCAGTAGGCGGGCATGGACGAGAAGGTGGTCGAGGCCGAGGGGATGCGGCTCGCCTCGTCGAGCAGGGGCTGCGCCACGGCCGCCAGCAGAACCAGTCCGGCGAGGCCGCCGAGCACCACTGCGGACGAGCGGGTATTGGCGAGCGGTACGCTGGGGCCGACGACGGCGCGCAGCGCCCCGACCAGGACCAGCGTCAGGATCACCGCCCAGGAAACGGCGTGGGTGCCGGCATAGACCTGCGCCTCGAAGATGCGGCCGGCGGCGACGAGGGCGTCGATGCGCGCCGCCAGCGTGTCCGGTGACATCCAGAAGATCGAGAGGCGATAGCCGGGCACGGGCTCGATCAGGCCATAGCCGGTGGTCGCCGCGGCGAGCGCGGCGGCGGCGAGATAAATCCCGCAGAAGGTCATCACCAGGCGGCGCATTGCCATGTCTCCAGGTCCCCATCGCGACACTAGGGAGAGGCGCGGGGGCACGGCAACGACAAGGTTAAAAGTTGGTTAACAAGCATCTCGAAACGCGTGCCTGACGCGCCAGATGCACGCATTGCGCGCAGATTGCGGGATGCGGCCTGCCTTTCCTGAATGTCACCATAACGGAGCGAAAATGACCGAAAAATAATGTTCCTGGGCAGCTCTGGCGCTGTTTTCCGGCTTCTCCTAGATGCCGATGTCATGGCGTGCATTCGCCATGTCGGGAGGGGTCCATGGAAGGCATCCGCGCCGCATTCGACGAGGCCGTCACGCTCCGGCAAGCGAAGAAACTGATCCAGTGCATGGCCCACGAGCAGAGTTTCCTGCTGCTCTCCGCACCCGGCATGGGCAAGTCCGAAATGGTCTATGAGGCTGCGCGCGAGGCGGGGTTGCCGTGCCGCTCGCTGCTCGGCACGCAGATCGCACCAGAGGACGTCAGCGGCGTGCCGCGCATCGTCGGCGAACGCTCGGTCTTCTGTCCGCCGCGGCTCCTGCTGCCGGAGAAGCCCGAGCCGTTCTGCCTGTTCCTCGACGAACTGCCGGCCTGTGCGCCGGATGTCCAGAAAGCCTTCTATTCGCTGCTGCTGGAGCGCCGGCTCGGCGAACACGCGTTGCCGCCGGGCACCTGGGTGGTCGCCGCCGGCAACCGCCTGCAGGACCGCGCTCTGGTCCGGGCCATGAGCTCGGCGCTGGTCAACCGCGTCACGATCCTGCAGCTGAAGATCGACGTCGACGAATGGCTCGTCTGGGCCCAGCAGCGCGGCATCCGCGCGGAGATCCGCAGCTTCGTCCGCACCATCCCCGATGCGCTGATGCGCCCCGTGCCGGCCGACCCGGTGCCGTTCTCGACGCCGCGCGCCTGGGCGCAGCTGTCGCGGGCGCTGGATCTCGCCGAGAAATCGAACCTCCTCGGCAATGACACGCGCCGGGCGCTCGCCTTCGGCCGGCTGTCGCCGGAGGACGCAGTGGTGTTCTGCGCGCTGGCCGAGGAGGCGATAGGCGCGATCCGTCCGCTGGACGACTATCTGCGCCAGCCGGACCTGCTGCCGAAGGGCGATTCCGCCCGATGGTTCGTGCTCGACTGCATCCGCCAGCATGTCCGGGACGGCCGCGCCGACCACCTGAAGCCGGCGGTGATCAACCGTTTCCTGAAGAGCCTGTCGTCGGAACATCAGCTGACGCTGGTCACCGACATGGTCGAGAAATGGGGAGCGCTCGGCGCCGACCGTGCCCTGTTCGACCTCCTGCGCAAGGTCACGACGGCATGAGCGCCGCCGCCCCCATGACGCCGGGCGAGCGCGCGACGCTGGCGCGCATCGCGCGGGGCTTGCGCATGGTGACGGTGCCGTTGCCGCATCTGTCGGGCCTTGCGGCGGCGGTGCGCGTCGAGATCGACAACCGCGTGCCGACCATGGGCGTTTTCGCGTCGGGTCGGCTGGTCGCCAATCCCGACTTCACCGCGCGGCTGTCTGAGGACGACCTCGTCTTCGTGCTGGCGCATGAACTGCTGCATCTGGCCCTGCGGACGCACGAGCGCGCGAAAGGCTCCGGACAGCTCGAGTTCAACTACGCCCACGACTACATCATCAACGACACGCTGCGGCATGCGCTCGGCGTCGCCGCCATTCCCGCCGGCGGGCTCGATATGCCCGGCGCGCGCGAGAAGTCGGCCGAGGAGATCGTCCTCGAGATGCGGCGCAGCGGCCGTTTCATGTCCTCGCGCAGCCAAGTCTGGGAGGGCAGGGCCATCTCGGTCGGCGAACTGCTCGACGCGGCGTCGCAGGCGCCGTCGGGCTCGGCGGGCGATGTGCTGGATGCGGCCCGCGAGCGCGAAATGTTCCCGGGGGAAGCTGAGGATGCAGCGGAGCGCGCCCGCGCGATCCGCGATCTCGCCGTCAAGGGCATGGCGCTGGCGAAGGCCATGGGCTCGCTGCGCGGTCGGGGCCATCTGCCGGGCAGCGAGCAGCAGAACGTCAGGGCATTGCGCGGGCTGACCCATGCGCCTTGGCAGGCCGCGATGCAGACCTGGCTCGAAGGCGTCTCGCCGGGCGAGCGGACCTTCACGCGCGCTTCCCGGCGCGGCGCCGACGATCTCGGCGACATGGTGCTGCCCGGCCGCCGCCGGCATTCCTGGGCTCTCAACGTCGTGCTCGACACCTCCGCCTCGATGACCGACGACATTCCTGTCGCGCTCGGTGCCATCGCCGACTTCTCGGAGGCCGCCGGCATCGACGTCATCCGTCTCGTCCAGTGCGACATGGCGGTCACCTCCGACGAGGAGCTCTCGGCCGCCGAACTCGCGGAATATGCTGTTTCCGGCTACGGCGGCAGCGACATGACGCCCGCCATGACCGCATTGGCTGAGGACCCGCGTGTCAACGCCGTCGTGGTCATCACCGACGGCGAGATTTCCTACCCGCAGGAGAGGCCGCCCTATGCGGTGCTCTGGGCCCTGCCGCGCAGCTATCCCAGCTTCCAGCCGCCATACGGGCGGGTCGTCACCATGCAGCGAGGGGACAAGCCATGAAAGTCGTGCAGGAACTGGTGTCCTATTTCGACCGGCGCGGGAAGCTGTCGCGCCGGCAGCTCCGCGATCTCCTCGACAAGAACTACGTGGCGACCGACGCGCCGGCCACCATGCACGGGCTCTGCGAGAAGATCGGCGTGATCTACTATTTCCGCGTGACCGGCGTCACCGAAGGGCAGCTCTGGGGCACCGACATCTACAGCGGCGACTCCACGATCGGCGCGGCGGCGGTCCATCAGGGACTTCTGAAGTCCGGCGAGACCAAGCTGCTCCGCGTCGCGGTGGTCGACCCGCCGGACAGTTTCCCCGGCACGACGCGCAACGGCGTCACCAGCACGGAATATGGCCGCTACCAGTATGCCTGGCAGCTATCGGTCGTCTGACGGAGGCTGGGGCGAAGCGCAGCGCCTTTCCGGCCGGTCGGTGCTGTCCTAGCGTGGCGGCCTTCCGGAGGAGCCGCCATGTCCGCATCGACCGCTACAACCGTTCCCGCCGCCATCCGCCGCTGGCACGAGGTTGCCGAAGCCCGCGACATTGCCGGCCTCAACGCGCTGCTGGCGGACGAGGCGGTGTTCCAGTCGCCGGTGGTCCACACGCCGCAGGTCGGCAAGGCGATCACGGCGCGCTATCTGACGGCGGCGTTCCAGGTGCTCAATAACGGGCACTTCCGCTATCGGAACGAGTGGTTCGGGCCGAACTCCGCCGTGCTGGAATTCGAGACCGTCGTCGACGGCATCGAGGTCAACGGCGTCGATATCATCACCTGGGATGCCAGTGACCGCATCGTCAATTTCAAGGTGATGATCCGGCCGCTGAAGGCCATCAACATGGTGTTCGAGCATATGCGGGCGACGCTCACGGCCATGTCGGCCTGAGCAGCCGTCCGGCTCAGTTCGCGCCGAGGCAGGCGGTCGGGGCGGAGACCGCCTGGCCGGCCGGGCGGAACTTCAGCACGGTCGAGCCGGCGAGGATCTGGCCGTTCGGCACCCAGTCGCCGGCCGAGGTCATCCGCGGCGGATTGGCGGTGCAGAGGCAGGCGCCGCAATAGGTCACCGGACGCGCGCCGAGCGACTGGGCGGGCGAGAGCCCGGCGCTCGACGCTCCGGCGGAGGCGGCGAAACCGGCTGCGAGGACCAGGGTTGAGAGTGCGGTCCGGAGGGTCATGGCTGGGTCTCCATGGTGGGACGCGGTCGGTGGCGTCCTGTTGCCGTGAACTTGACCATGGGTCGCAGTAGAAGCCGGAAAGGTTCAGCGAACGCGCACGTTGCGGCAACTATCCCCGCGCCGGCGGGCGGCAGGACGAGGCAATGCGGCGGTTGGGGTCGGTCGGCACGAAGCGCAGGGTCGTGCGCGTGCCCATGGTGCCGCTCGGCACCCACGCGCCGGGAACGGACATGACCGGCCGCTGCGTGTCGCAGAGGCAGCCGGAACAGTAGAGGACGTGATCGTTGGGCACCGGTTGCGGCTGATCGCCGGCAAGTCCGGAGAGCCCGGCCAGCATCAGCGTGCCGGTCAGCATCGAGGCTGGCAGCGGGAGAGGCATGAGGTGCTCCCGGGATCGAGCGGCCGATGACCGGCAGCCTGCCGGGGCGGCATTCCGAAGGGGTTGGACATCCCGGCGAGAGGTACCAAGTCGCCGGAGACTGCCGCGAAGAGTGGCCCTGAAGCCGCTCACTTGAACATGGGTCGGCGATTCGGGCGGGAAGGTTCAAGCGGCCCGCGAAAATTCACGCAGCAGGCGCTGCCTCGGTGCGCGCAGCGAAGCGGATCGTGGTCCGCCAGCCCGGCCGCTCCGCGCCGGGATGGGCCGGGCCGCTGGTCGCCTCGCCGCGCATGCTGCGGGTCATGCTGGCGATGACCTGGCTGCCGAGCCCGGTCGATGGCTTGGCCGTGACCTGGCCGACGCCATCATCCTCGACCGACAAGGCGAGCCCGCCCGCCGCGTCGCCCGACCGGTGCAGGCCGACACGGATCGTGCCGGCCATCCCGTCCGGGAAAGCGTGTTTCAGCGCGTTGGTCACGAGTTCGTTGACCAGCACGACGTAGGACACCGCCTCGCGGCCGGACAGGCGTATGTCCTCCATGTCGAGGCTGATGGAGATCGCGCGCTCACCCATTGCGCGACTGATCTCGGCCAGGACGTCCTCCAGATAGGGGCGGGCATCCACCTCGTCGGTCTCGACGTTGAGGCGCAGGCGGCGCTGTCCGGCGGCGATCGCCTGGATGCGCAGCTGCGCCTTCTCGAGTTCCTGCTTGACCTGGGGGCTGTCCGACTGGCGCGCCTGAAGGCTGATCAGCGCCGAGACCATGGCGAGGTTGTTGCCGACGCGATGGCTGACATCGCTCAGCAGCGCCTCGACGCGGAGCTTCTCCGAGGAGAGCTCGGCGGTGCGCGCCGCGACGCGCTCTTCCAGCGCGATATTGGCTTCGTCGAGTTCGCGGTTGCGCTGGATGGTGGTGCTGATCTGCCGCCAGCCCAGGAAGACCAGTAGCGACAGGATGGCGATGCTGAGGACGGAGCCGATAAGTCGGCGCTGCTCCGTGCTGCGGTCCCGGCGCTCCTGCAACTCGTCCTCGGCGATCTTCAGATCGCGAATGATGTCGCGAATGCGGTCCATCGCCACCTTGCCGGTGCCCCGGGCGATGATGGCGACCGCGGTTGCCGGCTCCGAGCGATTGAAGGCGTCGATGGCGATCCGGAGCTCCGCCATCTTCGTGTCGGCGACCTGTCTCATCTCGGCGACGCGTCTGGCCTGCTCGGGATTGTCGGCGACCCGACGTGCGAGGGAATCAATCTCGATGGGCGCCAGCCGGAGGGCCGCCTCGTAGGGCTCGAGGAACTTCCGGTCGCCGGTAAGGAAATAGCCGCGCTGACCGGTCTCGGCGTCGCGGATCTGGCCGAGAACGCGCTCGGCATTGGCCCTGATACTGACGGATTGGGTGGCGAGGCGTGCCGATTCAGCGCTCTGGAGGTTCACCCAGGCGGCGAGAACGACTGTGGCAATGACCGTGCCGATGGCAACCGTAGGTGCGAAGATGCCGCGAAGCGCCACGCGGAAGGGCAATTCTATGCCGAGCACCATGCGGGATTCGGTTCTCCGGGGAACAGTCACTCGTAGGCGGTTGTGGCCGCAGCGGCCATGTCAGAAGACGTATAGGCGATTTTCGGGCGCAGGCCACCATGCACGAACGGCGCGGCGGCAGTCAGCCGTCGCGCCGTCCGGGCAATTGGATGCTGCGCTACCTGCTCAGCGCAGTTCGGCGCAGAACTTCTGGATCTTTTCGCAGGCCTTGGTCAGCGTCTCGGTCGATTCCGCATAGGACAGACGGAAGGCCGGGCCGAGGCCGAAAGCCGAGCCGTGGACGATGGCGACGCCCTCGCTCTCGACCAGTTCCATCGCGAAGTCCTCGTCGGTGGCAATGGTCTTGCCGCTCGTAGTCTTCTTGCCGATCACGCCCTTCAGCGAGGGATAGACGTAGAAGGCACCCTCCGGCGTCGGGCAGGACAGGCCGTTCGCCTGGTTGAGCATCGACACGACGAGGTCGCGGCGCTGTTCGAAGGCCTTGCGGCGTTCCGGGATGTAGTCCTGCGTGCCGTTCAGCGCCTCGACGCCCGCCCACTGGGCGATGGTGTTGGCGCCCGAGGTCTGCTGGCCCTGGACGAGGTCCATCGCCTTGATGAGCTGCTCGGGGCCGGCCGCGTAGCCGATGCGCCAGCCGGTCATCGCATAGGCCTTGGACAGGCCGTTCATGGTCAGCGTGCGCTCGTAGAGCCGCGGCTCGACCTGTGCCGGCGTGGTGAAGGTGAAGTCGCCATAGACGAGATGCTCGTACATGTCGTCGGTGAGGACCCAGACGTGCGGGTGCTTCACCAGCACGTCGGTGAGCGCCTTCAACTCCTCGCGGGTATAGGCCGCGCCGGTCGGGTTCGACGGCGAGTTGAACAGGAACCACTTGGTCTTCGGCGTGATCGCCTTGTCGAGCGCCTCGGCGGTCAGCTTGTAATTGGTCTCGGGACCGGCCGAGACGAAGGTCGGCGTGCCGCCGCAGAGCGCCACCATTTCCGGATAGCTGACCCAGTAGGGGGCCGGGATCAGCACCTCGTCGCCGGCGTTCAGCGTCGCCATGAAGGCGTTGAACAGGACCTGCTTGCCGCCGGTGCAGACGATGGCCTGTTGCCACTTATAGTCGAGGCCGTTCTCGCGCTTGAACTTGGCGACGATGGCCTGGCGCAGTTCCGTGATGCCGGAAACCGCCGTGTACTTGGTCTTGCCCTCGGCGATCGCCTTGACGGCCGCCATCTTGATGTTGTCCGGCGTGTCGAAGTCGGGCTCGCCGGCCGAGAGCGAAATCACCTTTTTGCCCTGCGCATTCAGGTCACGGGCCTTCTGCGCCATGGCGATGGTCGCGGAGGGCTTCACGCGCTGGAGGGCATCGGCAAGAAAGGCCATCGGTGGGCTCCGGGTTTGAAATTCTCCGAAGGCGGGCTAAGACCACGGTAAAATTTCCCGCGGACGCCCTCGGCAGTCCGGCGGGACGTTTAGTCGCGCCCCACGGGCCGAACAAGCGCAAATCGTTCATAGAAGCCATCATTTTTGGGAGGCATCCAATGGCTGGCACCGGCATGAGCTCGCGGCGCAACGTTCTTCTCGGCATCGGCTCGGCGCTTGCCGCGCCGTCCCTTCTGCGCAGCGCGTCGGCGCAGGGCACCTGGGCGCCGTCGCGGCCGATCAAGTTGGTCGTCGCCTATCCGGCCGGCGGACCGACGGACGGCATCGCGCGCATCGTCGCGCAAGACATTTCCGGCGTGCTCGGCCAGCAGGTCGTGGTCGAGAACCTCGGCGGCGCGTCCGGCGCCATCGGCACCCGGCAGGTCGCGCGTTCCGAGCCGGACGGCCACACCATCACCTTCGGCAACAACCAGACCCACGGGAACAACATGTTCCTGATGAAGGAGCCGGGCTACGACGCGGTGAAGGATTTCGCCCCGCTCGCGGGCGCCGGCGCGTTCGAGCACATCTTCGTCGTCAAGAACGAGTCGCCGGCCAAGACGATCCAGGAGCTGATCGCGCTCGCCAAGGCGAAGCCCGGCGAACTCAATTACGGCTCGACCGGACCGGGCTCGGGCTCGCACCTGTCGACCGAGCTGTTCATGGTCCGCACCGGCATCAAGATGACCCACGTGCCCTATCGCGGCGCCGCGCCGCTGGTGCAGGACATCGTCGGCAACCGCATCGACGTTGCCAATTCGACCATGGCCAGCGTGTTCACGCAGATCAATGGCGGCCTGATGCGCGGCATCGCCATCGGCTCGCCGAAGCGCAACGCCCAGCTGCCGAACATCCCGACGCTGCGCGAGCAGGGCGTGACCGACGCGGATGCCGAGAGCTGGACCGGCTTCTTCGCGCCCGCGGCGACACCGGCGGCGGCACTCGACCGGTTGTCCAGGGAAATCCTCGCCTCGCTGGCGAAGCCCTCGGTGGTCGAAGCCATTACCAAGCTCGGCTTCACCATCACCGCGCGCAACCCGGACGAGTTCCGGCCCTATCACGCCCGCGAGATGCAGACCTGGGCCGAGATCATCAAGGCGGCGAACATCCAGCCGGCCGGCTGAAGCCACTGGCGCGGTTCACCTTTCGGGCTAACCTTTTCTTCGGCCCTTGCTGCCATGGTGCCCCGGAACTCGATCCGGGGCACGCATGCTGGAGCACATCCGTTCAGGCGACTGGCTGACCGAGGAGCGCGCGCGCGCCTATGCGCTGATCGTCGCGGTCATCGGCTTCGGCGGGCTGGCGCTGATCTGGATCGGCGGCGGCGCGATGACCGACCGTTTCGGCCGGCCGATCGCCACCGACTTCTCGGGTGTCTGGACAGCCGGGCGCATGCTGCTGTCGGGCGATGCCGCCGGACTGTTCGACCCCTGGACGCATTTCGCCTTCCAGCGCCGGGCCTTCAACGACCCGAATGTCGAGGTCTATGGCTGGCACTATCCGCCGTTCTTCCTCGCCGTCGCGGCGCTGTTGGCGACCATGCCCTATGTCGCCGCCCTCGCTGTCTGGCAGGCCTCGACCTTCGCGCTCTATCTCGGCGCGATCCGGGCCATTGCCCCCGCGCACAGGCTGCTGATCGTCGTGGCAGTCGGTTTTCCCGCCGTGTTCGTGACGCTGGGCCACGGCCATAATGCCTTCCTGACGGCGGGGCTGCTCGGCTTCGGCCTCCTGCTGCTCGACCGGAGGCCGGTCGTTGCCGGCATCTGCATCGGGCTTCTCGCCTACAAACCGCAATTCGGCCTGATCCTGCCCGTGGTCATGGTGCTCGGCGGACATTGGCGCGCAGTTGCGGCCGCGGCGGCGACGGTCGCCGCCATGAGCGTTGCAGTCACGCTCTGGCTCGGCCCGGAGGTCTGGCTCGCCTTCCTGAAGGGCGCGAGCTTCACGCGCGCGGTGATCCTCGAAGACGGCATCACCGGCTGGCACAAGATCCAGTCGGCCTTCTCGGCCTTCCGCTCGTTCGGCGCGCCGCTGCCGCTCGCCTATGGCGCGCAGTTCGCGGTGACCGGCGCCGTGCTTGCGGTGCTGGCGCTGATGGCGTTCCGCGACGCCGACCGGCGGCTGCTCGCGGCCATGGCCGCCACCGGTGCGCTGCTCGCGACGCCCTATTGCCTCGACTACGACATGACCATTCTCGGCGTCGCCGTCGCCTTCGCCGCCGCGCACGGCGTCGAGAAGGGCTTCGCGCCTTTCGAGAAGAGCCTGCTGGCGCTGGTCTGGATCGTGCCGCTCATGGCGCGCGCCACCATGATGGTCACCGGCGTGCCGCTCGGCGTCATGGTCATGGCCCTGTTCTTCGGCTTCCTCGCGGCGCGGGCGCTCGCCGAGAAGCCCGATATTCTCGCGGCCCCATGGAGGTTCGCCCGTGGCTGAGCCGAAGCCGGTCCTTCCCGTCCATCCTCCCGTCGCTCCCGCCGAGAGCCCGGCGCGGGCGCTGATCGACAACCTCGCCAAGAAGCTCGGTTCGGCTGCCGGTCTGCCCGACGTGGCGGTGCTGCTGCCCTGCTATAACGAGGCGACGACCATCGCCGAAACGGTGGCGGCCTTCAGGGCCTCGCTGCCCGGCGCGACCGTCTATGTCTACGACAACAATTCCACGGATGGCACCGCCGACATCGCCCGCGCGGCCGGCGCCACGGTTCGCCGCGAGCCCTATCAGGGCAAGGGCAACGTGGTGCGCCGCATGTTCGCAGACATCGACGCCGACATCTATGTCATGGCCGATGGCGACATGACCTACGACCCGACGGCGGCGCCCGATCTCGTCGCGCTGCTGATGCGCGACCAGCTCGACATGGTGGTCGGCGCCCGGGTCGACAGCGAGGAGGCGGCCTACCGGCGCGGCCACCGCTTCGGCAATGCGCTGTTCAACCGCATTACCCTCGCGATGTTCAAATCGCCGTTCAAGGACATCTTCTCGGGTTACCGGGTGTTCTCGCGGCGCTTCGCCAAATCGTTCCCGGCGTCGTCCTCTGGCTTTGAGATCGAGGCCGAACTGACGGTGCATGCGCTCGACCTCAAGCTGCGCACCGACGAGGTGCCGCTGCCCTATGGCCGCCGCCCCGAGAACTCGCATTCCAAGCTGAAGACCTATCGCGACGGCGCGCGCATCCTGTGGACGCTGGTCAACATGTACCGGACCGTCCAGCCGTTCCGTTTCTATGGCCTGATCGCGCTGGTTCTGGCGGCGACGAGCCTCGGCCTCGCCGCGCCCATCGTCGCTACCTATCTGGATACCGGCCTCGTGCCGCGTTTCCCGACCGCGATCCTGTCGGCGGCGATCATGCAGCTCGCCTTCCTCATGCTGGTCTGCGGGCTGGTGGTGGACGCCATTTCCGGCGGCCGGCGTGAAATGAAGCGGATGCGCTATCTGGAATTGAAGGTCGCCTCCGCACCGGAAGCGCCGCGCTGAGGTGCGGGCCCCGTTTCGTTCGCCCAATCGGCTGACTTCGACCACAACGTTCGCTATATCGAACGTATGAACCTGACCCTTCACGCCATGCAGCGCTCGGCGAACTGCTACAAGGTGCGCCTCGCTCTGGCGCATCTCGGCATTCCGTTCGTGCTGAAGGATGTCGACATCCTGCGTGGCGATACCCGCACGCCCGAATTTCTCGCGATGAACCCGCGCGGGCGGGTGCCAGTGCTCCAGCTTGGCAACGGCACCATCCTGATCGAGTCCAACGCCATCCTGATGTATCTCGGCGAGGACACGCGCTTCGTTCCAGAGGACAAGGTCGAGCGCGCCAGGATGATGGCTTGGCTGTTCTTCGAGCAGAACTCGCATCACCCCTCGATCGGCGAGGCGCGGTTCTGGCTGTCGCTGATCCCCGGCGGGCGCGAACTGAAGCGCGATCTGGTCGATGACTGGATGGAACAGGGCGAGGGCGCGCTGGCCCGCATGGAAGCGCAGCTCGTCGCCTCTCCCTTCATCGCGGGCGAGAATTTCACGCTCGCCGATATCGCGCTCTACGCGAACACCCACCTCGCTCACGAGGCGGATCTCAACCTTGCCCTCTTCCCGGCCGTCAGGGACTGGGTCGGGCGGGTGGCGGCCCTCCCGGGTCATGTCGACATGAACTGGCGGCCCGAACTGGTCGTGGCATGACTTTCGCGATCCGGCAGGAACGTGCGGCGGATGCTGCGGCCGTTGCCGATGTCCACCGCGCTGCCTTTGCAGGCGATGCGGAGGCCCTGCTGGTGGACCGGATCCGGGCGGATCGCGACGCGGTGCTTTCCCTTGTCGCGGTGGATGGCGGCGCGGTGGTCGGCCACGTCCTTTTCAGCGGCATGATCGCGCCGATGCGGGCGCTGGCGCTCGGGCCCCTTGGCATCCTGCCCGGGCGGCAGAGAGGTGGCATCGGTTCGGCGCTGGTGCGCGAGGGCGTCGCGCGTGCGGAAGCCGCCGGCTGGCAGGCGATCTTCGTGCTGGGCGATCCCGCCTATTACCGCCGTTTCGGCTTCTCCGTGGATGCGGCGCGCGGATTTGACAGCCCCCATGCCGGAGACCATTTCATGGTCCGGATCGCAGGGCAGGGTGGCGTGGCGACGACGGGTCCGGTTCGCCACGCTCCGGCCTTCGCCTGTCTCTGATCGTTCTGGTGGCCTGATGGCAGTTCGTGTTCAGCGTGAGGATTTCGATCTCGGGGCCGAGGTGAAGCGCCTCACGGCCGGCCGCGTCGATGTCGGCGCCGTCGCGACGTTCACGGGCCTGTGCCGCGGCTTGACCGGCGACGAGCGCATCGGCGCGATGACGCTGGAGACCTACGTGGCCATGGCGCTAGCCGAACTCTCGCGCATCGAGGCGGAAGCGCGGGTGCGCTGGCCGCTGCAGGACGTGCTGGTCGTGCATCGCTACGGGCGGCTGGAGCCGGGCGACAATATTGTCCTTGTGGTGACGCTGTCTGAGCACCGGCAGGCGGCTTTCGCAGCCGCCGAGTTCCTGATGGACTTCCTCAAGACCAATGCGCCGTTCTGGAAATTCGAGGAGACCGGCGCGGGCGGCGGCTGGGTCGATGCCAAGGCGGCTGACGATGCCGCGGCCGACCGGTGGAACGCGCCGCGATAGCGCACGCGATATCGCATTGTCCCATCGGCAGGCCGCTTTACAGGCGGTAGCGAGCTTCCCATTCTGCCGCGTCAATCGATTGCAAAGGGGACTGCCATGACCCTCCGCCCGTCTCGTCGCCTGTTTCTCGGCGGTTCCGCCGCCGTTCTTGCCGCTCCGCGCCTTTCGCTCGCTCAGGGCGCCAACGTTCTGAAATTCGTGCCGCAGACCGACGTCGCCGTGCTCGACCCCGTCTGGACCACGACCTATCCGACCCGCGACCACGGCTATCTCGTCTTCGACACGCTGTTCGGCATGGACGGCCAGTACCGCATGCAGCCCCAGATGCTGGCGGGCGCCGTTACCGAAAGCGACGGCCGCGTCTGGAACCTGACGCTGCGCGACGGGCTGAAGTTCCACGACGGCTCCGCCGTGCTCGCGCGCGACTGCGTCGCCTCGATCAAACGCTGGGGCGCGCGCGACGCCTTCGGCCAGGTGCTGATGGCGGCGACCGATGAACTCTCCGCGCCGGATGACAAGACGATCCGGTTCCGCCTGAAGCTCGCCTTCCCGCTGCTGCCCGACGCGCTGGGCAAGGCGTCGCCCAACATGTGCGCGATCATGCCCGAGCGCCTCGCCAACACCTCGCCGATGGAGCGGGTGAACGAGATGGTCGGCTCTGGTCCCTACCGCTTCCTCGCCGGCGAGCGGGTTCCCGGCGCGCTGATGGCCTATGCCAGGTTCGACGGTTACGTGCCGCGCTCCGGCGGCACGCCGGACTGGACCGCCGGGCCGAAGGTCGCGCATTTCGAGCGGATCGAATGGCGCATCATGCCCGACCCCAACACGGCCATGGGCGCGCTGCGCGCGGGCGAGATCGACTGGTGGTATTCGCCCGACGCCGACCTCCTGCCGGCGCTCAAGGGCATGCGCGGCGTCTCGACCAGGGTGATCGATCCGACGGGCTGGATCTCCACGATGCGGCTCAATCATCTCGTGCCGCCGTTCGACAACCCGGCGATCCGGAGGGCGGTCCTCTCGGCGGTCAGTCAGGCCGACTTCATGGAAGCCCAGACCAGCGACAAGGAGCTGTGGAAGGACGGTGTCGGCATCTTCTGCCCCGGCACGCCGATGGCGACGGATGCGGGCATGACGGCGCTCACCGGCCCGCGCGATCTGGAGAAGGCCAAGGCCGCGATCATCGCCGCCGGCTACAAGGGCGAGAAGGTCGTGGTGCTCGGCGCCGCCGAGATCGCCAGTTCCAAGGCGCTGTCCGATGTCGGGGCCGACCTCTTGAGGAAGCTCGGCTTCAACGTCGACTACCAGCTCTCGGACTGGGGCACGGTGGTGCAGCGCCGCGCCAAGACCGACCCGGTCGAGCAGGGCGGCTGGAACGTCTATCACACGTTCTGGAGCGGCACCGACCAGTTCACGCCGGCGGGCCACGCCTTCCTGCGCGCGCACGGGCGCAATGCCGGCCCCGGCTGGCCGGACATTCCGGGACTGGAGCGGATGCGCGACGACTGGTTCAAGGCGCCGGACACGGCGGCACAGGTGGCCATCGCCCGGCAGATGCAGGAACTGGCCTTCCGGGAGGTGCCCTACATCCCGCTCGGCCAGCGCTTCTTCCCGACCGCGTTCCGCAGCAATCTCACGGGAATGCTCAACGGCAATCCGGTGTTCTGGAACATCCGACGGGCGTGAGGCGGCGAATTCCCGCCGCCTCCGGGCAATGAACCGGGATCAGGCCGCCTGAGCGGTGGCCTGATCCAGATTGGCGATCGAGGCCTCGGCATCGGCGATCGCCTTGGCCTTCTGATCGGCGCTGATGTTGACACCCTCGGCCCTGACGAAGGTCAGGTCGGTGATGCCGAAGAAGCCGAACACCGCGCGCAGGTAGTTTTCCTGGTGGTCGATGGCCGCGAGCGGCGTGCCAGCGCCGTAGAAGCCGCCGCGCGAGGAGGCGATGAACACCTTCTTGGCGCCGGCAAGTCCTTCGGGACCCTTCTCGGTGTAGCGGAAGGTCTTGCCGGCGACCGCGAGGCGATCGATCCAGGCCTTCAGCTGCGAGGGGATCGAGAAATTGTACATCGGCGCGCCGACGACGACGATGTCGGCGGCGAGGAACTGGTCGAGAGCCTCGGTGGCGGCGGCCAGATCGCGGCGCATGTCGGCGTCATGCTGGCTTGCATCGATGGAGCCCGCCGCGAGATGAGCGCCAGTGAGATGGGCGATCGGGTTGGCGACGAGGTCGCGATAGGTGACCGTCAGGCCGGGATGGCGCGACTTCAGTTCGGCGACGGTGGCGGCGGACAGGCGGCGCGACACCGAGTTGTCGCCGAGGATGCCGGAATCGATGTGGAGGAGGTTCATGGCGCGGGTCCTTGCGTGGATGGGGTCCGGCCACTTATCTAGAATCGAGAACGATCGACCTGTAGTCAGCATTATTCGAACTGATCGTTTCTAATGGGAAACGCAGATGCTGGACCTCAATGACCTCTCCCTGTTCGCGGCCGTGGTGCGGCATCAGGGCTTCTCGCCGGCGGCGCGCGCGCTTCAGATCCCGAAATCGAAGCTCAGCAAGCACGTCGCGAGGCTGGAGGAACGGCTGGGGGTGCGGCTCATCGAGCGCTCGACCCGCCGGTTCCGAGTCACCGAGACGGGTGAGGAAGTCTACCAGCAGTGTCAGGCCATGCTGGCCGGTGCCGAGGCCGCCGAGGCCGCCGCGCTCAGGGCGCGGGCGGAACCGAGCGGCGTGGTGCGCGTCGCCTGTCCGCCGGACTTCGGTTACAACCTCATGGCCGTCATCCTGCCGGGCTTCATGAAGCGCCACCCGGCCGTGAAGGTGCAGCTCAATGTCTCCAACCGGCGGGTCGACCTGATCGAGGAGCGGGTCGATATCGCCCTGCGCGTCCGCACGAGGCTCGACACCGAACCGGACCTGACCATGCGGGTTCTCGGGCAAAGCCGCAGTCTGATCGTCGCCAGTCCCGCCTTCGTGGCGGCGCATGGCGGCGCCATCGACATCGATCAGATCGGGGCGCTGCCGACGCTGACCCATGCGGAGGGCGTCCTGCACGACCGCTGGCAGCTGACCGGTCCCGACGGCCATTCCCGCGACATCGTCCACGAGCCGATCCTCGCCTGTAGCGACTTCACCATCCTGCGCAATGCCGCGCTGGCCGGGCTCGGCATGGCGCTGCTACCCGACCAGGTGTGCCGCGACGAGGTCGAGGCGGGCCGCCTCGTCCAGCTGCTCCCGGAGTGGACGGCGCCGTTCGGCACGATCCACATGGTGTTCGGCACCCGACGCGGCCTCCTGCCGGCGGTGCGGGCCCTGATCGACCATATCGTCGCCGAATATCCGGTGGTCATGACGGAATGTGCGGAGGCTCGTGCCGCTCTCGCAACCGTGCCGGACAACCTTCGGGACAAATGGCTGACGCGGGTGTAGGGTTCGCGGATCGATGTTCAGGTCTGACGCCTCGCGGCGGCCATAGTGAACCGACCTCCGCGGCGCTGCCGGGCCTCGAACGGCCACGACAACGGACGGTCGCCATGGCACAGGCATCCTATCCGCAGGCTCATCCCTTCCAGACTGACACGATGCGCGTCGGCGAGGATGCCGACCACGAACCCATCGCCATCCGCCGGATCGGCACCGAGGATCTTCGGCAGGCACTGGCGCAGGGCTTCGACGATTTCTCGCGGCAGCCGAGCCATCTCGTCTTTCTCGGGCTGATCTATCCGATCATGGGCCTGCTCATCGGGCGGGCGGCCATGGATGCCGAATGGATCATGCTGCTCTTCCCGATCATGGCGGGCTTCGCGCTGGTCGGACCTTTCGCGGCCATCGGCATCTACGAGATTTCGCGACGGCGCGAGCAGGGGCTGGACACGGCCTGGCGCCATGCCTTCGACGTGTTCCGGTCGCCGGCGCGCTGGTCCATCCTGCTGGTCGGGGCGCTGCTCATGGTGCTGTTCGTCGCCTGGCTGGCGAGCGCCATGGCGATCTACCGCTGGGCGTTCGGCGACTTCGCTCCGGCCGGCCAGACCGACTTCATGTACCGGGTCATGACCACGCGCGAGGGCTGGGCGCTGATCCTCGTCGGCAACGCCGTCGGCTTCCTGTTCGCGGTGGCAGCGCTGATGATCAGCGTCATCTCGTTCCCGCTGCTGCTCGACCGGCATGTCGGCGCCTTCAACGCCATGGGGGCGTCGATCCGGGCGGCCCTGGCCAATCCCGGCCCGATGGCGCTCTGGGGCCTGATCGTCGCGGCCCTGCTGGTTGCCGGCTCCATCCCGCTCTTCGTCGGACTGGCGGTGATCGTGCCGGTGCTCGGACACGCCACCTGGCACCTCTACCGCAAGGTGGTGGTGCGCTAGGGTCTCTTCTCGTCATGCCCGGCCTTGTGCCGGGCATCCATGAGTTTCCGTTCGCACGAATTTCCGTTCGCACGAATTTTCGATCGATTGCCTTCCTGTCGTGGATGGCCGGGCCAAGCCCGGCCATGACGAGAGCTTCTTTGGTGTGTATCAGGCACACCCGAGTCATCACTAAAGTGATGACAGCGTGTATAGCTCACCCATGCGCTTCCCGCCTTCGTTCCTGGACGAAATCCGGCAACGCCTCCCCGTGTCGGAGGTGGTGGGCCGGCGCGTCAAGCTGAAGAAGCAGGGCAGGGAATGGCGCGGATTGTCGCCGTTCAATGCCGAGAAGACGCCGTCCTTCTATGTCAACGACCAGAAGGGCTTCTATCACTGCTTCTCGTCGGCCAAGCACGGCGACATCTTCCGTTTCCTGATGGAGACGGAAGGGCTGAGCTTCCCCGAGGCGGTGGAGCAGCTCGCCTCGCAGGCCGGCGTGCCCATGCCGAAGGTCACGGCCGAGGAGGTGCAGCGCGCCGAGAAGGCCAAGACCCTCTACGACGTGATGGAACTGGCCGCGAAATTCTTCGAGGCGCAGCTGCAGGACCGGGCAGGAGCCAAGGCGCGTGGCTATCTCGCGGGCCGTGACCTGCGCGCACCGACGCAGGTCAAGTTCCGCCTCGGCTATTCCCCGCCCGAGCGCTTCGCCCTGAAAGAGCATCTCGGCGCCAGAGGCGTGCCGGTGGCCGACATGGTCGCGGCTGGGCTGCTCGTCCACGGTGACGGCATCCCGGTGCCCTATGACCGGTTCCGCGACCGCGTCATGTTCCCGATCACGGACCTGCGCGGCCGCGTTGTCGCCTTCGGCGGCCGGGCGCTGGAGAAGGACGTTCCGGCCAAATATCTGAACTCGCCGGAGACCGACCTCTTCCACAAGGGTTCGCTGCTCTACAACGCGTTCAACGCGCGCGAGCCCGCGCACAAGGCCAACCGGGTCATCGCGGTCGAGGGCTATGTCGATGTCATCGCCATGGTCATGGCCGGGATCGGCGAGACGGTGGCGCCGCTCGGCACGGCGCTGACCGAGGGCCAGCTCGAACTGCTCTGGCGCATGGCGCCGGACCCGGTCCTGCTGTTCGACGGCGACAAGGCCGGCCGCCGCGCGGCCTACCGCGCCGTCGACATCGCCCTGCCGCTGCTGAAGCCCGGGCGCAGCCTCCTGTTCGCGGCGCTACCGGAGGGGCAGGACCCGGACGACCTGATCCGCTCGTCAGGCCGCGAAGCCATGGACGCGGTGCTGGCGCAGGCCCAGCCGCTCGCCAGCATGCTCTGGCAGCGCGAGACGGAAGCCGGCGTCTTCGGCACGCCGGAGAAGCGGGCGGCGCTGGAGGCGCGCTTTGCCGAGGTCGTCGCGACGATCGCCGACGAGAACGTGCGCCGTCACTATCGTGACGACGTGTTCGGCCGCCTGTCGGACCTGTTCAGGCCAATGCAGCGGGAGCGGCGCGGATCGGGCAGGGGACAGGCGGGCGGCTTTCGCGGCGGTTCGGCCTTCGGCGTGCCGGACCACCGGCCCTCGCCGGCGCTGGCCGCCAGCGCGCTCGTCAGGGGGCCGCGCGCGGCCTTGCCCATGCGCGAGGCGCTTATCCTCACCGCACTGCTCAACCATCCCTGGCTGGTCGATGGGGCCGAGGAGGACATCGCGGCGCTGGACCTGCGCCATCCGCAGGCGGAAAGCCTCAAACTGGCGCTGCTGGACCTCCACGCGCAGGGCATCGAGGGCGAGGCCGAGGCCTATGCGGCCGCACTGGCGGGGGCCGGCCATGACGGGCTGGTCGGCCAGGTCAGGGGCACCGTCGCGGTTCATGCGGTCTGGGGCGCCATGCCGGGGGCGGCAAAAAACGACGTCGAGGTGACATTCGGGCAGCTCATGGCCTTGCATCGCAAGAAGCAAGCGCTAATTAAGGAAATCCGGGATGCCGAACGCGCCTTCGGCGAGGACCCGACCGAAGCAAATGAGCACTGGCTTCTCGACGCCAAGCGGCGCGAGGCGGAGCTTGTCGGTACCGAAGCCCTGATCGAAGGCTTCGGGGCGGCTTCCGGGCGGGGTTCGCGCAAGGGGTGAGCGGAACCGAATGTGAATTGCAGGCGGGTGGATGTATCAGGGGGTCATGGCCGCGCAGCGGAGACGAGGCGCAAGCTCATGGTTCATAAGGTCTTAAGGACGCGGGCCTTAGGGGATAAAAGTCAGGTGTGACAGGGGCGCGCCAGCGGTCGGGCGCAGCCCCTTTTTTGGCGTTGAGGCGGGCCTTGAACCCGCTCCCGGCGCGTGAGGCAGCGGGTTTTGCCCGTTGCGAGCGATGGACGGTCTAGATGGCAACCAAGGCAACCGAGAAACCGGAAGGCGCGGATCAGGAGACGGAAGGCCCGGACGGCCCGCTCCTGGACCTCTCCGATGCCGGCGTTCGGGCGATGATCAAGCGCGCCAAGAAGCGCGGCTATGTGACCATCGACGAGATCAACTCGGTGATGCCCGCGGCCTCGTTCACCTCCGACCAGATCGAGGACATGAACTCGATGCTGTCCGAGATGGGCATCAACGTCGTCGACAATGACGACGCTGCCGAGGACGGCGAGGAAGAGGGCAGCGCCGAGGCCGAGGAGCCGGACAACGAGCTGCAGGAGGCCACGCCCCGCGCCGTCGTCAAGTCCGAGCGCGCCTCCGAGCCGCTCGACCGCACCGACGACCCCGTGCGTATGTATCTGCGCGAGATGGGCTCGGTCGAGCTGCTGTCGCGCGAAGGCGAGATTGCCATCGCCAAGCGCATCGAGGCCGGCCGCGAGGCCATGATCGCGGGCCTTTGCGAGAGCCCGCTGACCTTCCAGGCCATCATCATCTGGCGCGACGAGCTCAACGAGGGAAAGATCTACCTCCGCGACATCATCGACCTCGAGGCCACCTATGCCGGCCCCGACGCCAAGAACGCGCCGATGGTGACCGAGGGTGAGGCCCCCATCGCCCCGGAGGGCGAAGGCGAAGGCCTGCCGCCCGGCGCCGAGGGCGACATGGACGAGGACGACATGGAGAACGCCGTGTCGCTCGCCGCCATGGAGGCCGAGCTGAAGCCGAAGGTGCTCGAAATCTTCGACACCATCGCCGACGAATACAAGAAGCTGCGCCGCCTTCAGGACCAGAACGTCGAGAACCGGCTGAACGACACCAAGCTGTCGCCGAGCCAGGAGCGGCGGGCCAAGAAGCTGCGCGAGGACCTCGTCCAGCACGTCAAGTCGCTGTCCCTGAACACCGCGCGCATCGAGGCGCTGGTCGAGCAGCTCTACGACATCAACAAGCGCCTCGTCGGCTACGAGGGGCGCCTGCTTCGCCTCGCCGAGAGCTATGGCGTCGACCGCATGTCGTTCCTGAAGGAATACCAGGGCTCCGAGCTTGATCCGAACTGGATCCGGCGCGTGGCCTCTCTCGGCGCGCGCGGCTGGAAGAGCTTCGTCGCCGAGGAAAAGGACACGGTGAAGGAAATCCGCGCCGAGATTCAGGCGCTGGCGACCGAAACCGCGCTGGAGATCGGCGAGTTCCGCAAGATCGTCCAGATGGTGCAGAAGGGCGAGCGCGAGGCCCGGCAGGCGAAGAAGGAAATGGTCGAGGCCAACCTGCGCCTCGTCATCTCCATCGCCAAGAAGTACACGAACCGCGGCCTGCAGTTCCTCGACCTCATCCAGGAGGGGAATATCGGCCTGATGAAGGCGGTCGACAAGTTCGAGTACCGCCGCGGCTACAAGTTCTCGACCTATGCGACGTGGTGGATCCGGCAGGCGATCACCCGGTCCATCGCGGACCAGGCGCGCACCATCCGCATCCCCGTGCACATGATCGAGACGATCAACAAGATCGTCCGCACGAGCCGGCAGATGCTCCACGAGATCGGCCGCGAGCCGACCCCGGAGGAACTCGCCGAGAAGCTCGGCATGCCGCTGGAGAAGGTGCGCAAGGTCCTCAAGATCGCCAAGGAGCCGATCTCGCTCGAAACGCCGATCGGCGACGAGGAAGACAGCCATCTCGGCGATTTCATCGAGGACAAGAACGCGATCCTGCCGATCGACGCGGCGATCCAGTCGAACCTGCGCGAGACCACGACGCGCGTGCTGGCCTCGCTCACCCCGCGCGAGGAGCGCGTGCTGCGCATGCGCTTCGGCATCGGCATGAACACCGACCACACGCTGGAGGAAGTCGGCCAGCAGTTCTCGGTGACCCGCGAGCGTATCCGTCAGATCGAGGCGAAGGCGCTCCGGAAGCTGAAGCATCCGTCAAGGTCGCGGAAGCTCAGGAGCTTCCTGGATAATTGAGGATCCTCTCGGGTTTTCGGAATTGAGTGCGGCGGGCTTCGGCCCGCCGTTTTCTTTTTGCGGCGCGGGAGCCGCGAACGGCATGCTGACGCGCCGCTGCTGCCAGACATGGGCAACAGCGGTCAGCCAGATTTGTCTCCGGCCCCATTTCAGACCCATCCCTCCCCTGAAGTGACCCGTGGATCACGCCGGCGCGGCAATGCGCCGGAGCTGGCGGAATGGCCTGTCCCGATCCTTCGGCCCTGCTCTGGAGACAATCATGCCCGGCACCGTCCGCCTGCACCGCGTCCTCGTCACCAAGCCCGACAAGGTCTATCGCGCCTTCATCGAGGCCGATGCCCTCGCCAAATGGTTGCCGCCCAACGGCTTCACCTGCACGGTGCATGAACTCGATGCGAAGGTCGGCGGCAAGCACAGGGCTTCGTTCCGCAACTTCACCACGGGCCACAGCCATTCGTTCGGAGGCGAATATCTGGAGCTCGTGCCGGCCAAGCTGCTTCGCTACACGGACCGCTTCGACGATCCGAACCTGCCCGGCGAGATCCGGGTGACGGTGGAGCTGAAAAAGGTCTCCTGCGGCACCGAGATCAGCATCGTGCAGGAGGGCATTCCCGACCTCATTCCGGTCGAGGCCTGCTATCTCGGCTGGCAGGAATGCCTGCGCAACCTCGCCCGCTTGGTCGAGCCGGAGATCAATCAGTAGGGGGCGGCATCGACGGCCGCTGGCCGGCGATAGCTGCACGGGAAAAGGGCAGGTCGCGGCCCGCCCTTTCTCTTGTCCTGGCGCGATGCTGCTCAGAGGGTCTTCGCCAGCGCCACGAGCTGGTCCAGCGCGGTCGCCCAGCCCTGGTGAAAGCCCATGTCCTCGTGCTGCTTCTTCACTTCGGTGTCCTTGTGCAGGGCACGGGCGATGTAGAGCGTGCCCTTGCCGGACGGGGCGATCGACACCGAGCCGGTCATGAAGGCGCTGCCAGTTGGCCGGTAGCCCGGGCCGAGTGCATCCGTGAAGACCAGCAATTGCTGCGGCACGACGGCGAGGACGCAGCCGGTATTGTCGTGCTTCTCGCCGGCCGGGCCTTCCATCACCGTGCGGAACTTGCCGCCGGGGCGCAGGTCGAGCTCGCAGGCGGTGGTCCGCCACGGAGCCGGCGTGAACCACTTCATCAGGAGCTCCGGCTCGGTCCAGGCGCGCCAGACGAGCTGGGGGGAGACGTCCACCTCCCGCCTCAGTTCGAGATCGAGCGTGGGATCGAAGACGGTGTGGGGGATGGTCATGATTGTTCCTCGTCGGACTTCATCTGCATGAGAAACGCGTCGAGCTGGTCGAGCCGCTGCTCCCAGAACCGGCGCTGTGCCTCCAGCCAGTGATTGGCCGCGGCCAGCGGTTCCGTCCGCAGGGTGCAGGTGCGCACCCGGCCGACCTTCTCGCTCGCGACGAGGCCGCTCTCCTCCAGGACCTTCAGGTGCTGGAGGAAGCTCGGCATCGCAATGGCGAAGGGCCTCGCCAGATCGCTGACCGAGGCGGGACCTCGCCCCAGTGCCTCGACCACGGCGCGGCGCGTCGGGTCGGCGAGGGCTCGGAAGGTTCCGTCGAGGGCGGTCTGGGCGTGGGCCATGGCGGTGATATAGCGGGCCATAATAGTTAGGTCAATGCCTAACTATTATGTTCTGGATGAAGGCGAGCCCGCCTTGCCAAAGCGGGCAGGGCGGGTCCTTCTGGGCGCCCGTCATCGGAAGGCGCGCCCATGTCCCCGGAATTTCTGCTGACCACCCTGATCATCGTGGCTTCGCCCGGCACGGGCGTCATCTACACGCTGGCAGCGGGCCTCTCGCGCGGCGGCCGGGCGAGCGTGCTTGCCGCCTTCGCATGCACGCTCGGCATCGTGCCGCATCTGGTCGCGGCCATGATGGGACTGGCGGCGCTGCTGCACACGAGCGCGGTTGCCTACAATCTCGTGAAATATGCCGGCGTCGCCTATCTGCTCTGGATGGCGTGGCAAACGCTGCGCGAGGACGGCGCGCTCAAGGTCGAGACCGGCGAGGACCGGCGCTCGTCATGGCGGGTTATCGTCGACGGCATCGCCGTCAACGTTCTGAACCCGAAGCTCTCCATCTTCTTCGTGGCCTTCCTGCCGCAGTTCATCGCGGCGAACGAGGCTGCCCCGATGGCGCGCATGCTGGAGCTGTCGGGCGTGTTCATGGCCATGACCTTCGCGGTCTTCGCGGTCTATGGCCTGTTCGCCGCGGCCATGCGCGACAGGATCATTTCGCGCCCGTCGGTGATGGCCTGGATGCGGCGGACCTTCGCGGCCGCCTTCGTGGCGCTCGGCGCCCGGCTGGCGCTGCAGGAGAAGTGAAACGCAAAGCGGCGGGCCGAAGCCCGCCGCCAGATTCTCGGCCAAGTCAGACTGTCTCAGCCGCCCTGGCGATTGTCACCCGGGCGCCCACCGCCGGGACGGGGACCCGGCCGGTTGAAGTCGGGCCTGCCGCCGCCACCGGGCGGACGGGTGATGGGCGGCGGACCGCCGCTCGGCGGGCGAACCCAACCCGGACCGCCGCCACCGGGCGGACGCGTGATGGGCGGCGGGCCGCCAGTCGGCGGGCGTCCCCAGTCGGGCCTTCCACCGCCGGGCGGACGGGTGATCGGCGGGCGACCACCATCCGGCGGACGCACCCAGCCGGGGCCACCCGGCGGGCGGATCGGCGGCGGGCGGACGATCGGCGGACGCGGGCCGGGGCCCACCCAGCCCGGCGGACGGGGCGGCGGCCTCCAGCCGGGATGCGGCGGCCGGTAAGGCGGGCGCCAGCCCGGACGGTAGGGCGGATAGACATAGGGCGGCTCGACATAGACCGGCGGCGGCACGACGACCGCCGGGCGCCCCGAAACGCCATCGAGGTAGGACTGCGAGACGTAGCCCTCGAGGCCGCGATAGACCACGCGGCACCAGGCGCCGTCGCAATCCTCGACATCGACGCCAGTGCCCTCGGCCAGCGTGGCGACACGCGGATATTGCGTGCCGGGGCCGGAGCGCATGTTGACGTCATCGGTCGTGTAGGCGCTCTGCGCCATGGCAGCGGCCGGCGCGAGCAGCCCGGCCACCAGCGCCCCCGCGAGAATCAAGCCTTTCGGCGGTCTCCAACTCATCATCGAACTCCTGTCGCGCGCGACGCTCCGACCGGATCGGGAACGACGCCGCCAGCAAGAGGTTCCGCTTCCGGTTCCTCTTCGACGGTAATCTGGGCCGGACGGGATGAACGACCTATGAACCGCCATGAACTGAACAGTTAAAAATTTAGTAATGCCGTTAGTTCCGATAAAAGAGCTGCGAATTAGATCTGAATGCCGGCAATCCCGTTAAATTGTCACTCGGCATCTCCCCCCATGCTGTCCGCAATCGCTTCTCTCGAACGTCAGGCCGATGCGGTGGTCATCGACCGCCGCGATACGATGCGCGTCATCCTGAACATGGGTGGCCGCTACATGCTGGCGTCGCGCCGCGACAGCCAGGGCAACCGGCGCGAATATGCCTGCCGCGCCGCCGACATGTCGACGCGCGCGCTTCTCCTGCTCGCGCCGGTGCTCGGGCCGGTGGGCGAGCGCGTCATCGCCTATTTCGGCGAGTTCGGCACGATCGACGGCAAGATCATCCGCACGTTCGAGCGCGGCTTCGTGATGAGCATCGAAGGCAACGACATCCTGCGCGACAAGATCGCAGCGAAGCTCGCCTGGATCGAGGACCATCGCAACCACGACACGCCCGATGTCCGCGGCCACCAGCGGATCGTGCCGCGCCGGCCCTTCTCGATTCTGACCCTGGCGAACGGCGAAACCTATACCTGCCTCGTCATGGACCTGTCGATTTCCGGCGCGGCGGTATCCGCCGACGTCATGCCGCCGATCGGGATGGCTGTGGCCGTCGGTTCGGTTATCGGCCGGGTGCGCCGCCATTTCGCCGAAGGCTTCGCCGTCGCCTTCGAGGAAGTTCAGGAGCTGCGGACGCTCCAGAAGCGGCTCATGCGTGCGCCCGGATGAAACCTGGGGCGAGGGATTTCCGGCACCGGCCGGACGCGCTAGGTTCCCGGCCTCAAACCTGATCAGCGGTGCCGCCATGTCGTTCCTGAAATCCCTGTTTGGCTGGGGCAAGCCGGCCGCCGAGACGGAGCCGGCACCGGCCGCCTCCATCGCGCACAAGGGCTTCACGATCACCGCCGCGCCGTTTCGCAACGAAGGCCAGTTCCAGACCGCCGGGACTGTGACCAAGGAGATCGACGGGGAGATGAAGGAGCACCGCTTCATCCGCGCCGACCGGCATGCCTCGATGGAGGATGCGGTGCAGTTCTCGCTCGCCAAGGGTCGGCAGATCGTCGACGAACAGGGCGATCGCATCTTCCGCTGAAGCGCGCGGAAACAAAGGGCGGCGCCATCTGACATGGCGTCGACACCCGCGCTTGCGAGGAGAAGGCTGCCAGCCCTCATCCTGCGGATCGCTCATGCCCTCCCGTTTCGCCGCCGCCCTCCTGATCGCCTTCGGGTTCTGGTCGGCCGCGGGAGCATTTCCGCGCCCGCCTGCGCGCCTCGACACGTCGGCGGTCAGGCTGACCCAGCCCGTACGCACCGGCATGGCCATGATCGCCAATCACGGTTCGAAGCCGCTCTGGGTGCTGCAGGTGACGCCGGTCGATGCGACCTCCTGGGGCGGCGACCGGCTGGGCAGCGGCTCGCTGGCGCCCGGCGCGCGCGGGCTGCTGCGACTGGGCGCGACCGGCCAGTGCCGCTTCGACCTGCGCGCCACCTTCGCCAGCGGCCGCGAGATCACGCGATTCGATCTCGACCTGTGCGAGAACCCGGACATCGCCCTCAGCGACTCCGATGCGGACACGCCGCTGCCCGAGGCGCGCGCGGGCGTGACGCTGTTCCGGGCGGTGAACCGCACCGGCGCGCCGGTCGTGGCGCTCCACGTCTCGCCGGCTGACGGGCCCGAGCAGGGCGACGTGCTCGGCGCCTGGGTGATGGGCGAGGAGATGCACTATACCGGCCGCGCGCCGGCAGCGCCGTCCTGCCTCTTCGATCTGAAGAGCGTCTTTTCCGTGCGTGGCCCGGAGGCGGCGACCATGGCGGGGCAGAATCTCTGCGAGACGCGCGAGATCGCCCTGACGCGCCGCGATGTCATCGGCGTGCTGACGCGTTGAGTTCCCGCCTCTGGCGGCTTTCTCTTGTCGTCGAAGCGTGACGACGCTCGGGCACCCGGCGGGTGCCAGCAACGAAAAAGGGCTCCGAAACGGAGCCCTTTGCGTTCGTCTGCCGATCGAAAATCGGCGATGTCAGCGCTGCGTCGTGGCCTCGCCGGCGCCTGCCGCGGAGGGCGCACCAGCGGGGGCACCCGGACGCGGACGGCGCTCCGGACGGGCCTTCGGCTTGGGAGCGGGCAGCAGCCCGTCGCGCTGGGCCTGCTTGCGCGCCGCCTTGCGGGCGCGGCGAATCGCCTCCGCCTTCTCGCGGTTCTTGCGCTCGGAAGGCTTCTCGAAAGACTTGCGCTGCTTCATCTCGCGGAAGATGCCTTCGCGCTGCATCTTCTTCTTCAGGACGCGGAGCGCCTGATCGACATTGTTGTCGCGGACGAGAACCTGCATGTCGTCTCCTCGCAATTGGTTGGACGGGAAGGGAAGGTTGGCCGGGCCGACACTTCCCTTCTGTGCAGAAAAACCGAATTCCACGCCCGCCGCCGGTTCATCCGCGGTCGGCAGCGTGGAACAGATCGGCTGGATCAGTCGACGGCCTTCAGGTTGTCCGCAGCGGACTTGCCCGAACGACGGTCGGCGACGACCTCGAAGGAAACCTTCTGGCCCTCGTTGAGGCCGTAGAGGCCGGCGCGCTCAACGGCGCTGATGTGAACGAACACGTCGGTTCCGCCACCATCCGGCTGGATGAAGCCGAAGCCCTTCTGGGAATTGAACCACTTCACGGTTCCGGTCTGCATGGTATTTCCTTTCGCGCAAGCGAGCAAAGACAAATCACTCGCGTCATGCACGAGTAGTTCGGGCTCACGTTTTCGAAGATTTTTCGTCAGCTGAACGCCCGGACAACGGGCGCCGGGCCAATAAAGAACGGCCGAAACGTCGATGCTAGATACTCGCTTCGGCCACGGATTGCAAGGACGAGATGACCGGTGGCTGTCCGCCGCACCGCCCGAAGTCCGGGAGAGCCAGCATTGAAGCGGCTTTCCGGCGCCGATATGTGGATGAAGGGCGTCCCGGCCCGTGCCCCGGTTGGCGATGTTGCGTCTCGACGGGATTGCTGCATGACTTGGCCGGCAACCCGCCGCCGGAAATTCTCATGCCCACGACAATCAGGCCGACCGACGCCGTGCCCCGCGGCCTCCTGACGGTGCGCATCAGCGCCATGCCGGCGGATACCAACGCCAACGGCGACATTTTCGGCGGCTGGGTGATGGCGCGCATGGACCAGGCCGGCGGCATTGCCGGGGTCGAGCGGGCGCAGGGCCGCGTGGTTACCATCGCGGTCGAGGCGATGACCTTCATCCGGCCCGTGCGAGTCGGCGACGTGCTGGAGGTCTATACGGAGGTCTTCCATGTCGGCCGCACCTCCATGAAGATTCATGTCGAGGCCTGGGCGCAGCGATTCCGCACCGTGAATCGGGAGAAGGTGACCGAGGCGACCTTCGCTTTCGTCGCCATCGACGAGGACGGCCGGCCTCGCCCCGTGCCGCCGGAAGCGGACTGAACGCGGCACTGCCCTGGCGAACGTGCCGCTGATCTTGCCGGGAGCCGGTGCAACCGGTGATCCAGAGCAGGCGTCCGCTGTCGGCGCTCGGCCGGGCGCTCAGGCGAATCGCGCCAACTAGTCCCAGCGGTAGTTGAAGCTGACGCTGATCCGCTCATCGGAGCTCTGGTTCATCGGCACCTCGTGCCGCACGAAGCTCTCCCAGAGCAGCACCGTGCCGGGTTCGGGGCCGACCGAGACGAAGGCCTGCAGGTCGCGCGGCGCGGCTTTGCGGCGTGGCGGATGCGCCATCATCATGGCGAGGCGCGGGTCTTCCAGCTTCAGGGCCGAGGCGCCCCTGGGCATGGCGACGTAGAAGGTGCCGGATATGACGCTGTGCGGATGGATGTGGGAGGCGTGCGAGCCGCCTTCGGGCAGCACGTTCACCCAGAGCGAATCGAGGACCAGCTTGCGCCCGCCGAGGTCGAGGGCGAGTTCCTTTGCAAAGGCCGCGACATGGCGGTCGAGATGGCGCGCCAGAGTCTTGAAGGTCGGGAACCGCCAGGGCAGGTCGTTCAGCGAGGCGTAGCTGGTATAGCCGGGATAGCCGTTCTTCGCGCACCAGCGAATGCCGGCCGCGTCGTCGACGGCGAGCGAGCGGCAGGCCTGTTCGACCTCGTCGAGGAAGGCCGGGGGCGCGCCGAGCCCGGCCCGGTAGAGCTTGGTGGCGAAGAGCGTTTCGACGGAGGCGGTCATATCGACAGGAGCCATGGAACGGCTTGTCGCAGGTCGCTGGCTGGCCGGCAAGGTTCGGCATCATGCCGTGGCACGTCACCCTCGGAGGGCCGATCCCCTTTCACGATCGCGCTATACGGCATCGGGGTACCGCCTCTACTGGCCTTGGCGACGCTGGCCCGACCTTGGTATTGCGCGGCAAACCTGATATTCGCGCTCGCAGCAATCCCATTCGAGAGCCGCCCCGCAATGAGGCTCCTCAGCCGCATCCTCAAGGTCGACGTGCAGAAGGGCGAGACGCTGAAGCGCCTCGTCTCCGAAAGCCTGCGCACCTATGCCAGCCGCTACGTCGTCGCCTTCATCTGCATGGCGATCGTCGCCGGCTGCACGGCGATGTCCGCCTGGATCATGCGCGACCTGATCAATGGCGTGTTCCAGAACCGCGATTTCGGACTTGCCGTCTGGTTCGGCATCACGGTCTTCTCGGTGTTCGTGATCAAGGGCGTCGCGGCCTATCTGTCCAACGTCATCCTCGCGCGCATCGGCAACGCCATCGTCGCCGCCCAGCAGCAGCGCATCTTCCGCCATCTGCTGGGGCAGGGCGTCGACTTCTACCAGCAGCACGCCTCAGCCGATCTCGTCACCCGCGTGACCCACAATGCGCAGGCGGCACGCGACGTGCTCCAGAACATCGTCACGACGGTCGGGCGCGATCTCCTCACGGTCGCCGGCCTGATCGCGGTGATGCTGATCTCCGACCCCCTGATGTTCATCGTCTCGGGCGCGGTGATGCCGGTCGCTGTCTACGGCGTGAACCGTCTGCGCCGCCGTGTTCGCCGCCTCGCCCAGAGCGAGTTCCTGTCGCTGTCCTCGATGGTGGCGGTGGTGCAGGAGACGGTGCAGGGCGTCCGCATCGTCAAGTCCTTCGGCATGGAAGAGCGCATGCAGGCGCGCATGGACGAGACGATCGACGCCGTGCGCCAGCGCGCCGACAAGATCGCGACGCTCGGCGCACGCACCGCCCCGCTCATGGAGACGCTGGGCGGCCTCGCCATCTCGGCTGCCATCGTCTACGGCGCCTGGCGCGTCATCCATCAGGGCGTCGACGCTGGCGCCTTCTTCGCCTTCGTCACGGCCCTGCTGCTCGCCTACGATCCGGCCAAGCGGCTCGCCCGCCTCGGCGTCGAGGTGGAGAAGGGGCTCGTCGGCGTCCGGCTCATGTACGAGCTGCTCGACACCGAGCCGACGCTGAAGGAAAAGCCCGACGCGAAGCCGCTCGCCGTCGAGGCCGGCACGGTCGCGTTCGAGAACGTGACCTTCGGCTATCGCGGCGACGAGCCGGTTCTGCGCGATCTCTCCTTCATTGCGGCCGGCGGCAAGACCACCGCGCTGGTCGGCCCCTCGGGCGGCGGCAAGTCCACCATCATCTCGCTGGTGCAGCGCTTCTTCGACGTGTCGCAGGGTGCGGTGAAGGTGGACGGGCAGGACGTGCGCGACGTCACCGTTGCCTCGTTGCGGGGCGCCATGGCCTTCGTCAGCCAGGACGTCTTCCTGTTCCAGGGCACGGTGCGCGAGAACATCGTGGTTGGCCGGCCGGGGGCGTCGGAAGAGGATATCGTCGCGGCGGCGCGCGCCGCCCATGCCCACGACTTCATCACCGGCCTGCCGGACGGCTACGAGACGGCGATCGGCGAGCACGGGCAGGGGCTCTCGGGCGGTCAGCGCCAGCGCGTCGCCATCGCCCGTGCCATCCTGAAGAACGCGCCGATCATGCTGCTGGACGAGGCGACCTCGGCGCTGGATTCGGAGAGCGAATTCGAGGTGCAGCGGGCGCTGGACGAACTGATGACCGGCCGCACCTCGCTGGTCATCGCGCATCGGCTGTCGACCGTGATGAACGCCGACCGCATCCTGGTGATCGAGGGTGGCCGGGTCGTCGAGACCGGCACCCATGCCGAACTGATCGCCCGCAACGGGCTCTATGCCCACTACGTCTCGATCCAGTTCGGCGACCGCAGCGACGCGGCGGAGTAGGGCATTTTCAAGCGAGGCGGGAACCGTTTCGCGTGACGAAAATGCGATGGAGCGTGACCCAGCCGCACCGCGTCGCCGGACGGCCTGTCAGTCCACCAGTTCCCAGGTCACGTTGACACCGATGCGGAAGGTCTGGTCGCCGGTCGCGACCGGCACGGGCTCGGCGGCAGCCGCCATGGGCGCCGCGCGGCGCATTACAGGGACCGGCGGCGCGCCGCCCTGTTCCTCGATGGTCAGCACCTTGCCGAGCCGCGCGCCAGCCGCGCGCGCGAGAATCTCCGCCTTGCGCCGGGCATCCTCGATGGCGGCGGTGCGGGCCTCGTCAACCTTCTTCGACCAGTCGTCGACGGTCAGCTGCAGGCCATCGACCTGATTGGCCCCGGCGGCGACCATGCGGTCGAGCACGTCGCCGAGCTTGCCGAGGTCGCGCACGCGCACCTGCAGCTGATGGCCGGCGGTATAGCCGACGACGCGCGGACGGCGGGTGTTCTGCTGATATTCGATGTCCGGTCGGAGACTGAGCGCGGAGGTGGTCACGTCGCGTTCGGCGATGCCCGCCTCCTTCAACGCCTGCTGCACCTGCCGCATGGTGCGCGAATTGCCGTCCATCGCCTCGCGCGCGGTGCGCGCCTGCACCTGCGTACCGCCGGAGATGACGGCGAGGTCCGGCGCGGCGCTCGCCTGCCCCTCGCCCTGCAGTGTGATCGAACGCTGCACCGGCGGCTGCACGGCCTGCGCGAGCACGGGGCTCGCCAGCGCGGCGAGGCCGGCGAGCGACAGTGCCATGGCGTGGAGGGCCTGGCGCTTGGAAGGAAGCGGGTTCGGGCGGGCCTTGGTCATGCTGGTCTCTTGCGGTTTCTGGAGGCGCCGAGGATTGACGGCGCCGGGTTGCGGATGCCATCACCGCATCCTGCCTGCGCGACGGCGGATTTGCAGCCATTTCGGGGCAGGCCGTGCGACACGAGCGCCGGCACGGTGGGCCTGTAGCTCAATGGTTAGAGCCGGCGGCTCATAACCGCTTGGTTGCAGGTTCGAGTCCTGCCGGGCCCACCACACACTCGCGATGGCGTTGAAATCTCTACAAAATATTGGAAACAATAGATAATTTCTGCTATGATTACTCCACGTCGCCACTCCGCATGACGAAAGACCAAGAGCATATGCCGCGGGTTCCTGGTCTCGTTCGGCAAGGTGGCACGTACTGGTACAGGCGGCGGGTGCCGGTCGATATCCAGCCAGTGCTGGGAAAGAACGAACTGTGGCTGCCGCTCGGTCCAGGCGAATACGCCGGCAAGGTTCGGGCTGCGAGAGTGGCAGCAGTTCGAGCCGATGCAATGTTCGCAGACGCTCGACGTGCTGGCCGAGGCGAACTCGCCGCGGTCGACGATTCAGGGGCCGCCTCGGAGGCTGAACTTAGACAGTGGGCTGTACGCATCCTGTGGGAGAAGGAGCGGGCCGCGCTGTCCATGGTGCCCGCATCCGACGATGCAGAGGATACGTCCTATGCTGATGAGCTTCGACAGCTCATCGCGTTGCTCCGTCATCCCAGCCAACCGGACACGCTATCGCTCCTTTCCGAGACAATAGGAGCTATCAAGAGGTTGGGGGTTGCAGCGCCCTTGCCGCCTGTGAAGTTGGTCCTCGGAAGGGAGTTGCCCCAGCCAGGACCGATGTCGCCGCAACTCGCTCGGGCAATCGAGCTGATGCGTCGCGTCTATATCGAGCACTACCAACGGCAACTGGACCGCTTCAACGGCGGGCACGGGGAGGCAGTACACGATCCGCTGTTCACGGGAATTACAGCCGCTTCCCATGAGGTTCCCGTCACACTGGATCGGGCTCCAACCCTGATCCAGGCCATCCGCCGGTTCGAGGCCGATCCTACCAGAAAGCACCTAACTGATAGCGCAGAGAAGAAGTACCGCCTGCCGTTTCGGGCGCTCCGGGAGATTGCGGGCGATGCCCGACCGCTTGTGGAGGTCTCGCGGGCCGATTGCGCGGCGGCTCAGGAGCTTATTGCGTCCATTCCGCCGAATGTCTCGAAGCTCAAGCCCTATGCCAAGCTGAAGACGATGCGAGAGATCGCTGCCCTTGCATCCCAGCGCAAAGATTTGTTGATGTCGGTCGGTAACGTGCGCGTCGCGGTCCAGCACATGGCCTCGTTCTTCAACTGGGCGATCACAAAGGGGCTGATCAATGCCAACCCTGGAACGCGCCTCGCGCCTTCTAAGACCAGAACCGAGAGGAAGCGCCGACCGTTCAACGTGGACGAACTGAATGTGATGCTAAGGAGCCTGCCCGAATGGGCCGAAGCCCGAGCATCCGGCCGTTTCTGGGTGCCGCTCATCGGCCTATTCATGGGGCTCCGGCTTGGCGAGATTGTTTGGCTGCAAGCGCAAGAGGTTCAGGAGATTGCCGGCAGGCCGATGCTCCGCCTATGGCGCACGGCAGAACGCAGTCTAAAGACTGACGGATCGGAACGCATTGTACCCGTCCACCCTGTGCTTCTGGAACTCGGATTTTTGCAACGGGTTGCAACGGTGCGGGAGCAGGGCTGGCAGCGCGTGTTTCAAGACCTGCCAGGCGAAAACCAAAAGCGGTGCGCCGACCTGTTCCAGAAGCGGTTCGCCTATTGGCAGAAGAAGAAGCTCAAGCTCGATAGAGAGGGGACCTCCTTTCATTCGTTCCGTCATGGATTTCGGGATGCATTGACACGGGCAAAAGCGCCCAACGATGTGATGCGCAGCTTAGGCGGATGGGCAAGAGGCGGGGGCGTCGAGAACCAATACGGCCAGGGCGCCCAACCGGACCTTCTCGCGGAGACAATGGATAGGATCGACTTTCCCGGGCTGGAGTGGCGCATGCTTGCCCGTCGCAAGGCGGTGGATGATCCATCAGGTAAGCCGCCCTGAGTGCCTTCGATCTTCAATCAGTTTCAGTCTCGCCGAGGCTCGCAGGAACTCCCGTCGCATCGTCGCCGGCAGAAGTGGATCGGGCTAAGGCAGCATGAAGATCGTCGTAAAGGGCATCTTCCATCCGAAATGCCCCAAGACGCTCAGCAATGAAGGCTTCCGCCCGTCGAAGCACACTTTCGCCAAAGCTTAGGAAGCCAAGTGGCACGGGCAGCCCGGCAGGTGCACCAATTGGAGCGTGCACCGCTGCAGCGACTAGGACACCAGGCACGAGAAGGATTTCTAACGATCGGGGCATATCACTTGCACTCCCCACAACAGTTCGTGCTGACGTTGCCCCCAGTTTCTATCCAGTCTTGAGTTCGTTCCAGCGGTTGGTTTGGCCCTGTCGGGCGGGTTGAGCGGCGTGGTCAGACGCGGTGCTATTCACGTTGCGT